>NZ_JBMBRA010000006.1:0-390000 GCF_048590325.1 Hydrogenophaga sp. ZJX-1
CGGCCGCACCGTGTCGCGCGGCGCCAGGCCAACGCCAACCCAGAAGCCAGAAAGAGCCCAACGCAGAAACCCAAGGCAAAAGCAATCCCCCGAACCAGGCCAAACCCCCCGACCTACACTGCCCAAAGAACACCCCCACGGAGACACCCCATGAACGCGCCTGCCGCAGCCGCCGTCATCAAGCAGCACCTGATCGACCCGGAAATCTGCATCCGCTGCAACACCTGCGAATCCATCTGCCCGGTGCAGGCCATCACGCACGACTCGCGCAACTATGTGGTCGATGCCGAGAAGTGCAACTGGTGCAACGACTGCATCTCGCCGTGCCCCACCGGCTCCATCGACAACTACCGCACCATGCCGCGCATCAAGGCCTATTCGCTGGCCGAGCAGCTCACCTGGGACACGCTGCCCGTCGAGCTGTCGGCGGCCGAACGCGCCGCACTGGTGGGTGATGAAGCGGCCGATGTGGTCAGCGCCGAGACCGAAGCCGAGGCCGAGACCGAAGCCACCGCAGAAACCACGGCCGACCCGACCGGCCAGGAAGCCTTCAAGTCCGCCGCCTTTGGTGCCACCATTCCCCCCTGGAGCGCCGCCCACGCCTACACCAACCTCTACGGCCCCAAGGCCGCGCACAAGAGCGTCACCGCCACCGTCACCGGCAACGTGCGCGTGACCGAAGTCGGCAAACAGGCCGGCCACGACTACGACACCCACCACATCGTGCTGGACTTCGGCAGCATGCCCTTCCCCGTGCTCGAAGGCCAGAGCATCGGCATCGTCCCGCCCGGCACCGACGCCAAAGGCAAACCGCACCACGCCCGCCAGTACTCCATCGCCAGCCCGCGCAACGGCGAACGCCCGGGCTACAACAACCTCTCGCTGACCATCAAGCGCGTGCTCGAAGACCACAGCGGTCAGCCCGTGCGTGGGGTCGCCAGCAACTTCATGTGCGACCTGCAGGTGGGCGACACGGTCGAAGTCATCGGCCCCTTCGGCACCAGCTTCCTGATGCCCAACCACCCCAAATCGAACATCGTGATGATCTGCACCGGCACCGGTTCGGCGCCGATGCGGGCCATGACCGAGTGGCGCCGCCGCCTGCGGCAGTCGGGCAAGTTCGAAGGCGGCAAGCTCATGTTGTTCTTTGGTGCCCGCACGCAGGCAGAACTGCCGTACTTCGGCCCGCTGCAGAACCTGCCCAAGGACTTCATCGACACCCACTTCGCTTTCAGCCGAACGGCGGGCCAGCCCAAGCGCTATGTGCAGGACGCGATGCGCGAACGCGCGGCCGACCTGGCCGTGCTGCTGCAGGACCCGAACACCTACTTCTATGTGTGCGGCCTCAAAAGCATGGAAGAGGGCGTGGTGCTGGCGCTGCGCGACGTGGCCACCCAGGCCGGGTTGAGCTGGGAGCAGATCGGCGCGGCGCTCAAGCGCGAAGGGCGCCTGCATCTGGAAACCTACTGAATGATGGACATGAGCATTTTTGATACCTTGGTCGTCTCGCGGCGCATCCCTGGCGTGGCCCAGGTCACCATGTCGCGCCCGGCGGTGTTCAACGCCTTCGACGAAACCATGATCGGTGAACTCGACGCCGCGTTCACCGGGCTGGAGGCCGACCCTACCGTGCGCGTGATCGTGCTGGCGGGCGACGGCAAACATTTCAGCGCGGGGGCCGACCTGCAGTGGATGCAGCGCGCCAGCGCCGCGAGCCACGAATGGAACCTGGCGGACGCGCGCCGCTTCGCCGGCATGCTGGCGCGCATCGAAGCCTGCGCCAAACCCACGGTGGCGCGGGTGCAGGGCGCGGCGCTCGGTGGGGGCGTCGGACTGACCTGCGCGTGTGACGTCGCAGTGGCCGCCGACAACGCCAGTTTCTCCGTCAGCGAAGCCCGGTTCGGCATCCTGCCGGCCGTGATCGGCCCCTATGTGACCAACGCGGTGGGCAAGCGCCAGGCGAAGTGGTTGGCCCTCACCACCACGCGCATCGATGCCGCGAAAGCGCTGGCCATCGGCCTGGTGCAGCAGGTGGTGCGCCTGGAAGCGTTGGACGCCGCGGTGGATGCGACCGTCCAGGAGCTGCTTGCTGGCGGCCCCAACGCGCAAACCGAGATCAAGCAGCTGTTCGCCCAGTTGCACGTCGGGCCGATCACGCCCGAGGCGCGAGAGCTGACCGCGCAGACCATCAGCCGCGTGCGCGGCACCGACGAGGCGCGCGAGGGCTTCGCCGCCTTCCTTGCCAAACGACCCGCCCCCTGGATTCCGAGCGCAACATGACCTCTCTCAACAACGCGCCGGTGCTGGTCGTCGGCGCCGGCATCATGGGTGCGGGCATCGCGCAAGTGGCGGCCCAGGCGGGCCACCCGGTGTTCCTTTTCGACATGCGCGAGGGTGCCGCGGCGCAGGCCAAGACGAAACTCGCGGCGACGCTGGATGGCCTGGTGGCCAGGGGCAAGATCACCGCCGAGGCTGCGGCGGCCACGCTGGCGCGCATCGAGCCGATCCCTTCGCTGGACGCGGCCGCGGGCGCCGCGCTGGTGGTCGAGGCTATCGTCGAAAACCTCGATGCCAAGCGCAGCCTGTTCCGGCAGCTGGAGTCGGTGGTCGGTGAGACCGCCATCCTGGCGTCCAACACCTCGTCGATTTCCGTCACCGCCATCGCCAACGGCCTGCAACGGCCCGAGCGATTCGTGGGCATGCACTTCTTCAACCCCGTGCCGCAGATGAAGCTGGTGGAGGTGGTGTCCGGGCTGCAGACCGATGCGGCGGTGGCCCGGGTCATCGAAGCCCTGAGCGTGGCCTGGGGCAAGGTGCCGGTGCACGCCCGGAGCACGCCGGGTTTCATCGTCAACCGCATCGCGCGGCCGTATTACGCCGAGACCCTGGCCCTGCTGCAGGAGCAGGCGGCCACGCCGCAGCGCCTGGACGCCTGCCTGAAGGCGGCGGGTTTTCGCATGGGGCCTTGTGAGCTGATGGACCTGATCGGCCACGACACCAACTTCGCGGTCACGAACTCGGTCTTCGAGGCCAACTTTGGCGACAAGCGCTACGTGCCGTCGCTGGTCCAGCGCGAGCTGGTGGACGGTGGCCTGCTGGGCCGCAAGAGCGGGCGCGGCTTCTACACCTACCCCGAGGGCGCACCCGCGCTGCCCGCGACGGCGCACGAGGCACCGATGGCGGCGGGCCCCGTCACCGTGCACGGCGACGGCGAGATCGCCGACCGACTGGAACAGCTCGTCATCCAGGGCGGGCTGTCCTGCGACGCCGCACCCTCACGTGAGCGGCACAGTGCCTGGGTGGGCCTGGACATCGGCGACGCCCGGCTCGTGCTCACGGACGGTCGCACCGCGGGTGAGATCGCGGCGCGTGAAGGGGTGGCCGACGTGGCGGTGTTTGACCGCCCGCTGCTGTGGCCGACGGTGTCCGGCGGCGCGCTCGCGTATGCGGTGGCGCCCCAGGCCGGCGCCGCCTGGCGTGAGCAGGCTCCAGCCTGGCTCGCCGCGCTCGGCTTTGCGCCCGTGCCCCTGGCCGACGCGCCCGGGCTGGTGGTGGCGCGCACGATCGCGATGCTGATCAACGAGGCCGCAGACGCCGTGCTGCAAGGCGTGTGCACCCCCGAAGGCGCCGACGCCGCGATGAAACTCGGCGTCAACTACCCGGCCGGGCCGTTCGAGTGGCTGGCGCGCTGGAGCGTCGCGGGCGCCACGCAGGTGCTGGAGGCGCTGGACGCGCACTACCGCGGCGAACGCTACCGCATCAGCCCCTGGCTCAGGCGGCAGCGGGCATGACCTGCATCGCACCGACACATTCCTTCAACCCGATTGCGTGAGACACCCATGACCCAGGCCTTCATCTGCGACGCCATCCGCACCCCCTTCGGCCGCTACGGCGGCGCGCTCAGCAGCGTGCGCACCGACGACCTCGGCGCCATCCCGTTGCGTGCCCTGATGGCGCGCAACCCGAACGTCGACTGGGGCGCCATCACCGACGTGCTCTTCGGCTGCGCCAACCAGGCCGGTGAAGACAACCGCAACGTCGCCCACATGAGCAGCCTGCTCGCCGGCCTGCCGCTGGAGGTGCCGGGCGCCACCATCAACCGCCTGTGCGGCTCCGGCCTGGACGCCGTGGGCACGGCCGCACGCGCCATCAAGGCCGGTGAAGCCGGCCTGATGATCGCCGGCGGCGTGGAAAGCATGAGCCGCGCACCCTTCGTCATGCCCAAGGCAGAGAGCGCTTTCAGCCGCAACAACGCCGTCTACGACACCACCATCGGCTGGCGCTTCGTCAACAAGCTGATGAAGGCCCAGTACGGCGTGGACTCCATGCCCGAAACGGCAGAAAACGTCGCCACCGACTACGGCATCGAGCGCGAGGCGCAGGACCGCATGGCCCTGGCCAGCCAGATGAAAGCCGTCGCCGCGATCAAAGCCGGTCATCTGGCGCGCGAGATCTGCGCCGTGAGCATTCCGCAGAAAAAGGGCGACGCCATCGTCGTGGACACCGATGAACACCCGCGCGAAACCAGCCTCGAAACACTCGCCAAGCTCAGGGGCGTGGTGCGGCCCGACGGCACGGTGACGGCGGGTAACGCCAGCGGCGTGAACGACGGCGCCTGCGCGCTGCTGCTGGCCGATGAAGCCACCGCCGCCAAGAACGGACTCACGCCCAAGGCCCGCATCGTCGGCATGGCCACGGCCGGCGTGGCCCCGCGCATCATGGGCATCGGCCCGGCGCCAGCGACGCAGAAGGTGCTCGCGCTCACCGGCCTGACGCTGGAGCAGCTGGACGTGATCGAACTCAACGAAGCCTTTGCCGCCCAAGGCCTGGCGGTGCTGCGCACCCTGGGTCTGCAGGACGACGATGAACGGGTCAACGCCTGGGGCGGCGCCATCGCGCTGGGTCATCCGCTGGGCGCCAGTGGCGCCCGCCTGGCCACCACGGCGGTCAACCGCCTGCACGCCACGGGCGGGCGCTACGCGCTGTGCACCATGTGCATCGGGGTGGGGCAGGGCATCGCTCTGATCATCGAGCGCGTCTGAACCCGCGACCGCGACGCTGAGAGGGGTTGGGGAGCGGTCGGATCAACAAGCCGGGAGCCGCCCAACGCCGGTTGGGAAGTGATCGGATCCGGGGAGACGTCACAACGCCAAAGGCGGTCACCAGGCAGCGGGCCACTGCGGCCAACGGTTCGAGGCACAGGCCATTTCAAGGGTGATTCCAACCATTTCAGCGTGAAGGGAGCTGCGCCCTCTACAGTAGTGCCCCTATGCCACGCACCGACGACGACCTGTCCCCCATCGCGCCGCTTCGCCAGCCGGTCTTCCGCATGTTGTGGATCACCTGGCTCATGGCCAACGTGTGCATGTGGATGAGCGATGTGGCGGCCGCCTGGATGATGACCTCGCTCACCACGACACCGATCTGGGTCGCGCTGGTGCAGACAGCGTCCACGCTGCCGGTGTTCCTGCTGGGCCTGCCCAGCGGCGCGCTGGCCGACGGCCTGAACCGCAAGCGTTTCTTCCTCTTCACCCAGCTGTGGGTGGCGGTGGTGGCGTCGATCCTGAGCGCCTTCATCTTCCTGGGCGCGATGACCCCGGCCCTGCTGCTGGCACTGACGTTTTTCAATGGCATCGGCATGGCGATGCGCTGGCCGGTGTTCTCGGCCATCGTGCCCACGATCGTGCCCCGGAACCAGTTGCCGGCGGCGCTGGCGCTCAACGGCGTGTCGATGAACGCCTCGCGCATCATCGGCCCGCTGGTGGCCGGCGCGCTGATCGCCAGTGCCGGCAGCGCCTGGGTGTTCCTGCTCAACGCGGTGTTGTCCGTGGTGGCCGCGGTCATCATCAGCCGCTGGAAGCACGAGCACAAGCCGCACCCGCTGGGGCGCGAGCGCCTGGGCACCGCGATGCGCGTGGGCCTGCAGTACGTGGCCCAGTCCTACCACCTGAAGGGCGTGCTGCTGCGCATCTCGATCTTTTTCTTCCATTCGACCGCGCTGCTGGCGCTGCTGGCCCTGCTGGCACGCGGCATGCAGGGCGGCGGTGCCGGCACCTTCACGCTGTTACTGGCGGCCATGGGCGCGGGCGCCATCGCGTCTGCGGCGTTCCTGCCCGCCTTGCGCCGCCGTTATCCGCGTAACGGTCTCGTCCTGCGTGGCACGGCCTTGCAGGCGGGTGCCATGGCGACCATGGCCTTGACCGACCAGGTCTGGGTGGCGGTGCCGGCGATATTCCTGGGCGGCGCGGCCTGGATCACCTCCGCCAACACGCTCAGCGTCTCGATCCAGATGGGCCTGCCCGACTGGGTGCGTGCGCGCGGCATGTCCATGTACCAGATGGCGATCATGGGCGCCAGCGCCCTGGGGGCCGCGATCTGGGGCCAGGTGGCCACCTGGACCAGCGTACCGGTGAGCCTGGGCATCGCTTCCGTGACTGGGCTGCTCTCCATGTTTCTGGCGAACCGCCTGATGCCGGACTCCGGGCTGGAGGACGACCTCACGCCCAAGCGCATTTTTCCGGCGCCACAGATCACAGAACCGCCGCCCCGGGGCCATGTGATGGTGATGGTCGAGTACCGCATCGATCCGGCACGCGCGGCCGACTTCCGCGACCTGATGCTGGGCGAGGGGCGCCGCAGCCGCCTGCGCCACGGGGCCCTGTCATGGGAGCTGCTGCACGACATCCACGACCCCAGCCGTTTTGTCGAAGTCATCATCGACGAGTCCTGGACCGATCACCTGCGGCGCTTCGACCGCGTCACCGCCGCCGACGTGGCGCTGCGTGACCGCAAGCTGGCCTTTCACCTCGGTGAGGAGCCACCGCGCGTCACCCGCAGCCTGATGGAGACGACGACGGGGTCTTCCTGACGACCGAGGGTGCCAACCCGCTTGCGAGGAAAACCTGGGATGGCAGGAACCGCGACGGGACGCCCAGAAAAAAAGCCCCGTTTCTCCAGGGGAAACGGGGCTTTCAGGGTGTCCTGCAAGACGTCCCGGGACGTCCTGGAACGCATTTTTGGCGGTGCGCCCGTTCACATCATGGGCGGGAAGGCGGATGAAACCTCCGTTTTCTGTGATCCGAACTTCAAGGTGCCACCCAAAACACCACCAGGCCCTGGCAAGGCGAGCGCTGTTGCAGCAAGCACTGTTCTCGCCGCCTGCTGCAATTGCCATGCATTTGTCCAGAACTGAAGCGGAACGGCAACTCACACGCCAGCGCGGCAAAGCAGGCATCGAGTTCCGGCACCCCCACGCCAATGGCCCGGCGGAAGGTGTTCAAGGCTCAAATCGCAGGCGTGCTGCGAAACGTGAGGCAGAAGGTGGTCTTCCCTTCGGCCGATGTGACTGAAACGGAACCGCCGTGGGCCGCCATGATGGCTTGGGTGATGGACAGGCCGAGACCTGTGCCATCGGATTCCGGATGGCTGCGCGATTTGTCCACGCGGAAGAAACGATCGAACAACCGTGGCAAGACCTCGGGCGCGATGGTCGATCCCCTGTTGGAGATGCAAAGGGTGGCTTCGCCAGTCCTCTCTTCGATGGCCACCTCGACTTCGGCATCAGCAGGCGAGTGCCTGAGTGCATTCGACAGCAGGTTGCCGATGGCTCGCCGGACCATCAAACGGTCCCCCATGACCTGGGCTTCTCCCGCGATCTTCAAGTGGATGCGCTTTTCATCGGCCACGGCATCGTAGAAATCGAACAGGTCCAGCGCTTCCTGATCCAGCGAGATCGCTTCCGGGTAGGGGAGTTCGAGCCCGTGCTCCGTCTTGGCCAGGAACAGCATGTCGGACACCATGCGCGCCAGTCGCTGGAACTCTTCCGCGTTGGAGGCCAGGATGTCCCGGTAGGCTTCGGCATCCCGTTTCTGCGCCAGCGACACCTGGGTCTGGGTCAGCAGGTTGTTGATGGGGGTTCTCAGCTCATGGGCCAGATCGCTGGAAAATTCCTGCAGACGTGCAAAGTCCGCCTGCAGGCGCGCGAGCATGGTGTTGAGGCTTTCGGCAAGATCGGCAAACTCCACCGGCACGGCTTCGACGGGCATGCGCTGGTCCAGCTTTTGCGCGGTGACCGTCATGGCACGCTCTTTCATGATGCGCAGTGGCGCCAGGCCGCGGCGCGCGGCCCACCAACCCAGCAGGCCGCTGACCAGGATGGCCCCCAGCGAGTAGAGCGCCAGCGTCTGGCTCAGGGACCGCATGAAATGCAGGTGGTGCCCGGTGTCCAGGGCGATCAGCAGTTGCATGGGCGCGCCGTCCGCGCCCGCCGCGTTCGACGCAGCCGAGGGCGGTTCGATGCGCGCGCTCAGGCCGCGCAGGGTTTGATCACCCTGGGTCCAGTCGGTGGGGGTGGCACCTTCCGGGGCCAGGCCCGAGGGGAACACCATGTCTTCGGTGCCATGCACCGCACCGTCGCCCTGGCGCAGCTCGATGAAGAGCCCGTGGTGGCTGCCCAGCAGCTCATCGAGCCGGCGGGACAGCAGTTCCGGCGACTCGGATTCGCTGACGATCTTCTGGACCAGCCCGATCTTGTCCTGCAGGTAATCCCGGTCCAGTTCGACAAAGTGGCGGCTTGTCGCAAACGCCACCAGAACCGCCAGCCCCACCAGCACAGTGGCCGACACCAGCGCGTAGAAGGCGGTCAGGCGCGCGGTCAGTGGCAGTCGCCCGAGCATCAGTTCGAAGCCTCCGGCTCTTCCAGCACATAGCCCATGCCGCGCACGGTCTGGATCAGACGGGGTTCAAAGGGGTCGTCCACCTTGCCCCGGAGGCGGCGCATGGCCACCTCGATCACATTGGTGTCGCTGTCGAAGTTCACGTCCCACACCTGCGAAGCGATCAAGGAGCGCGGCAGGACTTCGCCATGGCGGCGCATCAGCAGTTCCAGCAAGCCGAACTCCTTGGCCGTCAGGTCGATGCGTTTGCCCGCCCGGGTCACGCGCCGGCGCAACAGATCCAGCTCCAGGTCGGCCACCTGCAGCGTGGTGGCTTCCAGTCCCGAGCGACCGCGCCGCATGATGGTGCGCACCCTGGCCAGCAGTTCGGCAAACGAAAACGGTTTGACCAGGTAGTCGTCGGCCCCCAGCTCCAGACCCTTGACGCGATCTTCCACCTGATCGCGGGCGGTGAGAAACAGCACCGGCATCTCCCGCCCCTGGCTGCGCAGGCTGCTCAAGACCTGCCACCCGTCCATGCCGGGCAGCATGACGTCCAGGATCAACAGGTCGTGGTCGCCTTCGAGCCCATGGTGGAGACCGTCAACACCATTGGTGACGAGATCCACCACATAGCCGGCCTCCCGCAAGCCTTGCTTCAAATAGTCACCCGCCTTGGGCTCGTCCTCAACAATCAGAATCTTCACGGTCGTGCTCCTGACCGCTAGTTTGCCCGCGCGGGCGGCCGCTCGGAGAAAAATGACAGTTTTGTAATCAAACCGACAGGGAGTTGACGGACGACCACCCGCAGAATCCGCCCCTTTTGATCCATATCAAAAAGGAGCGATTGCAGTGAAATCTTCGTTTAGTCACCGGGCCACGAGCCAACTGCTGGTGGCGGGCATCTTGGCCCTGCCGCTTGCGCTCTCCGCTCAGACGGCCCGTTCTTCTCAAGAATCCGACTGGCGTCGGGCCAATGACGCGGTGGGTGCGCTCAAACGTGGCCATGTCGACGTGCTCAAGTGGGAGCAGGCCCATCCGGGTGAATCCGCCACGATGGCAGGCAGCACCACAGATGTTGCCATCCCGACGGCCGAGGCGGCGGTTCGCATGGCCTGGACGGTGCATCGCGAACTCGCCCGTCCTTTGTCGAAACTGGGTCCGAAGAACGAGCAATTGATCGCTGAGGGCCGCTTGACAGCGCTCGACCCCAGCCTGCAACGTCGCATCGAGGATGCCGACGAGGTGCTGGAGGTGGCGGCAGCAGGGCGCAAAGCCTGGCTGGAGGCCGTGGCGGCTCAGCAGGTCTTGAAGCACCAGCGCGACATGCTGGAAGCTGCCCAGGCCGCCCATGAGCTGGGACAGCGCATGGTGACGGTGGGCAACTGGAGCAAGTTGCAGCTGTCGCCTGTTCAACTGGCCGCATCAAACGCCCGGATGAACCTCCGGCGTGCGCAGCAAGCCGCCGCCCAGGCACAAAGCAATCTGGTCAAAACCATGGGGCAAACGGGCCTGCAGGAGGCTTTTTCGCTCCCGGACCAACTTCCAGCCATCCCGGCGCAGCCCATGGCCGAGGCCGATCTGCAGAAGCGCGCCGATGCGATTCGCAACCAGTTGCCTGCCGCAGAAAGCCTCCGCAACCGGGCGCTGTTCAAAGGGGCCATGAACGCTTACATGGCAGCCCATGCGCTGGCGCTCGACAGCCAGGGGGACGTCCTGAAAATCCGTGAGTTCGTCACCGAAGAAACGGTCCTTCACTACAACGGCATGCTCAAGAGTGTCTGGGACCTTCTCGACGAAGTTCGCAACCAGTCACAAGCCACGGTGGAGGCCATTGGTGCGCAACGCGACTTCTGGATCGCCGAGGCCGATCTGCAGTGGGTCTTGCAAGGTGGCGCACCCGACAGCTTTGTCTCGTTGGGTGGAGCAGGTGGAGACGCCCCTGCTGCGGCTGCACATTGAAAGGACACAACACATGACAAACACCAACTCCAGACGACAGTTTTTCGCAGGCGCGGCCGCTTCCGTGGCGGGCCTGGCCGTGGCCCGCTCCGCCCTGGCCGGTTTGCCAGAGCCCGTCATCCAGACGTCGGTCGAAACCGCTCCACCCTTGATCCCGACAACCGGCCGACCCTACAACCCGGTGGTGACCCTCAACGGCTGGACCTTGCCCTGGCGCATGAACAACGGTGTGAAGGAATTCCACCTGGTGGCCGAACCCGTGGTGCGTGAGGTGTCACCGGGCTTCATGGTCAACATGTGGGGCTACAACGGCCAGAGCCCGGGACCCACGATCGAGGTGGTCGAAGGCGACCGCGTGCGCATCTTCGTGACCAACAAGCTGCCCGAGCACACCACGGTGCACTGGCACGGCCAGCGCCTGCCCAGCGGCATGGACGGCGTGGGCGGACTCACCCAGCGGGCCATCCCCGTGGGCAAGACCTACGTCTACGAATTCGAGGCCCGTCGACCAGGCACCTTCATGTACCACCCGCACGCCGACGAGATGGTGCAGATGGCCATGGGCATGATGGGCATGTGGGTGACGCACCCCAAGGCCCAACACCCGCACATCAGCGCCGTGGACCGTGACTTCTGCTTCCTGCTCAATGCGTTTGACGTGGAGCCCGGCAGCAAGACGCCCAAGATCAACACCATGACGGACTTCAACATCTGGTGCTGGAACAGCCGGGTGTTTCCGGCCATCGACAGCCTGAACGTGCGCCTGAACGATCGCGTGCGCATCCGCATCGGCAACCTCACCATGACCAACCACCCCATCCACCTGCATGGGCACGAGTTCCTGGTCACCGGCACCGATGGCGGGCCGACGCCACCGTCCACCCGCTGGTACGAAGTCACCACCGACGTGGCCGTGGGCCAGATGCGCCAGATCGAGCTGATCGCCGACGAAGAGGGCGACTGGGCCATGCACTGCCACAAGAGCCACCACACCATGAACGCCATGGGGCACGACGTGCCGACCATGATCGGCGTGGACCACCGAGGCCTGGTCAAGAAGATCCAGAAGGTCGCACCCGACTACATGCTGATGGGCGAGCGCGGCATGGCCGACATGGGCGAGATGCAGATGGCCATTCCCGACAACACGGCCCCCATGATGACCGGCACCGGGCAGTTCGGCCCGCTGGAAATGGGCGGCATGTTCACGGTCTTCAAGGTCCGCAAGGACCAGAAACCGGGTGATTACAAGGACCCGGGTCCTTACAAATTCCCGGAAGGTACCGTCGCTTACGAATGGAATGGCGCGCTCCCTCCGGCGCCACGCCCCGCAGCCAACAGCGACACGACGCCGGCGACCGCCAAGGCGATCAAGCCCACCGCCAAAGGCATGTCGCACTGAACTGCACCACACTGTCTTCCTCAACCACTTTCCCACCCGCACCCGAAGGAACCTCCATGTCATTTGCCCGCTCCGTCCCATCCCTGCGCTCCGCTCTGGTCTTCTCTGGCGCTCTTTTGGTCACCACGGCCGCCCTGGCCGCCGGCAACCACGCCGGCGGACACCACGAATCCCCGATCGGGAAGCCCGGTGTCGCCACGAAGGTCACTCGCACGATCCAGGTCGACATGAACAGCGGCATGCGGTTCCAGCCCTCGGACATCCGGGTCAAGCAAGGCGAAACGATCCGTTTCGTGCTGAAGAACACCGACAGCGTCAAACACGAGTTCAGCCTGGGGACGCCACAAGAGCTGCTGGAGCACTACGAGGTGATGAAGAAATTTCCCGACATGGAACACGATGAACCCAACAAGATTTCACTCGCGCCCGGCAAACAAGGCGAGGTGATCTGGCATTTCACCAAAGCTGGCGCCGTTGATTTCGCGTGTCTGCACGTGGGGCATTTCGACGCGGGCATGAAGGGGCAGGTCAAGGTGGCGGCCAAGTAACCCGATTTCCATCAAGCAACGTTTCAACCCAACCGCTCAAGGAACCACGATGAAGATGCAACTTTTTTTGAACGCAACCGTTTTGGCTGTCACGGCTTTTGTCGGCAGCCCAGCTTTCGCCCAGATGAACATGGACCACGGGAAAATGGAAATGGCGGAAATGGCGGAAATGCCCGGCATGACCGATGGTGAAGTCCGCAAGATCAACAAGGAAGCCAGCAAGATCACCATCAAGCATGGTGACATCAAGCACATGGACATGCCCGGGATGACCATGGTCTTTGTGGTCAAGGACAAGGCCCTGCTGGACAAGACCACCGTCGGTGCCAAGATCCAGTTCATGGCCGCGAACGAAAATGGTCAGATGATGGTGACCGACATCCAGCCCGCGAAGTGATCCTGCGATCCCGGTCCTACCGTGTTGTTGCGGCCGGCCTTGCACTGGCAGGGGTGGCCGCAGCTTTTTTCTGGTGGCGCTTCGCCGATCCGTTCGGGTCGAACCCTGCGGGCGTGTTTCGCCTGGATGACGCTGCGTTGCTGCAGCGGGGGGCGCAGATCTATCAGGCGCAGTGCGCCAGTTGCCACGGTGCAAACCTGGAGGGGCAGGCGAACTGGCGGGAGCGGGGTGCCGACGGGCGCTTGCCAGCGCCACCCCATGACGAAACCGGTCACACCTGGCACCACCCTGACGATGTGTTGATTCGCCTCACCAAAGAGGGCGTGGCCAAGGCTGCAGGCTTGGCGGACTACGCCTCCAACATGCCGGCCTTTGGCGACACGCTCAGTGATGCCGACATCGTGGCCGTGCTGTCCTGGATCAAGTCCCGTTGGCCGTCCGACACCCAGGCCCACCACAACGGGATCAACCGCCAGGCGAGCCAGACCTCGTCGCGCTGATCCTGACATTCTTGTCATCTTCGGGTCATTCTGCCGACCCCAGCCGATGCCTACAGTGACCGCGTGGCCATCCCGCCAGCGTTCAGTCATGAAAAGAAATCGACATGTCCAAACGTATTCAGACCCTTCTGGCGGTGGCCGTCACCGGTGTGGCGTTTTCCGCTGCGGCGCAGCAGGGGGTCGAGCACACCCAGCACCACCCGGCTGCCGCCCCAACGCCGGCCGAGTGCCACGCCCTGATGGCCGATCACCCGCAGGCCATGCACGAGGGCATGGACAGGGTGATGCAGCGCATGCCCATCGCAGCGCCCAACTGAGCCAGGAAGTGGCGCCATGTTCTTTGATCACGGGTACGACATGGGTGGCATGCACACCTTCTGGTGGATTTTTTGGTTGATTCTGGTGATCATCGTCGTCTACACGTTCTGGTCTCCGCAGCAGCGCTCCCGGCGGTCGGAACGTCGGTCGCCGCACGAACTGCTGCAGCGGCGACTGGCCAGGGGCGAAATCACCCCCGAAGCCTACGAGCAGGCGAAAGCACTGCAGGATCGGAACGCCGGCAAGCACTGAGGGCAACCGAAGACAGCGGTGGACGCCATGAAGGCGCCACGGCCCATCACCCACAAAGGCAAGGCCACTGACCATGGATCACTCCCACCACCACCCCGTGCATTCGCCGACCAATGCATCCGCGCCGACCGCGGCCCCTGTGGACGTCCCGACCCGGGCGCCAGGCACCGTCTACACCTGCCCCATGCACCCCGAGGTGCGCCAGGACCACCCCGGCAACTGCCCCAAGTGCGGCATGACGCTGGAGCCCTTGCTGCCCGAGCTGGAGGAACAGGAGAACCCCGAACTCCAGGACTTCCAGCGGCGCTTCTGGTGGACGCTGCCACTCACCATCGCCGTCACCGTGCTGGCCATGGCCGGTCACCAGCTCGGCTGGTTCGACATGGCGGTGCAGAGCTGGATCGAACTCGTGCTCTCGGTGCCGATCGTGTTGTGGGCGGGCTGGCCCTTCTTTGTGCGTGGCGCGCAGTCGATCGTGAACCGCAGTCCCAACATGTGGACCCTGATCGGTCTGGGCACCGGTGCGGCCTTTGTGTACAGCGTGGTGGCCACGGTGGCCCCGCAGGTCTTCCCCGATTCGTTTCTCTCCATGGGACGCGTGGCGGTCTATTTCGAAGCGGCGGCGGTGATCATTTCGCTCACCCTGCTGGGGCAATTGCTCGAACTCAAGGCCCGTTCGCAGACTTCTGCGGCGATCCGCTCCCTGCTGGGTCTGGCACCCAAGACGGCGCGCCGCATCGGCGCCGACGGCCAGGAAGAAGACGTGCCCCTGGGGCATGTGCACGTGGGTGACCTGCTGCGTGTGCGACCTGGCGAGAAGGTGCCGGTGGACGGCACCGTGGTGGAGGGCAGCAGCGCACTCGACGAGTCCATGCTCACCGGCGAGCCGCTGCCGGTCACGAAACGGGTGGGCGACAAGCTCATCGGCGCCACGCTCAACACCAGCGGCGCGCTGGTGATGCGCTCCGAACACGTGGGATCGGCCACCGTGCTGGCGCAGATCGTGCAGATGGTGGCCATGGCGCAGCGCTCGCGCGCGCCCATGCAGCGCATGGCCGACCAGGTGGCGGGGTATTTCGTGGTCGGCGTGGTGGGCGCCGCCTTGCTCACCTTCCTGGGCTGGGGCCTGTTCGGGCCCGAACCGAGCTGGGTCTACGCGCTGATCAACGCCGTGGCCGTGCTGATCATCGCCTGCCCTTGTGCGCTCGGTCTGGCCACGCCCATGTCCATCATGGTGGCAACCGGGCGCGGCGCCAGCAGCGGCGTGCTGTTCCGAGACGCCGCCGCGATCGAGAATCTGCGCAAGGTCGACACCCTGATCGTGGACAAGACCGGCACGCTGACCGAAGGGCGGCCGACCTTCGAGCGGGCGGTCGGCTTCGGTGGGTTTTCCGAAGACGAGGTGCTGCGCCTGGCGGCCAGCCTCGATCAGGGCAGCGAACACCCGCTGGCCGCCGCCATCGTGGCCGCCGCGAAACAGCAGGGGTTGGTGCTGGACAAGCCCGAACGGTTCGACTCCGGATCCGGCATCGGTGTGCAGGGTGTTGTGGGTTCGCAGTCGCTGGCGCTGGGCAACACGGCGCTGATGGATCAACTCGGAGTGGATGTGTCACCGCTGGCCACCGAAGCCGAAGCGCTGCGAGGGCAGGGGGCCAGTGTCATGCACCTGGCGGTGGACCGGACACTGGCCGGTCTGCTGGCGGTGTCGGACCCGGTCAAGGCCACCACGGCCGATGCCCTGGCCTCGCTGCGCGAGGCCCACATCCGCGTGGTGATGGCCACGGGCGACGGCCTGACCACCGCGCGCGCCGTGGGCCAGCGCCTGGGCATCGACGAGGTGCATGGCGAGGTCAAGCCCGCCGACAAACTCCAGCTGGTCGAACGCCTCCAGGCCGAGGGCCGCGTGGTGGCGATGGCCGGCGACGGCATCAACGACGCACCGGCGCTGGCGCGCGCCGATGTCGGCATCGCCATGGGCACCGGTACCGACGTGGCCATGAACAGCGCCCAGCTCACGCTGGTGAAGGGGGACCTGCGCGGCATCGCCACCGCGCGCGAGCTCTCGGTGGCCACTGTGGCCAACATGAAGCAGAACCTGGCCTTTGCATTCATGTACAACGCGCTGGGTATTCCCCTGGCCGCGGGTCTTCTGTACCCGTTCACCGGCTGGCTGCTCTCGCCGATGATTGCCGCGCTGGCCATGAGCCTGAGTTCGGTTTCGGTCATTGGCAATGCGCTGCGCCTTCGGGCGGTCCCCATTCATCGCGGAGCACCACACCCGGGTCATTGAGCATGGACATCCTTGCGCATGGTCTGTGGGTGGGCGTTGGCGCGGCCTGGATGCACCGGCACCGGCGCCTGGACCGCCGAACCGCGGTGCTGGCGGTGGGTCTGGCCGTGGTGCCCGACCTTGCGCAGTTGTTGCCTCTCGTTTATCTGGCCCTGTTCTCGCCCGACGGCTGGACGGTGCTGCTGGCCTACGCCAACGCCCTTCCGGGGTACGAGCCCCCGCCGTCTCCGGTTTACACGGCACTCACCCACAACCTGCATTGTGTGATGCACAGTGCCCTGTCGGCCGGTGTGGTCACCGCCATCAGCTGGGTCTGGTTGGGCCGGTTCTGGATACCCTTGCTGGGCTGGTGGTCGCACATCGTGATCGACGTGTTCACGCATTCCGCCGAGTTCTATCCCTCCCCCGTTTTTTATCCGGTGACGTCTTGGGGATTTGACGGACTGGCCTGGAACACACCGTGGTTCATGGTCGCCAACTACCTGGCGATGTTGATCGTTGCGCTGCATGTCTGGCGCCATCGCAGAGCACCATGACCACGCTCCAGCTCAGCTCCACACTGACCTGCCCCCATTGCGGGCACCGCAAGACCGAAACCATGCCCACCGACGCGTGCGTTTGGTTTTACGAATGCGAACAGTGCCACGCCGTGCTCAAACCCCAAACCGGCGACTGCTGCGTGTTTTGCTCCTACGGTTCGGTGCCTTGTCCTCCGCGGCAGGCCGGCAGCGCCAGCCATTGCGACCGCCGTTGATCGAGATCAAACGCAACACGCGCTCCGTGTCCTGTTCGCCCGCCTAGAATCCGTCCCATGCGTTTTTTCATCGCGCTCCTGCTGTGCCTCGCCATCCCGCTTCAGGGCTGGGCTGCGGGCGCCGTTGTGCAAGCGCCTTGCCCCATGGGCGAGGCGATGGCGATGCAAGCCGCTGACACCAGCGAAGCGATGGCCGACCTCGGCGACTGCTGCAACGACGCAGCGACCGCGGCGCTCACCGGCAAGCTCTGCAAGACCGACCAGGACTGCCAGGCGCCCACCGGCTGGTTCGCTCCGCGCTCACAGCCCGTGGCTCAGGCCTTGCCGGCGAGCGTCCTGCTCGTGACCGCCACACCCACACCGCCCCGCGGCGCTCCCGCCAGCGTCTGGCGCCCCCCCACGCTCTGACTCCGTTGATCCGGACCGCGCACCGCAGCTGAGGCTGGCGTGCGGTCCGTGACGCGGCTGCCCGCCAGTGGCGCGCGCAGCCCATGTTCATCTTCATGGAGCAGAGATATGCAAGCCTTTCAAACGGGCATGAGCAAGCCCGCAAGGCCGGTGGTTCGCGCCCTGGCGCGCAACCACATCGTCAACACCACCGCCCTGCTGATGGCCCTGTGGCTGGGCATCGCATTGCCCGCCCGGGCATCGGACCACGGACCGCTGGATCTTTCAATGGCCGTTGAAGCTGCGTTGGCACGCTCACAGGCCCTGAGTGCGCAGGACGCCGCGGCCCGCTCGGCGCGGGAAGCCGCCGTGGCAGCGGGTCAGCGACCCGACCCGGTGCTGCGGGTCTCGCTCAACAGCCTGCCCATCGAAGGCGACAACCGCTTCAGCACATCGGCCGAGCCCATGACCAGCAAGGCCGTTTCGCTGATGCAGGCGTTCCCCGCCGAGGGCAAGCGCCAGGCCCGCTCGCAACGCTTCGAGCGCGAAGCCGAGGTGGCCCTGGCCACGCGGGCACAGCGCGCCGCCAGCCTGCGGCGCGACACCGCCATCGCGTGGTTTGAAAGGCACGCCCAGGAGCAACGGGTCGCCTTGCTGCGTGCACAGCTGAACGAGAACCGGCTGCAGCTCCAGGCGGCCGAAGCCGCCACCCGCGGCGGTCTGCCCGCTGGCACCAGCAGCCCGTCGGTGGACTGGTTGAATGCGCGCGACGCAGTCGCCCAGACACAGCAAGCCTTGCTGGGCGCCGAGGCCGGCCTGGTCAACGCGCGCCAGGCGCTGGCCCGCTGGACCGGCATGGCGCCCGATCGGCCCCTGGGCGATGCGCCCGCGCTGACGCCCTTGGCGCTGTCGACCACAGGCTTCGCGCCCCATCTGCAGCAACACCCGGACCTGGTGCTGGCGAGCGCGCGCCTGGCCACCGCCGAGGCCGACGCCGAATGGGCGCGACAGGATCGCCAACCCGACTGGAGTGCCGAGCTGATGTTCAGCCACCGGCGCCCACGCTACGACAACATGGTTTCGCTGGCGATGTCGGTGCCGCTGCAATGGGACCGGGCGCAGCGCCAGGACCGTGTGCTGGCTGCGCGCCTGGCGCGTGCGGACGAGTTGCAGGCCGAGCGCGAGGAGCGCGCGCGCGAGGCGCTCGCCGAGACCGAGCGCTGGCTGGCTGCCTGGCGGGCCGGGCTGGAACAGCTGGCACTGATCGACCGCGAGCGGCTGCCCTGGGCACGTCAGCGCGTGGACCTGGCACAGGCCACCTACCGCGGCGGCAACGCCCGGCTGGGCGACGTGCTCGCCGCCCGGCGCACGGCCCTGGCCCTGGAGATGGAGCGCGTCGATCTGCACCTTTCGACCGCGCGCCTGTGGGCCCGGCTGGCGTACCTCCTGCCCGACGACGCTCCCCGGTCGGCTGAGGCCATCGATGCGGCCTTGAACCCAACAGAAACGGACTGACCCCATGAAAAAGAACACGTTGATCGGGCTGACGGCCCTGGCCCTGGCCACCCTGACCGCCGTCGGTTATGGCGCCTGGACCGTCGGCATGAACGCCGGCATGGCCATGACCACGCCACAAGGTGCGCCCACCGCACCCGATGGGGCGGCCACCGCATCCACGCAGGACCCCAGCGCCTGGACCATCACGCAAGGTTTCGAAGCCACCGAGCGCCACCTGCGCGATGGCCTGAAAGCCGGGGATGTGGACCCGGTGACCGGGCTGAAGATCCTGAATTACCACGACCCCATGGTGCCGGGCAAGCACTTCGACGCACCCGGCAAGTCGCCGTTCATGGACATGCTGCTGGTGCCCCGCTACGCCGGTGGCAACGAAGTCGATACCAGCGGCGTCACCGTGAGTGCCCGAACGCAGCAAAACCTCGGGCTGCGCACGGTGGAAGTGACGGAAGGCCGGCTGGACAGCGCGGTGTCGGTGGCCGGCAACGTGGCCTGGAACGAACGCGACCAGGTGCTGGTCAGCGCACGATCGCTGGGCTTCGTCGAACGCCTGCATGTGCGCGCCACGCAGGACCGCGTGGCGCTGGGTGCACCGCTGGCCGACATCTACGTGCCCAGCTGGGTGGCGGCGCAGGAAGAGTACCTGGCGGTGGCCCGCATGGCCGAGCAGGACCCGCAGTTGGCCACCCTGCGCGACGCGGCTGAGCAGCGCATGCGCCAGGCGGGCATGAGCCCTGCCCAGATTCAGCGCGTGGTGCGCAGTGGCAGCCTGCAGCCCCGCTTCACGCTCACCGCGCCCCTCGGCGGCGTGGTCACGGAACTGATGGTGAGCGAAGGCGCGACCGTGATGCCGGGCATGGCCTTGCTGCGGCTGCAAGGCACGGCCACCGTGTGGACCGAAGGCCAGGTGCCCGAGAGCCAGGCCGCCCAGCTCCAGCCCGGTATCGAGGTCAGCGCCACCAGCCCGGCCGCCCCGGGCCAGACCTTCACCGGCCGCCTGCAGGCGCTGCTGCCCTCGGTCGACCCGGCCACGCGCACGATCAAGGCGCGGCTGGAACTCGCCAACCCCCAGGGCCGGCTGGTGCCGGGCATGTTTGTGCAGATGCGCTTCGCCAACCCCGGCGCCAGGAACGTGCTGCTGCTGCCCAGTGACGCGGTGATCCACACCGGGCAGCGCAGCGTGGTGATGCTGGCCGAGGGCGAGGGCCGTTTCTCCCCGGTCGAGGTGCGCACCGGGCGCGAAGCGGGCGACCAGACCGAGATCCTGCAAGGGCTGCAGGTGGGGCAAAAGGTGGTGCGTTCGGGCCAGTTCCTGATCGACTCCGAGGCCAGCCTCAACGGCTTGCTGGCACGGCTGAGCCCCACGCCAGAGGCTGCTGCAGAAAAGCCGGCGGCCAGCCCGCCCACGACCCACCAGACGGATGCCCTGGTCGAAGCGGTGGACGGCGACACCGTGACCCTGCAGCATCCGGCCATACCGGCGCTCAAATGGCCGGCCATGGCCATGGATTTCCAGCTGCCACCGGCCGACCAGCGACCCAAAGGCCTGTCTGCGGGCAGCGCGGTGCGCATCGAATTTGAAATGCGCGACGGCGACCTGCCGCAGATCACGCGCATCGAATCCGCGGCCACCGGAGCGAAACGATGATCGCGCGCCTGATCCACTGGAGCATCGCCAACCGCTTTCTGGTCCTGATGGCCTCGGTGATGATCACCGCCTGGGGCGTGGTGTCGATGCTGCGCACGCCGCTGGACGCGCTGCCCGACCTGTCGGACACGCAGGTCATCATCCGCACCAGCTGGCCCGGGCAGGCGCCGCAGCTGGTGGAAAACCAGGTCACCTACCCGCTGACCACCACCATGCTCTCGGTGCCCGGCGCCAAGGCCGTGCGCGGGTTCTCCATGTTCGGCGACAGCTTTGTCTATGTGCTGTTCGACGACGGTGTGGACCTGTACTGGGCGCGCTCGCGGGTGCTCGAATACCTGAACCAGGTGCAGTCCCGGCTGCCGGCCACGGCGAAGTCATCGCTCGGCCCCGACGCCACCGGTGTGGGCTGGATCTACCAGTACGCGTTGATCGACCGCACCGGGCGGCAGGACCTGGCCCAGCTGCGCTCGCTGCAGGACTGGTTCCTGCGCTTCGAGCTCAAGACCGTGCCGGACGTGGCCGAGGTCGCCAGCATCGGGGGCATGGTGCGCCAGCACCAGATCGTGCTCGACCCCGACCAGCTCGCGGCCTATGGCATCACGCAAAAGATGGTGAGCGAGGCCGTGGCGCGTGGCAACCAGGAGGCCGGTGGTTCGGTGCTGGAGCTCGGCGAGGCCGAATACGCGGTGCGCGCCAACGGCTACCTGAAGACCCTGGACGACTTCCGTGCCCTGCCGCTGAAGACCACCGACGCCGGTGTGTCGGTGCGGCTGGGCGACGTGGCACGCGTTCAGATCGGGCCCGAGATGCGGCGCGGCATCGGTGAGCTCAACGGCGAGGGCGAAGCGGTCGGCGGGGTGGTGGTCATGCGCTCGGGCAAAAACGCCTTGCAGACCATTGAAGCGGTCAAGGCGCGGCTGGCGGAGCTGCAGCGTGGCTTGCCCGAGGGGGTGGAGATCGTGCCGGTGTACGACCGCTCTGGGTTGATCCAGCGCGCGGCCAGCAACCTGGGGATCAAGTTGCTGGAGGAGTTTGGCGTGGTCGCCCTGGTGTGCGCGCTGTTCCTGTTTCACCTGCGCAGCGCCCTGGTGGCCATCGTCTCGCTGCCGCTGGGCATTCTGGCGGCCTTCATCGTGATGAACCAGCAGGGCGTGAACGCCAACATCATGTCGCTCGGCGGCATCGCCATCGCCATTGGCGCCATGGTTGATGCCGCGGTGGTGATGATCGAAAACGCCCACAAGCACCTGGAGCGCTGGGGGCACGAGCACCCGGGCGAGACGCTCGCGGGTGAGCCGCGCTGGCGCGTCATCGGCAACGCGGCGGCGGAGGTCGGCCCGGCCCTGTTCTTCTCGCTGCTGATCATCACCCTGAGCTTCATCCCGGTGTTCACGCTGCAGGCGCAGGAGGGGCGGCTGTTCGCGCCACTGGCCTACACCAAGACCTACGCCATGGCGGCGGCCGCGGGTCTGGCGGTCACCCTGATCCCGGTGCTGATGGGCTTCCTGGTGCGCGGGCGCATTCCCGAGGAGACCGCCAACCCGCTCAACCGCGGCCTGATCACGCTGTACCGACCGGTGCTCGACGCCGTTCTCAGGGGGCCGAAGCGCACGCTGCTGGTGGCCGCCTTGCTGCTGGGTGCGAGCCTCTGGCCGCTGAAGCACATCGGCGCCGAATTCATGCCGCCGATGGACGAGGGTGACCTGCTTTACATGCCCACCGCGCTGCCCGGCCTCTCGGCCGCCAAGGCCAGCGAATTGCTGCAGCAGACCGACCGCCTGATCAAGACCGTGCCCGAGGTGCACAGTGTGTACGGCAAGGCTGGCCGCGCCGACAGCGCCACCGACCCGGCGCCGCTGGAGATGTTCGAGACCACCATCCAGTTCAAGCCGCGCGAGCAATGGCGCGCGGGCATGACGCCAGAGAAACTGGTGGACGAGCTGGATCGCACCGTGCGCGTGCCCGGTCTGGCCAACATCTGGGTGCCACCGATCCGCAACCGCATCGACATGCTCGCCACCGGCATCAAGAGCCCGGTGGGTGTGAAGGTGGCCGGCGCCGACCTGGCGACCATCAACCGCCTCACGCAGCAGATTGAAACGGTGGTCAAGGGCGTTCCCGGTGTCACCAGCGCGCTGGCCGAGCGCCTGAGCGGGGGGCGCTACATCGACGTCGACATCCGCCGCGACGAGGCGGCGCGCTACGGTCTGAACATCGCCGACGTTCAGGACGTGGTCTCCGGCGCGGTGGGTGGCATGAACATCGGCGAGACCGTGGAAGGGCTGCAGCGGTATCCGATCAACCTGCGTTACCCGCGCGATGCGCGCGACTCGCTCACCGCCCTGCGCGAGCTGCCCATCGTCACCCCGCGCGGCCAGCGCCTGGTGCTCGCCGACGTGGCCCGTCTGCGCATCGCCGACGGCCCACCCATGCTGCGCAGCGAAAACGCGCGCCTGGCCGGTTTCGTCTACGTGGACATCCGCGACCGCGACCTGCGGGGTGCCGTGCTGGACATGCAGCAGGCGGTGGCCCAGCAGGTGACATTGCCGGCTGGCTATTCGGTGTCGTGGTCGGGCCAGTTCGAGTTCCTGGAGCGGGCCAGCGCGCAGCTCAAGCTGGTGGTGCCTTTCACGCTGCTGGTGATCTTCCTGCTGCTGTACCTGACCTTTCGCCGCCTCGACGAAGCCCTGCTCATCATGGCCACGCTGCCCTTCGCCCTCATCGGCGGCATCTGGCTGCTCTGGGCGCTGGGGCACAACCTGTCGGTGGCCAGCGTGGTCGGCTTCATCGCGCTGGCTGGCGTGGCGGCCGAGTTCGGCGTGATCATGCTGCTGTACCTGAAGCAGGCCTGGGCCGCGCGGCTGGAGCAGGGGCTGGACACCGATGTCGACCTGCTCGACGCGATCCGCGAAGGCGCGGTCTTGCGGGTTCGCCCCAAGGCGATGACGGTCGCGGTGATCGTGGCCGGTCTGCTGCCCCTGTTCTGGGGCGCGGGCGCGGGCAGCGAGGTGATGCAGCGCATTGCCGCGCCGATGGTGGGCGGCATGCTGAGCGCACCACTGCTGTCCATGCTGGTGGTGCCGGTGATCTATCGGCTGATGCGCAAGCCCAGGGGGGCGGTGGCCGCGAAGACGGATCGACCCATCGACTGAAGCCCCCTTGCACCTCAGCCTCTCCTGTGCCAAGCCCGCAGCAACAGCGCATTGCTCACCACGCTCACGCTGCTCAGCGCCATGGCCGCGCCGGCCACCACCGGGTTGAGCAGGCCGGCCGCCGCCAGCGGGATACCGATCACGTTGTAGGCAAAGGCCCAGAACAGGTTCTGGCGGATCTTGCGGTAGGTGCGGCGCGAGATGTCGATGGCGTCGGCCACCAGCGCAGGATCGCCCCGCATGAGCGTGATGCCGGCGGCGTGCATGGCCACGTCGGTGCCGGTGGACATGGCGATGCCCACGTCGGCCGACGCCAGGGCCGGCGCGTCGTTGATGCCGTCGCCCACCATGGCCACCGAGCGGCCACCGTCTTTCAGGCGGTTCACGATGGACGCCTTGTCAGCGGGCAGCACCTCGGCCTCGATCTGGTCGATGCCGAGCGCACTGCCCACCGCCAGGGCGCTGCCCAGGTTGTCACCGGTGACCATCACCGTGCGAATGCCCAGGGCCTGCAGGCTTCGGATGGCGGTGATGGCGCTGGCCTTGGGCGCATCGCCGAATGCCAGCATGCCCACCAGAGCGGGTGAATCCGTCACATCGGCGAGCCACGAGACCGTGCGCCCGTCGTCCTGGAGCTTGCGCGCGGACTCGGCCAGTACCGATGTGTCCACGCCGAGTTCCTGCATGTAGCGCGGGCTGCCCAGACGCAAGGCACGGCCTTGTACCTCGGCCGACATCCCGCGTCCAGGCACGGCGCTCACCTTGGCGGCCGAGAGCAGGGCCAGGCCAGCCTGTTCGGCGGCGTTCATCACGGCGCGTGCCAGCGGGTGTTCGCTGCCCGCCTGGATGGCGGCACTCCAGGACAGCAGCTGCTCTTCATGACCGGGCGCTGCCAGCGCCGCGACCAGCGTCGGCTTGCCTTCGGTGAGCGTGCCCGTCTTGTCGAACGCCACGGTGTCGATGCGGTGCGCCACTTCCAGCGCTTCGGCGTCCTTGATCAGGATGCCCTGACGCGCTGCCACACCGGTGCCGGCCATGATGGCCGTGGGCGTGGCCAGGCCCAGGGCACACGGACACGCAATCACCAGCACCGCCACCGCATTCAGGATGGCCTGTTCCCAGTGGCCGGTGGCCAGGCCCCAGCCGAGCAGGGTGAGCGCAGCGATCACCAGCACCACCGGCACGAAGATGGCGCTCACGCGGTCCACGATGCGCTGTATCGGGGCCTTCCTGGCCTGCGCCGACTCGACCATGCGCACGATGCGCGAGAGCGTGGACTCGGCGCCCACGGCGGTGGTCTCCACCAGCAACAGGCCCTCGGCATTGACAGCGCCACCCGTGACCTTGTCTCCCGCGTGCTTGGCCACCGGCAGGCTCTCGCCCGTGATCAGCGATTCGTCCACCTGGCTGGAGCCGATGGTGATGACACCGTCCACCGGGATGCGTTCACCGGGGCGGATCACCACGGTGTCACCGACCTTCACGCGCGCCATCGGCACGTCCACGTCGCCGTCGGGCATGCGCACGCGCGCCACCTCGGGCTTGAGGGCGTTGAGGGCCGTGATGGCGGCGGTGGTCTGGCGCTTGGCGCGCGACTCCAGCCATTTGCCCAGCAGCACCAGCGTGACGATCACCGCCGAGGCCTCGAAGTACAGGTGCGGCGTACCGTGTTCCGCGTGTTTGAACAGCAGGTAGACGCTCAGACCATAGCCGGCGCTGGTGCCCAGGGCCACCAGCAGGTCCATGTTGCCGGCGCCGGCGCGCACCGCCTTCCAGCCGGCGCGGTAGAAGCGCGCGCCCAGCCAGAATTGCACGGGCGTGGCCAGCGCGAGCTGCAGCCAGCCGTTGATCGTCCATTGGGTGCCAAAAAGCATGGCGAGCATGGGCAGAACCAGGGGCAGCGACAGCGCGGCGGCCAGTGCCACCGGCCACCAGGGCTCGCCCTGGCTTCTGGCCGGCACGGCACGGCCGTCCTCGGTCGGCTCCGTGCCAACGCTGTAGCCGGCCTTCTGTACCGCGGCCACCAGACTGGCCCCGGTGGTGGATGGGGCGGCGTTCACCGTTGCCCGTTCGGTGGCCAGGTTGACGCTGACGGCCTTCACGCCGGCAACGGCCTTCAAGGCCTTTTCGACGCGGCCGACGCACGAGGCGCAGGTCATGCCTTCGATGGGGAACTGATGCTCGATGAGCGACAAGGTGGCGGTGTTCATGACAGGCTCCAATGATTGAGGGTGGAGCGGATGTTTGGCCTTGACACGGTGTCAAGCGCAACCGCCGATGCGGCTTGACCTTGCCCCCGTGGCAATGCCCAGAGTGCAGCTTCCCTCAACCCTTTGCGGAGCCATCCATGCACGAATTCCACCTCCCCGACATGACCTGCGGTCATTGCGCCTCCAAGGTCAATGTGACCCTCAAGCTGATCGATCCAGCCTGCGAGATCCAGCTCGATCTGCCACGGCAGCTTGTCAGCGTGAAAAGCGGTGAAGAGCGCGAGGCCCTGGTCGAAGCGCTCACCGAAGCCGGCTACCCCCCGCGCTGACCCGCGAAGGTCAAGACCCTCCCGGTGAGGGTCTTGACCTTCCCGCCATGACAAGCTACATCCTTCGATCCATGCACTCAACCAGCCCACGGAGCACACCATGGCGACCCTCATGAACATCGGCGAAGCGGCTGCGGCCGCAGGCGTCTCTGCCAAGATGATTCGTCACTATGAGCAGATCGGCCTGCTGCCCGAGGCCGAGCGCAGCGAATCGGGGTACCGTCTCTATGGCGATCGCGAAGTCTCGGTGTTGAGATTCGTCCGCCAGTCGCGCCACCTCGGGTTTTCGGTGGCCCAGATCGCCGAGCTCATCGGCCTGTGGAGCGATTCACGGCGCACCAGCCGCGAAGTCAAGGCCGTGGCCCAGCGCCACCTGGCCGACCTCGAAGAAAAGCGACGCGAAATCGATCAGATGATGGACGGCCTGTCGGTGCTGGTGAACGCCTGCCACGGCGACGACCAACCCCATTGCGCCATCCTGGAAAAGCTCTCACTGGGCAGCCCGACCCAACACCAGCCGCGGCACAAACCCCAGCTCAAGAAATCCCTTGCCAAGGCCGAGGCCCCCGGCGCCGGCACTTCCAGCCACATCGACCTGATGGCCTGGATTCGCGGCGTTCGCGTTCGCCACGGTGCCCACTGAGACCGGCAGGCCGGTCACGGGTGCACGATTGCGAATCTGTCATCCCGGTCGGGAGATACCCTCCACGGGAATCGGGCGGGTGCCGGCCAGATCGCCGAACACTCAAGCCGCGCCAGACCCCTTCGTTCCGCCCGATTCGGGAACCACCGCGAGCCGCTCGCAGCGCAGCGCATCGATCGGGTGGCCGGCGCCACGAAAGCGCACAGCCGCCTCCGCAAAGCGCGAGGCAGCCACAAGCGGGCCTTCGCCGCGTGCGACGGCCATGTGGCCGAGCACTTCGTCGTGCGCCGCATGCCAGGCCGGCAAGCGCATCACCACGTCCGCCAGATAGGCGCTCTGGCCGGTGTACTCCTCGGCCAGATCGAGGCGCCCGGCCCGCGCTGCGGCGATCGCCGCCGGCACGGCGAAGGTGATGCGGCAACCGGGGCAGGTCTCCAGCGGGCCGCGCACGGCCTCGCGGGCATCCTCCAGCGCATGCAGCGCGGCGGTCGGGTTGCGGGCCAGGCGGATGCGCGTCCCGTAGATCCGGTCCAGCAGGTGAAAGCCGATGTCGGTCTGCCGCGCCAGGTCCAGCGCCTCGTCGATCAGGGCACGGGCGTCGTCGAGCCGCCCGCGGTACATCGCGACCTCGGCCAGCCGCTGCATCGAAAACGCCTCGCCGGTCGCGCCACCGATGGCATGGTGCAGGCGCACACCCTGTGTCAGGTGCTCTTCGGCCGCGGCCAGATCGCCGGCCAGCAGCTCGGCCTCGCCGCGCAACGTGACGCCAAAAGCGTGCCCGCGCGCGGCGCCGATGCGCGCGGCTTCGGCCGCCAGCCCTTGTGCAAAGGCGATGACCTCGGGATAGGGCCGAGCCCCATAGAGGAAGCGCTGCAGGATGCAGAGCTGCCCGTCGAACACGCGCACGGCCAGGTGCGGCAGCTGGCGTGTGTCCTGCAGGTCGGCCCAGACGCTCTGGTGCAGTTCCCCGCGGGCGTGCGCCGCGGCCGCCTGGGCCCACGAAGCGGTCACGATGGCCGAGACATCGCCGGCCTGCAAGGCGAGCCGCCTGGCCTCGGCCGCCTTGCGCGTGCCCATGGCCGGGTCGGCCGCGCCGAGGGCCGCGGCGCCACTGTAGGTCAGCGCCTCGCACAGCAGCCCGTCCACACTGTTTGGCCGCACGCCCACCAGCTCTTCGAGTGCACCCTTGGGGTTGCCTTGCTTGATCAGCGCCAGGGCACCCTTGGCACGCAGGTTGTGCGACATCGGTTCGTCAGCGGCCAGGGCGGCCGTCCGGTACGCGGCCACCGCTGCCGGGTCACCCATCGCATCCAGGGCCTCCGCGCGCAGGCGCAGCGCCTCGGCATGGCCGGCATCGAAGGCCAGCACGGGCTCCAGATGGCGCAGGGCGTCACTGAAGGCGGCCAGGCGCACCGCGTCGCGCGCCGCCGCAAGCAGGCAGGGCACGGCATCGCGCGGGTTTCCGCCGTCGAGCCAGTGGCGCGCCACGAGGGCAGGCGCGGCGTCGAGTTCGCTCAGGCGCTGCGCGGCCTGGCGGTGCATCTTCAACCGCTGGTGCGGCGGGATCTGCTCGATCAGCACCTGGCGCACGAGGTCGTGCCGAAACCGGTAGCCCGTGCCGGCCAGAACCAGCACGCCCGCGGCCAGCGCCAGGTCCAGGGCCGCAAACGCGTGTGCCTCGGCGTCCGGCGCCAGGGCCGCGGCCGTGGTGGCGTCGAAGGCGTCGCCGGCCAGGGCCATCCACTTCAGCGATGCCAGCGCCGCATCGGGCACGTCGCACAGACGGGCGAGGATGGCTTCGGCGATGTTGCGGGGCAGGCGCTGCGCGCCCGTGGGTTCTGCACAGCGCGCCAGCTCGATCGCGGCAAACGGGTTGCCCTCGGCCACGCCAACGATGTGCGACACATTCTGTTCGGACAGCGGACACGGTGCCGCCTGGATCACGAGCCGACGGGCCTCGTCGTCGTCCAGGGGCTCAAGATCGAGCGCCTGCATGACGCCGCTGCCGACCAGGCGCGATACGCCTCGGCCAAGCGCCGACCCCAGCGCGGGCGGGCGCGTTGCCAGCACCACGCACACCGGTGGACCGGCGGAGGCCAGGTGCATCAACACGTCGGCGTCGGCATCGCCGATCAGGTGCGCGTCGTCCACCAGCACCATGACGTCGCCGCCGCCCGAGGCGGCCAGCAGCAGGCGCCGGAGCGCGCCGATCACCTGGTGCCGCCCCAGTGGACCGGCCAGGGCGGCGGCCGGTGCCGCGAGCGGGCTGAGCTGGGCCAGCACCGAGCGCGCCGGTGCGCCGATGCGGTCGAGCAAGGCGCGGTCGGACACGACCAGCCGTTCGGTCAAGGCGGCGATCACCGCGTAGGCGCGTCCCGGCTGTGCGGCGTCCACGGAGACCACCGTCCAGCCGCGCTCCCGGGCCAGCGCAGCGAGTTCACGGCAGAAAGCGGTCTTGCCGATACCCGCGGGGCCGCGCAGCACGATGCCGCCGGGCCGTTCGTTGGCGCTCATGCCCAGCCAGGCCACGGCCTGGGCGCGGAGCAACGCCCGCCCGATGGTGGCCGGACCCGCTGGCTGCAGGCCCGCGACGCACTGCCCGTACAGCGCCTCGGTGTCGCGGTCGGGCGCGACGCCGAGCTCCCGTTCTAGCGCCTCGCGCAGGTGCGCGTACCAGCGCACGGCGGCCGCCCGGTTGCCGGTCGCGAGCTCGCGCGCCATCAGCTCGCGGTGGGCGGGCTCATCGGTGGGTTCCACCCGGGCCAGGCGTTCCCACTGGGCGCTGGCCCGAAGCAGCGCCATGAAACGTGCGTGCAGCCGTTCGCGTGCCGGTTCGGCCCAGGCTTCGTAGGTCGAGCCCGGCAGCAGGTCGCCGGTGTAGGCGTCGACCGCCTGCGCGCAGGCTTCAAGCTCGCCGCTGGCAAGCGCCGCCTGCGCGAGTTGCTCGAAGCGGTCGGCATCGACGGTGACGTGGCCGTGGGCCCACAGCACCACCTCGCCGCCGTGCAGCACCAAGGCATCGTGCCGACCGAGTGCCTGTCGGGCGTGGTGCGCGGCCTTGCGCAGGTTCGCTGCGCCGGCCTCGGGATCGAGTTGCGGCCACAGCGTGTCGACGACCTGGTCGCGCGTCATGCGCCGCTGCGGCGCCAGGCTCAGCAGCTGCACCAGCTGGGCCGAGCGCAGGCTGGGCCAGCGCTCGGCGGTGACCTCGGTGCCGTCGATCGACACCGAGAAGCCGCCCAGCAGGCTTACCCCGAGGTGGCTGGCCGGCTCGGATGCTTCGATGGCGAGGGAAAGGACCATGGTGGGTCAAGTGTGCGGTTCCCGACCGGCAAGCGCAATGCCCCCAGCGGCCGGGAACGTTTCAGGAACACCGGATGGCGATGCTGTGGTCCGCGGGTTGCCCAAGACCCGCGACAACCCACAGGAGCGCACCATGACCACGCAACAGATTTCCATCCTGATTCCCCCCTACGGCACAGCGACGCTGACGCTGCCCGCGATGCTGACGCCCGATGCGTTCGCCCGGCTCGACTCGGCCATCGACCAGGCGCTCGCGGAGCCGAGCCAGGCGCTCGGCGACACCGCCCCGGACCCGGGTTCCATCGAGTACGACTCGTGGTTGATCCGGCAGCACTGAAACCAGGAGACCACCATGACCGCATCGCTTTACCAGAGACTCGGTGAGTCCGAGGGGATCACCGCCATCGTCGACGACGCGGTGGATCGCCACGCCGTCAACCCACTGCTCGCCCCCCGCTTCAGCGGCAAGGACCTGGCCCACGCGAAACGCATGGGCGCGCAGTTCTTCTGCATGGGCGCGGGTGGACCACAGCGCTATGAGGGCCGCGACCTGCGCACCGCGCATGCCGGGATGAACATCAACGAGCAGGAACTGATCGCGACCATCGACGACTTCGTGGCCGCCATGCAAGGGCAGGGGGTCGGCACCACCGAAATCCATGAGGTGGTGGCGATCCTCTATTCGCTGAAGGGCGACGTGCTGCGGGTCTGATCATTCTCCACAACCGTTCTGCGTGACCGGCTCGGGCCTGAAGCCGGACGCCCGCAACGGATCGGTACCCTCCAGTCGAGGAGGTGTGAAAACGGTCGTTGGCCTGGCGCCAGCCGGGCGCGGAAGTCCCATGACCGCAGTACCTCGGATTGTTTTGAATAACGCCGCTGAGGCCGGTTTCTGGCCCGTGGTTTGCATGCTTCGTGGCCGGGTGACCGCCCGGGTGGAGCGGGGCACCACGTGCGGCGTCTTCGTCTTCACGCGTGACGCCGGTCTGTCCCAGCATCCGGCGTCGAGGTCACATGCCTCCCAACGCCCAGCCATCAGCTTGCTGGTGAGCAGCATGACCCTGAGCTTCAGTGCCGTGTCGGTGATCGGCAATGCGCTGCGCTTGAGGCAGATCAAGCTTTGAGTCATCAGGCGCGCGAGCTCGCCGCACCACGGAACTAGCCCGTTTCGCACGACTCGCACACAATTCAAAAACAAGGAGAACGAACATGATGGACGGATACGGCATGCCTTTCGGTTTCGGGGGGGTCTTCATGGTCCTGTGGTGGGTCATCGTCATCGTGGGCGTCGTCATGCTGGTGCGATGGCTGGGACAGACCTCGGGCCGCCCGGACCACGGTCACAGCGTCGGCGGCTCACGCTCGGCCATGGACATCCTCAAGGAGCGCTATGCGCGCGGCGAGATCGATGAGGCCGAGTACCTCAAGATCAAGCGTGAGCTGACGCAATAGGCAGAGGCCGCAGGCACCCTTGGGCCGGTGCAACCCTGGCGTCGCGCCGGTTTCGCGCCCGAAATTCACAGGAGACAGTCATGAGTCGCAAACATGGGTACTGGATCGCCGCCTGGCTGGTCCTGGTCGTCGTCGTGGGCTTTCTTGCCTTTGGCCAGGGCCGCAGTGGCTACTACCAGGCGGGACCCGGCTGGGGCCACATGGGCGGTGGCTGGGGTCAGATGGGCAACTGGGGCGGAGGCTATCGCGGCGAGGGCGGGCCACTCTGGCGCGGCATGGGGCCGGGCATGATGGGGCGCGGTGGCTATGGACCGGGCTGGGGCGATGAAGGCGGCTGGGGCACGATGGGCCCCAACGCCGCAGGCATGCCGGGCATGGGCTACGGCATGTACGGCATGTATGGCGGCGCCATGATGCCCTGGGCGTTGCCGGATCTCACGCCCGAGCAGTCGCGTCAGCTGGAGGCCTTGCAGAACGAGCCTTCGGGCCGTCTGAACACGCTCGCGCAACAGGTCTGGGCTGCGCAGGCGACCCTGATGCGATTGCAGGTCGCCGAACAGCGCGACTGGGCCGCCATCCGCACGGCCGCGCTGGCCCTGCACGACCTGCAGCGCCAGCGCCTCGAAGCCGCCATCGAACTGCAGCAGAAGGTGGATGCGCTGCTGAGCGACAGCCAGCGCAAGGAACTCGCGCGCGCACGCCGCGGCAGCGGCTGGGCGGGGGCGCAATAGATGCATGCCTTTCAACGCCCGGGCCGTCGGGAATTTCTCGGCGCCGTGAGCGGTGCGGCCCTGCTGGGTGCCGTGCCCACACTGGCTCGCGCTGCTTTCATTCCTGATCTGGAGCTGGAACTGCGCGCCGCGCCCGATCAGGTCGGCATCCTGCGCGGGCCGGCAACCCAGGTCTGGCGCTACCACGCCAGGGTGCTCCAGGGCGATGCCGGCGCGGTGAGCACCTTGCCCGGGAGCTACCTGGGCCCCATCATCCGCGTGCGCCGCGGCATGCGCGTGCGCATCCATTTCATCAACCAGTTGCCCCAGCCCAGTGTGGTGCACTGGCACGGCATGCTGGTGCCCGAGGCCATGGACGGCCACCCCCGTTTTGCGGTGCCACCGGGCGGGCAGATCGTCTACGAGTTCGAAATCACCAACCGCGCCGGCACCTACTGGTTCCACCCCCATCCGCATGGCCTGACGGGCACCCAGGTGTACGGCGGTTTGGCGGGTCTCCTGATCGTCAGCGACGAGGAAGATCGCGCCCTGGACCTGCCCGGCGGCGAACACGATCTCGCGCTGGTCATTCAGGACCGCAGCTTTGGCCCCGACAACCAGCTGCACTACGGCAGCGGTGGCGGCATGGGCGGCATGATGACGCGCATGGCGGGCTTTCTGGGTGACCACATCCTGGTCAATGGCCGCCCCAATGCCATGCTGGATGTCGAGCGCCGTCCCTACCGCGTGCGTTTGCTGAATGGCTCCAATTCCCGCATCTACAAGCTGGCCTGGAACGACGGAACGCCCATGACCGTGATCGGCACCGACGGCGGTCTGCTGGCCGAGCCCGTGCAGCGCCCCTACGTCACGCTGGCGCCGGCCGAGCGCGTGGAACTGTGGGTCGATTTCTCGGCACGAGCTGCCGGAGACGATTTGAGCCTGCAAAGTCTGGCCTTTGCAGCACAAGGCGGCTCCATGATGGGCGGCATGGGCGGCATGGGCGGCATGGGCGGCATGGGTGGCATGGGTGGCATGGGACGCATGGGTGGCGGCGCAGGCGCGCTGGATCAGGGCGCATCGTTTTCCGTGCTCGGGCTGCGCATGGGGTCAGGGGCTGCCGTGGCCGGCAAAGTGCCTGCGCGGCTGGCGCACATCGCGCCGCTGCAGCCGGAGCAGGCGATCAATCTGAACAATCCGCGCACCTTCCACGTCACCGCCGGCGGCATGGCCTGGGGACTCAATGGCCGTGTATTCGAGATGGAGCGCGTGGCGGACGATGAAGTCGTGCGCCTGGGCAGCACCGAGGTGTGGCAGTTCGTCAACGAAGCCGGCATGGGCATGATGGGCGGCTTGCCGCACCCCTTGCACATCCATGGCGTCCAGTTCCGCGTCATGGACCGGCGCGTGCACCCGCAGGCGTCATCGGCTTGGCGCAGCCTGAGCGCCGGCCTGGTGGACGAGGGCTGGAAAGACACCGTGCTGCTCATGCCCGGCGAACGTGTGCGGCTGCTGCTGCGCTTTGCCGATCATCCAGGCCTGTTTCTCTATCACTGCCACAACCTCGAGCACGAGGACATGGGCATGATGCGTAACTTCCTGATCCGGGCGTAAGCGTGCCAACGCGGCAGGCTGTCGCTCAGGGACCCACGGTTGCTCCGTCTGGGAGATGAATCAACAGCAATGGCACTGAATGGCCTCGGTCGACAGCTATCGCTGCCAACCGGCCGCAGCGGCGAGACCAGCAGATGCCCCGTGCCGTGTAGCCAGTGCTCAGCGCTTGCGCCACACGCTCGCCAGCCACGGCTGTTGCTCGATCGGTAGGCCCGTCGGACGGTAGAAGTGCTCCAACTCGTCGAAGCCGGCGGCCGTCACCAAGGCGCGCCAGGTGGGCCAGTCGTGAAATGCGCCGTAGCGCTCACCGTTCCAGCCTTCCTGGCCATCGCCGCGCGGATTGGAGCTGAACAGCACGCCGCCCGGTCGCAGGCAGGCCTGCAGTTGTCGCAGCACCTGCGGCAGCACCTGGGAGGGCACATGAAACAGCACGGCATTCGCAAACACACCGTCGTAGCGCTGCGCGGGCAGTTCGAGGTGCAGGAAGCTCTGCTCCAGCACCTCACAGCCGCTGTGGACGCGCGCCAGCGCCGCCGCGCTGGGCGCGCCCTCCAGGCCCACGGCTCGGTGGCCCAGCGCCTTGAAGGTGTGCAGGTCGCGCCCGGGCCCGCAGCCAAAATCCAGCAGGTCAAAGGGCGGTGGCCCGGGTATGTGCTTCAGCAGTGCAGCGATGTTCTGGCTGACGTCGTGATCGCGCGTGCCTTCCCAGTAGCTCTGGGCGTGCTGCTCGTAGTGCGCCAGGGTGCGCGCGGCGATTTGTTGGAGGTCTTCGGAACTCAATGGCATGCCGCATCATTTCACACGGCACCGTCCTGATCCGGAACTCCGGACGCGACGCGCCTTCAGCCGGTTGTCGCATCGACGTGCTGCACCCAGAAACGGGACGCCCGCAATGGTCTCCCATCGAGTTCAGGGCCTTGCAGGATGAGCTCTCGTGTCACCACGTCGCTGTCGCTCGTCAAGCACCAGCGGGGCCACAGAGCCGCGCTGACAGGCCGCTTCGGAGCGCGCCGGCGGAATCACGGACATCAGCCCAGCAAGTCATCGGGCGACCGTTTGACCTCCAGAACCAGTCGTCTGTCAATTCCAGCTCCAGGTTGCACTCTTCAACTCGGTTGCTTCAACGCTTTCCTCAGGCGCCCCGGTGAGACTCCATAGCACTGCTGAAAATGCCTGATGAAGTGTCCGGCGTCGGAGAACCCACACTCGAACGCGATGTCATTCACCGTTGAATCTGTTGTGGTCAACAACCATCGGCCATATTTCAAGCGGGAGTTCCGGTAGAACTCCGAAGGCGATGCTCCCGTCTCGGCCAGGAAGACGCGCTCCAGCTGGCGCGTGCTGGAGTCCACCAGTCGGGCGATGACACCAATTTCAAGCGGGGTCGACAGGTTCTTCTCCATCAGGACGATGGCCTGGCGCAGCTTCTCGCTGTCCACCGACGCATAGCCGAGGGCGTGCCGGCGGGCAATGTGCGACGAGGAAGAGCGTTGTGAGACGGTCATCTGATGCACGACCTTGGCGGCGCGGTCTGGCCCGCAGTGGATGCGGATCAGCTCGGCCGCCAGTTCGATGATCGACACGCCTCCGGCGCAACTGATGCGGTTGCCGTCGAACACGTGGTCGCAGTTGGTGGTGTACCGCTCCTTGGGGAACATCCGTTTCCAGTCGTCGACGTGGAAGGGGTGCACGCAGGCCAGCTTGCCTTTCATGAGACCGGCGCCGGCCAGGGCAAAGGTGCCGGTGCAGATGCCGATGAGGGGCGTGCCTGCGGCATCGACCTGGCGCAGGTAGTCCAGGTACAGGCGGTCGACGGTGCCCATGAACGGCAGCAAACCCCCGATGACGGCGACGTAGTCGTATTTTTCGCTTGGCCTGAGTGCTTCCTGCACCGGAATCTCCACCCCCGAGCTCGCGGTGATGTGTGTCCCGGGAATGCCCAGCACGCTCCACGAGCAACGCACCTGCCGGCTCTGGTCGCCCACGTCGGCGGCATGCCGGAGCGCGTCGCTCAAACCCGCGAGCGAGAGCAGCGGAAACCGGGGCCACAGCAGGATGCCGATGCGCAGTTCCACGGCGCCGTCCTGCGTGTTCCGGCCTGTCGCCGCGTCCAGGCGGTGAATCAGGTTCCCTCCGTCCTCCTCACCGAGAACGTTGGCGTCGGACTCCGTCGGGGTGGGGGCGGGATGGCTGGGCTGGTTGTCCATGGGGCCTAGGGGTTTCCCTGCATGTCGCATACGTTCAATTTAACAGCGGTCCCCTGCAACATCAAAACGGGAGTGCAAACCGATGATCCATTTCACGCCACGTCGGCGTTCTTCCCCCACTTTTCACCAACCATTTTTTCCCCTGGAGTCGATATGAAACGTTCGTTTCTGGTACGCGCCATGTGCGCCGTTGTTGGTGCCGCGGCTTTCATGCCGCTGGCCATTGCCCAGCCGTCTCCCCAGACGATCGAGAAGGGGTTCTTCACCGTGGCGTTCACGGGCGACATGCCTGGCACCGGCTACCAGGACGGCAGCATGATCGGCTACGACGGCGAGATCCTGCAGCGGGTGGCCGACGCCCTCAAGCTCAAGGTCAAGCCCGCGCTGATGGAGTGGTCGGGCACCATCGCCTCGGTCCAATCCAGGCGCGTGGACGTGATGGCCGGCACCATGGGCTGGACCGAACAGCGCTCGAAGATCATGACGCTCTCCGACCCGATCCACTACTTCAAGAACGGGATCATGCAGTCGTCCAGGACGAACTGGTCCACCCTGAAGGATCTGGAAGGCAAGAAGGTTGGCACCATCACCGGCTTCTCTTTCATTCCCGAGCTGCGCAAGATCAACGGCCTGCAGCTGAGTCAGTACGACACCTCGGACGCCGCCGTGCGCGACTTGCTGGCAGGCCGCGTCGACGCCGTGATCGGCGATCCGCCGGTGGTGCAGTTCGCCATCTCCCGCAATGCGCAGTGGAACCTGCGCTTCAACGCCTTCACCGACAACAACCCCGATTTCCCGCTGCTGACCGGGCTGGGCCAGGTGGTGTTCGGCCTGAGCAAGGACAACCCCGAGCTGGCCGCTGCGGTGAACGCCGAGATCGCCAAGCTGTGGCAGAAGTGCGAGCTCAAGAAGATCGGCGAACGCTACGGCCTGGTGCAGGACGTCTGGTACGTGCCAGCGGGCAAGAACTTCCGCGCCGGCGTTGACCGCCCGGCCAACTGGCAACTCCCCGCCTGCAAGTGAGACCGTGTCCATGAACCAGCACCTCCTGCGCGTCGAAGGGCTCCAGAAGAGCTACGGCCCGCTCCATGTCCTCAAGGGCATTTCCCTGGACCTGCGCAAAGGCGAAACCTTGTCCCTGATCGGGCCGAGCGGGTCGGGCAAGTCCACCTGCCTGCGATGCATCAACTTCCTGGAACGCCCCACGGGGGGCTCCATTTTTCTGGAAGACGAGCGCATCGGGCAGTTGCCCGACGGACGTGGGGGGCTGCGCCTGATGTCCGACCGGGAACTGGCCCCGCAGCGCGCCGAGATCGGCATGGTGTTTCAGGGCTTCTACCTCTGGCCGCACTTGAACGTTCGCGACAACGTGGCGCTCGGCTCCATCCGGGCCGGTGGCATGGCGCGGGCCGAGGCCCACGAAATGGCCGAGGAGATGCTGGACAAGGTGCACCTGCGCCACAAGGCCGATGAATACCCGGAGCGGCTTTCGGGCGGTCAGCAGCAGCGTGTGGCCATCGCCAGGGCGCTGGCGCAGCGGCCCAAGCTGATCCTGTTCGATGAGCCCACGTCGGCACTGGACCCGGAGCTGGTGGGTGAGGTGCTGGGGGTGATCCGCGAGCTGGCGGAAGAGGGGCGCTCCATGGTCCTGGTGACCCACGAGATCCGGTTTGCCCGCGACGTGGCCGACCGGGTCATCTTCATGGACCAGGGGCACATCGTGGAACAAGGCAGCGCTGCCGAGGTCATCGACACGCCGCGCGTGGACCGCACGCGCAGCTTTCTCGGACAGGTTGGCGCCAGCGCCGGCCACGCCACATGATGCCGGCCATGGGGACCTTTGCCAGCATTCTGGGCACCCTGGCGGCCGGTGCGGTCACCGCGCTCCAGGTGGCCGTGGGCGCTTTCGTGATCGCCAGCCTGCTGGGCCTTGGCCTGGCGGTGCTGCGCGTCTTCTCGCGCAACCGCCTGCTGCAGCTGGGCCTGGCGGCCTACATCGAATGGATGCGCAACGTCCCGGCGCTGGCGCATTTGTTTCTGCTGTATTTCGGTCTCGCCACGGTCGGTGTGCGCCTGTCGCCGCTGTTCGCGGCCGTGGTCGGGCTGGGCCTGGTGGGCGCGGCGGTGCTGTGTGATGTGTTTGCCGCGGGTTTGAAGTCGCTGCATGTGGGGCAGCGCGAAGCGGCCCTGGCGGTCGGCCTCACGCCGGGCCAGACGCTGCGCTTCGTGCTCGTGCCGCAGATGTTTCGCGCAACGTTTCCGTCGCTGGCGAACTACACCACCGCGCTGATCAAGGACACCTCGATCGCCTCGGCCATAGCCGCGCCCGAAATCATGTTCTATGCGAGGAATCTCGTGACATCGACCTTCGAGACCACGCTGATCTACCTGGCGGCGATGCTGCTGTACGCGGCCATGGTGTTGCCCGTGGCCTGGGGCTTCAAACGGGTCGAACAGGCCATGGAGAGGGCACGATGACAGAGTTCTTTTTGACCTACCTGGAGTACCTGCCCGACTGGGGGCCACGGCTGGTGGACGGCGCCCTCGTGACAGCCCGTCTCTCGCTCGTGGGCTTCGTGCTGGCTTTGTGCCTGGGGGCCTTGCTGGTCGCCATGCAGCGCAGCGGTGCCGTGGCGTTGGCGGTGGCGGCCAATGCCTATGTGCAGTTCGTGCGGACCGTTCCCTTGCTGGCGCTGCTGCTGGCCCTGTACTTCGCCCTTCCACCGCTGGGGCTGACGCTGTCGGGTTATTGGGCCGGTGCGCTCGGTCTGGGGCTGCATGGTTCGGCGTATGTGGCCGAGATCCTTCGGGGTGGCTTGACGTCCATCCACCGGGGCCAGATGGAGTCTGCGCTGGCGGTGGGGCTCTCGCCGTTCCAGGTGTTCGTCCACGTGGTGTTTCCTCAGGCGCTGCGCATCATGCTGCCGCCCTTGCTCAACACCTATGTGGCCTTGCTCAAGGACAGTTCCTTGTGTGCGCTCATTGCCACCGACGAACTCATGCTGGCGGCCCGGGCCATTTCCAGCGAGTCCTTCCTGCCGCTGCACATCTTCCTGCTGGTGGGGCTGTTCTATTTCGGGATCGCGTTTCCGCTGTCGATGCTCTCGCGGCTGCTGGAGCGGCGGCTGAACCGGGGTCGACGTGTATTGGGGGTGGCATGAGCGTTGTTCAGTTCCATCCTGCTTTTGCTTCCATCGAAGCGGTGACACATGCCATGGAGGCCGGCGAGCTCACCAGCGAGTCTCTGGTGGAGCAGCAACTGGATCGCATCCAGCGGCTGGACCACCAGCTGCATGCCTTCGTCGACGTCTATGCCGAGGAAGCACGCGAAGCCGCGCGGGCCATGGACGGCTTGCGCCGTGCTGGAGTCCGTCTGGGCCCGTTGCACGGAGTCACCGTGGCGGTGAAAGACCTGTTCGACATTGGCGGCAAGCCCATCACCGGTGGCTCGGTGGCCCTGCCGGCCAGGATTTCAACCACCACGGCAACGGTGGTGGAGCGCCTGCGCAGTGCGGGCGCCATCGTGGTCGGCAAGACCCACACGGTGGAGTACGCCTTTGGGGGATGGGGAACCAATGAGGTCATGGGCACGCCCTGGAATCCCTGGGATCTGCAGACGCACCGGGTCCCCGGGGGGTCCAGCAGCGGGTCCGCGGTGGCGGTGGCCGCGGGTCTGGCCTGCGCCGCCATCGGCACAGACACCGGTGGATCGGTGCGCATACCCGCCGGGCTGTGTGGTCTGGTGGGGCTGAAGACCACGCACGGCCTGATCAGCCGGCACGGCCTGATCGAGTTGTGCCCCACCCACGACACGGTGGGGCCGCTGGCGCGCAGCGTGCGCGATTGCGCCCTGCTGCTGGACGTGATGGCCGGTGCCGATCCGCGCGATCCGGTGTCGCAAGACGCGCCTGTCCGGCGGGTCATCGACGGTGTGAACGCGATGCCGCGCGGCGCCCGTCTCTGGGTGTTGCCCGCGCAGGAGCGGGAAGGGGTGGAAGCGGCGGTGCTGGCGGCGTACGACGAGGCGCTGGCCACGCTCCAGGGTCTGGGCATGCAGCTCGTGGAGAAGCCGCTTCCTCAAAGCTGCGCCGATTCCATGCGCATCGCAGGCCAGTTGATGAGCGCAGAGGGATACGACAACCTGGGGGCGCTCTTTGAACGTTCGGATCTGAAGTTCGACGCCAACATCCGCCGGCGCATCCTGCTGGGGCGCGATACGGCGGCGGGGGAATACCTGCGGCTGCTGCGGGCGCGCGATCTGGCCAGAAACGACATGTTGGCGGCCATGGATGGCATCGACGCCTGTGTGTTTCCCACCAACGCCATATCGGCGATTCCGGTGGCCGATGTGGACGAACTTGCCACGCCCCTCTCGCGCTTCGGGCGCTTCGTCAACCTCATGAACCTGTGCTCGCTGGCTGTTCCGGCGGGCCTTTCGCCCGAGGGCATGCCGATCTCCATCCAGTTCATCGGACGTCCTTGGGACGAACCGCTGATGTTGCGCCTGGGCCATGCCTTCGAGCAGGCCACGTCCTGGCACCGGCTGCGTCCCGGTGGTCTGGACTGAAGGCGGGGTGGCACGTGAACCCGATCCTTCGCCGGTCAGGCCGGCACCTGTTGACCGCTTGGCTGCTGTGCGCATCGCTGGCTGCAGGGGCCGCGGATTTCGTGTCCTCGCTTCACGAGAGCCCGGCCTTGTCCCGCATGGCCCAAAGTGGTCGCATCCGGGTGGGGTACATACCCACGCCCGGTACGTTCGCGTTTCAGGACGCGCAAGGTCAAACCGTGGGGTATTCGATCGATATCTGCAAACGGGTGATCGACAGACTTCGACTGCGGCTGGCTCGCCCCGACCTGTCCCCGGAGTTCCTGCCTATCCAGGCATCGGATCGCATCCCGATGCTCAAGGCCGGAGCGATCGATCTGGAGTGCGGGGGCAACACCAACACCCTGGCCCGGCAAAAGGACGTGGATTTTTCCCACACGTTCTTCAACACCGGCCTTCGACTGCTCGCAAGGAAAACGCTGCGGGTGGGCAGGGTCAACGATCTCGCGCGCAAGCGCGTCGCGGTCACGCGTGGCACGACGGCAGAAACCCGCTTCAGGAAATTGCAGCTGGAGCAGGGCGTTCAGGTGGTCATGGTCGGGTCCGATGCCGAGGGGTTGAAGTTGCTGGAGGAGGGCGCGGTGGACGCCTACGCCCAGGACGACGTGCTGCTCTATGGACTGATGGCGCTTTCAAAGCTCAAAGACGAGCTGGCGGTGAGCGGGCCGTTCATGACGGTGGAGCCCTACGCCTTCATGCTGCCCAAGGGAGATCTTGCGTTGAGAGAGGTGGTGGATCGCAGCTTGCTGGACCTGATGCATTCGGGGGAGCTTCTGTCCATCTACCGGAAGTGGTTCGACGGTGAACGTCTGCGCATCCCCATGAGCATCTACATGAAAGAAAACATCCGGTTTCCCAACAAGTACGGCATTCCATGACCCGTCTTCTTTTCAACCCATTCACTTCTGTTGATCCATGAACCCATCCTTCATCAGCGATGCCGACATCGCCAGGCTCCTCGACTACGCGGGCGTGGCCGAGGTGCTGGACCAGGCCTACCAGGACTTTGGCGCCGGGCGTGCCAGCGTGCACCCGCGAACCCGCAGTGAATGTGCCAATGCGCGGCTCAGTTCGATGGGGGGCCTCTGGACCGGCCGCAACGTGGCGGCGGTCAAGGTGTACCCCACGCTGGCCGGTCGCTTCAGTTTTCTCGTCAATCTGTTTGACCTGGACACCAACACGGCGCTCGCCGTGCTGGAGGGCAATGAACTCACCCGCTTTCGCACGGCGGCACAGACGGCCCTGATCGCCCGCAAGGTGGTTCCGGCGAGCGCGGGCAAGCTGGCGCTGTTCGGCGCCGGCCTGCAGGGCCGTGCGCAAGCCGATGCGCTGTGTGGCGTGTTCCGGTTTCAGGACATCGCGGTGGTCGATCCCTTGGGTGATGAGGACTGGTGTCGGCAGCTCGCGCAACGCACCGGCGCCAGCGTGCATGCCTGTTCGGCGGAAGAGGCCGTGCGGGGCGCGGACGTCGTGGTGACCGCCACCCGTTCGACGGAGCCGGTGTTCCTCGGCCATTGGCTCAAACCCAGGGCGTTCGTGGCCGCGATCGGCATCAGTTCACCGAAAGGGCGGGAGCTGGACGACGCGACGCTGGACCGGGCCTCGCGCGTGATCGTGGAGTGGTTGCCCCAAAGCATGGAGGAGGCGGGCGACATCGTCCTGTGGAACGCGTCACAAGCGACGAAGCTGGACAAGACGCTGGACCTGCCCACGCTGTACGGCGGCCGGGCGCCGTGGCCGAGCTCGGGCTCGTGCATCACCGTGTTCAAGTCCGTGGGAACGGGGCTTGCCGATACCGCGTGCGCCTACCTGGCCTACCAGCGTTCGCATGCCTCGGAACGCGTGAGCGAAAGGCGGGAGGCTTGCGCATGACGGTCTGCGCCGTCGTTGCAGGCAACTGCCCGCAACCACGATCTCAGAGGAGCCGGAAATCTCTGTCTCTGGGCGGTACTGAATCGGGTACAGGGTCACAATCACTGCTTGAACAGCTCGACGACCAACGCGCGCACCCACCGCAGGAAAGGGTCGTGCTCATGTCTGCGTCCCCAGTGCAGCGACACCGTGAAGTCCTGCTGCGGCAGGTCGGCGTCCAGCAGGTGAAATTCATCGCGCGGCTCGAACTCCTGCGCAATCGCCTTGGGGATCACCACCGCCAGATCGGTTGAGCGCACGATCGCGGGCAGGGCCAGGAAACTCGACGCCCTGAGCCGGATGCGATCTTCCAGCTGGAGCACGCTGAGTATGCGCTGCGTCTCGCTGTGCGAGCGCAAGGTGACGAAGTCGAAGCGGCTCAAGGCGCGGGTGGAGACGCCGCCCTTGGTCCGACCCCGTATCAGCGGGTGCCCTGCCTTGACCATCAGCGCATACCGGTCCTTGAGCAGTTCTATCTTTTGCGTGCCCTGGGTTTGCGGCAGGAAGCCGATGGCCAGGTGCAGATCGCCGTTGTGCAGGGCTTCGGCGATGTCCTTCTGGGGCCAGGGCATGGTGGTGACCCGGATGCCAGGGGCCTGGGACTGCAGTGCCTGCACCAGGCGGGGAAGAAAGCGCATCTCGCCGATGTCGGTGAGGTGAAGCCGGAGCTCGGCGCGGCTGGTCTGGGGGTGGAACGCATCGGGCTCGCGCAGACCTTCGTCCAGCAGCGCCAGCCCGCCCTGCACCGAACGGGCCAGACGGTCCGCGCGCTCGGTGGGTTTCACGCCACCCGCCGTGCGCTCGAACAGCGGGTCCCGCAACTCGATGCGAAGCCGGCTCAGCGCCTGGCTGCACGCCGGCTGGGACATGCCCAGCCGATCAGCGGCCTTGCTGATGCTGCGGGCTGCGTAGATGGCGTCAAAGACGCGGAGCAGGTTCAGGTCCATTGCCTCATTATAAGTTTCAGGCATGTCACTTAGTAGGTTCATCTAATTGGCGAATTGCGATGGAGCGCACACACTGCGAGCGTTTTCAGACGAGGAAGCCCATGAAGCCCATGAAGCCCATGAAACGCAAGACCGCAGCAGAGACAAACCAGCAAGCCCGGCGCCCCACCGTGCGGGAGGCGGTGCACCAGTGGATGCGCGATGTCGGCATCGACACCGTGTTCGGCAACCCGGGCTCGACCGAGCTACCCATGTTCCGCGACTTTCCCGAGGACTTCCGCTACATCCTGGGGCTGCAGGAGTCGGTGGTGGTGGGCATGGCCGACGGCTACGCGCAGGCCACCCGCAACGCGGCGCTGGTGAACCTGCACTCGGCCGCGGGGGTGGGGCACGCGATGGGCAACATCTTCACCGCCTTCAAGAACCAGACCCCGCTCATCGTCACCGCCGGGCAGCAGGCGCGCTCGATCCTGCCGTTCGACCCGTTCCTGTTTGCGGCGCAAGCCACCGACCTGCCCAAGCCCTACGTCAAGTGGGCCTGTGAGCCGGCGCGTGCCGAGGACGTGCCGCTGGCGCTGGCCCGCGCCTACCACCTGGCCATGCAGCCGCCCTGCGGACCGGTGTTCGTCTCGATTCCGGCCGACGACTGGGACAGGCCCAGCGCCTGGGTGCCGCCCCGCACCGTGACCCGCTCCATCGCGCCGGATCCCGTTGCCATCCGTGCCGTGGCCAAGGCCCTGGACAAGGCCAAGCGCCCGGCCATCGTGGCGGGCACGGGTGTCGACCGCGATGGCGCGGTGAACCTGCTGGTGACCCTGGCCGAGCAGCACCGGGCCGCGGTCTACACCGCGCCCATGAGCGCACGCTGCGGTTTTCCCGAGAGGCACGACCTGTTCGGTGGCTTTCTGCCGGCCATGCGCGAGCGCATCGTGGCGACACTGGCCGAGCACGACCTGGTGCTGGTGCTCGGCGCGGCTGCGTTCTCCTACCACGTCGAAGGGGAGGGGCCACACGTGCCCGAGGGCACGACCCTGTGGCAGATCGTGGACGACCCGCACATGGCGGCCTGGACGCCCGGCGGCAACAGTGTCGTCGCGAGTCTGGATCTGGCCATTGCAGCCCTCATCGATGGCACCAAGGCGGTCAAGCGCCGCTCCCCGAGTCGACGCCCGGCACCCCTCCCCGAGGAGGCGGGTCAGCCGATGAGCGTGGCCTATGTGCTGCAGGCACTGGACCAGGCGCGGGATGCCAAGGACGTGGTGGTCGAAGAAGCGCCCGGTTCGCGTGGCGTGATGCAGCAGAACCTGCCCATGAACGGCGCGGAAAGCTTCTACACCATGGCCAGCGGTGGCCTGGGCTACGGCATGCCGGCGGCGGTCGGTGTCGCGCTGGGTCGCCAACGCAAGCGGCTCAAGGGCCGCACCATCGCACTCATGGGCGATGGATCGAGCATGTATTCGATCCAGGCGCTGTACGCCGCTTCGCAACTGGGGTTGCCGATCACCTTTGTCATCCTGAACAACCAGCGCTACGCTGCGCTGCAGGACTTTGCCCCCGTGTTCGGTTACGCCAAGGGGGACAAGCCCGCGGGCACCGATCTGCCCCACCTCGACTTCGTGTCGCTGGCCAACGGACAGGGCGTACCGGCCAGTCGGGTCGAACGACCGGAGCAACTGAGAAAGAGCCTGGAGACCGCCCTGGCGGCCAAGGGGCCCTGTCTCGTTGAACTGGTCGTCAGTTGATCACCGCCTCTTTCAACCAACCACCTTCCAGGAGACAAACATGACCACCATCAACATGCTCATCAACGGCGAAGCCGTGCAGGCGCAAAGCGGCGCAACCTTCACCCGTTCCAACCCGCTGGACGGCCAGGTGGCCACCACCGCGCCCGCCGCGTCCGTGCAGGATGCGGTGGCCGCCGTCGAGGCCGCCGCTGCGGCTTTCCCGGCCTGGGCCGCCACCTCGCCCGGTGAACGCCGCGGCTTGCTGCTCAAGGCCGCCCACGCGCTGGAGGCCAAGGCGGCCGAGTTCACCGCCGCCATGGCCGCCGAGGTCGGCGCCTCCGGCCTGTGGGCCGGCTTCAACGTGCACCTGGCCGCCGACATGCTGGTCGAAGCCGCATCGCTGACCACCCAGATCAACGGCCAGGTGATTCCGTCCAACGTGCCGGGCAGCCTGGCCATGGCCACGCGCCAGGCCGCTGGCGTGGTGCTCGGCATGGCACCCTGGAACGCCCCGGTGATCCTGGGCGTGCGCGCCGTGGCCGTGCCACTGGCCTGCGGCAACACCGTGGTGCTCAAGGGCAGCGAGCTGTGCCCGGCGACCCATGGCCTGATCATCCAGGCGCTGCAGGAAGCCGGCCTGCCCAAGGGTGTCGTCAACTTCGTGACCAATGCGCCGGCCGACGCGGCCGAGGTGGTGGAAGCCATGATCGCCCACCCGGCCGTGCGGCGCGTGAACTTCACCGGCTCGACCCACGTCGGCCGCATCATCGCCACCAAGTGCGCCACCCACCTCAAGGCGTCTGTCCTTGAACTCGGCGGCAAGGCGCCCCTGCTGGTGCTCGACGACGCCGACCTGGATGCGGCCGTCAACGGCGCCGCCTTCGGTGCCTTTGCCAACTCGGGGCAGATCTGCATGTCCACCGAGCGCATCGTGGTCGATGCCAAGGTGGCCGATGCCTTCGTGGGCAAGCTCGCGGCGAAGGCCCAGGCCCTGCCGCTGGGCGACCCGCGCCAGGGCCCGGTGGTGCTGGGCTCGGTGGTCGACATGCGCACCGTCCATCGCGTCAACGAACTGATCGACGATGCCTTGGCCAAGGGTGCCCAGCTGGTCTGCGGCGGCAAGGCCGAGAACACGCTGATGCCGGCCACGCTGCTGGACCACGTGACGCGCGAGATGCGCATCTACAGCGAGGAGACCTTCGCGCCGGTCAAGGCCATCGTGCGGGTGGACGGTGAAGAGGCCGCCATTGCCTGCGCCAACGACAACGCCTTCGGGTTGTCAGCCGCGGTCTTCACCGCCGACACCGCGCGCGGCTGGCGCGTGGCCCAGCGCATCGAGTCGGGCATCTGCCATGTGAACGGCCCCACGGTGCACGACGAGGCGCAGATGCCCTTTGGCGGCGTCAAGGCCAGCGGCTGGGGGCGCTTCGGTGGCCAGGCCGGCATCGAGGCTTTCACCGAGCTGCGCTGGATCACGCTGCAGACCACGCCGCGGCACTACCCGTTCTGAGCGCGCCATGAACGTCACCATCCTGGGGGCAGGGGCCATGGGCTCCCTGTTCGGCGGTCTGCTGGCCGCGCAGGGCCACACCGTGGAACTGCTGGACGTCAACGAACGGCACATCGGCGAAATCCAGCGTGCGGGCCTGACCCTCGACACGGACCAGGGCAGCCAGAACGTGCGGGTGAAGGCCTGCCGACCCGAGCAGGGGACGACCCCGCCCGACTGGCTGATCGTCTTCACCAAGACGCTGCACACCGACAGCGCCTTGCGCGCCGCGCAGCACCTGATCGGACCTCACACCTGTGTGCTCAGCCTGCAGAACGGGCTGGGCAATGTCGAGAAGCTGCAGGCCTTCGTGCCCCGCGAGCGGATTGCCATCGGGGTCACCACGGTGCCGGCCGATATGAAGGGCCCCGGTCATGTGCAGTCGCACGGCAAGGGCCACAGCCGCTTCATGTCGGCGGACGGGCAGCGCAAGCCCGCGCTGGTCCAGCTGGCGGCGGATTTCAACCAGGCCGGCCTGAGCTGTGAGATGGACGACCAGGTGCTGGCCGCCATCTGGCGCAAGGTGGCCTTCAACGCGGCGCTCAACGGCATCTGCGCGGTCACCGGCAGCACGGTGGGCCAGCTCGGCCAGAGCCCGGACACCCGGGCCCTGGTGCACCGGACCTCGCAGGAAGTCATCGACGTGGCGCGGGCCGCGGGCGTGCTGGTGGATGCCGACGGTGTGCACCACGACCTCGACCACGCCATGGAACACCATGTGCACCACAAGCCCTCAATGCTGCAGGACCTGCTGGCCCGGCGGCCGACCGAGGTCGACGCCATCAACGGCCAGGTCCGCGCGCACGGTGAACGGCTTGCTGTTCCCACACCTTGCGTGTCCACCCTGCACACCCTGGTCAAACAGATGGAGGCGACGGCGTCCTGACGCCGGGTGCCTGTCCGATCCCCCCATTTCAGTCCGATCCCCCCATTTCATTCACTCTGAAGGAGACAACATGAGCACGACGACATTCATGCCCAAGGCCGCACTGGCTGGAATTTTCGCGGCGCTGACCGCCGCGGCGGCACTGCCCGCCGCCGCCCAGCAGGTGACGCTGCGCGTGCACCACTTCCTGCCGCCCACCTCCAGCGCGCACGTCAAGCTCATCCAGCCCTGGTGCGACAAGATCGCCAAGGAATCGGCCGACCGCCTGAAGTGCCAGATCTTCCCGTCCATGCAACTGGGCGGTGCCCCGGGCCAGCTGTACGACCAGGTCAAGGACGGTGTGGTGGACGTCGTCTGGACCGTGCCCACCTATGCGGCGGGCCGTTTCACCAAGTCCGAAGTGTTCGAGCTGCCCTGGATGGCCAGCTCCGCCAAGGCCGGCAGCCAGGCGCTGTGGACCTATGTCGACAAGAACGCCCAGGACGAGTTCAAGGGCGTGCACCGCATCTTCATGCACGTGCACGATGGCGCGCTGTTCCACTTCAAGGACAAGAAGCCCCAGACCCTGGAAGACTTCAAGGGTCTGAAGATCCGGGCGGCGACGCGCTCGAACGCCCGCATGATTTCGGCGCTGGGGGCGACGCCGGTGGCCATGCCGCTGCCTGCGGTGCCCGAGGCCCTGTCCAAGAGCGTGGTCGATGGGGCTGCCGTGCCCTGGGAAGGTACACCCGCGATCCGTCTGGCCGAACTGGCCAAGTACCACCTGGACGTGCCGGACGGTGTGCCGCGCATCTCGAACACCATCTTCCTGTTCGGCATGAACGAGCAGAAGTACAACGCGCTGCCCGCCGACCTGAAAAAGGTGATCGACAACAACAGCGGCCTGGCCACTTCCGCATGGGCCGGTGAGGTGGGGTTCGACGCCGTGGTCGAGACCTACAAGAAGGCGGCCAAGGACGCTGGCGGCACCCTGGTGAACCTGAGCCCCGCGGAGTACCAGCGCTGGGTCAAGGCGACCGACTCCGTGGACGATGACTGGATGAAGGAGGCCGCCGCCAAGGGCGCCGACGGCAAGAAGCTGCTGGAAGAGGCGCGTGCGCTGGTCAAGCAGTTCAGCAAGTGAACACCCGGCGCGCTGCTGACATGTTGAACGTGAACGACTGGAGAGCGGCGGCGCGCCGGACCCTTCCGCGCTTTGTCTACGAGTATGTGGACGGCGCGGCCGAAGACGAGCGGTGTCTTGCGCGCAACCGCAGCGCGCTGGACGCCGTCTCGCTGACGCCGCGCGTCTTGCGGGACACCCGACGCATCGACCCCACGGTGTCCCTGTTTGATCAGACCTGGACTCAGCCCTTTGCCATCGCTCCCACGGGTCTGAACGGTTTGATCCGGCCGGGCGGTGACCTCATGGGGGCGGCGGCGGCACAAACCATGGGCGTGCCATTTGTCCTGTCGACGGCATCGAACGAACGACTGGAAGCGGTGCGCGAGGCAGCGCCTCAAGCGCAGTTGTGGCTGCAGCTGTACGTGATGGAGGACCGCAGCGTCGCCGAGCAGTTGCTGCGGCGCGCCAAGGCCGCGAAGTTCTCTGCGCTGGTGCTGACCGTGGACGTCCCTGTGAGCGGCTTGCGTGAGAAGGACGTTCGCAATGGCTTCAAGGTGCCATTCAAGCCTACTCTTCCCCTGGCCATCGATCTCATGCGGCATCCGGCCTGGTCAATGCGCCAGGCCATGGGCGGTGGACCCAAATTCGTCAACCTGGTGGAAGACCCGAGCGCCCGGATGTCTGCCCAGGCCCAGGCTGCGCTGTTGGCCCGCGCCATGGACCGTGGCCTGGATTGGGCCTCGTTGTCCTGGTTGAGGCGGCACTGGGACGGTCCCTTGCTGGTCAAGGGCGTTCTTCACCCCGAGGACGCGTGGCGTGCGAAGCAAGAAGGTGTCGATGCGCTGATTGTTTCCAATCACGGGGCACGGCAGCTCGACGTGGCGCCCACATCCATCGATCAGCTGCCACGGGTCGTGGATGCCGTTCGTGGGGCCATTCCCGTGTTGATGGACAGTGGCATCCGCCGCGGTTCGGATGTGGCACGGGCCCTGGCCCAGGGTGCCCATGCCGTGTTGATCGGCAGGCCCGTGTTGTATGGACTTGCGGTCAAAGGACAGTCCGGCATCGAGCGCGTCCTGACATCGCTGGCCAGCGAACTGGAGCGCACGATGATTCTGCTGGGTGAGACCGACGTCGCCGCGTTGCGTGTCAGTCGATCGCCAGCAGGCCCGTGCCAGGGTGGCAGTTGAGGTACTCGAAATGCACATCGCCGGCCTGCAGCACGCTCACCTCGTGGTACAGGAGCAGGCTGGGCGGTGCGGCGATGGCCTGGAGCATGCCCATGAAGGCACCGAAGATCTTCAGGTGGGTGGGATGCTGCTCGGCCCAGGCCTCCATGTGCGCCAGGCTCTGCCACCAGCTCAGTCCGTAGCTGCGGTCGGTGGGCGCCCAGTGGTCGTCGAGCACGCGCAGGTAGCGGTTGCTCAGGCAGCCGACCCCCAGGCCCTCTGACGAGGCCAGGAACGCCATGCCCTCGCGCAGCACAGGCTCGACCTCACCCAGGTAGCGCTCGCGCTCCGCGCCGGCGGTGTGTTCCCAGTTCTGGCCGCTGCGGATCAGGGCGATGTTGTGCTGGCCTTCGATGACCACCCGTTTGCCAGGTCTGGGTGGGGTGGGGCGGGTGGGATGGGCGCCGGCCAGTGCATCCGTCTGCGAGGCCGGCAGACGGTCGCGCATGCCGCCCCAGTAGGCGTGTTCCAGGATCTCGCCGCTCACCGCATCGGCCAGGCGCGCCACGGCCTCCTGCCCGTCGGGCGATGACATCAGGGTCTCGAAGCGCTCAACCCCGGGGCAGGCCATTTCACGAAACCATCCCATGTTGCCGTTCAGGCGTTCATCGCATTGCCAGAAGGCCTGCACCGCCGGATGCTGCTGCCAGCGCTGGTGGCTCGCCCGGTCGGACCAGTAGGCCGTCCACACCAGCGTGTCCCAACCCTCGGGGTCGCGGTACTGTGCCAGGTCGGAGAAGCGGGGTGCGTCGGCGCCGTGCACGGCATGGCGCAAGGTCTGCAGCCCAGCCACCGCCGACGCGCGGTCGGCCGGGTCCCGGTACTGCACGCCGTGGTAGGCCATGACGGCGTGCGTCTGGCCGGGCGCATAGCGGGCGGTGAACGCGGGCACGGGGGGCACGTAGTTCACAGGCGTGCGCACAGGCTGGCTGCGCGGGCAGCGCAGGTGCGGCGCGATGGCGGACTCGGTCAAGCCGGGTCTCCTTCGGCGGTCTCGACGGTGTCCACCGGCAGGCTGAAATGTTCGACAGGCCGCGTCGACTTCTTGTTGAACAGCAGGCGGGTGACATCAGGCCGCGAGTAGTGACCGGCCGGGTCGGCCGCATTCTTGGCGATGCCGATCACGCCGAGGTCGATCTCGGCGATCAGCAGGCCTTCTTCGGTCTCGGGCAACTTCGGCGCCAGTTCCGAGCCATCGGGCCCGTAGATGGTGGCGTGGCCGCCGCCGGCGTGGATCAGCATGCGCTTGTCCTCGCTGTCGCACAGGTCGTCCACCATGTCCTGGGTGATCACCATGCTGGGCGCCAGCACGAAACAGCTGCCTTCCACCGCGTAGACCTTGGACACGGCGTTGTTGGTCTGCCAGCCCAGGGCGTGTGCGAACGGCTCGTAGAGCGAGAAGCAAGGCCAGGCCGCCACGTGCACCTGTTCGTGCTGGGCGTACATCGCATACTTGTTCAGCGGCTGCAGGTGTTCCCAGCAGCACAGGGCGCCCAGGCGACCCAGTTCGGCGGTCTCGTGGACCGCCAGGTCGCTGCCGTCGCCCTCGCCGTACACCGTGCGTTCACTGTGCGTGGCGCGCAACTTGCGGCGCTGGGCGATGGTTTCACCATCCGGGCCGATCAGCCACTGCGCGATGTAAAGGCTGCCGCCATCGCGCTCGGACAGGCCCAACACGGCGGTGATGCCCGCCTTTTTGACCGCCTGGCGCAGGCGTTCGGCCTGCGGACTGTCGTACGACAACGAGTTGTCGAAGTAGCGCTGCACGTAGCCGCGCATGATGGTCCACGCCGGCGTCCCCATCCACACGTGGAAGCAGTATCCGGGGATGAAGGTTTCCGGGAATGCGATCAGCTTGCAGCCCTTGTCGGCGGCCTCGTTGATGAGACGGATGCATTTGTCGACGGTGCCGTCAAGGTCCAGCCAGACGGGGGCGGCCTGGACAACAGCGACTTTGTACTTGGGGTGGGAAATGCCCATGGTGTGCTCCTGGTGGGGTTGTGGAATGGGAAGTGGGATGGGGCGATGTGGCGGACTTCAGGGCATCCATCGCCGGGTGCGCAGCGGGTCCAGTGCGGGCCAGCGGCGCAGCACCAGCCCCCAGGTGCCCTGGGGAGACAGGACCATCGTGGCGATGGCAATGAGACCGAGCGCCACGAAGTACCAGACGCCATAGTCGGCGCCGAGCTCGCGCAGCAGGAAATAGATGGCCGTGCCGATGACGGGGCCCTCGATGCGGCCGATGCCGCCGAGCACGGAAATGAAGATCGCCATGGCGGTCCAGCCCAGGCCGAAGCTGGCGTCGGGGCTCACCTGCAGCGTGTTCATGTAGGCCACGGCGCCGGCCACGCCGGTGAGGGCGGCGCACATCAGCCACAGCGCCAGCTTGGTGCGCCGCACCGGCACCCCGCTGGCGCGTGCCGCTTCCTCGCCGTCGCGGATGCTGGTCAGCGCCAGGCCGAGCGGGCTCTTGAGCAGACCCCTGGCCCAGAACAGGGCCAGTGCCGCCACCGCCAGCGCGGCCCAGTAGGTGCCCAGGTTGCGTTCGGCGCGGTTGAAGTCGCCCAGGTTGCTCAGCGGCATGCCGCCGCCCGCGCCCAGTGAGTCGGCGTTGAGCACCAGGATGCGCATCAGCTCGGCCAGCACCCAGGTGCCCACCGCGAAGTGGGCGCCGCTGAGGCGGAACATGGGCAGGGCCACGACCGCTGCGAACAGGGCGGTCACGGCCATGGCCAGCGGCAGCGTGGCCCAGGGGTTCCAGCCCAGGGTGTTGGAGAGGAAGAACAGGGCGTAGGCGCCCACGCCCACGAACACATGCAGCCCCACCACCACCATGCCGCCGAAGCCGGCGAGCAGGTTCCAGGCCATGGCGATGGCGAACACGGTGAACACCTCCACCAGCAGGCGCTGGGTGCCAAAGCCGGTGAGCCAGGGCAGGGCGGCCAGCAGGGCCAGGCCGGCCAGCGTCATGGCCAGGCCGCGCCAGGAAGACAGGAGAGAGTGAATGGCTGCGCGCATGGGAATGTCCTTGTCAATGCTTGCGGTTCATGGGGCTGAACAGACCCTGCGGGCGCACGAGCAGGACCACGAAGAAGGTGAGGTGCCCGAAGAAGGCGCCCAGGCCGGGGTTGATCTGGGACCCGAGCACCTGGGCCAGCCCGATCAGCAGGCCACCGAAGAAGCTGCCCCACAGGCTGCCCAGACCGCCCAGCACCACGGCCTCGAAGGCAAACAGCAGGCGTTCCGGACCGGCCATGGGCGCGAACGGGGTGCGCATGCCGTAGAGCACCGCGGCCAGTCCGGTGACCACCATCACGAAGCCCGCCATCAGCGCAAAGAAGCGCTTGTCGTTCACGCCCACCAGCCGCGCGGTGGGCGCGTCGTCGGACACGGCGCGCGCCTGGCGGCCCCAGTGGGTGTGGGCCACCAGCAGGTGGGTGCCGGCGTACATCAGCACACTGACGGCGGCGATCAGCAGCGGGAACACCCCCACCGACACGCCACCCAGGTTCAGGCCTTGCAGGGTCAGGTCGCCGGACGGCAGGCTGCGCGTGTCGGCGCTGAAGACCTCCTGCAGCAGGTTCTGGATCACCACCGACAGACCGAAGGTCGCCAGCAGCGGGGACAGCTCGTGTGCGCCCACCACGCGGTTGAGCAGCGTGGTCTGCAGCAGCCAGCCGATGCAGAACATGGCGGGCAGCACCAGTGCCAGGCTGGCCAGTGCGGACCAGCCGGTGGTGGACATCACCACCATCGACAGGTAGGCGCCGAGCACGATCAGGTCGCCGTGGGCCAGGTTGATCATCTTCATCACGCCCAGGCTCAGGCTCAGCCCGAGCGCAAACATGGCGTAGAGCGAGCCCAGCAGGATGCCGTTGAGCAGGACTTCAATCAGGGTGTTCATGCCGTCTCGACTCCGAAATACGCAGCGGCCACGTCGTGGTGGTTGGCTTGCAGGGACTCACCTTCCAGCACCACGCGCCCCTTTTGCAGGCAGACGTAGCGGTCGGAATCGTTGAGGGCTCGGCGGACGTTCTGTTCCACCAGCACCAGCGCCATGCCGGATTGGCTGGCCTGGCGCAGCAGCCGATAGACCTCCTCCACCGCCAGCGGAGACAGGCCCAGCGACACCTCGTCGCACAACAGGTAGCGGGGGTTGCACAGCAACGCGCGGGCAATCGCCACCAGTTGCTGCTGTCCACCGGACATGGCGGTGGCCGGCCGCGCCAGCAGGTCGCGCAGCACCGGCATCTCGTCCAGCACACGTTCGGTGGTCCAGTCGCCGGGCCGGCCGTTGCGCTGCGCCAGGGCCAGGTGTTCTCGCACCGTGAGGCTGGGAAACAGCCGCCGTCCTTCGGGCACCAGGGCAATGCCCTGGCGCAGGCGGTCCAGCTCGTGTCCCGCGCTGATGTTCTGGCCGTCGAGGCAGATGCTGTCCGGACGGGCACGCAGCGCCCCGGCCAGGGTGCGCAGCAGCGTGGTCTTGCCGGCGCCGTTGGAGCCGATCAGGGCCAGTGTCTGGCCCGGCTCCACCTGCAGGCTCACACCGAACAGCGCCTGGAACAGGCCGTAGTGCGCATCCAGTTGTTCAACCTGCAGCATGTTCCACCTCCGCTTCCATTTCCAGTTCGGAGCCCAGATAGGTCTCGCGCACCAGCCGGCTGGCAATCACCTCGGCCGGGCGGCCATCGGCCAGCAAGGCGCCGTCGGTCAGCACCACCAGGCGCCGCGCCACCTTCACCAGCGCGTGGACCAGGTGCTCGATCCACAGCACGGTCACGCCCTGGGCGTGGATCTCGCTGACCAGTTCGAGCAGTTCGTGCACCTCGGCATCGGTCAGGCCGCCGCCCACTTCGTCGAGCAGCAGCAGCCGGGGCGACGTGGCCAGGGCCCGAGCGACTTCCAGCCGTTTGCGCTGCAGCAGCGTCAGGCTGCCGGCCGGCTGGTTGCCTTGTGCCGACAGGCCGCAGCGGCGCAGGGCATCGCAGGCCGCTTCAGCAGCCGGTTCCGAGTCCAGGCCGGCGCCGTAGGTCGCCGCCACGAGCGCGTTCTCGTAGACGCTCAGGCCGGCAAAGGGCTGTGGAATCTGGAAGGTGCGGCCGATGCCTGCGCGGCAGCGCTGGTCGGCGCTCAGTGCGGTGATGTCCTGCCCCTGCAGATGGATGGTCCCGCTGTCGCAGCGCAGGTTGCCGGCGATGAGGCCGAACGCGGTCGTCTTGCCGGCGCCGTTGGGACCGATGACGCCGACGAACTCGCCGTCGGCGACCGTCAGGTCCAGGCCACGGATCACGGGTGTCCGGCCATAGGCCTTGTGCACACCGTTCAGGGTGAGAAGGGTGGTCATGTGGTTCTCTGGTGGTGGACCGAAGCAGCGGTGCCGATCGGCCAGCCCGCGGCGGCCGTGATCGCCGACGCAGAAGCGCCCGTACAGGGCAACGGGATGACCTGGCCCGAGTGAAGGGCCAGCAGGGTCGGGTAGCTGCTGACTTCCAGGGCACGCGCCATCTCGAAATCCCGGAGGGCCCATTCGCGCGCCCGGCCGCTTTCGAGGTCCTGTTCGACCTGCACGGCGTCCAGGCCTTCCTGGCGGGCGATGTCGATGGCCGTTGCCGGCTCGGACAGACTGCGCCCGTGTACGTAGAAAGCTTCCTGAAGGCGATGGGCCAGCCCCGCCGCGCGCGAAGGCGCCTGGGCGCGCAGGGCCGCGAACGCTGCCGCGGCGCCCAGGGAGTCGAGCACGAAGCTGCCATCGCGCAGCAGCTCGTCGTAGCTGTCGCCGAAGCGGACGCCGGTCAGGTCCGCGATGCGCCGGTTGGCGCCGGGAATGTGCGGATAGGTGTCGATGCGCGCCGAGCGTGGCCCCACGAACAGACCCCCGCTGATCACGACGACCGGCACACTCGGCGCCCACGCCGACACCAGCTCCTGAATGAGAGACGATGCGCCCCAGCACCAGCCACAATAGGCGTCGAACACATACAGCGCACAGGGCTCGGGCAGGCCAAGTCCTTCGGCCCGCCCATGGTCCGCGTCATCACCGTGCATCGCGAGTTGCATGGCCGTCAGCTCCCCAGCAGCAAGAACTTGCGCTGCACAGGGATCTCGGGAGCGGTGCCGTTGTGCGTGACGACGATGTCGAGCCTGCCCTTTTCGTCGACGATCCATTGCCCGCCGACGACGCGCATCTTCGACACGTTCTTGATGCCGCTGCCCGCAAAGTCCAGGCGGCCGATCACCGTGTCCTGCTTCATGTTGCGGATGGCGTCGGCCACCTTCTGCGGATTCTTCGGGTCGCCGCTGGCCTTGAGTGCCGCGATGCCGGCTTCCACCAGGGCATGCATCACGCCGATGGGCTGGGTCCACTCCTTCTGGGTCGCTGCCGTGTAGGCGTCGGCCAGCTGGCGCGCGGTCTGGCCGGTCAGGCTGCTCTTGAACGGGTAGGCCGGCGACCACCAGATCTCGGTGGACATGCCGTGGGCGCTCTTGCCCAGTGCCTGCACGCCGCCCGGGAAGAGCAGGGCCTTGGCGATGGTCATCACCTTGGGCTTGTAGCCCATCTGCGCGCTCTGTTTGACGAAGCTGGACCATTCGGGCGGGGCGAACAGGCCGGTGACGATCTCGGCACCTTCTTTCTTGAACGCCTGGATCTGTGCCGAGAAGTCGTTGCTGCCAGGCGCAAACTTGCCGATGTCCACGATCTTGTAGCCGGCCTTGGCGAACATGGCCGGCATGCCCATCTTCATGTCGCCCATGGCGTTGCCTGGCAGCGTGTTCTCGAAGGCCGAGCCGATCACCTTGGGCAGCTTCAGGTCCTTCCAGATGTCCTGGTACACGTTGGCGATGTCGTCGATGCCCCAGAAGAAATGGAAGACGTTCTTGAAGCCCTTGGCCGGGTCGCCCTTCATGGGGAACATCCAGGCCTGCCACGGGCTCATGGTGGTGATGCAGGGCACGCCGTTGATCTCGCACTGCTGGGCAATGCCGGGGCCGATGGTGGCCTGACCCAGCATCAGGTCCACCTCGTCCTTGTTGATCAACTCAGCAGCCAGGTTGGACTGGCGGTCGGGGTTGCTCTGATCGTCCTTGGCGATGAACACGACGCGGTACTTCTTGCCGCCGATGCTCAAGCCACCGGCCAAGGCCTTGGCCGCGTTGTCCAGGATGAAGCTGTCGGCTTCGGCGAAGGGCGCGAATGGACCGGTGCGGTGCGTCAGGTAGCCAATCTTGATGACGTCATCGGCCGCGTACACCTGGGGCGCGGCGACGCTTGCCGCTGCGAGCGCGGTGCCTTTGACCAGGAACTGACGGCGGGTGCTGTGACCGGCAGAGGTGGACTGCTCGTCTTGCATGTGGTGCCTCGTGGAGATGGGTTGGAAGGAGGTGGGTTGGAACGAGGCTTGAGCGTAGGTGTGACGACAGCTTTGGGCTTGCACGAGTGCTGCGCAGCGCTTGGTTCATTCCGACTGGCGCGCCGGTGCTGTGGCACTTGAGGACGCCACTTGTCCGGATCCGTCCTGGTTCTTGCCCGGGTGCTGCCGTGCTTGCGATGGATCAGGGGCCTGGTGGCCCTGCTGAGGGTTGAACCCGATGCTGCTCAACAGGCCGAAGGCGTAACGTGCTCATCAGGTGTGGGTCTTGCTTGCCAGGTCCGCACGCAAAGGAACACACCATGGAAAACCTGACTCCATCTACGCAAAGCCATCCGACGGGACATGTCTGCACGCTGCGCAACCGCATGGCCACGGGCGAGGTGCCCGAGAACCAGCGGTTCGAGTACTGGCTGGACATGATCTGCTCCATCTATGTGCAGCTGGAGTGCGACCAGCCCCAGGAAAGTGCGCTGTTCGGCGAGATCGAGTTCTCCCGGATCGGCGGTCTGGATCTGACCGAGCTGCGAGCCAACGTGCCACGGGTGCGGCGCACGCCGCTGCATGTGTCGCGTTCGGGCGAGGACTATTGCCTGGTGCAGTTGCAGCAGGCCGGAAAAGGCGTGGTGTGTCAGGACGGACGGATCGCCGTGGTCAACCCGGGTGACTTCGTGCTCTACGACTGCACCCGGCCTTACGAGCTGATGTTCGACGACGAGGAGCACCACGTCATGGTGTTGAGGCTGCCACGCTCGCACCTGGAGCAGCATGTGACGGGGCTGGAGGAACTCACCGCAACCACGGTGTCGGGTGACGGCGCCGCCGGGCACCTCCTGCTCTCCATGGTGAGCACCTTGCGCAACCAGGCCGATCGCCTGCACCCCGCGTCCGCGCAAGGCGTATCCGATGCCATCACCCAGATGATCGCGGCGGGCCTGCGCAGCTTGCCGCAGGCCAACTCGCGCCGTCCTTCGAGCCTGCACGCCTACCACCTCACCCGCATCAAGGCCTACGTCAAGGAGCGGCTGCGCGACCCCGGGCTGTCCGTCGCGAGCGTGGCCCAGGCGGCCGGTCTGTCACCCGACCACCTCGCGCGCCTGTTCCGGGGCGAGCCTTTGCCCTTGTCGCGCCTGATCTGGCAGTGGCGGCTGGAGGCCTGCCACCGCGATCTTGTCGACCCGCGCCTGGCCAGCCGCAGCGTCAGCGACATTGCGTTTTCCTGGGGCTTCAACGAAGCCGCCCACTTCAGCCGCTCCTTCAAGGAGCAGTACGGCCTCACGCCACGCGAGTGGCGGCAACAGGCCCTGTCTGTCCAGGCGCTGGCCTGAAGGCCACCGCTTCTTCTTTTCCAACGGCCATCGGGCGTCGTTCGGCGACGGCCATCCTGCCGCTGTCCAACCTGGACGCCAAGCTGCGCGTGCAGATGCGCACCGAGATCAAGGCGCTGCATCAGCGGTTGAACACAACCATCACCTGCGTGACGCACGACCAGGTGGAAGCGATGACCACGGCCGACAAGATCGTGTTGCTCAATGACGGCGTGGTCCAGCAAGTGGGCACACCGCTGGAGGTCTAAGACCACCCGGTCAACCTGTTTGTCGCCGGCTTCATCGGTAGCCCGGCGATGAACATCGCTCAAGGGCCGCCTGCAGGCCGACGGGCTGCTGCTCAATGGTCGCCATGTGCTGTCCTGCGCGTCGGTGCCCGGCCCGCGCATCGGTGCGGAACTGATCTACGGCGTCCGTCCCGAGTACTTCCGCTTTGACGATGCGGGCTTCGAGGCCACCGGTTCGGAGACCCAGGTCGTGGCCTTCGCGGGCGGACAGCCCATCACGGCCGTGTTCCGTGAGCGGGTGGCCGCGCGGCCGGGCGGCCGGGCGACACCATCCGGCTGGCGGTGGACGGTGCGCATACGCACCTGTTTGACCCCGCAAGCGGGCTGCGCGTCTGAGGCTGCGCTGCCCTTGCCGCTGCATCAGCGCTGGTGCGGAAACAGGCGCTCGATGGGGCAGTGGGTCTTGATGAACGGTGACTTGATCACGATGCAGCTGCTGTATTTCGCAATCCCGCGTGCACCGCAAGGTGCAAGAAGCGTTCGCACAGAGGCTCTGTGCGCGCGTCGAAGCGCTCAAGGTGGGGCCGGCCAGCGACCCCGCCGCTCAGATCGGCTCCATGATCAAGGTGCGCGCGGTGGAAAAATCTAACGCCATGTGCCAGACGCCTTGGCGCGCGGCGCGCAGCTTCACACAGGCGGGTGGAAGGCGACACTCACCGCACCACCTACAAAGTGCTGGCCAGCCGCTCGCGCCAGATGGTCAGCGCCCTGGCCACGCCGGGCGCGCTAGCAGGCATCCGCGTGAGCACCATTGCCTGGAACGCCTACCGCCACCTGAAACTGTGCAACGCCGTATCGGGCTCTTGCGCGGTGCTGCACACACATACCTTTCAGGTGGTGGGGATGCGGTCGGTGGCGCGACGCCAGCCGGGTCGCGGAAGCCCTATCACCGCAGTACCTCATACACGCCATTCGGGACAGCGTGTGTCGCCGTACCCGACAGTCGCTTCGTGGCAGTCAGCGTGAGTACGACTGGCCGCACCCGCCGTCAGCATTCGCTGCCAACCACAATGAAAAAGCGGCCCGGAGGCCGCATTTTTTTGTAAGTTGGCGGAGAGGGCGGGATTCGAACCCGCGGTGGGGATTAGCCCACACACGCTTTCCAGGCGTGCGACTTAAACCACTCATCCACCTCTCCGCGCAGCCTCGCAGTATAGCAGGCCGGGTTCTCTGTTCTGGAACTCAGGACGCCTTGCTGGTGCCAATCATCTTCATGGCCGATGAGATCAGGGCGGAAACTTCCGTCATGTTGCCTGGGACGATGAGCGTGGTGGTGGCGTCTGCGGCCACCTTGCCGTAGGCGTCAACCGCGCGTTCGGCCACCTTCAGCTGCACGGCCTGTTCGCCGCCCGGTTGCTGAATGGCCGCAGCAATGCGTTCGATGGCCTGGGCGGTGGCATCGGCCACGGCGGTGATGGCCGCGGCCTCGCCCTGGGCCTGGTTGATGGCGGCCTGCTTCTCGCCTTCGGAGCGGGCGATGAACGCTTCGCGCTCGCCGGTGGCGATGTTGATCTGTTCCTGGCGCCGGCCTTCCGAAGCGGCGATGAGCGCACGCTTTTCGCGCTCGGCGGTGATCTGGGCCTGCATGGCGTGCAGGATTTCCTTGGGCGGCGTCAGGTCCTTGATTTCGTAGCGCAGCACTTTCACACCCCAGTTCAGGGCCGCTTCGTCGATGGCCTGGACGATCTGGGCGTTGATGATGTCGCGTTCTTCGAAGGTCTTGTCCAGTTCAAGTTTGCCGATCACCGAACGCAGCGAGGTCTGCGCAAGCTGGGTCACGGCCATGATGTAGTTGGACGAGCCGTAGCTCGCGCGCATCGGGTCGGTGACCTGAAAGTACAGGATGCCGTCGACCTGCAGCTGCGTGTTGTCGCGTGTGATGCAGACCTGACTGGGCACGTCCAGTGGAATTTCCTTCAGGCTGTGCTTGTAGGCCACCTTGTCGATGAACGGCATGAGGAAGTTGAGTCCCGGCGACAGGCTGCCATGGTACTTGCCCAGGCGTTCAACCACCCAGGCGTTCTGTTGCGGCACGACCTTGACGGCGCGCGTGATGAAGATGGCGGCAATGACAAAGAGGACGACGGCGATTTCCATGGACGGTGTTCCGTAGTTGAGGTAACTGGGTGTGCATCATGCCGTAGCACAGCGCACTTCAGGCAGTCATTCAGGCTTTTTCGACCAGCAGGCGGTTGCCCACGAGTTCGGCCACGCGGTAGGCGCCCGGTGTGGGCGGGTTGCCCGGCCGCTGGATCACCGTCCATTGCGCGCCACGGTATTTGACGGTCGCGCTGCCGTCGGGCCGCCACTCTTCGATCTGTATGACCTCGCCCACATCAAGGTTCACGCTGCGCATAGCGCGCACCGACGGGTCCGAGGGGCGCCGCCGTTTGATCAGGTGCCAACCGAAGACGGCCGCGGATCCGACCACCGCCGCCACGATCAACTGCGCGCTCAAGCCGGCGCCGGCATGGGCGGCCAGCGCCGCGGCGACCATGCCCACGGCCAGCATGAGCAGGTAGAAAGTCCCGGTGAACAACTCCAGCGCCACGGCCGCGCCGACCAGCAGCCACCAAAGGGTGGAATCCGACATGTAAGCTCCCAATTCGGCAGGCATTCCCCTGAATGTCTGACCCGTGCCACATTCTGCGACAAATGCCCGGCATCAAAAGGGCAGGGTCACTCGATTTCCGTACACTTCGCGCCTGTTTCGATTCCTTTTGCCCCTGATGGCCGCGTCCGCGGCTGGAGACCGCCATGAAATTCCGTTTTCCCATCGTCATCATCGATGAGGACTTCCGCTCGGAGAACTCCTCCGGTCTGGGTATTCGCGCCCTGGCGCAGGCCATCGAGACGGAGGGTTTCGAAGTGGTCGGTGTCACCAGCTACGGCGACCTCAGCCTGTTTGCGCAACAGCAGAGCCGCGCCAGCGCGTTCATCCTGTCCATCGACGATGAAGAGTTCAGCCCGGGGCCGGACCTGGACCCGGTGGTGCTGAACCTGCGCAACTTCATTCAGGAAGTGCGGCGCAAGAACGCCGACGTGCCGATCTATGTGCACGGCGAAACCAAGACCAGCCGCCACCTGCCCAACGACATCCTGCGCGAGCTGCATGGCTTCATCCACATGTTTGAAGACACGCCCGAGTTCGTGGCGCGCCACATCATCCGCGAAGCCAAGAGCTACCTCGAAGGCATCCAGCCGCCGTTCTTCAAGGCGCTGCTCGACTACGCGGAAGACGGCTCCTATTCGTGGCACTGCCCGGGTCACTCGGGCGGCGTGGCCTTCCTGAAGAGCCCGGTGGGCCAGATGTACCACCAGTTCTACGGCGAGAACATGCTGCGCGCCGACGTCTGCAACGCGGTGGAGGAGCTCGGGCAGTTGCTGGACCACAACGGCGCCATCGGTGCCAGCGAACGCAACGCCGCGCGCATCTTCAACGCCGACCACTGCTACTTCGTCACCAACGGCACCAGCACCAGCAACAAGATGGTCTGGCACCACACGGTGGCGCCGGGTGACGTGGTGGTGGTGGACCGCAACTGTCACAAGTCCATCCTGCACAGCATCATCATGACGGGCGCGATCCCCGTCTTCCTGAAGCCCACGCGCAACCACTACGGCATCATCGGCCCGATCCCGCAGAGCGAGTTCGAGATCGATGCCATCAAGGCCAAGATCCGCGCCAACCCGCTGCTGGCGGGCGTCGATGCCGACAAGGTCAAGCCGCGCATCCTCACGCTCACGCAGTCCACCTACGACGGTGTGCTCTACAACACCGAGACCATCAAGAACCTGCTCGATGGCTGGGTGGACAACCTGCACTTCGACGAAGCCTGGCTGCCCCATGCGGCCTTCCACCCGTTCTATGGCAGTTTCCACGCCATGGGCAAGAAGCGCGCGCGTCCGCAGCACTCGGTGGTGTACGCGACGCAGTCCATCCACAAGCTGCTGGCCGGCATCAGCCAGGCCAGCCATGTGCTGGTGCAGGACTCGCAGACCACCAAGCTGGACCGCCACCTCTTCAACGAGGCCTACCTGATGCACACCAGCACCAGCCCGCAGTACAGCATCATCGCCAGCTGCGACGTGGCCGCGGCCATGATGGAGCCGCCCGGCGGCACCGCACTGGTGGAAGAGAGCATCGCCGAAGCCCTGGATTTCCGCCGCGCCATGCGCAAGGTCGAGGCCGAATTCGGCGAGGACGACTGGTGGTTCCAGGTCTGGGGACCCGACAACCTGGTGGAAGAGGGCATCGGCCGGGCCAGCGACTGGGTGCTCAAGCGCACCGACGCCGATGGCGTGCAGCCTTCGGATGGCGAAGAGGCCTGGCACGGTTTTGGCGACATGGCGCCGGGCTTCAACATGCTGGATCCGATCAAGGCGACCATCGTCACGCCCGGGCTGAACATGAACGGGGACTTTGCCGCCACCGGCATCCCGGCCTCGATCGTCACCAAGTTCCTGGCCGAACACGGCGTGGTGGTGGAGAAGACCGGGCTCTACAGCTTCTTCATCATGTTCACCATCGGCATCACCAAGGGCCGCTGGAACACGCTGCTGACGGCGCTGCAGCAGTTCAAGGATGACTACGCCAAGAACCAGCCCATGTGGCGCATCCTGCCGGAGTTCTGCCAGAAGCACCCGCGCTACGACCAGATGGGCCTGCGCGACCTCTGCCAGCACGTGCACGAGCTCTACGCCAAGTACGACATCGCACGCCTCACGACCGACATGTACCTGAGCGACCACACGCCGGCCATGAAGCCGAGTGACGCGTTTGCGCACATCGCGCACCGCACCACGCAGCGCGTGCCGATCGATGACCTGGAAGGTCGCATCACCACCAGCCTGGTGACCCCGTACCCGCCGGGCATCCCATTGCTGATCCCGGGTGAGGTGTTCAACAAGAAGATCGTGGACTACCTCAAGTTCAACCGCGAGTTCGCGCGCGAGTGCCCCGGGTTCGAAACCGACATCCACGGGCTCGTGCAGGAGCGCGGGACAGACGGTGTGCTTCGCTACTTTGCCGACTGTGTGGGTATCTGAGACTGCCGGATACGCTGATCCGGAGGCCGCACGGTAAGATGTTTCGGCAACCCGCTCATGGCGGGAGGCACAAAGGAACGTGCACCGTGCATGCCCACCACCCAACCGGAGGCTTACCGATGTTCCCTGAATACCGCGATCTCATCACCCAGCTCAAGGGCCATGACGTCCACTTCACGCGCCTGTTTGACAAGCACAACGAACTGGATCAGGTGATCAAGAACAAGGAAGCGCACATTGAACCCGGTTCGCAGGCCGAGATTGAACAGTTGAAAAAAGAAAAACTGCTGCTCAAGGACCAGATCTACGGCATCCTGCGGCAGGCCAGCGCCTGACCCGCGCGGTCTGCTGCCTGTTCAGCGCAGGGCAGGGGTCTGCGCTCCGACCGGCGCCGACAAGTCGGCGTCGCTGCGGATGCGCAAAAAGGTGGCGAAGCGCGGCAGGCCACTGTCGTGCAGGCCCCGGTAGCGGTAGGTCACCCAGGTACCCGCCTGGGGCGGCTGCTGGCGCAGGGCATCGCTGAAACCGCTCCCGATCCGGAACCGCCGTCCATCCGGCGACTGCACCAGCAGGGCGCCCATGGCTCCCGCGTATTTGCCCCGACCGGGCACAGACCCCAGCACCTGGGCTTCGGCGTCTTCGTGGGTCTTCACCTTGAGCAGGTCGTCGCTGCGCACGGCGCGGTACAGCGAGTCGCCACGGTGCAGCATCAAGCCTTCGCCGCCCGAGCGCACCATCTGGTCCAGCCGATGGCCCAGCGCTTCGTGGCTGGCCACCCGTTCCTGTGGCACGGCCATCACCCAAGGCTGGCCCATGCCTTGAACCAGCAACCGGTAAGCCTGGATGCGCTCACTGAAAACGCCAGCGTGCGCCGGCAGATCAAACACCATGAAACGGATGCCTCGCCAGGCCGCATCGTCGGGCGTTTGCTGGCGCACGGTGGAAACCGCTTCTTCGAACCGGCCACGACCGGCCCAGAGTTCACCGTCCATGGGTTCGTCGGGCCACCCCTGCGTGAACCAGGCCGGTGCCAGAACTTCAGTCCCACCGCGTGTCAACAAGCGCCGGCCATCCCAGAAGCCGCGCACACCGTCGTATTTTTCGCTGAGCCAGTAGGCACCCAGATCGATACCCGGGCGGTAGACGTTGGCCAGCATCAGGGCCGGGGTGCCGTTGGGGGCGGCCGCCTCTGCCCCTCCGAACGCCAGCAGGCCGAGCGCCGCCAGCATCCATGTCCGCCGGTGCAACAGAGGCTGGCCGGGCGCTTGCACGGTCAGGAACCTGCCGGATCGCTGTCGCGACTGGCGCCGCCGGTCTGGCTGAAGCCCCCGTCCACATAGGTGATCTCGGCGGTCACCCCCGAAGCCAGATCGGACAGCAGGAACGCCGCCACGTTGCCCACGTCTTCGATCGTGATGTTGCGTCGCAGGGGCGATGCGGCGGCGACCATGCCCAGCAGCTTGCCGAAGTCCTTGACGCCGCTGGCGGCCAGCGTCTTGATCGGTCCGGCGCTGATGCCATTGACGCGCATGCCGCGCGGACCCAGCGACTCGGCCAGGTAGCGCACCGAAGCTTCCAGGCTGGCCTTGGCCAGGCCCATGGTGTTGTAGTGGGGAATGATGCGCAGCGCACCGAGGTAGCTCAGCGTGAGCAGGGCGGCTTTGTCGTTCAGATAAGGCAGGGCGGCCTTGGCCATGGCGGGGAAACTGTAGGCGCTGATGTCGTGGGCGACGCGGAAAGCTTCACGCGACAGGCCATCGAGAAAGTCGCCGGCGATCGCCTCGCGTGGCGCAAAGCCGATGCTGTGCACGAAGCCGTCAAACTTCGGCCAGGTTTTCGACAGACCGGCAAACATCTGGTCGATCTGGTCGTCGTCGCCGACATCGCAGTCGAAGATCAGCGTCGAGCCGAACTCGGCCGCAAACTCGGTGATGCGGTCTTTAAAGCGTTCCCCCACATAGCTGAAAGCGAGTTCGGCGCCCTGCTGGTGACAGGCTCTGGCGATGCCATAGGCGATGGATCGGTTGGACAACACCCCCGTGATCAGCAATTTTTTGCCGGCCAGAAAACCCATGACGCGACCTCCAGTGAAATTTCCAGCAGAATTGTCGCATGCACCCACCGCTTCACCGATTCCGTTCACGCCTGGCTGGTCTGTGTTCGGTGGCCGTGCTGGCGCTGTCTGCATCCCCGGCCTGGTCGGCCCATGGTTATGCCCTCTGGGGCGATCTCAGATACCCGCCAGGGTTTGCCTATTTTTCCTATGTGAACCCTGCTGCGCCCAAAGGGGGCGAGTTGCGGCTGGTCAGCAACCTGCGCGTGTCCACCTTCGACAAATACAACCCGTTCACCTTGCGGGGCAGTGCACCTGCCTACCTGTCCGACCTGATGTTCGACTCGCTGCTCACGGGCGCGCTGGACGAAACGGGTGCCGGCTACGGGCTGCTGGCCGAAGACGTGGACGCCGCGAGTGATGGCCTGTCGGTCACTTTCCGGCTGCGACGAGAGGCGCGTTTCCACAATGGCCAGCCGGTGCTGGCCGCCGATGTGAAGCACAGTTTTGACACCTTGATGGGGCCGCACACTTCGCCCGCCTACAAGACCATCCTGGAAGACGTGGCCGGGCTGGACGTGATCGACGAGCGCACGGTGCGCTACCGCTTCAAGAAGCCCAACCGCGAAATGCCGTTGACGGTGGGCGGTCTGCCCGTGTTCAGCCGCGCCTGGGGCGATGCGGTGGATCCCAAGACCGGGCAACGCAAGAGCTTTGACCAGGTTGTGATGGACTTTCCCATCGGCAGCGGGCCTTACAAGATCGGTCCGGTGCAGTTCGGCAAGGACATCACCTACGTGCGCGACCCGGCCTACTGGGCGCGCGACCTGCCGGTGCGCCGGGGTACCGCCAATTTCGACCGCATCACGGTCAAGATCTACAAGGACAGCACGGCGCGCCTGGAGGCGCTGAAGGCCGGCGAGTTTGACTTGATGCGGTTCTTCTCGGCCGGTGACTGGGCGCGCCGCGTCAACGGCAAACGCTTCAACACCGGTGAACTGGTCAAGGCCGAGTTCAGCCACCGCCTGCCCATGGGTTTCCAGAGTTATGTGCTCAACACCCGTCGCAAACCGCTGGACGACATCCGGGTGCGCGAGGCGCTGGGGCTGGCGATGGACTACGAGTGGATGAACCGGCAGATGTTTTACGGCGGCTACCAGCGGGTGCGAGGCCTGTTCGGCAACACCGATTGTTCGCCCACGAACGGGCCCGGCCCCGACGAGCTGGCGCTGATGCAGCCCTGGCGCAGCCAGTTGCCTGCCGCGGCCTTTGGCCCCATGTACGCACCGCCGCGCACCGACGGCCAGGACTCCCTGCGCGGCAACTTGCGCAAGGCCCAGGCGCTGTTGCGCGAGGCGGGCTGGACGGTGCAGGACGGGCAATTGCGCAACGCCCAGGGGCAAGCCATGGTGCTGGAATACCTGGACAGCGCCGAAACCGGGGCGAGGGTCGTCACACCGTGGGCGCGCAATCTGGAAAAGCTGGGCATCGAACTGAAGTTCCGGCCGGTGGACTTCGCGCTGTACCAACAGCGACTGCGCGGTTTCGACTTCGACATCATTTCCATCGCCTACGGCGGCACACCCAACCCCGGCGCCGAATACGCCGACCTGTTCGGCAGCCAGGCGGCCAAGACCGAAGACTCCGGCAACTTCGCGGGCGTCAGCAGCCCCGCTGTGGATGCGCTGATCGCCCGGATGGTCAATGCGCGCGTCAAGCCCGACTTTCTCGCCGCCTGCCGGGCGCTGGACCGCGTCATCAGCCACAGCCACTACCTGATCCCGCAGTGGTCAGCGACCACGCACCGCATGGTCTACAACGCCTGGCGGCTGGAGCGGCCAAAAGACATGCCGCCTTACGCCGCCGGAGAATCCTGGGCCATTGACACCTGGTGGAGCAAGCAGTGATCACCCCCATCGCTTGCTCAATGAGATCAGGTACAAACTGACCATGTGGGTCTACATCCTCAAACGCCTCCTGCTCATGATCCCGACGCTGTTCGGGGTCTTGCTGCTGACCTTCGTGGTGATCCAGTTCGTGCCGGGCGGGCCGGTGGATCAGTACCTGGCCGAGGCACGCACGGGGCAGGGCGGTGGGGCGGAAGGCGGCTCGGTGTACCGGGGCGCCCAGGGCGTGGACCCGCAGCGTCTGGAGCAGATCAAGGCGCTGTACGGCTTTGACAAGCCGGCGCACGAGCGTTTTTTCCAGATGCTCGGGCAATTCGCGCGCTTCGATCTGGGCACCAGTTTTTTCCAGAACAAGGCGGTGTCCGAGCTCATCGTCGAGAAGCTGCCGGTGTCCATCAGTCTCGGCATGTGGACTTTTTTCATCAGCTACCTCGTGGCAGTGCCGCTCGGTGTCGCCAAGGCGGTTCGCGCCGGCACCCGTTTTGATCTGGTGACCACGCTGCTGGTTCTGATCGGCTATGCCATCCCCGGCTTTGTGCTGGGCGTGGCGCTGCTGGTGATCTTTGGCGGGCAACTGCAGTGGTTTCCGCTGCGCGGGCTCACCTCATCGAACTGGGACGAACTGAGCTGGGGCGCGCGCATCCTGGATTACCTCTGGCACATCACCCTTCCGCTGACGGCCATGGTGCTCGGGAGTTTTGCGGTCACGGCGATGCTCACGAAGAACGCCTTTCTGGAAGAAATCCGCAAGCAGTACGTGATGACGGCGCGCGCCAAGGGCCTGAGCGAACGCCAGGTGCTGTGGAAGCACGTCTTCCGCAATGCGCTGATCCCCATCGTCACCGGCTTCCCCTCGGCCTTCATCGGTGCCTTTTTTGCCGGCTCGCTGCTGATTGAAACGCTGTTTTCGCTTGATGGCCTGGGCCTGCTGAGTTATGAAAGTGTGATCCGGCGCGACTACCCCGTCGTACTGGGCACCCTGTTCCTGTTCACGCTGATCGGGCTGGTGACCAAGCTGGTGTCGGACCTTTGTTACCTCTGGGTCGATCCCCGGGTGAAGTTCGATTGATGGCGTCCGCTTCCCTCTCCCCGTCCCGCCGTGCCTGGCAGCGCTTCAAGCGCAACCGCCTGGGCTACTGGAGTCTGGTGATGTTCTGCGTGCTGGTGGTGGCCAGCCTGTTCGCCGAGCTGCTGTCGAACGACCGGCCGCTGATCGTGCGCTACGAGGGCAGCACCTATTTCCCCATGGTGCAGGACTACCCCGAAACCACGTTCGGTGGCGACTTTGAAACCACCACCGATTACCTCGACCCGTTCATCCGCGAGCAACTGACCCGCGGAAACAACTGGGCGGTCTACGCACCCAACCCTTATGGCCCGAAGACGCTCAACTACTTCGCGAAAGAGCCCAATCCTTCGGCCCCGACCCTCGACAACTGGCTCGGCACCGACGACCGCGGGCGCGACCTGCTGGCCCAGCTGATCTATGGCTTCCGGGTCAGCGTGCTGTTTGCGCTCGCGCTCACCTTCATCGGCGTCGTCCTCGGTGTGATCACCGGCGCCATCCAGGGTTTTTTCGGCGGCAAGACCGACCTGGCCTTCCAGCGCTTCATCGAAATCTGGGGCTCGATGCCCGAGCTCTACCTGCTGATCATCTTTTCCGCCGTGTTCGCGCCCAGCATCAGCCTGCTGCTGGTGCTGCTCAGCCTGTTCGGCTGGATGGGCCTGTCCGACTACGTGCGTGCCGAGTTCCTGCGCAACCGCCAGCTGGACTATGTGCGCGCGGCGCGCGCGCTGGGCCTGTCGAACGCGCAGATCATCTGGCGCCACGTGCTGCCCAACAGCCTCACGCCGGTGGTCACCTTTCTGCCATTCCGCATGAGCGCGGCCATCCTGGCGCTGACTTCGCTGGACTTTCTGGGCCTGGGCGTGCCGCCCGGCACGCCGTCGCTCGGCGAACTGCTCAGCCAGGGCAAGAACAACATCGACGCGTGGTGGATTTCCATGTCCACCTTCGCCGTGCTGGTGATCACGCTGCTGCTGCTCACCTTCATGGGCGATGCCTTGCGCGACGCGCTCGATCCGCGGAAGGCCGAACAATGACGGCGCCGCTGCTCCAGGTTCAGAACCTGCAGGTGGCCTTCAACGGCCAGCCGGTGGTGCACGGCATCAACTTTTCGATTGATGCCGGGGAAAAGCTGGCCCTGGTGGGCGAGTCCGGTTCGGGCAAGACGGTGTCGGCACTCTCGCTGCTGCGCCTGGTGCACAACGCCGAGGTCAGCGGTTCGGCGCTGCTGGCAGGGCGGGACCTGCTGCAGATGAGCGAACACCAGTTGCGCGGCGTGCGCGGCGACGACGTGGCTGTCATCTTCCAGGAACCCATGACGGCGCTCAACCCACTCTATACGGTGGGCGACCAGATCACCGAAGTGCTGCAGCTGAAAAAAGGGCTGACCGTGAGCCAGGCCCGGTCGGCCGCCGTGGAGCTGCTGGCCTCGACCGGCATCCCCGAGCCGACCCGCCGCGCGGGCGCCTTCCCGCACCAGCTCAGCGGCGGCCAGCGCCAGCGCGCCATGATCGCCATGGCGCTGGCCAGCAACCCGAAATTGCTGCTCGCCGACGAGCCCACCACCGCGCTGGACGTGAGCCTGCGCGGCCAAATCCTCGACCTGCTGGCCGATCTGCAGCGCCAGCACGGTATGGCGGTGTTGCTGATCACGCACGACCTGAACCTGGTGCGGCGTTTCGCCGACCGTGTGGCGGTGATGGAGCGCGGTCATCTGGTGGAGCAGGGCGGCGTGGCAGAGGTGTTTGCCGCACCGCAACACGCCTACACCCGCATGCTGCTGGCCAGCAAACCCGGGCGCGATGTGGTGGAAGCACCTGCGGATGCCGGTGAACCGGTGCTGCAGGCGCGTGGCCTGCGCGTGAGCTACCCGGTGCCGCTGCCGGGTCTGCGCGGCTGGTTCAAGAAGGGCGAGTTCGTGGCGGTGCAGGGCGCCGATCTCGACATTCCTCCCGGGCGCACGCTGGGCGTGATCGGCGAGTCGGGCTCGGGCAAGTCCACGCTCGCGCTGGCTGCGCTGGGCCTGTTGCCGCACGGGGGCAGCCTGCGGGTGACCGGGACCGACTGGAGCGAGGCCCACAAGGCGGGCCAGAGCCGCGCCCTGCGCCAGCGCATCCAGGTCGTCTTCCAGGACCCGTTTTCTTCGTTGTCGCCGCGCATGACGGTGGAGCAGATCGTGGGCGAAGGCCTGTTGGTCCACGAGCCCGGGCTGTCCGCCGCCCAGCGCCGGGAGCGCGTGGTGGTTGCCCTCGCCGATGTCGGCCTGGTGGACGACCCCCGCCATGGCGGCGACTGGCTGCAGCGTTACCCGCACGAGTTTTCGGGTGGCCAGCGCCAGCGTCTCGCCATTGCGCGCGCACTCATCGTCGGGCCTCGCCTGCTGGTGCTCGACGAACCCACCAGCGCGCTGGACGTGACCGTGCAGAGACAGGTGCTCGCCCTTCTGCAGCGCCTGCAGCGCGAGCGCGGCCTGAGCTACCTGCTGATCACGCACGATGTCGACGTCATCGCCGCCATGGCCCACGAGGTCGTGGTGATGAAAGACGGTGCACTGGTGGAACGGGGTCATGTCGACCAGGTGCTGCAGCACCCGCAGCATCCCTACACCCAGGCCCTGGTAAGGGCGGCCGCCTGAACTGCGTGTTCGGGCATGAATTAACATCTCCGCCGTCCCAGGCCGCCGTGGCGCGTCTGAGCGCGAACCCATTCCACCTCCATGACACAGACCCTACCGCCAGCGCCTTCCCCAAACGCCGCCGTGCCCGTGGACATGATCTCGCCTGTCCGCTGGATTGAAAAGGGCTGGGACGATCTGCGGGCCAACCCTGTGCCCGGTCTGGTCCATGGTGCGCTGATCACCCTGTTCGGCTGGCTGCTGATGTGGGCGGCGCGCGATAGATTCTGGCTGCTGGCGGGCGCTTTTTCCGGCTTCCTGATTGTCGCCCCGGTGCTGGCGACCGGTCTGTACCACGTCAGCCGCGAACGGGCCGCCGGGCGCATGGCGGGTCTGGGCGATGTGCTGGCGCTCTGGCGCTCGTTTGATGGGCGCCTGGTGCGCTTTGGTCTGTTGCTGGGGCTGGCAGGCACGGGCTGGGTATTGACCTCGGCCGGCCTGATCACCCTGTGGTCCGAGGTGCCGATCAACAAGCCGGCGGATTTTCTGAAACATGTGGTGCTGGTGAGGGAGCCGGGCCTGTTTGAAGTCTGGCTCCTGATGGGGTCGCTGCTCGCGGCGCCGGTTTTTGCTTCCAGCGTGGTCGCCATTCCGATGCTGGTGGACAAGAGCGTGCCGGTCAGCATGGCGGTGACCGCGAGCTGGCGCGCCGTGGCCGATCATCCCGGGCCGCTGGTCTGGTGGGCGGTGCTGATCGGCATGCTTTTCGGCATGGGCCTGATCACCGCCTTGCTGGGTCTGATCGTGGTCATCCCCCTGGTGGCCCATGCCAGCTGGCACGCCTACCGCGATCTCTGCCCCGAAACTTCTATTTCTAGCCCCACGGCGCCAGCCGCCTGAGCCGCAACGCGGCACTTTTTCATGGAAACCACCCTTTTCGGCTACACCGAGGGCCAGATCGCCCAGTTCGGGCTGACCTTCGGCGTCGGCGCGTTCATCCTCTACATGCTTTTCATTGTGTTCAACCTCGCGCTGGAGTCCAAGGCGGGCAAATTCGGCTCCTTCATCCTGTTTCTGGTGCTGTCGCTGGGCATGCTGGGTTTCGTCGCCAAGAACATCATTCAATGGGTGTTGGGTATTTGATGGCGCCGGTGGCTCGGATATTGCAATAGGGGTCTCAGACGGGTTATAATGCGAGCTTCACGACCAAATGGGCGGGTTACTACCGGCCCATTTTTTTTGGCCGAACGCTTTTCCAACCAACACCGAACAAGGCAGATACCGCACCAATGGCCTGGCAAGAAACCGTCACGCAAACCGTCACTGGACTGGGTTTTGACCTGGTGGATCTGGAGCGTTCCGCCGGTGGTTTGTTGCGTGTCACGATCGATTTGCCCTGGCAGGCGCCAGAAGCGGGCCAGCCCGCACCGGTACCCCAGTTCGTGACGGTGGAAGATTGCGAGAAGGTGACGCGCCAGCTGCACTATCTGCTGGAAGTCGAAGGTCTGGAGTACCGCCGGCTGGAAGTGGGTTCGCCGGGTATTGACCGTCCGCTCCGTCACGAAATGGATTACATCCGGTTTGAGGGTCACGTGGTTGACCTCACGCTGAAGGCGCCGATCGGCGTCACGGACTCTGGTATTTCGGCCAGTCGGAAAAAGTTTCGCGGTACGCTGGAGCGGGCCGCTGATGGGGTGTCCTGGCAGCTGGTGTGGAGCGATGCGCCCGAACCCAAGCCGGGGCAGCGCGTGAGCAAGAAACGTGTGCCGCCGCCGCTGCAGGCGCTGGGCTTTGTGCTGGACGATGTCCAGCAGGCCCGGTTGGCGCCCATTGTGAATTTCAAGGGTCGTCAGACGGCTTCAGATGGATTGGATCCGGTTTGAAGTTGTTGTTGTGCGATCCATTCATGCAAAAAATTGTTTGTGACTCTGGAAAAGAGCTTCGGAAAGGTGGGCGAGTGATATGAACCGCGAAATGTTGATGCTGATCGATGCCATCTCGCGCGAGAAAAATGTCGAACGTGACATTGTGCTGAGCGCTGTGGAATTGGCGCTGGCCTCGGCCACCAAAAAACTCTACAAGGGCGACGTGGACATCCGCGTGGCCATGAGTCCGGACGATGGCTCCTACGAGACCTTCCGTCGCTGGCTCGTCGTGCCCGACGAAGCGGGCCTGCAGAACCCCGATGCCGAAGAGCTGCTGACCGATGCGCGCGAGGAAATTCCCGATATCGAAGAAGGCGACTTCATCGAGAAGCCGGTTGAAAGCGTGCCCATCGGCCGCATCGGCGCCATGGCCGCCAAACAGGTGATCCTGCAGAAGATTCGCGACGCCGAGCGTGAGATGCTGCTCAACGACTTCATGTCGCGCGGCGACAAGATCTTCGTCGGCACCGTCAAGCGCATGGACAAGGGCGACCTCATCATCGAGAGCGGCCGTGTCGAAGGCCGTTTGAAGCGCAGCGAGATGATCCCGAAAGAGAACTTCCGGACGGGCGACCGTGTGCGCGCCATGATCATGGATGTGGACCTGACGCTGCGTGGCGCACCCATCCTGCTGTCGCGCTCGGCCCCGTCGTTCATGATCGAGCTCTTCCGCCAGGAAGTGCCTGAGATCGAACAGGGCCTGCTGGAGATCAAGACCTGCGCCCGCGATCCCGGTTCGCGCGCCAAGATCGCCGTGCAATCGCACGACAAACGCATCGACCCGATCGGCACCTGTGTCGGCGTGCGCGGTTCGCGTGTCAATGGCGTGACCAACGAACTCGCCGGCGAACGCGTGGACATCGTGCTGTGGTCCGAAGACCCGGCTCAGTTCGTCATCGGCGCCCTGGCGCCGGCCAACGTGGTCTCGATCGTGGTGGATGAAGAGCGTCACGCCATGGACGTGGTCGTGGATGAAGAAAACCTGGCGATCGCCATCGGCCGCGGTGGACAGAACGTGCGTCTGGCCTCCGAGCTGACCGGCTGGCGCATCAACATCATGACCGCCGACGAGTCGGCGCAGAAGCAGGCCGAAGAAGCCGACGGCATCCGCAAGATCTTCATGGCTAAGCTGGACGTGGACCAGGAAATCGCCGATATCCTGATCGAGGAGGGGTTCACCAGCCTCGAAGAAGTGGCCTATGTGCCGCTGCAGGAAATGCTGGAGATCGAATCGTTCGACGAAGACACCGTGAACGAACTGCGCACCCGTGCCAAGGATGCCCTGCTGACCATGGAGATTGCCCGGGAAGAAAGCGTCGAGGAAGTCTCGCAGGATCTGCGCGACCTCGAAGGCATGACCCCCGAGCTGGTGGCCAAGCTGGCCGATGGCGGCGTGCACACCCGTGATGAACTGGCCGACCTGGCCACCGACGAATTGACCGACCTGACCGGCCAGACGCCTGAAGAGGCCACGGCGATGATCATGTTGGCCCGCGCTCACTGGTTCAACAGTGACGAAACGCCTGCATCCAACTGAACCGAGCAGGCCAGAGCGGAGAAAAAACACCTATGACCAGTACCACTGTCGCCGAATTGGCTGCCGAGCTGAACAAGACCACCTCATCGCTGCTGGAGCAACTCTCCTCAGCCGGGGTGCCCAAAAACGCGGGGACCGATCCGGTCACCGAGTCCGACAAGCAGAAGCTGCTGGGTCACCTCAAGGCCAGCCATGGCACCTCGGGTGGCGAGCGCAAGAAAATCACCTTGGTCAAGAAATCGACCAGTGAAATCAAGCAGGCTGACGCCACCGGTCGTGCCCGCACGATCCAGGTCGAGGTGCGCAAGAAGCGCACCTTCGTCAAGCGCGACGACGATGTGATCGCCCCGGAAGTCGTGCCCGAGCCAGAGGCGCCAGCGGTTCCCGTCATCGATGAGGCCGAATTGGCCCGTCGTGAAGAAGATGCACGCCATCAAGCCGAACTGCTGCGTCGCCAGGAAGAAGAACTGTCGCAGAAACGCCAGCAGCGCGAAGCCGAAGAAGCCCGCGCGGCCAAGGCCGAACAGGACCGGATGGCTGCAGAAGCGGCCGAGGCAGCGGCGCGCGCCGAGCGTGAAGCCGTTCAACCCGCAGCTACTCCCGTCGATGCCGCTGGCAGTGCTGCGGCCCGCATCGTCGAGCACGAAAAAGCCCAGGCCGCGTCGCTGGAGCGTGAATCTGCCGCCCGTGTGCTGGCCGACAAGAAGGCCGAGGTCCAGAAGGCCGACGACCTGCGCGCCCAGGACCTGATCGAGCGCCGTCGCAAGGCGGAAGCCGAAGCCGCCAACATCCGCGCCATGATGGCAGCTCCGGCCAAGACGATGGTGGCCAAGAAGCCTGAGCCCACGCCGGATCCCAAGGCCATCAAGGGCACGCTGCACAAACCTGCTGGCACACCCGGTGCCAAACCCGCGGGCACGGCTGCTGTGGCGGCTGTCGCGGGTGCGGCTGGCAAGAAAGAAGTCAAGTCCGAGAACCTGTCTTCGACCTGGAAAGACGACGCGGCCAAGAAGAAGGAAATCAAGACCCGTGGCGACACCAGCGCCGGGCGCTCCAACTGGCGCGGTGGTCCGCGTGGTGGTGGTCGTCGCAACGACCGCGACAGCCGTGACACCGGTCAGAGCAGTTTCGTGGCGCCGACCGAATTCAAGGTCATCGAGGTGCACGTGCCGGAGACCATCACGGTCGCCGAACTGGCGCACAAGATGAGCTTGAAGTCGTCCGAGGTCATCAAGCAGTTGATGAAGCTCGGCCAGATGGTCACCATCAACCAGCCGCTGGACCAGGACACCGCCATGATCGTGGTGGAAGAGCTGGGCCACAAGGCCATCGTTGCCGCGCTGGACGACCCGGAAGCCTTTACCGACGAAGACACCGAGCAACTGGAAGCCGAGCTGCTGCCGCGCGCTCCGGTCGTGACCGTGATGGGTCACGTGGACCACGGCAAGACCTCGCTGCTGGATTACATCCGCCGCGCCAAGGTGGCGGCGGGCGAAGCCGGTGGCATCACGCAGCACATCGGTGCCTACCACGTGGAAACCCCGCGCGGCGTGATCTCCTTCCTCGATACCCCGGGTCACGAGGCGTTCACCGCCATGCGGGCCCGTGGTGCGCAGGCGACCGACATCGTGATCCTGGTGTGTGCGGCCGATGACGGCGTCATGCCTCAGACCAAGGAAGCCATCAAGCACGCGAAAGCGGCAGGCGTCCCCATGGTGGTTGCCCTCACCAAGATCGACAAACCCGGCGTCAACCTGGAGAAGGTGCGCTCCGAGCTGGTGGCCGAAGAAGTTGTGCCCGAAGAGTTTGGCGGCGACGTGCCCTTTGTGAACGTGTCGGCCAAGACCGGCGAGGGCGTGGACGCTTTGCTGGAGCAGGTGCTGCTCCAGGCCGAAGTGCTGGAACTCAAGGCGCCGGTCGATGCCATGGCCAAGGGCCTGGTGATCGAAGCGCGTCTGGACAAAGGCCGCGGCGCCGTGGCCACGGTGCTGGTGCAGAGCGGTACGCTCAAGACCGGCGACGTGATTCTGGTTGGTCAGACTTCGGGCCGCGTGCGCGCCATGCTGGACGAAAACGGCAAGACCATCAAGTCCGCAGGTCCTTCCATTCCGGTGGAAATCCAGGGTCTGTCGGAAGTCCCGCAGGCCGGTGACGACTTCATGGTGATGACCGATGAGCGCCGTGCGCGCGAAATCGCCACCTACCGTGCCGGCAAGTTCCGCAACACCAAGCTGGCCCGGCAACAGGCAGCCAAGCTGGAAAACATGTTCACGGACATGTCGGCGGGCGAGGTCAAGGTCTTGCCCATCATCGTCAAAGCCGATGTGCAGGGTTCCCAGGAAGCTCTGGGCGCTTCGCTGCTCAAGCTTTCGACCGACGAGGTCAAGGTGCAGCTGGTGTTCTCCGGCGTGGGTGGCATCAGCGAGTCCGACGTCAACCTGGCCATCGCGTCCAAGGCCGTGATCATCGGCTTCAACGTGCGAGCCGATGTGGGCGCGCGCAAGCTGGCCGAAGGCAACGACGTGGATCTGCGCTACTACAACATCATCTACGACGCCGTCGATGAGTTGAAAGCGGCCATGTCCGGCATGCTGGCGCCCGAGAAACGCGAAGAGATCATCGGTTCGGCCGAGATCCGCACCGTGTTTGTCGCGTCCAAGATCGGTACGGTGGCGGGTTGTATGGTCACTTCGGGCCAGGTCACCCGCAACGCACACTTCCGTCTGCTGCGCGAAAACGTGGTGGTCTACACCGGCGAGATCGACACTTTGAAGCGTCTGAAGGACGATGTGCGCGAAGTCAAGGAAGGCTTCGAGTGCGGTATCAAGCTCAAGAATTACAACGACATCAAAGAGGGCGATCAGCTCGAGTTCTTTGAGATCAAGGAAGTGGCGCGTACCCTCTGATCGGGGTATGTTTCGAGCACCAACATGGCTGTCAAGAAGTCTTCCACTCCCAACCGCGGTTTTCGCGTGGCCGACCAGATCCAGCGTGATCTGGCCGAGCTGATCGCGCGCGAGCTGAAGGATCGCCGGGTGGGCATGATCACGATCAACGCGGTCGAGGTCACGCCCGACTACGCACACGCCAAGGTGTTCTTCAGCCTGTTGACCGGCGACCCCGAGGAAACCCAGCAGGGCCTGAACGCGGCGGCCGGTTTCCTGCGCAGCGGACTTTTCAAGCGGCTGCACATCCACACCGTGCCCACGCTGCACTTCATCTTTGACCGCACCACCGAGCGCGCGTCGGACATGAACGCCTTGATCTCCAAGGCGGTGGCGTCGCGTTCCAAAGACGAGGAATGAGCATGCAGCGCCAAAGCACCAGGGTGCAACGGCGCCCTGTGCATGGGGTGCTGCTGCTAGATAAACCGCTGGGTCTCTCCAGCAACCAGGCCTTGCAGAAGGCCAAGTGGTTGCTGCGCGCCGAAAAAGCCGGCCACACCGGCACGCTCGATCCGCTGGCCACCGGTGTGCTGCCCTTGTGTTTTGGCGCGGCCACCAAGTTCAGCCAGTTGCACCTCGACGCGGACAAGACCTACGAAACCACCGTGCGCCTGGGACTGAAAACCAGCACCGGTGACGCCGAAGGTGATGTGATCGAAACCCGGCCTGTGACCTGTACCGCGGGTCAGGTGGTCGAGGTGCTCGACCGCTTCATGGGCCCGATCGCCCAGGTACCGCCCATGCACAGCGCGCTGAAGAAAGACGGCAAGCCGCTGTACGAATACGCCCGCGACGGCCAGACCGTCGAACGCGAAGCGCGCCAGGTGGTGATTCACGATCTGGACCTGCTGGACATGCAGCTTGACGGCGACGCACCTTGCCTGCGACTGCGCGTGCGCTGCAGCAAGGGCACCTACATCCGTACCCTGGGCGAAGACATTGGCGAAGCGCTGGGCTGTGGCGGGCATCTGACCATGCTGCGCCGCACCGCCACCGGGCCTTTTGATGCCACACAGTGCACCACCCTGGATGCCCTGGCCTCGGAAACCGAAGACCAGCGGCTGGCGCACCTGGCGCCGGTCCAGGTCTTGCTTGAAGGACATGTGCCGGTCACGCTGGATGCCGACAATGCCGGACGCTACCTCAGTGGTGTGCGCCGGCGAGGCGAATGGCCTGATCAGAACCAGGTGGCGGTGTTCGGCCCGGCGCCGACGACCTCCACCGAAACGTCAAACCCCTCGATGGTCCTGCTTGGCAGCGGGCACACAGAGGGCGGTGAACTCATCCCGGGGCGGCTGCTGAGCCCCATTGAAATACAGCAAATCCTGGAAACCGCAACATGAGCAAACAGATCCGCAACATCGCCATCATCGCCCACGTCGACCACGGCAAAACAACCATGGTTGACCAGCTGCTGCGCCAGTCGGGCACCTTCGCCGAACACGAAAAAGTCGTGGACACGGTCATGGACAACAACGCGATCGAAAAAGAGCGCGGCATCACCATCCTGGCCAAGAACTGCGCGGTGAGCTGGAAGGGCACGCACATCAACATCGTGGACACCCCCGGCCACGCGGACTTCGGTGGTGAAGTCGAACGCGCCCTGTCCATGGTGGACGGTGTGGTGCTGCTGATCGACGCCCAGGAAGGCCCGATGCCACAGACCCGCTTCGTGACCAAGAAGGCGCTGGCCCTGGGTCTGAAGCCCATCGTGGTGGTCAACAAGGTGGACAAGCCCGGTGCGAACCCCGACAAGGTGGTCAACGCCGCCTTCGACCTGTTCGACAAGCTGGGTGCCAACGACGAACAGCTCGATTTCCCGGTGGTCTATGCCTCCGGTATCAACGGCTGGTCTTCGCTGGAAGAGGGCGCGCCCGGTGAGCAGTGGGGTCCCGACATGTCGGCCCTGTTCGAGACCGTGCTGAAGCACGTGCCCGCGCAGACCGGCGACGCGTCAGCGCCGTTGCAGCTGCAGATCTCCGCACTCGATTTCTCGTCCTTCGTCGGCCGCATCGGCGTGGGCCGCATCAGCCAAGGCACGATCAAGCCCAACATGGACGTGCTGGTGATGGAAGGCCCCGATGGCAAGACCATCAAGGGCCGCATCAACCAGGTGCTGACGTTCCAGGGTCTGGACCGTGTGCAGGCGACCGAAGCCGGCCCGGGCGAGATCGTGCTGATCAACGGCATTGCCGACATCGGCATCGGCGTGACCGTGACCGATCCGCTGAACCCTGCACCGCTGCCCATGCTCAAGGTCGACGAACCGACCCTGACCATGAACTTCTGCGTCAACACCAGCCCGCTGGCAGGCCGCGAAGGCAAGTTCGTGACCAGCCGCCAGATCTGGGACCGTCTGCAGAAGGAACTGCAGTCCAACGTGGCGCTGCGCGTCAGCGAAACCAGCGAAGACGGCATCTTTGAAGTGATGGGTCGCGGTGAACTGCACCTGACCATCCTGCTGGAGAACATGCGCCGCGAAGGCTACGAGCTGGCTGTGTCCAAGCCGCGCGTGGTGTTCCGTGATGTGGATGGTGTGCGGCATGAGCCCATCGAGCTGGTGACGGCCGACATCGAAGAGCAGCACCAGGGTGGCGTGATGCAGGCCCTGGGCGAACGCAAGGGCGAGCTGGTCAACATGGAGCCGGACGGCCGTGGCCGCGTGCGCCTGGAATACCGCATCCCGGCCCGTGGCCTGATCGGTTTCACCAACGAATTCCTGAACCTGACCCGCGGTTCCGGCCTGATCTCCAACATCTTCGACAGCTACGAGCCGCACAAGGGTGACATCGCCAGCCGCAAGAACGGCGTGCTGATCTCCATGGACGATGGTGAGATCTTCACCTACGCCCTGGGCAAGCTGGACGACCGCGGCCGCATGTTCGTGAAGGCCGGTGACCCGGTGTACGAAGGCATGATCGTCGGCATCCACAGCCGCGACAACGACCTCGTGGTCAACGCCACGCGCACCAAGCAGCTGACCAACTTCCGCGTCTCCGGCAAGGAAGATGCGATCAAGATCACGCCGCCGATCGACCTGAACCTGGAATACGGCGTCGAGTTCATTGAAGACGACGAGCTGGTCGAAATCACGCCCAAGTCGGTCCGTCTGCGCAAGCGCTTCCTGAAAGAAAGCGACCGCAAGCGCAACCGCGACTGATGACGCTTCGACACGGCCTGGCGCCGTGTTGTGGTTTCAGCCCATGCCTTTTCGCGCCCTCAGCCGCCTGAGCCACACCCAGGCGGTGTTCATGATGATCGCGGTGACCCTCATGTGGTCGATCGCCGGCGTGGTGTCGCGCCAGCTCGAATCGGCGGCCCGCTTCGAGGTGACTTTCTGGCGCAGTGCGTTCACGGCGCTGTCGTTGCTGGTCATCCTGCCGGTCTGGCGTGCGGCCGACCGCCGGGGGGGCGTTCAGGCACCCGGTGAGCAGGCGCGCTCGGTCATCGGCCGTACCCTCCATCAACATTGGGGTCTTTTGCCCGAGTCGCGTGCGTTCTGGGTGTCCGGCGTGTGCTGGAGCGTGATGTTCACCGCCTTCATGCTCGCGCTGACCTTCACCAGTGTGGCCAACGTTCTCGTCATCATGGCGCTGGGCCCTTTGATGACGGCCTTGCTGGCGCGCTTTGCCATCGGGCAGCGTCTGCCGCTGCGCACCTGGCTGGCCATTGTTGCAGCTGGTGCGGGTATTGCCTATATGTATGGGAGCCAGATGCTGACCGCCTTGTCGGACACGACGGCCAGCGCATCGGGCCTGTTGCTGGGCTCCCTGATCGCGCTGTGCGTGCCTGTGGCCGCTGCCGTCAACTGGACGGTGGTGCAACGCAGCCAGTCGCACGGCGAGCGCATCGACCTCGTGCCATCGGTCATGCTCGGGGCGGTGCTGTCTGCGCTCTACACGCTCGCACTGGCGCTGCCGTTTGCGGCCACCCGCGCGGACATCGGCTGGCTGGCCTTGCTGGGGCTGGTGCAGCTGGCCATTCCCTGCGTGCTCTCTGTTGTCTGTGCTCGCGTGCTCAAGGCGCCTGAAGTGTCCCTGCTCGCCCTGCTGGAGGTGATTTTCGGCATCGTCCTTGCATGGTGGCTGGCGAACGAGGTGCCGGGAACCGAGGTGCTCGCCGGGGGCAGTCTGGTGATCGCCGCCCTGGTGATCAACGAACTGCTGGGCTGGCGGTCGCGAGCCGGCACGCCACGCATACAGACCCTCAACGCCGACGCCCGCGAATCCTGAACCGACCGAACCGAGGATCCCTCACATGACCAATGCGCTTGCTTCTGAATCCCTTGTCGTGGCCGAGGTTCGTGGCCGCGTCGGCTGCATCACGCTGAACCGGCCCAAGGCGCTCAACGCGCTGTCGCTGGGCATGATCCGCGACATCACGGCGGCCCTGATCGCCTGGCGCGACGACACCCATGTGCTGGCCGTGGTGGTGCGCGGCATGGGCAAGGAAGGCCCGTTCGGGGCCTTCTGTGCGGGCGGCGACATCCGTTTTTTCCATCAGGCAGCGCTGGCCGGCGATCCCGAGCTGGAGGACTTCTTCACCGAAGAATACGCGCTCAACCACCTGGTCCACACCTACCCCAAGCCCTATATCGCCCTCATGGACGGCATCGTCATGGGCGGCGGCATGGGCATCAGCCAGGGGGCCAGCCTGCGCATCGTCACCGAGCGCAGCAAACTGGCCATGCCCGAAACCGGTATCGGTCTTTTCCCCGACGTGGGTGGCGGCTATTTCCTGAGCCGTTGCCCCGGTCGCCTGGGTGAATACCTCGGGCTCACGGGACACGTACTGGGTGGCACCGAAGCCATGAGCATGGGCCTGGCCGATGCCTTGATGGACAGCGGCCGCCTGACCGGTTTGTGGGAGACGCTGGGTCAGACGCCGTTTGAAAGCGGAGAGGCTGTCGAGCGCTGGTGCCGCAACCACGAACAAAAGGTTTTCACCCGGGTGGTCTGGCCGCTGGCCGAGATCGACCGGGTGTTTTCGCTGGACAGCGTGGGGGCGATCGTGTCAGCGCTGGCCGCAACCCCAGGCGACTGGGCGGCCCAGACACTGGCGGTGTTGAACAAGCGCTCGCCGCTGATGCTGCACGTGGTGCTGGAGCAGGTGCGCCGGGCCCGTCGCATGGGCCTGGCCGACGCCTTGCGCATGGAGCGCGACATGGTGCGCCATTGTTTCCATCTGCGCCCCGGCGCGGCGAGTGAAACGGTGGAGGGCATCCGCGCGCTGGCCGTGGACAAGGACCACAGCCCGCGCTGGAACCCCACCCGCGTTGAAGATGTGACGCCCGAGATGGTTGCCCCGTTCTTCGTCAGTCCCTGGCCCGCGCATGCGCATCCGCTGCGGTCACTGAGCTGATTGGAGGCATGGCTCGTACGCGGCCGCCTGGCCCTGGCCAAATCGTCAGAGCCCGGCGGACAGGCTGTGCACCCAGGCCAGCTGTTGCGGCAGGCACACGCGGTTGAGATCGTAGTGGGATCGCGCGAAGGCGCGCGCGGCGGTCCCCAGCCGCTGGCGTTCTGCGGCATCGTCCAGCAGTGAGCCAATGGATCGAACCAGCCCCGTTCCATCGAAAAAATCCACCAGTTGCCCGGTTTCACCTGGCGCGATCACTTCGCGCACCGGCGCGGTGTCGCTGGCCACGATCGCAGCGCCCACGCTCATGGCCTCCAGCAGGCTCCAGCTCAGCACAAAAGGGTAGCTCAGGTACACATGCACCCGCGACACCTGCAGCAGCCGGGTGAACGCCTCGCGCTCCAGCCTGCCGAGAAAGTGCACCCTGGCCCAGTCCGCGTCAGGGATCTGGTCTTTCACTTCGCTGCAGAACACCTCGCGCCAGGTGCGCCCGGCAGGAGCAGCCGCCCCATAGCCCGTCTCTTCGCCGCCCACCAGCAGCACCTGCGCGTTCGGCCGCTCGTGCAACAAGGCAGGCAAGGCCCTCATGAGCACGTGAATGCCGCGGTAGGGCTCCAGATTCCGCGCCACATAGGTGATCACCTCATCGTCCCGGGTCAGCGTCCGCGCACCGCCCGGCAACGGAAAACGCACATCGGGGTCGGGGCACAGCACGTCGGTGTCAATGCCGTCGTGCGCCACGCAGATGCGGTTGCGCCAGGCCGTGGGAAAGGTGCTGGCCTGCCAGTGGGTCGGGCTCAAGGCTCCGTCGGCCTGGTCCAGGTGGGCCAGGTGGTTGAGGTTTTTCATCTGCAGACGGCAGGCATCGGCTTCCGCATCGGGTGGAGCGAACTCGGGGTCAAAACCCACATCGGCGCCGTCGAGCTGGTAGAAAAACTCGGCGTACAAGCCCAGCCGGGCCCGGGGCCAGACCTGCTTCACGAACATCGGTTCACCCCATCCCGGGTGTGCCACGATCACGTCGGGCACAAAGCCCTGGTTGCGCAGCGATCGTGCCGCCTGCCAGCAGGCCGTGGCCCGCAGCGTCTTGGTTTCGATGTCGACCAGCCAGGGGTGCAGCCCCGGCGTGTTGGCGCCCTGAAGCGGGTAGGGCAGCACCCGCACCCCGCGCCAGGTCTGCGGCTCGCCCTTGGGTTGCACCATCAGCGCCACGACCTGATTGCCTGGTTGCGCGGCCAGCGCAGGCGCCAGGTGCCGGAATTGACCCGGAAAGTTCTGGTGGATGAACAGGTATTTCAAAGGCGCCTTCCTTCTGGGTTCATCGGCGTACGCCATTGATCGATCGCCCGGTCTCAGCGGCTTCGGCTCTTCATCGCCCGTTCGACCTCGCGCTTGCCTTCGCGCTCCTTGATGGTGTCGCGCTTGTCGTGTTCGGCCTTGCCCTTGGCCAGTGCCATTTCACACTTCACCTTGCCATTTTTCCAGTGCAGGTTGAGCGGCACCAGGGTATAGCCCTTCTGTTCGATCTTGCCGATGAGGCGGCTGATCTGGTCGCGGTGCAGCAGCAGTTTTTTGGTGCGCACCGAGTCCGGGCTGACGTGGGTCGAGGCGGTGTTGAGCGGATTGATCTGGCACCCGATCAGGAACAGCTCGCCTTCGCGGATGACGACATAGCCATCGGTCAGCTGCACCTTGCCCTCGCGCAGCGCTTTGACCTCCCAGCCTTCGAGCACCATGCCGGCCTCGAAACGCTCCTCGATAGCGTAGTTGAACAGCGCCTTTTTGTTATCGGCAATGCGGCTGTCGACGCCCTTGGTGGGCGCGCTTTTACTGGGTTTGGTGGCCATGGAGTGTCAGTTGCGGCCGTTTCTGGCCAATACAATGGCAGCGAAGAAGCTGCCGGGCGGCATGTCATTGTTGGCGGCTTGCCTGAAATGCCCGCCTGATTGTATGAAAACGATTCAAAAGTCTGTTTTGCTCTGGCACAGCGCCCACGAGATGTTCGCGCTGGTGACCGATGTGCACCACTATCCGCAGTTTTTGCCCTGGTGCGACCACGGTGAAGTGGTTGAACGTGGCAAAGAAGGCATGGTGGCCAAAGTGGGCATGTCCATCAGCGGCCTGCGCCATAGTTTCACGACCCGCAACACCCATGTCGACGACCGCCAGGTGCTGATGGAGCTGGTGGACGGACCGTTTTCGCATCTGGAGGGTTGCTGGGATTTCACGCCGCTGGGTGACGGTACGGAGCGGGCTTGCAAAGTCGAATTCCGTCTGACCTACGGTTTCTCCAGCAACACGCTGGCCAAGCTCGTGGGCCCGGTGTTTGACAAGATCGCGGGCAATCTGGTGGACGCCTTCGTCAAGCGCGCCGACCAGGTGTACGGCGCATGAACATCACGCTGGTCTACGCCAGTGCGCCCCGCACGGTGCATCAGCTGGCGCTGCAGGTGGCCGACGGCTGCAGCATCGCCCAGGCCTTGGAGCAAAGCGGCTGGCTGGCCCAGTTCCCGGACATTCGGCGTGAGCCCCTGGCACTGGGCATCTGGGGGCACAAAGCCACGCCGTCCACGGCACTCCGGGAGGGCGATCGGGTGGAGGTGTACCGCGCGCTCCGGGTGGACCCGAAGGTCGCGCGCCGGGAACGCTTCGTGGGGCAGGGCGCTCGGGGCACCGGCCTGTTTGCACGACGCAGGCCGGGCTCCAAGGCGGGCTACTGACCCGTCCCCGGAAGGCCGAGTCCACTCACCACAGCGGTCTTACTGGGGGGCCTGTGCCTGGGGAGCCGGGCCACAATCGGCGCGAATGATCTCGTTGAGCCGCTGGGTTTCAGAAGCCCTGGCCTTGTCGTCCATGATCTCCCGTTCACCCTTGGCGTTGGTGGTAGCCACACGAACGCCCGAATCCAGCGTCGCTTTGGCGCGCTGGGCCCGATCGCAGTTCTCTGCCCGCGCCTTGGCGATTTTTTCGGCCTCGGCTTTTTTCTTCGCCAGTTCGGCTTCCTCGGCCTGTTTTTTCTTGGCTTCCAGCGCCGCGTCGCGCCCGCTGGGTTTGGGTGGGTTCAAGGGTGGGGCCGCCTGGGGCGCAGCAGCTGCGGTGTCGGCTTCCACCACTGCGGGGGCGCTGCGCATGCCCGGCCGCTTCAGAATGTTTTTTTCAGGCACCCCGGGTGCCGGGGCGGTGTCGCTGAACACCTTGTTGCCGGAGGCATCAATCCACAGCCATTGCGCGGGCGCGCTGCTGCAAGCCAAAACCGTCAAAGCGGCGAGCGCGAACTTGAGGACGCCGGACAGGGAAGAGATTGAATGTTCCATCTGACCAGTTTACTTCCCCAGCCGGCGCGCAGCATGTCTGGCCTGCTGTGCCAGCGATCGAGTTGATGCTGCAGAGGCATTTTTGCCACGCTCAGGCACTGCGTGGGAAGACGTCGGCGTTCCCGGAGGCTCCGGGCGCCCGGATACAATAGTGTTTTTGGAGCTTTACCCCATGCGCCTACTCGGCAAAGCGCTCACCTTCGACGACGTGTTGCTGGTGCCAGCTTACTCCCAGGTCCTTCCCAAGGACACCTCCCTCGCCACCCAGTTTTCCCGCAACATCAAGCTGAACCTGCCCCTGGTTTCTGCCGCGATGGACACCGTGACCGAGGCCCGGCTGGCGATTGCCATTGCCCAGGAAGGTGGCATCGGCATCATCCACAAAAACCTCACGCCGCAAGAGCAGGCCGCACACGTGGCCAAAGTCAAGCGCTACGAGTCGGGCGTGCTGCGCGATCCGGTGGTGATCACGCCCCAGACCACGATCCGTCAGGTCATGAAGATGTCCGACGATCTGGGTATTTCAGGCTTCCCGGTGGTGGAGGCGGGCCGTGTGGTCGGCATCGTCACCGGGCGTGACCTGCGCTTCGAAACCCGTTACGACCTGCCCGTGAGCGAGATCATGACGCCTCGTGAGCGCCTGATCACCATGCCCGACGGCACCACGCCGGCCGAGGCCAAGACCCTGCTCAACAAACACAAGCTGGAACGCCTGTTGCTGGTCAACGAGGCGTTCGAGCTCAAGGGCCTGATCACGGTGAAGGACATCACCAAACAGCTCAACTTCCCCAATGCCGCGCGCGATGCGTCGGGCAGGCTGCGCGTGGGCGCGGCGGTGGGTGTTGGCGAGGGCACCGAAGAACGTGTGGAGGCCCTGGTCAAGGCGGGCGTGGACGCGATCGTGGTGGACACGGCCCACGGCCACAGCAAGGGTGTGATCGACCGTGTGCGCTGGGTCAAGCAGAACTACCCGCAAGTGGACGTGATCGGCGGCAACATCGCCACCGGGGGTGCGGCCATGGCGCTGGTGGAGGCCGGTGCTGACGGCGTCAAGGTCGGTATTGGCCCGGGCTCCATCTGCACCACCCGCATCGTGGCCGGTGTGGGCGTGCCCCAGATCATGGCCATCGACAACGTGGCCACCGCCTTGCAGGGTACGGGCGTGCCCATGATCGCCGACGGCGGCATCCGCTACAGCGGCGACATCGCCAAGGCCATCGCGGCCGGCGCCAACACGGTGATGATGGGCGGCATGTTCGCCGGCACCGAAGAGGCGCCGGGCGAGATCGTGCTGTACCAGGGCCGCAGCTACAAGAGCTACCGCGGCATGGGCTCCATTGGTGCCATGCAGCAGGGCAGCGCCGACCGCTACTTCCAGGAGTCCAGCACCGGCAATCCGAATGCCGACAAGCTGGTGCCCGAAGGCATTGAAGGCCGCGTGCCCTACAAGGGCTCGGTCGTCTCCATCATCTTCCAGATGGCCGGCGGCCTGCGCGCCTCCATGGGCTACTGCGGTTGCCCCAGCATCGAACACATGCGCCACAAGGCGGAGTTCGTCGAGATCACCTCGGCCGGCATCCGGGAGAGCCATGTGCACGACGTGCAGATCACCAAAGAAGCCCCGAATTACCGAGCGGAGTAAGCACACATGCGCCGATGGCCGTCCTGATGGACGGCCTTTTTGCTTTCTGAACAGACCAGCCAGACAACGCCATGCAACACCAGAAAATCCTCATCCTTGATTTTGGTTCCCAGGTCACCCAGCTCATCGCCCGCCGCGTGCGCGAGGCGCATGTGTACTGCGAAGTGCATCCTTGCGATGTGAGCAGCGAATGGGTGCGCGAGTTCGCCGCCGACGGCCAGCTCAAGGGCGTGATCCTCTCCGGCAGCCACGCCAGCGTCTACGAGGTGGACGACAAGGCCCCCGACGCGGTGTTTGAACTGGGCGTGCCGGTGCTGGGTATCTGCTACGGCATGCAGACCATGGCGCAACAGCTCGGCGGCAAGGTGGAGGCGGGCCACACCCGCGAGTTCGGTTACGCCGAAGTCCGCGCCCGTGGTCACACGCCGTTGCTCAAGGACATCGCCGACTTCCACACGCCTGAAGGCCACGGCATGCTCAAGGTCTGGATGAGCCACGGCGACAAGGTCACCGAAATGCCACCCGGCTTCAAACTCATGGCCAGCACCGACAGCTGCCCCATCGCCGGCATGGCCGACGTGGATCGCGGCTACTACGCGGTGCAGTTCCATCCGGAAGTGACGCACACGGTGCAGGGCCGGGCGCTGCTGGAGCGTTTCGTGCTCGAAATCTGCAATACCCGGGCTGACTGGGTGATGCGCGACCACATCGATGAAGCGGTGCAGAAGATCCGCGAGCAGGTGGGTGACGAAGAGGTGATTCTCGGCCTGTCCGGTGGCGTGGATTCTTCCGTGGCCGCAGCCCTGATCCACCGCGCCATCGGAGACCAGCTGACCTGCGTGTTCGTGGACCATGGCCTGTTGCGCCTGAACGAAGGCGACATGGTGATGGACATGTTCGTCGGCAAGCTGCACGCCAAGGTCATCCGTGTCGATGCGGCCGATCAGTTCCTCGGCCACCTCGCCGGCGTGAGCGATCCGGAAGCCAAACGCAAGATCATCGGCCGCGAATTCGTCGAGGTTTTCAAGGCTGAAGCCGCCAAACTGATCTCAAGTGGTGCATCAACAAAAGGCGCCAAGTGGTTGGCACAAGGCACTATTTACCCGGACGTGATCGAATCCGGCGGCGCCAAGAGCAAGAAGGCCGTCACCATCAAGAGCCACCACAACGTGGGTGGCCTGCCCGAACAGCTCGGTCTGAAGTTGCTGGAGCCGCTGCGCGACCTGTTCAAGGACGAGGTGCGTGAACTCGGCGTGGCGCTCGGTCTGCCGCACGACATGGTGTACCGCCACCCCTTCCCGGGCCCGGGCCTGGGGGTGCGCATTCTTGGCGAGGTGAAGAAGGAATACGCCGACCTGCTGCGCCGGGCCGACGCGATTTTCATCGAGGAACTGCGTTCCACCATCGATCACCCCTCTGGCAAGAGCTGGTACGACCTGACCAGCCAGGCCTTCACCGTGTTCCTGCCCGTCAAGAGCGTGGGCGTGATGGGCGATGGCCGCACCTACGACTACGTGGTGGCGCTGCGCGCGGTGCAGACCAGCGACTTCATGACCGCCGACTGGGCGGAACTGCCGTACGCGCTGCTCAAGAAGGTGTCGAGCAGGATCATCAACGAGGTGCGAGGCATCAATCGCGTGACCTACGACGTGTCGAGCAAGCCGCCCGCGACCATAGAGTGGGAATGAGCGAGGCGATACCGTCTCGGAGGCATGAAACCATGTGCCAAGGGGCCATCTTCCGTTGAGACCACCGTCGGTGGTATTTTTAGGGTCATGAGTCACCAGTTGTCTTTGCTTGACCCCGTTGAGGCCCCGCCAGTGCGCGGGCGTCACAATCTGTTCTTCGCGCTCATGCCGCCTCAGGCAGTCGCCGAACAGGTCAACCGGGCTGCCGAGCAATTGCGTCGTGCCCACGGGTTGACGGGCAATTTGATCGGCGTGGACAGATTGCACGTGTCCCTGCATGCCGTGGCACCGGATGTTTCGCCCCTGACGGTTGATGCGGCACGGTTCATCGCGGCACGCGTCGACTCACCGAGAATTGAGGTGGTTTTTGATCGGGTGCAGAGCTTTGACATCCATCGCGCAGGCACCAATCCGGTCGTCTTGTGGCATTCGGATCATCGATCCCTGACCGACCTGCATCGATTGCACATGCTGCTGCACCTGGAAGTCCACCGGGTCGGTTTGCCCTTGCCAGCGAACCATGGTTTCAATCCTCACATGACCTTGCTGTACGACCGCAAGCTCGTCCCCCCGCAGGCCATTGAACCCGTTCGCTGGACGGCCACCGAATTCGCGTTGATTGACAGCCACGTAGGGGATGGCTACTACGAATGCTTGGGCACCTGGCCTTTGCATCCATGACCGGCCAGATCAACCGGCGCGTGTTCGTGGCAGGGCTGGCGGCCACGTCCTGGGCTTGGGCGCGGGCTCAGAGTGTTCCCTCCGAGCAGCGCTGGAAGGCCGAACTTGACGCCTTCGCCGCGGCCGACCGGCAACAGTTGCCGGCGCCCGGGGGCGTGCTGTTCGTGGGCAGTTCGTCGGTGCGGATGTGGACCAGTCTGGAAAACACCTTCCCTGAGCAGCCGGTGGTGATCCGGCGCGGATTTGGCGGCTCGCGCCTGTCGGACTGCGCTGACCTGGTGCACCGTCTCGTGCTGCCTTACCGGCCGCGGCTGGTGGTGCTCTACGCGGGTGAAAACGATCTGACCGAGGGTGCCGGACCGCAGGACCTGCTGACCCACTTTGTGCGGTTCGTGCAGCAGGTACAGACCGCGCTGCCGAACACGCGGATCGCCTACCTGTCGATCAAGCCCAGCCCCTCGCGGCTGGCGCACATGACGACCATGCGCGAAGCCAACCTGCTGATCCAGACCCATGTGCTGGCTCATGACGATCTCGACTACATCGATGTGCACACCGCCATGCTGGACAACGACGGCCGGCCGAGAGCCGAACTGTATGTGCACGACCAGCTTCACCTGAGCGCCGAGGGCTATGGCCTCTGGCGCCAGATCGTTTCAGCGCACCTGCGGCCCTGAAGGCCACGCCAGCGCAGGGCGCCAGCCGGTGCGCTCAAGGGTCTCCACCGCCATCGCCACCGCCAGCAGACCGGCAAATGCGCTGGCCAGCAGCATGGCATCGGTGGTCCAGGGCCTCACGACCTCGGTGGATCCGAAAAAGGCGAGGGTGAAGAGCGCGATCACGACGTGGGCACAAAACACCGACAGCGAGTTGCGCCCCAGCACTTCCAGTGGCAAGGGGCGAGGCAGCAACCGTTTCAACCAGGGGCCGGCCGACACCAGCAAGACAAACACGCTGGCAAAGTTCAGGACCCGCAGCGGCCCGAGCGACCATTTGTCGAGCAACTGGCCGACAGCGGGCACACCGGGCATCGGGTCCTGGCCCACCATGTGGCGCCACAACAGCATGCCCGCTGCATAGAGCGTCGCCGGTACCAGCAGCCACCACGGGAAACGTGGCAACGGCTGCTGCCGCGCGCCGAGCCACAGGCCGGCCACCCACAGTGCCTGCCAGGCAAACCCGTGGAAGGCGCCCATGTCTTTGTAGGGCACGGAAAAACCGGTGCCTTGGACGAACCCCTCGTACAGCGCCTGACCCAGCCCCCATTGTTGTGCCAGCCAGAGCAGGGCGCTGACCGCCAGCACGCCGTGCCAACCCCGCTGCAGGCCGCGGCGAAGCAACCAGGGACTCAGCAGCATCAGGGCGATGTACAGCGGCAGGATGTCCAGCAGTGGCGGGTTGTGCAGCAGCAGGACTGCGGCCACCACCGCGGTACCGGGATCGATGAAAAAGAACTCCAGCAGCCCGGTCACTCCGCCTTGCTGGTTGTACACGCCGAGCCAGGCGATCAGCGTGAAGGCCAGCAGCAGCAGGCCGACCTGGCACAGGTAGAGTTTGAGCGCGCGGCTGTAGAAGGCGGCCTGCATGGCCGGCAGGCCATCGCGCCGGGCCCGGCCGCCGTACACGCGGCCCGCCATGAAAGCCGACAGGAACACGAAGCCCTCGGCGGCCGACACAAAGCCGAACGGCTGGCCCGATGGCAACGAATACATCGTCGGCATGTGGGTCAGCGTCATCAGGACGAGCATGAGGCCGCGCAGGGCGTCCAGCTCCCATCGGCGTTGAGAAGCGTTTGACATCAGGGTAAACCAGAAGAACCCGCGATCATGCCAGAGCCGCCAAGCCCTGGCCTACACTCGCCGCATGCCCGACACCGCCGTTCCCGATCACCGTTTCATGCGTGAGGCCCTGGCCGAGGCGCAGCGGGCGGCCCAGGCCGGTGAAGTGCCCGTGGGCGCGGTCGTGGTACGGGGTGGACGCGTGATCGCCACCGGCCGCAACGCGCCGATCGACGGCCTGGACCCCACCGCCCATGCCGAAATCGTCGCGCTGCGGGCGGCGGCACAGGCACTGGGCAATTACCGGCTGGACGACTGCACGCTTTACGTCACGCTGGAACCCTGCGCCATGTGCAGCGGGGCCATGCTGCATGCGCGGCTCCCGCGTGTGGTGTTTGGCGCGGCCGACCCCAAGACCGGTGCGGCCGGTTCGGTGATCAACCTGTTCGCGGAACCCCAGTTGAACCACCAGACGGCCGTGCAGGGCGGGGTGCTGGCCGACGAATGCGGCACCCTGCTCAGCGATTTTTTCCGGCAGCGACGCGAGGACCAGCGCCGCGCCGCGCATCCACTGCGGGAAGACGCCCTGCGCACGCCCGATGCGCGTTTCACCGGCTTGCCCGACTATTCCTGGGCACCGAACTACGTCAGCGACTTGCCGTCCCTCAACGGCCTGCGCCTGCACTACCTCGACCTGGGGCCGAGCGACGCCAGCGCCACCTGGCTGTGCCTGCACGGCAACCCGGCCTGGAGCTACCTCTATCGGAAGATGATCCCCGTGTTCGCCGCCAGCGGCGCGCGGGTGGTCGCACCCGACCTGATCGGTTTCGGCAAGAGCGACAAGCCCAAGAAGGAGGGCGCCCACAGCTTCACCTGGCACCGGCAGGTGCTGCTGGAGCTGATTGAGCGGCTTGATTTGCGCCATGTGGTGCTGGTGGTGCAGGACTGGGGTGGTCTGCTCGGCCTGACGCTGCCCATGGTGGCTCCAGAGCGTTACCGCGGCCTGCTGGTGATGAACACCACACTGGCCACTGGCGATGCCCCGCTCTCGCCCGGCTTTCTGGCCTGGCGCGACATGTGCGCCAAGAATCCCGAATTCGACATCGCCCACCTTTTCGCGCGTGGCAACCCGCAGATGAGCGCCGAAGAATGCGCGGCCTACAACGCGCCCTTTCCGGACCGGGGCCACCGCGCAGCACTGCGTGCCTTCCCGGCGATGGTGCCCGAACAGCCCGATGACGATGGCGCAGAAGTCTCGCGCCAGGCACGCGAGTTCTGGCGCCACGACTGGCAAGGCCAGACCTTCATGGCCATCGGCCGGCAAGACCCGGTGCTGGGCGAGCCGGTGATGCGCGCGCTGCAGCGCGACATCCGCAACTGCCCCGAACCGCTGCTGCTGCCCGAGGCCGGGCATTTCGTCCAGGAGCACGGCGAGCGCGTGGCCCACGAGGCCTGCGCATTTTTTGCGCGATGATCCTGCCCTTGACCGTTTTCGATCTTTTCACATGAGCCACATCTATATCTATTCCCCGTCCAGCGCGGTACGCGACAAAGCAGCGTTCAAACGCGGTGTGGCCCGCCTCAAGAATCTGGGGCACGAGGTCGAGGTCGACGAGGCCGCGCTCGCCAGCCACCTGCGTTTTGCCGGCGACGACGCCTCACGTCTGGCGGCCATCACCCGTGCCGCGGCCAGCGGTGCCGATGTGGCGCTCATCTCGCGCGGTGGTTATGGGCTCACGCGCATCTTGCCCGAGCTGCCCTACAAAAAAATCGCCAAAGCCGTTGAAAAAGGGACCCAGTTCGTGGGCCTGAGCGATTTCACCGCCTTGCAGTGCGCGCTGCTGGCCAAGACCGGCGCCACCACCTGGGCCGGCCCCGCGCTGGGGGAAGACTTCGGCACCGAAGACACGCCCGACGACATCATGGAAGCCTGTTTCGACGACATGGTCTGTGGGCAGGGTGAAGGCACGGGGTGGCAACTGCCGAAGTCCGATCTGCCGGCGCTGGCGGCACGGGGCAAAAAACCGGTCGAGGACATGCCGCCACTGCAGGTGCGCAATGCCATCCTCTGGGGCGGCAACCTCTCGGTGCTGTGTTCGCTGGTGGGCACACCCTGGCTGCCTCGGGTCAAGGGGGGCATCCTGTTTCTGGAAGATGTGAACGAGCACCCTTACCGCATCGAGCGCCAGCTCACGCAGTTGTTGCACGCGGGCATCCTGGGTGAACAGAAAGCGGTGCTGCTGGGCGCATTCAACCGCTACCAACTCAGCCCGCACGACCGCGGCTTCAAGCTGCAGACGGTGGTGGACTGGTTGCGCAGCAAGACCAAGACCCCGGTGCTGACCGGTTTGCCCTTTGGTCACGTGCCCACCAAGGTGATGCTGCCCGTGGGGCAGAAGGTGGAGCTGCTGGTGCAGGGCAGGGACGCCCTGGTTTTCTGGGGTTGAAGAGGGTTGAACCGGGCCGTATCGCCGCTCAGTGGCGCATGCGGCAGGCGTCCATCAGGCTCTTGGGCAACAACCCCTGGAACACATATGACAGGCTCTTGACGGCGTTGACCGCGTGGGCCTCGCCGTGCAGGCTGCTGAGCACGGCCACCATTTCCGAACGGGCGTACCACAGGCCATGGGCATCGTGCAGGTATTGCAGCCGGTGTTTGAGTCGTGGATTGAGTCGTGCACCGTCTTCTCCCAAGGCGGCGAGCATGGCCTGGCGAACGGGTTCCAGCGATTCCGGAGAGTGCTTGCGCACCTCGTTGCCCAACAGGGCTGAAATGCTGTTCCTCAAAGCGGGTTTGATCCAACGCATGGTGAAACCTCAACGACTGGTTTTTTCTATTGGACCTCAGAATACGACAGTCAACACCTTGAATGCAATCGCAGCAACTTGAGCCAAGTCAAGAAAACAACAGGCAAATCATGGGGTTAGCAGAATTGTTTAAGATGATGGATGCGCTTTATGAGTACCTTGGCGATAGAAAAGCATCATCAGCAACTTGGTTTTGCTTTAAAAATTAAGTCTTTTTTGCACTAACCGGATCGACCTTTGGAACAGCGGGCCGGATCAGCGTCTTGTCCGGCCCTTGGGCGCTTGGTGTTGTGATAAATATCACACAACCTTGGCGAGGCCCGCGCTGAATCCTCGGCCTTCGTGGGCGAGGGCGGTGTGTTGTAATTCCACGCAGATGTTGATCATTCATGGCTGAACTGACGATTGCTTTTGTCGACCTCACCGGCAGCGTGTCCGTGTTCGAAACACTGGGCAACGACCGTGCGGCGAGAGCCGTGACCAAGCTGACCCAGTGGATCGGGTCGGTGGGCCTGGCGCACAGCGGCAAGGTGGTCAAGATGCTGGGAGACGGCGTGCTGCTGTCTTTCACCAACAACCGGCTGGCCGTCGAGTGCATGAGCCAGATCCAGCAGGAGCACGCAGAGCGCGTGGCCCGGTGGCCCAACCGGCTCAAGCTCATGATGCAGATCGGCATGGCCCGCGGCCAGGTGGTGCAGGTCGATGGGGACTGTTTTGGCGATGCGGTCAATGTGGCGTCGCGCTTGAGTGATCTTGCCGGGCCCGAGCAGATCCTGGTCACCAGCACGGTGATCCGCAAGCTGGGTGCGCGCAACGGCGTGCGCAGCCGCAGCCTGGGGCCCATGCGCATCAAGGGCCGGGTCGAACCCTGCGAGGTGTTCCGCATCGAGTGGCAATCGGAAATGCTGTCCGAATTCCTGACCCTGCCGGCCGATCTGCACGCCTTGCGCAAATCCGCCGAGTCGGTCTACGGGGGCATCGAACTGGGCTGGCTGGACATGAGCCACGCGTTCAACCTGACCGATCTGCCGGTGAAGATCGGTCGCGTGCCCGAAGCCGATTTTGTGATCAACGATCCACGCGTTTCCCGCCTGCACGCCAGCATCGACATGCGTTCGGGCAACTACCTGCTCGAAGACACCAGCAGCTACGGCACCTGGGTGCGTTTTACCGGAACCGACAACGTGATCGCGCTGCGCCGCCAGGAGTGTCTGTTGCACAGCGATGGCGAGTTCGCCCTGGGCGCACCGTTCACCGACATCAGCACACCCACCGTCGGTTTCAAGCTGGTGGACGGTCACATGCTGCTCGGTCACGGCCCTCTGCGCGATTGAGTCTCTCCCACCCACTCCGTCTCCCCGATGACGGTGGGGCGGTGGACGTCATGGCAACATGACGGCCCTCAAGGAGACATTCATGCGCTGGTTGAAAAGAACATCCTGGGCCGTGGGCCTTTTGTTGCTGCTGACGGTGATCGCCGCGGCGATCTACGTCAATCGAAGCCTGCCGCAGACGGATGGTGAGCTGGGTGTCAAAGGCTTGCGGGCCAGCGTCCAGGTGCAGCGTGATGCCAGCGACGTCACCCACATCCAGGCCAGCGATCCGCGCGACGCCTGGATGGCCATGGGCTACGTGCACGCGCAGGAACGTGGCTGGCAGATGGAACTCAACCGCCGCGTCATGCGCGGTACGCTTTCCGAAGCCCTCGGCCCCGCCACGCTGGACACCGACCGACTCATGCGCAGCCTGGGCATCCACGCGGCCGCCCGCGCGCAGCTGGGGGGGCTGACCGACGAGGCCCGCCAGGCCCTGCAGGCTTACAGCGACGGGGTGAACGCGTTTTACGCGCAGGGCAAGCAGGCGCTTTCGCCGGAGTTCCAGATCCTGGGGATCAACCCGCGGGACGATGCATCGGCCGGTCGCTACTGGGAGCCCGTGGACAGCGTGGCCTGGTCGATCATGATGGCGCTGGACCTGGGGGGCAACTGGGGCAACGAAATCGCGCGCCTGACCGCCTTGCAGGTGCTGGATACGCCCCAGCTGTGGGAACTGTTCCCGCCCTATCCGGGTGAACCGCCGGCGGCGAGCGCCGACCTGGCCCGGCTGTACCGCGAACTCGCGGTCTACCGGCCCCAGCCGCTGGCGACCTCCGGTGCGCAACCCGACGCGACCACGTTCGCCGCCCGCGTCGGGCAGGATCTGCGCGAATGGACCCACGAACTCGGCAACATCGAAGGCAAGGGCTCCAACAACTGGGTGGTGGCCGGAACGCGCAGTGTCAGCGGGCAACCTCTGCTGGCCAACGACCCCCATCTCGGCCTGAGCGCACCGGCCATCTGGTATTTCGCGCGGCTGCAGGCGCCCGATGCGAACGGGCTCAAGGGCATGGACGTCATGGGCGCCACGCTGCCCGGCACACCCTTCGTGGTGCTGGGCCGCACGCGCGAGGTGGCCTGGGGTTTCACCAACACGGGGCCTGATGTGCAGGATCTGTACCTGGAGCAGATCAACCCCGCGAATCCGGCGCAATACCGCGTGCCGGCGGAGCAGGGCAGTGCCTGGGCCGATTTCGAAACCCGTGTGGAAACCATCCGGGTCAAGGGACAGGCCGACGTGCAGCACACCGTGCGTCGCACGCGCCACGGCCCCGTGATCAGCGATGTGCCGGGTCGCACCCAGGCCCTGATCGACACAGTGCGCTACGCCCTGGCGCTGCGCTGGACCGCGCTCGACGCAGACAACCTCAACGTTCAGGCCACGCTGGCTTCGAACCGCGCGGGTTCCGTGGCCGATCTGCTGGAGGCCTACCGCGACTTCCACGCGCCGATGCAGAACGTGGTGGCGGCCGATCGAAGCGGACGCATTGCCTTCAAAGCGGTGGGCAAGATTCCTCTGCGCCAGCCGGGCAACGACATCCGTGGTGTCGCGCCCGCGCCGGGCTGGGAGGCTCGCTACGACTGGGCGGGCTGGCTGCCCTACGAGCAGACGCCGCAGGACGATGGCAGCAAGGGCTGGATCGCGACCGCCAACCAGCGCATCCACGGCCCGGACTACCCGCACTTTCTCACCCAGGACTGGGCAGCGCCCTACCGCCAGGAACGCATCGAGACCTTGCTGGCGCAGACACCGAAGCACGACATGGCCAGTTTCCAGGCCATGCACGCCGATCAGCAATCGGCCGCGACCTTGCGGCTGCTGCCGTTCCTGCAGAAGGCCGCGTCCAGCCACCCGCTGGCCGCTGCGGCGCAGGACGCCCTGAAGGGTTTTGACGGTGGCATGCGCGCCGACGGCGCGGCGCCGCTGATCTACACCGCGTGGATCGACGAATTCACGCGTGGGGTCATCGGTGGCCGGCTGGGCAAGGAGCGTTTCGAGGCGATTTACGGCAAGCGGCTGTTTCGCAACGCGGTCGAAGACTTGCTGGAACGTGACGATGCCGGCTGGTGTGGGGCGGGTGGCTGTGCGGCGCCGAGCGGCGCAGCCCTGAATCGCGCGCTGGACCGCCTGTCGGCGATGCAGGGGCAGGACGTTTCGGCCTGGCGCTGGGGGACCGCGCACCCGGCGATCTCGATACACCGGCCGTTCAGCAACGTGGGCGCACTGGCGCCGCTGTTTGAGGTGCGCACGCCCACCGGTGGCGACCCGTTCACTCTCAACGTGGGGCAGTACCACCTGGACAAGGCCGACGCACCCTTTGCCAACCGCCATGCGGCAAGTCTGCGGGCGGTCTACGACCTGGCCGACCTCGACAAGTCGGTGTTCATCTACCAGACAGGGCAGAGTGGCAACGTGTTTTCAGGCCGTTACCGCGACATGAGCGATGACTGGGCGGCGGTGCAATACCGTCCTCTGCGGATGCAACCCGAGCGCTGGGTCAGCAGCCTGAAACTGGTGCCCTGACCATACCGGGCAGGGTGAGCGCAAAGTCACCGTTTTTCCCGGAGGCCGGAGCGCTGCGCCGACATCGGCAACGGTGCAACCCAGGACACCGCCGGGCCGGCTTCGCCGGACGGCCAGTGTCGCCCCCCTGGGGGTCGCGCAAAGCGCGGCGGGGGTGTTCCATTTCAAGCTGCTTCGTCGAGGGTCTTGGCGCCGCTGGCAGAGGCCAGCGCCACGTCGTTGTATTTCTTCGAGGCGGCCTCCAGCTGACTGCTCAGCTGGGCCACAAAGGTGTTCAATTCGGCGCCGCTGATCTGGCCATCGCCGTCGCTGTCGACCGAGCCGATCAGTTCCTGCAACGGGTCGGCCGCCGCGATCACGGTGGCGGGTTCTGCTGCAGCTTCGGGTGCCCCCGTGGCCGCCGCCAGTGCTTGCGCTGCATCGGTGCCCGCAACCGCCTCGGCGCCGTTGGCGGTTTCCCCCCCGGAATTGACATAGGTCGTGGTCGTTGTGGTGGTGCTGACCATGGACATCTCACCCGTCTGCGCCGGGTTGATGCCGAACTCGGCCATCGAGATGCTGCCGTCACCATCGGCGTCAAGTTCGGAAAAGCGCGCTTCATCACCCCGCGACTGCACGAAGGCCTGCGTGTTCTCGGGCGGCATGAACACATTCTTGATCGCCTGACCCACTTCGGCGGCATTCAGCGCACCGTCGGCGTCGGCATCAAAGCTGGCAAACAGGCTCGCAGCGCCTTCTTCACCCATGTCGATGCCCAGTTTGCCGGACACCTTTTCCATGGCCGCCTGGAACTCGCTCTGGCTGGCGGATCCGTTGCCATCCGTGTCCATCTTCTTGAGCGCCTTGTCCTGCAGGTGTGTGGACAAGGCGGCACTGATGGAGGACAGCAGGCCGCTGGCGATGTTGCCAACCGATTCGGTGGTGCTCATGGGGAATTCCTTTCGTTGGGGCGTACAAGGTGCCAATCAGGCTGGACCTATGTTCCAACAAAAGGGTGGCGGGCAAGCCGGTCATCAGCGGGTGAAGAACCCCGCTGTTTGGCCGATTGACCGGCCGGCCGCGTATGCCGCTTACTTGAGGTTGCCGGAGAGGAACTGCGCCAGCCGCTCGCTCTTGGGCCGGGCCAGCACCTCGGCCGGCACGCCCTGTTCCTCGATGCAGCCCTTGTGCAGGAAGATCAGGTGGTTCGAAACCTCGCGCGCGAAGCCCATTTCGTGCGTCACCACCAGCATGGTGCGGCCTTCTTCGGCCAGCAGCTTCATGACGCGCAGCACCTCGCCGACCAGTTCGGGGTCGAGTGCGCTGGTGGGTTCGTCGAACAGCATCACCTCGGGCTCCACCGCCAGCGCCCGGGCGATCGCCACGCGCTGCTGCTGGCCACCCGACATGTGCGCCGGGTATTTGTCCTCCACGCCGCGCAGCCCCACCTTTTCCAGGTACTTGCGGGCGGCGGATACGGCTTCGTCCTTGCTCTGGCCGAGCACATGCATTGGCGCCTCGATGATGTTTTCGAGCACCGTCAGGTGCGACCAGAGGTTGAAATGCTGGAACACCATGGCGAGCCGGGATCGGGCGCGCTGCAGCTGCTTTTCGTCCGCTGCCTTGAGCATGCCGTCTTTGGCCGTCACCAGCTTGAGCTCTTCACCGGCCACGATGATCCGGCCGTGCTGGGGGCGCTCCAGCAGGTTCATGCAGCGCAAAAAGGTCGATTTGCCCGACCCCGAAGAGCCGATGATGCTGATCACGTCGCCCGCGTGGGCCGTGACCGAAACACCCTTGAGCACTTCGTTGCTGCCGTAGCTCTTGCGGATGTCGATGGCTTCGAGTTTGGTGGTCATGGGTAGGGGGATGATTCAAGGGCTGAGCAGGTTGCCGGACCGGATCGGGGTGGCGCCGGCGACACGGCAGAGTTCCATGCCGCTGGTGGCCCAGCGCAGGTTGTGGCGGGCGTACACCACGCCGTCGATTGAACTCTGGATGGGCGTGGTGCGCGGCGTCAGCGGGTCGATCAAATGGGCCAGCACCTGCCCGGCCTGGACCACATCGCCCACGGCACAGGTGAACACGATCACACCAGGATGGGGCGCATGCAGCGACTCGGTGCCGGCCAGCGGCGTGGCGTCACACAGGGCTGACGGGAGCTCGGGTGCGGTGCCCCCCAGCACACCGGCATGTTGCAGGTAGTGAAAAATCGCCTGCGCGTCCTGGCGCGCCAGCGGCTCGGACACATCGGTCTGGCCGCGCAGCTCCACCGTGGTGCTGGCGCAGGCCAGAGGCACCGGAAACCGGTCGGTAAAGTGCTCGCGCAGACGCCACCAGGGACCCGAAAGCGCCTCATCAAACGAGATCGATGGCCCTGAACCCCTGGCCCACAGGAAGGCACGCGCGCCCAGGTAGCGCGCCAGCGGTTCGATCTGGTCGAGCATGGGCTGCTCCGCGTAGAGGTGCAACACCGCCTCGAAGTCGCAGTGCAGGTCGAGCACGATGTCGGCGTCGTGGGACAGCTGCATCAGTGTCCGGCGCAGGCTCTGCAGCTCCGTTTCCGGCTTCTGGGCGTCCAGGGCGCGACGCATGGCCGCGCGGATCAGGAGCTTGTTCTGCCCAGCGTCGGGCCCCAGCTGGGTGGCCACGTCGTCTTTCACCAGGGCGAAAAAGTCCGGGTAGTTGCGGTTGAAGTTCTCCATGCTGGCCAGCTCGAAGCGCCCGAGCTGGTGGTGCATGCTGGTCTGGTCCAGGCCGATCGGGTTGGCCAGCGGCACCAGCACGACCTCACCCAGCAGGTGGCCGCTCTGTTCGGCCTCTTCAAGCAGGCCGCGCAGATGGTGGGCGACCAGCATGCCAGGCAGTTCATCCGCGTGCAGGCTGGCCTGCACATAGACCTTGGGACCTTGGCCGGGTTGCCCGAAATGCCAGCTGCTCAGAAGGCGCTGGGTGCCCAGTGCGGGCGAGAGGAGGGGGTGGTTGATCTGTTGCATAGTGACGTTCAAGGACCCCGAACCCGCCATGGGGCGGGTGTCGGCCTGGCCGGGCCGGTCAGGCAGCACAAGGCTACCCCAGGAAGGGTGGTCGTGTCAGTGGGCAATGGGGCGCAGATAGGCGAGAAAACGGCGCTCCAGCAGCCGGAACACGTACACCAGTGCGAAGGTCAGCATGAAATACAGGACCGCGACAAAGATGAACGGCTGGAACGCCAGGTAGTAGGTCTTGTAGATCGCGTAAGCGGCGTTGGTCAGGTCGTACAGCGCGGGCACCACGCTGGCCAGCGAGGTGGCGTGCAGCATCATGACCACTTCGTTGGAATAGCCCGGCAGGGTGCGGCGCATGGCGCTGGGCAGGATCAGGCGGAACATCATGTTCCATTTGCCGAAGCCCGCCGCCTGGGCCGCTTCGATTTCACCCGCCGGGGTTTCCTTGATGGCACCCGCCAGCATTTCGACCGTGTAGGCACAGGTGTTGAGCGTGAACGCCAGCACGGCACAGAAGAAGGGGTCTTTGAACCAGGTGAACGGCCAGTGGGTGTCCCACAGGCCCTGCACCCACTCCAGCTGCGCAATGCCGTAGTAGATGAAATAGACTTGGATCAGCAGCGGCGTGCCGCGCACCACGTAGGTGAACAACCAGACCGGCGACGACACCCAGCGGTTGCGCGAGACCCGCATCAGCGTGAGCGGCAACGTCATCAGGGCGCCCGCAATCAGGCTGACCCCGAGCAGCTCCATGGTGGCGATCAGGCCGGTCCAGTAGAGCTGCAGATTCTGCGGCTGGAAGATGATGGCGAACTTGTCCATCAGAAATCCCCCCGCTTCACACCGACCGAATAACGTTTTTCAGCGCGGCGCAGCAACAGCAGGCTGATGCTGGAAATCAACAGGTAGAGCAGGCCAGCAAAGGCCATGAAGATGATGGCGGCGCCCGGGATCTGGCCACGTGCCGCTGCGCCCGCCTGTTTGGCCAGGTTGGTGATATCGGCCAGACCAATCACGGAGACCAGCGCGGTGGCTTTCAGCAGCACCAGCCAGTTGTTGGTGAAGCTGGGCAACGCAAAGCGCACCATTTGCGGGAGCACCATGCGCCGAAACGTGTAGAACCGGCTCATGCCAAAAGCCCAGCCGGCTTCCGACTGGCCCTTGGGCACACTCATGATCGCGCCACGGAAGGTTTCCGTCATGTAGGCGCCATACACAAAACCGATGGTCAGCACACCCGCCACAAACGGGTTGATCTGCGGACCGCTGCGAAAGCCCAGGGCTTCCGCGATGTCATTGACCAGAATCTGGCCACCGAAATACAGCAGGAGCATCCACACGAGATCCGGGACGCCCCGGATCACGGTGGAATAGATGTCGCCCACCCAGTTGAGCCATTTGTGGTGCGACAGCTTGGCTGCCGCACCGGCCAGACCCAACAGGGCGGCGACCACCAGCGCGCCCAAGGACACACCGAGGGTGACCAACAGTCCCTGCAGGATATTGAGAAAGTAGGTCGTCATCGGATCAGGACCTCCGGGCGCTCAGGCTCAGGAACCCCAGATGTCTACGCCAGGCACGTGCTTCTCGGCCAGCTCTTTCCATTTGCCGCTGTCGCGGATGGCCTTGATGCCGGCATTCAGGGCGTCGCGCAGAGCCGTGTCTTCCTTGCGGATGGCCACGCCAGCGCCAGCACCGAAGTACTTGGCATCGAATTCAACCGGGATGCGGGTGCCAGCACAGGCGTAGTCCTTGCCATCGGGCGTGGACAGGAAACCACCGTTGACTTCAACCACGTCGGCCACGGTGCCGTCCAGGCGGCCGGACTTGATGTCCAGGTAAACCTGATCCTGCGCGTCGTAAGGCACGATGGTGGCGCCAGCGGGCTGGAGCTCACCCATGGCGTATTTCTCTTGCGTGGAGGCCTTGAGCACGCCGATCTTCTTGCCCTTGAAATTCGCAGCTTCCGCGCCCAGGTTCAGCGCCGACTTCACCACCACGCACGACGGCGTGTTGTAGTACTTGCCCGTGAAGTCCACGGCCTGCTTGCGTTCTTCGGTGATCGACATCGAGGAGATGATGGCATCGTACTTCTTGGCCTGAAGGCCGGGGATCATGCCGTCCCAGGCCTGTTCGACGAAGACGCACTTGCTCTTGAGTTCATCACACAGGGCCTTGGCCACGTCGACGTCAAAACCGGCGGGTTCGCCAGATTCGGTCTTGTAGGTGAACGGCTTGTAGGTCGGGTCGATCGCGACGCGCAGTTCAGGCCACTGGCTGGCGGGAGCCGCCGGTGCTGCGGCTGCAGCAGGTTCGGCCGGGGCGGCCGGTGCCGGGGTTTCGGTCTTGCTACAACCGACCAGCGCGGCTGCACCAATCAGGCTCAGGGAAAGAAACAGGTTTTTCATGTAAGTCCTTGGTCATCAAGCATGTGGATCGACAGGATTGGCCTCCTGACGGGCGCACCAATTGTAGGTCTGGGCAGTCCAATTTCGGGGCATCGCCAGCAGGTGTTTCCCCGCATAGGCGACACGTGAAAGCTTGTATGCAATATCCGGGCCGAAGAGAAGTCTTTGTTTTCTGAAATTAACTATACATAATATACATCGTGGAATATTGAAATTCGACGAATCCACACCGCCAGAGACCCTGTCGGCTCAGCGAAATTTTGGGGACGACCTGAGAAGCCCTGAGTCAACCCGTCGAAAGTCCCGGTCACATCACCTCGTGCTGATCAGATGACCAACAAAAAAAGCCCGATCAGAGATCTCTGATCGGGCTCTCCAGGCGTGTCCGCCTGGTCGATAGATAGACCTCAGTCTTCGACGAAGGCCTCTTCGCGCTTCTTCTTGATCGAAGGCAGCAGCACGACCACCAGCAGGACCGCGGCGATAGCCAGCAGGCTGGCCGACAACGGCCGGGTCACGAACACCGACCAGTCGCCGCGGGAGATCAACATGGCACGGCGCAGGTATTCCTCCATCATGGGTCCCAGGATCAGGCCCAGCAGCAAAGGCGCCGGCTCGCAGCCCAGTTTGATGAACAGGTAGCCGATGAAGCCAAAGATGGCGACCATCCAGATGTCGAAGCTGTTGTTGTTGGTCGAGTACACGCCAATGGCGCAGAACAGCACGATGGCCGGGAACAGCCAGCGGTACGGCACGGTCAGCAGCTTGATCCAGATGCCGATCAGCGGCAGGTTCAGGATCACCAGCATCAGGTTGCCGATCCACATCGAGGCGATCAGACCCCAGAACAGTTCGGGGTTGCTGGTCATGACCTGCGGACCCGGCTGGATGTTGTGGATGGTCATGGCACCGACCATCAGCGCCATCACGGCGTTGGGCGGAATGCCCAGGGTCAGCAGCGGAATGAACGAGGTCTGCGAACCGGCATTGTTGGCCGCTTCGGGCGCCGCCACGCCGCGGATGTTGCCCTGGCCAAAGGGCACTTCACCCGGCCGGAGTTTGGTCTTCTTTTCGAGGGTGTAGGCCGTGAAGGCCGACAGCAGCGCCCCACCACCGGGCAGGATGCCCAGCGCCGAGCCCAGGGCGGTGCCGCGCAGCACGGCCGGTATCATGTTCTTGAAGTCTTCCTTGGTCGGCATGATGCCTTCGACCTTGCCGGTGAAGACTTCGCGGTGTTCTTCGGGGCGCGACAGGTTGCTGATGATCTCGCCGTATCCGAACACGCCCATGGCAATGGCCAGGAAGCTGATGCCGTCGGTGAGTTCAGGGATGTCGAAGCTGTAGCGCGCCACACCCGAGTTCACGTCGGTCCCCACCAGGCCGAGCAACAGGCCCAGCACGATCATGGCCAAGGCTTTGATGAGCGAGCCGGAGGCCAGCACCACGGCGCCAATCAGGCCCACGATCATGAGCGAGAAGTATTCGGCCGGGCCGAACTGGAGCGCCACTTCGGTCAGCGGTGGCGCGAATGCGGCCAGGATCAGGGTACCCACGCACCCGGCAAAGAAGGAGCCCAGGCCGGCTGCGGCCAGCGCCGGGCCTGCCCTGCCCTTGCGCGCCATCTGGTAACCGTCGATGACGGTCACCACCGATGAAGCCTCACCCGGCAGGTTGACCAGGATGGCGGTGGTGGAGCCACCGTATTGGGCACCGTAATAGATGCCGGCCAGCATGATGAGCGCAGCCACCGGCGGCAAGCCGTAGGTCGCGGGCAGCAGCATGGCGATGGTGGCCAGTGGCCCGATGCCGGGCAACACGCCGATCAGCGTGCCCAGCAGGCAGCCGACGAAGGCGTAGACCAGGTTCTGGAAGGTGAAGGCGACGCCAAAACCCAGTGCAAGGTTGTCAAACAATTCCATGGTGGTGCCTTGTGATCAGTTCGTGAGGAACGCAGGCCACACCGGGAACTGCAAGCTCAAGAGTTTGACAAAAGCGCCGTAGCTGCCAGCAGCCAGGATCGTCGCCAGGATGAACGTTGCCTTCAGTTTGCTGCCGGGCTGCGCCTGGCTGGAAATGAAAACCAGGGCATAGATCGCCACGATGAGGCCCATGGCCGGGAAGCCAATGGACGGCAGTCCCACCAGCAGGGCGCCGAAGGCCAGGTTGGCGCCCAGAATGAAACCCAAGGGGCGCCAGGCGAAGGCACCGACCTTGTCGCCGCCCGGGTTGCCTTTGACAAACGCCTGGAGTGTGATGATGGTGCCGAGAATGGCCAGCAGGATGCCCAGCATGAGCGGGAAATAACCCGGCCCCATGCGTGCACCCTCTCCCACGGTGTAATCCGTGGCGCCCCAGGCAAACGACCCACCCACCGCGGTGAACATGAGTCCCGAAAAAAAATCCTTCTGACTGGCCAGGGCCACGGTGCATCTCCTCAAGTTTGGAATGTGGGGCATTCTGGAGGACTGTTAACGGAATATCGATGTGGGTTACACCTACCGAGGGATTACACCTACTTGAGTCTGGGCGGTGTCCCTGCCCTGCCCCGGGCGCGGAAACGGGCCCACCGGGCCGTGTTCACCAGGTGCCGGTGGGGCGCATTCGGCGCACAAAGGCCGCAATGAGGTCGGCCGATTCCTGCCGTTCGCCCCGCCGGGCAAAGTCGATCGCCGTCAGCCCCTGTTCATTGCGCAGCAGGGGATCTGCCCCCTCTTCCAGCAACAGCTTCACCACGGCCGGATGGCCGTAATGTGCCGCCATCATCAGGGGTGTGGTGCGGTTGGGCGATTCCGCGTCGATGTAGGCGTGGTGCTCCAGCAGCAGGCGAACCATCTCCTGGCTGGCCTGGGTGGCGTTGGACGCGGCATAGTGCAAGGCCGTCCAGCCGGGCTTGTTGACCTCGGCTTTGCGCTGGATCAGGCGCCTGGCCATGTCCAGATCGCCTTTGAGTGCGGCGAGCATCAGCGGGCTTTCCCCTTTGGGGTTGCGGGCTTCAACTTTCACCGAGGGTTGTTCCAGCAGGAACAGGGCCACCTTGCGCGAACCTTCGCGCACGGCGATGAGCAGGGCGCTGTCACCGCGTGGGTCAATGGTGTTGAGGTCAAAACCACGCAGTGTGAGCCCGACCATCACGGACTCGTTGTCGAGTTTGGCCGCGCTGAAAAAATCCTCGAAGGCGCCAGCACTGGCGACCATAGAAGATGTAAAAAATGCAGTTAAAACAAAACACTTTTTAAAAAACTTAAAGTGTTTCATGAATATTTTCACACCATGATCCGGTTGAAGACCTGCTCAAAATTGCGGCTGGTGGCCTCGGCCACCACCTCCACGGCCACACCCCTGACCTCGGCGATCTGCTGCGCCACAAAGGGAACGAAGGACGGGTTGTTGGTCTTGCCGCGGTGGGGCACCGGCGCCAGATACGGGCTGTCGGTTTCGATCAGCATGCGGTCGAGCGGGACAAAACGGGCGATCTCACGCAGATCGCTGGCGTTGCGAAAGGTCAGGATGCCCGAGAACGAGATGTAGAAATCCAGCTCAAGCGCGGCCCGTGCCACCGCCTCGGTTTCGGTGAAACAGTGAAACACCCCCCTTGAGTGCGGCAGATCGGGTTGGGCCGCACGGTCAAAACCGCCTTCCTCGCGCAGGATCGCCAGCGTGTCTTCCGACGCGCTCCGGGTGTGGATCACCAGAGGCAGGTCGGTCAGACGGCCGGCGCGGATGTGGGTGCGGTAGCGCTCGCGTTGCCAGGCCATGTCGGCCACGCTGCGGCCATTCAGGCGGTAGTAGTCCAGGCCGGTCTCACCAATGCCCACGACGCGTGGCAGATCGGCGCGCCGGAGCAGATCGTCCAGTGTGGGCTCCTGAACGCCTTCGTTGTCGGGGTGCACGCCCACCGTGGCCCACAGGTTGGCGTGATCACGGGCCAGCCCGTGCACATCGTCAAACTCTTCGAGCGTCGTGCAGATGCACAGGGCGCGGTCCACCTGGGCTTTGCTCATGGCAGCCAAGATCGCTGGCAAGTCTCCGCGCAACTCCGGGAAGTTCAGGTGGCAATGGGAATCGGTGAACATGTTGGGCGGGAAAATGGCGAGATGGCTGTGGGCCCGCCCAGCGGGGCGCTGGCCACACCGCGGCTCAGATGGTCTGAGTGGGCTTGTCCGAGCCCAGGCTGGCGCCCAGAATCTCTTCGATCTTGATCTTGAGCAGGCGCGATTTTTCGTCAGCCGGAAAACGGATGCCCACACCCTGGGTGCGCCCGCCCTGCGCCTTCGCGGGCGTGACCCAGGCGACCTTGCCGGCGACCGGGTAGCGCTGCGGGTCGTCGGGCAGGCTGAGCAGCACATAGACGTCGTCGCCGATGCGGTACTCGCGGGAAGACGGAATGAAAATGCCCCCGTCGGCAAACAACGGAATGTAGGCTGCGTACAGCGCTGCCTTCTCCTTGATGGAGAGCTGGATCACGCTCGGGCGAACTGAGGCGTTGGATGCGGGGGGGCTGATGCTCATGGCCAACAAGTTTAGCGGGAAACCAGGGCCTGCCGCGTGCGGGCGGCCCAGGCTTCCTGCATCAAACCGGGGTTGTACGGGTGCTCAACCGAGCGCGCCGCGTCCAGCAGTTCGCGAGACCAACGGGCCAGCACGCCCCAGCGCGGCGCCACCGGCAGGTTCGCGGCGGCGAAGAAGCGTGGCGTGCCGCCGGCCGCCTGCACCATCAGGTCGTGGCAGAGTTTCTGCAGCAGCTCAAGTTGCTGCGCTGCGGGCCAGCCCGCCAGCGTGCTCCAGTCGCCGCGGGCCAGCGCGGCGGGCAGATCGGCCCAGGCCTTGGCGTTCAGGCCGGTGCCGGCCCAGGCCAGGGCATCCACCGGTCGCCCACCGGCCGCGCGCAGCCAGACCTGCGCTTGCTCGGGCGTGGGGCGGCTGGCCGCGTTGTCCTGGAGCCACTGCAGCGCTTCCGGTTCCGGGGGCCAGTCCATGGCATGGGTCTGGCAACGGCTGCGGATGGTGGGCAGCAGCTGGTGGGTAGCCTCGCTGGCGAGCACGAAGCGGGTGTCCCCGGGTGGCTCCTCCAGGGTCTTGAGCAAGGCGTTGGCCGTCACGTGGTTCATGCGCTCGGCCGGGTACACCAGCACCGCCAGGCCCCGCCCACGCGCACTGGTGCGCTGGGCGAAGGCCACTGTGTCGCGCATGGCCTCGACCCGGATTTCCTTGCTGGGCTTGCGCTTCTTGTCGTCGATCTCCTTCTGCGCGGTTTCGGCCAGGGGCCAGCCGCGTTCAAGCATGACCGTCTCGGGCATGAGCACCACAAAATCGGGGTGGGCGTGGGTATCAACCATGTGGCAGCTGGCGCAGACCCCGCAGGGGCCCGACGCCGTGGGCTGCTCGCACAACCAGCTCTGCGCCAGCGCCAGCGCCAGCTCGTATTGCCCCAGGCCCGATGGCCCCTGCAACAGCCAGGCATGCCCCCGCTGTGCGAGCAGTGCCTGCAGCTGGCGCTGAACCCAGGGTGCGCGGGTTGCCATGGGTGGGGCGACGGTGTCAGGGGGTGTTGAACGGGTTGCCATGGGTGGGGCGTCAGCTGGCGGAAGGGCCGGATTCAGCCGGTGCCGGCAACCAGCCCCGCTGGGCGAACGCCACCGCGATGGCGGCCCAGACCTGCTCACGCGGCTGGTCGGCGTTGATGCGCGCAAAGCGCCACGGCTCGGCTTCGGCACGCGCCGCATAGCCCGCAGCGACGGCCTGGAAAAACGCCACCGGCTGGGCTTCAAAGCGGTCGGGCACACGGGCGCCGGCCAGCCGGGCCGCGGCGGTCTCGGCCGGCAGATCGAACCAGACCGTCAGATCGGGCTGGCGGATGCCATGGCCCTGCAGGGCAGGCGTCGCCTGCACCCAGCGCTCCAGCGTGCCGAGGGTCTGCAGGTCAAAACCACGACCACCGCCCTGGTAGGCAAAGGTGGCGTCGGTGAAGCGATCACACAGCACCACATCGCCGCGCGCCAGCGCCGGTTCGATCACCGTCAACAGATGGTCGCGCCGGGCGGCGAACACCAGCAGCGACTCGGTGAGCGGGTCCATGGCGTCGCCGAGTACCATGGCGCGCAGCTTTTCGGCCAGCGGTGTGCCGCCGGGTTCGCGCGTGAGGGTCACGTTGCGGCCCTGGCTGCGGAAAGCATCGGCGAGGTTCGCGATGTGGGTGGACTTGCCCGCACCGTCGATGCCCTCAAAAGAGATGAACAGGCCTGTCGAACCAACCGTCATTTCAGGGCTCCATCGTGCCGACGAAGGACGCGGCCCAGCACACACCGCAGAACCGGCTTTGCCGGGCGGCTGGTGTGGTCCCCCCTGCTCAGGGGGGAAGACGCGAAGCGGCGCAGGGGGGTCATTTGCTTTGATAGCGGCGCACCGCCGAATTGTGTTCGTCAAGCGTGGCGCTGAACTGGCTGCTGCCGTCGCCGCGCGCCACAAAATACATCGCGGGTGTGGCCGCCGGTTTGACCGCCGCCAGCAAGGAGTTCCAGCCCGGCATGGCGATCGGCGTGGGCGGCAGGCCGGCGCGGGTGTAGGTGTTGTAAGGGCCGTCGGTTTCGAGGTCCGTCCGGCGCAGGTTGCCATCGAAGCGTTCACCCAGGCCGTAGATCACCGTGGGATCGGTCTGCAGCCGCATGCCGATGCGCAGACGGTTGCTGAACACGCCGGCCACCATCGACCGGTCGACTTCGGCTCCCGTCTCTTTTTCGACGATGCTGGCCAGGATCAGCGCCTCTTCGGGCGAGCGCAGCGGCGAATCTGGCGCGCGCTGGGCCCAGGCTTCAGCCAGTCGCTGGTCCATGGCCTGGGCCGCCTGGCGCAACACGCTGGACGCCGTGGCGTGTTTGACCATGCGGTAGGTGTCGGGGAAAAAGCGGCCTTCCGGGTGCCGCCCGGCGTAGCCGATGCGGGCCATGATGTCGGCCATGCCCAGGCCGTCAAGATCCTGGTTCAGGTCGGGCGAAGCACGCACCGCCGCCAGCACCTCGCGCACGTTCCAGCCTTCGACCAGGGTCAGGCTGCGCAGCGCCTGCTCACCCCGTACCAGCTGGTCCAGCAGGCTGCGCGGCGTGGCGCCGGGTTTGATTTCATAGACGCCGGCCTTGATCGACCGGCCCTGCCCTGAAGCTCGAAACCAGGCGTAGAGCAGGACGGTCGGCACCCTGACCCCGGCACTGGTCACGGCTTGGGCCACCACACGCGCCGAGCTGCCCGGCTGGATGTTCAATTCCACTGGTGCTTGCGCGCTGGCATCGGCTGGCAGCAGCAGCGGCTCGTGCAACCACCACCAGGCGGCGCCCGCGGCCAGTCCCATCGCGAGCAGCGGCAGCCAGAACAACAGGAACAACAGACGTTTCACGGGTCGGGGATGGTGCGAGGAGATGGGTGACGCCGCCGGCAGAGACCCGGGCCAAAGATGATAATCGACCGCTGTTCCCCTGCTCGCCACACACCCACGCCACACCACCCACGCCATGAACCCGCCCACCTTGCCCAGCGTTCCCCTGCCCGCGCTCCACGGCGCGACCCCGCTGCCCCAACTGGGGATCATCCGCGTCCAGGGCGAAGACGCGGCGAAGTTCCTGCACGGCCAGTTGACGCAGGACTTTGCCATGCTCGGCCTGTCCGAAGCGCGGCTGGCGGCGTTCTGTTCGGCCAAGGGCCGCATGCTGGCGAGTTTTGTCGGCTTCAAGCTCGCGCACGACGACGTGCTGCTGGTTTGCAGCCGCGACCTGCTGCCAGCCACGCTCAAGCGCCTGTCGATGTTCGTGCTGCGGGCCAAGGCCCGGCTGAGTGACGCGAGCGAGGAATTTCAGGTCTGGGGGCTCAGCGGGTCCGCCGCGCCAGCAGACGCCAAACCCTGGAGCAAGTCCGGCGAGGCGGGCGGCGCTCAAACCATCGCGATTTACCCGTCACAAGGCCTGCCCCGCGCGCTGTGGGTGGCACCGACCGGCCACCCGCCGCCCGCGGGCGATGCCCTGCCCGAAGCCCACTGGGCCTGGCTGGATGTGATGGCCGGCGTGGCCACCCTCACCCAGCCGATCGCGGAAGCCTTTGTGCCGCAGATGCTGAACTACGAATCGGTGGGCGGCGTGAACTTCAAAAAAGGTTGTTACCCCGGGCAGGAAGTGGTGGCGCGCAGCCAGTTCCGCGGCACGCTCAAGCGCCGTGCGTTTCTGGTGCAGGCCGATGAGCCTTTGACCGTGGGGCAAGACGTGTTTCACAGCAGCGACGCCGAACAGCCCTGCGGGACGGTGGCCGCTGCTGCAGCCAACCCTGCGGGCGGCTGGAGCGCCACCGTGTCCATGCAGACCAGCGCGGCAGCGGGCGGCAGCCTGCACGCCGGCAGTGCCACGGGCCCGGTGTTGCACCTGTTGCCCCTCCCCTACCCGCTGCTGGAAGACGTCTGACCGCCTCGGGCGGGTCCCGCCATGTGCCTGATCGCCTTTGCCATCGATGCCAGCCCGGTCTGTCCGTTGCTGATCGCGGCCAACCGCGACGAATTCCTGGACCGGCCGACGGCTCCTCTGCACCACTGGACCCTGCCCGACGGCGCCGGTGTGGTCGCCGGGCGCGACCTGCGGGACGGCGGCACCTGGCTGGGGGTGAGCGAAACCGGTCGTGTGGCCATGCTCACCAATGTGCGCAGCACCCAGGCCGGGCCGGGCCAGCGCAGCCGGGGTGAACTGGTCACCCGCTGGCTGCGCGGCGGGCTGAGCTGGGAGGCGCTGCTGGATGATCTCGATCCGGCCGCGTACGGCGGCTTCAACCTGGTGGTGGGTGATTTCCACAACCAGTTCTGGGCCTGGGCCGGCAACCGCGACCCCGAGCATCCGCACGACGAACATCCCACCGGTTTGCACAGCCGGCGCTTGCAGGCGGGTGTCTACGGCTTGTCCAACGCAGCGCTCGACACCCCCTGGCCCAAGAGCGAACGGCTGAAGCAGGCGCTCGGCGATTGCCTCGCGCAGCCCGCTTCTTCACCCCTGCCGATCACTAGGCTCACCGATGCGCTGGCCGACGCGCGGCGCGTGCCCACACACGAACTGCCGGAAACCGGTGTTCCGTTGGAGATGGAACACGGTCTGTCCAGCCCCTTTGTCAGCCTGCCCGAGCGTGGCTACGGCACCCGCAGCAGTCTGGTCCTGAGCGTGCAGATGTCAGAAACCCGTGCGGCGCCGGCGGCCTGGCGGGTGGCCGTGGACGAGTGGACCCACGCACCCGTGGCCGGTCAAGGGCATGCCTGGAACCCGCACAACCGGCGCAGCGAAACACTGTTCTGGTGATTCAGACGAGCGGCTTGAACATCTCCTGATGTTCAATGCCCGCCTCTTCGAACGACGCCCCCCGCGCCTGGTAACCCAGCCGCTCGTAAAAGCCCACGGCGCTGCGCTGGGCATGCAGCATCACTTCGCGTTCTCCGGCGTCGCGGGCCGCGTCCATCAGCGCCTGCAGCACCTGGCGCCCCAGGTGGCCGCCGCGCAGCACGCGGTGCACCGCCAGGCGTCCAACCTTCACCACCCCCGGCCCGTGCGGCACGAAGCGCCCGGTCGCCACCGGCTGACCCAGGCGGTTGTAGACCACGGCGTGCACCGCCGTCAGATCGGCCGCGTCGCTCTCCAGGTCTTTGGGAATGCGCTGCTCCTCCACAAACACCGCGGTGCGGATGCGGCGGGCATCGTCGCCGAGCTCGCTCCAGCGCCCGACCTTGATCGTCACCATGGCCTCACCAGCCTCGTAGCCGAGAACGGTGTCGCGCAAGGCCTGGGGCACCGGGCGCGAGGTCTGCGTGGCCGGGTCGGCGAACACGTAGACCAGTTCGCACGAGATCAGGTGTTCCTCGCCGCGGAAGATCGCGCCGGTGAAGGTCATGGACGAGGTGCCGATGCGGTTGCACTTCATGGCCACCTCGATCTGGTCGTCCACCCGCGCCGAAGCGTGGAACTCCACCGTCGCCTTGACGACGTAGAGATCACCATCGAGCTGCTGCATCGACTCCTCGTAAGGCAAGGCCAGCGCACGCCAGTAGTCGGCGATGGCGGTGTCGAAATACATCAGGTAGTGCGCGTTGAACACGATCTTCTGCATGTCCACCTCGGCCCAGCGCACGCGCAGGCGGTGGAAGAAGCGGAAGTCGGCGCGTTTCATCGTGGGCATCTCAGTGGTCTCCAAAAGCATGGCGCAAAGCGCGGGCAGCGTCGTTGTGCGCGGTCAGGGCCTGCGGGATGGCGCGGCCAAACTGGATGAAGCCGTGCACCACACCGGCGTAGATCTCCAGGTCGACCGGCACACCCGCCATGCGCAGGCGGTCGGCGTATTGCACGCCCTCGTCCGTCAGCGGGTCGCATTCCGCCAGGCCGATCCAGACCGGGGCCACGCCGTCGAAGTCGCGCACCTGGCGTGATTCGTCCACGCCGTCGAGCGGGGCGAAGCGCCAGTCGTCGCGGTCCTGCGGCGAGCGCAGGTAGTGGTTGAAGAAGTAGGTGATGTGGGCCTCTTCGAGCAAGAAGCCTTTGGCGAAGGTCTTGTGGCTGGGGGTGTTCTGGTGGCCGGCGGTGCCGGGGTAGAACAGCAGTTGCAAAGCCAGCGGCCAGCCGGCGTCGCGGGCGCCGAGCGCGGTGACGGCCGCGAGGGTACCGCCCGCGCTGTCGCCGCCCACCGCGATCCGGCTGCCGTCCAGCCGCAGCGTCGCAGCGTTCTCGCGCAGCCAGGCCAGGCTGTCCCAGGCGTCGTGCACGGCGGTGGGGAACTGCCACTCCGGTGCCAGCCGGTAGTCCACCGAGACCACCGCGCAATGCGCGAGGTGGGCCAGGTGGCGGCACAGCGGTTCGTGCGTGGCCACGCTGCCGACGGTGAAGCCGCCGCCGTGGAAGTACAGCAGCACCGGCAGCGGGTGCGCCGATGCGGGGGCGAACAGCCGGGCAGGCAGCTCAAAGCCGTCACGCGCCGGGATCTTCAGATCGTCCACCCGCACCAGTTTGTGCGAGGGGATGTCGAGCACCCCGGCGCCCGCCTCGTAGGCCTGCTTGGCCTGGGCAGGCGAAAGCGCGTGCATGGGCGGGTGGCCGGCGCGGGCGATGCGGTCGAGCACGCCGCGCATGGCGGTCGTGAGCAGGGAGCGGGGGTTGGGGTGGTGCGACATGGGTGGAAAAAGTATGCGCCGGATTGTGGCTGTCTTTTGTGCGACCGGCGGTCACGCCGGTGGCATTGGCCTCAAGAGAGTGCGGCCGTATAGTTTTGCCTTTCGCCTCCTACAACCACACGAGACAAACATGGCCCAGATTCTCTATGTCACCAACATCCTGATTGACTTTGGCGTGCTCGCGCAGCTGCAGGCCGAATGCGAACGCGTGGGCATCCGCCGCCCGCTGATCGTGACCGACGCGGGTGTGAAGGCCGCCGGGCTGCTGGACAAGGCGCTCGCCGCCCTGCCCGGCCTGAAGCCTGCCGTGTTTGACCAGACGCCGTCGAACCCGAACGAAGCGGCGGTGCGTGCGGCCGTGGCGGTGTACCAGACCGAGGGCTGCGACGGCCTGATCGCACTCGGCGGTGGCAGCTCCATCGACTGCGCCAAGGGCGTGGCCATCGCCGCGGTGCACGAGGGCCCGCTCAAGACCTACGCCACCATCGAAGGCGGCTCACCGAAGATCACCGACCGCGTGCCGCCGCTGATCGCCGTGCCGACCACCGCGGGCACGGGCAGCGAGGTGGCGCGCGGCGCCATCGTGATCGTGGACGACGGCCGCAAGCTGGGCTTCCACAGCTGGCACCTGGTGCCCAAAACCGCCTTGCTCGACCCCGAGCTCACGCTCGGCCTGCCACCCATGCTGACCGCCGCCACCGGCATGGACGCCATCGCCCACTGCATGGAAACCTTCATGGCGCCGGCCTTCAACCCGCCGGCCGACGGCATCGGCCTCGATGGCCTGATGCGCGGCTGGGCGCACATCGAGCGCGCCACCAAGGACGGCAGCGACCGCGAGGCGCGCCTGAACATGATGAGCGCCAGCATGCAGGGCGCGATGGCGTTCCAGAAAGGCCTGGGCTGTGTGCATTCGCTCAGCCACAGCCTGGGCGGCGTCAACCCGCGCCTGCACCACGGCACGCTCAACGCCATGTTCCTGCCCGCGGTGGTGCGTTTCAACGCCGAAGCCGAGTCGATGAAGAAAGACCGGCGGCTGGATCGCATGGCGCACGCCATGGGTCTGGCCAGCGGCAGCGACATCGGTGAAGCGATCAAGGACATGAACGCCCGACTGGGCCTGCCCGCCGGCCTGGCTGCCATGGGCGTGACGCCCGACTTGTTCGACAAAGTCATCGAAGGCGCGCTGGCCGACCACTGCCACAAGACCAACCCGCGCATCGCCAGCGCGGAGGAATACCGCCAGATGCTGGAAGCGGCCATGTGAGGTGCTCGGACTTGGCCGGGTCGCGGCCTGCAAGGTGTTTGCAGACAGGGGATACTGGCGCCCTTCGACACACCTCAGGAGCACCGCATGAAGGCCCAGAACATTCTCGACACCATCGGCAACACCCCCCACGTGCGCATCCAGCGGCTGTTTGCCGGCGCCTCGCAGCAGGTGTGGATCAAGTCCGAACGCAGCAACCCCGGCGGCTCGATCAAGGACCGCATTGCGCTGGCGATGGTGGAAGACGCCGAACAGTCAGGAGCCCTGCAACCCGGCGGCACGATCGTGGAGCCGACCTCGGGCAACACCGGCATCGGACTGGCCATGGTGGCGGCTGTCAAGGGCTACAAGCTGGTGCTGGTCATGCCCGACAGCATGTCCGTCGAGCGTCGCCGCCTGATGCTGGCCTACGGCGCGAGCTTCGACCTGACCCCGCGTGAAAAAGGCATGAAAGGCGCGATCGCCCGGGCCGAAGAAATCGTCGCCAGCACGCCCGGCGCCTGGATGCCGCAGCAGTTCAACAACCCGGCCAACGTCGCGATCCACGCCAAAACCACGGCCGCCGAAATCGCCGCCGATTTCCCTGAGGGAGTCGATGTGCTGATCACTGGGGTGGGCACCGGGGGGCACATCACCGGTTGTGCGCAGGTGCTGAAAGCCAAATGGCCCCAACTCAAGGTGTACGCGGTGGAGCCGGTGGCCTCGCCGGTCATTTCGGGTGGCAGCCCGGCGCCCCACCCGATCCAGGGCATCGGCGCGGGCTTCATCCCCAACAACCTCGACACCACCCTGCTCGACGGTGTGATCCAGGTGGACGCCGAACCGGCCCGCGAGATGGCCCGCCGCTGCGCCCGAGAAGAAGGCATGCTGGTCGGCATTTCGTCGGGCGCGACACTGGCCGCCATCGCGCAGAAACTGCCCGAACTGCCGGCCAACGCCGTGGTGCTGGGCTTCAACTACGACACCGGCGAGCGCTACCTGTCGGTGGAGGGCTTCCTGCCCGCCTGACGCCGATCAGATGCGCGTCATCGACTTGTCGTAGAACGTGTTGGGGTAACCCTGCGCGTCCTTGGCGGCGTCGGGGTCACCGATCTGCAGGGTGTTGCCGTTCACATAGAGCAGCACTTTCGCGGAGCCTTGGTCGGAAGTCCCGGCGAACTTGTCGGCCGTCACGCTGCCCACGATCTTGGTGCCGTCGTGTGACATGACCATGTGGGTGAACACCTTGGTGTTCTTCACGCTGGGGCCGGAACACGAGGTGCCGATGTAGAAATAGGCCACCACCTCACCGGTGAAGCCCGTGGCAGAGGCCTTGGTGAAATCGGCGCGCAGATGGGCCGACGCGCCACTGTCTTCATAACACGCGCTCTCCCAGGAGCCGATGTATTTGGCCACCGGATCACCCGAGGTGTCACCCGGCTTCGGATCGTCGTTGCCGCCGCAGGCGGTGAGCGCGGCGATGGCCAGGCTCAGCCCGACCAGTTTGAATGCATGGCGGATGTGCGTCGTCATAAGGTGTGTCCAGAAATGAAATGGGGTGAGTCGAACAATAACAAGAACAATAACAAGGGTTGGGCTCCGCAACCGTGTGGAAACGAACAGACACCCCTTGGGGATTCTGGCCCAAAACCACCCCGCCTCCGGAGCGCGGAGCGTCCGCGCGTGTAACAAAAACCAGCGCTGAATTCAGCCGCCCCGCACCATGGCCAGCACCTTGCCCATGTCCAGCGACTGGGCCTGTGCCTGGATCTGCGGCAGGTATTGCGCCTGCAACTGCTTGGCCGGGGTGAGCAGTTTCTGGAAGGTCTCCTGCAACAGCGCCGTGCTCATCACCCGGCCACCCGCGTAATAGCGCCGGGCCACCTGGCCGAGGGCGTAGGTGGTGGCAAACGAAAACGCCACGCCGGTGGCAGCGCGGCCCAGACCACCCAAGGTGCGCCCGGCCATCTTGCCCAGCAGGCCCCCGAGCAGCTGGCGACCGAATTGCTCGATGTACTGCGAGGTCGCGCCCACGCCCGCGGCCGCGATGAACTCGCGGATGTGGCCCTGGTCCAGTTCCACGCCGTGGGCCTTGCCGATGTTGTAGACCAGGCGCACCTGCAGCGGGATGATGGCCATCGAGGCCCAGGATTGCGGCAACAATTCGAGCGCGCCGTTGAGCATGGCCGCGTTCAGGATGGTCTTGTCGAGCTGGGCGTCGAGAGCGGCATCCCGTGGCGCCGCCTGCGGCACAGCTTGCGCCGCCGAAGCGGCCACGACCACGGGCACGGCCAGCGGTGCGGCCTGGTCGGCCGCATCGAGCACAGCCGCTTCCTCGCGCTCGAACGCCGAGGCCTCGGCCGCGTCCAGTTGCAGGCGGGCTTTCAGGTCGGCCAGGAAGCTGGTCTCGGCGGGGCTCTGGCGCCCGTCCGCATCACAAACACACACCGCCATTTCATAAGCCAGCTGGCGCTGGCCGGCGTCCGTCAGGCCGGCCACGGCGTCGGCCAGCGTCACGCGTTTCAGCAGCACATCCTGGTAAAGCTGAGCCAGCCCGGCGCCACCGCTCTCGTGACCCAGTGTCTCGGCCAGCTTGCGGATGGCCTCGCGCTCGGTGTCGGCCTTGTGACCGTCGGCAAAGGCTGCCAGCAGGGCGATGGTGAGGATGGACTGTTGTTCGTTGGCTTGCATGGGGTGTTTCGAGTGGGGTTGTGACCAAGTGACCCCGGTAGAGCCCGTTGCGTGTTTCAAGTTCCGGCGCTGGCCCGAGCCGGTTGTGATACCCCCTGTCACGCAGCGCCCGCGGCGCAAGCCCGATAATCGGTCCATGCGTTTTCTCATCGACTTCTTTCCCATCGGCCTTTTTGTGGCGGCCTACAAGCTGCACGACATCTACACCGCCACCGCGGTGCTCATGGTCGCCACGCTGGTGCAGACGGGCCTCATCTACGCCATCGACCGCCGGCTGCAGACCCTGCAGAAGGTCACGCTGGTGCTGGTGATCGTGTTCGGCGTGCTCACCCTGGCGCTGCACGATGAACGCTTCATCAAGTGGAAACCCACTGTGTTGTACGCGAGCATGGCGATCGTGCTGGGTGCGGCGCTATGGGTCTGGAAGAAGAACTTCCTGCAGATATTGCTGGGCAGCCAGCTGTCGCTGCCGACCGCGGTCTGGGCGCGGCTCACCGTGATCTGGATCGGCTATTTCCTCTTCATGGCCGGCATCAACGCCTATGTGGCGGCCTACTACTCCACCGAAGACTGGGTCAACTTCAAGCTCTGGGGCTATGTGTTCCCGATCGTCTTCATCGTCGGTCAGGGCCTGTACATCGCGCGCTACCTGAAAGATGGCGACACCCCCGGCGACGGAGCCCAGAAACCATGAACGCAACACCCACCCCTGTGATCAGCACCGCCCCGGCTCTGGAAGCTGCGCTGCGCGAGGCCCTGGCGCCCGCGGTGCTGGAAGTGATCGACGAAAGTGCGGCCCACGCCGGCCATGCGGGCGCCAACGGCCTGGGTCACGGCACGCACTTCCGGGTGCGCATCGGCGGGGCGGCCTTCGCGGGCAAAAGCCGCGTGGCACAACACCGGCTTGTGTATGATGCGCTGCAAAAATTCACCGACGCGGGCCTGCACGCGCTGGCGATTGAAATCCAGGCCTGACCAGTCAGCACATGGGCCTGGCAACCATCTGAGCCCTGTTTGCTGAAACCCCGCACTGTGCGTTGGCCCCCCGTTTTTTTCACCCGAGGAACACCATGAAATTTTCCCTGTCGGCCCTGACCGCGGCCGTCCTTCTCGCTGCCGCCCCCTGGGCCGCTGCGCAAAACGTGGCCATCGTCAACGGCAAGGCCGTGCCGACCGCGCGGGTTGAGGTGCTGGCCAAGCAGCTCGCGGCATCGGGCCGCCCGGTGACCGACGAGGTGCGTGCCCAGCTGAAAGAAGAAGTCGTGCTGCGCGAAATCTTCATGCAGGAAGCGCAAAAACGCGGCGTGGCCGCGCTGCCCGAATACAAGGACCAGATGGAACTGGCCCGCCAGACCATCCTGATCCGCGCGCTGTTTGCGGACTATGAAAAGAAGAACCCGGTGACGGACGCTGAAATCCAGGCCGAGTACGACAAGTTCGCCGCCAGCAATGGTGGCAAGGAATACCGCGCCCGCCACATCCTGGTGGAGAAGGAAGACGAAGCCAAAGCGGTCATCGCGTCCATCAAAGGCGGTGCCAAATTCGAAGACATCGCCAAGAAACAGTCGAAAGACCCGGGCTCCGGCGCCAACGGCGGCGACCTCGACTGGGCCAATGCGTCCAGCTACGTGGCCGAGTTTTCCGAGGCCATGGTCAAGCTCGAAAAAGGGCAGATGACGCCGGCGCCGGTGAAGAGCCAGTTTGGCTGGCACATCATCCGCGTGGACGATGTGCGCCAGGCCCAGTTGCCCAAGTTCGAAGAGATCAAGGACCAGATCGCCCAGCAGATGAAGCAGCAGAAAGTGGCAGCGTTCCAGGCCAGCCTGCGGGAAAAGGCCAAGGTGGAGTAAGCAGCCGACGCTGGCTTACCCAGGCGCGACTTCCGGGTCGCGCTTTTTTTCGTCCCATCGCTTGATTTGATCAAATATTCTCAGTAACTCAAAAAAGTGACAGAATTGCTGCCACTTTTGATCAAATCAGGCTGCACATGAGCATCTCAACCGACAGCTTGCGCGAGTTTCTCGCCCAGCACCGCATCCACGAGGTGGAGTGCGTCATCCCCGACATGACAGGCATCGCGCGCGGCAAGATTTTGCCCAAGGACCTGTTCCTCAACTCCGGCCACATGCGCCTGCCCAAGAGCGTGCTGCTCAACACGGTCAACGGCCAGCAGCCCGACAACACCGCCTTCGTCGGCGACACCGACCCGGACATGGTCTGTGTGCCCGACCTCGCCACCGCGCGCATGGTGCCCTGGGCCGCCGAACAGGTGGCGGTGATCATCCACGACTGCGAAGAGTTCGACGGCACGCCGGTGGCACTCGCGCCGCGCTCCGTGTTGCGTCGCGTGCTGGCGCTCTACGAAGCGCAGGGCTGGCAACCGGTGGTGGCGCCCGAGATGGAGTTCTATCTGGTGGCGCGCCACCAGAACCCGCACGAACCACTGCAGCCGCCGCTGGGCCGCACCGGCAAACCCGAGGCCGGGCGCCAGTCGTATTCCATCGACGCGGTGAACGATTTCGACCCCTTCTTCCTGGAGCTTTCGCGCTTCTGCGAGGTGCACCGCCTGGGCGTGGAAACGCTGATCCACGAAGCCGGCGCTGGCCAGATGGAGATCAACTTCACCCACGGCGAGCCCATGGACCTGGCCGACCGCGTGTTCCTGTTCAAACGCACGGTGCGTGAAACCGCGTTGCGCCACGGCATCTTTGCCACCTTCATGGCCAAGCCCATGGAAGCCGAGCCCGGCAGCGCGATGCACATCCACCAGAGCATCCTGGACGCCGAGACGAAGCAGAACATCTTCAGCGACGCAGACGGCTCGCCCACGCCCGCCTTCCACCACTACATCGCTGGCCTGCAGCGCTACGTGCCGCAGATCATGCCGATGCTGGCGCCCTATGTGAACTCCTACCGCCGGCTCTCGCGCTTCATGTCGGCGCCGATCAACGTGCAGTGGGGCTACGACAACCGCACCTGCGGCATCCGCGTGCCCGAGTCCGACGCCGCCAACCGCCGGCTGGAAAACCGCGTACCCGGCGTGGACGTGAACCCCTACCTGGCCATGGCCGCCACGCTGGGCGCGGGCTACCTCGGCATGGTGGAAAAAAAGCTGCCCAGCGAGCCCATGACGACCAGCGCCTGGGACATGGACTTCGAGTTGCCCAGCCACATGGAGGACTCGATCCGCCGCATGCGCGAATGCGAGCCGGTGCGCGACGTGTTCGGTGGCGCCTTCATCGATGCCTTCCTGGCGGTGAAGGAGCTGGAATACGCCACCTACAACCGCGTGATCAGCTCCTGGGAACGCGAGCACCTCCTCCTGCTGGTCTGAGGTGGTGCCCATGAACGCTCACCCCCTTCAACGGGCCAGCCGCACCGGCCTCGACTGGACCCGCGCCCTCACCTTCCTCGCCCGCGAGCGCCGGTCCTTCGCCGAGCGCAATCCGGCCTCCGCCGCCCTGGCCGCCCAGGCCAGCGAACACCTGCTGTTCGGCGTGCCTCTGCACTGGATGAACGACTGGGGCACACCCTTCGCCCTGCACGTCTGCCAGGCCAGCGGTGCCCAGGTCACCGACGTGGACGGTCACACGCTGGTCGATTTCTGCCTGGGCGACACCGGCGCCATGTTCGGCCACGCGCCCGCGCCGGTCGCCGCCGCGCTGGCGAAGCAGGCCACGCGCGGTTACACCACCATGCTCGCCACGGCCGACGCCGCCGCCGTGGGCGGGTTGCTGGCCGACCGCTTCGGCCTCCCGTTCTGGCAGTTCGCCATGAGCGCGACCGACGCCAACCGCTACATCGTGCGCTGGATCCGCGCCGCCACCGGGCGCAAGAAGCTGCTGGTGTTCAACGGCTGTTACCACGGCACCATCGAAGACGTGTTCGTCGATCTGGTCAACGGCCAGCCCGTGCAACGCGACAGCCTGCTCGGCCAGGTGCACGACCTGACCGAACACACGATGGTGGTCGAGTTCAACGATCTGCCTGCACTCGAAGCTGCCCTCCAACAGGGTGATGTGGCCTGCGTGCTGGCCGAGCCGGTGATGACCAACATCGGCATGGTGCTGCCCGAGCCGGGGTTCTGGGGCGAGGCGCAAGTCCTCATCAAAAAGCACGGCGCCTTGCTGGTCATGGACGAGACCCACACCATCAGCACCGGCCCCGGCGGCTACGCCCGCGCCCACGGCATCGAGGCCGACGCGCTCGTGCTCGGCAAGCCGGTGGGCGGCGGCGTGCCCTGCGCGGTCTACGGCATGAGCGCCGATCTGGCCACCCGTGCCGTGCAAGCCAAGCAGGACGCACCGCCTGGCCACAGCGGCATCGGCACCACGCTCACCGGCAACATGCTGGCCATGGCCGCGATGCGCACCACGCTCGCCGAGGTGATGACGCCCGCGGCCTACGCGCACATGCTGTCGCTGGCCGAACGGCTGGCCAGTGGTCTGCGCGGTCTGATCGCCCGCCACGGCCTGCCCTGGTGCGTGACCCAGGTCGGCGCACGCACCGAATTCCAGTTCTGCACGGCACCGCCCCGGAACGGCAGCGAAGCCGAGGCCGTGCTGGACCCCGAGCTGGAGCACCTGATCCACCTGGGTCTGCTCAACCGCGGCGTGATGATCACGCCCTTCCACAACATGATGCTGGTCTGCCCGCAAACGACGGAGGAGGACGTGGTCCTGCTGCTGGGTGCGCTCGACGAGGTGCTTTCGCAGATCACCCTGACGGCATGAAGACACCCAACCCGACCCAGCAGGACAGCACCTACGCGCGCCTGCGCCAGTGGGTCACGGTGGGCCAGTTCCTGCCGGGCGAACGGCTGAAGATCCACGCCATCGCCGAGCAGTTGGGCGTCGGCGTCATGCCCGTGCGCGCAGCCCTGCAGCGGCTGGCCGCCGAAGGTGCACTGGTCAACGTGCCGCACAGCGGCATGATCGTGCCCAAGCTTACGCTGGCCGAGTTCGACGACGTGCTGCAGACACGGCTGCTGCTCGAAGGCGAGGCCGCCGAACGTGGCGCCCACCGGCTCGACGCCGCCGGCGTGGCCGAGCTGCTGGCACTGGAGCAGCAGATGCGCGACGCGCTCAAGGTCAACGACGCCAAGGGCTACCTGGACGCCAACGAGCTGTTCCACCTGCGCCTGTACCAGGCGGCGGCCTCGCCCACGCTGCTCTCGCTGATCGAGACCGTCTGGCTCAAGGTCGGGCCACTGTCCAACAAGTTGTTCGAGGTGCCGGCCTCGCTGCGCGTGATCAACGAGGCGCACGGCGACACGGTGATGGCGTTGCGCCTGAAGGACAGCGCGGGTGTGCGCCGTGCCATCGAGAAAGACCTGTTTGTGGCCGGGCAGTTTCTGCGGCCTTTCTGCGCCGGCTGATCAGCCCCGCAACCAGACCACCGCCGCCACCAGGCCCATCAGCACCGGCTGGTGCAGCAGGTAGTAACTGAGGCTCCAGCGCCCCAGCGTCACCAGGCCACGTTTGAGACCGGTGGCTGGCCCATCCGCTGCGCCCAGCCAATGCGGCCGGTGCCGCAGCGCCCATTGGCCCGCGGCCACGCCCCACCACATCACCCCCAGCCAGGGCAGCAGCGGCACATAGTCCTCGGTCACGGGCAGGCGGCTGATGAAACCCAGAGCGTTCCAGCCCGGGGCGTTGAGAAATTCCAGCCCCGGCATCGCCGCGATCACCGTCGGCGCGACAAACTTGGCCGCAATCGCCAGCGCGCCAGCCGGCCAGAGCCAGCCGCCCCACCCCGCCGTGAGCCGCACCACGATCAGCATCACCGCGATGCCGTGCAACACACCGAAATAGATGAAGCTCCGGGGGAACATCAGCGCCGAGCCGGCGGTGACCAGCAGCGCTGCGACAGCCACCTGCGACCAGCGCTTCCAGAAGCGTGGCCAATCCAGGCCCCGCGACAGCGCCACCGCCTGAGACAGTCCGGCGGTGAACAGGAAGCCGCTCACGATGGCGCTGCGCTGCCAGGTCCAGAAAGGGTCGCGCGCAAAGTTCTCGTGGATCAGCCCGAAGTGATCGAGGTCGAACCAGAAGTGGTAGACCGTCATCCACAGCATGGCTGCCGCGCGCAGCAGGTCGATGCGGTCCAGCCGCTGCGTGGAAGGGGGGGCCACCGGCGCCATCAGCCTCGGCTCGCCCGATGGTGGATCGCCAGCAGCAACTGCGCCAGTTCGCGCGGCGCGCTCACCATCGGGTCGTGCCCAGTGGCCAGCTCGTGCACGGTCCAGCCCGGTTCGCTGCGCACGCGCTTTCTGGCGGCATCAATTGTCGGCAGCGGCGGATTCGTGCAGTCGATGAAGCTGTGCGGAATGGCCCAGACCAGCGCCGGGTCGAAGCTCAGCGGCTCCTGGTAGAGGCGGAAGGGCTGCGGCGTCTGGCGGCGATTGACCCAGTCGCGGTCGGCGCCGGTCAGGCCGAACACGCTGGCATCCGGCGGCGGAAAGCTCAGGCCACCGCTGGCCTGGCCCTCGGCCACGCGCTTGGCCACGGTTTCGGGGGAGTGGGGTGTGCTCCAGCTGCTGCCCGGCGCCGGGATACCCGCGTCCAGGTAGACCAGGTGGCGCAGCAGGCCCGGGTGCGAGCGCTGCAGCCGGTCGGCCACGCAGGTGATCAGGTTGCCTGCGTAGCTGTGGCCCACCAGCACCACGCGCTGCAGTTCCTCGGCCTCGATCAGGCCGATCACGTCCTGGGTGTGGGTGTCAATGCCCACCGACGGGCTCAGCAGGTGCGCCCGCTCGCCCACGCCGGTGAGCGTGACGGCGTGGGTTTCAACGCCCGTGCCGCGCAGCAGCGGCAGGACGCGCTTCCAGCACCAGGCGCCGTGCCATGAGCCGTGCACCAGCACGATGGCCGTGCTGGAAAGATCAAGTGATGCAGACATGCGGGTTCTCCGGGACAATATCGCGCTGTTTTCAACAGGTGTTTTCCGCCCGATTCTGCACTGCCCCTTTGTCGATTCACCATGCTGTCCCACCAACTCGAACTTCTCTCCCCCGCCCGCGACGCCGACATCGGCATCGAGGCGGTGAACCACGGGGCCGACGCGGTCTACATCGGCGGGCCGTCGTTTGGCGCGCGCACCAGCGCCGACAACCCGGTGAAAGAGATCGCCCGGCTGGCGAAACACGCGCACCGCTTCGGCAGCCGCATCTTCACGACGATGAACACCATCCTGCGCGACGACGAACTGGAGCCGGCGCGCAAGCTGGCCTGGCAGTTGTACGACGCGGGTGTGGACGCGCTGATCATCCAGGACATGGGCCTGCTGGAAATCGACCTGCCACCGATCCAGCTGCACGCGAGCACGCAGACCGACATCCGCACACCCGAGAAAGCGCGTTTTCTGCAGGACGTGGGCCTCTCCCAGATCGTGCTGGCGCGCGAACTCACGCTGCAGCAGATCGCCGACATCCGCGCCGCCACCGACCCGGAGCGCTGCACGCTGGAGTTTTTCATCCACGGCGCCCTCTGCGTGGCCTACAGCGGCCAGTGCTTCATCAGCCACGCCCACACCGGGCGCAGCGCCAACCGCGGCGACTGCTCGCAGGCCTGCCGCTTGCCATATGAAGTGAAGGACAGCCAGGGCCGCATCGTTGCGCACGACAAACACGTGCTCTCGATGAAAGACAACAACCAGAGCAACAACCTGCGCGCCCTGATCGACGCCGGCGCGCGCAGTTTCAAGATCGAAGGCCGCTACAAGGACATGGCCTATGTGAAGAACATCACCGCGCACTACCGCGTGCTGTTCGACGAGATCCTGGAAGAACGCCCCGAGCTGGCGCGTGCGTCCAGCGGCGAATGCACCTTCAGCTTCCAGCCCGACCCGGACCAGAATTTCAACCGCGAGTTCACCGACTACTTCGTGCACGGCCGGCAGGAAGACATCGGCGCCTTCGACACGCCCAAGAACCCGGGCCGCCCGATCGGCTACGTGACGAAGGTTGGCCCCAACTTCGTGGAACTCGAAACCGACGACCCGGCCACGGTGATCCACAACGGCGACGGCCTGTGTTACCTCGACTTGCAGAAGGAACTGACCGGCCTGCAGATCAACCGGGCGGAGTCGGCAGGCAAACCGGGCCTCTGGCGCGTGTACCCCAAAGACGCCATGGACAGCTTCAAGGACCTGCGCAAGGGTGTGCAGGTCAACCGCAACCGCGACATGGACTGGGTGCGCGGGCTGGAGAAGAAGTCGGCCGAGCGGCGCATTGGCGCGTGGCTGAAGCTGGACGAAACACCCGAAGGCCTCAGCCTCACCGCCACGGACGAAGACGGCCACAGCGCCACCACCACCCTGCCCTGCAGGCTGGAAGCCGCCAATGACCCGGCCCAGGCCGGCGCCAAGCTGCGCGAAGCGCTCGCCCGGCTCGGTGAAACCATCTTCCAGCCGATCGACGTGACGCTGAATCTGTCAGGCCCGCGCTTCGTGCCCGCTTCACTGCTCAACCCGCTGCGCCGCGAAGCCATCGAAGCCCTGGAAGCCGCGCGCGCCGCCGCATGGACCCGCCTGCCCCGCGCGAAGCCGGTGGAGCCGCCCGTGACCTACCCGGAAGACACGCTCACCTACCTCGCCAACGTGTTCAACCACAAGGCGCGCGACTTCTATGCGAAACACGGTGTGAAGGTGATCGCCGCGGCCTACGAGAGCCACGAAGAAGAAGGCGAAGTGAGCCTGATGATCACCAAGCACTGTGTGCGCTTCTCGCTCAGCCTCTGCCCCAAGCAGGCGAAGGGTGTGACCGGTGTGCAGGGCACGGTGAAGGCCGAGCCCATGCAGCTCATCAACGGCCATGAAAAGCTCACGCTGCGCTTCGACTGCAAACCCTGCGAGATGCACGTGGTGGGCAAGGTGCGGCCCTCGGTGCTGAAGGCCGGGCAGAGCAGCCCGCTGAAGTTCTACCGGACGCGACCGGGCTCGGCCATCCCGCTTTGAGCGCTTCCCTTGGCTGGCTGCGCCCAGCGCGAGCGTGCCTTGGTATCCGCTCGTTCGCGGCTAAACCAAGGGTTTCTGCTAGCTGCTGGATGGGTGATATGCAGTATATTGCCTGTCAGCGCGCAGCAATCGGGGGCGGTTTTCCGGCACTTTAATTCCTGTTTTTTGTCGTGCTTTCCTTCCAGTCGGGGGTTTCAACCCAGCTGCAACCGTTGGAATTCAGCCGCCCCAGGCTTCAGGGCTAAATAGTTTAGACATCAAGTACGGGTAATTCACTATCCACACGACCGCACCACCCGCATACATTGAGCCGGTCCATACATACCACCAACAGGAGACAGACCATGACCACCCGCCGAGAAATCCTTACCCGCAGCGCCGCCGTGATCGGTGCTGCGTCCAGTGGCTTGCTGCTGCCGCAGATCGTGCATGCCCAGTCCGACAAGGTGCGTGTCGGCTTCATGCTGCCCTACACCGGCACGTTTGCCCAGCTCGGCGTGGCCATCGAGAACGGCTTTCGCATGGCGCTGAACGAACAAGGCGGCAAGCTCGGTGGCCGCGAGGTGGAGTTCTTCAAGGTGGACGATGAGTCCAACCCGGCCAAGGGCATCGAAAACGCCAACCGCCTGGTGCAGCGCGACAAGGTCGACGTGCTGGTGGGCACGGTGCACTCGGGCGTTCAGATGGGCATCCACAAGGTGGCGCGCGACAGTGGCGTGCTCAGCCTGATCCCCAACGCCGGTGTGCACGTGGCTACACGCGCCCAGTGCTCACCCAATGTGTTCCGCACCTCGTTCACCAACTCGCAACCCACGCTGGCGTTGGGCAAGGCCATGGTGGACCGCGGCCACAAGAAGGCCGTCTGGATCACCTGGAACTACGCCGCTGGCGAAGAAGCCTTCGAAGGCTTCGAACAGAGCTACACCGCCGCGGGCGGCACCATCGTCAAGAAACTTGGCCTGCCCTTCCCGAACGTGGAGTTCCAGGCCCTGCTGACCGAGATCGCCTCGCTCAAGCCCGACGCCGTGGCCTGCTTCTTCGCCGGTGGCGGCGCCGCCAAGTTCCTGCGCGACTTCCATGCGGCCGGCCTCTCCAAGAACATCCAGCTCTATGGCTCGGGCTTCCTGACCGAGGGTGTGCTCGAAGCCGCCGGCCCGGCCGCCGACGGGGTGTTGACCACCATGCACTACAGCGATGCGCTGGACACACCGCGCAACAAAAAATTCCGCCTCGACTATGCCAAGACCTTCAAGGCCCAGCCCGACGTGTACGCCGTGCAGGGTTACGACACCGGCCTGCTGCTGATCAAGGGCGCCAACGCGGTCAAGGGCGACCTGTCGAACAAGAAGGCGCTGTACGCCGCCATGGAGGGCGCGACCATCGACAGCCCGCGTGGCCAGTGGACCATGAGCAAGGCCCACAACCCGATCCAGGACATGTACCTGCGCAAGGTGGAAAACAAGGAAAACAAGGTCATCGGCATCGCGCAGAAGGCCGTGGCCGACCCGGCCACCGGCTGCCGCATGGGCTGAGCCCGGTTCTGAAACCTTGCCCGTGGCCTGCGCCTTTCGAGGTGCAGGCCCTGTCTGCGCCCAAACACCGACCCGATGGACTTCGCCAACTTCCTGATCCAGTTGCTCAACAGCCTGCAATACGGCCTGTTGCTGTTCATGCTGGCCGCCGGTCTGACACTGATCTTCGGCATCATGGGCGTGGTCAACCTCGCGCACGGCAGCTTCTACATGCTGGGCGCCTACCTGGCCTGGTTCCTGGCTTCACAGTTTCACAGCCTGGTGCTGGCCATCGTGGTCGGCACGCTGATCGCCGTGGCGCTGGGCTGGGCGCTGGAGTGGCTGCTGTTCCGCCACTTCTACCACCGCGACCACCTCGACCAGGTGCTGCTCACCTTCGGGCTGATCTACATCTTTGAAGAGGTGCGCTCCATCCTCTGGGGCGACGACGTGCACTCGGTGCCCGTGCCCGAACTCGTGAACTGGTCCATTCCGCTGACCGAGAACCTGTCTTACCCGGTCTACCGGCTGGTGATCTCGGTGGTGTGCGTGGCGCTGGCGCTGGGCCTGTATTTCCTGATCTCGAAAACCCGCCTCGGCATGAAGATCCGCGCCGGCGCCTTCAACCGCGAAATGACCGAATCGCTGGGCATCAACATCCGCCTGATCCATGGCGTGGTGTTCGCGCTCGGCGTGGCCCTGGCGGCCATCGCCGGCATGATCGCCTCGCCGATCTCCAGCGTCTACCCCGGCATGGGCAGCTCGGTGCTGATCATGTGTTTCGTGGTGGTCGTCATCGGCGGCATCGGCTCGGTGCGCGGCGCGCTGGTGTCGGCTTTGCTGGTGGGCCTGGTGGACACTTTCGGCAAGGTGCTCGTGCCGCAGATCGCCGGCATGGCGGTCTACATGCTGATGGCCGGCGTGCTGCTCTACAAGCCGGAAGGCTTGTTCAAACAATGAACACAGTCACCTTCGCATGAGTTCCCCCAAAGCCACTCTGGAAACCTTGCCCAAGGGCGTGCAGGCGCTGCTGGCGCTGGGCGCGATCGCCCTGGCCGCGTTCCCGCTGATCCCGTCCGACAGCTCGGACTTCTACCTGCAGATGCTCTCGCAGATGATGATCCTGGCCATCTTCGCCATGAGCCTGGACCTGCTGCAGGGCGTGACCGGTCTGGTCTCGCTCGGCCACGCGGCCTACTTCGGGCTGGCCGGCTATGCCCTTGCCTTCCTGACGCCGGCCGACGTGCCCGTGAGCCTGTGGTGGTCGCTGCCCGTGGCGGCGCTGGGGGCCGGACTGGCCGCCCTGGTGATCGGCTTCTTCGTGGTGCGCACACACGGCATCTACTTCATCATGGTCACCATGGCGTTCGCGCAGATGGTGTTCTTCCTGTTCTTTGACAACAAGGAACTGGGTGGCTCGGACGGCCTGTACGTGAACTTCCGGCCCGACGCCAGCGTCTTCGGCTGGACCGGCATCGACCTGGAAAACAAGACCACGTTTTTCTACTTCACCCTGGCCATGCTGGTGCTCATCTACGCCTTCCTGCGCCGCCTGCTGTTTTCGCCCTTTGGCCGCGTGCTGGCGGGCATCCGCGTCAACGAGCACCGCATGCGCGCCGTGGGCTACGGCACCTTCGGCTACAAGCTCGCGGCCTTCGGCCTGGCTGGCACGCTGGCTGGCGTGGCGGGCTACCTGTGGGCCGCCCAGACCGGTTTCGTGAACCCCGAACTGATGGGTTTTCACATGAGCGCGCACGCCATCATGATGGTCATCCTCGGCGGCATGGGCAACTTCGCCGGTGCCATCGTCGGTGCCTTCGCCTTCGAATATGTGATGCACTTCTTCAAGGATCTGACCAAACACTGGCAGCTGCTCATGGGCAGCTTCATCGTGCTGGTCGTGGTGTTCGCCCCGCGCGGCTTGCTGGGCCTGGGTGAGCGCTTCATGAAAAAGAAGGACGCGGCATGAGCGAACTTCTGCTGTCAGCCCAGAAGCTCGTCAAGCGGTTCGGCGGTCTTGCCGCGGTGAACGAGGTTTCCGTGGACCTGTTCCGCGACCGCATCCATGCCGTGATCGGCCCCAACGGCGCGGGCAAGTCCACCCTGACCAACCTGCTCTCGGGCGACCTGCCACCGACCTCGGGCCGCATCACGCTCAACGGCGCGGAAACCGCCGGCCACAGCCCGGAGAGCATCTCCCGCCTGGGACTGGGCCGCAGCTACCAGAAGACCAACATCTTCCTGCCCTTCACCGTTTGGGACAACGTGCGCCTGGCCGCCCAGTCGCGCGAACGCCATGCGCCCTGGAACCCGCTGCGCTGGCTCAGCGCCGCCGCCGGCATGACCCAGGTGAACCAGCGCTGCGAGCGCGCCATCGAACTCGCGGGTCTGACGCAGCGCAGCCAGACCGTGGCCGCCACCATCAGCCACGGTGAACAGCGCCAGCTCGAAATCGCCATGACGCTGGCGACCGAACCCACCGTGCTGCTGCTCGACGAGCCGCTCGCCGGCATGGGCCAGGCCGAGGCCGAAAGCATGATCGCCCTGCTGCAGAAGCTGAAGAAAGACCACGCCATGATGCTGGTCGAGCACGACATGGACGCCGTGTTTTCGCTGGCCGACCAGCTCACCGTGATGGTCAACGGCCAGGTGATCGCCAGCGGCACGCCGGCCGAGGTGCGCGGCGATCCGCTGGTGCAAGCCGCCTACCTGGGCGAGGAACACTGAACATGAGCAATGCGCTGATTCAAGCCACCGGCCTGCACACCCATTACGGCGCCAGCCACATCCTGCGCGGGGTGGACTTCACGGTCGGCCAGGGCCAGACCATCGGCCTCATGGGCCGCAACGGCATGGGCAAGACGACACTGCTCAAGTCGCTCATGGGCATCGTCAAACCCAGCGGCGGCGGCGTGCTGATCAAGGGCCGGCCCATGACGGGTGCCTCGACGTTCGAGATCGCGCGCTTGGGGCTGGCCTACGTGCCCGAAGGCCGCGGCATCTTCGGCAACCTGAGCGTGAAGGAAAACCTGGTCATGTCGGCCCGCGCCGGCACGAAGGGCCAGCGCGACTGGACCTACGACCGCGTGCTGGAGACCTTCCCCCGCCTCGCCGAGCGCCTGAACCACGGCGGCCAGCAGCTCAGCGGCGGTGAACAGCAGATGCTCACCATCGGCCGCGCGCTCATGACCAACCCGGACGTGCTCATCCTCGACGAAGCCACCGAAGGCCTGGCGCCGCTGATCGCGCGCGAGATCTGGCGCATCTGCGGCCTGATCCGCGAAAGCGGCATCAGCAGCGTGATCGTGGACAAGAACTGGAAACACGTGACCCAGATCACCGACCGCAACGTCATTCTGATCAAGGGCGAGGTGGTGTTCGAGGGAAGCTCGGACGAACTGCTGTCGAAGCCCGAGTTGCTGGAGCAATATCTGGGCGTCTGACCGGGCTCACCCCCGCGCCGCCTGCGGTGTCACCCCCTCAAAAAGGGGCAACGCGGTGCGGCCCGGCAAAGCCGGAGCCAGCGCGAGCGCTGCTTTTACAGCAGCGGTCTGAGTTCCCGCGCCGCGTCCAGCAGCAGCGGCAGCAGGTCCTGGCGCATCGCATCGGGCGCCAGCCGCTCGGGTGACGCCACCACGTTGAGCGCGGCCACCGTTTTCCCTTTCATGTTGCGCAACGGCACGGCCAGCGCATGCACGCCCAGCTCGTGTTCCTCGCTGGCCACGGCGTAGTCGTCAGCCCGCACCCGGGCCACGATGGATCGAAAGGCCTTGTGGTCGATGGTTGTTTTGGGCGTCAGCCGCGCCAGCTCCCGGCCCTTGAGCCAGGCGCTGAATTCGGCACGCGGCAGCGCGGCCAGCAGCACCCGGCCAGTGGACGTGGCGTGCACCGGCAGGCGTGCACCCAGGTGCAGGCCGTAGGCCATCAACCGCTGTCCGCCCACCGAGGCGCTGCGCGCCACGATCACCACCTCGTCCACATCGAGCACCACGGCCGAGAACGACTCGCGTGTCTGCGCCGCCAGCCGGTTCAGCGTCGGCTGCAGCAAGCGCGGCAGGCGCGCCGATGACAGGTAGCTGCCCGAGAAGCGCAACACCTTGGCCGAGAGCCAGTAGTGGCTGCCATCGGTGTCGAGATAGCCCAGATAGGCCAGTGTCAGCAGGTGGCGCCGCGCCGCGGCCCGGGTCAGGCCCGCGCGCTCGGCGGCCTGGGTGGCGTTGAGGCGCTGGCGTTCGGTGTCGAAACTCTCCAGCACGGCCATGCCCTTGGCCATGCCCTCGATGAAGTCGGCTTTGGCGATGTGTCGGGAGTCGCTGGTCATGCCGGGATTATCGGATTTTTCAGGTGTATTGCGCGGTGATCGCACAACCGATCTGATGATCGCTCATTGCTGGCGCCCTGCCCTTGCCACCGCAAGCCGCAAAAATTACGCTGACTGCTGATCCCAATTTTCAGGAGACAACACCATGCGAACCCAAGTCGCCATCATCGGCGCAGGCCCCTCCGGCCTGCTGCTCGGCCAATTGCTGCACAAGGCCGGCATCGACGCCATCATCGTGGAACGCCAGACGCCCGAGTACGTGCTCGGGCGCATCCGTGCCGGTGTCCTTGAACAAGTGGCGACCGATTTGCTGGACGAAGCGGGCGTGGGCCAGCGCATGCATGCCGAAGGCCTGGTGCACACCGGCTTCGACATGCTGTTCAACGGAACGCGCCACCGCATCGACCTGGAGAAGCTCACCGGCGGCAAGAAGGTCATGGTCTATGGCCAGACCGAAGTCACCCACGATCTGATGGATGCGCGCAAGGCCGCGGGTCTGCCCACGGTCTACGAGGCCGCCAACGTGCAGGTGCACGATTTCGACACCACCCAGCCGCGTGTGACTTACGAGAAAGACGGCCAGACGCACACCATCGATTGCGATTTCATCGCCGGTTGCGATGGCTTTCATGGTGTGTGCCGCGCCAGTGCGCCGCGCTCGGCCATCAAGGAATTCGAAAAGGTGTACCCGTTCGGCTGGCTCGGCCTGCTGTCGGACACCCCCCCGGTGCACCACGAACTGATCTACGTGAACCACCCGCGCGGTTTTGCCCTGTGTTCGCAGCGCAGCGCCACGCGCAGCCGCTACTACCTGCAGGTGCCGCTGACCGACAAGATCGAACAGTGGAGCGACGACGCTTTCTGGAACGAGCTGAAACTGCGCCTGGACCCGGAAGCGGCTGAAAAGCTGGTCACCGGCCCCAGCCTGGAAAAGAGCATTGCGCCGCTGCGCAGCTTCGTCACCGAGCCACTGCGCTTTGGCCGCATGTTCCTGGCCGGTGACGCGGGCCACATCGTGCCGCCCACCGGCGCCAAGGGCCTGAACCTGGCCGCGACCGACGTGAAATACCTGTCCAACGCCTTCGTCGAGTTCTACCAGGACAAGACCGAGGCCGGCATCGACAGCTATTCCGAGCGCTGCCTCAAGCGCATCTGGCGCGCCGAACGCTTCAGCTGGTGGTTCACGTCCATCATGCACAACTTCCCCGACGACGGTGCCATCACGGGCAAGCTGCAGCAGGCCGAGCTGGACTACCTGATGCACTCCGAGTCGGGCCTGAAAACCATTGCTGAAAACTACGTCGGTCTGCCGCTGAACTTCGGGGAGTAGACGACCCACCCCCGCACCGCCTGCGGCGTCACCCCCTCAAAGGGGCGATGCGAGTGGCCCGGCAGAGCCGGTTCCACCGCATCCTGGGTGAAGTCACGTCGCGCCGGGGTGGCGTTTGCGTTGACACCGGGATTTCGTCGCAGCGTTGTCGCGCTCGCGCTTCGAAGCAACCTGACCAGGCGGTACATTGACGTGAACGTCAACCGGTAACGCCATGTCCAAACTCGCCACCACCTCGATCAAGCCCCTCAAGCCGCTGCGCGGTGTCCGTATCCTCAGCCTGGCGCTCAACCTGCCTGGGCCGGCCGCGCTCATGCGCCTCAAGGCCATGGGCGCGACCTGCCTCAAGGTCGAGCCACCCGGGCCCAAAGGTGCGCCCGCCGGCACCAGCGGCGACCCGATGGGTCAGTACAACCCGACCACTTACACCACACTGCACGACGGCATCAAGGTGCTGGGCATCGACCTGAAATCGGACCAGGGTCAGGCCCGCCTGCACCGGGAACTGGCGCGCAGCGACGTGCTGCTCACCTCGTTCCGCCCTTCGGCGCTGGCCAAGCTCGGCCTGGGCTGGAAGGCGCTGCACAAGTCGTATCCGCAGCTCTCGATGGTGGCCATCGTGGGTGCGCCGGGCGCGCGCGCCGAGGAGCCGGGCCACGATCTCACCTACCTGGCCGACGCGGGGCTGATCACGGGGCTGGACCTGCCCGCCACGCTGTTCGCGGACATGGGCGGCGCCCTGATGGCCAGCGAGGCGGTGCTCCAGGCGGTGCTGGCGCAGAAAACCAGCGGCAAGGGATCGTTTCAGGCCGTTGCGTTGTCGGATGCCGCCTCCTGGCTCGCCCTGCCCCGCAACTGGGGTCTGACACAAGCGCAGGGGGCGGTGGGCGGCGCGCACGCCGGCTACCGTGTCTATCCCTGCAAGAACGGCCGCGTGGCCGTGGCCGCGCTGGAGCCGCACTTTGCGGCCACGCTCTGCGCTGCCGCTGACGTGGCCTTCAACGGCATGGGCACGATGTTCAAGCCGGACACCCACGCTGCCATGACCCGCTTCCTCGCGGGCAAGACCCGCCAGCAGCTCGACAAGCTGGCCGTCGCGAAAGACATCCCGCTGCACACCCTGGCAGCCTGAAACTGTCGTTGAACAGTCAGGGCTGCGGCGCCGGCTGCTGCGCCAGGTAGCGCGCCACACCCTGCCCCGCCAGCCGTCCGCTGGACAGGCAGGCCGTGAGCAGGTAGCCCCCGGTGGGCGCTTCCCAGTCGATCATTTCGCCGGCACAGAACACCCCGGGCTTCTCACGCAGCATGAGGGCCGCATCCATCGCCTCGAAGCGCACGCCGCCCGCCGTGCTGATGGCTTCGTCCAGCGGACGTGCGGTCACGACCGTGACCGGCAAAGCCTGGATCGCTGCGGCCAGCAGCGCAGGCTGGTTGAGCGTGTCCCGGGGCAGCAGCTCGTTGAGCAGGGCGAGCTTGATGCCGTCCAGGCCCAGCCGGCTTTTCAGGTGGCTGGAGAGGCTGCGCGAACCGCGCGGGTGGCTCACGTGGGCCAGCACCTGCGCCGCGCTGTGGTCGGGCAGCAGGTTCAGCGTGAAGGTGGCCGATCCCTGGGCAGCGATCTGATCGCGCAACAGGCTGGACACGGCGTAGACCAGGCTGCCCTCGACGCCGGTGGCGGTGGCCACGAATTCGCCCCGACGGTCGAAGCGGTGGCCCTGGCTGTCGGTGAAGTGCAGCGACACGGACTTGAAGGGCTGCCCGGCAAAGCGTTCGCTGAAGAAGCGGCTCCAGCCAGCGCTCACGCCGTGCACCGCCGAGCCTGCCACGTCAAAGCCGCAGTTGCTGGGCTGCAAGGCGGCCAGGTCCACGCCGCTGGCCCGGAGCAGCGGCCACCAGGCACCGTCAGAGCCCAGCCGCGCCCAGCTGGCGCCACCGAGCGCGAGCACCGTGGCCCGGGCTTGCACGGATTGCCCGCCCTCCGGCGTCTGAAACAGCAGCGCATCGCCGTCGTCGGCCCAACCGGTCCAGCGGTGGCGCATGTGGAAACGCACGGGTGTGCCACCCACAGCGGGATGCCGCAAGCGCTGCAGCCAGGCGCGCAGCAGCGGCGCGGCCTTCATGTCGTCCGGGAAGACCCGGCTGGAACTGCCGACGAAGGTGTGTATGCCCAGGCCAGCCGCCCATTCGCGCACCTCGTTCGGCCCGAAGGCTTCGAGCAGCGGGCGCAGCGCGTCCGCACGCTCCGCGTAGCGGCCGATGAAAGCGGCCAGCGGCTCGGCGTGGGTCAGGTTCATGCCGCCCTTGCCGGCCAGCAAGAATTTGCGGCCCACCGAGGGCATGGCGTCGAACAGGTGCACCGCCACACCGGCGCTTGACAGCACCTCGGCGGCCATCAGGCCGGCCGGGCCGCCGCCGATGACGGCAACGTCCACCTTCAGCGCAGATTCGGGAGTGTTCAAGGGTTCGGAATCGGTCATGAAGCCAGTTGTTCGGGTGAAAGCGGGATGAGCTGGCCCAGGGGATTGATGAAGGCCAGCCGCACCGGCTCGCCGGGCCGCGCCAGCGCCATGGCCTGGCGGTAGCGCTGCATCTGCGCCAGGTATTCGGGCTGGCGCTCGGGGTGTTCGTGGCTCTTGAAGTCGAGCACCCACCAGGTGCCGGCCACACCGCCTTCGCCTCGCCGGCGCACCAGTCGGTCCAGCCGCAGCAGGTCGCCCTGGTGGAACAGCTCGACCTCGTTGCCCCAGTGGTCGAGCTGCGTGGCGTCCCAGGCCCAGGCGGCAACGCCTGCCACGATGCGGCGCGCCATGGCCAGCGCCTCGGCCGCCTGGGCCGGGCTCAGGCCGAACTCGCGCGCGGCGGCCTGCGTGTGGGTCGCGGTCCAGTCGAAGCCGTCGGCCGGCGTGGGGAACCACTGCAGCAGGCGGTGCAGTGCGAGGCCGATGCGGGTGTGTTCGTCGTCCGCGGGGACCTCATCGTCCACCGCCGCCGCGATCACCTCTGCACGACCTGGGATGGATGTGCAGACGGGCAGTTGGGCCAGCGAGAAGTCGGCCACAGCGGCCGGCGCGGCCACGGCGCTGGCCGGTTCGGGGGCGTCGATGGGTGTGGACAGGGGCTGCAGGCGCTGGTACCAGCTGGCGCCGCTGCCGCGCGCGTGCGGCTCGAAGCTGGACAACACGAGACGCTCCTCGGCGCGCGTCAGCGCCACGTAGAGCGCATTGAGCTCTTCGAGCGCGCGCGCCTGCTGCTCCACCTGCAGCACTTCCACCGCGCAGGCGGGCGGCGATTTTTCGCTGGCCAGGAACACGAAGCGGCGCGGCGCGGCGTCTTCACCGGGCCAGTCGACCAGCACGCCCATGCTCTCGGGGCGGCTGGGCGGTGCGTCGGTGTCGAGCATGAGCACGGTGTGGGCCTCCAGCCCCTTGGCGCCGTGGATGGTGAGCAGGCGCACGGCGCCCGGCGTCTGGACCGGCGTGGCCTTGATGCCACCGGCCTTGAGCGCGCGCACCAGGCGGTAAGGCGTGAGGAAGCGCCCGCCGTCCTGCGCCAGCGATTGCGCGAGCAGATCGCGCAGCTGCGCCAGCACGCCGCTGCGCTGGCTGGCGGGCGCGGCCTGCGCGAACCGCGCCAGCACGTCACCGTGGTCGTACAAGGCCGAGAGCGCGTCGTGCGGCGGCAGGCTTCGCACCCAGTCCTGGTACAGCGCCAGTCGCGCGGCGGTGTCGCGCAGCAGGCCCGCCTGTTCCGGCGCCGGCGCCTGCCCCGGCAACCGCAGCAGGTCACCCTGTTCGGCCGACGGCAGGCCGGCGAAGCGCTGCAGAACGTCCCACCACGAGGGGCGCACCGGCGGGGTCGCGGCGCCGGCTTCGGTGGAAGCGTCGGCCCGCTGCGTCCAGCGCTGGCGCAGGCGCGCCAGCTGGGCCAGCGCGTCGTCGCTCCAGCCGAACAGCGGCGACTTGAGGGCGCGCGCCAGGCTCAGGTCGTGGCGCGGTGAGACCAGCGCATCCAGCAGCGCCACCACATCCTGCACCGCGGGCGCCTCGCACAGGTCAAGCTTCTCGGGCTGCTCGCTGGCGATGCCGCGCTCGCGCAGCGCCTCGAACATCCAGGCCAGGCGCTCGCGCCGGCGCGAGAGCACCATGACCTGCTCGGGTTTCAGATGCCCTGAGGCGATTTGTGCCGCCACCCAGTCGGCCGCCTGCCGCGCTTCCAGCGCGGACATGGTGTCTTCGGGCAAGACACGCGGCGTGGTGAGGCTGTCGCGCCAGACCGGCTCGTCGCCTCCCGCGGCGTCGCGCTCGCGCAGGCTGCGTGGCAGCTGGGGCAGCGCCAGCACGGCGCCCGCCTCGTGGCTTTCGGTGGTGTGGGCTCGGTAGTCGCTGCCGTATTCACCGGCTTCCACGGCCGTCAGCATCACGCTGTTGAGCGCCTGCACCACGCCCTGCGCACAGCGGCGCGTGTGGTCGCAGCTGAGCAGCGCGCCCGCAAGGCCCTGCACCACGAAAGCCTGCGCCGCCTTGAACACCTGGGGTTCGGCGCGGCGGAAGCGGTAGATCGACTGCTTGGGGTCGCCGACCAGGAACACGCAAGGCGCCTCGCCCGACCCGGCGCCCGCATAGGCCGAGAGCCAGCCGTAGAGCGCCTGCCATTGCAGCGGGTTGGTGTCCTGGAACTCGTCGATCAGCACGTGGCGCACGCGGGCGTCGAGCCGTTGCTGCAGCCAGCCCGAGAGCTCGGCGTCGCCCAGCAGGCGCTGCGCCGCGCCCTCGACGTCGTTCATGTCGACCCAGCCGCGCTCGCGCTTGAGATCGGCGTACGCGGCCAGCAGCACACGGGTCAGGCGCGCCAGGCGCTGGTGGTGCAACCACGCGGCGTGCTGGCGGCGGGCACTGCACAGGTCCTGCAGCTCGGGCTCGGCTTCCTGGGCGGCGGCGAACTTGGTGAGGTTGGTGTTGAGCCGGTCTTCGCTGGCGACGAAGAAACCCTTGCGCAGCAGCGCCAGGCGGCGCGGCATCAGCGCCGGTTCATCGGCCAGTTCAAACGCATCCACCACCGCGGCGGCGGCCGTCCTGGGCGTCTTGTTGGCCTCGCCACCCAGCAGCTTCGCCCGATCCAGCCAGCGCTCGCGGGCGCCGGGCTGCAGCAGGGCCAGCTCGGGCATGGCCAGGCCGGCCCAGCGCGGGTAGAGCGCCGCAAACGGCTGCACCGAAGCCTCGACCACACCGGCGACGTCCGCCAGCGCAAATTCCACGCGTTTCTGCAGCGCCTTTTCCAGGGCCTTGAGGGTCTGGTGGCGACCGTGTTCAGCCACCGCGTCGAGGAAGTCCTGCTTGTCGCCATCGCTGGCCGCCAGCGCGGCGTAGAAGCGAGGCCAGACCAGCGCGACCGCGGGCGCATCGTCTTCCAGCAATTCGTACTGGGCCGGCAGCTGCAGTTCCTGCAGGACCGCCAGCGGCGCCCCGCGCAGCAACGCAGCGAACCAGCTGTGAAAGGTACGCACCTGCACCGGACGGCCCAGCGCCGTCACGCGCGTGTGCAGGCCTCGGGCCTCGGGCAGGCGGCGCAACGCTTCGGCGTCCGACAGCCCGCGCGCGCGAAGTTCGGCCGCCAGATCCTCGTCGGACAGGCGGCTCCAGCGGCGCAGTTCGGCATTGAGCCGGTCGCGCATTTCACCGGCGGCCTTCTTGGTGAAGGTGATGGCGAGGATGTCCTGCGGCGCACAGCCGTCGAGCAGCGCACGCAGGATGCGCGAGACCAGCATCCAGGTCTTGCCGGCGCCGGCGCAGGCCTCCACCGCGATGCTGCGCGCGGGGTCGCAGGCCAGCGTGTAGAAGGTCTCGCGCGCCACCTGGCTGCCGTTGATGCGGTAGGCTGCCCCGGTCATGCGGCGCTCCAGAAGTCCTTGCGGCACAGGCCGCGCGCGGCGCAAAAATCGCACACCCGGCCCTCGCCCAGCGCGGGCATGGGTTGGCCGGCGGCCACGCGCGCCATGTCGCGCGCCAGGCCCTCACGCAACTGTTCGCGCGCCATCAGCACCTCGGGTTGCTCGACCAGCAGGGTGGGCGCATCCCGGACCGTGTCACCGCGCTTGTCGGTGATGCTGAGGTAGGCGGCGCGCAGGTTTTCGTCGGGCAGCAGCGCGGCATAAAAAGCGAGCTGGGTGTCTTCCAGTGGCTCCTTCACGCGCTCCAGCGTGCCCGGGCGGCCCTCGGTCTTGTAGTCGATCACGAAGGGAATCGCCCCCTCGGGGCTGTCCTGCACATCGACGCGGTCCAGCTTGCCGTAGAGCTTCCAGGGCCCGGCCTGGGCGGTCAGTGCGGCCTCGGCTTTCAGAAAGCGGGGACCGGTGCGGTCGGGTGTCGCCTCAAAGCCGGCCAGCCAGTCCAGGTAACCCTCTCGCAGCGCCGGCCAGACCGCCTGGTAGGGCAGAAACCCGGCGCCGCCCTCGCCTGCGTTCAGGCCCATGCTCTCGGCCGTGGCGTCGGCCAGGCGGTTCAGCTCGGCGCGGTCGGCCTCGCGGCCGGGCCGACGGTCACCACGCTGCTCGTGGAAGGTCCGCAACACGGCGTGCAGCCAATTGCCCATGTCGCGCTGGTCGGGTTCGGCTTCGAGCTCGGGCGCGTCCACCAGCCGCAACTGGCGCAATGCAAAGAAACGGTAGGGGCAGTCGCGCAGGTCCTGGTAGGCGCTGGCCGAGAGCGACTCGGGCAGCACGTCGGCCGCGGCCGGCTGGGGCCGTGGTTGCGCCACCGGCTGGAGCGTGCGCTGGGGGCGCGGATCTGCACCGGCTGCCGCCTCGTAGCCGGACAGCGCCTGCACCCAGGGGCTGGCCTGCAGGGTTTCGCCGCGCTCCTGCGTGCGCCACAGCAGGTCAAGTTGCGGCAGCGCCAGCGTAGCCCGCCAGGCTTGTGCGGCGGCCAAGGCCAGGACTTCGCGGGTGGGCAACCCCAGGGCTTCGCGCTGAGCGGCCGTCCATTGGCCGGGCGGCTCCGGACTGGGGTTGAGATGCACCTCGTCGCAACCGGGCACGACGGTGGCGGCGAAAGCGCGGCCCAGCAGCTGCGCCATGGGCAGGATGACCACATCCGGCTCGCCCTCGCCTCGCGCCATGAAGCTCGCGCCCTCGAGCACATCGCGCACCCAGGCGGTGAATCCCGACAACGACAGCTTGCTGCCGGAACGTGTGGCGGTCCGGGCCGGGGTGCCGTCTGCCGCGGTGGCGGCCAGCGCATCGGTCACCCGCACCAGTTCCTGCGCGGCGCCTTCGCCCAGCCGCAAGGCCTGGATCATCTGCTGCCCCGCCGGGTCGCTGGCGAGGCTGTCCCACAAACCACATTGCGCCAGCGCCAACGCCAGACTCTCCAGCCAGACCACCAGCGGGCGCGCCGGCTGGAGCCCTTCGAGCAAGGCCGACAGGCCTTCGGGCAGCGCGGGCAACAGGCGCGGCGACTGCAGCGCCGAGCGCCAGAGCGACACGCCGGCTTCGCGCGCCAACTGTTCCAGCGCCTGCACCTGGGTTTCGGGCCAGGCCGGACATTGTTTGAGCAGGTCGAGCACGTCGTCCATGCGGGCCCGGCCATCGGCCGCGCGCAGCAGACTCATGAGCCGGGCAGCGGCGTGCGTGGTGGAGAGCTTCCAGCCGGTTTCGTCGCGCACGCCCAGGCCGGCGTGGTGGAGCATGGCGCTCACGCGGCGGGTGAGCAGGCGGTCGTTCGCCACCAGGGCCACCGGCCGCAGCTCGGCGTTGACGCGCGCGATCACGCAGGCGGCCGCGCGCTGGGCTTCGTCCTCGGCATCGCCGCAGGCGTGCAGGACCGCGGACGGCATGGCCGGGTCGGTTTCGCCCTGGGCCAATGGCAGTTCGGCACCCTGCGCACCCCAGTGCCGCGCCAGCGCCGAAGCCAGCGGGTCCTGCTGGAACCCCTGCAGCACGATCAGTGTCTGCACGCCCGACACCGAGCGGGCCAGCGGGCTCCACAGCACATCGGTGGCGTAAGCGGAGGTGCTGGCCCACACGAGCGCCAGCGAACCCAGCATCGACTCCCAGTGCAGCGTCTGCAGGCCGTTTGCCAGCGTTTCGCGCAGGGGCTCGGCCCAGGCCGCGCGCAGGTCCGGCGGCACCGCCGCGGCGATCGGCGCGAGCTGGCGAGCCGCCTCGACCAGCCGCGCCACCATCACGGCGCGCATGGAGGCATCGGGCCGTCCCTGCGCCACCCGATCGATGAACGCAGCCGCCACCAGGCTGTCGCGGGCCATGTCCATGCTCAGATCGGTGGGGCCGGGCGCAAAAGGCTGCAAGGACGCGGCCCAGTTCCGGGTGGATTCGAAGCGCGGCGAAAAGCCGCTCGGGCTGGCCTCGGCCCAGGCGCGCCGCCCTGCGTCCATGAGCTGCGCATAGGGCACCAGGACGAGTGCCCGTGACGGGTCGATACCCGTCTGGCGGATCAGGTCATCGATGCCATCGATCCAGACCCGCCATTGGTGGCGGGTCGGGTGTTCGCCCGCGCGTGTGGGCACCTGTGGACCCGGCCCCGGCTGCGCCCCTTGCGCCAGTCGGGCCGGCGCTGGTGGTGGTGTTCGGTTCAAAGGCATCGGGTCGGGAGCGTTTCTGTCACAATCAAAAGCTTGCAGCTGACGGCCAGTGCGCCAGCGCTTTGACTTTAACTCCCCCGTTCAACGTTCCTTAGGATGGACCATGGCCAGTGACCTGATCAAACACGTTTCTGACGCAACTTTCCAGGCCGATGTGCTTGAAGCCCAGGCACCGGTGCTGGTGGATTTCTGGGCCGAATGGTGCGGCCCCTGCAAGATGATCGCCCCGATCCTTGACGAAGTCGCAGGCTCCTACGACGGCAAGCTCAAGGTCGCCAAGATGAACGTCGACGACAACCGCGACGTGCCCGCCAAGTTCGGCATCCGTGGCATTCCCACGCTGATGCTGTTCAAGGACGGCCAGCTGGCAGCCACCAAAGTCGGTGCCATGAGCAAGGCTCAGCTCACCGCCTTCATCGACCAGCAACTCGCCTGATCGGTCAGCCGGAAGGACCGGCCCGGGTGCAACGCCCGGGCCCTGTTCTCAAGCGGCTTTTTTTCCTGTCATAATCCGGTCCAACAGCTGGCCCGACACTGCCCAGCCCCTCTCGACAGCGCCAGTCCGAATCCGGACGCCAGCGCCCCCTCCCCCGGTCTTAGTCACAACTCCCTCTCGGAGTGAATTCCATGCACCTCAACGAACTCAAGGCACTGCATGTGTCTGAAGTCCTCAAGCAGGCCGAAGCGCTTGAGATCGAAAACACCGGCCGCATGCGCAAGCAGGAGCTGATGTTCGCCATCATCAAGAAGCGCGCCAAGGGCGGCGAACTGGTGAACGCGGACGGTGTGCTCGAAGTCCTGCCCGACGGCTTCGGCTTCCTGCGCAACATGGACACGAGCTTCACCGCGTCCACCGACGACATCTACATCTCGCCGAGCCAGATCCGCCGCTTCAACCTGCACACCGGCGACATGATCGAGGGCGAGGTGCGCATCCCGAAAGACGGCGAGCGCTACTTCGCACTGAACAAGCTCGACAAGATCAACGGCCTGCCCCCCGAGGACAACAAGCACAAGATCATGTTCGAGAACCTGACGCCGCTGTTCCCCAAGGAACAGATGCGTCTGGAACGCGACATCAAGACCGAAGAGAACATCACCGGTCGCGTCATCGACATCATCGCGCCCATCGGCCGCGGCCAGCGCGCCCTGATCGTGGCGCCGCCCAAGAGCGGCAAGACGGTGATGATGCAGCACATCTGCCACGCCATCACCGCCAACCACCCCGAGGTGGAACTGCTGGTGCTGCTGGTGGACGAGCGCCCGGAAGAAGTCACCGAAATGCAGCGCACGGTGCGCGGCGACGTGATCGCTTCGACCTTCGATGAACCGGCCGCCCGCCACGTGCACGTGGCCGAGATGGTGATCGAACGCGCCAAGCGCCTGGTCGAGCTGAAAAAAGACGTGGTGATCCTGCTGGACTCGATCACCCGCCTGGCCCGCGCCTACAACAACGTCCTGCCGTCTTCCGGCAAGGTGCTGAGCGGCGGTGTGGACTCCAATGCCCTGCAGCGCCCCAAGCGCTTCTTCGGCGCCGCCCGCAAGATCGAAGAAGGTGGTTCGCTGACCATCATCGCCACCGCCCTGGTCGATACCGGCAGCCGCATGGACGAAGTGATCTTTGAGGAGTTCAAGGGCACCGGCAACTGCGAAATCCACCTGGACCGCCGCCTGTACGAAAAGCGCGTGTTCCCGTCGATCCAGCTCAACCGCAGCGGCACCCGCCGCGAGGAATTGCTGCTGGCGCCCGAGATCCTGCAGAAGACCCGCATCCTGCGCCAGTTCATGTACAACATGGACGAGATCGAGGCCATGGAAATGGTCCTGAAGAGCATGAAGGCGACGAAGAACAACTCGGAGTTCTTTGACATGATGCGAAGAGGCGGCTGACCCCCTGCGCGCCTGACGGCGCTTCCCCCCTGTGAGGGGGACAACACCAGAGGCCCGGCAAAGCCGGTTCCTCGGTGTTCTTGGCTTAAGGCACTTCACGCCGTCAGCCAGGTCGGCTTTCCCGGCTATAATCACAGGCTTTGCAATTTGCGACAAGTACAGCGGAATGGTTCTGCTGCGGCTGCCGCACCTGAACCCAAGGAAACGTCATGAAAGACGGCATTCACCCCAACTACCGCGAAATCTGTTTCGTGGACCTGTCCAACAACTTCCAGTTCGTGACGCGCTCCTGCGCCAACACGAAGGAAATGATCAAGCTGGAAGACGGCCGCGAGCTGCCGCTGTTCAAGCTTGACACCTCCAGCGAGTCGCACCCCTTCTACACCGGCACGCAAAAGAGCGTGGACAACATGGGTGGCCGCGTGGAGCGCTTCCGCAACCGCTACGCCAAGCCCGCTGCCAAGTAAGCAGGAGCCGGACCCGGCCTCAGGGCTGCGGGTCTCCAACGCAGATTCTGCAGAAAAGCAGCCGGTGAACCGGCTGCTTTTTTTTCGCCCGGCGCTTTTGTGACCCCAGCCTGAAACAACAGGCAACCTGCCCCGACGGCCCTGTATATTCCCCGCAGTGAATTCAACAACCCCCGCCATCGTGACCCAGTCGGCCGTGCGTCGTCTGCCCAGGCTCGCGCTCATCCTGTTCTGCCTCGCCTATGTGCTGCCGGGGTTCCTGGGCCGTGAGCCCTGGAAAAATGCCGACGTTTCCGCGCTCGGGGTCATGCTGGAGATGGCCTCAGGGAACAGCAGCTGGTGGCAACCTCAGGTGCTGGGCGTGGCCGCTGACGTGGACGGTCCCCTGCCCTACTGGCTCGGCGCGGTGTTCATCCGGTTCCTGCCTTTCCTGAACGCCGACAGCGCAGCCCGCGTCCCGTTTGCCCTGCTCCTGGCGCTCACCCTGGTCTGCACCTGGTACGCGGTGTACCACCTGGCGCGCCAGAAATCGGCTCAGCCGATCGCCTTTGCCTTCGGGGGTGAAGCCAACCCAGTCGACTACGCGCGCTCGCTGGCCGATGCCGGCCTGCTGGCGCTCGTGGCCTGTCTGGGTCTGGCCCAGATGTCGCATGAAACCACGCCGGACCTGGCCCGTCTGGCCATGGTCAGCGCTTTGTTGATGGCCGCTGCGCGACTGGCCCATGCGGATGACCGACACCCCTGGCGCAGCGTGCTGCTCTGGAGCGTCTCGGCGCTGGCGATGGTGCTGAGTGGGGCGCCCTGGGTGGCCATGAGCCTGGGTGCGGGTTTGCTGCTGGCCTTGCTGGTCATGGGCAGCCATCCCGGGCGAACCCTTCACCCCTTGCTGCCGTCTGCGGCGGCCCTGCTGGCCTTGGCCATCGGGATCGGTGCCTTCACTGGTCAGATGAGCTGGCCCGCACTGGGTCTGCCGGCGGGTTTTGACGACTGGCGCCGCTGGGGACGCTTGCTGGTCTGGTTCACCTGGCCGGCATGGCCCCTGGTGCTGTGGACCCTGTGGGGTTGGCGGCGCCAGCTGCTCAGTCCGCATGTGGCACTGCCACTCTGGACGGTGCTGGTGAGCGTGGTCAACAGTGCGATCAACGCCGATTTTGATCGCGCCTTGCTGCTGGCGCTGCCCGCCATGGCCGCTCTGGCCGCCTTCGCCCTGCCCACGCTGCGGCGCAGCGTTTCGGCGCTGATCGACTGGTTCACATTGATCTTCTTCACGATCTGTGCGCTGGCGATCTGGGTGATCTGGCTGGCCATGCAAACCGGCATTCCGGCGAAACCCGCCGCGAACGTGGCACGCCTGGCGCCCGGTTTCGTGCCCGAGTTTTCCCTGCTGCTTTTCCTGGCCGGCCTGCTGGCCACGGTGGCGTGGGTCTGGCTGGTGGTGTGGCGCGTCGGAAGAAACCGGCAGGCGATCTGGAAGAGCCTGGTGCTGCCCGCGGCGGGTGCCACACTGTGCTGGTTGCTGCTGATGTCGCTGTGGCTGCCGCTGCTGGACTTTGCACGCAGCTACGGGCCCGTTTCGCGCAGCATCGCGCGCCTGGTGCCCACCGGCAGCTGTGTGCTGGTGGACGGGCTGTCCCAGGCCCAGATTGCCGCGCTGCAGTACCAGGGCGGCCTCCAGCTGGTGCGCAGTCTTGAGGATGTCAGTCTCACCGCTCGCTGCCGCAGCATGGTGGTTTCGCCGGAGAGCCAACCCACGCTGGACCAGCGTGTGCAACTGACCCATTGGGCGTTCAGGGCCAGCGTCAGCCGCCTGAGCGACCGCAAGGAACGTCTGTTGGTCTACCGCCGCGTGGCCAACTGAACGGGGTTCAGTTGACTGCGTGCTCGCGCACGCGCACCGGCGGCAAGGCGATCACAAAGGTGGAGCCCTGGCCCACGACGCTGCGCACGTCGATCTGCCCGCCATGGCGCTGGGCCACGTGTTTCACGATGGCCAGCCCCAGACCGGTACCACCGGTCTCGCGCGAACGGCTGCGGTCCACGCGGTAAAAGCGTTCGGTCAGGCGAGGGATGTGCTCGGCAGCGATGCCGGGCCCGGTGTCGTTGACAAAGAACTCGCCCCAGCCGTCTTCGCGCAGCCGCCAGCCCGCCTCGATCCGTCCGCCACCCGGCGTGTAGCGCACCGCATTGCTCAGCAGGTTCGACATGGCGCTCAGCAGTTCGGTCTTGGCACCCGACACCCAGAGTCCGGCCGCCGAGGACTGCACGATCTCATGGGGCGGGTCTGAAATCACCGCCGTCAACCCGCGGGCCTCCTGCAACACGTGGCCCAGCAGTTCGTCGCCATCGATCCATTCACCCGGCCCGGGCGCCGGGCTGCCTTCCAGGCGCGACAGTGTCAGCAGATCGCTCACCAGCGTCTGCATGCGGTGCGCCTGCTGGCTCATCAGCCCCAGGTAGGTGATGCGCTCGGACTCTTCCAGCGACAGGCTCTGCATGGTTTCGACGAAACCGCTGAGCACCGTCAAGGGGGTCCGGATTTCGTGCGAGACATTCGCCACGAAGTCGCGGCGCATGGCCTCGGCCAGCTGCACCGCGGTCACGTCGCGCGTGATCATGAGCTTGCGCTTTTTGCCGTAGGGGTGGATCTGCAGCGAAATCCGGGTCGGCTGTGACGGGCGGGGGCCCGGACCGTCGATCTGGATTTCGTGGCCGAAATCGCCTTCGGCGAGGTAAGACATGAAGGCCGGTGCGCGCACCATGTTGCGCACATACTGGCCCAGGTCGCGCTGCGGATCAAAGCCGAGGTGGTTGGCGGCCGTGAGGTTGGACCATTCGATGCGGCCCGCCGAATCGAGCAGAACCACACCGTTGGGAGAAGCCTGGATGGCGGCGAGGAAATCTTCCAGCCGGGCATCGCTGTTGCTGGCCTTCTTCTCCAGCTTCTTGATCAGTTTGCGGTTGCGGTCCAGCAATTCGCCCCAGAGGCCCGAGAGGCCCGGCGTGCGGGCCACGTCGGCCTTGTTGAGCCAGTTGAGCAGACGGCGTGCACGCAAGCCATCGAACACGCTCCAGCCCAGCGCACCCAGCAAGGCGCCCATGAACGACCAGCCCGCGGCGTCCTGCGTCCAGCCCCACACCGCCCCCAGCGCCACCAGGAGCAGCAGTTCGACGGAGCGCCGGATCATGCGGCGGAAATGGAGGTGCCTTGCGCCGGACGTCCGGTGTTGTTGATGGCCGTGAGGCGGTAGCCGGCGCCACGCACCGTCTCCACCATGCCGGCGGCCTCACCCAGTGATTCCCTCAAACGCTTGACATGCACGTCCACGGTTCGCTCCTCGATAAAGACATGGTCCCCCCATATCTTGTCGAGCAGCGTACCACGCGTGTGCACCCGTTCCGCGTGTTTCATGAGGTAGTGCAGCAGCTTGAACTCGGTCGGTCCGACCTTGAGTTCCTTGCCCCGGAAGGTGATGCGGTAGGTGCCGGCGTCCAGCGCGAGCTCGCCCACCTGTACCGAGTCGTTGACGATCTCGGGTGCACGGCGGCGCAGCACGGCGCGGATGCGCGCGAGCAGTTCCTGGGTGGAAAACGGCTTGGTGATGTAGTCGTCGGCGCCTGCGTCGAGACCCTGGACCTTGTCCGACTCGTCGCTGCGCGCGGTGAGCATCAGGATCGGAACGGTCTTGGTGCGCTCGTGCTTGCGCCACTGGCGCGCCAGTGAAGCGCCGCTCTCGCCCGGCAACATCCAGTCGAGCAGAATGACGTCGGGCAGCACCGCGTCGACTTCGCGCTGCGCCGCCGCGCCGTCAAAAACAACCGTGGGCGCAAAACCGTTGTGTCGCAGGTTGACGGCGATCAGCTCGGCGATCGCCGGTTCGTCTTCCACGACGAGCACGCGTGGCAGTTTTCTCATGCTGAAACCCTTGTGTTCATCCGACCACCGACTCCACTTTGTCCATGGAGGTGTGGCGCACGTCTTCACCCTTGACCACGAAGATGATCTGTTCGGCGATGTTCTTCGCGTGGTCGCCCACACGCTCCAGCGACTTGGCCAGGAACAGCAGGTTCAGGCTCGGTGAAATGGTGCGGGGATCTTCCATCATGTAGGTGATCAGCTTGCGCAGGAAGCCGTCGTACTCCAGGTCGATGGCATTGTCGTCTTTCATGATCGCCAGGGCCATGGTCGTGTCCAGGCGGGCGAACGAGTCCAGCGTCTTGCGCAGCATGCCCGCGGCGAGATCGGCGGCCAGTCGCAACTCCGACACCGGCAACGAGCGCGGCGAGCCGCTTTCGATGATGGATTTGACCATGCGCGCGATGCGGGCCACCTCATCGCCCGCGCGCTCCAGGTTCTGCGTCGTGCGCGAGATCGCCATCAGGAAGCGCAGGTCGCGCGCCGTGGGCTGGCGACGGCCGATGGTGGAAATGATCTCGTGATCGATGTTCACTTCCATCTGGTTGATGCGGTTTTCGGCTTCGAGCACCTGCTCGGCCGTCTCCAGGCTCATGTGGATCAGCGCGTAGACCGCCTGATGCAGCTGGGACTCGACCAGGCCGCCCATCTCCAGCACATGGGTGGAGATGGAGTTCAGCTCGGCGTCGAACTGGCTGGAGATGTGTTTGTCGCCCATGAAGGTCTCCTGAAAGGCGGCCTTGCGGCCAGCCTGCGCCCCCCGCGGGGGCAATGAATGAGAGAAACGAAACGGAGGAAGCTGGAACAGGGTCAGCCGAAACGGCCGGTGATGTAGTCTTCGGTCTCCGTCTTGGTCGGCTTGAAGAAGATCTGTTCGGTGGAGCCGAATTCAATCAGCTCGCCCAGGTACATGTAGGCGGTGTAGTCGCTGCAGCGGGCGGCCTGCTGCATGTTGTGCGTCACGATGGCGATGGTGTAGTCCTGCTTGAGTTCGTGCACCAGTTCCTCGACCTTGCCGGTGGAGATCGGGTCGAGTGCCGAGGTGGGCTCGTCGAGCAGCAGCACCGATGGCTTGACCGCCACGCTGCGTGCGATGCACAGACGCTGCTGCTGGCCGCCGGAGAGTGACAGGCCGCTCTGGTTGAGCTTGTCCTTCACCTCGCCCCACAAGGCGGCCTTGGACAGCGCCCATTCGACGCGGTCGTCCATCTCGCTCTTGCTGAGATTTTCGTAGAGCTTCACACCAAAGGCGATGTTGTCGTAGATCGACATCGGGAACGGTGTGGGCTTCTGGAACACCATGCCGATGCGCGCGCGCAGCAGGTTGATGTCCTGCTTGTCGTCGAGGATGTTCTGTCCGTAGAAGTTGATCTCGCCCTCGGCGCGCTGTCCGGGGTACAGGCTGTACATGCGGTTGAGGGTGCGCAGGAGCGTGGACTTGCCGCAGCCCGACGGGCCGATGAAGGCCGTGACCTTGCGCTCTTCGATGTTCATGTTGACCCCCTTGAGGCCCTGGAACTTGCCGTAGAAGAAGTTCAGGTTGCGCAACTCAAGGGCGTTTTTGGAGGATGCAGCGGTTTCGGTCATGGGTCGGATCCGGAAAATTGATGAGATGACGGCGTGGCGCAGGGCGTGCGCTCAGCCTGGCGTCTTCTCGCGCAGGAACACGCGCGCAACGATGTTGAGCAGCAGGACGGACAGGGTGATGAGCAGCGCGCCGCCCCAGGCCAGGCGGATCCAGTTGTCGTAAGGGCTCATGGCGAACTGGAAGATCACGACAGGCAGGTTGGCCATGGGCTTGCTCATGTCGGTGCTGAAAAACTGGTTGTTCAGCGCGGTGAAGAGCAGCGGCGCGGTTTCGCCGCTGATGCGGGCCACGGCCAGCAGCAGACCGGTCATGACACCGCTCTTGGCCGCGCGCAGCGTGACCAGGGTCGCCACTTTCCAGCGCGGCGCGCCCAGGGCAAAGGCCGCTTCGCGCAGGCTGCCGGGCACCAGGCGCAGCATGTTCTCGGTCGTGCGAACGACCACCGGCACCGCGATCAGCGACAGCGCCAGCGTGCCGGCCCAGCCCGAGAAGGTGCCCATGGTGGCCACCGCGATGGCGTAGACGAACAGGCCCAGCACGATGGAAGGGGCCGACAGCATGATGTCGGTCACGAAGCGGGTCACCTCGGCGGTCCTGCTCTCATCGCCGTATTCGGCCAGGTACACGCCGGCGAAGATGCCGATGGGTGTCGACACCAGCACGGAGAAGCCCACCATCAGCAGGCTGCCCACGATGGCGTTGGCCAGGCCCCCGCCTTCGGTGCCGGGCGCTGGCGTGGACTGGGTGAACATGTTCCAGTCCAGCGCGGCAAAGCCGTTGCTGAACAGCACGAACAGAATCCACAGCAGCACGGTCAGGCCCAGTGCCATCGAGCCCATCGAGAGGGTCAGGCCGACAGCGTTGGACCAGCGGCGCTGGCGGTAGAGCGATTGGTTGAAGTCCATGTTGGTGTCTTTCGTTGTGGGAATCAGAGGCCCTTGGCCCTTTCAGCCCGCACGAGCATCCACTTGGCCAGGCCGAGCACGATGAAGGTGATGACAAACAGCAGGAAGCCCAGCGCGAAGAGCGCGGAGATGTGGAAGTCGGCGGCCTCGCCGAACTCATTGGCCAGCGTCGATGCGATCGACGTGCCCGGCGAGAAGAGCGAAGTGGGCATGCGGTTGGCGTTGCCGATCACGAAGGTGACGGCCATGGTCTCGCCCAGCGCGCGACCGAGGCCCAACATCACACCGCCCACCACGCCTTTTTGCGTGTATGGCAGCACGACCTTGCGCACCACTTCCCAGGTCGTGCAGCCCAGCCCGTAGGCCGATTCGCGCAGGATGGGGGGCACGATCTCGAACACGTCGCGCATCACCGCGGCCACGAAGGGCAGCACCATGAAGGCGAGCACGATGCCCGCGGCCAGGATGCCGAAGCCATTGGTGCTGCCGCCGAACAGGAAACCGATCAGCGGCATGCCACCGAGCACGTTCTGCAGCGGCACCTGAACATGGTCGGCGAACAGCGGCGCAAACACGAACAGGCCGAACATGCCGTAAATGATGGATGGCACAGCGGCCAGCAGCTCCACCGCCGTGCCCAGCGGGCGACGCAGCCAGGCGGGACAGGTTTCGGTGAGGAACAGCGCGATGCCAAAAGCCAGCGGCACGGCGATCAAGAGCGCAATGCCCGCGCTGGCCAGGGTGCCGACGATCGCGATCGCGGCACCAAATTCTTCGTTGATGATGTCCCACTCGACGTACCAGATGAAGTTCACACCGAACTTCTGGAACGCCGGCCAGGCATTGATGAACAGGGAAACGATGATGCCCATCAGGGCGATCAGCACCAGCAGCGAGAACGACTGCGTGATGCGGTGGAAAAAGACATCCTGGAGCCGTTGCCGCCTGGCGATCGACACCATGGTGGCGCTGCCCGTTTCAAGGGACACTGGTTGCGAACTCATGGTGGTACCCACGTTCATGTTGACTCCCGTCAGGTTACTCTCGTTCACTGATATGTGTCATGCGCCGGCAGGCACTGGGGGCCAGCCGGCGCATGACACGGGTCAACGCAACTTACTTGGCGACCTGCGACCAGACCTTGGAGCGGATCTGCGCAGTCAGGCTGTCAGGCAGGGCCACGTAGTCGAGGTCCGCCGCCATCTGCTTGCCGCTCTTGAACGCCCAGTCGAAGAACTTGAGCGCTTCGGCGGAAGCCACTTTGTCTTCGGGCTGCTTGTACATCAGGATGAACGATGCGGTGGACACGGGCCAGCTGGCGGCACCTTTGGCATTGACCATGGAGATGCCCATGCCGGGCACGCTGAACCAGTCGGCGCTGGCGGCGGCGGCTGCGAAGGCGGTGTCATCGGGGCTGACGTACTTGCCATCGGCGTTCTGCAGCTGCATGAAGTTCATGTTGTTCTTCTTCACGTAGGCGTATTCCACGTAGCCCAGCGCACCCTTGACGCGGTTCACGTTGGCGGCCACGCCTTCGTTGCCCTTGCCACCCACGGACGAGGCGGCAGGCCACTTGACGGCAGCGCCCTTGCCCACCTTGTCGGCCCAGTCCTTGCTGACCGCGGTCAGGTAGTCGGTCCAGTTGAAGGTGGTGCCCGAACCGTCGGCGCGGTGCACGATGGTGATGCCTTGGTCAGGCAGGCTCTTGCCGGGGTTCAGGGCGACCAGCTTGGCATCGTTCCACTTGGTGATGTTGCCCAGGAACATGTCGGCCAGGACGGGGCCGGTCACGCGCAGTTCGCCCGGCTTGAAGCCTTCCAGGTTGATCACGGGCACGGTGCCACCGATGATGGCGGGGAACTGGATCATGCCGTCCTTGTCCAGGTCTTCGCCCTTGACCGGCGCATCGGAAGCACCGAAGGTCACGGTCTTGGCGCGGATCTGCTTCAGACCGCCCGACGAACCGATCGACTGGTAGTTCAGGCCGGTACCGGTTTCTTTCTTGTAGGCCTCGGCCCACTTGGCGTAGACCGGGAACGGGAACGTGGCGCCAGCGCCCGTGATGTCGGCTGCGAAGGCGTTGCCCATGGCCATGGTGGCCAGTGCGGCAGCGGCGACGGTCTTCAGAAGGGTGCGTTTGGTGTTCATGAGTGTCCTCTGTGTTGGGGAAAGAAAATCCACAACCGGGACTCTAGAGGGGCAATGTGACAAGCCTGTGACAGTCACAAATCCGTTTTGGAAGCAGCGCCTTGCCGCACCATGCCGCCGCTGAACGACCCAAACCGACCGGAGCCCAGCATGGGCAGCGTCACGATTGACCATCAAGGAAGCTGGAGAAGCCGTGGTTGATGCCAGGGCGTGGTGTGTCAAAGCCGTTGATCCGCCTCAATCAAGGCGCAATGGCGGGTGACCGTGCGGTGCCGGATGTCGATAATGAACCCGGTATGCACACGAAAGACGCCTATGGAACTCGTGTTGAAGTTGTTGATCGGTGGCGCCGGCAGTCTGGCGGCCTACCTCGCCGCTCACGTGTTGCTGTGTCTGCTTCCCGCGTTTTTCATCGCGGGCGCCATGGCAGCCCTGATACCCAAGGCCAGCATCACGCGCTGGCTGGGGCGCAGCACGCCGGCCTATGTCTCCTACCCTGCAGCAGCGGCGGCCGGGTCGTTGCTGGCGGTGTGCTCCTGCACCATCGTGCCCTTGTTCGCGGGCATTTACCGCAAGGGCGCCGGCATCGGTCCCGCCATGACCTTTCTCTTCTTTGCGCCGGCCGGCAACATCATGGCGCTGGCCTACACCGGCAGCATCCTCGGACCCGAATTTGCCGCCGCGCGCGTGGTGTTCTGCCTGATGTTCGGCATCGGCATCGGCATCCTGATGGCGCTGGTGTTCTGGCGCGACGATGCGAGCCACGACGCGCAGACCGACACACTCTTTGCGGCGCAGGCCAGCATCGCCCCGGCTGCCCTGGGGGTCCTGCTGTCGCTGGTGGCCCTGCTGATCGCCGGCACTTTGAAGCTGTGGCCGCTGACCAGCACCGTGGGGACCTTCACTGTGCCCCTGTCCTGGGCTCTCCCATGGCAGGAAACCCTGTTCGGCTGGGTGCCGTTTGACGCCGCCAAAGGCGAAGAAGGTGTGAGCTTCCAGGGCTCGGTGCTGATCGGCTTGTTGCTGCTGATCTCTGCCACCGCCTGGAAAGGCATGGAGAACATCATCGAAGGCGCCAACAGCTGGACCTGGGTTGCGCTGGGCCTGGCGGCAACCACTCTGTTGGTGGCGGCTCTTCGCCTGTCACCCACGCCAGAAGGTCTGGAAATCGCCCTCACCGGCCGGGCACTGGCGGTCGGTCTCTCGCTGTGGGCGGTGTGGTCCTGCGCCCGGCAGTTGCCTGCCGACGACTGGCGCAGCTGGTTGTGGGAGGCCTGGCGCTTCGTGAAGCAGATCTTCCTCGTGCTGGTGGTTGGCGTGTTCGTGGTCGGCATGGTGCGACAGTTCATTCGCCCCGAGTGGATAGAAACACTGGCCGGCAGCAACACCCTGACGGCCAACGTGGTGGCGGTGGGTTTCGGTGTCTTCATGTACTTCCCCACGCTGGTCGAGGTGCCGGTGGCCCGCATGTTCCTGGACCTGGGCATGCACCCCGGCCCGCTGCTCGCCTACCTGATGGCCGACCCGGAACTCAGTCTGCAGAGCATGCTGATGGTGGTCGCGGTGATCGGGCGGACCAAGACCGCGGCCTACGTGGGCTGGGTGGCCCTGTTCAGCGTCTGTGCGGGGCTGATCTTTGGTGCCTGGGTCGACGGTGCGGCCTGGACGTCACTGGCTGCGGTGATGGGCGCGTGCCTGGCTGGCCTGGCCGTTGCCCTGGGCTGGTTGCGCCGGCGGCAACGCATGGTTGTCGCCGCCTGATCCCTTTCATGCCTTCAAAGGAGAAACACCATGTTGACCGTCAAGATCCTGGGTTCCGGCTGTGCCAACTGCAAGAAGCTCGAAGCCGTGGCCCGCGAAGCCGCCACCGCCAGCCACATCGAGGCCGAGTTCCTCAAGGTCACCGACATGCAGCAGATCTTGGCCTACGACCTCATCTCGACGCCGGGCCTGGTGGTCAATGAAAAACTGGTCAGCAGCGGCCGCATTCCCACAGTGGCGGAAGTCCAGAAGTGGTTGTCCGCCTGACTTTACGGTGACTCCAGCCCCTCAATGACCGTGGACATGGCGGACAGGCCCCTGTTGCGCAGGGGGCGTGTCCGACGCTGCAGGCCAGTCTCCGCAGGGCTCCGTGAACGGAGCGCTCACCACCTGCAATGTGGCATGGGAGATCTCGAAGCGGTGATGCAGTTGCTCCGTGGCCTCTTTCAGAAACCCGTCGTCGGCATGTCCCTGCGGCATCACCAGATGGGCCGTCATGGCCACCTGTGACGTGTCCATGGCCCAGATGTGCAGGTCGTGCACGCGGCTGATGCCCGGCAGCCCCACCAGGTAGTCGTGCACCGCCTGCGGGTCCACGCTGTCTGGTACGCCATCAAACAACAGGTGCAAGGACTGCCGGAAGAGGTTCCAGGTACCCACGATTATCACGGCGGCGATCAGCAGGCTGACCACCGGATCGAGCCATGCCCAGCCCATCCACAGGGTGAGCGCGCCGGCCACCACCACACCGGCCGACACCAGCGCATCGGCCGCCATGTGCAGAAAAGCGCCGCGGATGTTCAGGTCGCTCTCGCGTCCCCGCATGAACAGCAAGGCGGTGGCGGTGTTGACCACGATGCCCACACCCGCCACCACCATGATCGTCACGCCTTGATGGCCGACCAGCGGATCGGGTGACATCAGGCGCCCCGCAGCTTCCCAGACCAGCGCGCCCATGGCCACGAGCAGCAGCAAGGCATTGGCAAAAGCCGCCAGGATGCTGCCGCGCTTCCATCCATAGGTGTGGCGGGGGTTGGGTCGCAGCTTGCCGGCCAGCGCACCGCCCCAGGCCAGCACCAACCCGGCCACATCGCTCAGGTTGTGCCCCGCATCCGCCAGCAGGGCCAGCGAATTGATTTTCCAGCCGTAGAACGCTTCGATCGCCACGAAGGCCAGATTGAGCCCGATGCCGATGGCAAAGGCCTTGTTGAAATTGGCAGGGGCGTGGCTGTGATCGTGTCCGGCGCTCATGGAGTTTGTGTTTGCAAGGTTTCTTGATTTTTTCAAGCGCGGCGCATCACACCACTCAGATCGGTACCCGGCGCCACGGTGTTGAAGACGGTGCCGTACTTTTTGACGTTGTCGTGCAGCAGGTCAATGCGCCTGTCAGATTCATCGGTGTCCACCACGATTTCATAGCGGATGCTTTCCATCCTGGGCGGCACGTCCTGCCGAACCCCGTCAACGATCACCTGCACACCGCGCAGCTCGAACTTGAGGATCGGCACAACACGCTCGATACCCTTGATCATGCAGGCCGACAGCGCGGCCAGCAGCAGCTCGGCGGGATTGAAGGCATCCGGATTGCCGGCCATGTCGGTGTCGAGTGCAATTTCGGCGTTCTTGCAGTGCGAAAGGCTGCCGTGGGCATCCACGCGGCGCGAGGTCACGTGAAACGTCATCTTGGTGGAGGTTTCGGTCAAGTCATGCCTCCTGGTGAGCACAATGCCGTGGATGGGTCGGACAACGACCTGGCTTCAAAGCGCCGCCCTTTTCAGAGGGTAACCTTTTTGCATCCCCAGAAGAATGCCACCCCGCGTGGGCTTGGCAAGCGAGCACCGCGGCAAGACCCGGCAGAAGCTCCCGGCATGCGCCCGCGACTTGACGCCACCCCTGCGGTTGGCTTCATGCAGCAGGGTTCGGCGCCCTCAGGCGCTGAACCACTGCTCGATCTTCTCGCGGCTGGGCACGCCACCCGCGTGCACCACCTGGCCATTGATCACCACGCCGGGCGTGCTCATGACGCCATAGCCCATGATGTCACGCAGCTCCTCCACCTTCTCCAGCTGGACTTCGACGCCTTTGGCTTTCGCCACCTGGTCAATGAGGGCGATGGTGTTCCTGCAGTTGGTGCAGCCGGTTCCGAGTACCTTGATGTCCACGATCTACTCCTGTTCCATTTCGAGATAGGTGAGATTGGCGATCTGGGGCAGCCAGACCTCCACGTGCTTGAGATGCTGGTACGGCCTGGCGTCAAAGCTCTTGATCGCTGTGCTCATGTCGGTACCCGCCTCCACCGCCTGGCCCATGTGGGCGCGCAGGGACTTGAGCAGCTTGCCGGTGTCGGCCTGCGCCTTCGCGAGCGTGGTCACGCGGCCGTGGCCCGGCACCACCACCTTCGGGTTCAGCGCCTCCAGCGCTTCGAACGACGCCACCCAGGTTTTGGTCTTGCTCACCGGGTGCAGGCCCAGGATGCGGTCCACATAGACCACGTCTCCCGTGAAGACCACGCCACTCTGCGGCAGCCAGACCATGCTGTCGCCCGGCGTGTGGCCCCCCTGGCGGTGCACCACCTGCACGGCCACGCCACCCAGGTCCAGCGTCGTGTCGGCATCCTTGAGCCAGCGGGTGGGCAGCACGATTTCAGTGCCGTCCATCTTTTCCTTCAGCACGGGTGCGTTGGCCTTCAGGTGCGCCGGCCCGCGGGCCCTCATGTCGGCCTCGGCATCGGCGTGCGCCATGATCTGTGCGCCCTGCGCCATGAAGTAGCCGTTGCCCAGCCAGCGGTGGTCCTGGCCGCCGGTGTTGATGACCCACTGGATGGGCTGCGCCGTGACCTTCTTCGCCGCCTCGGCGATCTGTTTCGCCCCCTGGAAACTCGCGCCGCTGTCGATCAGCAGCGCGCCGGCGGGCGTGACCACCAGGCCGATGTTGGCATTGATGGCTTCGTTTTCGTAGGTGCGGCCTTCGGTGTCGCCGACGTGGGCGTACACGTTGGGGGCGACGGGTTTGAAGACGATCTCCACCGCCTGGGCGGACCACGCCAAGGTGGCCGCAGCGCCGGCCAGCAGCCCGTGCTGGAGGAAGGTGAAGGGAATGCGCATGGTTTCTTGTCTCCGTGGGGTGAATGAACTGAAATTCAGAGGATCGCGTTGAAAATGAAGCCCACGGCCAGGATGCCAGTGGCCACGATGGCGACGAAAGTGGCGATCAGGCGCAGCTTGAGCACCTTGCGCAGAATGATCATTTCGGGCAGCGACAGCGCCACCACGCTCATCATGAATGCCAGCGCCGAGCCCATGGCCGCACCTTTGGCGGTGAGCGCCTCGATCACAGGCAGGATGCCCGCGGTGTTGGCGTACATGGGCACACCCATCACTACCGCCAACGGCACCGACCACCAGGCCGCATCCTTGCCCATGATGGACACCAGAAAGTCCTGCGGCACATAGCCGTGGATGCCCGCACCCACCGCGATGCCGCCCAGCACATACGGCCAAACCTTGCCCACGATCTCGCGCACCGAGGCCATGCCGGCGGCGATGCGGTCGGCCAGCGACAGCTGCTGCTGATCCACATCGGCCGACACCTGGGGCATCCCGCGCACCCAGTCTTCCAGATAGCGCTCCTGTTTGAGCGCCCCCATGACCAGCCCGGCCACCACGCCCAGCGCCATGCCAAAGCCCAGGTAGAGCGCGGCGATCTTCCAGCCGAAGAGCGAGAACAGGATGGTCAGGGCCACCGTGTCCACCATGGGCGCCGTGACCAGAAAAGAGAATGTGACGCCCAGTGGCACACCGGCCTGCACGAAGCCGATGAACAGCGGTACCGACGAGCAGGAGCAGAACGGCGTGACCACGCCCAGCGCCGATGCCATGAGGTTGGCCACACCGGGCGTGCGTCCGGCCAGCAGCGCGCGGGTGCGCTCGGGGGTGAAATACGTGTTCACCATGCCCATGACGAACACCACGCCGGTCAGCAGCAGCAGGACCTTGGGCGTGTCGTAGAAGAAAAACTGCAATGACCTGCCCAGTTGGCTGGCCCGGTCCACGGGCAGCGCGGCGACCATGGCTTCGGAAAACGGGATCAGCAACGGGTACAGCCCCCACCAGAGGGCTGCAGCGGTCAGCAGGAAAACCAGCGGCTGCCTTTTCGGCCAGCGGATCAGGTTGTTGGTGAGGGTGCTCATGCCTCGGAAGACGGGGCCAGTGCACAAAAGATGCAGGTCGATGCGAAAATTTTTTCGCATCCGCTCAGACCAGGGCGGCGATGGCCTCCACGTCCTCGGCAAACATCTGGCCCTTTTCAGCCAGCAGCAGCTTGCCGTCGCGTCCGCGCAGCAGGGTGATGGGCAAGCCCCGGGGTTTGGGGAAGGTCTTGCGCCAGTCCGGGCTGGCCCAGGCGGCCGGGAAGCTGTAGCCCTTCTTCTTCAGGTAGGCCACGGCATCCTCGGGTTTCTTGTCGATGGACAGCGCCACCATCTGCAGCCCCCGGGCCTTCTGGCTCTGCCAGAGCTGGTCCATGCTGGGGCTTTGCAACGCGCAGAACGGGCAGGTGCTGGACCACCAGTACACCAGCAGCGGCTGGCCAGCGCTGGCGGACGGTTCGTAGACGGTGCCGTCCAGCAACGCTATGCGTGGCAGTGCCAGCGGCGAGCCCAGCGCCGGCAAGGGCGGCGCCTTGGCCTCCTCGGCCGCGGCCGAAACGGGCTGGGCCAGGGTGGGCAGGCTCATGCCCGCGAGCAGGCCGGTGGCACCGCTGGCGCGCAGCCAGTCGCGGCGGGTCCAGCGGCTGTCTGCATCCGCCGGGTGGGTTGCTGGTGCGCTGGCAGGTGTTTTCATGGGGTGTTGCTGGGAATGGGTGATGCGCGGGCGGCACTTGTGGGGTCTGGTGTCGCCGCCGACAACGGCGGCCGGGGTACAAAATCCGACACGCGCCCGCCCGGGTCGAACGACACCTGGCAGCCCAGCGCCATGCGTTCGCGCATGCGCTGGCGGGCGCGCTGCACGCGCGACTTGGCCGCGGACAATGTCAAACCCTTGAGGCGTGCAAACTCGGCCTGCGGCAGGCCCTGCAGGTCGCACAGTTCAATGGCCTCGCGGTCCCTGGTATCCAGTTCCGACAGCACACGCGGCAAGCAGGCCACCAGAGAATCGACCGCCGCCAGCTGCGGCGGCTCGTCCGGTATATCTTCCCAGTCCGGGGGCAAGGGTGCCAGCGGCTGGTGCGCCCTGAGCCGGTCGATCAGGGTGTTGCGGGTGATCTCGAACAGCCAGGCACGTGGCTGTTCCACGTCCTGGAAACGATCGCCCTGGCGCAGGGCCTTGATGAAGCTGTCCTGGAGGATGTCTTCCACCTCGCTCGCCACCGGCGCACGCGCGCGCAACCAGCCGCGCAGTTCGGGCTCGTGACGGGTCCAGACAGACACAAGTTGTTTCATGGCATCGCTGCAAAGCCGCTAGCGTACCGGGAAAGGACGCGGGTTTCAAACGAGGGCCAAAGCTCGTGCCGCAGCGACGGCGGCGCCGCGCCGCGATGCGTCACAATCCCGGCTGTCCCACTGAACCCGAACTTCCAGACCCGCCACCGGCGCGGCTCTGACGCAACATGCAAAACGGAACCCTCCTCGCCGCGATCGACCTCGGCTCCAACAGCTTCCGGCTGGAAATCGGCCGTTTCCACTCAGGCCACATCGAACGCGTCGAATACATCAAGGAAACCGTGCGCCAGGGCAGCGGCCTGGACGAGAACAAGGTGTTGAGCGAAGCCGCCATGCAGCGCGGCTGGGACTGTCTGGCCCGCTTCGCCGAGCGCCTGCACGGCTTCAAGAAACAACAGGTCCGGGCCGTCGCCACGCAGACCCTGCGCGAGGCCAGGAACCGCGACGAGTTCATGCGCAAGGCGCAGTCCATCCTGGGATTTGCCATCGAGGTGGTGTCCGGCCACGAAGAAGCGCGCCTGATTTACCAGGGTGTCTCGCGCCTGCTGCCGCAATCCGAAGAAAAACGCCTGGTCGTGGACATCGGCGGGCGCTCGACCGAGATGATCCTGGGCCAGGGTTACGAGGCCCGCAAGATGGAGTCGTACCGGCTGGGCAGCGTGGCCTGGTCGACCAAGTACTTTCCTCGCGGCCAGCTCACGGCGGTGGCCTTCAAGACCGCCGAGGTCGCGGCCAAGGCGGTGCTCGACGAAGCACTCGACACCTTTCCGCCCTCCGAATGGACAGTGTCCTACGGGTCCTCGGGCACCGTGGGATCGGTCGCCGACATTCTGGCGGCCAACGGCTGGGCTTCGGGTGTGATCACCCGTTCGGGGCTGGACTGGCTGGTGGACAAGCTGATCAAGGCCGGCAACGTCGACAACCTGCGTGTCGAAGGCATGAAGGACGACCGCCGGGCCGTGCTCGGCGGCGGCGTGAGCGTGCTGCGCGCGATCTTCGACCTGTTCGACATCCAGCAGATGCTGCCCGCGCAAGGCGCCTTGCGCCAGGGCGCGCTCTACGACCTGATCGACCGCGAGTCCCACGAGGGCGACGTGCGCGAGCGCACGGTGCGCTGGCTGGCTGAGCGCTTCTCCATCGACGAAGTGCAGGCGCAGCGCGTGAGCACGGTGAGCACGGCCCTGTTCGCCCAGATCGCGGCTGCCGACACGCCCAACGATCGCTATTCGCAAAAGCTCGCCTGGGCAGCCCGCCTGCACGAGATCGGCACCCACATCTCGCACGACCGCTCGTACCACCACGGCGCCTACATCCTGGACAACGTGGACGCACCGGGTTTCTCTTTTCCGGAGCTGCACCGCATGAGCCAGCTGGTGCTCGGTCAGCGCGGCAAGCTGCGCAAGCTGGAGCAGTCGCTGGAAGACGAGCTGTTCGCCAAGCAGCTCATGAGCCTGCGCCTCGCGGTGCTGCTCTGCCATGCCCGCCAGACGCCGGAGCACCAGTCGGTCAAGCTCAGCTACAAATCGGGTGCCTTCAAGCTGGCGACCAACCCGGGCTGGTCGCGTCGCTACCCGCAGTCGGCCTGGCTGCTGGGTGAAGAAGTGCTGGCCTGGCAGAAAACCGCCTGGAAATTCAGCGCCGATCTTCGCTGACCCCGGCGCACGCCCACAGGCAATCCGTCACGGAGTCACCCGCCAGCACGCCGGGCGAAGCCGAAAGCCGGACCGGCCGGTCTACGATGGCCGATTCCATGTGTACTCGGAGACAGCACAGCGATGGCCTTGATAGTGGTTGCGGAAGACGATGGCGGAACACTCAAACTCATCAGCGTGGTGCTGAAAAACCAGAGCCACGATGTGCTCGAAGCCAGCAACGGCCTCGCCGCCTGGCGCCTGATCCAGGAACACCAGCCCGACCTGATCGTCAGCGACGTGAACATGCCGTGCATGAGCGGATTTGACCTTTTGCAGCATTTGCGTGAACACCCGCGACTCGGCCAGACACCGCTGATCCTGCTGACCTCGCTGCAGGAGCGGCGCGACATGCGCCAGGGCATGCTCCTGGGTGCCGACGACTACCTCACCAAACCTCTGCGACCCAAGGAGCTGATCGAGGCGGTGCAGGCCCAGTTCAACCGGCAGAACCTGCGCACCGCCGTGCAGGACATGCACCTGCAGAAGGCCCTGTCCGAGGCCCTTGAGGAGCAGGCCTGGGACCTGCATGAACAATACGAGAAGCGGCTCGCGCGCGAGCTCAGCGAACAGTGGCCTGGCGACACGCGCGGCCAACAGGCCCTCAACTACCCCGAGGCCACCGTGCTGTTCGCCGACATCCGGCATTACCCGCACTGGTTGGCTGCACTGGACCCGGCCGAACTCGGCCGGATGCTCAAACGTTTCTACGAAAACAGTGGCGACACCGTCCACCTGTTTGGCGCCAGCGCCATGCAGTTCGTGGGTGAAGGCGTGCTCGGCATCTTTGCCGACGGGGTGAATGCGGCCAGGAGCGCGCCCCACAGCCTGCGGGCGGCCAAGGCCGCGCTGGGCCTGCGCAACGCCGCCGCCAGCATGGCCGACTTCGTGCAGGCGCAGTTTCCCGGCCGCCGACTGCCGCCGTTCGAGGTGGGCATCGCGCTGCACGGGGGGCCGGTGGCCATGATGCAACTGGATGGCCTGCTCGGCGGCAGCCGGCAGCTGATCCCGGTGGGCGAAGCCGTGGTGGACGCCATGGCCATGCAACGCCACGCGCCGTCCGAACACGGCGCCATCACGGTTTCGATCCCGGTGTTGCGCAGCATCACCGGCGCCGTCCGGCCGGTGGCCCGCTACCTGCTCACACTGCCCCACCGCAGCGAACCCATGGACGTTTGTGCCGTGGAACCGCTGCCTTTCTGACCCCCTGCCCTGGCCCGCCACCGTGCCCACGACCCACGCCCACCGCCGTCGGCTCTCGCTCGGCCCTGCCCTGATCGCGGCGCTGGTGCTGGCCGCGCTGGTGCCGGCTTTGCTGGTGTCGTGGCTGCTCTCGTCCAACAGCGCGCAGGCCATCGACACCCTGGCCGAAAACGCCATGAGCCAGGCGGCCCACCGCGTGGACGTGGGCGCGCTGGCCCATCTCGGCGAATCGCACACCGTGGTCAACGCGCTGGTGCCGCCTTTCGTGACCAGCGGCGCCGAGGCCGAACGCACGCGCAACTGGCTGAAGGACACCCCCGCGTTCGAGCTGATGGCCCACGCGCTCACGCAGCAGTCGGCCAACGTGCCCTACCTGTATTTCGGCACCGAAGACGGCAGTTTCTTCGGCCTGGAACGCGAAGAGGCGGGTTTCATCGTGCGCACCATCCGGCCCGGCGAGAGCGGCCGGCGGCACTTCCTGATCGCGCAACCGGGTGACCGCAGCCAACTCGTCAAGACCGAAGCCACCGTCTACGACCCGCGCCGCCGACCCTGGTACCAGCTGGCGGCCAATACCGGCCAGCGCGTGTTCACCAACGTCTACCGCTCGGCGGTCAAGGACCAGTTCGACCTGACCCTGGCGCAGCCGATCTATGACGTCGACCAGAAAACCCTGCTCGGCGTGATGGCGGTGGACATGAGCCTGGCGCGGCTGACCGACCTGATCCGCAGCACCCGCGTGAGCGACAACGCCGTGACCTACCTCGTCGACGCGCAGGGCCTGATGGTGGCCAGTTCGGGCGAAGAAGCGCTTCACCACCTGGTCGCCGGCAAACAACAGCGCATCACCCCGACACAAAGCCAGGACGCGCTGGTGCGCGCCTCCTACAGCCAGCTCCAGGCGCGCTTCCAGCAAGACCAGCGCACCCGGCCCGGTCTGGTGCGGCTGGAAACCCGGCAGGACTGGCTGCAGCGGCTCGGTCTGACCAACAACCGGCTGATGGCCCTGCAGCGGCCCTTCGGCAAAAAATACAACCTCGACTGGCAGCTCATCGTGGTCGCGCCCGAGCAGGACTTCACCCACCAGGTCACGCAGGCCCGGCAATGGGCGCTGATGGCGATGGCCGCGCTGATCGGGGTGAGCGCCCTGGTGGCGTACACCGTGGCCCGCCGGCTCTCGGTCCAGTTCCGTCGACTCAACACCTCGGCCCTGCGCCTGGGCTCGGGCGACGTGCCGCCGGTGCAGCGGTTCACCCGGTTTCGCGAGGTGCACAACCTGTCGCAGGTCATGCACGACAGCGCGGTCCAGCTGCAGGCCTACAACGCGGAAATTGAACAGAAAAACGAAGCCCTGCGCGATGCCGCCCAGATGCTGGAAGCCCGCGTCAGCCTGCGCACCGCCGAACTCGCCGCTTCGCGCGAAGAAGCGCTCGCGGCGGTGAAGGCCAAGGCGGGTTTCCTCGCGGTGATGAGCCACGAAATCCGCACCCCGCTGCACGGCGTGGTCGGCATGAGCGAACTGCTCAGCGAATCGCCGCTCACAACGACCCAGCAGGAGCTGCTCGGTGTGCTGAAGGTGTCGAGCGACCAGTTGCTCGCCGTGGTGGACGACATCCTGGATTTCTCCAAGATCGAATCCGGGCGCCTGCACCTGGAACAGGCACCGATGGACGTGCGCGCCGCCATCGGCCACGCCACCGGCATCATGCGTCTCAAGGCGCAAGAGAAAGGCCTGCATCTGGCCATCCAGATCGCGCCCGAAGTGCCTGCGGCCATGATCGGCGACGTGGTCCGCCTGCGCCAGATCCTGCTCAACCTGTTGTCCAACGCCATCAAGTTCACCGACCACGGCGAGGTCGAACTGCGCGGGTGGATGGACCAGACGCAAACGCCGCCACAGCTGTGTTTCAGCGTCACCGACACCGGCGTCGGCATCCCGCCCGAGCGCCTGCCCGACCTGTTCCAGCCCTTCGCCCAGGGCGACACATCCACGACCCGCGTCTACGGAGGCACCGGCCTCGGACTGATGATCTGCAAACACCTGGTCGAGATGATGGGTGGGCAGATCAGCGTGATCAGCGCCCCCGGCACGGGCTCCACCTTCCGTTTTTCGGTCCGCTGCGTGGCCGCCGATCCCGCGCTGGTGCGCGCACCCGCGACCACCACCCTGCCGCACCACATCCAGCCCCACCGTGTGCTGGTGGTCGATGACAACCCGGTCAACCTCAAGGTGGCCGCGGCCATGCTGGCCCGGCTGGGCTATCCCCACCACAGCGTCAGCAATGGCGCCGCAGCGCTGCAGGCCCTCACCAGCGCGCAGGCCGCGCAGCAGCCGTTTGCCCTGGTGCTGCTCGACAGCCACATGCCCGGCATGGACGGCCAGGCCACCGCGCAGGCCATCCGGGCACAGCTGGGCAACATCGCGCCGGTGTTGATCGGCATCTCCGCCTCAACGCTGGGTGAAGACCGCCAGCGTTGCCTGGACGCGGGCATGTCGGACTACCTGCCCAAACCGTTGGAGCTTGAACGCCTCGCCGCCGCCCTGCACCGCTGGACACCGGCGGCCAACCCGGCGCCGTCCACAACCGTTGCACTGTCCGCTCCGGCCACACTCCTGGCTGCGCCCGATCCAGCCTGGCTGGACGTCGGGCGCTGGGCGGAACTGGCCGAATGCGACGATGCGGCGGGCACGTTGAGCCGCGACATATTCAGCGAATTCCTGCAGACCCTGTCTGCCGGTTGCGATGCCATCCAACAGGCCGCAGCGCAGTCCCGCTTCAAGGATCTGCAGGACACCGCGCACCGACTCAAGGGAGGCGCCGACAACGTGGGGGCCACGGCGCTGGGGGTTGCCTGCGCACAGATCGAACAGGCGGCGCGCGACCGCACGGTGGACGCCCAGGCGCTGGAAGAACTGCGAACCGCCGCCCTCGGCACGGCGCGGGCGTTGGCCGGTTTCATGGCCCGGGCCTGAAGCGGGCGGGTTCTGGGCTGGAAAAGACGGCCTGATTTTTTGGTATAAACGGTTTATACCGTTTAACTCAAAAGGAAAATTCATGGCATCCAAGAACACCGGCAAATCCAGCAAACTGGTCCGCGACAGTTTCACGATCCCCAAGGCCGAGTACGCCACCATCGACGTTCTCAAGATCCGGGCCATCGGCATGGGCACCAGCGTCAAGAAGAGCGAGCTCCTGCGCGCCGGCCTGATGGTGCTCAAGGGCATGAGCGATGCGGCCTTCAAGACCGCTGTTGCCGCCGTGCCCACCCTGAAGACCGGCCGCCCCAGCGCCGAAGTGACGCCGTCCAAGGCGGCTGCCTCTGCAGCCAAACCTGCAGTGGTGGCCAAGCCTGCCGCCAAAGTGACCCTGAAGAAGGCGGCGAAACCCGCAACCAAGGTCGAGCCGGCTGCCAAGGTGGCGCCCAAGGCGGTTGAAAAGAAAGTGGTCGCCAAAAAGGCCGCTGCCCCGGTAGCGCGCAAGCCGGTCGCAGTGAAGCCCAAGGCCTCCGCACCCACCAAAGCCGCTGTGCCCGCCAAGCAGGCCGCCGCTGTGGTCAAGCCTGCCGCCACAACCAGCGCCTGATGTTTCAGCGCACCCTGAACGGTGCGCTGAACCCTGTCTCGCAGACGATCAAATCAGTTCGGGCGTCTGCACCGTGACCAGCACCGTCTGAAGTGCACCGTTGCGCTCCCGGCTGCGCAGCCACCAGAGCGCCCCCTTCTTCATCGGGCAGTACTCTTCCGGCAAGCCGAGCAGGCGCGCGATCACGCTGCCCAGCATCGGCTGGTGACCCACCACCACCACCGGCGATTTGCCATTGGGCCATTGCACCAGCTCCAGCAATGCAAGCGGGTCGCCGTCCGGTGCGAGTTCGTCGCGCAGCTTGAGCTTGCGCCCCAGCGCCAGCGCCGTCTGTTCCGCCCGCGCCGCGGGGCTGGCGTAGATGCGGGCACCGTCGGGCAACTGGCGGTCGAGCCAGGCGGCCATGCGGGCGGCCTGCTTGTCGCCCCGCGGTGTCAGGCGGCGCGCGAGGTCGAGTGGGTCGCCCTGCTGGCCGTTGACCAGGTCGGGGTGATCGTGGGCTTCGGCGTGCCGCCAGAGGATCAGATCCACAGCCTGGCCCTTTCCTGTTTCAGCCCTTGCTGCCGTAACGCGCCATCAGGCTGGCCTGTGCCGACTGCGGCACCGCACTGCGTCCCTTGGCGCCAGCGAGCATGGCGGCCGGCACGTACCGGCCGTCCGGCTGCAGCAGCCAGGCATCCTTGGTGTCGTGCAGACAGGCCGACAGGCACTCGTCCATGATGCGGTGGCGCAGCGCGCTGTCGGTCACGGGCCAGGCCAGTTCCACCCGGCGCAGCATGTTGCGGTTCATCCAGTCGGCGCTGGACAGCCAGAGCTCTTCGACCTCGTCGGTACGGAAATAGAACACCCGTGAATGTTCCAGCAACCGGCCGATCACCGAGCGCACCCGCACGTTGTCGGTCAGGCCCGGCACCTGTGCGGGCAGGATGCAGGCGCCACGCGCAATGATGTCGATCCGGACACCGTGTTGCGAGGCCGCGGCCAGCGCCCGGGCCAGCGGCTCATCGGTCAGGGCATTCATCTTCAGGATGATGCGGGCTTCCTTGCCGGCCTTGGCGGCCGCACCCGCGGCCTCCACCTTGTCCAGCATGGACTTGTGCAGGTGAAACGGGGCGATCAGCACCTTGTTCAGCTTGGGCAGCCGGTTCTGACTGGCCAGGTGCAGGAACACCTGCTCCAGATCGGCGGTGAGCGCGTCGTCGGCGGTGAGGTAGCTCAGGTCGGTGTAGAGCCTGGCGGTGCCGGGGTTGTAGTTGCCGGTGGAGAGGTGGGCGTAGCGTTTGAGCCGGCCGTCTTCCCGCCGCGTGATGAGCATCATCTTGGCGTGGGTCTTCAGGCCCACGACGCCGTACACCACCTGCGCGCCCACGGATTCGAGGCGTTCGGCGTAGTTGATGTTGGCCTCTTCGTCAAAGCGCGCCTTGAGCTCCACCACCGCGGTGACTTCCTTGCCCCGGCGCACCGCTTCACGCAGCAGCTCCATCAACTCGGACTTGGCGCCCGTGCGGTAGATGGTCTGCTTGATGGCCAGCACGTCCGGGTCTTCCACCGCTTCGCGCAGGAAGGCGAGCACCGCGTCAAAACTCTCGTAGGGCTGGTGGATCAGCACATCGCCCTGCTGCAGCTGCTCGAAGTACGACTGCCCGGGCGCCAGCTGGACCGGCCAGCCGGCGTTGTAGCGCTCGAAGCGCAGCGCGGGCGCGTCGATCTGGTCGATGAGCTGGTTCAGCCGCACCAAGTTCACCGGGCCGGGCACCCGGAACAGGGCCTCCTGCGGCAGCGCAAACTGCGCCAGCAGAAAACCGGCGAGGTAGTCGGAGCAGCCGGCCGAGATCTCCAGGCGCAGCGCTTCGCCATAGTGGCGTTGCTGCAGGCCTTTGCGCAGCGCGGTGCGCAGGTTCTTCACCTCTTCCTCGTCCACCGCGAGGTCGGAGTGGCGCGTGACGCGGAACTGCGAAAACTCGGTGACCTGCCGGCCCGGGAACAGGTCGGCCAGGTGCGAGCGGATCAGGCTGGAAATGGAAACGAAGTGGCTCTGCTTCGAGCCCTTGACCGGTGGCATGCGAAAGAAGCGTGGCAGGATGCGCGGCACCTTGACGATGGCGATCTCGTTCTCGCGGCCAAACGCGTCCTTGCCGGTGAGCCGCACGATGAAGTTGAGCGACTTGTTCGCCACCTGGGGAAACGGGTGCGCCGGGTCCAGGCCCACGGGCAACAACAGGGGTTGCACTTCGCGCTGAAAGAACTCCTTGACCCAACGGCGCTGGCGCGGGTTGCGCTCGCCGTGGGCCACCAGCTTGATGCCCTTCTTCTCCAGCAAGGGCAGCAGTTCGTCGTTGTAGATGGCGTACTGCTGCGCTACGAGGGCGTGCACCTTGGCGGACAGCTGTTCGTAGGTTTCGACGGTGTACAGGCCGCGCTGCTCATGGGTCTTGTGCGCGTTGAGCTGGGGCGCCATGCGCACCTCGAAGAACTCGTCGAGGTTGCTGGAAACGATGCTCAGGTAGCGCAGGCGTTCCAGCAGGGGCACATCGGTTCGGCGCGCCCAGTCCATCACCCTCTCGTTGAAAGCCAGGATGCTGTGGTCTCGGTCCAGGAAAGTCAGGCGGGTCTGTGGGTTGCTGGCGCTCATGAAAACCGTGGGTATCAGGGGATGCGGCAAGGTCCAGCCGGTTTTGGCTGGCGTCCATGTCACATGATCTTGACGATTATTCAACAGCTGGATGACGTTTGTGTGACAGTCTGACCGCCTCGATGCCGGGCAATGACCGCACGGCAGCGGCCGCGTTCAGCGGTGACGGCCGGGGTTTGCGCTGCCGCGGCGGGAACAGCACCAGGAAAGAGGCAAACAGGGTCGTGGCCCGGCCCCAGCTGAACTGCTGGGCGCGGGCGCGCGCCGCGTGGCGCTTGACCTTCAGCGCCTCGAACCAGGCCTCGCGCAAGTCCTCGCGCATCGCGCCGGCACCGGCATCGCCCAACACCTGCAGCGGCCCGTGCACCGGATACGCCGCCACCGGCACACCGCAGGCCATGGCTTCGAGCATCACCTGCCCGAAGGTTTCGTTGCGGCAGGGAAACACGAACACGTCGGCCGCGGCATACACCTGCGCGAGTTCCTGGCGCGGCAACACACCCAGCCAGTGCACATTCGGATAACGCTCCTGCAGCGCGGTCTTCAGCGGCCCCACCCCACACACCACCTTGCTGCCCGGCACGTCAAGCGAAAGGAACGCCTCGATGTTTTTCTCTGCAGCAATCCGACCCACATACAGGCTCACCGGCCGCGCCAGGTGGCCCAGGGCCGGAAATTCAATGGCTTCGGGCGCGAGCGCAAACAGGCGCGTATCCACCCCGTGCGTCCACTCGCGCAGGTTGCCAAAACCCCGTTGTTCCAGCAGGTCGAGCACACCGCGGGTCGGCACCATGACGCCGCTGCTGGGCCGGTGAAAACGGCGCAGCAGTGCATAGCTCCAGGACAGCGGCACCCGCAGCATCGTCCGCAGGATCTCGGGAAACCGGGTGTGGAACGCGGTGGTGAACGGCAGTCCGCGTCGCAGGCAATGGCTTCGCGCCGCCCAGCCCAGCGGGCCTTCGGTGGCGAGATGGATGGCGTCTGGGTTGGCCGCATCGAGCATGCGCGCCAGTTGCCGGCCCGGGAACAGCGCCAGCCCGATGCCCGGATGCCCAGGGCACGGCCGGGTGCGGAACTGCCCGGGCTGGATCACCACCACCTCGTCGCCGCGCGCCTGGAGCTGGCGCACCAGCTCCACCAGCGTGCTCACCACGCCGTTGACCTGGGGCGACCAGGCGTCTGTCACCAGAACCAGCTTCATTTTTTTGTCTCCCTGGGTGACTCTTTCAGGCGGTCTGGGGCAGCCGCGGCTCTGACGGCCGTTCAGCGATGGAAGGAATCCAGTGCACCAGCTCCAGCCGGCCATCCATGTGCTCGACCAGCGCCGACAGGCTTTCCACCCAGTCGCCGTCATTGCAGTACAGCGTGCCGTCGATGTGGCGCATTTCGGGGCGGTGGATGTGACCGCAGACCACGCCCTGGTAGCCCTTGTGGCGCGCTTCGGCGGCCACGGCGCGTTCAAAATCGGTCACGTAGTTCAGCGCACTCTTGACCTTGTGCTTGAGGTATTGCGAGAGCGACCAGTACGGCAGGCCCATGCGCGCGCGCAGCGAGTTCAGGTGGCGGTTCAGGCGCAACGTGAATTCATAGAGGTTGTCGCCCACGTAGGCCAGCCACTTGGCGCACTGGATCACGCCGTCAAAGTGGTCACCGTGCACGACCCACAGACGCTGCCCGTCGGCCGTCGTGTGAACGGCCTCGTTGCTCACCTCGATGCCGCCGAAGTTGTGGCCGTGGAACTGGCGCGCGAACTCGTCGTGGTTGCCCGGCACGAACACCACCCGGCAGCCCTTGCGCGCACGGCGCAGCAGTTTCTGCACCACGTCGTTGTGCGCCTGCGGCCAGAACCATTTGCGGCGCAGTTGCCAGCCATCGACGATGTCGCCCACCAGGTACAGGGTCTGGCTCGGGTGCTGCTTCAAGAACTCCAGCAAGGCACTGGCCTGGCAGCCCGCCGTGCCCAGGTGCAGATCGGAAATGAAAACGGCCCGAAAACGGGGCCGTTCTCCGCCATCGTTGGGATGCTCGTCGTCGGCGTCGAAACCGATGGGCAGAACCCCTGCCATCCCCCACCCACCCAGCGCTTCAAAGGCCGTTCTCATCGTGGTTCCTTTGGATCAGCAAACCCAGCAGATCGGAAATGACTTCCCCCTGGGCACCGCCGGGCCGGCTTGGCCGGAAGCCCTGCCCCCTCGGGGGTCGCGTGAAGCGCAGCGGGGGGGACCATTCAACAGCCCAAGAAGTGCTTGCGATAGCGCGCCGGCAGATCGGCGATGCGCATCATCATCGGCAGGTCGGCGGCGTTGAAGTCGGGGTCCCAGGCGGGTGCGCCCAGCACCTTGGCGCCGAGGCGCAGATAGCCCTTGATCAGCGCGGGAGGCTCGACGTCGAGCGTGTCGTCGAGCTGTTCAATGGGCAGCGGCAGGCGCGGGCGCACGTGGAATTCGATGGAAGCGAGGTGCTTCTCTTTCACCTGGCGCCAGATGCTGGCCGCGGCGTGACCACCACCCACCATGCCGTGTTCGCCCTGGTGCTGCATGGGGATGCTGGCGCAACCGATCATGGTATCGAGCTGGTTGCGCACCATGAATTCGGCCAGTGCACCCCACAGCGCCATGATCACGCCGCCATGGCGGTGATCGCGGTGCACGCAGCTGCGGCCCAGTTCCACCATGCGTTCGCGCACATTGCGCAGCCGCGTCAGGTCGAACTCGGTGTCGCTGTAGGTGCTGCCCACGCGCCGTGCCTGGGCCGGCGTGAGGACGCGGTAGGTGCCGATCACCTGCCGCGTGGCGCTGTCGCGCACCAGCAGGTGTTCGCAAAAGTCGTCGAACAGGTCCACGTCGTGCCCGGGCACGGCGTTCGAGAGGATGGCCCCCATCTCGCCGGCAAACACCGCGTACCTCAGTCGTTGCGCTTCACGAACCTCGTCCAGGTGGCGGGCCCACGAGACTTCGATACCGCCCACCGCGGGCTTTTCCGCCAGCGGCCTGGCCACCAGGGGCTGAGACGGAGCAGGTGAGCGCGGATGAAGCAACCCCCGGGGCCGGCTCACCGGCGAGAGGTTCAGTGTGGGGGTGGGCAGTTCTCTCATGGCAGGCTCCTGGTGGGTGCGCCCATCGCAGGCGCTGTGGTCGGTGTGCACGTGTTCATGAACCTGCATTCTGGGAATTGCGCATGTCCCGTCTGTGGCAGCGACATGAAGTTTTGATGACACCCCCGACCCGTGTGGACATGGAAAAAAACAGGCATTGATTCCACGTTTCAAGTAATATTGAAATATGGAAATCACTTCACCCTTGGAATCCCAGGCCCTGAGCGCGCTGGCCGCGCTGGCCCAGGTGCAGCGCCTGCGCGCCTTCCGTGCGCTGGTCGTGGCCGGCCCCGACGGTCTCACGCCCGGCGTCCTGGCGGAACAGCTGGGGGTGTCGCCCAGCGCGCTCTCGTTCCACCTCAAGGAACTGGCTCACGCCGATCTGGTGAGCGCCGAGCCGCAGGGCCGCCACCTGATCTACCGCGCCAGCTTCGACCGCATGAACGCCCTGCTCGGCTACCTCACCGAACACTGCTGCGCCGGCCAGGCCTGCGAGGTACCTTCGGATGGCGGCTGCACCCACTGCGGGACAGCGCCATGAACCTGGCCGACGCCATCAACCTGGGCTGCGCCTGCCAGACCCTGCAGCCCTCACGCCTGCGCGAGCAACTGGAAACCAGCCCGGCCCTCGGCGGTCTCACCGTGCGGCTGGCCGAGAGCCACCCGCACCTGTTTTCGGCCAGCGCCGTGTTCCTCGACGCCGGGGTGCAGCAGCAGATCGTGCAAGCTGTGCAAACCCTGGAGCGCGTGATCGCCCTGCCCGCCTGGCGCGAACAGGCCCTGGCGCGCGCGCACCCCATCGCGGCATTGGACTGGGGCCCGGCCGGCGTTTTCATGGGCTATGACTTCCACCTCGCGGCCGACGGCCCCAAGCTGATCGAGATCAACAGCAACGCCGGCGGCGCTTTCCTCAACGCCGCGCTGGCCCGGGCGCACCGCGCCTGCTGCACGGGCTTCGAGCCACTGTTCGACCCAGCGGATGCGTTGCTGCGGCTGGACGAGGTGTTCCTCGCCATGTTCCGCGCCGAGTGGCGGTCGCAGCGTGGCGACGCGCCGCTGCGCAACGTGCTGATCGTGGACGACACGCCCGGTCAGCAGTACCTGGCACCCGAGTTCGAGATGGCGCGTGCGCTGTTCGCCGCGCAGGGCCTGATCGCCGTGGTGGCCGATGCGCGCGAACTGCAATGGCGCGACGGCGCGCTCTGGCACCCGGCCCTGCCGGGCGACATGCCGGTCGACCTGGTCTACAACCGCCTGACCGACTTCTACCTGCAGGACAGCGGCCACGACGCGCTGCAACAGGCCTACCGCGCGGGCGCGGCCGTGGTCACGCCGCACCCCCGCACCCACGCGCTGTACGCCGACAAACGCAACCTGATCGCGCTGTCCGACGCCGCGCGGCTCGAAGCCTGGGGTGTGGGTGAAACCGACCGCGCCGTGCTGCGCCAGGTGGTGCCCGCCACGCAGCGCGTCACGGCAGAAAGCGCCGACGCGCTCTGGGCCCAGCGGCGCACGCTGTTCTTCAAGCCCGCCGCCGGCTTCGGCGCCCGCGCCGCCTACCGCGGCGACAAGCTCACCCGGCGCGTGTGGGGCGACATCTTCGCAGGGGACTACGTCGCCCAGACCACCGTGCCGCCCAGCGAACGGCGGGTGTCCGTCGACGGCCGGACCACGCTGCTCAAGCTGGACCTGCGCGCCTACACCTACCGCGCCCAGGTGCAGTTGCTGGCCGCGCGCACCTGGTCGGGCCAGACCACCAATTTCCGCACCGAAGGCGGCGGCTTTTCACCGGTGGTGGTGCTGCCGGCCGCGGCCACGCTGCCCGAAACCCTTCCCTTTCAAGCCTGACTGGAGATTCCGATGAAACGTTTTCACGTCCACCTGCACGTCAACGACCTGGACAAGAACATTGGCTTTTATTCCGCCCTGTTCAACCAGCCGCCCACCCGCACCGAAGGCGACTACGCCAAATGGATGCTGGAAGACCCACCCGTGAACTTCGCCATCTCCACGCGCGGCACCAGCACCGGCGTGGACCACCTGGGCATCCAGGTTTCGTCGGCCGACGAGCTCGGCGCGCTCAAGGCCCAGGCACAGGCGGCCGACATGGCCCTGCTCGACGAAGGCGAAACCACCTGCTGCTACGCCCGCAGCGACAAATACTGGATCACCGACCCGCAGGGCGTGGCCTGGGAACAGTTCCACACGCTGGGCAACATCCCCGTGTTCAACGAAGCCGCGGCACCTGCGGCCACAGCGTGCTGCGCGCCAGCGCCCGCAGCCTCTTCGGCCAGTGCCTGCTGCAACCCGGCCGCGGCGCCTGCCTCAGCCGCTGGCTGCTGCGGGCGGTGATCGCCGGTATCGCCGCTGTGTGACACACCGGACGGTGTCACACGTTCGTCACATGGGTGCCAGACAATTCAATATTCATTGAAGCGTCCGCACCCGATCCCATTCCCGATTTTTCCCCTTCACTGGACCTGTCAACATGAAAGTTGGTATCAACGGCATGGGCCGCATGGGCCGCCTGGCGCTGCGCGCCGCCTTCGGCGCCATCGAACGCGAAGCCATCGACCCGCGCAACGGCAACCGCCTGGACGTCGTGCACCTGAACGAGATCAAGGGCGGCGCTGCGGCCACAGCCCACCTGCTGGCCTTTGACACGGTGCAGGGCAAATGGCGCGCCGACATCGCCGCCGAAGGCGAAGACGCCATCCGCATCAACGAACGCACGCTCTCCTTCAGCAGCCACGCCACCGCCGGCGACATCCCCTGGGGCGACCTCGGCGTGGACCTGGTGCTCGAATGCACCGGCAAGTTCCTCACGCCCGAAACCTTGCAGGGCCACCTGGATCGCGGCGCAAAACGCGTGATCGTGGCCGCGCCGGTGAAGGTCGGCGACGTGCTGAACATCGTGGTCGGTGTCAACGAACACCTCTATAGCCCCGCGCGCGACCGCATCGTGACCGCCGCCAGCTGCACCACCAACTGTCTGGCCCCGGTGGTCAAGGTGGTGCACGAAGCCATTGGCATCAGGCACGGCCAGATCACCACCCTGCACAACCCCACCAACACCAACCTGGTGGTGGACGCGCCGCACAAAGACCTGCGCCGCGCGCGCAGCGCCATGGTCAACCTGGCCCCAACGACCACCGGCAGCGCCACCGCCATCGCGCTGATCTACCCCGAACTCAAGGGCAAGCTCAATGGCCACGCGGTGCGCGTGCCGGCGCTCAATGCCTCGCTGACCGACTGCGTGTTCGAGCTCAACCGAGCGACCACGGCCGAAGAAGTGAACGCGCTGTTCGAAGCCGCTGCCAAGGGCCCGCTGGCCGGCATCCTGGGCTACGAGACCCGCCCGCTGGTGAGCGCCGATTACGCGCGCGACACCCGCAGCTCCATCGTCGACGGCCTCTCGACCATGGTGACCGACGGCACCTTGCTCAAGGTCTACGCCTGGTACGACAACGAGATGGGCTACGCCACGCGCATGGTGGACCTGGCCTGCCACATCGAGTCTCTCGGTCTCTGAGATGTCGAACGCGACCGCATCGCCTTCCACGGCTGGCACCGCCACCCGCAACTACGCCATCGTCACCGCCGCCTACTGGGGCTTCACGCTCACCGACGGCGCGCTGCGCATGCTGGTGCTGCTGCACTTCTACCGCCTGGGCTATTCACCGTTCACGCTGGCGTTTCTGTTCCTGCTGTACGAAGCGGCCGGTGTGCTGGCCAACCTGATTGGTGGCTGGCTGGCCACGCGCTACGGCATCCAGCGCATGTTGACCGTGGGCCTGCTCACGCAGATCACCGGCTTCACCCTGCTCTCGCTGCTGAACCCGGCCTGGACGGCGGCCCTGTCGGTGGCCTGGGTGGTGGTGGCGCAAGGCATCTGCGGCGTGGCCAAGGACCTGACCAAGACCGCGAGCAAGTCGGCCATCAAGATCACCGCCGACCAGGCGAAGAACCAGGGCTCGGGCCAGTTGTTCAAATGGGTCGCCTGGTTCACCGGCAGCAAGAACGCCATGAAAGGCTTCGGCTTTTTCCTCGGCGGCCTGCTGCTCGATGCACTGGGCTTCCAGCACGCGCTCTGGGCCATGGCCGGGTTGCTGGTGCTGGTGCTGGCGGGCGTGGTGGGCTTCGTGCCGCCACTGATGGGCAAGAGCAAGGCGTCCAAATCGGCCAAGGAGCTGTTCGCGAAGAACGCCGGCATCAACGCGCTGGCCGCCGCGCGCGTGGCGCTGTTCGGTGCGCGCGACGTGTGGTTCGTGGTCGGCGTGCCGGTGTTCCTGTATTCGCAGGGCTGGACCTTCACCATGGTCGGCGGCTTCCTTGCGCTCTGGACCATCGGTTACGGCCTGGTACAGGCGCTCGCCCCCCACATCGTCAAGCGCAGCGCCGACGGCCTGAGCGCCGAGGTGCCGGAGGCACGCTGGTGGTCGCTGGCGCTGGCGCTGATTCCGGTGGGCATCGCCGCGGCCGTGCTGCTGGACGCGCCGAATTTGCAGTGGTGGGTGGTCGGCGGCCTGGGCCTGTTCGGCTTCGCCTTCGCCGTCAATTCGTCGGTGCACTCCTACCTGATCCTGGCCTACGCCGGCAGCGAGAAAGCGGCCGAAGACGTGGGCTTCTACTACGCCGCCAACGCCCTGGGCCGCTTCTTCGGCACGCTGATGTCGGGCCTGCTCTACCAGTGGGGCGGCCTGCTCTACGCGCTGGTGGGCTCGGCGCTGATGCTGCTGGTGTGCTGGCTGCTGACGCTGGGTTTGCCCACGCGCCTGGCGCTCAACGGATCTCCCTCGCCCACCCCCTAGTTCCTGCATTCCTTCCAAAGGACGATCCCATGAACACCCCCAAGGTTTACAACGTGCTGTTCCTCTGCACCGGCAATTCGGCCCGCAGCATCATGGCCGAAGCCATCCTCAATGCGCAGTCGGCTGGCCGGTTCCGCGGCCACAGCGCGGGCAGCCACGCCGTGGGCAGTGTGCACCCGATGGCGATCGACCTGCTGCAGCGCAACCACTACAAGACCGACAGCCTGCGCAGCAAGAACTGGGACGAATTCGCCACGCCGGACGCGCCAGCGATGGACTTCGTGTTCACCGTCTGCGACAAGGCTGCCGCCGAAGTCTGCCCGGTCTGGCCCGGACAACCGATCTCGGCCCACTGGGGCGTGGCCGATCCTGCCGCCGCCACCGGCACCGAAGAGCAGCGCCAGCGCGCCTTCAACGATGCGTTCAGCGTGCTCTCGCGCCGCATCTCGTTGCTGATGTGCCTGCCGATCGAAAAGCTCAGCCGCCTGACGCTGCAAAAAGAAGTGACCGAGATTGGCCTGGTCACGGCCACTGAATCCACCACCACAACCACCGCCAGTGCCTGAGCCCATGAGCCTCCAGCCCCCCGTTCACATCCTCTTTCTTTGCAACCACAACACCGCCCGCAGCCTGATGGCCGAAGCCGTGCTCAACCACATGGATGGGCCCACCTTCCACGCCTATTCGGCCGGTTGTCAGCCCAGCCCGGACGGGGCTGCGCACCCGCTGACACTGGAAGTGTTGCAGGCGGCCGGCATCCGAACCGATGGTCTGCGCAGCAAAAGCTGGGATCGGTTCGCGCTGCCCGACGCGCCACACATGGACCTGATCATCACGCTGTGTGACGACGCGGCAGCGGAAGTCTGTCCGGTCTGGCCAGGCCACCCGGCCACCGCGCACTGGGGCTATGAAGATCCGACGCTTCTGACCGGCAGCCACGACGAACAGCTGTTTGCCTTCAAGCAGGTCTTGCACGCGCTGCACCAGCGTCTGGAGCTGCTGATGAACCTGCCCCTGGCCCAGCTCGACCGCCTGATGCTGGAAACCGAGGCCCGGCGCCTGGCCCAGGCCTGAGCCCTCACAATCGCCGCATGGGACTCTTCGAACGCTACCTCACCGTCTGGGTCGGCCTGGGCATCCTCGCGGGTGTCGGCCTGGGCCTGCTCACGCCCGCCAACTTCGCCGCGATCGCGGCGATTGAAGTGGCGCACGTCAACCTGATCGTCGCCGTGCTGATCTGGATCATGATCTACCCGATGATGATCCAGATCGACTTCGCAGCGGTGCGCGACGTCGGCAAGAAGCCGCAGGGCCTGATGCTCACCTTGGTGATCAACTGGCTCATCAAGCCCTTCACCATGGCGGCGCTCGGTGTGCTGTTCTTCAAGTACCTGTTCGCGCCCTTCGTGGACCCGCAGTCCGCCAACGAATACATCGCCGGCATGATCCTGCTGGGTGTGGCGCCCTGCACCGCCATGGTCTTCGTCTGGAGCCAGCTCACCAAGGGCGACCCCAACTACACGCTGGTGCAGGTCTCGGTGAACGACCTCATCATGGTGTTCGCTTTCGCGCCGATTGCCGCCTTCCTGCTCGGCGTGACCGATCTGGCCGTGCCCTGGCAGACGCTGCTGCTGTCCACCATGCTCTATGTGGTGCTGCCGTTGGTGGCGGGTGTGCTCACGCGGCAATGGCTGCGTTCGCGCGGTGGCGAGGTGGCGGTGAGCGCGTTCGTGAAGTTGCTCAAGCCCTGGTCGGTGGTGGGCCTGATTGCCACCGTCGTGCTGCTGTTCGGATTCCAGGCCGAGACCATCGTGGCCCAGCCGCTGGTGATCGGGCTGATCGCCATCCCCCTGCTGATACAGACCTATGGCATTTTTGCCATCGGTTACGTGGGTGCGCGCTGGCTCAAATTGCCGCACAACATCGCCGCGCCGGCCTGCCTGATCGGCACCTCGAATTTCTTCGAACTCGCCGTGGCGGTCGCAATCTCGCTCTTCGGCCTGCACTCGGGCGCCGCCCTGGCCACGGTGGTCGGCGTGCTGGTGGAGGTGCCTGTGATGCTGTCGCTGGTGGCGCTGATCAACCGCACGCAGCACTGGTTCGTGCCCCAGGCGAGCTGAGCAGCGGCACCGCGCTGCTCATTACTACAATTTGAACGAGCTGCTGTGGCAGCCTGCCTTGGCGGTTCCCTTCGGTGAAGGACCGCCTTCTTCGATCGAACCAGGAGCATCCCCATGCACACACCGCGCACCCTGTTGGTCGTCAGTTTGCTCTCATCGATCTGGGGTTGCTCCAGCATTTCCCTCGAACCGCAGGAACCGCCCGTGCGAGAGGTGAAGTCCATCGACGGCCAGTCTGAAGGCGAGGTCACGGGCACCGCCGCACCCGGCAGCCGGTTTGCCCAGCTCCGGATCGGCATGGAGGCCCAGTCGGTCCGAAAGCGCATCGGCGAGGCCGATGCGATGTACTCCCACGACACCGGCAAGCGCTGGATCCCGTTTTACTTCGGCAGCGATGCCCGCCGCATCATCACCCACTACAAAGGCGAAGGCTGCCTGACCTTCACCGGTGGCACCGTCTGGGGCGGTGGCAACAACCAGCTGATCCGCATCGACAACGACCCTTCGGGCCGGTGTTACCAGCCGTGAGCGCGTCGCACTGATCCCTGCCGGAGCGGCCGCCGGCCTGCCAGAATACGGGGCTGTGACTTCCGCCCCCACCCCGATCCAGCCACTGCCCGCGAGGCCTCTGGCGCTGACCTGCCACCCCGCCACACCCTGCCCGCTCGACCTGCAGCTGAGCGTGTCGCTGGCGGCGGCGGGTACCGAGACGGGCGCAGGCTGGCTGCTGCACTACCGCATCACGGGTGACACGGCGGGTCTGCGCGTCCCGCCGCCCGGTGTTCCCGGACCAGCCGATGGCCTGTGGCAGCACACCTGCCTGGAAGCGTTCGTCGCCCGCGCTGGCGAGCCGGCCTACCAGGAGTTCAATTTTTCGCCATCGGGTCGGTGGGCGGCCTACCGCTTCAGTGCTGAACGGGTGCGCGATCTGCCCGCCGAGGTGGCTGCGCCGGCCTGTGCACCCGAACTGGTGTTCGTGGAACAACCGCAGTCCATGGATCTGCAGGTCTGGCTGCCGCGAGAGGCGCTGCCGCCGGCCGCGGCCGGTGCGCCCTTGATGCTGGGTCTGAGCGCCGTCCTGGAGACCCGCGACGGCCAGCTCAGCTACTGGGCCCTGCACCACCCCGCCGCACGCCCCGACTTTCACCACCGTGCCGGCTTCGCGCATGTGCTCGACCTGCCGCCGTTTCCCACAGCACCCTTCAACCCTGCCTGACACCCCGCATGAAATTCGGCATCGAACGTTTTCTGGAAGACCCTGCCCTGCGCGCACCGCTCGCCGGCCGCCGCGTCGCCCTGCTGGCCCACCCGGCTTCGGTCACCCGTGATCTCACCCATTCGCTCGACGCGCTCGCCGCCCTGCCCGACGTGAAACTCACGGCCGCCTTCGGCCCGCAGCACGGCCTGCGTGGCGACAAGCAGGACAACATGGTCGAGTCGCCCGACTACCTCGACCCGCGCCTCGGCATCCCGGTGTTCAGCCTGTACGGCGAGGTGCGCCGCCCGACCGACGCCATGATGGACACGTTCGACGTGTTGCTGGTCGATCTGCAGGACCTGGGCTGCCGCATCTACACCTTCATCACCACGCTGCGCTACGTGCTCGAAACCGCCGCGCAACATGGCAAGGCGGTCTGGGTGCTCGACCGCCCCAACCCCGCCGGCCGCCCGGTGGAGGGCCTGACGCTGCGCGCGGGCTGGGAAAGCTTCGTCGGCGCCGGCCCCATGCCCATGCGCCACGGCATGACCATGGGCGAACTCGGCCACTGGTTCATCGGATTGTTGAAGCTGGAAGTGGAATACCGTGTCATCACCATGGAAGGCTGGGCGCCCGACGCAGCGCCCGGTTTCGGCTGGCCCACCGAGCGCACCTGGGTCAACCCCAGCCCCAACGCCGCCAACCTCTGGATGGCCCGCGCCTACGCCGGCACCGTGATGCTCGAAGGCACGACGCTCAGCGAAGGCCGAGGCACCACACGCCCGCTGGAGCTGTTCGGCGCCCCCGACATCGATGCCCGACGGCTCATTGCCGACATGCGCCGTATCGCCCCGCAGTGGCTCAAAGGTTGCATGCTGCGCGAGTGTTTCTTCGAGCCGACGTTCCACAAACACGCCGGCCAGCTCTGCGCCGGCGTGCAGATCCATGTGGAAGACCCGACGCACTACGACCACGCCACCTTCCAGCCCTGGCGCCTGCAGGCCCTGGCCTTCAAGGCGCTGCGGCTGCAGGCGCCCGGCTACCCGCTGTGGCGCGACTTCGCCTACGAATACGAACACGATCGCCTGGCGATCGACCTCATCAATGGCGGTCCAGCGTTGCGCGAGTGGGTGGACGATCCGAAGTCAAAGCCCGAAGACCTCGATGCGATCACCAGGCCGGACGAAGCGGCCTGGATAGAGACCCGGAAACCCCACCTGCTCTACTGAGCAACGGGGGTCAGTTCACAGCCACTTCTGCATGAACTGCGCCGTGCCCATGGCCGGATCCAGCTGGTAACCGGCGTAGCCGATGCGCTGGTAGAGCTTGACCGCGGGCGCATTGCCCGAGAGCACCTCCAGCGTCATCTTCACCGCCCCGCGTTCGCGGGCGATGACCTCGGCCAGCGCCAGCATCTGCTCGGCGATGCCGCGCCCTCGGTGGCTGGACAACACGGCCACGTCGTGCACGTTCACCAGCGGCTTGCACGCAAAGGTCGAAAAACCCTCGATGCAATTGACCAGGCCCACCGGTGCGTCACCGTCGAATGCCAGCACGCTGTAGGCCTGTGGTCGCGCAGCCAGTTCACGCACCAGGTGGGCCTTGGCAAAGTCGCTCAGTCCTTCCCCGCCACCCGCCGGATCGCTGGCGTAAGCGTCGAGCAGCATCACCAGCGATGCCGCATCGTGCGGGTTGGCGTAGTCCGCACGGCGAACCGAAAACGCGGCCGCCATCATCCGGCCCTCACCGCGTTCACCAGCCGCTCGGCGCAAGCCTGGGCCTGCTGAGGATCGCGCGCCTCGACCATCACGCGAAGCAGTGGCTCGGTGCCACTGGCGCGGATCAGCACCCGCCCCGTGTCCCCCAGTTCGGCCTCGACCGCTTTCGTCTCATCGACCAGCAAGGTGTTGGTTCTCCAGTCCTGCCCGGGCTGCAGGCGCACATTGATCAGGGTCTGCGGAAACAGCGTCACATCGGCCAGCAGCTGTGCCATGGTCTTGCCGCTGCCGGCGCAGGCCTGCAACACCTGCAGCGCCGACACCAGGCCGTCGCCGGTGGTGTGCTTGTCCAGCACCAGCAAGTGCCCCGAGCCTTCACCGCCGAGGATCCAGCCGTGGCGCTCCAGCTCTTCAAGCACGTAACGGTCGCCCACCTTCGCTCGCACGAACCTGACCCCGCGTTTCCGGAACGCCACCTCGACCGCCATGTTGGTCATCAGCGTGCCCACCACGCCGGGCACGTCCACGTCGCGAGCGATGCGATCGGCCGCGATCAGGTACAGCAGCTCGTCGCCGTTGTACAGGCGCCCGCTGGCGTCCACCAGTTGCAGCCGGTCCGCGTCACCGTCGAGGGCCACGCCATAGTGGGCCCCGCTCGCCCGCACCGCATCGACCAGGGCCTGCGGATGGGTCGCGCCGACCTCGTGGTTGATGTTCAATCCGTCGGGGGCGCAGCCGATGCGCACCACCTCGGCGCCCAGCTCATGGAACACCGCGGGCGCGATCTGGTAGGCCGCGCCGTGGGCGGCGTCGACCACGATCTTCAGACCCTTGAGGGTGAGGTCGTTGGAAAAAGTGCTCTTGCAGAACTCGATGTAGCGACCCGCCGCGTCGTCCATGCGCCGCGCCTTGCCCAGGTTGCGCGAGTCGGCCCAGACCGGGTCCTTGTCCAGCTCGGCCTCGACGGCGTGCTCCCAGTCGTCCGAGAGCTTGTTGCCCTGCGCGCTGAAGAACTTGATGCCGTTGTCACCAAAAGGGTTGTGACTCGCCGAGATCACCACGCCCAGGCTGGCGCGCTGCGCGCGGGTCAGGTAGGCCACGGCGGGCGTGGGTACCGGGCCGAGCAAGACCACGTCCACTCCGGCGGAGTTGAAGCCGGACTCCAGCGCACTTTCCAGCATGTAGCCCGAGATGCGCGTGTCCTTGCCGATCAGCACCGTGGGGTGCGCCTCGTCGCGCTTGAGCACGCGGCCCACGGCGTGAGCCAGTTTGAGAACGAAATCGGGGGTGATCGGGGCCTGGCCAACGGTCCCTCGGATGCCGTCGGTGCCAAAGTATTTGCGGGTCATGGGTTTGATTTTAGGGTGCCGCACGGGACGCGCCCTGCGCGAGAAGCTTCGCCTAGGAAATCAGCCTCGCGATCACACAGGCGCTTCCACAGGGGGCGAAGGCAGCAGCATGGCGATGGTGTTGCCGTCCTTGCTCAGGCAATGGGACTGCATATCCCCTTGACCCGCGTAACAGGTTTGCTCTTTGGCCGCTGCTGCGGCCAAAGTGTTGCCATGAGCGTCGGTTCATGCCCAGGTGTCCGACTCGCGACCCCTACTGATCCTTGGACTGCTGCCGGCCAAAAGAGGACTTTCGGTTCCAATTCACTTGGGTGTTGACAATCGCGATTTTGTGCAAAAGAAGTACGCTCAAGTAGACTGACGTCATGCTTCCCAGTAAGCGCAAATCTTGGATCACGACCCCCTATGGAATCGTGGAAAAGTTGGAGAAAATCAAAGCTGGCGTCCGAGCTTAGGTGGAACTTTGGTCTCGACAGGGCAAGCAGCAGGTCGGGGACGTCAAAGTGCGCTACCTAGGGTTGGTCAAGAACTCAGCACGATTGAACGCCTTCTTGTGCGAACTGAGCAATTCGCGGACGGCTTGGCGCAGGATTTTTCAAGGACTACAGTCACGGAGCACCTTCAAACGGAAAATCATAGAAATGAAATTCCAGTGAAGGCACTTAAAAAGTGCCACCCTGCTTCCTATCATGTGGAATATATTTTTCAAATGTTTCCTCAGCGGATGTGTTGAACACTACCCCTAACGCAGCAAGAACCAAAATCTCACCAACTATACGAAGGAAGCCAATGCAATCTCAAGATCATCTCGTGGACGCCCGTGTTAATCGTTATCGACAGGCATTTGATGCAGCAAAGAGTATGGCAACGCTGACGCAAGAAAATCTCGTGGAAGGACTGACTGAGAAGCTTAAAGATATTCTGCAGCGGGACGAGGTTGTAGGACTTGCCTATCGAGCAACAATTATTGGTATTGACCGAGATCAGTTGAATGCATTGATTGAAAAAAACTACAATGCAGAAAAGAAGACATTATCGATCTCAGGCTTTACTCAAGATTTTCTTGAATGTATTCGTCAGCACCTTCGGGAGCAAGATCTACTAGCGACAACTAAATCTTTACTTCCTGACGATTTGCCTCAGTTAATACTTAGCGCAATAGGAGATACGATAAAGCATTGTATCGATACTCAGGTGCTTTTATGCGCGAATTTCTTCTACTGCTTCGATGAAGATTGCGCAACGATTAGAGCCTACAAGAAAATTTTATTAGCGAAGAAGCGACAATTATCTTCAATTGACAAATGGGGCGATGTAGACATGAGCCCATGGTTCAACGTGCTACGAGAGTTCTCTTCGGAAAAGCTTCGCATTGGCGCAATGGAAGCACTGATTTCGTCAACACAATCAGATGAAGCGAGGGAGCATTTTGCATCCATTTTTCCGGGCGGACACATCGGTAGTACATTGATCTATATCGTCCTTTCGGAAGGATCAGATGATGAAATGGAAGAGGAGGCTGAAATTTCGACCGGGCGCGACTATGAAATCTCGCTGAGTCTAAAAATTCAGAATGCTTTCCCAGATGCCGTGGTGGAAACAACACCCGCCTCTCGAGATCAGGGTGCTGACATAATAGTTACTACGCCAAAGTTAAAAATCGCGATCCAAGCTAAATACTATTCAACGCCAGTTGGCAACGCCGCAGTACAAGAGGTCTTTGCTTCGAAGTCATTTTACAATGCATCTGACTGCATGGTTATTTCACCAATGGGATACACCAATGCCGCCAAACTGCTGGCGACAAAAACAAATGTATTTCTGGCAAACGATGATGACTATATCGAGTTACTTCGGTGTCTTATGGAATAAATTCCATTCGAGTGTCAGTACGAGATTCGAACTGCGCACGCACTTCTTGCTGAAAATTCGATGCACCATAGCAATTGCGTTTCTAAGCTTGAAGGAGTATAAATTTTTCAAACCTCGAATACTTGGGAGATTTTTTCGTGGAATATGAAAATGATTTCGAACTCAGCTTCATGCAGCGAACGTTGGATTTAGTTAAAGAATACAACGACCCCAATGAGGCCACTCTGCTCATAAATTGTCTGCTTGGGTTGCTGATTCTTCCGAAGGAGTCTCTAAATAACAGCATCCCTTCTATTGATTTTGATAATCTTGCGGAATGGGGTATCCAGTCAAGCTCAATAAAAGCTTTAGGTAGTTGCAATTATGGGCATAGCCATAAGCCGAACCTTAAGCAGTAAATAGTGCGACTCCGAAATGCAGTCGCACACTTCAAAATCGAGCCGTGCCATCAATCTGGGGTAGTTTTTGGATATTCGTTTCATGATAGAAATGGGTTCCATGCAGAAATTTGCTTGGAAGAGATCAGGGAGTTTGTTTTTAAGCTGGCGACACATTTGAAAATTCAGTAGATCAGATCCGCCTTGCATCAAGGCCCTCCTTTAAAAGCCAAGGATAGGTGCGCCGAAACAACCTATCTGCTTTCACCCTGTGCGACTGTCCACAATGGGTCGACAGCTGCCGACCGACTTGAGTCTCACGACCGAGCCCACTCAGCCATAGCCGGACCGTTAGCCAGTAAATCGACAGATTCCTCCTGACTGACACCCGACAATAAGAACAGCTAGGCCATGCTGGCCTGCCAGACCGCGAGTGCGTCAACTGTCTCGCACACATCGTGTACCCGTACCACCCGGGCGCCCCGCTCCACCGACAACAAGGCCGCCGCCACACTGGCCGACACGCGTTCGGCAGGCAGCTCTCGCCCGGTCACGGCACCCAGGGAGGACTTGCGCGACCAACCCGCCAAGAGGGGATAGCCCTCGACGAGCAACTCCTGCTGGCGCGCGAGCAGGCTGAAGTTCTGTTCGACGGTTTTGCCGAATCCGATGCCGGGATCGAGAACGATGCGCTCGGCAGCCACATTCAGAGCGCGCAGGGCACTCACCCGAACTCGCAGAAATTCGGCGACCGAGGGCACCACGTCCCCCTGCATGGGAGCGACCTGCATGGTCTGCGGATCGCGGTGCATGTGCATCAGGCACACGCCGCAGCGCGGATGCGCTGCGACCACCTGCAACGCATTGCCCTGACGCAGCGCCCAGATGTCGTTGATGATGTCGACCCCTTCGTCCAGGACAGCCCGCATGACCTCGGGTTTGTAGGTGTCCACGGACAGCGGCACACCGAACTTCACGGCTTCGCGAACCACAGGTAAAACACGCGCCAGCTCCTCGTCCAGTGGCACTGCCGGGCTGCCCGGTCGGGTGGATTCGCCACCGATATCGAGAATGTGCGCACCATCTTTCAGCAACTGCTCGCAGTGCGCCAGCGCGGCCCGGGTGCCGGCGTGTTGACCGCCGTCTGAAAAGGAATCGGGCGTGACGTTGACGATGCCCATGACCTTGGGTTGGCTCAGGTCGATGTCGAAGCGGGAGGTTTGCCAGTGCATGAATGGAGTCCGCAAAAAGCAACGGGGCCAAAGGCCCCGTCAGGTGAAAGCAGGTAAAAGCCTGCGGGATCAGGCCGCCGTTGGCGCCGGATCGGTGTTCACAGCGGGAGTGCCACCGCTGCCTCCACCACCACCCACGGAAGGGTTGCGGGGCGTCCAGTCCTTGGGCGGACGGGGTGGCTTGCCGGCCATGATGTCATCGATCTGGTCGGCATCGATGGTTTCCCATTCCAACAAGGCTTTCGCCATGGCGTGCATCTTGTCGCTGTTTTCTTCGATCAGGTCGCGCGCCAGCTTGTACTGCTGGTCGATGATGCGGCGCACCTCGGCGTCGACCTTCTGCATGGTGGACTCGCTCATGTTGGTGGTCTTGGTCACCGAGCGGCCCAGAAACACTTCGCCTTCGTTTTCAGCGTAAACCATGGGGCCGAGTGCATCGGTCATGCCGTAGCGCATCACCATGTCACGTGCAATCGTGGTCGCGCGTTCGAAGTCGTTGGACGCGCCGGTGGTCATCTGGTGCATGAACACTTCTTCGGCGATGCGGCCACCAAACAACATGCTGATCTGGTTCAGCATGTAGTCCTTGTCGTAGCTGTAGCGGTCTTGCGCGGGCAGGCTCATGGTCACACCCAGTGCGCGACCGCGCGGAATGATGGTGACCTTGTGCACCGGATCGCACTTGGGCAGCAGTTTGCCGATCAGCGCGTGGCCGGACTCGTGGTAGGCCGTGTTGCGGCGTTCTTCCTCGGGCATCACCATGCTCTTGCGCTCGGGGCCCATGAAGATCTTGTCTTTGGCCTTTTCGAAATCCTGCATCTCGACCACGCGGGCGTTGCGGCGCGCGGCCATCAGGGCGGCTTCGTTGCACAGGTTGGCCAGATCGGCGCCGCTCATGCCGGGCGTGCCCCGGGCGATCACGCTCGGGTTCACGTCGGTACCCAACGGTACTTTGCGCATGTGCACATTGAGAATCTGCTCGCGGCCACGGATGTCGGGCAGCGTCACGTAGACCTGGCGGTCAAAACGCCCCGGGCGCAGCAAGGCAGCGTCCAGGATGTCCGGGCGGTTGGTGGCCGCGACCACGATCACACCCAGATTGGTTTCGAAACCGTCCATCTCAACCAGCATCTGGTTCAGGGTCTGCTCGCGCTCGTCATTGCCGCCGCCCAGGCCAGCACCACGCTGGCGACCAACGGCGTCAATTTCATCGATGAAGATGATGCAGGGTGCGTTCTTCTTGGCGTTTTCGAACATGTCGCGCACGCGGGCCGCGCCCACACCGACGAACATCTCAACGAAGTCAGAGCCCGAAATACTGAAGAACGGCACCTTGGCTTCGCCAGCGATGCCCTTGGCCAGCAGCGTTTTACCAGTGCCTGGAGGGCCAACCAGCAGCAAACCACGCGGTATGCGACCACCCAGCTTTTGGAACTTGGCCGGATCCTTGAGAAAGTCCACGACTTCCTTGACTTCTTCCTTGGCCTCATCGCAACCTGCCACGTCGGCGAAAGTTACGGTGTTGTTGTTCTCGTCGAGCATGCGCGCTTTGCTCTTGCCGAAGCTGAAAGCACCACCTTTGCCGCCACCCTGCATCTGGCGCATGAAGTAGATCCAGACGCCGATCAGCAGCAGCATCGGGCCCCAGCTCACGAGCAGGGTCATCAGCAGCGAGCCTTCTTCGCGCGGGCGCACGTCGAACTTGACGTTGTTGTTGATCAGGTCACCCACCAGGCCGCGGTCCAGATAGGTTGCCGTGGTACGGATGCGCCGGTCGTCCTGGGTCACGGCCACGATCTCGGTGCCGCCCTGGCCTTCCTGGATGGTGGCGCTCTTGATGCGCTGGGCTTTCACCTCGTCAAGAAACTCGGAGTAGCCGATGTAGCCAGCGCCAGCCGCTGCGCGGCCGTCAAACTGCTTGAAGACGGTGAAAAGCACCATGGCGATAACCATCCACACGGCGATTTTCGAGAACCACTGGTTGTTCAAGTGCAGCTCCTGGCTAGAACATTGTCGTAAACACGCATATTGGACCCATTTTAGGTCTTTCAAGAAGACCTGCCATTGACAAATGACTTGGCAATGTCATTCAGATGGTTGGCTTATTTGTTTGACGTGACACGAAGTATCGGACCCATGCCTGGGTTTAAGACCCATGCCCACCAGAAAGGTTTCAGAAGATTTGTCGCGTGAAGCCTTGGGCTTGATGGCTTTGACCACGCGGAAGGTCTGGCGAAACAGGGCCACGGCGAGGTCATAAGCCCCGCCGTGAAAGAGTTTGACCACCAGCGCGCCGTCGGGCTTCAGGTGATGCACGCTGAAATCCACGGCGAGTTCGATCAGGTCGGTGATGCGCGCTGCGTCGGCAGACCCGATGCCCGACAGATTGGGTGCCATGTCGGAAACCACCACATCCACAGCCGCCACACCCCTGTCGATCAGCGATTTTTCCAGCGCAGCCAGCACCTCGGGTTCACGAAAGTCACCCAGGATGAAGTGAACGCCCTCCACCGCCTCCATGGGCAACATGTCGAGCGCGATGATCTGACCATGGAGTTCGCCCACCGCCGCGCCCTGCGGACTCAGGCGGCGTCGCACATACTGGCTCCAGGCACCAGGCGCAGAGCCTAGGTCGACCACGCAGTGCCCTGGATGAATCAGGCCCAAGGTTTCGTCAATTTCCTTGAGTTTGTAGGCGGCCCGCGCGCGGTAGCCGTCTCTTTTCGCCAGCTTCACGTAAGGATCGTTGACGTGCTGGTTGAGCCAGGCCTTGTTGACCTTCTTGCTCTGGGTCTTGACTTTCATGCCCATAAAGGTCTTTTCAGTTCTGTGTAAACGATAATTGTCCCATGCCCCAGATCACACTCACTCCCGCCCAGCGCAAAGTCCACCGCGCTGATGCCCACCACCTCGATCCCGTCGTCCTCGTTGGCGGCGATGGACTGAGCCCGTCCGTCAAGAAAGAAATCGACAACGCCCTGAAGGCCCACGGCCTGATCAAGGTGCGCGTGTTCAGCGACGACCGTGCCGCGCGAGAGCTCATGCTCAAGACGCTGGCCGACGAACTCGACGCCGCACCGATCCAGCACATCGGCAAACTGCTGGTGTTGTGGCGCCCGATGCCCGAGAAAGAAAAAGCGACGGACGAAGAGCGCATGCCGGGACCGCGTGACGTCAAGGTGCTCAAGTTCAGCAAACGGGGCGGTCAGCGCCCCGAAGTCAAGGTGGTGCGCGTCCTGGGCAACCAGCGCCTCACACCCGGCGGCCAGGTCAAGCGTGCCAAGGTCATGAAAAAGAGCATCAAGAAGAGCGCCCAGTGAGCCGATGCCCCCGGCCACCAGCGGCTTGAACTTCCCCTGTCGCGCACCATCTGAAACCGCATGAACCTTCAAACTGTGCCGGGCGCCACCTTGCCCCTGCTGGATTTTTCCGATTTGCCGCGTTTTGACGCCATCACGCCGGACCAGGTGGCTCTGGCGCTGGACGTCTTGCTGACCGACGCCAACCGCGCGCTGGAGCAGGTCACGGCGGACACGTTCCCGGCTGAGTGGGCCGCCATTGCCGGCGCGCTGGACGTGGCCACCGAGCGCCTTTCGCGCGCCTGGGGTGCTGTCAGCCACCTCAACAGCGTGGCCGACACGCCTGAGCTGCGCGCCGCCTACAACGAAGCCCTGCCCAAGGTCACTGAATTCTGGACCCGGCTCGGCTCGGACGAACGCCTCTACGCCAAGTACAAGGCCATGGACCCTGCCAGCCTCAACGCGGAGCAAACGCAGGCGCACAAAAACGCCATGCGCAGCTTTGTACTGGGCGGTGCAGAACTGCAGGGCGAGGCCAAGGAACGTTTTGCCTGGCTGCAGGAGCGCCAGGCCGAGTTGGGGCAGAAATTCAGCGAAAACGCGCTCGACGCGACCGATGCGTTCTCGCTGATCGTGTCCACCGAAGAGCTGGCGGGCGTTCCAGCCGATGTGCAACAGGCGACGGCCGCAGCGGCCAAGGCCGAAGGCCAGACGGGTCACAAGCTGACCCTCAAGATGCCTTGCTACTTGCCGGTCATGCAATTCGCCCACAGCAGCGCGCTGCGCGAAAAGCTCTACCGGGCCTACGTCACGCGGGCCAGCGACCAGGCGGCCGCGGAGGCACTGAAGTTCGACAACACCGCGATCATGGCCGAGCTGCTGGCCCTGCGCCACGAAGAGGCTCAGCTGCTGGGCTACAGGCACTTTGGCGACGTGTCGCTGGTGCCCAAGATGGCCGAATCGCCCGAACAGGTGATCCAGTTCCTGCGCGATCTGGCGGGCAAGGCGCGCCCGTATGCCGACAAGGACCTGGCGGACCTGCGCGCTTTCGCCGCCAGCGAGCTTGGCCTGACTGACCCGCAAGCGTGGGACTGGCCCTATGTTGGTGAAAAACTCAAGGAAGCGCGCTACGCCTTCAGTGAGCAGGAAGTCAAACCCTATTTCACAGCGCCCAAGGTGCTCGCCGGGCTGTTCCAGATCGTTGAAACGCTGTTCGAAGTGGCGATTCGCCGCGACACCGCACCGGTCTGGCACCCCGGTGTGGAGTTCTACCGCATCGAACGCACTTCGCCGGCCGGCGCCCAGCTGGTGGGTCAGTTCTACCTCGACCCGGCCGCCCGCACGGGCAAACGTGGCGGGGCTTGGATGGACGATGTGCGCGCCCGCTGGCTGCGCCCGGACACTGGCGCGCTGCAGACACCGGTGGCGCATCTGGTCTGTAACTTCGCTGAAGGCGTCGAAATCGACGGCGTAAAAAAGCCCCCGCTGCTGACGCACGATGACGTCATCACCCTCTTCCACGAGTTTGGCCACGGCCTGCACCACATGCTGACCTTGGTGAACGAGCGCGATGTCTCGGGCATCAGCGGTGTGGAATGGGACGCGGTGGAGCTGCCCAGCCAGTTCATGGAGAACTTCTGCTGGGAATGGGACGTGCTCAAGCACATGACGGCCCATGTGGACACTGGCGAACCGCTGCCCCGCGACCTGTTCGACAAGATGCTCGCGGCCAAGAATTACCAGAGCGGCCTGCAGACGCTGCGCCAGGTGGAGTTTTCTCTGTTCGACATGCTGCTGCACAGCCAGACCGCGCCTGTCAGCAACGGCGACGCCATCCTGGCGCTACAGCAACAGGTGCGCGATGAAGTCGCCGTGCTGCAACCGCCCGCCTACAGCCGCACGCCCCACACCTTCAGCCACATCTTTGCGGGTGGGTACTCTGCCGGCTACTACAGCTACAAGTGGGCCGAAGTGCTGTCGGCCGATGCCTACGCCGCGTTCGAGGAAGCTGCACAGAAGAATGGGCACGGCACGCTGGACGTGGAAACGGGCCGACGCTACCGTGAGGCGATCCTGGAAGCTGGCGGCAGCCGCCCGGCCATGGCGTCGTTCAAGGCGTTCCGTGGGCGGGAGCCGGGCATCGATGCCTTGCTGCGTCACCAGGGCATGGCCTGAGCGCGAATGCCGGCCTGAATGTGGTTCGGAACTTGTATTTGGCAAAAGGATTTGACATGAGCATCACCCTTTCCCAGACCTCCACGCAGCGCTCGCTGGTGCGTGCGGCGTTGGCTGGCGTCGTGTTCGGCGCGCTCGTCGCCCCCTGGGCCTCGGCCCAGGGCGTGTACCGCACCGTGGGGCCCGACGGCAAGGTGACCTATTCGGACCAGCCACCACCGGCCAACGGCAAGGCGTCCGTCGTGGGCGGCGCCTCCGCCAGCGCCGGAGCGGCCGCCAACCCACAGCTGCCGCTGGAACTGCGCCAGGTGGTCAACCGCTATCCGGTCACCCTCTACACCGCGACCGATTGCGCGCCCTGCAACACCGGGCGCAACCTGCTCTCCGCGCGCGGCGTGCCCTTCACTGAAAAAACGGTCAATTCTGCCGAGGACGCCGCTGCATTGAAGCGCCTGAGTGGAGAAACCTCGCTGCCCTTCCTCAGCATTGGCGGGCAACAGATCAAAGGGTTCTCGGACGCCGATTGGACGCAGTACCTGGACGCAGCGGGCTACCCCAAGCAGTCCGTCCTGCCATCCGGTTACCGCCGGCCTGCGGCAACGGCGTTGGTGGCAACGCAACCCGTGCAGGCGGCAGCTACTGCGCGACCGAATGCCGCTTCGGCCCGGCCGCCAGTGCAACCGGCCCAGACGCCGGTGACAGCGCCGACCGATAACCCGGCCGGCATCCGCTTCTGAACGGTTTTGGCCCTGAGACTCAGAACGTCAGCGTCTTCACGCCGCTGCTGGTTCCCAGCAGGCAGACGCTGGCCTTCTGGTGTGCAAACACACCCACGGTGACCACGCCTGGCCACTGGTTCACTTCGCTCTCGAAGGCCAGCGGATCGGTGATCTGAAGGCCGGTCACATCCAGAATGTGCTGACCGTTGTCGGTCACCAGCGGGGCGCCGTCCTTGAGGCGCAGGTGAGCCTTGCCGCCAAGGGCGGAAAACTGGCGGATCAGCCGGGCAGAGGCCATCGGGATCACCTCCACCGGCAGGGGAAAAGCGCCCAGTGCCTTCACCATCTTCGACTCATCGGCAATGCAGACGAAGCGGCGTGACTGGGCGGCCACGATCTTCTCGCGTGTGAGCGCCGCGCCACCGCCCTTGATCATGTGTCCCTGCGCATCGATTTCGTCGGCGCCATCGATGTAGACCGACAGTTCGGCCACCTCATTGGCTTCGAAGACCGGGATGCCCAGCGCTTTCAGTCGGGCCGTGGAGGCTACCGAGCTCGACACCGCGCCAGGAATCTGGTCTTTCATGGTGGCAAGCGCATCGATAAACTTGTTGACCGTCGAGCCGGTGCCCACACCGACGATGTCACCAGGGGTCACGTATTGCAGGGCGGCCTGGCCCACCAGGGCTTTGAGTTCGTCTTGGGTCATTTGAGACAATCAGCGGTTACAAAGAATCACCCCATTATCCAATGTCCCTTCTGCCCTACGCTGTCGCACGCCCCTTCCTCTTCGGCCTTGACCCGGAAGCCGCCCACGAACTCACGCTGCACAGCATCGCGAAGCTGCAGCGCTCGCCGCTGACCTGTCTCTATGGTGAGACCCGGATCGACGATCCGGTCACCCTTGCAGGGCTGAACTTCCCCAACCGGGTCGGTCTGGCGGCAGGGCTGGACAAGAACGCCGCCTGTATCGACGGCCTGGCTGCCATGGGTTTCGGATTTGTCGAAGTGGGCACGGTCACGCCCAAGGCGCAGCCCGGCAACCCCAAGCCGCGCATGTTCCGACTGCCCAAGGCCAACGCCCTGATCAACCGGCTGGGTTTCAACAACGATGGCCTGGACGCCTTCATCGCCAATGTGCAGCGGGCGCGCTTTCGCAGCAAGGGTGGCGCCCATCCGATGCTGCTGGGCCTGAACATCGGCAAGAACGCCAGCACACCGATCGAGCGCGCCACCGACGATTACCTGACCTGCCTCGAAGGCGTGTACCCCCACGCCGACTACGTCACGGTCAACATTTCCAGCCCGAACACCCAGAACCTGCGCAGCCTGCAGAGCGACGAAGCGCTGGACGCGCTGCTCGGCGCCGTCGCAGAACGTCGGGAAGCCCTCGCCCAGCAGACGGGCCGACGCATTCCCATCTTCGTCAAGATCGCCCCCGATCTGGACGACACCCAGATCGAGGTGATCGCCACCACCTTGATGCGTTACGGCACCGACAGCACAGGCCAGGCCAACAACGCCTTCGGCGTGATCGCCACCAACACGACCCTCAGTCGTGAAGCGGTGGCCGGCCTGCCCCATGCCAACGAAACGGGCGGGCTCTCGGGCGCGCCAGTGCTGGCGGCCAGCAACCGTGTGATCCGGCGCCTGCGCGCTTGTCTGGGAAAGAGTTTCCCCATCATCGGCGTGGGCGGCATCCTCAGCGGCGCGGATGCGGTGAGCAAGATCCAGTCGGGTGCCAACGTGGTCCAGATCTACACCGGGCTGATCTACAAAGGCCCGGCACTTGTCCGGGAAGCGGCCGAGGCGATCAGGAGCGCCGCACCCGCGCCCCACTGAATGGAACGGCAGCGGCGCTCACAGCTGTGCCGCGACCCGCTCGCCAATGGCCAGGCAACTGGTCAGGCCCGGTGATTCGATGCCCAGCAGGTTGACCAGTCCCGGCACGCCGTGCACGCCCGGACCATCGATGCGGAAATCGGCCGCGGGTTCATGGGGACCACTGATCTTGGGTCGCATGCCGGCGTAGCCGGGCAACAAGGCCTGCTCAGGCAATCCTGGCCAGTACTGGCGAACCGCGGCGTAAAAGCCCTCGGCGCTGGCCGGGTTCACGCCCAGGTCATCCGGGTCGTCGGTCCACTGCACATCCGGCCCAAACTTGGCCTGACCACCCAGATCGAGTGTCAGGTGCACACCCAGCCCGGCCAGGTGCGCCTCGGGATCGGGCGCGGGGTAGATCAGGTGAGCGAATGGCGAGCGCCCGCTCAAGGTGAAATAGCTCCCTTTGGCGTACCAGGCTTTGGGCGCGTGCACGGGGTCCAGTCCCTGGGTGTTCCGCGCGATCTGGCAGGCATGCAACCCAGCTGCATTGACCACGCTGCGCGCCAACAAAACGGTGCCATCCTGCATCAGCACCTCGATCCCGGCGCCGATCACCCGCAAGCGCTCGACACCGCTGTGACAGGCCACCAGTCCGCCCGCGTGTTCCAGATCGCCCTGCAGGCTCAGCATCAGGGCGTGGCTGTCGACAATGCCGGTGGACGGTGAGAGCAAGGCCGCGAGGCATTCGAGCGCAGGTTCCTGGGCCAGCGCCTCAGCGCGTGAGAGCCACGTCAAATCGTGCACACCGTTGGCTTCGGCGCGAGCCTGGATGCCCGGCAGCCCTCGCACCTGCGACGCCGTGTTGGCGACGATCAGCTTGCCGCACCGGCGGTGAGCGATCCCGCGTTCTGAACAATAGGCGTACAGCAGCGCCCTGCCCCGCACACACAGCAGCGCCTTGAGCGAACCCTGGGGGTAGTAGATGCCGGCGTGGATCACCTCGCTGTTGCGCGAACTCGTGCCAGTGCCGATGGTCGCCTCGCGCTCCAGCACCATCACCTCGCGCCCGGCCAGCGCCAGCGAACGGGCCACCGCCAGCCCGACCACGCCGGCGCCGATCACCACCACATCCACCTGTTCCATGCCGCCAACTCCTGTCAAAGACATGACCCCAACGAAAAAGCCCCAAGCGAAACGCTTGGGGCTTTGTCTGGTGGGCGGTGCAGGGTTCGAACCTGCGACCCCTGCCGTGTGAAGGCAGTGCTCTACCACTGAGCTAACCGCCCGATTGATCTGACCGATCTCTCGGAAGCCTCAAATTATAGCGTCTTATTTGGGCCGTTTTTCCCGGTGCGCAGAAAATTTGGTGAAATGCCCGGTCAAGCCGCCTCGAGCTTGCGCCAGAGCGTCTTGCCTTTGCAGGCCTTGTCCAGATCGGCCAGCGCGACATCGTGCCCCTGCAGCTCCTGCTCATTGGCGCGAAGCACGGGCAACTCGAACCGGGACAGATCGATCACGATGGCTTCGACGCCCGCTTCGCTGCTTTCGTTGCCTTCAATCAGCAACGCGTCCTGGCCGCGCGTCATGTTGATGTAGACGTCGGCCAGCAGTTCGGCATCGAGCAACGCACCGTGCAGCGTACGCCCGGAATTGTCCACGCCCAGCCGGTCACACAGCGCATCGAGGCCGTTGCGTTTGCCCGGGAACATCTCCTTGGCCATCACCAGGCTATCAATCACCTGACCGATCACGCTCTTGAGCGGCGGACGCCCCAGACGTTCCAGTTCCTTGTTGAGAAAGCTGATGTCGAAAGGCGCGTTGTGGATGATCAGTTCGGCGTCGCGCAAGTAGTCCAGCAGCTCGTCCGCGATCTGCCCGAACTTGGGTTTGTCGCGCAGGAATTCGTTGCTGATGCCGTGCACCTTGAGCGCGTCCTCATGGCTGTCGCGCTCGGGATTGACGTAGAAGTGCAGGTTGTTGCCGGTGAGCTTGCGGTTGAGCAGCTCGACACAGCCGATTTCGATGATGCGGTCGCCGCTGTCGGCGGACAGGCCGGTGGTTTCGGTGTCGAGGACGATCTGACGCATCAGTGTTTCTCTTTGGCGTGGTTGATCGAATACTTCGGGATTTCGATCGTCACATCCTGCTGAGCCAGGATGGCCTGGCAGGACAGGCGCGAGTTGGGCTCCAGACCCCAGGCCCGGTCGAGCAGGTCTTCTTCGTTGTCGTCCAGCTCGTTGAGGCTGTTGAAGCCCTCACGCACGATCACGTGGCAGGTGGTGCAGGCACACACCATGTCGCAGGCGTGCTCGATCGGGATGTTGTTTTCGAGCAGCGCCTCGCAGATCGAGGTGCCGGCCGGTGCGCTGACCTGGGCTCCCTGCGGACAGTATTCGGGGTGGGGCAATATCTTGATGATGGGCATGGGGGTTCCTGTGCGTCGGTCCGCGGCGGGCCTCAGACTTCTTCGAGCCGTTTGCCGGCCAGGGCATGCTGGATGCCTCGATTCATGCGCATGGCGGCAAAGGCTTCGGTGCCCTTGGCGAGCACTTCGGTGGCGGACTCGATGGCAGCGGCGTTGTCGCCGGCGAGGGTCTGGGTCAACTGGGCAATGAGGTTGTGAATGGCTTGCAGCTCTGCGGGCTCCAGCAAGTCGGCGTCGGCCGCCAGCGCGCTGTGCGTGGCGGCGATCATGCGATCGGCGTCCACCCGGGCTTCAACCAGCGCGCGCGCCTGCATGTCCTGCTGGGCCGTGGCAAAGCTGTCCTTCAGCATGGCGGCGATCTGCTCGTCCGACAGGCCGTAGGCCGGCTTGACGTCGATCGCGGCCTCGACACCGCTGCCCTGCTCCTTGGCGTTGACGGACAAAAGGCCATCGGCATCCACCGTGAAACTCACACGGATGCGCGCCGCACCTGCGGCCATGGGCGGGATGCCGCGCAGCGTGAACCGCGCCAGGCTGCGGCAGTCGGCCACCAGATCGCGCTCGCCCTGCACCACGTGCAGCGCCAGCGCGGTCTGGCCGTCCTGGTAGGTGGTGAAATCTTGCGCCAGCGCGGTGGGAATGGGGCTGTTGCGCGGCACGATGCGCTCAACCAGCCCGCCCATGGTCTCGATACCGAGCGAGAGCGGGATCACGTCGAGCAGCAGCAGGTCGCCGTCGCGGCTGTTGCCGGCCAACGCGTTGGCCTGGATGGCTGCGCCCAGAGCCACCACCTCGTCCGGATTCAGGTTGACCAGCGGTTCCTGACCGAAGAACTCACCCACGGTACGGCGGATCACCGGCATGCGGGTGGAACCACCCACCATGACCACGCCCTTGACTTCGTCCTTGGCAATGTGCGCATCGCGCAGCACCTTGCGCACCGCCGCCATGGTGCGGGCCGTGAGTGCGGAGGTGGTTGCCTCGAACTGGGCCGGCGTGACGGTCTGGCGCAGCGTCTGGCCACCGACCACCGCTTCGAACACCACATGACCGGTGCGGGCATCCACGGCCGACAGGGCTTCCTTGCAGCGGCGGGCCTCTGCGTGCAGACCCGCACGCTCGGATGCGTTCAGCGGCATGGTCACGCCTTGTTGCGCCAGCACCCAGGCTGCGAGCGCCTGGTCGTAATCGTCGCCGCCCAGCGCGGAGTCGCCCCCCGTGGCCATGACCTCGAACACCCCCCGCGTCAGGCGCAGGATGGAGATGTCGAAGGTGCCGCCACCGAGGTCGTAGATGGCGTAGATGCCTTCCGAGCCGTTGTCCAGCCCGTACGCGATCGCTGCGGCGGTGGGTTCGTTGATCAGGCGCAGCACGTTGATGCCGGCGAGCTGCGCCGCGTCTTTCGTGGCCTGGCGCTGCGCGTCGTCGAAGTACGCGGGCACGGTGATGACCGCCCCAAACAGCTCATCGTCGAAACTGTCTTCGGCCCGGAAACGCAGCGTGGCCAGGATTTCGGCGCTCACCTCCATGGGTGTCTTGCGTCCGGCGATGGTCTCGACCACGGCCATACCGTTCTCGTCCACCACCGTGTACGGCAACTTGTCAGCGTCGGCCACCTGGGCGCGTGTGCGCCCCATCAAGCGCTTGACCGAACTCACGGTGTTGGCTGGATCGTTGACCTGCGCGGCCAGCGCTTCAAAGCCGATCTGGCGACCCGAGCCGCCTTGCGCCGGATCCAGGTAGCGCACCACGCTGGGCAAGATCGTGCGACCGTCCGCCGCGGGCAGGCATTCGGACACCCCGTGGCGCACGGCGGCCACCAGCGAATGCGTGGTGCCAAGGTCGATGCCGACCGCCACCCGTCGCTGGTGCGGATCGAGGGACTGGCCGGGTTCGGAAATCTGCAGGAGAGCCATGTGCGCGGGTTCTGATGGATAAAGAAAGCAGAGGGTTGCGGAGGTCAGCCTTCTATTGTCCCAGCTGATCGAGCCGGTTCTCCACGTCGCTGGCAAAGCGCTCAACAAACATAAGGGCTCTGACCTGCTGGGCCAACGCAGCGAAGTCGCGCTCGCCGTCGGCGGTCTGCTGCAGCTGGGTCAACATGGTCCGGCGCGCCGCAGCCACCTCGTCAGCCGTGCGCTCCAGCGCCTCGCTGCTACGGGCCTCTTCCAGGTCTTCACGCCACTGCATCTGCTGCATCAGGAAGGCGGCCGGCATGGCGGTGTTGTTTTCTGCCTGGATCGGCACGCCATTCAACTCGCACAGATAGGCGGCACGCTTGAGCGGGTCTTTCAGGCGCTGGTAGGCCTCATTGATGCGCACAGACCATTGCATGGCCAGGCGTTGCGCGGGGGCATCGGACGCTGCAAAACGGTCCGGATGGGCCTCGCGCTGCAGGTCTTTCCAGCGTTGGTCCAGCGCGTCGCGGTCCAGCGCAAATGCAGGTGCAATACCGAAAATTTCGAAGTCGTTGGACAACAGGTTCATGGCATCAAAAAGCCGCCAGGACGGTACGCACTGGCGGCTACTAGTGGGTGATTCGGCAACAGTATCAGATTCTGAAACTCTCGCCGCAACCGCAACGGTCGCGCTCATTGGGGTTGTTGAAGCGGAAGCCTTCGTTCAGGCCCTCGCGCACGAAATCGAGCTGCGTGCCGTCGATGTAGGCCAGACTCTTCGGGTCCACCAGCACCTTGACGCCGTTGTCCTCGAACACCACGTCCTCCGGTGCAATCTCGTCGGCGTATTCCAGCTTGTAAGCGAGGCCGGAGCAGCCGGTGGTTTTGACGCCCAGGCGCACGCCCACGCCCTTGCCACGCTTGGCGATGTAACGGGTGACGTGCCGCGCAGCGGCTTCGGAGATCGAAATAGCCATGGTGCTGGAATATTGCCTGGATCAGTTCAGGTGTTTCTTGCGGTAGTCGTCCACCGCGGCCTTGATCGCGTCTTCGGCCAGGATGGAGCAGTGGATCTTCACCGGCGGCAGCGCCAGCTCTTCGGCGATCTCACTGTTCTTCAGCGCTGCGGCCTGGTCCAGCGTCTTGCCCTTGACCCATTCGGTCACCAGCGACGACGAGGCAATCGCCGAGCCGCAACCGTAGGTCTTGAAGCGCGCGTCTTCGATCACACCGGTGGTCGGGTTCACCTTGATCTGCAGCTTCATCACATCGCCGCAGGCGGGCGCGCCCACCATGCCGGTGCCGACGGACTCGTCGCCCTTGTCGAACGAGCCAACATTGCGGGGGTTTTCGTAGTGGTCAACCACTTTTTCAGAATAAGCCATGATCTTTCTCCTTCAGTGTGCGGCCCATTGAATCGTCGAGATATCAATGCCGTCTTTGAACATTTCCCACAAGGGGGACAACTCGCGCAGCTTCGCCACGTTTTCCTTGATCGTGGCGATTGCGTAATCGATTTCTTCTTCGGTCGTCCAGCGACCGATGGTCATGCGCAGGCTGCTGTGGGCCAGCTCGTCGCTGCGGCCGAGGGCGCGCAGCACGTAGCTGGGTTCCAGGCTGGCCGAGGTGCAGGCCGAGCCCGACGACACCGCCAGCCCCTTGATGCCCATGATCAGCGACTCGCCTTCGACGTAGTTGAAGCTCATGTTCAGGTTGTGCGGCACGCGCTGGGTTTCGTGACCGTTGATGAACACCTCTTCGATGCCCTTCAGGCCGGCGACCATGCGGTCGTGCAGCGCGCGGATGCGCAGGTTCTCGGTGTGCATCTCTTCCTTGGCGATGCGGTAGGCCTCGCCCATGCCCACGCACTGGTGGGTGGGCAGCGTGCCCGAACGCATGCCGCGCTCATGACCGCCACCGTGCATCTGCGCTTCGATGCGGATGCGTGGCTTGCGCCGCACGTACAGTGCGCCGATGCCCTTGGGTCCGTAGGTCTTGTGGCTGGTCAGGCTCATCAGATCAACCGGCAGCGTCTGCAGGTCGACGTCGACCCGTCCGGTGGCCTGCGCCGCGTCCACGTGGAAGATCACGCCTTTCTCGCGGCAGATCTTGCCGATGGCGGCGATGTCCTGAATCACGCCGATCTCGTTGTTCACGAACATGACGGAAGCCAGGATGGTGTCCGGGCGGATGGTTGCCCTGAAGACGTCCAGATCGAGCAGGCCATCGGCCTGCACGTCAAGGTAAGTCACCTCAAAACCCTGGCGCTCGAGCTCGCGCATGGTGTCGAGCACGGCCTTGTGCTCGGTCTTGACCGTGATCAGGTGCTTGCCCTTGGACTGGTAGAAGTGTGCCGCACCTTTCAGGGCCAGGTTGTTGGACTCGGTCGCACCGCTGGTCCAGACGATTTCGCGCGGGTCGGCGTTGATCAGGGCCGCCACCTGCTCGCGGGCGGTCTCGACCGCCTTTTCAGCCTCCCAGCCCCAGGCATGGCTGCGCGACGCCGGATTGCCGAAGTGTTCACGCAACCAGGGAATCATGGCATCCACCACCCGCGGATCGCAGGGGTTGGTGGCGCTGTAGTCCATGTAGATGGGAAAGTGCGGTGTGCTCATGGCGGTCAATGAATTGGGCTGGCGGTTGGGATCGACAGGGATCGACAGAAAAGGCATGCAGGGACAAACGAACGACGCACCGGAACCCCGGCATCGATCAGGACACCCCGGAACATGTGGAATCGGACCATGCCACCGGGAAACAGTCCCCGGAAGCCGGTGTCATTTCGAAAAGGCCGCACCTCCGAGTGCGAAGACCGAGTTGGGGGCGTTCACACGGATCGGCTTGACCACCGGCGCGCTGGAGATGGCCCGCTTGATCATGGGGGCGTTTTCCACCACCACGCCTTTGGCCAACTGTTCGTCCACCAGCGACTGGAGGGACACCGAGTCGAGGAAATCCACCATTTTGGCGTTGAGCGCGGCCCACAGTTCGTGGGTCATGCAACGGTTGCCTTCACCCAGGCAGTTTTCCTTGCCGCCACACTGGGTGGCGTCGATCGGCTCGTCAACCGAAACGATGATGTCGGCCACGGTGATTTCCGCGGCCTTGCGGCCCAGGCTGTAACCACCACCCGGGCCACGTGTGGATTCCACCAGTTCGTGGCGCCGCAGTTTGCCAAACAGCTGCTCCAGGTAAGAGAGCGAAATCTGCTGGCGCTGGCTGATGGCCGCGAGCGTGACGGGACCATTGTTCTGGCGCAGGGCCAGATCAATCATGGCTGTGACCGCAAAGCGGCCTTTGGTCGTGAGGCGCATTTCAAGCTCCTGAAAGTTGTGGCTTGACCGTCGTTGAAGGTTTGGTGGGTATCAACCCAGCAAACCGCTTCTCCGCCCACCCTGCCGCACCGTTGGCGGCTGACACTTCGAAGTCTTTCCCGACTATTTTGATCGAGTATACCCGAAAACCCTGTTCCCCGCTCAAGCTTGCGCGGCGGCACCCAGAGGAGCGGCTGCAGGGTCCGCAGCAAAACTGAAGGTCACGCAGGTGCCCGGGTGGGCGCTGGAGAACCGCACCTCGGCGCCGATTTCCGACGCCCGCATCCGGATGTTGCTGATACCGCGGCCACCTTCACGGAAACCCGATTCCAGCGGCTCACCCAGTCCCACACCGTTGTCGGTCGCACTGAGGAAGATGCGCCCTCCCCGCTCCCAGGTTCGCACCGTCACCCGGGTGGCTTGTGCGTGCTGGACCACGTTGGCAATAACCTCCTGCAAACACCGGAACAGGTGCATCACACCACGCACCTCCAGCCCCTGAACAGCGGAAACGGCTTCGACCTGCCAGTCCAGATCGATGCGGGCTGCCTGCAGCGTCGGCGAGATGCGCTGGCGCAAGGTGCCCAGTATGGTGGGCAGGTCGCCATCCATCGGCTCCAGCGAATCCAGTGTCATGCGCAGCTCTTCGAGCGCGTGGTTGAGCATGTTCGCCACGGACGCGCTGTCCACCTTGGCGCCACTGCTGTGCACCAGGTTGAGCGTCTGCACCAGCTGGCTTCCGAGGCCGTCGTGCATGTCGCGGGTCAGGCGCCGGCGCTCAGCCTCCAGCACCCGCTGGTTCTCCACCATGCGCAGACGATCAAACACGGCTTGCAGTTCGGCCTCGCGCTCACCCACCTTGCGCGCCAGCTCGGTATTGAGCTGGGCAACCTGTTCCATCGCTTGTGCTGTGCGCCGGACCAGCACCCAGCCCATGGCAAACATGAGCACCAGGCTGCCCGGCGTCATCCAGCGGATATCGGTGTCACCGGGAAAGTCCATCTGCACCACCAGAAAATCCCGCAAACCGGTGGCCATGGTGGCCAGGCTCACCACCACCATCAGACGCTGGTTCACGTCCATGCCCCAGCGGGCTCTGTGTATCACCTTCAGGATGGCCAGCACGCACACCAGTGCGATCACGCCCGTCCACAGCCGGTAGAGCTGGTAGTTCTCCAGCCCGGCTTGAAGCGCCAGCCAGAACGGCCCGAGCGCCATCATCGCCACCACCAGCTTGCGCACCAGGCTTTGCCGGAAATCGAACAGTTCCGACATGAACAGGTAGGTGAACCCGCAATACCAAGTGAAGCTGAGTTTGTGGATGTAGTCCCAGATCAGGAACGGCCCGGGCAGAAACACCGGCGTGGACAGGCACAGTCGCACGGTCAGCACCACCAGTCCACCGCCCAGCAAACCAAACAGGGGCTCAGCGGTCCGGGACCAGATCAGCAGCGACAACACACCCATCATGAACGACGAGGCGGCCACCATCCAGGTCAGGTTGACTTGCCACCAGGTCAGCCACCGGAAGCGCTGGTACAACACATCCCGAGGTCCCACCCAGACCGGTGACAGCCCGCTGAAGCGCAGCAACTGCCCCTGGACCTGGATCTCGATCCGGTTGTCGGCCCATTGGGGCGCCATCAGGCGCTGCGGGAGCTGAACGAAATGTGCCCGCGTGCCGGCATCACAATAGCCGGCGCTCCGCCGCCAGCACTCTGCCGACAGCTCCTGCCCGTTGAACAAAACCCGGAAACGCACACCCACGCGGGGCAGCAGGAGCGCCAGGCCACTCTCTGGCTGCCCGGCTTGCGCCAGTGCCTCGGGCAGCACCAGCCGGTAGTGCGCTTCCCCGCGCCAGCTGCGCCGCTCGTTGTCCCAGACGTGGGGCAAATCAACGGCGCTGGCTGAAGCCTCATCCTGCCCCGCGAGCAGCACGGTCGCCTGCTCAACCGCGATCGCGCCAGGCATGTGGCCCACACGGGTCGCCAGCCCGAGCGCCAGCAACATCAAGCCCACCAGCAACCCGGCCCAGAAGTAGGCTGGCGTCCGGTGCAGGCGCCGCAGCAATGGCGGCCACGGCCTCAAAGCAGACCCCGCTGCTGGGCCGCGCGAACCACCTGAACGCGGCTGTGCACCGCGAGCTTGCGATAGAGGTTCTTGATGTGCGTGCCCACCGTGGCCGGCGAGATCGTCAGTTTGGCGGCGATCTCCTTGTTCACATAGCCCTTGGCGACCAGCTGAAGCACTTCGGTTTCACGGTCCGACAGCAGAACCTCGTGCAACAGCTCCAGCGCGGGCAAAGACGACTGCACCTCGCGAAACTGTTTCAGCAGCATGCGCGCCAGCAGCGGTGAAATGGGGGCGCCCCCTTCGCGGATCTGTTCGATGGCCGCGATCAAGGCCTCAGGGCTGCAGCCCTTCAGCACGTAACCCGTGGCGCCCGCCTCCAGCGCAGCCACCAGCCGCGATTCTTCGCCAAACACCGTGAAAACCAGCAATTCGGCTTCGGGTTTCTGGCGCGCCAGCATGCGCAACAAGTCTTCGCCGCTGCCGTCGGGAAGACCGAGGTCAACCAGGAACACATTGGCGTTCGACGCCACGACGTGCCGTCGTGCGTGGGCCAGCGTGGCTGAGTGACCCAACAGTTGCCAGAGCGGGCGAATCAGCAGCGCCTGCTGCACAAACTGCAGGATGCTCGGATCGTCTTCTACCAGGTAGATGCGCGTGTCAGAGTCCTGCCCCTCCGGTTCGCGCAGCGCTTGCGGTGCTTGCATAGATGGATCGGTTGCGGATTGCCCCCGCGTCCCGTCCATGCTGGCCGGCCCCTGCGCAGGAGCTTATGGCGCCATTGTCCTTCATTGTTTTCAGGCCACGTTGTCCACGCCGGGCGCGCCAAAGATCTGCGCCTTGAGGTGGTGCAGCTGATCGCGAACGCCCGCTGCCTTTTCAAACTCCAGGTTGCGCGCATGCTCCAGCATCAGCTTCTCCAGCCGCTTGATCTCACGCGCCACGTCCTTCTCGCTCATGTCGTCCACGCTGGCGCGCAGCGCGCTCTCGGCGGCCAGTCGGTCGGCCTCTTTGCCAGCCTTTTCACTGTAGACGCCGTCGATCAGGTCCTTGATGCGTTTGTTGATGCTGCGCGGCTCGATGCCCATGGCCAGGTTGTGCGCGATCTGTTTGGTGCGCCGGCGTTCGGTCTCGCCGATGGCCCGCGCCATCGAATCGGTCGTGCGGTCGGCGTAGAGGATGGCACGGCCGTTCAGGTTGCGCGCCGCGCGGCCAATGGTCTGGATCAGGCTGCGCTCGGAACGCAGGAAACCTTCCTTGTCGGCATCCAGAATGGCCACCAGCGACACCTCCGGGATGTCGATGCCCTCGCGCAGCAAGTTGATACCGACCAGCACGTCGAACGCACCCAGGCGCAGGTCACGCAGGATTTCCACGCGCTCCACCGTGTCCACGTCGCTGTGCAGGTAGCGCACCTTGACGCCGTTTTCCGTCAGGTAGTCGGTCAGCTGCTCGGCCATGCGCTTGGTCAGCGTGGTGATGAGCACGCGCTCGTTCTTCTCCACGCGGATGCGGATTTCCTGCAGCACATCGTCCACCTGGTGGGTGGCGGGTCGCACCTCCACCTCCGGGTCCACCAGACCGGTGGGGCGCACCAGCTGCTCCACCACCTGGCCCGAGTGCGTCTTTTCGTAGTCGGCCGGCGTGGCCGAGACGAACACCACCTGGCGCATGCGCTGCTCGAACTCTTCGAGCTTGAGCGGCCGGTTGTCCAGCGCGCTGGGCAGGCGGAAGCCGTATTCCACCAGCGTGGTCTTGCGCGCGCGGTCGCCGTTGTACATGCCGCCGAACTGGCCCATGAGCACGTGGCTCTCGTCCAGGAACATCAGCGCGTCTTTGGGCAGGTAATCGGTCAGCGTGGACGGCGGCTCGCCCTCTGCCGTTCCGGACAGGTGGCGTGAGTAATTCTCGATGCCCTTGCAGTGCCCCACTTCGCTGAGCATTTCCAGGTCGAAGCGGGTGCGCTGCTCCAGCCGCTGCGCCTCCACCAGCTTGCCCATGCCCACCAGCTGGCCCAGGCGCTCGCGCAGTTCGTCCTTGATCAGTTCCACCGCGTTGAGCACCTGCTCGCGCGGCGTCACGTAGTGGCTGCTGGGGTAGACGGTGAAGCGCGGGATCTTCTGCCGCACCTTGCCGGTGAGCGGGTCGAACAATTGCAGGGTTTCGATCTCATCGTCGAACAGTTCGATGCGGATCGCCATCTCGCTGTGTTCGGCCGGAAACACGTCGATGGTGTCGCCGCGCACGCGGAACTTGCCGCGTGAAAAATCGGCCTCGTTGCGTGCGTACTGCATGCGCACCAGCTGGGCGATCAGGTCGCGCTGGCCCATCTTGTCGCCCACGCGCAGCAGCATCACCATCTGGTGGTAACTCTCGGGCTTGCCGATGCCGTAGATGGCCGAGACCGTGGCCACGATCACCACGTCGCGCCGCTCCAGGATGCTCTTGGTGCACGAGAGGCGCATCTGCTCGATGTGTTCGTTGATCGCGCTGTCCTTCTCGATGAACAGGTCGCGCTGCGGCACATAGGCCTCGGGCTGGTAGTAGTCGTAGTAGCTGACGAAGTACTCGACCGCGTTCTTCGGGAAGAACTCGCGGAACTCGCTGTACAGCTGCGCGGCCAGCGTCTTGTTGGGCGCGAACACGATGGCCGGGCGCCCCAGGCGGGCGATCACGTTGGCCATGGTGAAGGTCTTGCCCGACCCGGTCACGCCCAGCAGGGTCTGGAACACCTCGCCGTCGTTCACGCCCTCCACCAGCTGCGCGATGGCGGTGGGCTGGTCGCCCGCGGGTGGATAGGGCATGAAAAGCTCGAACGGCGAGCCCGGAAAACGCACGAACTCGCCTTCGGGCGCATTCGGTTCTTCGACAAGGCTCAAGGAAGCGGATGGAAGGGCTGACATGGGCGGATAAAATGGCGGTCGAACCCGACAGCCTACCGCAATCGACGCACCGCTGCCACTCGGCTTCCGACCCCCTTTCTTTTCGCGCACCCTTCCACTTCAGGACCTCTGACATGTCTTTGTTCACCGCCGTCGAAATGGCCCCCCGCGACCCGATCCTGGGTCTGAACGAGCAGTTCGCTGCCGACACCAACCCCAACAAGGTCAACCTCGGCGTTGGCGTGTATTTCGACGACAACGGCAAGTTGCCTTTGCTGCAGTGCGTGCAGGCCGCTGAAAAGACGATGATGGAAAAGCCCACGGCCCGTGGCTACCTGCCGATCGACGGCATCGTGGCCTACGACAACGCCGTCAAGGGCCTGGTGTTCGGCGCCGACTCCGACGTGGTCAAGAGCGGCCGCGTGGCCACCGTGCAGGCCATTGGCGGCACCGGCGGCCTGAAGATCGGTGCCGACTTCCTGAAGAAGCTCAGCCCCAATGCCACCGTGCTGATTTCCGACCCGAGCTGGGAAAACCACCGTGCGCTGTTCACCAACGCCGGCTTCAACGTCGACACCTACCCCTACTTTGACCAGAGCGCCAACGGTGGCCTGGGCGGCATCAACTTCGACGGCATGCTGGCCAAGCTGAACGCCGCCGCCGAGGGCACCATCGTGCTGCTGCACGCCTGCTGCCACAACCCCACCGGCTACGACATCACCCCGGCCCAGTGGGACCAGGTGATCGCCGTCGTGAAGGCGCGCAACCTGACGGCGTTCCTGGACATGGCCTACCAGGGCTTTGGCTACGGTATCGCCGAAGACGGCGCCGTGATCGGCAAGTTCGTGGCCGCCGGCCTGAACATCTTTGTGTCGACATCGTTCTCCAAGAGCTTCAGCCTCTACGGCGAGCGCGTGGGCGCCCTGAGCGTGGTGGGCAGCAACAAGGAAGAGACCGACCGCGTGCTCAGTCAGCTGAAAATCGCGATCCGCACCAACTACTCCAACCCGCCCATCCACGGTGGCGCCATCGTGGCCGCCGTGCTGGGCAACCCCGAACTGCGTGCGCTGTGGGAAAAGGAACTGGGTGAAATGCGCGTGCGCATCAAGGCCATGCGCCAGAAGCTGGTCGACGGCCTGAAGGCTGCCGGCGTGCAAAAGGACATGAGCTTCATCACCACCCAGATCGGCATGTTCAGCTATTCGGGCCTGTCCAAGGACCAGATGGTGCGCCTGCGCAGCGAGTTCGGCGTCTACGGCACCGACACCGGCCGCATGTGCGTGGCCGCGCTCAACAGCAAGAACATCGACTACGTCTGCCAGGCCATCGCCAAAGTCATCTGACCCGGTTGAACCTGAAAGAAAGGCCACTCATTGAGTGGCCTTTCTGTTTCTGAAGCCCATGGAGCCCGATCACCCCCAGATGACCGAGCGCATGGAAATGGAAGCCGCCTGGAAGCTGTCGTTGAAGAACCGGGGTGCTTCGCCCGCTTCCACCGCCCCCGCGGCGTACAAGAGGGGCAGGTAGTGGTCCCAAGTGGGGTGGGCCATCTGGGCCAGCGGGCCCAGTGCACGGAATCCATCCAGGGCCTCCAGCCTCCCTTCGGCGATGTGATCGCCCGTGATGCTGTCAAACTCGATCGCCCAGTCGTAGGCCTGGTGGTCGGCGGCCTCGCGGCGAATGGCGCGCAGGTTGTGCACGATGTTGCCGCTGCCCACGATCAGCACACCCCGGTCTCGCAGGGCGCGCAGCTGCTGTCCCAGCTCAAAATGTTCGGCCGGCGGACGGCTGTAATCCATGCTGAGCTGGATCACCGGGATGCTGGCATCCGGAAACATGGGCTTGAGCACCGACCAGGTGCCGTGGTCCAGACCCCATTCCAGATCGTCCAGGCCCAGCGGCGCCCCGCTGCCCGGCTGCGACACGGCCGCGCTGATCGCCCGCGCCATCGCGGGCGATCCGGGTGCCGGGTAGCGCTGGTCGAACAGCGCCTGCGGAAACCCGCCGAAATCGTGGATCGTGCGCGGATCGTCCATGGCGGTGAGTTGCCAGCCGCGCGTGATCCAGTGGGCGGAAATGCACAGGATCAGGCGCGGGCGTGGGCCCCGTTCCAGCAGTTCGGTGCCCAGCACCTCCCAGCTGCGCCGATAGGCGTTGTCTTCGATGGCATTCATGGGACTGCCATGCCCCAGAAACAGCACTGGCTGGCGTTCGGACAGGGGCCAATCCATCAACGTGTCCAGACGGGAAACGGTCGAAACCGGTGTGGAGGATTGGGCGGCAGAGGTCAGACTCATGGGAATTCCCAACGCGGTGGCGGCAAGGGCGAGGCCGGAATGGATCAGAGGGCGGCGTTGCATGAAGAGGATGGGTTCGTGGATCGGCTGTGGATCGATGCCACAACAGCCAGAAAGCTCAATATGGATTCTTTCACGAAGGTGACAACCCGCCAGTGAATTTAGGTGTTTTCACTCTCACGCGCCCGAGCGCATACTGTTATATTGCACTGCAACATAACGGAAGAATCAGTCCCATGCTTTACCAGATTTACGAAACCCAGCGCTCCATCATGGAGCCGTTCGCTGACCTGGCCGAAGTGGCTTCCAGGCTCTACAACAACCCCGCTCTGCCACTGGCCCAGTTGCCCCTGGCGCAGCGCATGTCGGCGGGCTACGACCTGATGCACCGGCTGGGCAAAGACTACGAAAAGCCCGTTTTCGGCATTCACACGGTCGATGTGGATGGGGTGGATGTTGCGATCCACGAGCGCGTGGAGCTTGACAAACCATTTTGTGAACTGCGCCGCTTCAAGCGCTTCTCCGACGACACCGCGACCCTGGAGAAGCTGAAGGGGCAGCCCGTCGTGCTGGTGGTGGCACCGCTGTCCGGCCACTACGCCACGCTGCTGCGCGACACCGTGCGCACCATGCTCAAGGACCACAAGGTCTACATCACCGACTGGAAGAACGCCCGCCTGGTGCCCCTGTCCGAAGGTGAATTCCACCTCGACGACTACATCAACTACGTACAGGAATTCATCGAGTACCTGCAAAAGGGTTACGGCAACTGCCACGTCATGAGCGTGTGCCAGCCCACCGTGCCGGTGCTGGCCGCAGTTTCGCTGATGGCCAGCCGCGGCGAGATGACGCCGCTGTCCATGACCATGATGGGCGGCCCCATCGACGCCAGCAAGTCGCCCACGGCGGTCAACAACCTGGCCACCCAGCGCAGCCACAGCTGGTTCGAAAACAACGTGATTTACCGCGTGCCGAGCAGCTTCCCCGGTGCCGGACGCCGCGTCTACCCTGGTTTTCTGCAGCACACCGGTTTTGTGGCCATGAACCCCGACCGCCACGCCACCAGCCACTACGACTATTTCAAAGACCTGATCAAGGGCGACAACGAGAGCGCCGAAAACCACCGCCAGTTCTACGACGAGTACAACGCGGTGCTCGACATGGACGCCGACTACTACCTGGAGACGATCCAGACCGTGTTCCAGGACTTCAAGCTGGTCAACGGCACCTGGGACGTGAAATCCGTGAAAGGCAAGATCGAGCGCGTGCGTCCGGAGGACATCAAGACCACCGGCCTGCTCACGATCGAAGGCGAGCTCGACGACATCTCCGGCTCGGGCCAGACGGCCGCCGCCCACGACCTGTGCACCAGCATTCCCAAGACGCACCAGATGCACTACGAGGCCAAAGGTGCGGGTCACTACGGCATCTTCAGCGGCCGGCGCTGGCGCGACATGGTGTACCCGGTGGTGAAGACCTTCATCCTGTCTCACCAGCCCAAACCGGCGCAGGCAACCGCTGCTGTCGCTTCGACCACACCCGCTGTGGTGGCCAAACCCACCGCGCGCGCCGCCAAACCGGCCCAGGCCAAGACGGTGAACAAGGTGGCAGCGCCCGTCGCCAAAGCATCGCCGGTCAAAGCCGTGGCCAAGCCCGCGACCAAGACCCCGGTCGCCGCCGCCAAACGCAAGACCCCTCCCCGCGCCGCTTGATGGCGTGCGGGCCGGGGAGCGCCCTGCTCCCCGGTATATTGGCGACATGAACGATCTCGCCCGGCGCATCGACGCCGCCTTGCCCCAGACCCAGTGCACCCGCTGCGGCTACCCGGACTGCGCCAGCTACGCCAAAGCGGTTGCCGCAGGGGAAGCCGGCATCAACCAGTGCCCGCCCGGCGGCACAGAAGGCATCGAACGACTGGCCAGCCTCACCGGCCGAAGCACGTCACCGCTGAACCCGGGCAACGGGATCGAAGGACCGCTCACCCTCGCAGTGATCGACGAAGACTGGTGCATCGGCTGCACCCTGTGCATCAAGGTCTGTCCGACCGATGCCATCGTCGGCAGCAACAAGCGCATGCACACCGTGATCGAGCCCTTCTGCACGGGTTGTGAACTCTGCCTGCCGGTCTGTCCGGTGGACTGCATCTCGCTGGAGATCGTCAGTGGCGAGCGCACCGGCTGGCAGGCCTGGACCACAGAACAGGCCGCCCAGGCCCGCCAGCGCTACGACGAACGCAAGCTGCGGCTGGCCCGCGAGCAGGTCGAACACGATCAGGTGCTCGAAGCCAAGGCCCGTATGAAATTCGCCGATCTGGAGGCCCACTCGCGGCACACCGATCCGGTCGTGCTGGACAAGAAGCGCGCCGTCATTGAAGCGGCGCTGGAGCGTGCGCGGGCCAAACGCCAGGCCAGCGGCACTTGAGCGTCACACCCGTCGGGGCATCGTTCACTGGAGGCTCAACGACTTGTAGACGCCGCAGCCCAGGTACAGGTCGTCCACCCGGGTGACATACGACATCTTGGTCTGGATCGCACCACTCTGCGGGTTGACGATGTCGTACTCGACCCAGCCAGGCTCCAGTTCCGCCTGTGCCACGATGCTGTCCAGCAGCGCCTGGCCATCGATGCCGGCGATTTCCTGTACCCGGGAGCCCACTTTTTCCGGTTTGCCACCAAACGCCAGGTAGGCACCCTGACGGTCGAGCACAAAGACGTACATGTCCCGATCGAAGAACGGGCCGTCTGGCGCACTCAGTTCGCGCAGGAAGGTATCGCGCCCGGTGGTTCCACGGAAGTCCAGCGCCTGATCAACCAGGGTCATCGCTTCTTCGGCGGTGCCCTGCTGCAACATGAAGGACGACACGGCCCGGGACAGATTGGCCGCGCGGTCCTCCAGCTGGTTCGCCTGGACCACGGCGCGCTCCACCATCTGGGCGTTGCGCTGCGTGATCTCGTCAAGCTGGCTCACCGCCGATGACACCTGGATCAGGCCGGTGCTCTGCTCGCCACTGGCGGCCGAGATGAGCGACATGTTGGCCGCCACGCCGCGCACGCCGTTGACGATCTCGGTCATGTTGCCGCCCGCCGCGCGGATCTGCTTCACGCTCGCCGCCACCTGGATGGCCGACGCCTCGATGAGCTGCCGGATCTCTTTGGCCGAGGCCGCCGAACGCTGGGCCAGCATGCGCACCTCGCTCGCGACCACCGCAAATCCGCGCCCCTGTTCGCCGGCCCGTGCAGCCTCCACCGCGGCGTTCAAGGCCAGGATGTTGGTCTGGAAGGCCAGGCTGTCGATCACGCCGATGATCTCGTTCATCTGTTGAGCGCTTTTCTGGATGATCTCGACCGAATCCACCGCCCGCCCCATGGACTGCGCACCGGATTCGGCCACATCGCGCACCCGCGCCGCCTGCGAGTCGGAGTCGCTGGCCGTCTCCGCGTTCTGGTGCACGGTGCTGGAGAGCTGCTGCACGCTGGCGGCCGTCTCTTCCAGGTTGGCCGCCTGTTGTTCGGTGCGGTCCGCCAGGTCGCGGTTGCCCAGCGCCAGGCTCTTGCCCGCGTGCGCCACCAGCGCCGAGTTGCTGCGCACCTCCGCCACCATCGACGACAGGTTGCGGATCATGCCTTCCAGGAGACCGGCCAGATCGGACAGCTCGTCGTTCCCCCGGATCTTCACGCGGGCCTGCAGGTTGCCGGCGGCCGTCTGCTTCATCACGGCCAACACATCGCGAAAATCGATCACGAAGCTGCGGTAGAACGACAGCAGCAGGAAGAGCAGCAGGCCCAGACCGAACAGCGCAGAGCCCACCACAATCTGGCGTTGCCATTGCAGGTTGCCGGCGCGTTCGTCCAGCAGCGCATCCAGCCTTTGCAGCACGGCGGTCTGGTGCGCGCGGATCGCCGCAATGGTCTGCGTGCCCGCATCGAAGTAGGCCTGGCTGCTGATGCTGCCGGCCGTGTCGAACGCCTGGCGCGCGGTCTGTACAAAAGCTTCAGTCGATGCCAGTGCGGCCTCACCATGCAGATCGTTCTGGTCGTGGCGGGCAGCGAAGCCCATGGCAAAGCGGATGTCCTGCGTTTCGACGCCGAGCATGTCGAGTTGCAGGCGCAGGCCACTCACCACGTCGGCCTGCGGCTCGGGCAGGCTGAGCTGCCCCGCCCCCAAGCCGCGCAGGCGAGCCACGGCTTCGCTCCAGCCAATGGTGCGAGAGACCACCATGTCCATCAGGAAATAGGTGGCCGCCTTCGGATCGAACAGCAGCTGGGACCGTTCGCCCGTGGTGTAAATCAGTTGCCGCAGCTCGCTCACCACGGCGGTGTGCCGGGCAAATGCGTCGACCGGGTCACCGTTTTCGATCGATGGCAGCTTCTCGATGCGCGTCTGGAGGTCTTGCCATTCGGTTTCAAGCCCCATCCGGGGCAACTCGTCCACCAGCGCCCGTGTAGCGGCCAGTGACCGGGTCAGTTCGCCACGGGTCTTGTCGAGTGCGCCGCGCACAGCGGTGTTGCCCGACAGCAGCATGTTCGTCTGCCCCCGATGGGTCTGCACGGACTGCACCACATCGGCCATGAGCGAAATCACCCGCACACCGTCGGCTTCGTTTTCGGCGAGGCGGATGTCCTCACCCAGTCGCTGAATCAGCAAGACGCAGATGACCAGCAAGGGCACGACCAGCACCGACGACAAGACGCCCAGCTTGGTGGGCAAGCGGAGGCGGCGCATCAGCCAGATGCCTGGCGCCAAGGGTGAGTAGTGGAACATGCGCGAAGGTCTCCTGAGTCGGTGGTACTTTGAGGGTTTATCGGTCCGTTTCCCCGGGGCCTTGAACTTTTTCGGCCACCGGAGCAGCCAAATGGCCCATCAGTGCCTGGCAGGAATCCCGGACTGCCGGGCCTCAAAGTGCCGGAACAGCTGCTCCACCATCAGGTGAAGCGTGTCGTCGGCCAGGTTGTGGGCATGGGCGAGCTGTTCCAGTGCATAGCGCCGGTCGCACAGCATCAGCGCACGGCTGACGCACATGCCGTGGCTGGCCATGCGCAAGGTGAAGGTTTCCAGCAATTCCCGCGGCCACGGCAATGCCAGCTCACGCTCGCGCCATGGGGGCTGTCGCTGTGACCAGCGGGCGTCGTCTTGTTCCAACAATGGCATGGCAGCGGGTGGCTCCGCACCGATGGACGAGGGTGACTGCATCGAGCACATGGAAAGTCCTTCCTTGATGAAATCCAGCCCTGCGACAACCGGACAACCGGCTTTTTCTGGCGAACTTGTGATGTCTCAAGGGTATCGGCCATCCAACCCACGGATGTACCGAACAAACGGTGGAAAACCACCCTGCTCCGTGGTTCTCACCCCGCACAGGCAAAAAAAGGGCCCTGCAGGTGCGAACACCTGCAGGGCCGGTCTCCTCCGGTCCGTCAAACCATCAAGCCGCGGCCGCCAGCCTGTCGAAGGCGCTCACCACCTCGGGCGGTGCCTGCACCAGCTCGATCAACACGCCTTCGCCTGCAACAGGGAACTCATCGTTCGCCTTCGGGTGCAGAAAAGTGATGTCAAAACCCGCCGCACCCTTGCGGATACCGCCGGGCGCAAAACGCACGCCGTTGGCCGTGAGCCACTGCACCGCCAGCGGCAGGTCGTCGATCCACAGACCGATGTGGTTCAGCGGCGTGGCGTGCACCGCGGGCTTCTTCTCGGGGTCCATCGGCTGCATGAGATCGACCTCGACCTTGAACGGGCCGCTGCCGATGGCGCAGATGTCTTCGTCCACGTTCTCGCGCTCGCTTTTGAAGGTGCCGGTGACCTCCAGCCCGAGCATGTCGACCCAGAGTTTCTGCAGGCGCTGTTTGTCCGGTCCGCCGATGGCGATCTGCTGGATGCCCAGCACCTTGAAAGGACGTTGTTGTGGTTCCATGAGTCAGTGAATGCCGTTGTTGAGTGAATGAGGGACCTGCTCCAGCGTCCAGACGGTGGCCGGTGGCAGGTTGGCCCAGACCGAGGCCGCGCGCCGCCAGCGCCAGCCGGGCGGAATGCCGTCAAACGGGCGCAGGTGCGGCGACGCATAGGTGTACTGGACCAGGCGGGAATCGGGTTGGCGCGAGACCAGCGCCAGCATGGCGTCGATGCACAGGCGCGCCTCGTGCGCCGGCATCGACAACAGGGGCAGCGACGACACCAGCGTCACCGGCGCATCGGCTCCGATGGCCAGCCGGTCAACGCGGGAAGCACAGTGGTTGAGCACCTCGACCTCGGGAAAAGCGATGCGCAGCAGGCCAGCGAAGTCGGGATCGAGTTCGTAGACCACGAATCGGTCCAGGGCCTGCGCGGCGGTCGCCAGTCGGCGGGTGATGGCCCCGGTGCCGGCGCCCACCTCGATCAGCACCCGAGGTGAACCGCGCAGCGCCTCTTCGCAAACCGCCTGGGCCAGCGCCCGGGACGCGGGGGCAATGGCGCCCACACGCCGCGGGTTGCGCAGACAGCCCAGAGCGAAAGCCAGACCATGGTCCATGCGACACCCCTCAAAGCCAACGGGAATCGAAGGGTATCCCATTTTCGCCAGGCTTGTCTCTGTCCCGTTGCGACCAGCCGGGATCAGCCGAATTCGACGATCGGCTGGTCGACCACCAGCGATTCGCCTTTGGCGGCCAGCACCTTGGAGACCACGCCGTCGGCCGCAGCGAACAGCACGTTCTCCATCTTCATGGCCTCGATCACCGCCACGCGCTCGCCGGCTTGCACCTTCTGGCCCACCTGCACCGCCACGTCGACCAGCAGGCCGGGCATGGGCGAGAGCACGTATTTGCTCATGTCGGGCGGCGCCTTGAACGGCATGAGCTTGTGCAGCTCGGCCATGCGGGCAGACACCACCACGGTTTCGATGCGCGTGCCGTTGTGCTGCACCACCAGGGCCAGCGGGTTGCGCAGCGTGCCACGCTCCACCTGAGCGGTGAAGGGCTGACCGTTGCATGCGCCGGTGATGCAGACGTCGTTCAGGCGCGAGGGGCTGCTGATGGCAAAGCGCTTGCCCTCCACCGTGACCACCGCGGAACCGACCTGCCCCACCACCTCGTCCACGTGCACCGCCGTATAACGGTTTTCGCCGCCAGTCCCCAAGGTAATCACACTGAAGTCGTGGCCGACCTTGACGCCGTAACCTGGCAGCTGGCCGGTCAGACCCGCTGCGCGCTCGCGCGACTTGCGGCGCACGAAAGCGGCCAGCGCGACCAGGAAGTCGGCGTCGTCATGCGGCACGTCTTCGGCACGGAAGCCATGCGCGTAGTGCTCGGCGATGAAGCCGGTGTTGAACTCGCCGCTGACGAATTTCGGGTGCGCCAGCAGCGCGGCCTGGAACGGGATGTTGCTGCTGATGCCACGGATCACGAAGCCGTTGAGCGCCTCGCGCATCTTGGCAATGGCCTCGTTGCGGTCCTTGCCGTGCACGATGAGCTTGGCGATCATCGAGTCGTAGTACATCGGGATCTCGCCACCATCGACCACGCCCGTGTCCACGCGCACGCCGAACAGGTCGGCGGTGTTGGACTGGTGCATGGTCTGCGCCGGCGGCTGGAAGCGCACCAGACGGCCGGTGCTGGGCAGGAAGTTGCGGAACGGGTCTTCGGCGTTGATGCGGCACTCGATGGCCCAGCCGTTGCGCTGCACATCGGCTTGTGTCAGCGGCAGCTTCTCGCCGGCCGCCACGCGGATCATCAGCTCCACCAGATCGACACCGGTGATGCACTCCGTCACCGGGTGCTCCACCTGCAGGCGGGTGTTCATTTCCAGGAAATAGAAGTCCTGGTCCTTGCCCACCACGAACTCCACCGTGCCCGCGCTCTGGTACTTCACGGCCTTGGCCAGCGCCACGGCCTGCTCGCCCATGGCCTTGCGCGTGGCGTCGGAGATGAAGGGTGACGGAGCCTCTTCGATCACCTTCTGGTGGCGGCGCTGGATCGAACACTCGCGTTCGTTCAGATAGATCACGTTGCCGTGTGAATCGCCCAGCACCTGGATCTCGATGTGGCGCGGCTCCAGCACGTATTTCTCGATGAACACACGGTCGTCGCCGAAGCTGTTGCGCGCCTCGTTGCGGCAGCTGGTGAAGCCCTCGAAGGCCTCCTTGTCGTTGAAGGCCACGCGCAGGCCCTTGCCGCCGCCGCCGGCCGAGGCCTTGATCATCACGGGGTAGCCGATGTCCTTGGCGATCTCGACCGCGCGTTCTGCGGTTTCGATGGCGTCGTTCCAGCCCGGGATGGTGTTGACCTTGGCCTCCAGGGCCAGCTTCTTGGAAGCGATCTTGTCGCCCATGGCCGCTATGGAGAAATGGCGCGGCCCGATGAAGGCGATGCCTTCGTCTTCACAGCGCTTGGCGAAGGCCTCGTTTTCCGACAGGAAACCGTAGCCGGGGTGGATGGCCTGCGCGCCGGTGGCCTTGGCCGCGGCGATGATCTTGTCGGCAACGAGGTAGGATTCGCGCGATGCGGCCGGACCGATCAGCACAGCCTCGTCGGCCAGCTGCGCGTGGCGCGCTTCCTTGTCGGCTTCGGAGTAAACGGCCACGGTTTTGATGCCCATCTTCTGGGCGGTGGCGATGACGCGGCAAGCGATCTCGCCACGGTTGGCAATGAGAATTTTGGTGAACATGTTCTTGTGCTCCTCGGGTGCTCAGAGTGGGATATTGCCGTGCTTGCGCCAGGGGTTCTCGATCTTCTTTTCCTTGAGCATGACCAGCGAGCGGCAGATGCGTTTGCGCGTCTCGTGGGGCAGGATCACATCGTCGATGAAGCCGCGCGCGCCCGCCACGAAGGGGTTGGCGAAGCGGGCCTTGTATTCGGCTTCGCGCCCGGCCAGTTTGTCCGGGTCTTTCTTCTCTTCGCGGAAGATGATTTCCACCGCGCCCTTGGCACCCATCACCGCGATCTCGGCGTTGGGCCAGGCGAAGTTCACGTCGCCGCGCAGGTGTTTGGAGGCCATCACGTCGTAGGCACCGCCGTAGGCTTTGCGCGTGATCACGGTGATCTTCGGCACGGTGCACTCGGCGTAGGCGTAGAGCAGCTTGGCGCCGTGTTTGATGATGCCGCCGAACTCCTGGCTCGTGCCAGGCATGAAGCCGGGCACGTCGACGAAGGTGATCACCGGGATGTTGAAGGCATCGCAGAAGCGCACGAAGCGCGCGGCCTTGATGGAGCTCTTGATGTCCAGGCACCCCGCCAGCACCAGCGGCTGGTTGGCCACGATGCCCACCGTCTGGCCGTCCATGCGGGCGAAGCCGATCAGGATGTTCTTCGCGTACTCGGGTTGCAGTTCGAAGAAGTCGCCGTCGTCCACCGTCTTGACGATCAGCTCCTTCATGTCGTAAGGCTTGTTCGGGTTGTCCGGCACCAGGGTGTCCAGGCTCAACTCCATGCGGTCGATCGGGTCGCCGCTGGGGCGCACCGGCGCTTTTTCCCGGTTCGAGAGTGGCAGGTAGTTGTAGAGCCGGCGCAGCATCAGCAGCGCTTCCACGTCGTTCTCGAACGCCAGGTCGGCCACGCCGCTCTTGGTGGTGTGCGTCACGGCACCGCCGAGCTCTTCGGCGGTCACTTCCTCGTGCGTCACGGTCTTCACCACCTCGGGGCCGGTCACGAACATGTAGGAGGAATCCTTGACCATGAAGATGAAGTCGGTCATGGCTGGTGAATACACCGCGCCACCTGCCGATGGGCCCATGATCATGGAGATCTGGGGAACGACGCCGGAGGCCATGACGTTGCGCTGGAACACGTCGGCATAACCGCCGAGCGAGGCCACACCCTCCTGGATGCGGGCACCGCCCGAATCGTTCAGGCCGATCACCGGTGCGCCCACCTTCATGGCCTGGTCCATGATCTTGCAGATCTTCTCGGCGTGCGCTTCGGAAAGCGCGCCGCCGAAGACCGTGAAGTCCTGGCTGAACACAAAGACCAGGCGGCCGTTGATCATGCCGTAGCCGGTGACCACGCCGTCGCCGGGGATCTTGTTGTCCTGCATGCCGAAGTCGGTGCAACGGTGCTCGACGAACATGTCCCACTCTTCGAACGTGCCCTCGTCCAGCAGCACCTCCAGCCGCTCACGCGCGGTGAGCTTTCCCTTGGCGTGCTGCGCGTCGATGCGCTTTTGCCCACCGCCGAGGCGGGCTGCGGCGCGCTTTTGCTCCAGTTGGTCCAGGATTTCTTGCATGCGTTTTCTCCAGAAAAATCGGTTTTGATTCAATCAAACAGTTCAAGCAACTGGCGCGCGGCGGTCGACGCTGGCAGTTCACCGGCCAGCACCCGGCGGGTGGTCTCGTCGAGCCGTGCACGGATCTGTGGGTGCTCACGGAAACGTTGTTTCAGGCCGGCGTCGATGCGCTCCCACATCCAGGCGCCCGCCTGGTGCTGGCGGCGCGCAGCGAGCCGGCCGTTGGCGGTCTGCACGGTGCGGAATCTGGACACCTCGGCCCAGAAGCTGTCCACGCCCTGGTTGTGCAGCGCGCTGATCTGGATCACCTGCGGGTGCCAGATCTTGTCGTCGTGGTGGGCGTGCTCCGGATGACCGTGCAAACCGAGCAGGCGAAGGCTGGACGTGATCTGCGCGCGGGCTCGGGTGGCGGCGTCGGGGTCGATGTCGGCCTTGTTGATGACCACCAGGTCGGCCAGTTCCATCACACCCTTCTTGATCGCCTGCAGGTCGTCGCCGGCGTTGGGCAGCTGCAGCAGGCAGAACATGTCGGTCATGTTCGCCACCGCCGTCTCGCTCTGGCCCACACCCACGGTTTCCACCATCACGATGTCGTAGCCCGCGGCTTCGCAGACCAGCATGGCTTCGCGCGTCTTCTCGGCCACGCCCCCCAGCGTGCCGCTGCTCGGGCTGGGGCGGATGTAGGCCTTCTCGTGCACGCTCAGGTGCTCCATGCGGGTCTTGTCGCCCAGGATGGAGCCACCCGACACGGTGCTGGAGGGGTCGATGGTCAGCACCGCCACGCGGTGGCCCAGCCCAATCAGGTAAAGCCCCAGCGCTTCGATGAAGGTGCTCTTGCCCACGCCGGGCACGCCGCTGATGCCGAGCCGGAACGATTTGCCGGAGTGCGGCAGCAGCGCTGTCAGCAGCGCATCACCTTGGGCACGGTGGTCGGCGCGGGTGGATTCGAGCAGCGTGATGGCCTTGGCCATGGCGCGGCGCTGAACAGCGCCGGCCCCGGACAGAACACCGGCCTGCAACTCGGAGGGAATCACGCAAGCGCCTTCTTGATCTGCTCCAGGACGTCCTTGGCGCTGGCCGGGATCGGGGTACCGGGACCGTAGATGCCCTTGACGCCCGCCTCGTACAGCATCTCGTAATCCTGGCGCGGGATCACGCCGCCTACGAACACGATGATGTCGTCGGCGCCCTGCTTCTTCAGCTCGGCGATGATGGCGGGCACCAGGGTCTTGTGACCGGCGGCCAGCGTACTGACGCCCACGGCGTGCACGTCGTTCTCGATGGCCTGGCGGGCGCATTCTTCGGGCGTCTGGAACAGCGGACCCATGTCCACGTCAAAACCCAGATCGGCGAAGGCCGTGGCCACCACCTTGGCGCCGCGGTCGTGGCCGTCCTGGCCGAGCTTGCTGATCATCACGCGCGGGCGGCGGCCTTGCGCAGTGGCAAAGTCGTTGATCTCGCCCTTCAGGGCGTCCCAGCCTTCGGCGGAGTCGTAAGCAGCAGCGTACACACCGGTCACCTTTTGTGTATCGGCGCGGTGGCGCCCAAAAACCTTTTCCAGCGCATCGCTCACCTCGCCCACGGTGGCGCGCAGGCGCATGGCCTGGATGCACAGGTCCAGCAGGTTGCCCTGGCCGGACTCGGCAGACGCGGTCAGCGCGTTGAGCGCCGCTTCCACTTTGGTGGTATCGCGATTCGCCTTGATCTGCTTCAGGCGAGCGATCTGCCCGTCGCGCACAGCGACATTGTCGATGTCGCGAGCCTCGATGGCGTCTTCGGTCTTGAGCTTGTACTTGTTGACACCGACGATCACGTCCTTGCCCGAGTCGATGCGGGCCTGCTTTTCGGCCGCCGCCGCTTCGATCTTCAGCTTGGCCCAGCCGCTGTCCACGGCCTTGGTCATGCCGCCCATGGCTTCGACCTCTTCGATGATGGCCCAGGCCTTGTCGGCCATTTCCTGCGTGAGCGACTCCATCATGTAAGAGCCGGCCCAGGGGTCTACCACATTGGTGATGTGGGTCTCTTCCTGGATGATGAGCTGGGTATTGCGGGCGATGCGGGCGCTGAACTCGGTCGGCAGGGCGATGGCTTCGTCAAACGAGTTGGTGTGCAGGCTCTGCGTGCCACCGAACACCGCAGCCATGGCTTCGATGGCGGTGCGCACCACGTTGTTGTAAGGGTCCTGCTCGGTGAGCGACCAGCCGGAAGTCTGGCAGTGGGTGCGCAGCATCAGGCTCTTGGGATTCTTGGCGTCAAAGCCCTTCATGATGCGCGTCCACAGCAGCCGGGCCGCGCGCATCTTGGCAATCTCCAGGTAGAAGTTCATGCCGATCGCCCAGAAGAAGCTCAGGCGCCCGGCGAACCCGTCCACGTCCATGCCCTTGGCGATGGCGGTCTTCACGTACTCCTTGCCGTCGGCCAGGGTGAAGGCCAGTTCCAGCGCCTGGTTGGCGCCCGCCTCCTGCATGTGGTAGCCCGAGATCGAGATCGAGTTGAACTTCGGCATGTGCTGGGCCGTGTACTCGATGATGTCGCCGATGATCTTCATCGACGGCTCGGGCGGGTAGATGTAGGTGTTGCGCACCATGAACTCTTTCAGAATGTCGTTCTGAATCGTTCCGCTCAGCTTGTCCTGCGACACGCCCTGCTCCTCGGCCGCGATCACATAGCCGGCCAACACCGGCAGCACGGCGCCGTTCATGGTCATGGACACCGACACCTTGTCGAGCGGGATCTGGTCGAAAAGGATCTTCATGTCTTCGACCGAGTCAATCGCCACGCCCGCCTTGCCCACGTCGCCGGTGACGCGCGGGTGGTCGGAGTCGTAGCCGCGGTGCGTGGCCAGATCGAACGCGACCGACACGCCCTGCCCACCCGCGGCCAGCGCCTTGCGGTAGAAGGCGTTGGATTCTTCGGCGGTGGAAAACCCCGCGTACTGGCGGATGGTCCACGGGCGCACCGCGTACATGGTGGCCTGCGGGCCGCGGATGAAGGGCTCAAAGCCCGGCAAGGTGTTGGTGTGAGGCAGGTTCGCCGTGTCTTCTGCCGTGTACAGCGGCTTGACGGATATGCCATCGGGTGTGAGCCAGTTCAGCGCGTTCACGTCACCGCCGGGCGCGGACTTCTGGGCCGCCTTGGTCCAGGCTTCGAGGGTGGCGGGGGCAAATTCGGGCTGTTTGTGGCTCATGGCAGGCAAGTACTTGTAACGACGGAAGGGAGACTTGGGAGCGCCGGCGATTTTATATCATTCATAATTATTGATGCAAAATATTCCTGCGGTCTTACAATCAGCAGCCCGTCACACACCGTTTTCTCAACCACTCGCCCCATGTCCGCCCTGTCCCTCGCCCCCCGCGCCCTGTATGAAGAAGTCGCCGAGCTGCTGCGCCAGCGCATCTTCAGCCGCGAGCTGGAGCCCGGCAGCTGGATCGACGAGCTCAAGATCGCCGAGGAATACGGCATCAGTCGCACGCCGCTGCGCGAAGCGCTCAAGGTGCTGGCGGCCGAAGGCCTGGTGACCATGAAAGTGCGCCGCGGTGCCTACGTGACCGAAGTGTCCGACAAGGACCTCGCCGACGTCTACCACCTGCTGGCTCTGCTGGAGTCGGACGCTGCGGGTGTGGTGGCACAGCGCGCAACCGACGCCGAACTCGCCGAACTCCAGGGGCTGCACGCCGAGCTCGAAGCCGCCGCAGACGACCGCAACCGCTTCTTCGCCCTGAACGAGCGGTTTCACATGCGCCTGCTCGAACTCGCCAGCAACCGCTGGCGCGAGCAGATGGTCGCCGACCTGCGCAAGGTCATGAAGCTCAACCGCCACAACTCGCTGTTCAAGACCGGGCGCATCGACGAGTCGCTCGCCGAACACCGCGCCATCATGACCGCCCTGCTCGCGCGCAACGCCGCGCTGACCCAGCAGCGCATGCACGAGCACTTCCAGAACGGGCTCGAAGCCGCAACCTGAGCGACCGCAACGAAAGCGTGCCTGCACGCTGATAGATTCCGGTCATAGGCCCTGCGGTTCATGGCGACCCGCAGGCGTGAAGATCGACTGGAACGACCCATGACCCTTGCCCATCTGGCCCAACCCGGCATTCTCGAACCCATTCCGGCCCAAGGCCGTTACCTCACCTGCCAATTGCGCGTCGGCGCAGACCCGCGCGCCGTGTTGCGCCGGCTGGCCGGTCAGTCAGACGGCCAGCTCACCATTGTGGGGCTGGGAGCATCGCTGGTTCGCGAACTGGATGTGTCGATCCCTGGCCTCAAAAGCTTCCGAGGCATCGACGGTGCGCGCGTCAAGCTCCCTGCCACACCCGCGGACCTGTTCATCTGGCTGCGCGGCACCGACCGCGGGGACCTGTTGATCCGAAGCCGCCAGCTGGAAGCCTTGATGGCGCCGGCATTCGACGTGCAGGACATCACCGATGCCTTCATTCACGACAACGGCAGGGACCTGACCGGCTACGAGGACGGAACCGAAAACCCCCAGGGCGAGGAGGCCGAAGCCACCGCTTTGCTGCCAGAAAGCGCCGGGCTGCTGGCGGGCAGCAGCTTTGTCGCGGTTCAGCGTTGGCGCCACCACATGAGCCGCTTCGATGCCATGTCCAGGCAGCAACAGGACCACGCCATCGGCCGGGAACGTGACAGCAACGAGGAACTGGACGACGCGCCCGAATCGTCCCATGTGAAGCGCACCGCGCAAGAGAACTTCGACCCCGAGGCCTTTGTCCTGCGGCGCTCGATGCCCTGGGCAGAGGGCAACCAGGGAGGGTTGGTGTTTGCCGCCTTTGGCTGCTCGTTCGATGCATTTGAAGCGCAGCTGCGCCGCATGTCTGGCGCCGAAGACGGCATCGTCGACGCGCTCTTTGATTTCACCGAGCCTGAAACGGGCGCCTATTTCTGGTGCCCACCGGTGGCCAACGGCGGAATTGATCTGCGCGCCATCGGGCTCTGACCAGCCAAGGGTTTGTCCGGGGAGCGGACTTGACAATTGTCAAACAACATACCCCCTGGGGCATGCATCATTCACGTGACTGAAACATCGACCACTTGGAGACAAACCCATGGCTCACATTGTCATTTTGGGCGCCGGCCTCGGCGGCATGCCCATGGCCTACGAGATGAAAGCGCTCGCCCGCGCCGGTGACACCGTCACCGTCATCAGCGAAGCCCCCAAGTTCCATTTCGTCCCGTCCAACCCCTGGGTGGCGGTGAACTGGCGCACCCGCAAAGACATCGAGGTCGACATCGCCCCGGCGCTGGCCAAAAAAGGCATTCAGTCCATCATCCAGCGCGCCAAACGGGTCCACCCGGACGCCAACCAGATCGAGATGGAAGACGGCAGCCGGGTGGACTACGACTACCTCGTCATCGCCACCGGCCCCAAGCTCGCGTTTGACGAGATCGAAGGCCTGGGTCCGTATGGTGGCCACACGCAGTCGATCTGCCACGTGAGCCACGCCGAAACCACGAAAACGGCCTGGGATGCGTTTGTGCAGGCGCCCGGCCCCATCGTGGTGGGTGCCGTACAAGGCGCTTCGTGCTTCGGCCCGGCCTACGAGTTCGCGATGATCATGGACACCGACCTGCGCAAGCGCAAGATCCGCGACAAGGTGCCGATGACCTTCGTGACATCCGAACCCTACATCGGCCACCTGGGCCTGGGCGGCGTGGGCGACTCCAAGGGGATGCTCGAGTCGGCCATGCGCCAGCGTCACATCAAGTGGATCTGCAACGCCAAGACCACCAAGATCGAGGCCGGCCAGATGCACGTCACCGAGCACGACGACCAGGGCAGACCCGTCAAGGACCACGTGCTGCCCTTCAAGCACTCCATGATGCTGCCCGCCTTCAAGGGGGTGGACGCGGTGTTCGGCATCGAGGGCCTGACCAATCCGCGCGGTTTCATCACCATCGACGAGCACCAGCGCAACGCCAAATTCAAGAACATCTTCAGTGTGGGCGTGTGCGTGGCGATTCCGCCGGTGGAAGTAACGCCCATCCCCTGCGGCACGCCCAAGACCGGCTACATGATCGAGTCCATGGTCACGGCCACGGCGCACAACATCCGCGAACTGCTCGACGGCAAGGAGCCCACGCACCACGCCACCTGGAACACGGTGTGCCTGGCCGACTTCGGCGACACCGGTGCGGCCTTCGTGGCGCTGCCACAGATCCCGCCACGCAACGTGAGCTGGTTCAGCGAAGGCAAGTGGGTGCATCTGGCCAAGGTGGCGTTCGAGAAGTACTTCATGCGCAAGATGCAGAAGGGCACGTCCGAGCCAATCTACGAAAAGCTCATCATGGACTTCATCGGCATCACCAAGCTCAAGGGCAAACAGGGCCCCTGACGCTACGCGGGCACTTGGGTGGCAAGTGCCCTCAGTGGCGCGGCGGCTCGGCTTCCCAGCGCTGCACGACCTTGCCGTGGTTGTCCACACTTTCGAGCTGAACCTTGAAGCCCCACAGGCGGGACACGTGCTTGAGCACCTCCCGGACGTCGTCGCTCAAGGGCCGGTCGTGCTGGCGGGTGTGGCGCAAGGTGAGCGAACGGTCGCCTCGCACGTCCACATTCCACACCTGGATGTTGGGCTCCCGTTCGCTCAGGTCGTGTTGCCGCGCCAGCGCTTCGCGCACCCGCCGGTAGCCCGCCTCGTCGTGAATGGCGACCACCTCCAGCTCCAGTTCGGCCGCGTCGTCGACGATCGAAAACAGCCGCATCTCGCGCATGAGCCGCGGTGAAAGAAATTGCCCGATGAAGCTCTCGTCGCGGTAGTTCCGCATGGCGTGATGCAGTGTCGACAGCCAGTCACTGCCCGCCAGATCGGGAAACCACTGCCGGTCTTCCAGCGTGGGGTTTTCGCAGATGCGCTTGAGATCGCTGAACATGGCGAAGCCCAGCGCATACGGATTGACACCGCTGTAACCCGGATGTCCCACCGGCAGCTGGCAGACCACGTTGGTGTGCGAGCGCAGGAACTCGATCATGAAACCGTCGGTCAGGCGGCCCTCGTCGTAGAGGGCGTTGAGCAAGGTGTAGTGCCAGAACGTGGCCCATCCTTCGTTCATCACCTGGGTCTGGCGCTGCGGGTAAAAATACTGAGCCACCTTGCGCACGATGCGCACCACCTCGCGCTGCCAGGGTTCCAGCAGCGGCGCGTGTTTTTCGATGAAATACAGCAGGTTCTCCTCGGGTTCCGGCGGGAAACGCCGGCTGGACTTTTCCACCTGCTTGTCCGATCCCTTGGGCAGCGTGCGCCAGAGGTCGTTGACCTGCTGCTGCAAATAGGCCTCGCGCTCCTTGCGCCGCGCCTCTTCCTCCGCCAGCGAAGGCTTCTGGGAACGCCGGTAGCGGTCCACGCCCTGGCTCATGAGCGCGTGGCACGAATCCAGCAATTCCTCGACCGCTTCGATGCCATGCAACTCCTCGCACTCCGAGACATAGTTTCGGGCATAGACCAAGTAGTCGATGATGGACTCGGCGTCGGTCCACATGCGGAACAGGTAGTTGCCCTTGAAGAACGAGTTGTGGCCGTAGCAGGCGTGCGCGATCACCAGCGCCTGCATGGTCATGGTGTTCTCTTCCATCAGGTAGGCGATGCAGGGATCGGAGTTGATCACGATCTCGTAGGCCAGCCCCATCTGACCGCGCCGGTAGTGTTTCTCGGTCGCAATGAACTGCTTGCCGAAGGACCAGTGGCGGTAGTTGACCGGCATGCCCACCGAGGCGTAGGCATCGATCATCTGTTCGGCGGTGATGACCTCCAGTTGCACCGGGTAGGTGTCCAGTCCGAAGTCGCGGGCCACACGCGCAATCTCCGCGTGGTAGGTCTCTATGAGTTCAAAGGTCCAGTCCGATGGACAGGGCAAGGGCTGCCGGTCCCGGCCCGCGGGAGCGGGATCACCGCCAACCTCGGGCACCGGTTCCCGCGGGACATCTTCGACGTGCATCATGAGGTACCTGCCTTCCTGAACAGCTCGCGAAACACCGGGTAGATGTCGGCGGCGTCGGTGATCCGGCGCATGGCAAAGTTCGGCTCGTTCCGGCGCACCTGGTCATACTCTTCCCAGAGGTTCTGCTCGTCGCCAGCCACCTGCACATAGGCGTAGTAGCGCACCAAGGGCAGCAGCTTCTGCTGCAACAGATCCCGGCACAGCGCCGAATCCTTGTACCAGTTTTCACCGTCCGAAGCCTGGGCGCCATAGATGTTCCAGTCGCCCGGCGGATAGCGCGCCTGGATGACCTCGTGCATCAGCGTCAGTGCGCTGGAAACCACCGTGCCCCCGCTTTCGGTCGCCTGGAAAAATTCGGTTTCCCCCACCTCGGCGGCCTGTGTGTGGTGACGGATGAACACCACATCGGTGCGTTCGTAGTGCCGTTGCAGGAACAGGTAGAGCAGGATGAAAAACCGCTTGGCAATGTCCTTGCGTTCCTCATCCATCGAGCCCGACACATCCATCAGGCAGAACATCACCGCCTTGGCGGTCGGCTGTGGAATGCGCACCCGGTTGCGAAACCGGAGATCGAGGGGATCGAGAAACGGAATCCGGCGCATCCGGCGTATCAAGGCCTCGATGCGCTGCTGGAGCGCATGAATTTCCGCGCGCGGCGTGCTGTCCAGCCGCTCGGCTTTGGCCAGTGCGTCCTGCAATTCGCGCAGGTGCTGCCGCAGTTCACCGCCCATGGCGATGCGCCGGCCCAGCGAGGTTCGCATGGAGCGCACCACGTGCAGACTCGCCGGGTTGCCCGCCGACACGTAGCCCGCGCGCTGCGATTTCCACTCGGGTGCGTCGGGCAGCAATTGCGTGCGCACCAGATGCGGCAGGGCCAGGTCGTCAAAGAAGATCTGCATGAACTCGTCGCGCGTGATGCGGAAGACAAAATCGTCTTCCCCGCCACCGTCCTGACTGCCCCGTCCGCCTCCGCCCGCGCCACCCGATGGTGGCCGACCGACACGGTCGCCCCGCACGTACTCGCGGTTGCCCGGGTGCACCGTCTCGCGCACGCCACCCTGGCCGTGACCAAACACCGGCTCGGACACGTCGCGCCGGGGCAGCGTGATGTCTTCGCCCTGCTCGATGTCGCGGATGCTGCGGCCGGACACCGCCTTCTTCACCGCATCGCGGATCTGGTCGCGGTAACGGCGCAAAAAGCGCTCGCGGTTGCCGATGGACTTGTTCTTGCCCGACAGCCGGCGATCGACGATCTGCTGCAGCATGGAGACCCGCCTTTCTGGTATTCGGGACAACGGCCCCGGCACTCAGGAGCTCTTGCGCACACGCAGGTACCAGTCACACAGCAGGCGCACCTGGCGCGTGGTGTAACCCTTGTCGACCATGCGGTTGACAAAGTCTTCGTGCTTCTTCTGTTCGTCGGCGCTGGCCTTGGCGTTGAACGAGATCACCGGCAGCAGGTCTTCGGTGTTCGAAAACATCTTCTTCTCGATCACCGCGCGCAGCTTTTCGTAACTGGTCCACAACGGGTTCTTGCCCGCGTTGTTGGCTCGTGCGCGCAGCACGAAGTTGACGATCTCGTTGCGGAAGTCTTTCGGGTTGCTGATGCCGGCGGGCTTTTCGATCTTCTCCAGCTCGGCGTTGAGCGAGGAGCGGTCGAAGATCTCGCCGGTGTCGGTGTCGCGGTACTCCTGGTCCTGGATCCAGAAGTCGGCGTAGGTCACGTAACGGTCAAAGATGTTCTGGCCGTATTCGGAATACGACTCCAGATACGCGGTCTGGATTTCCTTGCCGATGAACTCGGCGTAGCGCACCGCCAGCGTCTCCTTGATGAAGGCCAGGTACTTTTGCTCGGTTTCGGCCGGGAACTGCTCGCGCTCGATCTGCTGCTCCAGCACATACATCAGGTGCACCGGGTTGGCCGCCACCTCGGTGCTGTCGAAGTTGAACACCCGTGACAGGATCTTGAACGCGAAGCGCGTGGAAATGCCACTCATGCCCTCGTCCACGCCGGCGTAGTCGCGGTATTCCTGGTAGCTCTTGGCCTTGGGATCGGTGTCTTTGAGGTTCTCGCCGTCGTAGACCAGCAGCTTGCTGAAGATGCTGGAGTTTTCGGGCTCTTTCAGCCGGGTGTAAACCGCGAACTGCGCCAGCATCTTCAGCGTGCCGGGTGAACAGACAGCCTGCGACAGCGACGAGTTGCGGATGAGCTTCTCGTAGATCTTGATTTCTTCCGTCACCCGCAGGCAATACGGCACCTTGACGATGTAGATGCGGTCAAGGAAGGCTTCGTTGTTCTTGTTGTTGCGGAAGGCCTTCCACTCGCTCTCGTTGGAGTGCGCCATCACAATGCCGTCGAACGGGATCGCGCCGAAACCTTCGGTGCCCTTGAAGTTGCCTTCCTGGGTCGCGGTCAGCAGCGGGTGCAGCACCTTGATCGGTGCCTTGAACATTTCAACGAACTCCAGCAGGCCCTGGTTGGCCAGGCACAAGCCGCCCGAGTAGCTGTAGGCATCGGTGTCGTCCTGGGCAAAGGTTTCAAGCCGGCGGATGTCGATCTTGCCGACCAGCGAGGAGATGTCCTGGTTGTTCTCATCGCCCGGTTCGGTCTTGGCGATCGCTATCTGTCGCAGCACCGAGGGGAAGCGCTTGACCACCCGAAAGCGCCGGATGTCGCCGCCATACTCTTCCAGCCGCTTGACAGCCCAGGGCGACATCACGCGCTCCAGATACCTTGGCGCGATGCCGTACTGCGTGTGCAGCAATTCGCCGTCTTCGGCCGCGTTGAAAAGGCCCAGCGGTGACTCGTTCACCGGCGAATCCTTGAGCGCATAGAACGGCACCTGTTGCATCAGGTGCTTGAGGCGTTCGGCAATCGACGACTTGCCGCCCCCCACGGGCCCAAGCAGGTAGAGGATCTGCTTGCGTTCCTCCAGCCCCTGGGCCCCATGACGGAAATAGGAAACCACCTGCTCGATCGGTTCTTCGAGCCCATAGAAATCCCGAAACGCCGGGTAGATCTTGATGACCTTGTTGCCGAAGATGCGCGACAGGCGCTGGTCGTGCCGGGTGTCGAGCAACTCCGGCTCGCCAATGGCCACCAGCATGCGCTCGGCCGCGGTGGCATACACCAGCGGATCGCGCTTGCAGGCATCCAGGTACTCCTCGATCGAGAGCTCGTCTTCACGCGTCTGCTCGTATCGGGTCAGGAAATGACGGACAGCATCCATACGACCTCCTAGTCTGGAACGCACTCATTCAAATCCACCAACCCCGACCCGCTCCCCGCCGGGGCTGGCGCCAGCCGGATACCCTCGTCCCGCCTGGCTCTGAATCCGCGCCACCCGAAACAGGTGTCTTCTACAGATCCTGAGCGTGTGAGGACACCGGTCCGGAAAAGTTCAGATCACACCTCAGCCAATGCACCTTCTTCCCCCGCGCCGACGTGGGCCTGCGCCATCGCCCAGACTTCACGCGCCGGCAGGGGTTTCAACCGGTGGTCGCTCCACACCTGGCGCCATTTGCGCGCCCCATGCAAACCATGGCGCAAACCCAGCATGTGGCTGGCGATGGCATACCAGGGTGCGCCGTCTTCAAGGGCCGCTCGCTCCATGTAGTCCACCATCCGCTGCTCCACGGCTTCACGCGTCAGCGCCGTTGCAACGTCTGGCGCACCGTAAAAGCGGGCATCCCATTCCGTCATGAGCCAGGGATTGTGGTACGCCTCGCGCCCGATCATCACCCCGTCGATCTGCGTCAGATGTTCTTCAATTTGCTTGTTGGTGTTGATACCACCGTTGACGGCAATGGTCAACGCCGGGAAGTCACGCTTGAGCTGATACACCAACTCGTAACGCAGCGGCGGAATCTCGCGGTTCTCCTTCGGCGACAGACCCTTCAGCCAGGCGTTGCGTGCGTGCACGATGAACACCTTGCAACCCGCATCGGCCACGGTGCCGACAAAATCACGCACGAAGTCGTAGCTCTCCACCCGGTCGATGCCGATGCGGTGCTTCACCGTGACCGGGATGTCCACCACATCCACCATGGCCTTCACCCCATCGGCCACCAGCTTCGGTTCACCCATGAGGCAGGCGCCGAAAGCGCCGCGCAACACCCGCTCGCTGGGGCACCCGCAGTTGAGGTTGATCTCGTCGTAACCGCGCTGTTCACCCAGCCGCGCGCAGGCGGCCAGATCGGCCGGATCGCTGCCGCCGAGCTGCAGCGCCACGGGGTGCTCTTCTTCATTGAAGTGCAGGTGCTGCGCCGCGTTGCCGTGGATCAGGGCACCGGTGGTCACCATCTCGGTGTAGAGCAGCGTGTGGCTGGTCAGCAGGCGATGGAAATACCGGCAATGGCGATCCGTCCACCCCATCATGGGCGCGACCGACAGGCGCCAGGGCGACGGAGCAGACACCGGAACGGTTTCGAAACGGGAGGAGACTGCAGACAACATGGACCGAATTATCCCAGTCGTCAGCGCCGCGTGCAGCCGGTGAAGATTTGACAATCGCCGTCGCGTTTTTGCCGTCAAACAAACCCCGAAATGACGCAATCCCCCTATATTTCAGAATACAAGAGGGAGTCCCTGGTTGAAACCACACAAAAGGCTGCTGACAGCCGCATTGCTTTTCATCGTGCTCCTGACCGGAGCCGCCCTGTGGCTGGTGCAACGCAACGCGCCCGCCACCGCCGCCAGCCATCTGCAGCGCGGTGGCACGCTGCGCGTGGGCTTCGCGCTGGAGCCGCCGTACGCCTACCTCGACGCCCATGGCCAGGTGACGGGCGAGGCCACCGAGATATTCAAGCTGATGGCCAACCAGATGGGGGTTGAACACATCGACTGGGTGCGCCTGGACTTTGCCCATCTGCTGCCCGAACTCCAGCTCGGTCGCATCGACGCCATCGCAGCCGGCATGTTCGTGACGCCCGAACGCCAGCGCGAAGCGGCCTTTACCCGCCCCACCGCCCGGGTGCGCCCGGCCCTGGTGGTTCGCAAGGGCGAAACCGCCATCCCGCTCGAACCGCTGCTGGCCAACCTGTCAGCCCATCCGCCGCTGCGCTGGACCACCATCCACGGCGCAGCCGAAAACGGACTGCTCTTCCAGGCCGGCATCGCTCCCGAGCACGTGGCCACCGTACTCCAGGCGCACCGCGGCCTGCGCGCCGTGGCCGAGTCGTCGGCCGATGCCTTCGCCATATCCGCCGTGACCGCCTGGCAGCTGGTCGCGCACAACACCCAATGGGCGCTGGAAGTGCGCACCCTGAGCGACGGTCCTGCGGGTCTGCCCGCGTTTGCCTTTCGCCTTGACGACGCCCGTCTTCGGGATCAGATGGACCAGAAACTCCATAGCTTCCTGGGCAGTGACGAACACCGTGAGTTGGTTCAGGCCTTCGGCTTCACCAGCGACGAAATGCCATCGGAAGCACCCTGACATGCCCAGAAATCCCTCCTCGCCAGAACATACCCTGCCCGTGCTGCTGAGCAAACCCCTGCGCGTATCGATCGCCACGATCCTGGCGTTCGGGCTGTTCATGCAGATCCTGCTCATCCTCGGTGTCAGCATGGCGGACCGCACCCTGGACCGCGGCGTCGCTCCGATGCAGGAGCTCCTGCTGATCCAGCGCCAGACCTCGCAGGCCCTGCTGCTCGTGAAACGCCAGGACCAGCTGTCCCAGCTGCCCTGCAACGACCAGGGACAGAACGAACTCTGCGAGGTGCCCCTGCTGCTGAAGAACGTGGTGGCATCCACCCAGCGGCTGCTCAACGGCGAAGGAGGTCTGGCGGGTTTGCCCCGATCGCAGGCGCTGCAGGACGATGCCCGTACTGTCGCTCTGCAACTGCGGGACCTGGCCACCGATCTGCAAATCCTGAGCACCCGAGCACTGAACGACTCTGGCCGTGTGCTGCTGGACCTGCAGCGCGGTTTGCTCGACCTCTCTGCCCTGACCCACCGACTGGAGCAGCACATTCTGGGTCAGCTCCAGAACGACTTCCGCAGCAAACGATGGCTGGACGGCTTGGCCATCATCTCCACCGGGGTGCTGATGACGGCCGTGGTGGTCACGCTGTTCTGGATGTGGTCGCGGGTTCGCAACGCGTTCAGCCAGGTGCACACCAGTGAAGCGCGCCTGAGGGCCTACACCGATGCGGTGCCCGACCCGGTGTATGTGCTCGACAGCGAAGGCCGGGTGCTCGAGGCCATCGGGCACCCGCATGAGCATACGGGACAACTGCCGCCCTTGCCCGTGGGTGATCTCGTTCAGCAACACCGTCCCGCAGCCTTGAGCCGGCAGTACCTGGAGACGATCCACCAGGCCCTTTCATCGCGGCAGGTGCAAACCCTGGAGTCGGAACTGACCGACACCGCGGGCCAGACCCGCTGGTTCGAAGCCCGTGTGGCCGCCATCGAACCGCTACCGACCAGCGATGCCTTCGAGACGCCCCCACAAACCCCACTCGACCAGGTCATCTGGTTGTCGCGTGACGTGACCGAGCGCATCCGCAGCGAACTGGCGCTGCGCCAGCTGAACGAAGAGCTGGAAGCCCGCGTTGAGGAGCGCACCCGCGAGCTCAACGATGCCGCCGAGGAGCTGCGCCGGTTCAATTACACGGTGTCCCACGACCTGCGCGCCCCGCTGCGGGCCGTTGAAGCCTACACAGCCCTGGCGGTCGAGGAAGCCGGTGACTCGCTGAGTCCCGTTGCGCGCGACCTGCTCGAACGCGCACGCAAGTCGGCCCACCAACTGGCCCAGATGGTCGAGAGCCTGCTCAACCTCTCGCGCATCGGCGAGATCCCGCTGCAACGCAGCTGGCTGGACCTGTCGGCCATGGCCAACGAGATCTGCATGGCCTTTGGCATCGACCAGAAGGACCACCGCATCGAATGGCAGCTGGAGCCGGGCATGACCGTCTGGGCCGACGAACACCTGGTGCGCAGTCTGCTGCAGAACCTCATCAGCAACGCGGTGAAGTACAGCGCGCACCGGCAACCGGCCAGCATCAAGATCGGGCAGAGCCCGCAGGCCGATGGCTCCACCGCTTTCTACGTGCGAGACAACGGCGCCGGCTTCGACATGGCCCACGCAACCCAACTGTTCCAGCCCTTCACGCGGCTGCATTCGGCGCGCGAATTTCCGGGCGACGGCATCGGACTGGCGACGGTGCGGCGTATCGTCAAGCACCACGGCGGCCGTGTCTGGGCACAGGGCCAGATCAACGTCGGCGCCATCATCTTCTTCACCCTGCCCGGCCAGCCCCCGCCACGCGAACGCGACTTCATCGGCAGCCGCCCCGCCCCACTGGGCCACAGCAACAGCCGCCCCGCCCCGCTCGGGCCCGATATCGAATCCTGACCCGGATCGAACAGGCAAAAAAAAAGCCCTGCATCAGCAAGGCTCTCGGCGAGAGGTGCCCATCCAGGGCACCGCGGATCCGGCTCCGCCGGTCCGCCAGTGCCGCCCCCTGGGGGGTGACGGGCGGAGCCCGGCGCAGGGGGGACCACCCTCACCCCATGTGCAGACCGCCGTTCACCGAGAAATCGGCGCCCGTGGCGTAGCCACCTTCTTCGCTGGCGAGCCAGGCGATGATGGAGGCGATTTCGCTCGGCTTGCCCAGGCGCTTGACCGGCACCGTGGCGACGATCTTTTCCAGCACGTCGGGACGGATGGCGTTGACCATGTCGGTGCCGATGTAGCCCGGGCTCACGGTGTTGACCGTCACGCCCTTGGTGGCCAGCTCCTGCGCCAGCGCCATGGAGAAACCGTGCATGCCGGCCTTGGCGGCCGAGTAGTTGGTCTGACCCGCCTGGCCCTTCTCGCCGTTCACCGACGAGATGTTGATGATGCGGCCCCAGCCCTTTTCGACCATGTCGCCCACGACCTGCTTGGTCACGTTGAACATGGAGTCCAGGTTGGTGTTCATCACCGCGTCCCAGTCTTCGCGCGACATCTTCAGGAACATGCGGTCCTTGGTGATGCCGGCGTTGTTGACCAGCACGTCGATGCTGCCGTGCTCGGCCTTGGTCTTGGAGAAGGCTTCCACGGTGGAATCCCAGTCACCCACGTTGCCGACCGAGGCGTAGAAGGTGTAGCCCAGGGCCTTCTGCTCGTCCAGCCATTTGGTGAAGTCGCGCGTGGGGCCACATCCAGCGATGACCTTGAAGCCCTCCTTGTGCAAGCGCTGGCAGATGGCGGTACCGATGCCGCCCATGCCGCCGGTGACGTACGCTACTTTTTGACTCATGTTGTTTGCTCCTCTAGGTGGTGCCGAATGGCATTAAAAAACTTGTTGGGGTAAAGCGGTGACTTCACCCTGGGTGCGGTGGAACCGGCTTCGCCGGGCCACTCGCACCGCCCCCTTGAGGGGGTGACGCCGCAGGTGGCGCGGGGGTGATTCGGAATTACCTCTCTACCGCCAGAGAGACGCCCATGCCGCCGCCGATGCACAGCGCCGCCAGGCCCTTCTTGGCGCCGCTGCGTTGCATTTCGTGCAGCAGCGTCACCAGGATGCGGCAACCCGACGCCCCGATGGGGTGACCGATGGCGATGGCGCCACCGTTCACGTTGACCTTGGCCGGGTCGATGTCCAGCGCCATGTTGACGGCGCAGGCCTGTGCAGCAAACGCTTCGTTGAGTTCGAACACGTCGACGTCCGACGCCTTCCAGCCCGCGCGGGCCAGGGCCTTCTGCGAAGCGGGCACCGGGCCCATGCCCATGGTGGCCGGGTCGAGACCGCTGGTGCCAAAGGCGGCGATGCGCGCCAGTGGCGTCAGGCCCAGGGCGGCGGCTTTCTTGGCCGTCATGACCATCACGGCGGCAGCACCGTCGTTGATGCCCGATGCGTTACCGGCAGTCACCGAACCCGCCTTGTCAAAGGCAGGCCGCAGACCGGCCAGCACTTCGGCGGTCGTCTTGGCGTTGATGAACTCGTCGCTGTTGAACAGCACCGGGTCGCCCTTGCGCTGCGGAATGCTCACACCGACGATCTCGTCCTTGAACTTGCCGGCAGCCTGTGCAGCGGCGGCCTTTGACTGGCTGCCCGCGGCCAGCGCGTCCTGCATCTCGCGCGTGATACCGTGGGCCTTGGCCACGTTCTCGGCGGTGATGCCCATGTGGTACTGGTTGTACACGTCCCACAGGCCGTCCACGATCATGGTGTCGGTCATCTTCCAGTCGCCCATGCGCTGGCCGTCGCGGCTGCCATTGAGCACGTGCGGGCTGGCGCTCATGTTTTCCTGGCCGCCGGCGATCACGATCTCGCTGTCGCCCCAGGCCACGGCCTGGGCGGCCAGCATCACGGCCTTCAGGCCCGAGCCGCAGACGGCGTTGATGGTCAGTGCCGGCGTTTCCTTGGCCACGCCGGCTTTCATCATGGCCTGACGCGCCGGGTTCTGGCCACAGCCAGCGGCCAGCACCTGGCCCATGATCACCTCACCAATGGCATCGACCGGCAGGCCGGTGCGCGCCAGCAGTTCCTTGATGACGATGCTGCCCAGCTCGGTGGCCGGCGTCTTGGCCAGCGAACCGCCGAACTTGCCCACGGCGGTGCGGGCGGCTGAAACGATGACGATGTCTTCCATGGGGGTGTCTCCTCAGTGGTCAAAAAATCGGTTGCGAAAAATTCAGGCCTTGGCTTTGACGTAGCGGCCCGGTGCCGGCTCGATGGCTGCGTAGGTCTTGCCTTTGCCATAGGTCTTGGGCGCAGCAATTTGCTTGCCAGCCAGGGGCTTGAGCCAGTTGGCCCAGTCGGTCCACCAGCTGCCCTTGTGCTCGGTGGCGCTGGCGATCCAGTCGTTCACATCGGCCGGGAACTTGGTGGCGTTGTTCACCCAGTGGCTGCGCTTGCCGGCCGCGGGCGGGTTGATCACGCCAGCGATGTGGCCGGAAGCGCCCATGACGAAGCGCTTCTTGCCCGGGAACACCTGCGTGCTCGCATACGCACCGCCGATGGGCACGATGTGGTCTTCGCGCGAGCCGTAGATGTAGACCGGCAGCTTGACCTGGCGGAAATCGATCTTCTCGCCGCAGACGGTGGTCTTGCCGGGCTTGACGAGGTTGTTTTCGAGGTAGGTCTGGCGCAGGTACCAGGCGTAGTACGGGCCAGGCAGGTTGGTCGCGTCCGAGTTCCAGTACAGCAGGTCAAACGGCGGTGGCGATTCGCCCTTCAGGTAGTTGCCCACCACGTAGTTCCAGACCAGATCGTTCGGGCGCAGGAAGCTGAAGGTGGTCGCCAGATCGCGGCCGGACATGAGGCCGCCCTGGCCAAACTGCATTTCGCGCATCTTCACGAAAGGCTCGTCGATGAACACATCGAGGATGCCGGTGTCGGTGAAGTCGATCAGCGTGGTGAGGAAGGTGGCGCTGTGGACCGGCTCTTCGCCGCGCGCGGCCAGCACGGCCAGCGCATTGCTGAGCATGGTGCCACCGACGCAGAAGCCCAGCGCGTTGATGGTCTCGGCGCCGGTGATGTCCTGCGTGACACCAATCGCCTTGATGACCGCGTCTTCGATGTAGTCGTCCCAGGTCTTGTGCGCGAGCGACTCGTCCGGGTTGCGCCAGCTCACCACGAAGGTGCGGTGGCCCTGCTCCACGCAGTAACGGATCAGCGAATTGGCGGGCTGCAGGTCGAGGATGTAGAACTTGTTGATGCACGGCGGCACCAGCAGGAACGGACGCTCGTAGACCTTGGCGGTGAGCGGCTTGTATTCGATCAGCTGGAACAGCTCGTTCTCGAACACCACCGCGCCTTCGGTGGTGGCAACGTTCTTGCCCACCTCGAACACGCTCTCATCCGTCATGGACACATGGCCCTGCTTCATGTCGTGCAGCAGGTTGGCCATGCCCTTGGCGATGCTCTCGCCCTTGGACTCCAGCGCCATCTTCTGGGCTTCGGCGTTGAACGCCAGGAAGTTGCTGGGTGCGCTGGCGTCTATCCACTGCTGCACCGCAAAGCGCACGCGGGTCCGGGTCTTGGCATCACCTTCCACCGCATCGGCCAGCGCCATCAGGGTGCGGGCGTTCAACAGGTAGGCGGCGGCGGAGAACGCGGCCACCGGATTGCTGGCCCAGGCTTCTGAGGCAAAGCGGCGGTCAGCCTGCGGTTTGGCGTCGAGACCCTGGTTCCACAGGCCCGCCACGTCTTTCATGTAGGTGTTCTGGATCTCGAGCAACTTGGCCGGATCGAAGTGGACCTTCTGACCGGCGGCCTGGTTGAACATGTCGCCCATGCCGGCCATGCCCATCCCCGCGCCCACCTGCGGCATGGCCATGCCGAAAGGATGGGCCGCACCGCTTTGCGGCATGAACGCCTTGAAAGCCGCGAACGGGTCGGTGGCACCCTGAGGAGCGGCCTGCGAGGCAGCGCCCGGAAAGGCCTGAGCGGCATGCGACCACTGGGCAATGAGGTTTTGCTGAAACTGCTGCGCAGCCTCCAGCCACGGCTGTTGAGGGGTTTTCCCAGATGTCATGCTTGTCTCCAATGGTTTTTACCAGCGGCTTATTATCGGTTCCTCTGGGGAGGAGTTCCGGGTTTTCCCTAGTGTCGGTGTGCCGGCTTCCAGCAACCTGACAACAAAACCCCGCTTGGTTAGGAACGTTGTGTATCTGGTGGTGATTGGTTGGCTCTATGTGGTGCTCATGATGGCGGTGGCTGAGGCGTCAAACACGACAGGCACCGTCCTCGGAGCCATTGTGACCTTCTTTCTTTACGGTTTGATTCCAATCGCATTGGTGGTTTACCTGATGCGCACGCCCCAGCGCCGCAAAGAGATCAAGGCACGCGAAGCCGCCGAGGACCTCGCCCACAAGTTGCGCGCCACAGAGAGCGCAACACCTGTGTCAGACCCGCCAGATGCAGGCGGCCATGCGCCCGGTACTGCCCAGACGGACAGCATCCCGGCGGTGCGAAAAGAAACGTAAGGACTGTGTCGCGGTACACCAGACCGGGGTGCCGTCGTTGCCGTAAACGCGGTGGATGCCCATGGCGCTCAGCCGCAACCGGGCCAGCGCCGACAGGTTCGCGTGGTACTTCTCTCTATCCGCCGGGTGCGGGACGAAGGCGTGTTGGGCCGCCGGATCGCCCTGCAAAAAAGCAGCCCTCACCTCAGGCCCCACCACAAACGCTTCGGGCCCGATGCAAGGTCCCAGCCAGACCAGCATGTCGGCAATGACGCTGTCCTGATCGGCCGATGCGTCCATCTGCCGAGCCGCCTTCACAAAGGCAGCGACCGTGGCCTCCAGCACCCCTTGGCCATCAGCCCCTCCCGCCAGTCCACGCCAGCCGGCATGGGCGGCCGCCACCACGCTGCCCGCGCTGTTCGTGAACAGCACAGGCAGGCAGTCCGCCACCATGATGGTGCAGGCCACACCGGGCTGCGTGCTCAGGCAGGCATCGGCCTCACTCCCATCAGGCGTCCGGGTATCGAGTGTGGCGACGGCCATGCCGTGCACCTGCTTCAGGAACACCGGTCGCACACCGGTGGCACCGGCCAGGCGCGCCCGGTTGGTGGCGACCGCAACCGGATCGTCACCCACATGGTCACCGAGGTTGAGGCGGTCAAACGGCAGCCCGGACACGCCACTCGAGCGGGTGGTGAACACCGCGCGCACCCCGGCCGGCAACGGCCAGTCGGGCACCAGCCAGTCTTCCGGCATGGGCATCAGGCTTCGAAGTCCGGACAGGCGGAAGGCTGGGCCTGCTGGAAAGCAGGCAACGCCATGCAGGCGTCGAACGCGGCCATGGTGCGTGGCAAGCCGTCGAACGGGGTGTTGAAACGTTGCCCGTTGAAGATCTGCGGCACCAGACAACAATCGGCCAGCGTGGGCGTGTCGCCGTAACAGAAGCGCGAAGCCGGCTGTTGGTCCAGCTGCCGTTCAAAGGCCTCCAGTCCGCTGCGCACCCAGTGGCGGTACCAGGTGTTCCTGGTGTCTTCGTCCAGCTTCAGGGTGCCCGAGAGGTACTTGAGCACGCGCAGGTTGTTGATGGGATGGATCTCGCAGGCGATCGATTGCGCCAAAGCCCGCACACGGGCACGTGCCAGCGCGTCGCGAGGTACCAGGGCGGGCTCGGGATGGATCTCGTCCAGGTACTCGATGATCGCCATGGACTGCGACAAGCGCGTGCCGTCGTCCAGTTCCAGCACGGGCACCAGGCCATCGGCCGCGATATCACCATAAGCCGCTTGCCGGTGTTCACCCTTGGCCAGGTGCACCGGCAGGTATTCGTAAGGCAGCCCCTTGATCGCCAGCGCGATGCGCACGCGGAACGAGGCCGAGGAACGGAAATAGTTGTAGAGCTTCATGGAAGCCAAGGATAAACCGCCCGGCTGGTGTTGTCCGGTCGTGCGAAGTCGCCCCCATTGGGCAGGCGGGCTTCGCAACGGCTGAGAGCCTGAGAGGCTTCCTCTCAGGCTCTCAGGCTCTCAGGCTCTCAGCGCAGTGTTACCCGGCTGTTCAGCGCGCCGGGACGATGACCAGCGTGTCGCCCTGGGTTGTGGCTCCACGGGCACCGGTGCTGCCGGTGGCGCCGGTCGCACCGGTATAGCCCGTGGCGCCCGTGGCGCCGGTACCACCCGTTGCACCGGTGTAGCCGGTGGCACCTGTGGCCCCGGTGTAGCCGGTCGCTCCCGTGTCACCGGTGGCGCCCGTGCCACCCGTTGCACCGGTGTAACCCGTGGTGCCCTTGGCCCCTGTGGCACCCGTGCCACCTGTGGCGCCGGTGTAGCCGGTGGTCCCCGTGGCGCCGGTCGCGCCCGTGGCGCCGGTGGCACCGGTCGGGCCTGCAGGCAGCGAGAAACAGGCGGTGAGCGCCAGTGTGGTCGCGGCGACGGCGATGATTTTGATTGAATGCATGATGGTTCCTTGGTGGCTTACGAGGACCACCCTCACTTGAAGAGCAGCCCTGCAGAGTTGATCAGCCCTCTGACACAGACTTTGAGCGTCGGCAGATCAGGCCATCGCCACGTTTGAGCGGAAATTCGGCCTGGTGGCTTGGGGCTTCCGTCCCGGTGCAGCTTAGACAGGCCATTGGCGCCAGTCGGTGCGCTGGCGCGCTTAGGGTGTGTTCACAGAAGCGCCACCCCCGCGACTGCCTGGGAGCCTGGCTCCCTGCCCTGGGTCAACCCCGCGAATCAGGCTTCCGGGAGGTGTCCAGCATGCGGCCGAGCAGGTCCATCGGCAGGGGGAACACGATGGTCGAGGCGCGGTCACCGGCCACCTGGGTCATGGTCTGCAGGTAACGCAGCTGCATGGCCTCGGGCTGCTGCGACAGCATTTGAGCGGCTTCGAGCAGGGACACGGCGGCCTGCTTCTCGCCTTCGGCGTGGATCACCTTGGCACGCCGCTCGCGTTCGGCTTCGGCCTGGCGCGCGATGGCGCGCACCATGGACTCGTTCAGGTCGATGTGCTTGATCTCGACATTGGTCACCTTGATACCCCAGGCATCGGTCTGCGCGTCCAGGATCTGCTGCACATCGAGGTTGAGCCGCTCGCGCTCGGCCAGCATTTCGTCGAGCTCGTGTTTGCCCAGCACCACACGCAGCGTGGTCTGCGCGAGCTGGCTGGTGGCCATGAGGTAGTTTTCCACCTGGATGATGGCCTTGTCGGGCGCCACCACGCGGAAGAACACCACCGCGTTGACCTTGACCGACACGTTGTCGCGCGAGATCACGTCCTGCGGCGGCACGTCCATGGTCACCACGCGCAGATCGACCCGCACCATCTGCTGAAGGCCCGGCACCACGATCACCAGGCCGGGGCCCTTGATCTTCCAGAACCGGCCCAGCTGGAACACCACGCCGCGCTCGTACTCGCGCAGGATGCGGAACGACGACGCCAGCAGGATCAGCACGACGGGCACGAGGATCGTGCCCAGTCCCAGGTTGACATCAAACATCGTGGGTGCCTCCATGCACTGGGTTGGGAGATGGGGGTGGTGCGGCGGCTTCGGGCCGCACCTGCAGCATCAGGTCGTGCAGGGCCTCCACGCGCACGCGCTGCCCGGGCCGCAGCGCGGTGTCGGAGCGCACCTGCCAGCGCTCACCACGCACCTCGGCCCAGATCCGGCCGTCCTGCACCTGGACCACCTCGCCCAGGGCACCGACCATGTCCTCACCGCCGCTGACCACCGGCGCGCGGCGCGCCCGCAGCGCCATGCCGCCGCCCAGCAGCACCGCGGCCGCGGCCGTGACGGCGATGCCGAAGATCAACGGCAGCGGCACACCCAGACCGGGTACATCGCGGTCAAACAGCAGCAGTCCGCCAGCGATGAACGCCACGACACCACCCACACCGAGCACGCCAAACGAGGGCGAAAGCAGTTCGGCCGCCAGCAGTGCAAAGCCCAGCAGGATCAGCGCGAGCGCCGCGTAGTTCACCGGCAACAACTGCAGCGCAAACATCGCCAGCAGCAGACAGAGCGCGCCCACGGTGCCGGGCAGGCCGAAGCCGGGTGACGAAAACTCGAACATCAGGCCGTAGACCCCGATCATCAGCAGGATCAGCGCCAGGCTCGGGTTGGCGACCACGCCCAGCAGTCGGTGGCGCCAGTCGGGCGGTTGCGCCACGGTGGTCAGGCCGCGCGTCTGCAGGCGCAGCTCGCCGCTGGCCATGCGCACGGTGCGCCCGTGAATCTGCGCGAGCAGGTCTGGCACGTCGCTGGCCACCACGTCGATGACCTTCTCGCTCAGGGCTTCGGTCGCGGCCAGGCTCGCGGCCTCGCGCACCGCGCGTTCGGCCCACGCCGCGTTGCGCCCGTGTTGCAGCGCCAAGCCCCGGATGTAGGCGGCCGCGTCGTTGACCTGCTTGGCGGTCATGGCGTCGGCGGGCGATGCGGGCGCTGGCGTTCCCGGTGTGCCCTTGGGCGCCGGGGTGGGATCGGGTCGTTCACGAGGCGCCTGCGGTGCGCCCGGCATGCCGATGGCCACGGGCGTGGCGGCCCCCAGCGTTGTGGCCGGGGCCATGGCGGCGATGTGGCTGGCGTACAGGATGTAGGTGCCGGCGCTGGCGGCGCGGGCACCCTGAGGCGTCACGTAGGTGGCGACCGGAACGGGTGAGGCCAGGATGGCCTGGATGATCTGGCGCATGGAGGTGTCGAGCCCGCCGGGTGTGTCCAGTTCCAGCACCACCAGCGGCGCACCCTGCTGCTGGGCACGTTGCAGACCACGGATCGCGTAATCTGCGCTGGCGGGGCCGATGGTCCCCTGCACCGTCAGGACCATCACCGGCTCGGCCCGCACACCGGTCACTGCGAAGGCCCACAACAACGCAGCCCACACCCACCAGCCCCGGATGCGGCTGATGCGGTCACCCCAGGCGGCCCGGGGATCCATGGCATGAGCTGTATTCATCGCACCTCCGCAGAGCTACCGGATTCACTGTATGCCTCTCGGCGGTCCGCACGCAAATGGCCAGTGGTACACCCATGGTGGGGACGAGGATGTCCCCACTGGCGATGCAGCGCGCCCTCGAAGCCAGGCTGCGCCGGTCCGGCACCCCGCTGCTGCGACGCGCTACCGGGCCAGATACGCCACCAGCCCTTGCAACGTGAACAGCCTCGGGTAGTCACTTTCGGGAATCGGCACGCCACTGCCCTGGCTCAGGCCGATGATGAAGTTGAGGAAGTCCATCGAGTCGAGGTCCAGTGCCTCGCGCAGGTCCTCGTGGTCGCCAACGGTACTCAGGTCGGCCTCGGGGGCGATGCCGGCCAGCACATCGGTCGCGAGTTGTCGGATGTCGATCGGGTTCATCACTGGGGGTTCCTCACAGCGTTTCGGGCGATTGCAGGTGTTGCTGGATGGCCGCCAGCAGCTGGCCGCCGAGATGGCCATCGCTGGTGCGGTGATCGGCAGCCAGGCTCAGGTTCACCAGCCCGCGGGCGACGATCTGCCCGTCCACCACCCAGGGCCGCTCCACCACCCGGCCAAACCCGATGATGGCGACCTGCGGTGGGTAGATCACGCCCAGCACACTTTCAGCACCGCGGTCGCCCAGGCTGGTCACGGTGACGGTGGGATCGGTCAGTTCCGAACTGCGCAGACCGCCAGCTCGGGCGCGCTGCACCAGATCGCGCATGGCTTCCATCAACTCGGCGGGCGATCGACCATCGGCGCCGTGGATGGCGGGCGCCACCAGGCCGCCACCACGCAGGGCGGTGGCCCATCCGACGTGAATCCCGGCGCCGGGCCGAAAGACACCGCCTTCACAGAATCCGTTGAACTGCGGCACCTCGCGCAGCGCGAGTGCCGTGGCCTTGAGCAGCAACACCGCCGGCAGCAGGCGGTGCACCGGGTCGCGGTCGCGGTTCCATGCCTGCAGCCAGGCTTGTGCCGCACCGAAATCGATCGTGCTGCTCAGGTAGTAGTGCGGGATCTCGCGCTTGGATCGCGCCATGGCCGACGCGATGGCCTGGCGCATCTGCACCGGGTCGAAGCCCCCCCTGGGCGCGGCCGGTGCCGCTGCTGCGGGGGCCGCAACCGACCGGGGCGGCCGCGCAGCACGCTCCACATCGCCCAGCACCACCGCGCCGTCGGCTCCCGTGCCCGCCAGCACATCGGGGTCCAGGCCAACCTGCAGCGCCCGCTGACGGGCTGCAGGACTGACCTTGCGGCGCGGATTGACGGGTGTGGACTGCGCGGCCCGGGAGCCTGCGGAATCGCTCCCCAGCGGCGCGGAGACGGGCTGCGCAACCGCTGAGACCGTGGGCTCCGAGGCCTTGACCGATGCTGCAGGCTTCCCGCCCGCCTCCATCACCCGCGCCAGCACCGCACCCACCGGCAAGCGTTCACCCACCGGCGCCAGATCGCCAATCACACCGTCGAGAAAACACTCCACATCGATCGCGCCTTTGTGCGTTTCCACCACGGCGACCACATCGCCCGGCTTCACGCGGGCACCCGGCTCGACAAGCCACTGCACCACCGTGCCGGTTTCCATGTCAGCACCCAGCGCGGGCATCAGAAAGTCGGTCATGCACCCAGCCCCGATTTCACCAGGCTGCGCACCGTGGCCACGATGTCGGACACCTGCGGCAGGCTGGCCGTCTCCATGTGTTCGGCGTAGGGCACCGGCACCTCGCGGGAGCAGACACGTCGGACCGGCGCGTCGAGTTCGTAGAGCGCGTCTTCGGCCAGCCGGGCAGCGATTTCGGCCGAGATGGACCCGCTCTTCCAGCCCTCGTCCACGATCACGCAGCGGTGCGTGCGAGAGAGTGATTCCATCACGGTGGCGGTGTCCAGCGGGCGCAAGACCCGCAGGTCGATGACCTCGGCCTCGATGCCCTCGCCCGCCAGCTGCTGCGCCGCGGCCAGGCATTTGGGCAGGCTGTTGCCATAGGTCACCAGACTGACGTCCTTGCCCGCACGGCGCACGCGTGCGTGCTCGATGTCGACCGCGGTGACCGCCGGGTCCAGATCGCCCTCGGCGTTGTAGAGCACGATGTGTTCGAAGATCAGCACCGGGTTGGGATCGGCCAGCGCGGCGGCCAGCATGTGGCGTGCGTCTTCCACCGTGCCGGGCACCAGCACCTTGAGTCCGGGAATGTGGGCAAACCAGCCTTCCAGGCTGTGCGAATGCTGCGCCGCCAGCTGCCGCCCGCCACCCGTGGCCATTCGGATCACCAGCGGCACCGCAAACTGCCCACCCGACATGTGCGGGATGGTGGCGGCGTTGTTCATGATCTGGTCCAGCGCGAGCAGGCTGAAGTTGCAGGTCATGATCTCGACGATCGGGCGCAACCCGGCCAGCGCGGCGCCCACACCCGCCCCCACAAAACCCACTTCGGCCAGTGGCGTGTCCACGATGCGCGCGGGACCGAATTCCTCCAGCAGCCCCTTGGTCACGGCGTAGCAGCCGCCGTATTTGCCCACGTCCTCGCCCATCACGAAGCAGCGGGTGTCGGCCCGCAGCGCGTCGCGGATCGCTTGGCGGCAGGCTTCGCGGTAGGTCATCCGGGTCGGTGCGGCGGCGTTCATGTCACGGTCTCCTGCACCACGCGGTCCATCAGCACAAAGTGCTCCAGCTGGTCCAGCGGTTCCAGTGTGCCGGCCTCGGCAAAGGCCACAGCCGCCTGTATCTCGGCGGTCACCGCGGTGTCGATCGCCACCGATTCGTCCGCGGTCAGCAGGTGGTTGTCCTCCATCCATTGGCGCAGCCGCTCAATCGGATCGCGCTGGCGCCAGTCTTCGATCTCACCCCGCGTGCGGTAGGCCTGGGTGTCGAACATCGAATGCGCGCGAAAGCGGTAGGTGCGGCACTCCAGGAAATACGGACCGAGCCCGGCGCGCACATGCTCCACGGCCCGGCGAGCGGCGGCGGCCATCTGGACCGGGTCCATCGCATCGACCTGCGCCGAGGCCATGCGGTAGGCGTCGGCCTTGCGGTACACCTCGGTCTGTGACTCCGAATCGGCCAGCGGAACACCCATGGCGTAGAGGTTGTTTTCACACACGAACAGCACCGGCAGCTTCCAGATGGCCGCCAGGTTCATGCTCTCGTGAAAGGCCCCTTCGGCCACAGCGCCCTCGCCAAAGAAACAGGCCGTCACCGCGCCCGGTCGCAGCTGTTTGTCGGCCATGGCAATGCCCACGGCCAGCGGCAGGCCACCGCCGACGATGGCGTTGCCGCCGAAGAAGCGGTGCTCGCGATCGAACAGGTGCATGGAGCCGCCGCGACCGCGGCAACAGCCTTCAAGCTTGCCCAGCATCTCGGCCATGAGTGACGCCATCGGCACGCCGCGCGCCAGCGCATGGCCGTGCTCGCGGTAGGTGGCCAGCACCGCGTCGCGCGGCTCCAGCGCATCCATCACCCCCACGGCCACAGCCTCCTCGCCGTCGTACAGGTGCAGGAAGCCACGGATCTTCTGTGCCTGGTAGAGCTCGACGCAGCGCGACTCGAAGCGCCGGATGCGCAACATCCCGCGGTACAGGTGGTGGAGATGTGTGCGGTCGAGGTGAATCTTGTCGGTCATGGCGCACCCTTGTTTTCATCGCTCTCCAGCGTGGACAGATCGCCTTCCGGCAAGCCGAGCTCGCGCGCCTTGAGCAGGCGACGCATGATCTTGCCGCTGCGGGTCTTCGGCAGGTTGTCCCGGAACTCGATCTGCTTGGGCGCCACCGCCGCGCCCAGCCGTTTGCGCGCATGGCCCAGCAGCTCTCGGCGCAGGGCCTCGCCGGCCTCGAAGCCAGGCTTGAGCGCCACGAAGGCCTTCACCACCTCGCCCGCCATCGGGTCGGGAATGCCGATCACGCCCGCCTCGGCGACCGCCGGGTGCTCCATCAGCGCGCTCTCGACCTCGAACGGCCCGATCAAATGCCCGGCGGATTTGATGACGTCGTCGGCCCGGCCGACGAACCAGTAGTAGCCGTCGGCGTCGCGGTGCGCCAGGTCGCCGGTGAGGTACCAGCCGTCGGCGAAACACTTGCGGTAGCGCTCGTCCTCGTGCAGGTAGCCGCGCATCATCGATGGCCAGGGCGTCTTGAGCGCCAGCTCGCCGTCCACATCGGGTGCTTCGATGGGCTCCACATGCCCGTCGGCCCCGCGGCGCACCACCGCGGCGGTGATGCCGGGCAAGGGTTTGCCCATGGAACCCGGCTTGATGTCCATGGCCGCGTAGTTCGAGACCATGATGCCGCCGGTTTCGGTCTGCCACCAGTTGTCGTGGAACGGCCGGCCGAACGCCCTGAGGCCCCAGACCACGGCCTCGGGGTTGAGCGGCTCGCCCACGCTGGCCATGAATCGCAGCGCCGAGAGGTCGACACCCTGCAAGGCCTCGGCGCCGAGCTTCATCATCATGCGAATCGCGGTGGGCGCGGTGTACCAGACGGTGATGCGCTCGCGCTCCAGCACGCCGTACCAGGTCTGCGGATCGAACTCCGCTTCCACCACCACGTTGGTCACGCCACACACCAGCGGCGCGATGATGCCGTAGCTGGTGCCGGTGACCCAGCCCGGGTCGGCGGTGCACCAGAACACATCGTCGTCGTGCAGGTCCAGCGCGTAGCGGCCCGTCACCACGTGCGCCAGCACGGCTTCGTGCACGTGCACCGCACCCTTGGGGCGGCCGGTGGTGCCGCTGGTGAAGTGCAGCAGAGCCATGGACTCGGGATCGGTGGGCCCGATGGTGTACGCCGTGGACGCAGGGGACACGATGGCGCCCCAGGGGTGCACGCCGGGTTCGTCCGCCGGGGCCGCTCCGACCACGATCACGTGCTTCAGCCCCGGCAGGCGTTCGCGCACGTCCCGGATTTTTCGCTGATAGAGCTCGGGCGTCGTCACCAGCACGCGCGCTTGGCCCATCTCGGCCCGGGTGACGATGGGTTCGGGACCAAAGGCCGAAAACAGTGGCGTCACCACGCAGCGCGCCTTGAGCGCACCCAACACCGCCACATACAGCTCGGGCAGGCGCCCCATCAGCACAAACACCCGTTCGCCGGGCATCACGCCCAGGTCGTGCAGCGCGTTGGCGAACTGGTTGGTGGCTTCCGCCAGGTCGGCGTAGGTGAATTCCTGGCGTTCACCGCTCTTGCCGATCCAGCGGATCGCGACCTTGTCGCCGCGGCCGTGCAGCAGGTGCCGGTCCACGGCTTCGTAGGCGATGTTCAGGCCAGCGCCGCCGGGCAGGCCGTCCAGCCAGCCGCGTGCGTCATTCCAGCTGAACTGCGCGGCCGTGACCGCGTGGTCCATCAGGTTCGGTGCCGGCCCCCGCACCGCGGCTTGCTTGTGAATGGTCGCGCTCACCGTGGTCTCCTGGATGCACAGCAGCCCGTCGCAAGACGCCAAGACGAAAGACCGTCAGCGAACCGGAAAACCTGCGCTGCCTGTGGTGTGGCGGGAGACTGCGCTCCCATAGGAAACATCTTGTCCCATCGGGAGCACGAGCCGATTGAGCGCAATCAATGTGAGCGAAGACCGCCGCAGCAGCAAGAACCGATCAGTGTGTGCGGTCGGCGAGGCGCTGCAAAGCCTCCGCCACCGCAGGCACGACACTGACCGCGTTGCTGGCGTGGGGTATGCAGTCTGTGCTCCAGATCTGGCCAACGCCGGATTCTCGGATCAGCTGCACCGCGCCATCGGCAAACAGCGCGTGCGTGACCGCCACGTCCACCGAAGCCGCGCCCGCCGCTTTCAGCAAACGCGCGGCCTGCGCAAGGGTATGGCCGGAACTGGCCACGTCGTCCATCAGCACCACGGCACGCCCGGCAACCGGCAGGTCGGGCAACTCGATGTCCACCTGCCGATCGCCATGCCGCAGCTTGCGGCACGCCCCGTGCGCCCAGCCGTGGCGCGCAGCGGCCTGCGCCACCCATTGCAGCGACTCCTCGTCCGGACCGATCAGCAGCACGTCGGGGCGCTGCGTGGCGATGTGGTCGGCCAGCAGCGGCGCACCGCTGAGCACGATGGCATCTTTCACGGGTATGGCCTCTTCCAGCGTCGCCACGCGGTGCAGGTGCGGGTCCACCGTGATCACGGCGTCAAACAGACCGGCCAGGAAGCGGCCGATGACGCGCTGGCTCACCGCTTCGCCGGGGTTGAACGCAATGTCCTGCCGCATGTAGGCCAGGTAAGGCGCCACCAGCGTGAGGTGCAAGGCGCCGAGCTGGTGCGCGGTGCGCGCGACCAGCAGGATCTCGACCAGCTTTTCATTGGGCTGGTGCAGGCCGCGCCAGAACACCACGCGCGGCGGCAGGCTCTCGGGCAGGCGCAGCCGCAGCTCGCCGTCCGGAAAGCGGTGGCGCTCGATGACGGCCAGCGTCAGGCCCACCGCAGCGGCAACCGCCTGGGCGATGGTCTGCTCATCGTCAAAACACAGCAGGCAGCCAGCGGAAAGGTCGGGGTGCATCAGAACTCCACAAACACATGGGGCACCTGGTCGGCGTGCCCGAGGCTGAAACCGTTGAAGCGCAAACAGGCCTGGCGGGCGAATTCGAGGTCGGCCGGGTAGCTGGCGTGCACGTGGTAGAGCGCATCGCCCGCGCGCACTTCGTCACCCAGCTTGGCGCAAAGGTCCACGCCCGCGCCCTGCACCTTGGGCGCACCGGCCAGCCTTGCGATCTGCGCGATCTGGAGGTTGTCGATCCCGGTCACCACGCCGGCCTGCGCCGCGGTCACTTCAAGCGTGAGCGCGCCCAGCGCCGGGTGGTGGTGATCAAAGTCGTGTGAACCCTGGGCCTCGATGATGGCCTGCATCTGCGCCAGCGCGCGACCCGAATCGAGGATGTCGCGCGCGATACCGAAGCCGTCGCCACCGCGCACGTCGGGGCTGCATTCGATCAGGCGCCCGGCCAGGCGCAGCGATTTCTGCCGCAGGTCGTTGGGCGCATCGGGGTGGTTCTCCAGCACCCGCATCACGTCGCGCGCCTCCAGCACCGGGCCCACTCCCTGCCCCACGGGCTGGCGGCCATCGGTGATCACCACGTCCAGCGACAGGTGCAGGCGCTGCGCCACGTACTCGAACAACCGGCGCAGGCGCTGCGCCTCGGGCATGGAGCGCACCTTGGCCGTGGGGCCGATGGGGATGTCGAGCACCAGGTGGGTGGCGCCGGCCGCGATCTTCTTGGACAAGATGGACGCAACCATCTGCCCTGGCGAGTCGAGCGCCAGCGGCCGCTCCACCGAGATCAGCACGTCGTCGGCCGGCGACAGGTTGGCCGTACCGCCCCAGGCCAGACAGCCTTTATGGGTGCGCACGATTTCCGTCAAGCGGTCGAACGGCAGCTCCACCGTCGCCAGCACCTCCATGGTGTCGGCCGTGCCCGCGGGCGAGGTGATGGCGCGCGACGAGGTCTTGGGAAACACCAGCCCGTAGGCCGCCACGATGGGCACCACCAGCATGGACGTGCGGTTACCCGGAATGCCGCCGATGCAGTGTTTGTCCACCACCAGCGACTCGTGCCAGTCGAGCTTGCGGCCGCTGGCCACCATGGCTTCGGTGAGGAAAAACACCTCTTCGCGGTCGAGCTCGCTGCGGTTGCTCGCGACCACGAAAGCGGTGAGCTCGATCTTGGAATAGCGGTGCTGGGCGATATCGCCCACGATGGCGTGGAAATCGGCGCGCGTGAGGCGTTCGCCGTTGATCTTGCGGAACAGCGCTGGGATGGATTCGGCCGGCTCGGCCTGCGACACCGAGGCCGGGTGCCCGTCGGGCACATCCAGCTGGGCGAAAGCATCTTCCGACACGCCGAGCTGGTTGCAGCCGACGATGGATGCGTCGTCCACCACGTTGAGCGTGGCCAGGATGCGCTGGCCGTTGGCGCGCACCTCGACCTTGGACAGGGCCTGAAAACCCTCGGCACGGTAAACCGCGCAATCGCGGTGCAGGTAGGCGACGTTCTCGCGGTAGGTGTCGATGGCCACGCGGCGCAGCATCAGGCTGCCATGGCCGGGGGTCTCTTGTTCGGGTTGGGCACTCATGCCCGGCACGATACACCGCCGAAAGCCCCGTGCGATAGCGCACAGCGCTCCCGCTGCAGTTTTCCACCGCTCCAGAGTGCCACCCCGAGGCATGAAACGGCGCCCAGGAACCAACTTCCCCTCCGGCGCGAAATGTCTTCATCCAGGATGCGGTGGAACCGGCTTCGCCGGGCCACTCGCATCGCCCCCTGGGGGGTGACGGCCCGCAGGGCCGGCGCGGGGGGAGCCGTGTTCAGCCGACCACGAGCCGCATTCCGGGCATGAACCGCTCGGACTCTGCGCGCCGCTCCAGCGCCAGCCGCATGTTCATCTGCGCCACCTCGGTGTGCTCCACGCCGAGCGCCTGCGCGCGCGCGCCCTCGCCCCGGCGCAGCGCGTCGAACAGCATGTGGTGCTGCCGGTGGGCGTAGAGCATCCAGTCGCGGTCCAGCGCCACCGTGCCCTGCATGGGCAACATGGCGGAGGCGGGGGCGAACGGCAGCTTGTCGTTGAGCGCCACGGCGCGCTGCAACGCCCGGTTGCCACAGGCGTCCAGGATCAGCGCGTGGAAGCGGTCGTTCATGGTCGCGTAGGCGGCGTAGCTCTCGATCGTGAGCGGGCTGTCGGCGAGCAGGCGGTCGCCTTCTTCCAGACAGGCCTGCAGATCGCCCTGCAGTTGGCGCGACACGCCGTGCTCGGCCACCAGTCTCGCCGCCATGCCTTCCAGATGACCGCGCACCGCGATCGCGTCGGTGACTTCCCGGGCGGTGAACTGCCGCACCAGGTACTTGCCGGTGTCGTTGGCCTCCACCAGCCCCTCCTGCTCCAGCGTCACCAGCGCGGCGCGCACCGGCGTGCGCGAGGCCCCCAGGCGCTCGGCCAGTTGCTGCTCAGCCAGCCGCTGGCCGGGCGCGAATTCGCCGCTCAGGATCAGGTCGCGCAGTTGCATCAAAACGGTTTCTTGCAGGCTCATGCCGCAAAATGTACACTGAAACCACGAAACGGGATACCGTTTAACCATCACCCGCCGAACAGCCCACAGGAGCCCCCGCATGAAAGCCGAACAGAACCAGCGCATCACCCAGGTCGGGCCGGGCACACCGGGCGGCGAGTTGCTGCGCCGCTACTGGCAACCGGTGGCCCTGCTCGACGAGTTCAACCCCGCGCTTGACCCGGCCATGGCCGTGCGCCCAGTGAAGGCGGTGCGCGTGCTGGGGCAGGACTTTGTGCTGTTCCGGAACGCCCAGGGGGCCTTCGGCCTGCTCGACCGCGACTGCCCGCACCGCGGCGCCGACCTGGCCTTTGGCCGCAACGAGGGCGACGGCCTGCGCTGCCCCTTCCACGGCTGGAAGTTCGACGTGAGCGGCCAGTGCACCGACACCCCGGCCGAACCCGCCGGCAGCACCTTGTGCAGCCGCATCCGGCAGCGCAGTTACCCGCTGGTGGAAAAGGCCGGCGCGCTGTTCGGCTGGTTTGGCCCCGAAGGCAGCACGCCGCCGCCCTTCCCCGCGCTGGACTGTTTTGAAGCGCCGGCCACGCACAGCTTCGTGTTCAAGGGCCTCTGGCACTGCAACTGGCTGCAGGCCTTCGAGGTCGGCATCGACCCGGCGCACGCTTCGTACCTGCACCGCTTCTTCAACGACGCCTCGCTCGAAGGCAGCTACGGCAAACAATTCCGCGGCGCCAGCGTGGGCGAGGTGGGCGGCGAACGCTGGCCCATGACCAAGGTGATGCGCGAGTTCGGCCAGCCACAGATCAGTTTCACGCAGCAGCCCTACGGCCTGCAACTGACCGCCCTGCGCCCGATGACCGACGCGCTCACCCACGTGCGCATCACAAACGCCGTGTTCCCGCAGACCTTCGTGATCCCGCTCTCCGAGACCATGACGATCACGCAGATGCACGTGCCGGTGGACGACACGCACAACTACTGGTTCGCCTTCTTCACCAGTTTCGACAAACCGGTGGACAAGGACACCATGCGCAACCAGCGCCTGGACGCCGTCACCCTGCCCGACTACATCCCCAAATCCGGCCGCCACAACAACTGGGGTTTCAACGCCGAAGAGCAGCAGAACCGCACCTACCTCGGCATGGGCGAGGACGACATCAACGTGCACGACCAGTGGGCCTGCGAGAGCATGGGCGCCATCCAGGACCGCACACGCGAACATCTCGGCACAACAGACAAAGTCATCATGGCGAACCGGCGGATGCTGTTGCAGGCCATGGACACCGTGGAACAAGGCGGCACGCCACCCGGCATCGCCGACCCGGCACAACACGCCCACATCACCGGCCCCGACACGGTGGACGGCATCGCCCCCGCCGAGGGCTGGCCAACCTGGTGGCAAGACGCGGTGCGCGCCAAGCGCCAAGGCGCACCCTGGAAAAACACCGCCGCGCAAGCCACGACCGAAACGGTCAACGCGAAATGACCCATTTCGCCGAACGCTGCGGCCTCCACGACACTGCCCGCGAGGCGGCTTGCCAACACACCGCCCGGCTCATCGAAGCCAGCGGCATCGAGCGCGTGCGCCTGGGCTGGTGCGACACCCACGGCACGCTGCGCGGCAAAACGCTCATGGCCCACGCCGCCATCAAGGCCCTGCGCGACGGCGTCGGCATGGTCGGCACGATGATGCTCAAGGACACGGCCGACCGCACGGCCTGGAAGGTGTTCGAATCCGGTGGCACCAGCGACCTGCCCGGGTTTGCCGGCGCCGCCAACCTCATGTTGCTGCCCGACCCGGCCAGCTTCATCGAACTGCCCTGGAGCCCGGGCACCGGCTGGCTGCGCTGCCAGCCCTGGTTCCAGGACGCCACCGCGGTGGCGCTGGACAGCCGCCGCGTGCTGCAGCAGGCGCTGGCGCGGCTGGCCCAGGCGGGCTATGGCCTGAAGACCGGGCTCGAAGTCGAATTCCACATCTACCGCATCACCGACACCGCGCCGCAACTCGACCCCGAACGCGCCGACTGGCCCGGTCTGCCGCCGAGCGTGGAAATGATCCACCCCGGCTACAACCTGCAGTCCGAAGCCATGATCGACATGGCGGATGAACCACTGGCCATCGTGATGCACACGGCGCAGGCGCTGGGCCTGCCGCTGCAGTCGCTGGAAATCGAACTCGGCCCCAGCCAGGTGGAAGCCGTGTTCGACGCCACCGACGCGCTCACCGCGGCCGACCAGATGGTGCTGTTCCGCAACGGTGTGCGCCAGGCGCTGCGCCGCGCCGGCTACCACGCCACCTTCATGTGCCGCCCGCCGTTTCCCCACATCATGTCCAGCGGCTGGCACCTGCACCAGTCGCTGGTGGACCTGGCCACTGGCCGCAACGTCTGCGTGCGCGAATCGCCCGCACCCGGCAGCGGCCGCGCCGACGCGCGCCACACGCTGTCGGACGCCGGCGCCCACTGGCTCGCCGGCCTGCTGGCCCACGCCAAAGGCATGACCGCGCTGTGCACGCCCACCGTCAACGGCTTCGGCCGCTTCCGCCCGAACGCGCTGGCCCCCCAGAGCGTAATCTGGGGCCAGGACAACCGCGGGGCCATGTTGCGTGTGGTCGGCGGGCCGGGCGACCAAGCCACCCGCATCGAGAACCGCATCGGCGAACCGGCGGCCAACCCCTACCTGTACATGGCGGCGCAGATCCACGCCGGTCTCGACGGACTGGCCCGCGGCCTCGAACCACCACCCGCCTGCGAAACCCCCTACGCCGCCGATCACCCCAAAATTCCCGACACCCTCGGCAACGCATTGCGGTGCCTGCGCGCCGACACCGCGCTCATCGCCGGGCTGGGCGCCGATGTCGTGCACCATTTCTGCCGCATCAAACAACAAGAGATCGACCGCCACGCCGACGCCAAGGACAAGACCGACTTCGACCGCCGCGAATACTTCAGCAGAATCTGAGCCCCATGATCCACATCCGCTTCATCGCCGCCGACCAGTCCGTACAGGACATCCAGGGAAAACCGGGCCAGAGCGTCATGGATGCCGCCGTCGCCGCGAACGTGAGCGGCATCGCAGCCGATTGCGGCGGCACGCTCACCTGCGCCACCTGCCATGTGATCGTCGATGCCCCCTGGGCAGACCGGCTCCCGCCGCCCGGCCATGACGAACAAGGCATGCTCGACTTCACCGCATCGCCGCGCGCAACCGGCAGCCGGCTGAGCTGCCAGATCGTGCTCACACCGGAACTCGACGGCATCGAACTTCGCCTGCCGGCTTCGCAATACTGAGCGGGCTTGAGCAGGTACCGGGTGCCTATACTGGGCACCCGAACCCACGCCACCCGCTGCCAGCCAGCCGCCAGGAACCCACCATGAGCTACGTTTTCACCCCGCCGCCCGTCGTCTCCGTGCCCGTGGTCGGCCGAGCCGAACGCTTCCCGGTCCACCGCATCTACTGCGTGGGCCGCAACTACGAAGAACACGCCAAAGAGATGGGTTTCACCGGCCGCGAGCCGCCGTTCTTCTTCCTCAAACCGGCCGACGCCATCGTGGTCGCCGAAGCCGGCAAGACCGCGGTCATTCCCTATCCCACGCTCACGTCCAACCTGCACCACGAGATCGAGCTCGTGGTCGCCATCGGCCAGGGTGGCCGCGGCATCCGTGCCGAAGACGCAGCGAAGCACATCTTTGGCTACGCGGTCGGCCTGGACATGACGCGGCGCGACCTGCAGACCGAGATGAAAAAGCAGGGCCGCCCCTGGTGCATCGGCAAGGGCTACGACCAGTCCGCACCCATCGGCCCCATCACACCCGCGGCCGAGGCGGGCGACATCGGCAACGCCGCGATCTGGGTGCAGGTCAACGGCAGCGACCGGCAACGCAGCAACGTGAGCAAACTCATCTGGAACATCGCCGAGACCATCGAACACCTGTCCAATGCCTGGGAGTTGCAGCCGGGCGACCTGATCTACACCGGCACCCCCGAAGGCGTGGCCGCGGTGGTCAAGGGCGACACCATGACCGGTGGGGTGGACGGCCTGACCGGCATCAGCGTCAAGGTGGCCTGAAAAAGGCCCCAGGGTCAACCCGCAGGGTTGAACACCTACAATTCAACCATCGTGAACTGATTTCACAAATTTAAATCACGAAAACCCATGCGGACCGTCCGCGCTGCGGGTTTGACCTCTGTCCCGCAGCGCAACAAAACGTTTACCGTCACAGGGTCATCAGCCGTCGGCCACCCCATTTCCCCCTACAACACAGGAGAACATTTCATGATCCAGCGCAGAACCCTGCTCCAGTCCGGCGCGGCCGTGGCCTTCGGCGCCCCGGCGCTCGTCGGCTTTGCCCAGCAGAGCGTCACCCTCAAGTTCCACACCTTCATGTCGCCACAGTCCAATGTGTGGCTCAACATGCACAAGGCCTGGATGGACAAGGTCACCAAGGACTCGGGCGGCCGCATCAAGTTCGAGGCCTACCCGGCCATGCAGCTCGGTGGTTCGCCGGTGCAGCTGTACGACCAGGCCAAGGACGGCGTGGTGGACATCGTCTGGACCCTGCCGGGCAACACGCCCGGCCGCTTCCCGCGCATCGAAGTGTTCGAGCTGCCGTTCATGATGAACAACGCCGAAGCCACTTCCAAGGCCTACTGGGAATACGTGCAGACCGTTGCCCAGGACGAGTTCAAGGATGTGCACCCCATTGCCCTGCAGGTGCACGGGCCCGGCATTTTCCACATGCGCGACAAGCAGATCAAGACCGCCGAAGACCTCAAGGGTTCCAAGGTGCGCGGCCCGACCCGCCAGATCACCAAGATGCTCGGCTACCTCGGCGCCTCACCCGTGGGCATGCCGCTGCCGCAGATTCCGGACGCGCTTTCCAAAGGCGTCATCAACGGCTGCGTGATCCCCTGGGAAGTGGTGCCGGCCGTCAAGGTGCAGGAACTGGCCAAGTTCCACAGCGAGTTCGACCCGGCGGGCGGCGCGCTCTACACCACGACCTTCATCCTGGCCATGAACAAGGCCAAGTACAACGCGCTGCCCGCCGACCTCAAGGCCGTCATCGACAAGAACTCCGGCATGGAAACCTCGGCCTGGCTGGGCAAGGTGCAGCAAGGTGGCGACGCGCCCGGCCGGGAATCGGCCGTCAAGCTGGGCAACAGCATCTACACCATCCCAGCAGCCGAAGCGCAGGAATTCAAGCGCAAGGCGCGCCTGGTCGAAGTGGAATGGATGCAGGACATGGACAAGCGCGGCTTCAACGGCAAGCAACTGCTGGACACCGCCAAGTCGCTGATCGCCAAACACGGCAAGACCGCCAAGGGCTGACCGCCGCCGGCACCGGGTGCCTTGCACCCCTGCCTCGTGAAGGGCTCCGCAAGGGGCCCTTTTTCATTTCCCCTACACTTTGCGACATGCACCGCAGCCCCATCCAACACTGCAGAGAATGCGGCGCCGCCGTCACCTACCGACTCCCCGACGACGGTGACACCAAACCCCGCGCCATCTGCACCGTCTGCCACACCGTCCACTATGAAAACCCGCTCAATGTGGTGGGCACGGTGCCGGTGTGGGGCGAGACGGGTGAATACGTGCTGCTCTGCCTGCGCAACATCGAACCGCGCCGTGGCAAATGGACACTGCCCGCCGGTTTCATGGAGCTGGGCGAAACCACGGCCGAAGGCGCGCTGCGCGAAACCGACGAAGAGGCCGGCGCGCAGATCGAGCTGGGCGAACTCTTCACGCTCATGAACGTGGCGCGCGTGGGCCAGGTGCACCTCTACTACCGCGCCCGCCTGCTCAGCAAGCAATTCAACCCCGGCTTCGAGACCATCGAGGCCCGGCTGTTCACCGAAGACCAGATCCCCTGGGACGAGATCGCGTTCCGCACCGTCCGGGAAACGCTGGAACACTACTTCGCCGACCGCCGGCGCGGGCAGTTCGGCTTCCACGCCTTCGACATCGCCTGAGGGCTGGCATCGCCGGCGATGCAGGGCGGGTCAGGAGCGCCGCCGCAGCGGCGCCAGCAGATCGCTCAGGCCGTTGTGGTCGATCTCGTGCATCAGCTGCAGCAGACGGCCGATGTCCCCCTTCGGAAAGCCCTCGCGCGCAAACCAGTTCAGGTAGTTGCCCGGCAGGTCGGCGATGGGCGTGCCCTTGTGCTTGCCGAAGGGCATCTCGGTTGTGATCAGGCGTTCCAGGTCCTCAGCCTTCACCGCTCAGCGCCTCCGCTGTCCAGCCAGGCCCGCACCGCGGTGTGAAACTGGTCGGGCTTCTGAAACATCAGCCAGTGCCCGGCGTCAAAGCCCTGCACCTGGTTGCCCGGCGTCGTGCCCAGGGCCGCGAGCCAGCGCGGTGAATGGAACATGAAGGGCTTGCGCCGCCCAAAGCAGAACAGCGTGGGGATCTGCGGGCCGAACACCTTGTCCACCCGCGCCACGCCGCGCAAGCCGCCGTACGAACCGAACCACTGCATGGCGTAGGGGTAGTTCATCTGCCAGCCCATGCGCTCCGGCGGCGTGCGGCAACCGATGGTGTGCGCCATGAAGCGCGTCATGCGGTTGGCCAGGCCCGGCAGCCAGCCCCCCAGCTTCCAGGCCACAGCCAGCCAGAGCTGGTAGCCCGCGATCATCAGCTTCTCTTTGGCCTTGAGCGACTTGAGGTAGGCGCCCGAATTGGTGTCACCGATGTCGGTGCCCACCACGCGCACCACGCGCTGCGGGTGGCGTGCCGCGTATTCGTAGCCGAAGAAACAGCCCCAGTCGTGCAGCAGCAGCGTCACCGGCTCGTCCGGGCTCACCGCATCCACCACGGCGCCCACCAGTTCGCACATCTCATTCACCGACACCGGACGCGGCGGCTTCGCGAGGTCGAAGCCCGGCAGCGAGAAGCGCACGCAGCGGTATCCGTCGCTCAGCGCCCGCACCGCGCCGTCCCACAGCGCCAGCGTGTCGGGCCAGCCGTGCAGCATCACCACCGTGGGGCCGTGGCCCTCGATCTGCACCGTCAGTCCCTGCACATCGAGGGTTGGGGTCATGGTTTGATATCCGTCAAATGAAGTGGCGGCGATGGTAGCGCGCGCAAGGGCCAGGCGGTGTCTTGCACGATACTCCCCGGCCATGCACCGAACCATCTTCACCACCCCGGTGGTCAACGCCCTGTTGCGCGGCTTTTCGCTGGCTTTCCTGAAAATGACTGGCTGGACGATCGAAGGCAGCCTGCCGCCGCAGGCGACCCGGAGCGTGTTCATCGCCGCGCCGCACACCAGCAACTGGGACCTGCCCTACACCCTCATGGTCGCTTTCGCCCTGCGCCTGAACCCCTACTGGATGGGCAAGCAGAGCATCTTCAGAGCCCCGTTTGGTGGCCTGATGCGCTGGCTCGGCGGCATCCCGGTGAACCGCGCGCAATCCAGCAACCTGGTGGCTGCCTCGGCCCAGGCCATTGCCGAGGCCGACGGACCGCTGCAACTCATCGTGCCGCCCGAAGGCACACGCAGCAAGACGCGCTACTGGAAGACCGGTTTCTACTACATCGCCCAGACAGCCCGGGTGCCCATCGTCATGGCCTACATGGACTACGCCACCAAGCGCAGCGGCCTGGGCCCGCTGTTCCAGCCCACCGGCGACATCGAGGCCGACATGGCCGCGATCAAGGCGTTCTACGCGCCGTTCAAGGGCAAGAACGCGGCGCAGTTTGAAGCTGAAGCCGAGCCGATCGAGTAAGCCCGCGCGTCAGCCAGTCGCTTCGCCCCAGCGGTCGTGCCGATCGCGCCGCTCCTGCAGGTCGTTCGCCACGTCCAGGCGACGCCGTCCGGGTCGGTGAAAGGTGTGGGCCGCCTATTTCATTTTTGATTTGAGCTGGATCGTCTCGCCCGCCACCATGAAACGCCCGCGCCCGCGGTGGTGCAAGGTGCGCGCGTCCTTGTGCGCCGGGTCCACCCAGGCCTTCACCACCTCCAGCACGAACAGACCGTACTGCGTCACCATGCGCGTGTCCACCACGCGGCACTCCAGACTGGCAAAACACTCCCTGATCAACGGTGCACCCACCACTTTGGCCGGCACCGGTGTGAGCCCGAAGCGCTCGAACTTGTCCACGTTGCGGCCCGATGAATTGCCACACGCCACCACCTGCTCTGCGATCTCCACCGAGGGGATGTTGATCACGCACTCGCGCGACGCCTTGAGCAAGCCATACGAATGGTTGCGCGGGCTGACCACACAGCCCACCAGCGGTGGCTCGAATTCCAGCATCAGGTGCCAGGACTGCACCATCACATCCGTCTGCCCGCCACTCGCCGTGGTCAGCAGCACCACCGGGCCGGGCTCCAGCAGGGTGTAGGCCTTGGCGAGCGGGAACGGTCTTTTGGCCATGTGTGGGCTCCCGTTGCGCAGAATCAGGACGTCGCGCCGAACGCCTCGTGGAAGTGCACCGTGCCTCGCGGCAAGGCATCGGTGAACGGCAGCACCATGAAGTACCCGGGCGGAATGTCCGGGTAGACCAGTTGCGCTTCGTTGCGGAAGCCGAAGCGCCGGTAGTAGCCCGGTTCGCCCACCAGCATGATGCCCGCCGCACCCTGCTCGCGCAGCGCCTGCAGCGCCGCCCGCATCAGCGCCGAACCGATGCCTTTTCCCTGGTGTTCAGGCAACACCGAAATCGGCCCCAGCCCATGCCAGCCCGGCGTGCCGTCGGCAATGACCACCGGCGAGGTCGCCACATGCCCGACCAGTTCGCCACCCTGCTCCGCCACCAGCGACACGCTCAGCGCACCGGCGCGGCGCAGCGCTTTGACGATAGAGGCTTCGGTGTGGGCGGCGTGGGGCGCATTCAGGAAAGCGGCCGTGGTGAGGGCGGCGATGGCGTCGGCATCGGCGGGGGTTTCGGGCCGGATCATGGTGTGAGCCGGTCAGGGTGTTTGGGTTTTGGACGCTGAAGAAGTTGGAGTCAGCAGATCAAACCGCCGCGCCCAACCGCCCCACCCCCTCTTCGATCTTCTCCACCCCCACCGTCGCAAACGAGAGGCGCAGGGTCGCGTGGTCGGGGTTGGAGGCGTAGAACGGTGCGCCGGGCACGAAGGCCACGCCTTTTTCAATCGCGCGTTTGGCCAGCTCGCCGCCGTCGGCCACCTTGCCGCCCGCGCCGGTGAGGCGGGCCCAGACGAACAGGCCGCCCTGGGGTTGCACGAACTCGATGGCCTCGCCCAGTTCACGTCTCAGGGCGTTGCCCATGGTGGTGGCGCGTTCGGCGTAGACGGCGCGCACCTTGGCCAGCGTGGCGGGCATGCGGCCGGCTTTCAGGTACTGCGCGGCGGTGGCCTGGGCGAAAGTGCTGGTGTGTGCATCGCTGAACTGTTTGCACATGGTCGCCTTGGCCAGCAGCTCGGCCGGGCCGACCATCCAGCCCACGCGCAGGCCGGGGCTGAGCACCTTGCTGAGCGAACCACAGTGCACCAGCAGCTCGCGACTGCCGGGCACGCTGGCGCTGAGGGCCAGCAGGCTGGGCGGTGGCGCTTCGCCGAAGTAGAGGTCGCCGTAGGGATCGTCTTCCACGATCAGCGTGTTGTGTTTCACCGCCATCTCCAGCACGCGCTGGCGCCGCTCCAGGCTGAGCATGGCGCCGCTGGGGTTGCCGAAGGTGGGGATGAGGTAGACGAATTTGGGCTTGTGTTCTTCGATCAGCTTTTCCAGCTCGTCGGTCTTCACGCCATTGCCATCCACAGGCGCGCTGATGAGTTGTGCGCCGTAGAGGCGGAAGCACTGGATGGTGGCCAGGAAGGTGGGGCCTTCGACGATGACCTTGTCGCCGGGCGACACCAGCGTCTTGCCCAGCAGGTCCAGCGCCTGCTGGCTGCCGGTGGTGACGATGAGGTCGCTGGCGCTCACGCCCTGATTGCCCTTGCTGGTCATGAACGCGGCGAGCTGTTCGCGCAGCGGGTTGTAACCCTCGGTTGCACCGTATTGCAGGGCGCTACCAGGTTCTTCGGTCAGTGCGGTGTTGACGGCTTCGCGGATGCCGTCCACGTCGAACATGGCGCTGTCGGGGAAGCCTCCGGCGAAGCTGATGATGCCGGGCTTGCCCAGCAGCTTGAAGAGTTCGCGAATGGCGGAGGTTTCGACGTTGTTCAGGCGGTCGGCAAATTGCAGTGGCATGGCGTGTGGCTCATTGGCAAAAATGAAAGCTTGGAAGATAGCAGACGCCGCCGCGGCACCTCCAGAAACGAGGCTGTCCCGTGGGTCCATTTCCGCCGTTTTCGGCGCGCAATTTCTGCTGTCCACCAACGCCTTTTCTTCCTCCGTTTGAGGCATGCCGGTTACCCCGATCTGTGGCGCAATGCGGTCCAGAAGAACCCGCGTTGAGGCCACGAATTTCACCGGTTGGACAAGGGATCGGGCGACACAAAGTGTCACAACATCCGGTCGATGAAGTTCGTAGCCTCTCGAACCTGAAGCACCCAGCTGGCTTCACCAGGCGCCACGAGGCGCACTCCGGGCCCCCAACCAACACAGCCTTCAAGGAGCGTCCACCATGCCTTCAGCCCTCACCTACCCTGGGGTTTACGTCGAAGAGGTTCCCAGTGGTGTACGCACCATCACCGGTGTCGCCACGTCCATCACGGCCTTCATCGGCCGTTCGTCGCGAGGCCCGGTCAACCGGGCGGTGCGCGTACAAAGTTTTACAGAGTACGCGCGCATCTTCGGCGGCCTCTGGCGCGACAGCACCATGAGCTACGCGGTGAACCACTTCTTTCAGCACGGCGGAGCCGACGCGCTGATCGTGCGTGTGTTCAACGGCAACATCGCGACCAACACGGCCACCATCACCCTGCCCGCGGGCGCCGGCAATCTGGTGCTGGAGGCCGCCAGTCCGGGACTGTGGGGCCAGGCCTTGCGGGCCCGGGTCGACCACCTCACCCGCAATCCCGCCGACACGCTGCTCTTCAACCTCACCATCGAAGAGCTCGACCGGGTGGGCGGCAGCCAGGTGGTGGCCGCGGAGAGCTTTCGCAACGTCTCGGTTTCGCCGCTGAGCCCGCGCTTCGTCAACACCGTGCTCAACGAACAGTCGGCGCTGGTGAGGGTGCGCACCTCCGCACCGCAGAACGCCAGCCCGAACGATCCGGCCAACCCGGCCCTGCCCAACGTGGTGGCCGTGGGCGCTGCGAACGCCGATGGCGCGGCGATCACCGACGCCCAGCTCGTGCCCACCAGCGCCACGGCGATCGCCAACCGCGAGGGCATGTACGCGCTGGAGGCGGCCGACCTGTTCAACCTGCTGTGCCTGCCGCCGCTGACGCACGAGGCCGACGTGGCCAGCGCCACCTGGGCCCTGGCTGCCGCCTACTGCCAGGACCGGCGCGCGATGCTGATCATCGACTCGCCCGCCAGCTGGACCGCGAACGCCGCCACCGCCATCAGCACCGCCCAGACCAACGTGAGCGCCCTGCGCACGACGGTGGGCAACGACGATGCGCGCAATGCCGCGGTGTACTTCCCGCGCCTGCGCATGGCCGATCCGCTGAGCGAAAACCGCCTCGCCGAGTTCGCGCCCTGCGGTGCGGTCGCGGGCATCATCGCGCGCACCGATGTGCAGCGTGGCATCTGGAAGGCCCCCGCCGGGCTGGACGCCTCGTTCTCCGGTGTGCAGGGCTTCAGCTACACCATGACCGACGGCCAGAACGGCCTGCTCAACCCGCTGGGGCTGAACTGCCTGCGCAGCTTCCCGGTCACGGGCAACCTGGTGTGGGGCGCACGCACGCTGGCCGGCGCCGACCAGCTCGCCTCCGAGTGGAAATACCTGCCGGTGCGGCGCTTCGCGCTGTTCCTCGAAGAGAGCCTGTACCGCGGCAGCCAGTGGGTGGTGTTCGAACCCAACGACGAACCGCTGTGGGCACAGATCCGGCTCAACGTGGGCGCCTTCATGCAGAACCTGTTCCGCCAGGGCGCCTTCCAGGGCCGCAGCCCACGCGAGGCCTACTTCGTCAAGTGCGACCGCGAGACCACGACGCAGAACGACATCAACCTCGGCATCGTGAACATCCTGGTCGGGTTCGCGCCGCTGAAGCCGGCCGAATTCGTGGTGCTCAAGATCCAGCAGATGGCCGGTCAGGTCGAAGTCTAGGGCCTGTTCACACTGTTTTTCAAAGATGCGTTGCGGATCAAAAAGGCCATGCGCAAGGCGCGAAACGCAGCCGGGGTCGCCCCCCGGCAAGGCTTCGCAACGCCGCGCATGGCCTTTTTGGCCGCAACCCGAAGGGAATGGGTTGAAAACAGCGCCACTCGTTGTTGCACTCCTAGGCCAGACGCCCAGTCTGGCCGTCGTCGCGCGCCTAGATTGGCGCTGTTTTCAACCCATTCGCACTTGGAAAAACAGTGTGAACAGGCCCTAAGGAGAACCGTCATGGCTCAGTTCAGCGTCAATGCACAGCGTTTCGATCCCTACAAGAACTTCAAATTCCGCGTCAAGTGGGACGGCCGCTACGTCGCGGGCATCAGCAAGGTCGGCGCGCTCAAGCGCAGCACCGAGCTGGTCGAGCACCGCGAGGGCGGCGACCCTTCGGTCACTCGCAAATCGCCCGGGCGCACCAAGTTCGAGGCGATCAGCCTGGAGCGCGGCGTGACGCACGACCAGGAGTTCGAGCGCTGGGCCAACAAGGTCTGGAACTTCGGCTCCGGCCTGGGCGCCGAGGTCTCGCTGCAGGACTTCCGCAAGGACCTGATCATCGAGGTCTACAACGAAGCCGGCCAGCTCGTCCTGGCCTACAAGGTGTTCCGTTGCTGGGTCTCGGAATACCAGGCGCTGCCCGATCTGGACGCCAACGCCAACGCGGTGGCCATCCAGTCGATCAAGCTGGAGAACGAGGGCTGGGAGCGTGATTACGACGTCACCGAGCCGACCGAGCCGCGCTTCACCGAACCGGCCTGAGGCCCACCGCCATGCGCACGCTCGACGAAGCCGGGCTGCTCGACCTCTGGGAACGCGGCCAGGACCGCCACCCCATTGACCGGGCCTTGCTGCTCTGCGCCTGGGCGCGGCCCGACGTGGCGCCCGAGCGGTTCGCGCAGTTGCCGCTGGGCGTGGTCAACACCGGGCTGTTGCGCATGCGCGCTGCGCTGTTCGGCGCGCGCGTCGAGGTGCAACTGGACTGCGAACACTGCGGCGAACACCTGGAGCTCGGGCTGGACATCAACCCCTTGCTGGCCGACGCCACGGCACAGGACGAACGCGCGGACATCGAGCTGCAAGGGTTCCGCTTCCGCGTGCCGCACAGCCGCGATCTCGCCGCCCTGGCCCATGAACCCGATGCGCGGGCCGCCGCGCTGCACCTGCTGGAGCGCTGCTGTGTGGCGCGCCCTGACGATCCCGCCGCGCTGGCCGACGTCTTGAGCGAGGCGGAAGAACAGCTCGAAGCCGCCGACCCCCTGGCCGACCTGCGGCTGAGCGTGGCCTGCGAGTCCTGCGGCCAGACGACCCAGGCCTCGCTGGACGCGGGGAGCCTGTTGTGGGACGACGTGCACCACCAAGCCCGGAGCCTGCTCGGCCAGGTGCACAGCCTCGCGCAGGCCTATGGCTGGACCGAAGGCGAGGTGCTCGCGCTCAGCCCGGCCCGGCGCGCCGCGTATCTGGACCTGCTCAGGGTCTGAGGCTCACCACACGACGAGGCAGACCATGACCGGATTCCTGCAACGTCTCGCCCAACGGGCCAATGGCTCGGCCCGCACGGTGCGCGCCGCGTCGGGCGCGCGCTTCGCGCCAGAGCCGCTCGGGCACGAAGCGCCGATGCCGGAGGACGCCCCGGCGATCGGGGGCACCGCGCCGTTTCAGCCCGCAGACACGCCCGCAGGCGCGGGTCCGGGCCATCTTTCCGACCCGGTGTTCGCGCCAGCCGATGCACCGCGCCCGCAGACCGCGCAAGCAGCCCGGCGCGGTCAGATCGCCGCAACGGCATCGGCCCCCGCCCCGCTGCTGGCGCCCGCCGGCGAAGCCGCTGCGGTGCCCTCCCCGGCGCGGTCGGCACGTGCAAAAGCTTCGATGTCCACCCCAGATACACCGGACACGGCGGACGAAGCCCGGGCAGTCCGCCGCGCGAACCCCGCCACCAGCGCACCCGGCACCACGGGGCCGGACGCAATCTCAACAACCACGCCGCCAGCCACAGAGCCCCCGGCCTGGCCTCAGGTCGAGCCGCTGTTGGCGCCCACAATCCGCGTGCGCTGGCCCGCCAGCGCCGAGCAGCCGCCCCTCGCCCACCGGCCCAGCCCAAGCGGTCCGGCCGACACCACCACCGAAGTGCACGTGAGCATTGGGCGCATCGAGGTCACGGCCATCCACGAACCGGCGGCGCCAGCGCAACGCCCGGCGGCACGCCGCAAAGCGCCGGTCTCGCTGGACGAGTACCTGGCCCGGCGCCAAGGGGGCCGATCATGACCACCGCCCTGGGCATCGCCGCGGTCACCGCCACCCTGCGCAGCCTGCTGAGCGAGGGGCTGGTGGAGCACAACCTCAGCGGCGTGCTGGGCAGCACCGCCACCGTCAGCGTGCTGCCACCCGACCGCGTGGTGCCGCAGAACGGCACCGAGGCCTCGCAGCTCAACCTGTTCCTGCACCGCGTCAGCGCCAACACGGGCTGGCGCAACGAAGGCCTGCCCAGCCGCGACGCCTCCGGGCGCAACCGCCTGAGCAACGCCCCGCTCGCGCTGGACCTGCACTACCTGCTCTCGGCCTACAGCGGCGGCGACCTGCACGCCGAGATCCTGCTGGGCTACGCCATGCAGTGGCTGCACGAGTCCCCGCTGCTGACGCGCGGCATGATCCGCCAGGCCCTGACACCCGCCCCCCTGCCCGGCACACCGCTCGAACGCGCGCTGTTCGACGCGGGCCTGGCCGACCAGGTCGAGCTGATCAAGATCACGCCCGAGCACCTCGACACCGAGGAGATGTCCAAGCTCTGGACCGCCACCCAAAGCCATCTGCGCCCGACCGCCGCCTACCGCGCCACGGTGGTGCTGATCGAAGACTCGGAGCCGGTGCGCTCGGCGCTGCCGGTGCTCACCCGCGGCGGGGTGGATCCGTCAAGCGGGCGCGAACGCGGCGTGTCCGTGGAGCCCAGCCTGGAGCCCGCGATCCCGACGCTCGAAGCGGTGTCACCACCCGGCGGGCAGATCGTGGCGCGGCTGGGCGAAACCATCGACCTCACGGGCCACCACCTGGACGGCACCGGGCGCACCGTGCTGCTGGGCAATGACCGCTTCGAAAGCGAACTCAGTCTGCCCGCGCTGGCGGCCGGGGGCGCGGCCCTGGTGCAGTTCAACCTCCCGGTGGCCGACGCCGCGATCTATCCGGTGGGCGTCTACCGCGTCGGCGTGAGCGTGCTGCGCCCGGGCGAGAGCGCCGCACGCAGCAGCAACCGCCTGGCCATGACACTGGCGCCGCAGATCACCGGGCTGCCACTGAACGTGGTGCGCGCGGGCGACGGCAGCGCCAGCTTCACGATCAACTTCCACCCGGCCCTGCGCGCCGGGCAGAGCGTGGTGCTGGTGCTGGGCCAGCAGGAGTACGCGCCACAGGCGTTCACCACGCCCACCACCTCGCTCGACTTCGTGATCGAAGACGCGCCCGTGTCACCGCCGCCCCCGCCGGGCCAGCCCCCCGGCCACCTGGCGCGCCTGCGCATCGACGGCATCGACAGCCCCGTCATCGACCGCGCGGCCGTGCCGCCAACCTTCCTGAACCAGCGCGTGGTGATCACATGAACGCCCGCGCGCCCTCCGACTGGACCACGGCCAACCAGCGCCTGCTGTCGGCCGAGTTCGCGCGCATCAAGGCCCGGCTGCGCGGTGAGGACGAGGCGGTCGCACAGGCCCGGATCACGCAATGCCGGCTCGAACTGGATGAACCGGCGGCCATCGACCAGCTGGCCCAACGCTTGGGCCTTTCGGGCTTCGAGCGCGACACCGTGCTGCTGGCCGCCGGCGTCGAAATGGACAGCGAGATCGGCGCGCTCTGCGCGGGGGCCTCGCCCGGCGGCCAGCGCCGCTGGGCCACCTTCGGTCTGGCCCTGGCCGTGCTGCCCGATCCGCACTGGAGCGCGCTGACCCCGGTGCGACCCCTGCGCCGCTGGCGCCTGGTCGAACCGGCCGACGACGCCTCCCTGGTCAACGCCCGCTTGAAGCTGGACGAGCGGGTGCTGCACCACCTGGCCGGCGCCGGTTTCCTGGACACGCGCTTGCAGGCGCTGATGCAGCCTGTGCAGGCGCCTGCCACGATGGCGCCCCGGCAGCAGACGCTGGCCCAGGCGCTCGCCGCCGCCATCGCCGAGGCGGGCGAGCCCGTTCCGGTGGTGCAGCTCTGGGGCAAGGACAGGCACGGCAAACGCGACATCGCCGCCACCGCCGCCGCACGGCTCGGCCTGCAGCTCTACGCCATGGCCTGCGAAGACCTGCCCGAATCGGCGCAGGAGCTTGAAGCGCTGGCCGTGCTCTGGCAACGCGAAGCAGCACTGCTCGACGCCGCGCTGCTGATCGAATGCGGCGACGCCGCCCCACCCGCACCGGCCCTGCGCCTGGTCGAGCGCATCGGTGGCCTGGCGCTGCTGGGCGTGTCCGAGCCGGCGGAACTCACGCGGCGCGACATCCGCATCGACATTCCCAAGCCCGGGGTGCGCGAGCAGCGGCACCTGTGGGAACAGGCGCTGGGCGGGCGGGCGCCGCGGTACGGCGCCGCGCTCGACGGCGTGGCCTCGGAGTTCCGGCTGAGCGCACGCGACATCCAGCGCATGGGCGCCGAACTGCAGCGCGCGGAAGACCTCGCCACCGACCCCGTGGCCGCCCTGTGGTCCACCTGCCGCAGCCTGGAGGGGCGGCGCATTGCCGGGCTGGCCCAGCGCATCGACCCCGTGGCCCGCTGGGACGACCTGATCCTGCCCGAGCCACAGAAGGCCACCCTGCGCCAGATCGCCGCCCACCTGCGCCACCGGCCCACGGTGTACGAACACTGGGGCTTCGCGGGCAAGGGCGGGCGCGGACTGGGCATCTCGGTGCTGTTCGCCGGCGAGAGCGGCACCGGCAAGACCATGGCGGCCGAGGTGCTGGCCCACGAACTGCACCTGGACCTCTACCGCATCGACCTGTCCGCCGTGGTCAGCAAATACATCGGTGAAACCGAAAAGAACCTGGCCCGCGTGTTTGACGTCGCCGAAGACAGCGGCGTGGTGCTGCTGTTCGACGAGGCCGACGCGCTGTTCGGCAAACGCAGCGAGGTCAAGGACAGCCACGACCGCTACGCCAACATCGAGGTGAGCTACCTGCTGCAGCGCATGGAGGCCTACCGCGGGCTGGCGATCCTCACCACCAACCAGCAAAAGGCGCTGGACACGGCGTTCTCGCGCCGGCTGCGCTTCGTGGTGAACTTCCCGTTCCCGGAGGCCAGCGAGCGCGAAGCCATCTGGCGGCGCGTCTTCCCCGGTGCCACGCCCACCGCAGACCTGGACCACGCCAAGCTCGCCCGGCTGCAGATGGCCGGGGGCAACATCCGCAACATCGCGCTCAACGCCGCCTTCCACGCGGCGCAGGACGCACAACCCGTCGGCATGGCCCACGTGCTGCGCGCCGCGCAGTCCGAAGCCAGCAAACGCGAACGCCCGCTGAGCGATGCCGAAACCCGGGGGTGGTCATGAAGCGCGTCGTGCTGCACATCGACCGGCTGGTGCTGCGTGGCTTCGACCGCGAAGACCAGGCTGGCATCGCCGAAGGGCTGGGCGCGGAGCTCGGCCGGCTGCTGGCCACGCCGCAGGCGGCGCAGGCGCTGTTGGCGCAACGCAGCGTGCCCCTGCTGAAAGTCGCATCCCTGCGCATCGCGCCAGGCGCACGGGCCTCGGCGGTGGGCGAACAGACCGCGCAAGGCATCGTGCGGGGGATCGGTTCATGAGCACGGTGGCGCCCCTGGTGACCAAGGCCGGCAAACCCAGGGTGTCCACCCACACGCCGGTGGCGAGCCCGTGGCTGCAGCGCCAGTGCGCTTGCGGCTGCGGTTCGTCCGCCACCACCCCCGCCAAGGATCGCTGCGAGGACGGTGCCTCGACCGGCTCCCTGCAACGCAAGCTCGCCATCGGCGCCAGCAACGACGCGCTGGAGCAGGAGGCCGAACAGGTCGCCCACCAGGTGCTCGTGGCACCGGGCCGATCCCACGCGGGGGCGGTGGCGCCGCGCATCCAGCGCTCCAGCGGCAGCGCAGCGCAGGGTGCGGCCGCGGCGCCCGCCAGCGTGGACACGGCACTGGCAAGCCCGGGCCGCGCGCTGGAGCCGGCGCTGCGCCAGGACATGGAACAACGCTTCGGCCACGACTTCTCCCGGGTGCGCGTGCACGCGGACGCGGCGGCACAAACCTCGGCCCGGGACGTCAACGCCCTCGCCTACACCGTGGGTCAAGACGTGGTTTTCGACAGCGGCCAGTACGCGCCCGGCACGGCGGCGGGCCGGCACCTGATCGCCCACGAGCTCACCCATGTGGTCCAGCAGACCGGCCTGTCGGGCGAACCGACAGCCGGTTCCGCGCAGACCCTGCACCGCTACCGCCGCAAGGGCAAGGACACGATTGCCTTCGAGGGCGCCGACGAAACCCTGACGGACGCCAAGACCCAGCCCTGGGTGGAACACATCGACATCCAGTTCGACAAAGCCGTGGTGGACGACGGCCACAAGGCCGCGGCCCTTGCGGCCGGCCAGCTGGAACCGCGCATGCCCACCGGCACCTTGAAGGCCAAATACAGCACGGCATCGTCCAGCGTGCCGGCCGACATCGTGATGTCCATCACGGGCGGCTCCACCATGCTGGGCGTCGGGTTGACCGACCGCGTCAAGAATTCCAAAGTCTCGCGGCTGGAAGGCCTGGGCTACACCGACTCCGAAAACGTCCGACTCGGCAACCTGACCGATCCCGTGGCCAAGAAGGGCAAAGGCGCGCGCTACTCGGCCAGCGGCGCCGGGACCATGAACTACGCCATCTTCTTCAAGGGCATCCAGGCGATTCACGAGGGCTTTCTCAACACCGGCTCGCACGCCTGCGTGCACGTCGGCACCCGGTCCCTGATCCGCACCCTGAACCACCACACCCGGATCGGCGTGACCACGGTGTCGGTCAGCTACAGCGGCGCGGTGCTGGACGACCTGTGCTGCCACCGGAAGAAAACCGGCAACACCCGCTGGAACGCCAATCCCTGCGGAGGCACCAAATGCCCATGAGCACGGCCCCCTTGCAAGTTGCTCCGGCCAAGGCGCCGCGCACACCGGTCGCGCGCGGCGTGTTGCAGCGCAAGCTCGCCGTGGGCGCCAGCAGCGACCGGCTGGAGCAGGAGGCGGACCGCGCCGCCGACCAGGCGCTGGCCGCACCACCCCACGCAGCCACCGCACCGGCAGCCCCCCGCCTGCAGCGCGACGCGACCCGCGCCGCCGGCGAAACCACCAGCGCACCCGCGAGCGTGGAGCGCACCCTGACCCGGCCCGGCACGCCGATGGCGCCAGCGCTGCGCCACGGCATGGAGCAGCGCCTGGGCCACGATTTTTCCCGCGTGCGCATCCACACCGACGGCCCGGCCCAGCAATCGGCCCACGACGTGAATGCCCGGGCCTACACCGTGGGCGAACACATCGCCTTCAACGCCGGGCAGTTCGCGCCCGACACGCGCCAGGGGCAGCGGCTGATCGCGCACGAGCTGGCCCACGTGGTGCAGCAAGGCGCTGCGGCGCCCTGGGTGCAGCGGGCGCTGGACATCGAAGACTTCGATGCGGACGGCTTCGATCTCCCCACGCTGCAGACCTACCTGGCCCAACACGGGCCGGGCAAGATCGAAGACAACATGAACAGCGACGACAAGGCCCGGGCCATCGTCGCGCTGTGGCGCAAGGGCACGCTGACCCTCGACGCCGCGCAGAAGATCCTGCTGATCCAGGAGATGCAGTCGGGCTTCACCGGCAACGACGATGAGCGCGCCATCCTCACCCTGCTGCTCAACAGCAGCCCGGCCGACGTTGCCGCCATCTTCGCGCCCAAGGGCGGCATCGACCCGGACAACCTGGACGGCGACTTCCACGGCGCAGAAGAAGACGCCCTGCGCGCCTTTTACGACAAGACTTTCGAAGGCGGTCGCAAGGCCGCGCTCGGCGGATCGCGCGCGCTGCGACCGGCGAAAGCCGATGAACCGGCGGTGGACGCGCCGGCCCAGACCCAGGCCGATGCCGAGGCGCAGGGGCCACCCCGGCAGGACTACGTGTTCATCATGGGTGATGTGAAGAAGGACGCGTTCTACCGCGAGGCCAACCGCTACTTCCGCGCCCACCGGCCACAGGCCACCTTCGTCACCGACAAGCGCAGCCTGGCGGCGGTGCTCGACCACATCGCGGGCGAGATCACCGACCCCATCGGCAACCTGTACCTGGTCTCGCACGCCAACGAAGACGGCACGCTCAGCTTCGCGCTCGATGGCGACGACAAGGACAAGAAACTCAACGTCACCGAGCTGCGCAAGGCCCTGCACCCGGCGTCCGGGGTGTCGGCGCTGACCCGGGTCGGCAAACAGATCGACGCCCACACGGTGGTGCGCATCAAGGGCTGCGACATCGGCCGCACCAAGGAGATGCTCGAACTGCTGGATGAGGCCTTCGGCGGTGCCGGCACCGTCACCGCGCCCACCCACGAGCAGGTCTACGGCACCGACCCCGAACTCGCCCAGCGCGCGGACGCGGCCTTCCGCTCGGAGGTGGAGGCCAAGTACCCCGAGCCCCCACCGGTGGACAAGACGCTCAAGGGCAAAGCGCTCAAGGACGCCAAGGCCGTGCGCACCAAGGCCGTGGCCGAGCGCAAGGCCGCCATCAAGGCCGAACTCAAGGAGCGCGACGACGAGCGCAAACAGAAGGTGCAGGAGGCCCGGACCTACGAGGCGTTCTCGGGGCCGATGTTCCAGCGCCTGGGCGAGCAGCTGTACACGGTGGACGAACTGCTGCCAGAACTCAAGCGCCTGTACGGCCACCTTTCCGAGGCCCGGCACAAGGCGCTGGCCAAGAAACTGGTGGCCAAGGACCCGCGGTCCAACGCGGTGGCTCTGGCCCAGGGCACCTACAAGCAGAAGGGCCAGCGGGTCTACAGCCGCGTCATTCCCCGAACCTTCGTCGAGCCGGCGGACGGCCAGGAGTTTCTGGCTGCGTTCCGTGCAGCGCGCGGCAAGGTACCCAAGGGATTTGTCCCCGGCACCCTGAGTTCAAAGGCTTCCACCGGCGAGGACGGCGAGCCGACGCGCACCTACCGGCTGGACGGCGACCTGCCCAAGGGTGCCACGCAGTACTTCGAGCTGAGTTCAGCCGTGGTGCCCAGCGACGCCGCGTTCGAGCAGACCGCGCGCGCGACGCTGAACAACCCGGACCGCTACCGCTGGGTCACCACCCGCAGCCACAACGCCAAGAAGGGAACGACCACGATCAAGGCCACCGCCACGCGGGTGGTGGCCTACCTGCACCACGAGAGCCTGGACGTGTCCGCGCACGAGCACTTCAACCGCGCCGAGGGCGACAGCGACTTCTTCGCGCAGTCCACCTTCAAACCCCCGCCGCCGCCGAAATGAGTCCCCCATGACCAGCTTCCCCAACTCCCCCAAGGTCCTCAAAGGCGGTCTGGTGCTGATCGACCCCGAGTCGTCGCGGGTGTTGCGCGTCATCTCGCTGCAGTACAACCCGGAAAAACTCACCCGCAGCCTGCAGGTGCAGGCCGCTGGCGGCGAAGCGGCCAACCGCAGCGAGGCGATGCGCTTCAAGGGGCCGGCCATCGAGACCTTCCGGCTCGAAGCCGACATCGACGCGGCCGACCAGCTGGAGTTTCCCGACCAGAACCGCGGCACCGTGGACCACGGCGTGGCGCCGCAACTGGCCGTGCTCGAAGCGCTGGCAAACCCGGGCAGCGCGCAGTTGCTGGAGGTGCACCGACAGGCCGATTCCGGCACGCTGGAGATCGCGCCCATGGAGGCCCCGCTGATGCTCTTCGTCTGGGGCAAGAACCGCATCGTGCCGGTGCGACTGACCGAGTTCTCGATCACCGAAGAGGCCTTCGACCCGGCGCTCAACCCCATCGTCGCCAAGGTCAGCATCGGCCTGCGTGTGCTGTCGGTGGACGACCTGGGCTTCTCCCACAAGGGCGGCAGCCTGTTCATGGCGTATCTGCAGGGCAAGGAGCGGCTCGCCGGCCAGGCGCAGGCGGGCAGCTTCGGCTCTCTGGGCATAGGAGGAATCGGCTGATGGACCCCGTTCAGGCATTCATGCAGGCCCATGCGCTGGCCACCCCGCTGTTCGCGCCCACCAGCCGCTACCACGGCATCGGCTCGGCGCAGACCACCACGCCCGAGGGCACGGTGATCACCTTCGTCAAGCGGCGCTTCGTGCCGCCGCCCGAGCGTTTTTCAACCCTTTCCGAGCACACCGTGGCCAGTGGCGACCGGCTCGACAACCTGGCCGCGCACTATCTCGGCGACCCGCTGCAGTACTGGCGCCTGTGCGACGCCAATGGCGCGATGGACCCGACCGAGCTGACCGCCACCGTGGGCCGCGTGCTGCGCATCACCCTGCCCGAAGGCATTCCGGGAGACAGCGATGCTGGCTAAGGGCATCCAGCTCACCCTGCTGATCGGCCCGGTGATCGCGGTGCCGGCGCCGCGGGTGGTCATGGACGCGCTGGAGAGCGTGGAAGTGCGCAGCTCCGCGGGCAGCGCCAGCGGGTTCACGCTGACCTTCCAGTTCAGCTCCCGCTCCGAGCTCAACACCATCTTCCTGATCGCCGGCGCGCAGAACACCGGGCTGGGCACGCCGCCGCTGCGGGTGATGCTGATCGTCACGCTCAATGGCTCGCCGCAGCCGCTGTTCGACGGCGTCATGACCCATGTGGAGGTGCAGGCCGGCGGCCAGGGTTCGCCCGGCACGGTCACCGTCACCGGCGAAGACCTGACCAAGGTGATGGACACCCAGGACTGGAGCGGCCTGCCGTTTCCGGCCATGCCGATCGAGGCGCGCGTGGCCCTGCTCTGCGCCAAGTACGCACCGTTTGGCCTGATCCCGCTGGTGATCCCGGCGCTGTTCCCCGACGTGCCGATCCCGGTGGACAAGATCCCGGCCCAGCAGGGCACCGATCTGGCCTACATCCGCCTTCTCGCCGAGCAGGTGGGCTACGTGTTCTACATCGAGCCCGGGCCGGCGCCGGGCACCAACATCGCCTACTTCGGCCCCGAGATCAAGATCGGCGTGCCCCAGCCCGCGCTCAACGTGGACATGGACGCGCTGACCAACGTCGAGAACCTGAGCTTCAGCTTCGACCCGACCGCCGGCGTGCTGCCCATCGTGTTCATCCAGAACCAGCTCACCCGCGCGCCCATCCCCATTCCGATCCCCAACCTGAACCCGCTGCAGCCGCCGCTGGGCGTGCTGTCCACGCCGCTGTCGAACCTGACCATGCTCAAGGACACGGCCCGCATGAACCCGATGCAGGCGATCTCGCGCGGCCTGGCCGAGGCCAAGAAGTCGCAGGACTCGGTGACCGCCAGCGGCGAGCTCGACGTGTTGCGCTACGGCCGCCCGCTCAAGTCGCGTGCCCTGGTCGGGGTGCGTGGCGTGGGCCTGGCCTACGACGGCCTGTACTACGTCTCCAGCGTCAAGAGCACGCTCAAGCGCGGCGAGTTCAAGCAGAGCTTCGACCTCAGCCGGAACGGCCTGATCTCCATCACACCGAGGATCCCCGTATGAGCACCGCAGGGCCGTTCCCAAGGTGCTCAGCCCCGCAGTGCGCAGCACGGAGGGTAGTCGAATGAGCAATGGTGCGCAGAAGTTCTACGGCAAATACCGCGGCATGGTGATCTCCAACGTCGACCCCATGCAGCAGGGCCGGCTGATGGTGCAGGTGCCCGACGTGGGCGGCCTGATCCCCGGCACCTGGGCCATGCCCTGCGTGCCGATCGCGGGCATACAGAACGGCATGTTCGCCCTGCCCATCCCCGGCTCGGGCGTCTGGGTCGAGTTCGAGCAGGGCGACCCGGACTTTCCCATCTGGGTCGGCGGCTTCTGGGGCAGCGCGGCCGAAGTGCCCGCGCTGGCCCTGCTCACGCCCCCGGCCGTGCCAGCGATCACGCTGCAGACGCCGCTGCAGAACGGTCTGACCATTTCCGACGTGCCCGGCCCCACCGGCGGCATCATGATCAAGAGCACCACCGGCGCGATGCTCATCGTCAACGACACCGGCATCTACATCCAGAACGGCAAGGGTGCGGCCATCACCCTGGTGGGCCCGGTGGTGACCATCAACAACGGCGCCCTCACGGTGACCTGACGCCATGCCCGGCCCCCTGCTCCACGTCGGCGCCACCGTGCTCTGTGCCCACGGCGGCACCGCCACGCCCACGGCGCCCAACCCGCGCGTGCTGGTCAGCGGCCAGCCCACGGTGGTGATGAGCGCGCCCTACGCCATCGCGGGCTGCCCGTTCAACGTCTCGGGCAGCCCGGTGCCCTGCGTCACCGGGCAATGGGTGATGGCTGCGCTGCGCGTGCAGTCCAGTGGCCAGCCCCTGGTGCTGATGGACAGCCAGGCGGTGTGCGTGCCCAACGGCACACCGCTGATGCCGGTGGCCGCGCAAACCCGCGTGATCGGGAGCTGAACATGACCCAACGCCTGTTTTTCCCCTACCAGTTCGATGGCCGCGGCCTCACCCGCGAGGCCGACGAGGCGGACTGGATCCGTGGCCTGGTCGAGCAGGTGCTGTTCACCGCGCCGGGCGAGCGCGTGATGCGCCCGGACTTCGGCAGCGGCCTGCGCGAGCTGGTGTTCGCCCCCAACAGCCCCGAGCTCGCGGCCACCACCCAGTTCCTGGTGCAGGGTGCGCTGCAGCGCTGGCTCTCGGGCCTGATCACGGTCGAGGCGGTCGAAGTGCGGGCGGTGGACGCCGCGCTCAGCGTCACCGTGCAGTACCTGATACGGCGCAACGCCTCGCGCCAGCGCGAGACCTTCACCCAGGGAGGCCAGCCATGATCTTCCATTGCTGCGACCAGAACCGGCGCGCGGCGGTGGACGCCCACGCCACGCTCAACGGCATCGACTGGCTGGAGGTGCTGGACCTCGACGCCCCCCTGGGCAGCCCGCGCCAGCGCACCCTGCTCGTGCGCCTGCTCAAGCCGGTGCCGGCCGGGCTCACGCGCGAGCAGGTCGTGATCGAAGGCGGCGAGCGCATCCGCCGCATCCAGGTCGATTGGGTTGGCGTGGCCAGCGCGCCCCCGGCCCAGGCGAACGCGGCCGAGCAGGCCCTGTTCAGCGCGCTGCCCGAGGCTGACCACGTGTTGCTGGTGCGCACCGACAGCGCGGGCGACTTCTCGCGCTACACCCTGCGGCTCACGCAGGACCCGGCCACGCCCACGCCGCTGCCCGACTTCGACCCCCGGCTCTCCGAGATCGAATTCCGCTTCAAGGTCGAGTGCCCGAGCGACTTCGACTGCCGCACACCCCCGGGCTGCACCGAGCCGCCGAAGCCAGCCCCCGACATCAACTACCTCGCCCGCGACTACGAGAGCCTGCGCCGGCTGGTGATCGACCGCCTGGCGCGCAACATGCCGGGCTGGCGCGACCGCAGCCCGGCCGACCTGGCCACCACACTGGCCGAGCTGATCGCCTACGTCGGTGATCTGCAGCACTACCAGCTCGACGCCGTCGCCACCGAGGCCTACCTGCACACCGCCCGGCGGCGCAGCAGCCTGCGCCGCCACGCCCTGCTGGTGGATTACGCGGTGCACGAGGGCTGCAACGCCCGCGCCTGGCTGCACTTCGACGTGAGCGGTGGCCCCTTCCCCCTGCCCGACGACCTGCGCTGCTACACCCGGGTGGCGGGCGTGCCCCCGCGCATCGTTCCCGACTCGCCCGCCGAGCGCGCCGCGCTGCAGGCCCGGCCCCTGGTGTTCGAGCCGCTGCACGGCGCGACCCTGCGCGAGGCCCACAACAGCTTTGAGTTCCACACCTGGGGCGATGCCCGCTGCTGCCTGCCCCGCGGCGCCACCCGCGCCACGCTGCTGGGCCACTGGCCCGAGCTGCAGGCCGGCGACGTGCTGATCTTCCAGGAGCAGCTCGGCCCGCTCAGCGGCGAGCCCGAAGACGCCGACCCCGCCCACCGCCACGCGGTGCGCCTGAGCGCCGTGCGCGCCTTCGACGGCGCCGACCCGCTGACCGACCCGCTGCCGCCCGACCCGGCCGACCCCAGCACCCTGACCGAGATCACCGAGATCGCCTGGCACCCGGCCGATGCCCTGCCCTTCGCGCTGTGCATCTCCAGCGAGACCGACGAGGCGCACGGCAGCGTGCTGATCCACGGCGTGAGCCTCGCGCTGGGCAACAACGTGCTGGTCGATCACGGCCAGCGCATCGAAGACGAGCCGCTGGGCAGCGTGCCGCAACCCCGGTTGCACCACCCGGCCGTGCTGGGCGATGCCTGCCAGCGCGAGGCGCCGCAACCCCTGCCCCCGCGCTACCGGCCGCGGCTGGCCAGCACGCCGCTCACCCACCAGGGCACGGTGCTCGTGACGCGGGTCGAGAACGGCGTGCGCACCAGTGAACGCCTGCTGTTCGACCCGCAGGACTCGGCCAGCGCCGCCATGCGCTGGCGCACCGCCGACGCGCTGCCCAGGATCGGCCTCACCGCCACGCAAGGCAGTGGCAGCGAGCCCTGGAGCCCGCGGCGCGACCTGCTCTCCAGCCGGGCCAGCGACACCCACTTCGTGATCGAAGCCGAAGACGACGGCAGCGCGCGCCTGCGCTTCGGTGACGACGTGCACGGCCGCCGCCCCGACAGCGGCACCGCCTTCAGCGCGCACTACCGCGTGGGCAACGGGCCGCAAGGCAACGTGGGCGCGCAGGCCATCGCCCACGTGGTGACCACCCAGGGCGGCATCAACGCGGTGGTCAACCCCATGCCCGCGCGCGGCGGCGTGGCGCCCGAGACCACCGCCGAGGTGCGCCGGCGCGCGCCGCAGGCCTTTCGCACCCAGGAGCGCGCCGTGACCACGGCCGACTACGCCGCCGTCACCGAGCGCCTGCCCGAGGTGCAGCGCGCCGCCGCCAGCCTGCGCTGGACCGGCAGCTGGCACACCGTGTTCGTCACCGTTGACCGGCAAGACGGTGAGGCCATCGACCCCGCCTTCGCCACCCAGGTCGGCACCCACCTGGACCGCTACCGCATGGCCGGCCACGACCTGCGCATCCACGACCCGATCGCGGTGTCGCTGGAGATCGACCTGCTGGTCTGCGTCCACAAGGACCACTTCCGCAGCGACGTCAGCCGCGGCCTGCTCGACGTGCTGAGCAGCCGCACCCGCGCCGACGGCACGCGTGGCCTGTTCCACCCAGACCACTTCAGCTTCGGCCAGACCGTGTTCCTGAGCCCGCTGTACGCGGCCGCACGCACCGTTGCCGGCGTGAGTTCGGTCCAGGTCACGCGCTTCCAGCGCCAGGGCCAGCCCGACCCCAAACCCCTGGCCGACGGCTTCATGACGCTGGGCCGGCTGGAGATCGCGCGGCTGGACAACGACCCCAACTTCCCCGAGCACGGTGTGCTGCGGCTTGAACTGCACGGAGGCAAGTGATGAGTGGCCATGACACCCCCGCCGGCAACGGCGACTGCGGCTGCTGCGCCGGCGTGGACGCCGACACGCCGGCCCGCGTGCACAACCCGCCCGGTCTGCCGGCCATTGCCTACCGGGTGGGCCGCCACGGCGACTTCCTGGCCTCGATGCAGGCCCGGCTGTCGAGCACCGACACGCCGGCGCTGGCCGCCCTGGGCACGCGCGAGATGAGCGACTTCAGCCTGGCGCTGGCCGACGCCATGGCCACCTCGCTCGACGTGCTGAGCTTCTACACCGAACGCTACGCGCAGGAACACTACCTGCGCACCGCCACCGAACGCCTCTCGGTGCGCGAGATGGCGCGCCTGATCGGCTACCGGCTCGCACCCGGCGTGGCCGCCAGCACCCACCTGGCGTTCAAGCTGCTGGAGGCGCCGGGCGCCGCGCCGCCCGAGCCGATCCAGATCCCGGTGGGCACCCGGGTGCAGAGCGTGCCCGGCCAGGACGAGACGGCGCAGAGTTTCGAGACCGTGGCCGAGATCCCCGCGCGGGTGCAGTGGAACGCCATGCCGGTGCAGACCCGGGTGCCCTGGCGGCCCCAGTCGGGCGACACCGAGCTGTGGCTCGACGGCCTGGCCACGCAGCTGCAGCCGGGCGATGCGATCCTCATCGTGGGCAGCGACCGCATCAACGACCCCGGCGGCGAACACTGGGACGTGCGCGTGCTCAGCGCGGTGCTGCCCGACAACGCCAACGCCCGCACCCGCGTGGTGTGGAAGCATCCCCTGGGCAGTGCGTTCCCGACCATGAGCCCGGCCGGCGTGGGCGTGGAGGTGCACGCGTTTCGCCAGCGCACGGCGCTGTTCGGCCACAACGCGCCCGACCCCAACCTGCTCAGCGGCCGCGGCTCCAACCTGGCGCAGAAGATCGACAAAAGCACGCCGTCGAACTGGATCTGGAAGCAGTTCCACATCAACGGTACCACAGTGGACCTGGAAAGCGCCAACCCCAAGATCACCGCCGGCACCTGGTTCGCACTGGTGTCCAACGAGGCCGGCCTGGGCAGCGCCGACCTGCCGGGCTACACCGAGCTCTACCGCGCCCAGCGCGTGAGCCAGCTCAGCCGCAACGACTTCGGCATCTCGGGCAAGACCACCCGCATCACGCCCGACACCACCGAAAACCTGAGCGCGGCCCGCTTCGGCCTGCGCAACACCCTGGTGCTTGCGCAGAGCGAGCGCCTGGCCACGGTGGACACGCCGCTGTTCCACCCGGTGCACGGCGACGCCCTCACCCTGGGCCAGCGCGTGGACGGCCTGCTGCCTGGCCAGGCGCTGGCGGTTTCGGGCACGCGCCAGCGCATCGCCATCGCCTCGGGGGCCACGGGCCTGTCGCTGCAGCTCGCGCAGGGCGGCAGCGTGGCGCTGACCGAGGGCGACGAACTCTTCATGACCGCGCCGGCCAGCCGCCTGGTGGGCCTCACGGCCATCACGCTCGGCGCCGAGGCCTTCACCGCGCTGCTCGGCCAGCCGTCGGCCCGGCTGCGCCTCGCCCTGATGGACCGCGACGGCCGCAGCGGCACGCTGGTGGCCAAGGGCCACGAGCTGCGGCTGGCGCCGGCGCGCAAGGACGACCCGCTGGTGCGTGAGATCGCCCACATCGCCGCCACCGGGCAGGCCGTGCTGCAGGCGCGCGACCACACGCAGCTGAAACTCGACGCCGCGCTGCGCCACGTCTACGAGCGCGCCAGCGTCCGGGTCAACGGCAACGTGGCGCCCGCCACGCACGGCGAGACGGTCGAGGCGCTGCTGGGCAACGGCGACGCGGGCAGCGCGGGCCAGCGCTTCGTGCTGAACCAGGCGCCGCTGACCTACGTGAGCGCCCCCACGCCCAGCGGCGGCGCGTCCACCCTGGAGCTGCGCGTGGCGGACGTGTTGTGGACCGAGGCGCCCACGCTCTACCAGGCCAGCCCGGCCGCCCGCGTCTACCAGACCCGTCAGGACGATGACGGCTTGACCACGGTGGAGTTTGGCGACGGCGTGGAAGGCGCGCGCCTGCCCAGCGGGCAGAGCAACGTGCGCGCGCGCTACCGCAAGGGCCTGGGCGTGGCCGGCAACGTGGCCGCGGGCCAGCTCACCACGCTGCTGTCGCGCCCACTCGGTGTCAGCGAGGTGGTGAACCCCGAGCCCGCCACCGGCGGCGAAGACGGCGAGCTGCTGGAGCGCGCGCGCGAAAACGCCCCGCTGACCGTGCTGACGCTGGACCGCGCGGTTTCGATCACCGACTACGCCAGCTTCGCGCGCGCCTTCGCCGGCATCGACAAGGCCCACGCGTTGTGGATTCCCGCCGGCCCCGCGCGCGGCGTGTTCCTCACCATCGCCGGGGTGGACGGCGCCGTGGTGCCGCCGTCGGGCGCCACCTTCGCCAGCCTGGGCGCGGCGCTGCGCAACCACGGCGACGCGCTGGTGCCACTGCACCTGCGCAACCACCTTGGCGTGCGGTTTCGCGCCCGGCTCTCGGTGAAGGTGCTGGCCAGCCACGAGACCGACCCGGTGCTCCAGGCCCTGGAGGCCGCGCTGCGCGCGCACTTCAGCTTCGCGCGCCGCCAGTTCGGGCAGACCGTGTCGGTGGACGAGGTGGCGGCCGTGGCCCAGGCGGTGGCGGGCGTGCAGGCGGTGCACGTCACCCGCCTGCACCGCGTGGGCCAGGCCCCGGGGCTGGTGCCGCGCCTGTTCGCGGCCCTGCCCGTGGCCACGCTCACCGGCCAGCCGCTGCCGGCCGAACTGCTCACCCTGGCCGACGAGCCGGTGGAACTGGAGGTGATGCCATGAGCACCGCGCCGGGCCGCTCCCAAGCAAGCTCGCACCGCAGCCCGCAGGGCGAAGGTACTCCCGTGAGCGCAGCACGGAGGGAATTCCAATGACCACAGACACCCAGTCGCTGTTTGAACTGCTGCCGGCCATCCACCGCATCCGCGACGCCGAGCTCGCGCAGACCCTGGGCCTGGAGCGCGGGCCGCTCGAAGAGCTGATCAGCGTACTGGCCGAGCAGATCGCGGTGGCCGGGGAAAGCCTGGAGCAGCTCCACGACGACCTGTTCATCGAGACCTGCGCCGACTGGGCCGTGCCCTACATCGGCGACCTCATCGGCTACCAGAGCCTGCACGGCGTCACGCCCAAGGTGGCCAGCGCGCGCGCCGAGGTGGCGCACACCATCGCCCTGCGCCGGCGCAAGGGCACGGCGCTGGTGCTGGAGCAGCTCGCGCGCGACGTGACCGGCTGGGACGCGCGCGCCGTGGAGTATTTCCAGCGCATCGTGACCACGCAATACATGAACCACACCCGTCCGCACAACCTGCAGTCGCCCGACCTGCGGCGGGGGGCGGCGCTGGAGTTCGTGGGTACCGCGTTCGAGAGCGCCAACCGCACGGTGGACGTGCGGCGCATCGAGTCGGGCCGGGGGCGCCACAACATCCCCAACGTGGGCCTGCACCTGTGGCGCATCCAGGCCTACCGGCACCGCGACACACCGGCGCTGCGGGTGGGGCCGCGCCGCTACCGCGTGAGCCCGCTCAACCACGACCTGCCGCTGTTCAACCGCCCGCGCGCCGAGGACGACATCACCCACCTCGCCGAGCCGGCCCATGTGCCGGGCCCGCTCTCGCGCCGGCGCCTGGCCACCGAGCTGGCGCAGCACTACGGCACGCGGGCCCACGCGGCGGCACCCGCGGACAACGCCGAACCCGCGCTGCTGCTCAGCGTGGACGGCACGCCCATCGAGCGCGACCAGATCGTGGTCTGCAACCTGGGCGACGACGGCGCGGGCTGGGCCCACACGCCGCCCCCGGCGGGCGTCTACGCCATCGACCCGGTGCTCGGGCGCATCGCGCTGCCGCCCGAGGCCGACGACCCTGCCGAGCTGAGCCTGACCTGGCACGAGGGCTTCAGCGCCGACCTGGGCGGCGGCGAGTACGAACGCGGCGAGAGCCTGCCCGCCCCGGCCGCGAGCACGCTGGTCGTGCGCGTGCCCGACGACCAGCCCAGCATCGGCGCGGCGCTGACCCAGATCGCGGGCAACGGCGTGGTGGAAATCCGCGACAGCCGCCGCTACACGGAAACGCTGACCCTGGCCGTGGTGGCCGACGGGCAGATCGAGATCCGGGCCGAGAACGGCCGCCGCCCGGTGCTCGACCTCGGCGGCTGCACCGTCACCGGCGGGGCCAACGCCGCCTGCACGCTCAACGGCCTGCTGATCACCGGCGCGCCGCTGCTGGTGCCCGACGACGGCACGAACGCCCTGAAGCAGCTGAACCTGCTGCACTGCACCCTGGTGCCGGGGATCGCCCTGAACCCGGACGCCAGCCCCGCGCAGCCCACCAGCCCCAGCCTGCTGCTGGAGCTCGCCGGCCTGCAGACGCACATCGAGCGCTGCATCGTGGGCTGCGTGCGCTGCCACGAACGCGCCAGCCTGAGCGCGGACGACAGCCTGATCGACGCCACCGCGCGCAGCGGCGTGGCGCTGGCCGCGCTCGATGGCAGCGGCCCCGGCGCGGCGCTCACGCTGGAGGCCTGCACCGTGGTGGGCAAGCTGCACGCGGCGCAGATGAGCGTGTCCAATAGCATCCTGCTCGCGGCCCTGGCCGAGGGCGACAGCTGGTCCGTGCCGGTGCGCGCGGCGCGCAAGCAGCTGGGCTGCGTGCGCTTTTCCTGGCTGCCGCTGGGCGCCATCGTGCCCACGCGGTTCCGCTGCCAGCCCGGCTCGGCCAGCGATGCACAGCACATCGCGCCGCGCTTCACCTCGCTGGTCTACGGCACACCGGCCTACGCCCAGCTCGCCCGCTCGACACCGCCCGAGGTGCTGCGTGGTGCCGACGACGAAAGCGAAATGGGCGTGTTTCACCACCTGCACGGCGCGCAGCGCGAAGCCAACCTGCGCATCCGCCTCGACGAGTACCTGCGGGTCGGGTTGCGGGCCGGCATTTTCTACGAATCCTGAAGGAGGGAGCACCATGAGTTTCGATCTGAGCCGCGTGCGCTTTGATGCCCGCCAGGACTTCCTGGGCGTGGTCATGCAACAGGGCCGCGTCCAGCTGGACGCGGACTGGAACGAGTGGGTGGCCCAGCTCGGCCGGCGCCTGCAGGCCGGCAGCTGGGACACCTTCAACGGCAGCGTGGTGCCGCGCACCACGCCCGACGGCTTCCGCATCGAGGCGGCCGCGGGCGCCCTGAGCATCGGCCCGGGGCGCATGTACGTCGATGGCCTGCTGGCCGAAAACCACGGCGGCACGCCCGACGCCTGGGACCCGCACCTGGCCGAACTGGCCGGCACCACCGCGCTGGACTACCTGGACCAGCCCTACTATCCCGACCCGCCTGAACTGCCCGGCTCGGGGCCGCACCTGGTGTACCTGGACGTGTGGCAACGCGACGTGACCGCACTGCAGGCGCCCGGGCTCGTGGAGCCGGCCATCGGGGTGGACACCACCGGCCGGCGCCAGACGGTGTGGCAGGTGAAGGTGTTGCCCAACGTCGGCGCGATCAGCTGCGCCACGCCCGACGAAGACGTCCCAGGCTGGGCGGCCGCCACCGCGCCCTCGGCCGCGCGCCTGTCCACCGCCACCGGCGACCCCGGTTTCGAGCCCAACCCCTGCAGCGTGCCGCCGGCCGCGGGCTACCGCGGGCTGGAAAACCAGCTCTACCGGGTGGAGGTGCACCAGGGCGGCGCGCTCGGCACGGCCACCTTCAAGTGGTCGCGCGACAACGCCAGCGTGGCCTCGCGCGCGACCCACATCAACCCGGCGCGCGACCGCGTCACGGTGGAGAGCATCGGACGCGACGACGTGCTGCGCTTCAACGACGGCGACTGGGTCGAGGTCACCGACGACCACCGCGAACTGCACGGCCTGCCCGGCGAGCTGCGCCGCATCCGCGCGGCCAGCGGGGTGGACGTGACCGCGCGCACCCTGACTTTTGACCAGCCGCTGAGCGCCGGCCTGTTCCCCACCGATCCACAGCAGGCCACCGACCCCTTGCGCAACACCCGGGTGCGGCGCTGGGACCAGTCGGGCCAGGTGCGCCGCGAAGACGGCAGCGCGGTGGCCGGCCAGGACCTGGACGCGCCCGCGAGCACCGGCGCGATCCTGATCCCGCCGCTGGGCACGCGCCTGTTCCTGGAACACGGTGTCCTGGTCGAATTCAGCCTCGACCCGGCCGGTGGCCAGTTCCACAGCGGCGACCACTGGGTGTTCGCAGCGCGCAGCACCAACGCCAGGATCGAAGAGCTGGACCGCGCCCCGCCGCTGGGCATCCACCACCACCACACCCGGCTCGCCGTGGTCAACTTCCCGGACGCCGAGACCGACTGCCGCACGCTGTGGCCCCCCATGCCCGAGGGCCACGGCTGCGACTGCTCGGTCTGCGTCAGCGCGGAAAACCACAACAACGGCAGCGCCACCCTGCAACAGGCGGTGGACAGCCTGCAGGCCACCGGAGGCACGGTCTGCCTGGGCATCGGCACCTACGTGCTTTCAGCGCCGCTGAACATCGAGGGCGCACGCTCGCTGCGCATCCGCGGCCAGGGCTGGGCCACCGTGCTGCAGGGCAGCGAACCCGGCACCGTGGTGAACATCCACGACAGCAACGGCGTGGCGCTGGAAAACCTCAGCCTGCTCGGCTCGGCGCGCACCTCGGGCACCACCGCCATGCTGCTGGCCACCCAGGTGATCGACCTGCTCGCACAGCACATCAACGTGCTCGGCCTGTCGGTGGGCAACGGCACCAGCGTGGCCATCGGACTGGCCGGCAACGTGCTCGGCGCGAAGATCGAGCAGTGCGCGCTGGTGGCCGAACGCGGCATCGCGGCGGTGACCGAACGCGAGCGCAAGCACCTGCTCACCGCCGAACTGCGGATCGCGCGCAACCTGATGTTCTGCAGCCAGCGCGCGGTCAACCTCGACGGTGTCAGCCTGCACTTCGGCAACACACGCATCGTGGACAACCTGATGCTGGTGGGCAACCAGGCCGCCGTGGTCGCCACCGGCGCCACCCTGCCCGGCTCGCCCATGGACATCGCCAGCAACGTCATTTACACCGCGGGCGACGGCATCCGGGCCGGGGTCGATGGCCTGTGCATCGAGGGCAACGAGATCTCCGGCGCCACCGAACGCAGCGGCGACGGCATCGTGCTCGAAGAGGGCCTGGACCCGGTGGCGCTGGACCGCGCACGCATCAGCGGCAACCGCCTGCGCACGCTGCGGGGCAACGGTGTGCTGATCAACCACCGCGTGGAACACGCGGTGATCTGCGACAACCACTTCGAGCAACTGGGGCTCGGCGCGCTGGTGATGGCGCGCAGTGGCTCGGCGGGCGTGCTGCGCTTTTCGGGCAACCAGTGCCACGACGTCGGCCAGGCCGCGAACGTGGAGAACACCGCCTTCGCCGCGATCCAGCTGGTCCGCGTGGAGCGCGCCGACCTGCTCGACAACAGCCTGGGCCTGGTCGCGCGCACGGCCACCGGGTCGCCCGCAGTCGATGCGGTGCGCGCGCTGGCGATGGGGCAGTTGCGCATCGCGGGCAACCGCTGCTTCGGCATTGGCCCGGACCGCGGCAGTGGTCAGATCAGCGGCCTGCATGTGCTGCCGCCGTTCGAGCACTGCGGGATCGACGACAACCAGGTGGACCGCATCGGCGGCAACGACCAGAAGCCGGAGCCGCTGGCCTGGCGCGCGATCAACATCGCGCCCGGCAGCAGCGTGCGCTTCACCCACTTCGCCATGGCCAGCCATGTCGCGGCGGGCGAAACGGGTTTCCTGCTGACCGAAAGCCTGGCGGCGGCCGTGCCCGCGCGCACGGGCATCCTGTCCATCCGCGGCAACCGGCTGCGCGGCCACCTGTCCTCGGTGCCGCTGAACCGCTGCGGCGGCGTCGCCGACTGCCTGTTCAACACCAACCACTGCGAAGCGGTCGGTGAAAGCAGCCCGCAGCCGGTGATCGGCCAGCTCGCGGCGCGCACGCTCAACGCCAGCAACAACCGGCTGATCGGCCTGGGAGACCTGCAGACCCTCTTCCTGTTCCCCGAGTTGAAGCGCGCCATCGTGATGGGCAACACCAGCACCGGTCCGATCGTGGTGCAAGGCGGCACGCCCACCCCCGCCGACATCAACCTCACCAACGTCATTGGCCTCTGAAGGAGACTTGCCATGCCGATCACCAGCTTCCGCGGCGAAAAGTCCGTGGCCGAGATCGCCGACGTCATGTTCGAGCGCCTGACCCCCAAGCAGCGCGAAAAAGCCGAGGCCGCCATCCTGAAAGCCAACCCGCGGCTGAACGACCTGAGCACCCTGCCCAAGGGCGCCGTGCTCAAGGTGCCCGACCTGCCGGAACTGCGGGCCAAGGCCCGCCGGGCGGCGGACGATCCACCCGCCCAGATCACCAGCGAGATCGGCGAGGCGCTCTCCAGCTACGGCAAACAGCTGGCCCAACGCACCCAGCAGGGCCTGGCCGACAACAAGGAACACTTCGCCCTGATCCGCAGCGACGCTTTCAAACGTGCCCTGGAAAAATCGCCCGAACTGAAAGAACAGGCCGCACTGACCACCAAGACCCTGGAACTGCGAGGCAAGGAGCTCGCGGAACGCGCCAAGACCATGGAGGCGGCGATCCAGGGCATGCTGAAAGACCTGAAAGCCGCGAGCGCCTGAAGCCTGGCACGGGGCGGCACGGGGGTCTTGCCGGGCCGCTTGAAGCGTTCAAGCTTGTGAAGGGGGTCGGCGAATGGCCGAGGGGTGGCTGTGTCTCGGCATCTGGCACGGGAAGCACATAAGATGGCAGGCGCCCCGCCACTTCTCCCGTTCTGACCATGCCCTTCATACGCCCTCTGCTCGCGGCCCTCGCGCTGTGCCTGACGCTCGGCCACAGCGCCTGGGCGCAGGAACTGGACGACGCCAAGCGCGCCGACATCGAGCAGCTGCTCGAACTCACCCAGACCATGAGCAACGCGCGCGCCAACATGAACACCGTGTTGCAGCAACTGGTGCTGCAGCTGCGCCAGAAGCAGCCCAAACTGACCGAAGAACATCTGCGCATCGTTGCCGAAGCCCACGAAGCGGTGTTTGATGAAAACATCGGCGTGTTCAAGGCCCTGATGGTGCACCTGTACCACAAGCACTTCAGCGCCGACGACATCCGGCAACTGCTGGTGTTCTACGCCTCGGACACCGGCCGCAAGCTCACCCAGGTCACGCCCGCGCTCAACCGGGAATCGTTCGAGATCGGCGTGCAGTTCGGCCGCCTGCTCGGGCCCAAGGTGGAGCAGCGGGTGAGGGAACGCCTCGCGTCCAAGGGCGTTACCCTGTAAACCCGCACCACCGCCGCCATGAAACCCGCCGCCATCGAAGCCTTTTTTTCAACCCTCCAGGCCGCCAACCCGCACCCGGTCACCGAGCTGGAATACACCAGCGTGTTCGAGCTGCTGGCCGCCGTGCTGCTCTCGGCCCAGGCCACGGACGTGGGCGTGAACAAGGCGACGCGCAAGCTGTTCCCGGTGGCCAACACGCCACAGAAGATCCTGGCGCTCGGGCAGGAAGGGCTGGAGAGCTACATCAAGACCATCGGCCTCTACCGCAGCAAGGCCAAGCACCTGATGGAAACCTGCCGCATCCTGGTGGAGCGCCACGGCGGCGAGGTGCCGCGCACGCGCGAGGCCCTGGAAGCCCTGCCCGGCGTGGGCCGCAAGACGGCCAACGTGGTGCTCAACGTGGCCTTCGGCCAGCCCACGATGGCGGTGGACACCCACATCTTCCGCGTCAGCAACCGCACCGGTCTGGCCCCGGGCAAGACGCCTCTGGCGGTCGAGCAGCTGCTGATGAAACGTGTGCCACCCGCCTACGCGGTGGACGCGCACCACTGGCTGATCCTGCTGGGCCGCTACGTGTGCCAGGCGCGCAAACCGCTGTGCCACAAGTGTGCGGTGTCGGCGTACTGCGATTTCAAGCCAAAGACGACCGGTTAAGGCGACATCCAGCCCTGAACCACGGGCATCTGCATGACCATCACCGTGGCGGCGTGCAGCAGCAGCCCCACCAGCGCCCCCACCAGCGTGCCGTTGATGCGGATGAACTGCAGGTCGCGGCCGATGTGGTCTTCCAGCACGCGGCTCATGTCGTGTGCGTCCCAGGCCTCCACCCGCTGCGCCACGAAGCCGACGATGTTGTCGCGGCTGCCTTCCAGCGCGCGCAGCAGCACCTGCTGGGCCTGGGTGTTGAGCCACTCCCGCAGCGTGGCATCGGCCAGCAGCTGGCGGCCAGCGGCCTGCACCACGCTGGCGTAGCGCCCGGCGAGCGCGTTGTCGGGTTGTTGCGCCTCGTTGGCCAGGCGCTGCATCACCTCGTGCCACCAGGCTTCGATGGGTTCATTCCATTGCGGCTGGTCCAGCCAGGCGTCGCGCCAGGTGGCCACGCGGGCCTGCCAGTCGGCGTCGGTCTGCAGGCGCTGGATGGACTGCGCCATCCAGTCGTCGAAGCGGTGGCGCAGCTCGTGTTGCGGGTCGGCCGCCACGTCGGCCAGGGTGTGGGTGAGCGCGGCCACCAGCTTGCGCGTGGCCAGGCGCGCGGCCATCTGGTCGAGGCCCACGTATTTGAGTTGTTTGAGTTCACCCGCGATGCGCTCGGTCAGTTGCTCTTGCACCGTGTCCTGTTCGGCCCAGTGCGCCATCTGCTGCAACAGGCCGTTGAGCCATTGCTGGTGGTGGCCATGTTGCGTGAGCGCGGCGAGCGCCTGCCCGCCGAGCGTGGCCACGTCCACCTGGCGCAGCAGGCGCTGCGCGAGTTGTGCCACCCACTGGCGCACGAGGGTCTGGTCGAGCGCGTTCAGCAAGGCCGGCGTGGCCTGCTGCAACCACCGGCCCACGCGGGCGGCCGACTCCGGCTGCGCCAGCCAACGGCCCAGTTCCTGGCCCACGTCCCAGCGCGCCAGCATGGGGCGCACGTGTTCGGCGGTGAGGAAGTGCGTGCCCAGGAAGCGCGCGAGCTGCGCTCCCAGCCGGTCCTTGTTGGCCACGATGATGGCGGTGTGCGGAATCGGCAGGCCCAGCGGGTGGCGGAACAGCGCGACCACGGCAAACCAGTCGGCCAGCGCGCCGACCACGGCCGCACCCGCCGCAGCGGCCACATAGGCCCAGACGGGGTGGTGCGGGGCGAGCAAGGTGGCCACGACATAGATCACCACGGCCAGCAGCAGCAAGCCAAGCGCCAGCGCCTTCATGCGGGCCAGGCTGGCGGATGGTTTCATCGGCTGGTTATTCATGGGCCACAGTGTGCACCGGGAGGCTTTGCGCCGGACGACCAGTCTAGGCAGAGGTGGCCGCCCGTCCCGGGCGCGTCTTTTGGCCACTGCGCCACGCCGCCGATGGGCCCGCGGCCATGGGCGGCGACGAACTGCGCGGCACGGATCACGCCGGCGTGGGTGACCCAGACCGCTTCGCCGGGCACGCTTTCACGCAACGCGTCCAGCGCATCGGCCACGCGATCAATGAGCTGCTGCGTGCTCTCGGCACCGCCAAAGCGGTGGTGCGCGAAGTCGGCCATCCAGACGTCAAACGCGGCGCGCGGAATGTCGTCCCAGCGCTGCAGTTCCCAATGCCCGAAGTCCATTTCGTTCAGGCGGGTGTCGATGACCGGGTCGCCCAGGTCGGGCCGCAGCGTGCTCAGTTCCAGCGCCAGTTGCTGCGCACGGCCCAGACCCGACACCCACACCGGCAAGCCGGGCGGCAGCAGCGCCGCCGCGGCCTCGGCGGCCTGCAGCGTGAGCGCGGCGTTGGCCGGCACGTCGGTCGCGCCGTAGCAGAAGCCGGATTCGAGCTCCACCCGGGCGTGGCGCAGCAGCCAGAGCTTCACAGCGCCAGCGCCAGCGCGAGGTAAAACGCCAGCTCGCACACCTGCTGCGTGGCGCCCAGGCCGTCTCCGGTGAACCCTTGCAGACGTCGGCGCAGCAGGCGCCACATCCAGGCCAGGCCGAGCAGCGCGCCGAGCATCGCTGCGAGCCAGTGCAGGCCCGGCTGCAGGCTGACCACCAGCCCCATGGCCAGCGCCCACCACAGCACGCCGGTGAACAAACCCGCGTTGCCGATGCTCTCGGCCAGCGGCTTGGATTTGGACGTGGGCGTGTCGCCCACGTGCGGCAGCGTGCGGATGATGAACAGCGGCATCAGCCGCGAGCTGACGTGGGCACCGAACAGCGCCGCGCTCGCCAGCAGCAGGCCACCGGCCTGCGCCAGCAGGGCCATGAGCGCCACCTTGCACAACAAGGCCAGCACCAGCGCCACCGCGCCGTAGCTGCCGATGCGCGAGTCTTTCATGATCTCCAGGGCGCGTTCGCGGTTCACCGCGCCGCCCAGGCCATCGGCCGTGTCGGCCAGGCCGTCTTCATGGAACGCGCCGGTCAGCCAGACACTGAACGCGGTGCACAGCACGGCCGCCACCCAGGGCGCAGCGGGCTGTGCCGGCAGCAACGTGAGCAGGCCAGCAAACACCGCCGCCGTCAGCCCGCCGACCACCCAGCCCACACCCGGGAAATGCGCAGCGCTCTCGCGCAGCATGGCGGGCGAAAAACCGACCCAGTCCGCCAGCCGCCCGGTCACCGGGATGCGGGTGAAGAACTGGAGGGCGATGAAAAAATGCCGAAAGGACTGGAACACCCCCCTGCGCCGCTGCGCGGCTTCCCCCCTTTCCTGCGGGAGGGGAGGCGCAGCCAGTGGCCCGGCGGGGCCGGTGCCACGGCTGCCCTGGTCTAAGTCACCGCGCTCCACCGCACCTGCCTCAAGATTGGACGGGCGCTGCCGCCTCATCCTGCCGCGACACGCCGGCCGATTCAAAACTCGCCATCTCGCGCAGGATGGCGCAGGCCGACATGAGCAGCGGCCAGGCCATGGCCGCGCCCGAGCCTTCGCCCAGGCGCAGACCCAGGTCGAGCAGCGGTTCGGCGCGCAGGTGGGCGAGCATGAGCGCGTGGCCACGTTCACCCGAGCGGTGCGCGAACACGCAGCGCTGCAGCACGGCGGGTTGCAAGGCTGCGGCCACCATCACGGCCGCGCTGGCGATGAAACCGTCCACCACGATCACGCGGCGCTCGGCCGCCGCCTGCAGCACCGCGCCCACCATGGTGGCGATCTCGAAACCGCCGAACGCGGCGAGCGCGGCCAGCGGGTCTTTGGCATCGGGGTGGCGCGCCAGCACCTGGCGCAGGATGCCGATCTTGCGTTGCACGGCCTCGGCGTCGAGTCCGGTGCCGGCACCGGTGCAGTCGGCCACCGACAGTCCGGCCAGGCGCGCGAGCAGCAGCGAAGCCGCCGAGGTGTTGCCGATGCCCATTTCACCGAGCAGCAGCGCGTTGCCCGGCAGCCCGCGCACCAGGGCGGCCCCGTTGGCGAGCGCCACCTCGCACTGGGCGGCGCTCATGGCCGGGCCCTCCAGCGCGTCCGCCGTGCCGGGTGCAATCTTGTTGATGACCAGTCCGGGCCGGGGCGCAAAGTCGTGGCGCACGCCGCAGTCCACCACGGTGAGGCCGATGCCGTGTTGCCGCGCGAGCACGCTCACCGCGGCGCCACCGGCGAGGAAGTTCTCGACCATCTGCCAGGTCACGTCGCTCGGGTAGGCCGACACGCCGCGCGCGGCCAGGCCGTGGTCGCCGGCGAACACCACCAGCTGGGGATCCCGGAGCTCGGGCGTTTCGTTGCCGAGGATCAGGGCCAGGCGCTGCGCCAGCGCCTCGATGCGGCCGAGCGAGCCCAAGGGCTTGGTCTTGTTGTCCAGCTTGAGCTGCAGGCGTGCCGCCAGCACGGGTTGGGTGATGTCGGCGATGGTGGGAACGGTGGTGGTCATGGTTCAGTCCGGTTGGATGAGGGCGTCGAGCACACCGGGCTCGACATGGGTTTGAAGAAAATCGGCCAGGCCGTCGAACACGCTCTCCAGCGTGGGCGCGCTGGCGCCAAACAGCGCGTGCAGCACGCGCGGGTCTTCGAACAGGCCGTGCAGGTAACAGCCGAGCACGTTGCCCGCGGCGTTCTGCCAGGCCAGGCCAGGGATCACCTCGCGCGCCACGTCGCCCTTGGCGGCCATGGCCGGGTGCTGGGCGGTCTGGCCGTGGTGGATTTCGTAGCCGGCGGCTTCCACCCCCGACAGCGCGCGCCAGTGGCCGGCGAGCGCGCTGAAACGGGTCTGCGTGTGGCGCACGGTTTTCTGCGGATCGAACGCGGTCACCAGCGGCAGCAGGCCCAGGCCGGGTGCGTTGCCGTCGATGCCGTGCGTGTCGATCAGCGCCTCGCCCAACATCTGCAGCCCGCCGCAGATGCCCAGCACCGCCCCGCCCTGCGCCGCGTGTTCGGCCACGGCGCGGTCGAGCCCCTGCGTGCGCAGCCAGGCGAGGTCGGCCACGGTGGCCTTGGACCCCGGCAGCACGATCCAGTCGGCGCCCGCGCAATCGGCCGGTGTGCGCGCCCAGACCAGGCGCACACCGGGCACGTTCTTCAAGGGCTGGAATTCGTCGAGGTTGCTGATGCGCGGCCAGGCGATGACGGCGATCGTTGTCTGCACCGCACCGGAAGCAAGGGTGCGGTCATCAAAAACGCCATCCTCTTCCGGCAGCCCGTGTTGCCACCACATCGGCAGCGTCGCCACGGTGGGCACGCCCGTCAGGTCCTGCAGCATCTGCGGGCCGGGCGCGAGCAGCGTGGCGTCGCCCCGGAACTTGTTGAGCACGAAGCCCTTGATGAGTGCGCGCTCGTCTTCCGGCAGCAGCGCCCAGGTGCCGTAGAGGTGGGCGAAGGCGCCACCGCGGTCGATGTCGGTCACGAGCAGGCAGCGCGCCTGCGCGTGGCGCGCGATGCGCATGTTGACGATGTCGCTGGCGTGAAGGTTGATCTCGGCCGGCGAGCCCGCACCCTCGATCACGACCACGTCGTTCTCTTCGCGCAGCGCGTCGAGCGCGGCGGTGATCGCCGGCCAGACTTTCTCGCTGCGGCCGCGCCAGGGCATGGTGGAGAGTTCTTCGCTCACCTGTCCCATCAGCACCACCTGGCTGCGCGTGTCGGCCTCTGGCTTGAGCAGCAACGGGTTCATGCGCACCTCGGGTTCGGCTCGCGCGGCCAGGGCCTGAAAGTACTGGGCGCTGCCGATTTCGCCGAGGGCACCACCGGACCCCGCCACCACCCGCGCGTTGTTGCTCATGTTCTGCGCCTTGAACGGCGCGACCTTGAGGCCCTGGCGCGCGTAGTGGCGGCACAGCGCTGTGGTCAGCCAGCTTTTGCCGGCACCGCTGGTGGTGCCGAGCACCATCACACAGACAGCGGTCATGGGGCGGTTTCCTTCGTGGTTTCCAGCACTGCGGTGTGCAGCACCTGCTGGGCCGCTGGTGGCAACACACCGAGCCGCCAGTGGCCCGGCAGGCCCAGCGAGGTGGTGTCGCGCAGTTTGATGCCTTGGGCGCGCAGCGCTTCGACGTTCAGTGGGAGCGGCGCGCGGGCGCAGAGGTAGTTGGCCTCGCTGGGCAGGCACTGCCAGCCCGCGCCTTGCAGCATCGCCCGCTGAGCGGTCTTCCACTCGGCCAGTTGCACGCGGCTCTGCGCCAGCCAGCGCTGCGTGTCAGCCTGCACCCACGCCGTGAGCATCGCGACCGCGTGAGCACCCAGCGGCCACGAGGGCGCCATCCGGGTCAGTGTCTGCGCCAGGGCCAGGCCCCGCAGCGGTGCGATGGCGTAGGCGCCGCGCACCCCCGTCAGACCCAGCGCCTTGTTGGGCGACCAGAGTTGCCAGACACGGTCCAGCACGTCGGCGCCCAGGCTGCAGTGCCCGCTCAGCCGCAGCGGTTCGTAGGCCCGGTCCAGCACCACCACACCGCCCTGCCCGGCCACCGCCTGCGCCAGGGGTTCGGCCGTGCCCAGCGGGCTGGACGGTTCGCACAGCCAGAGCAGATTGGCCTTTGCCGGATCGTTCACCCGCTGCAGGCACCAGGCCTGGGCGGCGTGGGCGTAGTCGCCATAGGCCAGCGCGGGCCACCAGACGCTTTGCCCGCCCGTGCGCACGACGGCCGCCGTGATACGCGCGATGAACTCGCTCGCACTGCCTGCGACCACGAGGCGCTCAGCCGCGACACCGTGGAACGCGGCGAGCGCCACGCGCAGTTCGGTGTAGCCGGGGTCGGGGTAGTGCTGCGGATCGGCCCCCTGCACGGCGGTCAGCGCCGTGGGGCACGGTCCGCAGGCGTTGGCGTTGGTCGAAAAATCCCAGCGCGGAACGCCCTGGGCATCGGGGCCGCCGTGAATGCCGCTCATGCCAACGCCCTCCCTGCGGCGTACAACGCCACCGCGCCAGCCAGCAGCGCGAGCACGCCCACCACCCGGCCCGCCAGTTGCAAGGCGCGCGCCGTGTCGGCCGCCTGCGGCCGGCGACCGGCCGGGTGCAAGGTGTACACGCCCGGCTTGGCCAGGCTCACGTCCAGCGCCAGCGCCATGGCGGCCATGGGCCAGCCGCTGTTGGGCGACGGTGTGAGGCCCGCCTGCGACGGCAGGTGCCGCCAGGTGCGGGTTGCGCCCAGCGCACCGAGCAATCCAGCCGTCAGGCGCGCCGGCAACCACGACAGCACGTCGTCGGCACGCGCGGCCCACTTGCCGGCCCAGGTCCAGTCGCGGCCCTGGCGCTCGCCCCGGTAGCCCCACATGGCATCGGCCGTGTTGGCGAAGCGGTAGAGCGCGGCGCCCGGCAGGCCGGCCAAGGCGAACCAGAACAGCGGAGCCACCACGGAGTCGTTGAGGTTTTCGGCCAGGGTTTCGATGGCGCTTTCGCGCACCTGGGCCGCGTCCAGCGCGCTCACATCGCGGCTCACCAGCCAGGCCAGGCGTTCGCGTCCGGCCGGCAACGATCCGGCGAGAGCCACCTCCACGGCCAGCACCTCGTCGCGCAGCATGCGCCAGGCCAGCAGCGGCTTGAGCAAGAGGCCCAGCGCCAGCACCTGCAGCCACCCCGGCGCTGCGTCCAGCGCGCGGGCCAGCGCCCAGGCGCTCAGCACCACCAGCGCGGCACCCAGCAGCCAGGCCTGTGCGCCGCGCGAGAACACGCGCCACCGGTCGGGTTGCGGCGTGGGCAACTTCGTTGCGATGCGTTCACCGGCCCAGCCGAGGTAGCGCCCCATCCACACCACCGGGTGCCAGCGCGCTGCCGGCTCGCCCCACAGGCGGTCCACCCCCAGCGCCACCAGCACCGCGAGGGCGCCGATGGCCACTGGCGACAGCGCCTGCGGGTCGGTCATGGCGTGGCGCCTTGCAGGGCGGCGGTATCGGCCAGGGCCAGCCGCTCTGCAGCAGCCGAGTGCAGCGCCGCCAGCAACTGGTCCACGTCGTCGGCCTGGTGGGCGGCCGACAAGGCGATGCGCAATCGGGCGGTACCCTCCGGCACGGTGGGGGGGCGGATGGCGGGCACCCACAGACCCTGCGCGCGCAGGCGTGCCATCACGTCCAGCGCGGCGGCGTTGTCGCCGATCACCAGCGGCTGGATGGCGGTGTCCGAGTGCATCAGCGTCCAGCCCGCGGCGTCGATGGCCGCGTGGGCGCCCGGCGCCAGGCCCCGGCGGAGCTGCGCGATCAGAGCGGCCAGGTGCTGCCGCCGGCGTTCGCCCTCGGCACCGAGAACGCAACGCAAACCGGCGCGCACGGCTTCGGCCAGCAAGGCCGGCGCGGCGGTGGCGTAGGTGTAGCTGCGCGTCTTCTGCAGCAGCCATTCCACCAAGCGCTCGGGCCCGGCCACGAACGCCCCGGCCACGCCCAGCGCCTTGCCCAGCGTGGCCATGTAGAGCACGCGCGGCGAAGCGCCCGGCCCGGTGAGGCCGACGGCGGCCAGTGCGCCACGGCCCTGCGGCCCCAGCACGCCGAAGCCGTGCGCGTCGTCCAGCAGCAGCAAGGCATCGTGCCGCTCGCAGAGAGCGTGCAGGCCGGCGATGTCGGCCACGTCGCCGTCCATGCTGAACACCGCGTCGCTGATCACCAGCTTGCGGCGCGCCGGGCTGACGGCCAGCAGAGCGTCGAGCCGGGCCAGGTCGCCGTGGGGGTAGCGGTGCACCGTGGCCTTGGACAGGCGGGCGCCGTCGATCAGGCAGGCGTGGTTCAGCGCGTCGGAGAACAGCGCGTCGCCCTCGCCCACCAGCGCCGGCACGATGCTCGCGTTGGTGGCGTAGCCGGCGTAGAAATACAGCGCGCGCGGCAGGCCCACGGCCTCGGCCAGCTCGCGCTCCAGCGCGGCGTTGGCCACGCTGTGGCCGCTGACCATGGGCGATGCCCCGGAGCCCACGCCGTAGCGGTCCACCGCGGCGTGAACCGCCTGGCGCAGCAGCGGGTCTTGCGCCAGGCCCAGGTAGTCGTTGCTGCAGAAGGCCAGCAGCGACAAGCCGTCCACGTTGAGCCGTGCCCCCGGCTCGGGCGTGACCGCGCGGCGCACGCGGCGCAGCGACTGCGCGTCCAGCGCGGCCAGGCGTTCATCAAATTCGTTCAGCCAGCTCATGGTTTTCCTTTGATTGCCAGGGTTCAGGCAGGTCCAGCACGATCTGGCGTGCATCGGGGGTGTCGAGCTGCCAGGGCACGACGCCCAGCAGCGGCGCGGTCAGGCGCTGGCGCAGTGTTTGAATGTTCTCGTCGCGGCAGGCCATGGCCGGGTCCACGGTGTTGGCCACCCAGCCCGCCAGGTGCAGGCCGTCGGCGCGGATGGCTTCGGCCGTCAGCAGCGCGTGGTTCAGGCAACCCAGCCGCAGACCCACCACCAGCACCACCGGCAGGGCCAGCGCCACCGCGAGGTCGGCCAGGGTCTCGCTGTCGTTCAGCGGCACGCGCCAGCCACCCGAGCCTTCGACCAGCACCACGTCGGCCAGGCGCCGCAGCCCGCGGTGCGCCACCACCAGCTCGGCCACGCCCACGCGCCGGCCCGCGCGCGCGGCCGCCAGGTGGGGCGAGAGCGGCTCGGGCAGCGCCACCGGGTTGTCCAGCGCGGGCGGCACGGCCACGGTGGACGCGGCGCGCAAGGCCAGCGCGTCTTCCGCCACCCACGCGCCGCCCTGCTGCACCAGGCCCGCCGCCACCGGCTTCATGCCGACCACGCGGGCGTGGTGGCGCGCCAGCGTGTGCAGCAGCGCGGCGCTGACCAGCGTCTTGCCCACGCCGGTGTCGGTGCCGGTGACGAAGCAGCCGTCAAACACCATCAAGCACCCCGCTCACCGGCGCCGGGCTGGTTTCTTCGGCCAGCGTGGCTTCGAGTGCGGCCAGCGCGCCCCCGGCCAGCAGCTCGCCCTCGGCCTCGTCGATCACATAGGGCGGCATGGCGTACAGGGTTTGGCCGATGGGGCGCAGCAGCAGCCCCTGCGCCAGCGCGTGGCGGGCATAGCGACGGCCGAAGTCGGGCAGGCTGCTGACCACGTCCCAAGCGAAGACCATGCCCTTGCGCCGCGCGTGGCGCACGCGGGGGTGGTGGGAGATCGGCGTGAACTGCGCGGCCAGCCGCTCGCTGGTGCCCAGGTTCTGGCGCAGCGCGTCGGTCTGCTCGAACAGGTCCAGCGTGGCCAGCGCGGCGCGACAGGCCAGCGGGTTGCCGGTGTAGCTGTGCGAGTGCAGGAAGCCGCGCGCCACCTCGTCGTCGTAGAAGGCGGCGTACACCGCGTCGGTGGTGAGCACCACCGACAGCGGCAGCGTGCCGCCGGTCAGGCCCTTGGAGAGGCAGAGGAAGTCGGGGCGGATGCCCGCCTGCTCGTGCGCAAACAGGGTGCCGGTGCGGCCGAAGCCGACCGCGATCTCGTCGAGCACCAGGTGCACCTGGTGCTGGTCGCAGAGTTCGCGCGCGCGCCGCAGGTACACGGGATCGTGCATGGCCATGCCCGCCGCGCACTGGATCAGCGGCTCGATGATCACGGCGGCGGTCGCGTGAGCGTGTTCGGCCAGCCAGTCGCCCAGGGCGGAGGCGGCCCGCTCGGCCACGTCGGCCGGGGTCTCGCCGGGCGCGGCCTGCCGGGCGTCGGGGCTGGGCACGGTGGCGGCCAGGCGCACCAGCGGCGCATAGGCTTCGCGGAACAGCGCAATGTCGGTCACGGCCAGCGCGCCCACAGTCTCGCCGTGGTAACCCCCGGCCACGCCGACAAAGCGGCACTTGTCGGCCTTGCCCGCGTTGCGCCAGTGGTGCGCGCTCATCTTCAGCGCGATCTCGGTGGCGCTGGCGCCGTCGCTGCCGTAGAAGGCGTGGCCCAGGCCGGTAAGCGCGGCCAGGCGCTCGGAGAGTTCCACCACCGGCCCGTGGGTGAAGCCGGCCAGCATCACGTGGTCCAGCGTGTGCAGCTGGTCGATCAGCGCGGCGCGGATCGCGGGGTGGTTGTGGCCGAACAGGTTGACCCACCAGGAGCTGATCGCGTCGAGGTAGCGCCGGCCTTCGTGGTCGTGCAGCCACACGCCTTCGGCCCGTGCCACCGGGATCAGCGGCAACGCCGCGCCCTCGGGCGCGTGCAGCTTCATCTGGGTACAGGGGTGCCAGACGGCGGCCAGGCTGCGCTGGCGCCAGGCGGCGTTGGCCGACACGGGCAGCGTCAAAGCTCGGCGCCCAGGGGCAGGATGACCGGGTCACCGGCCTGCGGACCGGCGGGCTCGCTGCGGGTCTCGACGATGCGGTTGGCCGCGTCGGGGAACACCAGCTTGGGCACGGCTTCGTCGAGCTTGTCCTCGTGCACCATGCCGAAGGCCGCGATGATCACCAGGTCGCCCACGCTGGCGCGCCGGGCGGCCGAGCCGTTGAGCGAAATGATGCCGCTGCCGCGCGGCGACTTGATAGCGTAGGTGATGAAACGTTCGCCGTTGTTGACATTCCAGATGTGTACCTGTTCGTTGGGGCGGATGTTGCTCGCCTCCAGCAGGTCTTCGTCGATGCCGCAGGAGCCTTCGTAGTGCAGCTCGCAGTGGGTGACGGTGGCGCGGTGGATTTTGGATTTCAGCAGGGTGCGGAACATAAGGGATCTCCTTGATCTGAGTGGGCCTCGGCCATCGGCAGGGCCCATAACGGGCGTGCGTCAGGCGTGCGCGCGTGTGGTGTGCATGCCCATGCGGGCCAGCAGGTCCTGGTCGGCCTCCACATCGGGGTTGCCTGTCACCAGCAGCTTGTCGCCGTAGAAGATGGAGTTGGCGCCGGCCAGGAAACACAGCGCCTGGGTCGATTCGCCCATCTGCCGGCGCCCGGCCGACAGACGCACCTTGGCCTTGGGCATGGTGATGCGGGCCACCGCCACCGTGCGCACGAATTCCAGCGGGTCGAGGTCGGGCTCGTCGGCCAGTGGCGTGCCCGGCACCTTGACCAGGTGGTTGATCGGCACCGACTCGGGGTACGGCGCCAGGTTGGCCAGCTGCGCGATCAGGCCGGCGCGCCCGGCGCGGGACTCGCCCATGCCCACGATGCCGCCGCTGCAGACATGGATGCCGGCCCCGCGCACGTGGCCCAGGGTGTCCAGCCGGTCCTGGTAGTCGCGGGTGGTGATGATGTCGCCGTACAGCTCGGGCGCGGTGTCCAGGTTGTGGTTGTAGTAGTCCAGGCCCGCGCCCTTGAGGCGCTGCGCCTGGTCACCCGTGAGCATGCCCAGGGTGCAGCAGGCTTCCAGACCCTCGTCCTTGATCACGCGCACCAGCTCTTCCACCTTCTCCAGGTCGCGGTCGTTGGGCGCGCGCCAGGCCGCACCCATGCAGAAGCGCGAGGCGCCGGCCGCCTTGGCACCGAGCACCGCCTCGCGCACTTCCTCGGGCGTCATCATCTTGGTGGCTTCCACGCCGGTCTCGTGGTGCACCGACTGCGGGCAGTAGCCGCAGTCCTCCGGGCAGCCGCCGGTCTTGATGGACAACAGCGTGGCCAGCTCCATGTGGGTCGGGTCGTGGTGCTCGCGGTGCACGGTCTGGGCGCGGTGCATCAGCTCGGGGAACGGCAGGTCCAGCAGGGCCTGCACGTCGGCGACGCTCCAGCGCGGTGCCGTCGCCGGTGCAGACTTGACGGGGCGGTGCAGGGTCACAGGGGCTTCAACGATCATGTTCATCGGGTGTCTCCAGAGGTTCAGTCTTCAATGCCGCGCTGCGCCGGGATGCCGGCGTTGAACGCGTGCTTGATCTTGGTCATTTCGGTCACGGTGTCGGCCAGCTCGACGATCTCGGGCGGGCAGCGGCGGCCGGTCAGACAGACATGCACGTGCGAAGGCCGCTCGCGCAAGGTCTGCAACACACCGTCCAGCGGCAACCAGCCGTAGATCAGCGGGTAGGTGATCTCGTCGAGCACGACGAGAAAGTGATCACCGGCAAGGATGGTAGCGCGGGCCTTTTCCCAGCCGTCGCGCGCCAGTTGCGCGGAACGCTCCAGGTCCTGGCTCTTCCAGCTGAAGCCGTCGCCCAAGCCTTCGATCGGGATGCCGATCTGTTCGAACATGCGGTGTTCGCCGAAGCGCGCCGTTGGCACCTTCATGAACTGGTAGATCTTCACGGCCTTGCCGCGGCCATGCGCGCGCAACGCCAGCCCGAAGGCGGCCGTGCTCTTGCCTTTTCCGTCGCCCGTGTTGACGATCACGAGGCCACGGCGTTCGCCCTCGGCTTTGTCGTAGGGCTTCTCGCTCGGCGGAGTTTCAATCTGCATGGTGTGGTTTCACTGATGGAATGATGCGCGGCAACGCCACCCACTGCCCTTGCAGTGCGTGGACTTCGATGCGGTGGTCGAACACCGCTTCCAGTGCGCGGTGGGTGGTGGGCTCGGCACACAGGCCCTGGTGGGTGACGCGGCCTTGCGCCATCACCACCAGTTCGTCGGCGTGCAAGGCCATGGCGATCTCGTGCAGCACGCTGACCACGGTCTTGCCCTCATGCACCAGCGCCTGCACCAGAGCGAGCCAGTCGGCCTGGTGCGGCGGGTCGAGGTTGGCCAATGGCTCGTCCATCAACAGCACCTGGGCCTCGACGGCCAGCGCGCGGGCCAGCAGCACGCGCTGGCGCTCGCCGCCCGAGAGCTGACCGAGCGAGCGGGCGCGCCAGTCCCAGGCCTGGGTAGCCCGCAGCGCGCGCTCCACGGCGGCGTGGTCGGCGGCGCTGGGCGGGCTGAGCCAGGCCTGGTGCGGCAGGCGCCCGAGCATGGCGACGTCCCACACGGTGAGGTCGTCGCCACTCGATTCGTTTTGTCCCAGCCAGGCGAGCTGCTGCGCCCGCTGGCGGCTCGGCCAGTCGGCCAGCGGCCGGCCCAGCAGGGCGACCCCGCCGCTGTGCGGCAGCAGCCCGGCGAGTGCCTTGAGCAGCGTGGACTTGCCCGCGCCATTGGGCCCGACGATGCAGGTCCAGCGCGCACGCGGCAGCGCCAGGGTGATGTTGTGCAGGATTTGTGCGTCGCCCAGCCGCGCGCTGAGGCCGCGCGCTTCGATGGCAATGACGTTCATGGGTGCGTTCACAGCCCCGCCCCCCGCGACACACGCGTGTTGCGTTGCATCAGCCACAGCAGGTAGCCGCCACCCAGCACGGCGGTGAGCACGCCCACCGGCAGCTCCTGCGGCGCGATCAGCCAGCGCGCCAGCGTGTCGGCCGCCATCAGCAGCGCGCCGCCCATGCAGCTGGCCAGCAGCATCAACCGGGCGCTGGTGGTCTTGACCATGGAGCGCACCAGGTGCGGCGCGGCAAGGCCGACGAAGGCGATCAGCCCGGTCTGCGCCACGGCGGTGCCGGTGGCCAGGGCGAGCACCGCCACCAGCGCTGCGCGCATGGGGCCCAGCGGCAGGCCCAGGCTGCGCGCGGTCGCATCGCCCAGGCTCAGGCCGTCGAGCACACGCGCCAGCAGCCAGGCCGCCAGCGCACACACCGCCCACACCGCCCCCATCAGCACGCAGGCCGTCCAGCCCACGAAGCTGGTCGAGCCCAGCATGAAAGCCTGCATGGCCTGCAGCGATTCGGGCGAGAACAGCAGCACGAGGTGCGTCATCGCACCCAGCACCACGCCCACCACCACACCGGCCAGCAGCAGGCGCAGCGTGTGCTGCACGCCGCGCGAGAGCAGCAGCGTGAGCAGCACCGCCAGCACCGCGCCGCCGAAGGCCGCGCCGGTCAGGCCCAGGCGCACCCAGACGCTGCTGGAGAACACACTGACGGCCACGTCAACGTTCATCATGCTGGCACCCAGCATGCCCGCGCCGCCGCCCATCGCGGCCAGCGCCAGCGCCACACCGAGCGATGCGCCGGAGGCGCTGCCGAGCAGAAAGGGGTCGGCCAGCGGGTTGCGGAACAGGCCCTGCGCCACCGCGCCGGCCAAGCCCAGCAGCGCGCCCGCTCCCCAGGCGCCCAGCGTGCGCGGCAGGCGGATCTCCCACACGATCTGCTGCGCCATCGCGGTAGCGGCCGGATCGGCATCCGGGTTCAGCAGCGGGCCGATCAGGTTCTCAAAACCAGCGCTGCCCACGCACACGCCGAGCGCGGCCAAAGCCAGCGCGGTGAGCAGCAAGCCCACCACCAGCCACGATGCGCGGCGTGCGTTCACGGGCGTACTCCCGGTTTCTTGGCGCCGGGCGCCTTCTCGGCCAGGCAACGCGCCATCAGCCGGGCCCCCTCGGCCATGCGCGGGCCGGGCCGCACCAGGGTGTCGGACTCGTCGGCCGGGAACACACACAGGTGCTGCGCGCGCATGGCGCGCATGCTCATCCAGCCCGGGCGCTGCAGCATGCCGTCCACGCTGCGCTGGCCGACCATGATCAGGTCGGGGTCGGCGCGCACGATGTACTCGGGGTTGAGCTTGGGAAACGGCCCGAGCGACGCGGGCACGATGTTCTTCGTGCCCAGGCGCGTGAGCGTCTCGCCAATGAAGGAGCTTTCACCCGCGGCGTACGGTCCGGGATTGACCTCGAAATACACCCGCGTGCCGCGCACGCTGGCGGGCAGCGACTGCGCGGCCGCCATCACGGCGGCGTCGATGGCGCGCCAGATTTTCTGCGCGTCGGGCACCTCCAGCAACTGGCCGATCTTGAGCATCACGCGCTGCACGTCGGCGTGCGTCTTGGGCTCCAGCGCCACCACCTTGAGGCCCAGCGCACGCAGCCGGTCGCCCGCCCGGGACGACGTGGCCATCAGCACCACGTCGGGCCGCAGCGCCACGATCTGTTCGATGTTCGGGTCCAGCCCGCCACCCACCTTGGGCAGCGGCTTCACGCTCGCGGGCCAGTTGGTGTAACGGTCCACGCCCACCAGGCGCTGGCACTGCCCCAGTTCGCACACCGTCTCGGCCAGCGAAGGCAGCAGGCTCACGATGCGCTGCGGCGAGCGTTCGAAGTTCACCACCACGCCGTGGTCGTCGGTGATCTGCAGCGCGGCGCGGACCGGCAAGGCCAGCAGCGTCAGCCCCACCAGTGTCACAGTGGCCAGGATGTTGCGCATCGCACTCATGTCGGGTCTTTCAAGGTCAGCGGCAGGCCTGCGGCCATGAGGGTGACGCGCTCGCACGCGGCGGCCACGCTTTGATTGAGGCGGCCCAGCGCGTCCACAAACTGGCGCACCTCGCGCCCCAGGGGGATCACGCCCAGACCGATCTCGTTGCCCACCAGCACCACAGGGCCGGGCGCGGCGGCGATGGCCTCGCACAGCGCGTGGCCCGCGGCGATCACAGCCGCCTCGTCAAGCGCCTGCCCGGCATCGGCCGGCATCGTCAGGTTGGTCATCCACAGCGTGAGGCAATCGATCACCACCAGAGTCTTCGCATCGCTGACACGGTGCAGCGCCCCGGCCAGCGCCAGCGGTTCTTCGACCGTGACCATGCCCGGTACCCGCTCAGCGCGGTCCCGCCGGTGGCGCGCGATGCGCTCGCGCATCTCGCCGTCCCAGGCCTGTCCGGTGGCGATCAGCACGGCGCGGTGCGCGGTGTCGGCGGCCATCCATTGACGCGCCAGTTCTTCAGCGCGTCGCGACTTGCCGCTGCGCTGGCCACCGAGGATGAATTCGCTGCGGGCCAGATCAACCATGCCGGTTCATCCACGTGGTGACGATGCGGTGCATCTGCTCCACCCCGTCGGTCAGCGCCGCCGGGCCGGGTTGCAGGATGTCGGCCGACTTGATCTCAAACAGCTGGCCGTTCTTCACCGCAGGCACCTCCTGCCATCCAGCGCGCGCCGCCACCTTCTCGGGACGGAACTTCTTGCCGCACCAGGAGCCGATCACGATGTCGGGTGAGCGCGCCACGATCTCCGCGCCGTCGGCGATGATGCGGTCCTTGCCCAGCGACTGCACCGCCAACTCGGGAAACACATCGTCACCACCCGCGATGCCCAGCAACTCGGACACCCAGCGGATGCCGCTGATGTGCGGCTCGTCCCACTCTTCAAAAAACACCCGCGGGCGGCGCTTGCCGGACGCCACCAGCGCGGCCACTTCGGCACGGATGGCCGCCAACCGCAGGCGCATGACGTCAATGCGCGCCAGGCCTTCTTCAGCGCAGCCCACCATCGCAGCCACCTGGAAAAGCATGGAAAAAACTTCCTCCACGCTGCGCTGGTTGAACACCGTCACCTGCACGCCGGCCCGGATCAGCGAGGCCGCGATGTCGGCCTGCAGGTCGGAGAAACCGAACACGCAGTCGGGCTGCAGCGCGAGGATCTTGTCGATCTTGGCGTTGAGGAACGCACTCACCTTGGGTTTCTCGTCGCGCGCGCGGCGCGGGCGCACCGTGTAGCCGCTGATGCCGACGATGCGGTGCTCCTGCCCCAGCAGGTAGAGCCACTCGGTGGTCTCCTCGGTCAGGCAGACGATGCGCTGAGGCCCCAGGTGCGGTGTGCTCACAAGACCTCCTCAAGGAACAGCGAGGCGGTGGCCTCGGGGTTGGAGGCAAACCAGGCGTGGAAATAGCTGGCGCGCACCGACCCCTGCACGTAGATGGCCTCGCCGCGCCCGCCCGTGCGCTGGGCCTCGGTCCGGGACCGCGGTTGCAGCGGCGACTCGGTGGTCGAGTAGTGGAACGTGTGCCCGCGCAGCTCGCCCTGCGCCGTGTCCCAGCGCTGCGGCCCGAGCGCGGCCAGGCGCTTCTGCATCGCCACGCGGCCGGGCAGCAGGCCCCACATCGCGTGCTCGTCGCCGTCGGCGGTGGCCAAGGTGTCGAACAGCGGCATCATGCCGCCGCACTCGGCCCAGACCGGTCGGCCCGCCGCGACGTGATCGGCCAGCGAGGCCCGGCAGTGCACACCCTTCGCCAGCGTGGTCGCGTGCAACTCCGGGTAGCCGCCCGGCAGCCACACGGCGTCACAAGCCGGCACCGGTTCGTCGGCCAATGGCGAGAAAAACACCAGCTCGGCGCCGAGTGCGCGCAGGCTGTCCAGGTTGGCCGGGTAGATGAAGCAGAAGGCCGCGTCGCGCGCCACCGCCACCGTGCGACCCACCAGCCGGCGAGCGGGCAGCGCGGGTGGCACCGCGTCGAACCGCACCGCCCAACGCTGCCAGCCCGCGTGGTCGAGCTGACCCAGCGGCGTCTGCGCCAGCGCGTCGGCCACGGCATCCAGCCGCTCCATGGCGTCGGGCAGCTCGGACGCCACCGTCAAGCCAAGGTGCCGCTCGGGCAGCGTGAAGCCCGCGTCGCGCAACAAGGCCCCGAGCCAGCCGGCGTCGATGCCCACCGCGTTTCCTTCGGACATTGCGGGGCGCAGCGAGCGCTGCAGCATCTGCGCGTGGCCCTCGCTGGCAACCCGGTTGGCCAGCACGCCCGCCCAGGGCAGGCCTTCCTGGTAATGGCGCAGCCCGTGCGCCAGCGCGCCGAAGGTACCCGCCATGGCCGACGCGTCGATCACCGCCAACACCGGCAGCCCGAAGCGCCGTGCGAGGTCGGCCGCGCTGGGTTCCCCATCAAACAGACCCATGACCCCTTCGATCAGGATCAGGTCGCTCGACGAAGCCGCCTCAAACAGGCGGGCCCGGATGTCGGCCTCGCCATTCAGCCAGAGGTCGAGGTTGTGCACCGGGTGGCCGCTGGCGAGCGTGTGCCAGTGCGGGTCCAGAAAATCCGGACCACACTTGAACACCCGCACCCGGCGGCCCTGCCGCGCGTGCAGCCGCGCAAGCGCGGCCGTCACGGTGGTCTTGCCCTGACCCGAGGCCGGGGCCGCGATCAGCAGCGCCGGACAGGCGACAGCGTCAACCGGATCCGAAGCGCGTGCCCCACCCAAGGCAGCCATGGAACGGGCTTCGCCCGGCCACAGGCTGCGTTCCCCCTCCGGAACGGGCGGGGGGAAGACGCGCAGCGCAGCAGGGGGGTGTCCCATCCTTCACCGCGACCAGTTGAGGCCGACGTACAAGGTGCGGCCGGCGGTGGCGTAACCGAGCACCGACTCGTAGGCCTTGTCGGTCAGGTTGTCGACGCGGGCCTGCAGCTTCCAGCTGGGCGTGAGCGCGGTGCTGGCCGTCAGGTTCAGCAGGCTGTGGGCCGGCAGGCGCTGGGTGTTGGCCGCGTCGTTGAAACGCGAGCCGACATGCTGCACCTCGCCCCCCAGCGTCCAGTTGGCGATCTGGGTGTCGGCGGTCAGCGTGGCCTGGGTCTGGGCGCGGCGCGCGAGGCGCAGGCCGGTCTCCTGGTCTTTGGGACGCATCAGGTCGAGCGAAGCCCCGAGGTTGACCGTGCCGACCCGGGTGCCGCCGCTGAGCGTGACGCCGGTGTAACGCGCCCTGCCCGTGTTGCCGTAACAACCCGCGAATTCGCCCACGCCATTGGCACAGGTGCCGGGCCCGGTGACGTAGTCGATCAGGTTCTTCACCTCGTTGCGGTACAGCGTGAATCCGACGCGGTCATGACCCGCCTGGTAACGCAGACCGGTTTCGAAGTTGCGGGCGGTTTCGGCCTTCAGATCGGGCGTGCCGTAGAGGCTGAAGCGCTGGAACAGCGTGGGCACACGGAACGCGGTGCCGGCCGACAGCGTGGCGCGCCAGGCGGGTGTGAACGCAAACGCGTAGGCGGCGCCACCGGTGGACTGGCCACCGAACTCGCTGTCCTCGTCGTGGCGTGCGTTGAGTTGCAGCGTGTGTGCACCGTGGCGCAGTGTGTAGCCCAGCGCGAGCGCGTTCTGGTCGCGGTTGGTCTGTTCGGGGGTGGTGCTGCCGTTCGTGAGGCGGTCTTCGCGGCGCTCCAGATCGGCGCTCAGGGTGGCCGTGCCCATGCGCCACTCGTTGCGCAAGAGGTAGGTGTCGATGCGCGTGTTGGTGAGGTAAGGCGACGGCGTGGTTTCGTAGCGGTCGGTACCGCGTGTCACCCCCACCCGGGTTTTCCAGGTGTCGCTCCAGGCCGCCGACCAGCTGAATCCCAGGGTGCGCAGGTCTTGCTGGCTCTGGTCATCCTGGCCAGGAAGAAAGCCGTCGTAACCCGCCTTCTGCTCGCTGTCGAGCAGCGTCGCTTCCAGCTCGTGGCCGGGCGCGAGCTTCCAGCCCAGCCGGCCAGAGACCGACTGGTTGCGGTAGCCGTCGCGGTCCGGGTTGCCCGAGGGCTTGGCATTGAACCCGTCGCTGCGCTCGCCCGAGAGGCCCAGCGCATAGCTCACAGCGTCCTGTCCACCGCGCAGCGACACGCTCATGTCGCGCGTGTTGTGCGTGCCCACACCCACGTGCACAGAGGGGAAGAAACCCGCCTCACCCTGACGGGTGAAGATCTGGACCACACCGGCCAGGGCGTCCGATCCGTAGATCGCTGCCGCCGGGCCGCGCAGCACCTCGATGCGCTCGACCTGCGCCAAGGGGATCGCATTCCAGCTGGCGCCGCCGGTGGACTGCGAATCCACGCGGACCCCGTCCACGAACACGGCGGTGAAACGCGTCTCGGCGCCGCGCAGGTACACGCTGGTGGTCGAAGCGGGGCCGCCATTGCGGGTCACGGTGATGCCCGGCACGCGCGACAGCACATCGGCCAGACCGTTGGCGCCGCTGCGCTCGATCTGTTCGCGGTCAACGATGGAAACGTCGGCCACCACATCGGCCACAGGAATGGCAGACCGCGTGGCGGTGACCACGGTTTCAGGCAGTTCCGTTGCCGTGGAGGCTCCGGAAGTCTGGGCGTGGGAAGACAGGGCCAGGATGGCCAGGGGCAGCACGGCCAGGGGCGCGCGCAGGTTGCGGTTTTTCATGAAAGCAGAACGAACGATGATGTGCTCTCACCGTCTTCCCCGACGGTGCCTGAGCGTCACGGCAGCGCGCCAACTTCTGGACGCACCACCACCTCGTTGGCCGGTATCCGGGCTGGCAGAGCGACCTTCATCACCTTCCCAGACAGCGCGAGCTGTCCAGTGGTTGTGAGATGAAAGCGGAGTGGCCTGAAGACATCAGGCATCTCGTCTGCTTACCGTTGCGGGGGCAGCGCAGGTTAGGTCGGTCCGTTGTGAACTTTCCCTCCTGCTTCCCGTTGAACTGCGGCATGTGAACCACACCGCGAGCACCAACAGCGCGCATTGTAATCGCGCGGCCCTTGCCGCAACCCTACAATGTGGCAGCAACATGTCGTAACCATGGCCGATCCCAAGCACCTTGACCAGATCACCGAACGCGTAGAGCGGCTGCTGCTGCGACACGAGGAGCTGCAGCGCACCAACGCCCTGCTGCACGAGCAGGTGCAGGCCCTGCAGGCCGAACGCGACGCGCTCAAGTCGCGACTGAACGCCGCCCGCGCCCGCATCGACGCCCTGCTCGACCGGCTGCCCGCCTCGGCCACCGAAGGCCTGACGACCCCGAACAAGGATCGCGAATGAACAAGCCGGCCAGCAAACAGATTGAAGTCCAGATCATGGGACAGAGCTACCTGCTGGCCTGCCCGGTGGGTGGCGAGTCGGCCCTGCTCGACGCCGTGGAGCGGGTCGACACCGCCATGTGCCGCATCCGCGATGCCGGCAAGATGAAGGCCCGCGACCGCATCGCCGTGCTCGCCTCGCTGAACCTCGCCTTCGAGCTGTCGCAAAAAGAGTCACAACATTTTGAACAGCCGGTGTTCGGCCACACCGAATCCGGCGCGCTCACCGAGTCCTCCCAGACCCTGGGCAGCACGGACAACGATCCGGCCGCGCAGGCGCGCATGGACGAACTCATTCGCCGCCTCGACCAGACCCTGGGCAGCGACGGCCAGCTGCTCTGACGACCATTCGGCGGCGCGCAAGTTTTTATGGACCGGCGGTCCTGAAAACACAGCGCAGCGGGCCTACAATCCAAACCGTCTGCAGTGCGCGCCGGGCTTTATATTTCCTTGAACCAATGCTCATTGAGCACGGACTAGGTACATTGCCTGATGGGTGTGAGCATCTCGCGTCAGATGAACCCGAAGTCACGCTGCCCTGGCCCACCTGAACCCCGGTTCAGGATGACGGTCCGGCGGCACTTGCAGACACCCCTATTCGAATCACCCCCCTGCGCCGCTTCGCGTCTTCCCCCCTCTCCTGCGGGAGGGTGAACGCAGCCAGTGGCCCGGCTGAGCCGGTTCCACGTCTGCTCTGGGTGGCTCCCCCTCCTGCGCGTGCTATCGGCGTTTGGCCCCGATCCCCTCATGATTCTTGAACCTCTGCTCATTGCCGAACTGGTTGTGCTGGGCCTGTGCACCGGCTTCCTCGCCGGCCTGCTCGGTATTGGAGGCGGCATGATCATGGTGCCCTTCATCACCGTGATCCTTTCGGGTCGCGGCGTCGCCCCCGATCTGTCGATCAAGATGGCCATCGCCACTTCCATGGCCACCATCATCTTCACCTCCATCTCCAGCGTGCGCGCGCACCACCAACGCGGAGCCGTGCGCTGGGACATCGTCAAGCGCCTGGCACCAGGCATCGTGCTGGGTGCCGCGCTGGCCAGCCTGGGCGTGTTCGCGATGCTCAAGGGTGCGTGGCTCGCGCTGGTGTTTGCCGCCTTCGTCAGCTTCTCCGCGACGCAGATGCTGATGGACAAAAAACCCCAACCCACGCGCACCCTGCCCGGCACCGCGGGCCAGATCGGCGCAGGCACGACCATCGGCTTCCTTTCCGGTCTGGTGGGTGCGGGGGGCGGCTTCGTGAGCGTGCCCTTCATGACCTGGTGCAACGTCGCCATCCACAACGCCGTGGCCACCAGCGCGGCGCTCGGGTTCCCGATTGCGCTGGCCAACGCCCTGGGCTACATCGTCTCGGGCCAGGGCGTGACCGGCTTGCCCACCGGTTCACTGGGCTATGTGTTTCTGCCCGCTCTGCTGGTCATCGCCATCGCCAGCGTGCTCATGGCGCCACTGGGCGTGAAGGCCGCGCACGCGCTGCCCGTGAAATCGCTCAAGCGCGTTTTCGCCAGCATCCTGTATGTGCTGGCCGCCTACATGCTCTACAAAGGTCTGGCAGCCTGAACGCTCGGGCCATCAGCAGCGGACCTGCTCAACCCGTGAGCTGAACGTTCGACACCACGATGCCGTCCTCGTCGGCGTAGAGCCAGTCGCCCGGTCGAACCCACACACCCTGGATCTGCACCGCCAGATCGCGCAGCCCCTCGGTGCGGCGCTCGGTGGGCAACGGTATGCAGGCCAGCGCGCGGATGCCCACGTTGCAGGCGGCCAGCTCGGCCACATCGCGAACGCAGCCATCGATCACCACGCCGGCCCAACCGTTGCGGGCCGCCGCGGCCCCCAGGTTGCCGCCCAGCAGCGCGCGGCGCAACGAGCCGCCGCCATCCACCACCAGCACCCGGCCCTCACCCACGCTTTCGACCGCCTGCTTCACCGGGGTGTTGTCTTCGAAGCATTTGACGGTGACCACCGGACCCGCGAAGCGGCGCACCGCACCGAAATCGCGAAACACGGGCGGCAGCACACGAAAGGCGCCGGAGTCATCGTTCTTGTGGGCGTCACACAAATCGCAGGTGGCCATCGTGGGGGTGTTGGACATGGTGAAAAACGGATTGAAAAACGAATGGAAGAAGGGCCTGGAAATCGAGCGCATTGGAGCATGACCACACGCTCTGACGAACAGCTTGCACAGGGCGTGGGCCGAAGTGTTGTTTTCAACGCCAATGTGGGCCTCACTTCCTCTGAAAACCTGCAAAAAACCTGATCACGCCGCTTGGAATGGTGATGCAAGTCCATTAGCATCCGAGACACCAGTGAGAAAGCGCGTTTTCCGCTGGTGAATAGTCAACTTCTAGAAGGATATACAACCATGGCAACTGCGAAAAAAGCGCCGGCTAAAAAAGCCGCCCCGGCCAAGAAGGCCGCTGCACCGGCAAAGAAGGCCGCTCCTGCGAAGAAGGTCGCTGCACCCGCGAAGAAAGCCGCTCCGGCCAAGAAGGCTGCTGCTCCGGCAAAGAAGGCCGCTCCTGCCAAAAAAGCCGCCCCTGCCAAGAAGGCCGCTCCGGCGAAAAAGCGCACGCCCAACGCCGCGTTCATGAAGGCCATGACGCCCAGCGCCGCACTGGCCGCCATCGTCGGCGCCAACCCGCTGCCACGCACCGAAGTGACCAAGCAGGTCTGGGCTTACATCAAGAAGAACAAGCTGCAGGACGAAGTGAACCGTCGCATGATCAACGCCGACGCCAAGCTGAAGGAAATCTTCAAGAAGGCCCAGGCTTCGATGTTCGAAATGACCAAGATGATCAACGAACACCTGAAGTGATCAGGACACGGGGCTCCGCGCTTCGCGCAGAGCCTTCGATCAAAAGAGCCGGCGCAAGCCGGCTTTTTTTCGTCTGGGCGCGACCAGCGCCGCCGAAGGGCAACATCAATGGGATACCCCTGCAGAGCATCCCCCAAATGTGAGAAACTGAAAAAAACCTACCCCAAATGAGGTATGACAGTTCCACCCCCACAGCCCAACATGCCGGTCAGCGGTTCAGGTCATGAGGACCTGACTTCGCCGTTGCCGCTGCAATACAACAGGGTGGTCCTTGTGATGGACTTGGTGGAATCCGTGCGTCTGATGGCGGCCAACGAGTCGGCGGTGGTGAATCACTGGCACGGCTTTCTCAGCCATGCACGAACGCAGGTGCTGCCCCAGCGGCACGGCCGCCTGGTCAAGAGCCTGGGTGACGGCATCCTGGCCGAGTTCGACCAGCCCGTCGACGCCGTGCAGGCGGCCCACGAACTCCACCGCTTCTTCGCCCCCCTCAACCAGACCCTGCCGCCGGCCGAGCAGCTGCATCTGCGGGCGGGCATCAACGCCAGCCACCTGTATGTCGATTCCGAAGACGTGTATGGCCACGGCGTGAACCTGGCCGCGCGCGTGACCAGCCTGGCCGATCCGGGGGACACGGTGGTCACGGCGGCCGTGCGCGATGCCATCGTCGACGGGGTGGACGGTGAAGTCGAGGACATGGGCGAGAGCTATCTCAAACACTGGCCCGAGCCGGTGCGCACCTGGCTGGTTCACCCGGTTCGAGACGGCCAGGCGGTCTGGCGTCCCGCGGTGCGCGAGGCCGCGCCCGTCGACTTCCGGCCCTCCATCGCCGTCATCCCGTTCGAGGCCCGCAACCCTTCGCCGGAACACTTCGTCATCGGCGAGCTCATTGCCGACGGCGTGATAGCGCAGCTTTCACGCAGCCAGGACCTGCGCGTGATCTCGCGACTGTCCACCACGGCCTTTCGCAACCGCAGCGCCAGCCCCGGCGAGATCGACGCCCGGCTCGACGCTGCCTTCGTGCTCAGCGGCAGCTATGCCACCCTGGGTGACAGGGTGGTCATCATGGCCGAACTGTCCGACACGCGCCGCCATGAAGTCGTGTGGGCCGAGCGCCTCGGTGGCGACACCCTGGATCTGGTGCAGGAGCAAAGCGAATTGCTCAACACGCTCAGCACCGCCTGTGCCCACGCGCTGCTCCATGCCGAAATCCAACGCAGCCTGGTGCTGCCGCTGCCCAAGCTGGACAGCAATTCGCTCATGCTGGGCGGCATCACGCTCATGCACCGCTCGACAGCGCGTGACCTGCAGCGCAGCCAGCAGCTGCTCGAAGCGGTGGCTGAACGGCACAAGCGCGTGGCGGCACCCCGGGCCTGGATAGCCAAGTGGCACATCATGCAGGTGGTGCAAGGCATTGCAACCGATCCGGCCAGGGAGTTCAAGCGCGCGATCGACATGGCCGACCGCGCGCTCGATCTTGAGCCCTCCAGCTCGCTGGCCATGGCCATCAAGGGCCATGCGCTGTGTCACCTCGGCGAGGACGTGGATGCCTCGCACCGCCTGCTGCAGGAAGCCACCCAGAGCAACCCCAACGACCCCATGGCCTGGCTGTACAACAGTGTGTGGTCGACCATGTGGGGCACCCCCACGGATTCGATGATCGAAGCCGAAAATGCGCTGCATCTTTCCCCGCTGGATCCACAGAAATATTATTTCGAGATGATGTTGGCGACCAGCTGCGCCGCCATGGAGCAATGGGAACGTGCCATTGAACTCTGCCGTGCCTCGCTGCTGAAGAATCGCTACCACTTGCCCACGATCCGTTGCCTGATCGTCTCGCAACTCGAAACCGGCGCGAAAGATGAGGCAAGGGAAACCTTTGACCTGATGCGCACACTTCAACCCGATTTGACCATTGCCAAATACCTTGCATCGGGAGGGCAGAGTCCATTGCGCAAGCGAGTAGCCAACGCATTGGCCCAGTTGGGATTGCCGGTTCATTGATTTCAAAGGAGCTGATATGAGTGGAGGTATGAGTGGAGGTATGAGTGGTGGGATGAGTGGTGGGATGAGTGGTGGGATGAGTGGTGGGATGAGTGGTGGGATGAGTGGTGGCTTCATTTCGGCCGACGCCCTCATCCTCAGCCGCGCAGCCATCGTCGGCCCATTCATCGGTGCGTCCTTGGACGCCTCCGAACCCGGGTTCGACAAACCCGCCAACCTCAAGCTCTGGGCCGACGGACCGCGCGTCGCGGCCTGCTTCACCGAGCTGGTCGAGGGCCTGCTGTTTCGCACCCGCAACGGCCCAAAGGAGGCGCTGCTGGAGTTCGCCAACCTGCAGGCCAATACCATCCAGCGCAAACCACTCGTGTGCCTGCGCGCGCCCACCAAGGCCCAGTTCAAGAAACAACTCGATCTGGTCGCGGCCTACGCCGACCTGCGCGCCGACCGTGCTGCCGAGGTCGTGGCGCAGCTGACGCCGCCGCTGGCGTTCTTTTCGTCCATGGTCGGCCTGACAGCACACCGCCACAAAAAAACCCTGCAGCTGCTGGACCTGGTCTTTTCGCTCTGTGTTCATGTGGAGATGCGCTTCAAACACACCTTCGCCAGTCTGCGGCCGGAAGCGTTTTCGCCGCAGATCCAGCCCATGATTCAGACCCCGGGCCATGGCAGCTGGCCCAGCGGCCACGCCACCGAAGCCTTTGCCTTCGCCGTCCTGCTGGAAGCGCTGCTCAACGCCGCCTCTGCTCAGGGTGTCGCCACCCCCAACGGCACGGCCAGCCACGAACAGTTGCAACGCCTGGCCGCACGCATCGCCGTGAACCGCACGGTGGCCGGTGTGCACTTCCCGGTGGACAGCGCGGCCGGCCGTCTTCTCGGCACGGCGCTGGCCGAGTTCCTGGTGGCCCGCGCCACCGGCACGCGGGTGCACGAGCGCGGCTTTGACGGCCGCCTGTTCCACGGTCCGAACGGCGAGGCGCTGGACTTCAGCCTGCACCAGAAGATGGATGGCCCGCAAAGGCAGGCAGCCTACACACGCTCGGCGACCAGCACGGGCGTGGGCAATGCCCCCCTGCTTACCTGGCTCTGGGAGGAAGCGATCGAGGAGTGGCAATGAGCGGCGCGGTGCGCCGCGCGGAGGTGCCGGAATGAGCGCCACGACCTGGCAGCCCTTGCCCACCGGCGAATTCACCGGCATCGACTGGAGCGCCCCCGGCGCCATCGATGGCCAGGACCCCTACCTCGCCTGGGCCGAGGCCGACCACTTCGCCGGCTACCGGAGAAGGCCCGGCAAGAAGCCGCCAAAGTGGTTGCCCATCGTGATTCAGCTCTCGGAGCTGGCCGACGTGCCAGCGCTGGTGGCCGCATCCCGCACCGCCTGGCTGCAGATTCCCCGGGTGTACCTGAACGTACCCGGCCTGCGTTTTTGCAGCGCCCGCGTGAAGCCGCGCTTCTTCGACAAGCTGCGCAGCGACGCGCATTTGCGCGGCCTGATCCAGCGCTTCGAACTCGGCCTGCCGGTGGAGCCGCACACGCACGCACTGATCGACCCCTGCACGCCCACCAGCCAACCCAGCCCGGCCCATGGCCTGCTGGGCGACAAGGTGCTGGGCCTGATTGATGGCGGCTTGGCGCTGGCCAACAGCGCCTTTCTGGACCGGCACGGTCACACACGCATCCGGCATTTCTGGCGGCAGGACGCCTACGAGAACGGCAACTGGCCCGGCAACCAGCCGCGCCACCGCGAACCGCTGGACCCGGCACGCGCCGGCCCCACGCCGCACGACATGGGCTATGGCCACGAGCTCTCGGGCGCGGCCATCAACGCGGCCATGGCGGCCTACACCCGACAAGGCCAGGTGGACGAAGACGCGCTCTACCAGCACCTGCAGCTTTGGGACCTGAGCAAGCCCGTCAACCACGGCACCCACGTGATGAGCCTGGCCTGCGGGCGGGGCAATCCACTGCGCCCGATCCACGACGACGCCAGCCGTGCCGACCTGGTGGCCGTGCAACTCGACTGGTCGAACGTGCTCGACACCTCGGGCGGCGCCATGAACGTGAGCGTGCTCGACGGCTTGATGTACATCCTGGCGCGCTGCGCGCCGAGCGCGCAGGTGGTGGTGAACATCAGCTGGGGCACCCTGGCGGGGCCGCACGACGGCAGCTCCATCCTGGAGGCGGCCATGGACCAGTTGATCGCGCTGTACGGCGGGCGACTGCAGGTCACCGTGCCCGCGGGCAACGCCTACCAGAGCCGCACCCATGCCAACGCCACGCTGCCGCCGAACCGGGCCGTGACCCTGCACTGGCGCGTGCAGCCGGACGACCGCACCCAGAGCTTTCTGGAGCTGTGGCTGCCCGATGGCGCACAGGACATGACGATTTCCGTGACGCCGCCTGGACACCCGCAGCCTTTGTCCGCGATGCCCATGGGGAAAGCGGGCCTGTGGACCGACGCGCACGGCGCCCCCCTGTGCGGGCTGATCTTCCCCACCACGACCGCGCTCGGCACCCGGGGCACCTGCGCCCTGCTCGCGCTCGCACCCACCTTCAGTCGCCACGCCGCCGACTCCACCGCGCCCTGTGGCTCGTGGAAAGTCACCCTCGCCAACACGGGCGCCAACACCACACTCTTCGACGCCTACATTGAGCGCGACGATGTAGCCATTGGTCAGAACACCGGTGCCCGACAGTCCTACTTTGAAGACGCGGACTACGACACCAGTGGCAACCTCGGGTCTTTCGTCGATCATCCAGATAACCCGACGCCGATCCGGCGCAGTGGCACCTTCAACAGCCTGTCCACCGGCCAGAACACGGTGAGCGTGGGAGGTACCCGGCGCGATGCATCGCCCAGCGGGCACTTCGCCCTGTATTCCCCGCGCAAACCCGACCCGGACGCGGGCCGCCCTGAGCGGCCGGGCGTGAAGAAAGTGCCCGACAAACTGCAGCCCAGCGATGACAACCCCGCCCTGTGGGGCGTGCTGGGAGCGGGCAGTCGCAGCGGCAGCGTGATCCGACTGGCCGGCACCAGCAGCTCGTCGCCACAGCTCGCCCGCCAGCGACTCAACGAAGCATGAAAACGCCTGCGCGGAACGGGTCCGGCGCTACCAGCGCGCTGGCAAGTCCTTCAGCAGCCATATCCAGCGCTCGCGCACGGCGATGTAGCCGCCACTCTCCAGGTCTTTCAGCAGGCGGCTGACCATCTCGCGCGAACAGGCCAGGTGCTGCGCCATGGCCTGGTGGGTCAGTCGCTCACGCAATGGCCGCTCACCCCGTTCGTTGGGCGGGCTCGCCATCCGGTTCAGCAGACTGACCAGACGACCGTAAACATCGATGAGTGCCACGCTGCGCGCGCTTTCCGTGGCCAGACGGGCGCGCCGGATCAGACGGCCCAGGAGCTCGAGGGCAAATTCGGGGTGATCGGCGATGTAGCCCAGTAGCGTGGCCCGGGTCACCACGGCGCAGGTGCTGGCCTCGGTGGCTTCGACATTGGCCGACCGGGGGCCGCCGTCGAGCGACATTTCGCCCACGTATTCCCACGGCCCATAGGTGCCGAGGGTGAGTTCCTTGCCGCTGTTGTCGGCCAGAAAGGCCCGAAGCCGGCCCTTGAGAACGACGTACAGCGTGTCGCCGGTCTCCCCTTCCTGGATCAGCAGCGTCCCCCGGCGGTAGAGACGAGGCACCCCGAGGGCGGCCAGAGCCTCAATGTGTGATGTGGAACCGGGTTGGGGCGATAACGCGGCGGCAAGGGGCATGGGTGCTCATGGTTGGGCGAACTCCATGGCATTGTGAGGCATCGGCGAAACGATGCGCAAGGCGGGCACCACCGGCGGCAGGCTGTTGACGCGCTGCATCATCAAACGGATGCTGGGGCAGCCGGTCTTTTCGCGCAAGGCCTTGATCTGGCTGCGCACCGTGGACTGGACCACGCCGTGTTCGGCCGCGATATCGGGAATCGACAGGCCGCGGCACAGGCCCATCAGCACCGACTCTTCACTCGGACTGAGGTTCTGCGACCGGGCAAACATGCGGACAGCCAGGTTCTCGCAGGCACTTTGTCGCGACAACAGGACCAGCACCGACGGCTCACCGGTCTCCAGGGGGTGGCTCAGCGGGATGAAGGCCAGCGACAGCTCCCGCGATGCACTGCGAAGCGAGACCAGCCGGCGCTGACCACGCAGGGCCTGCTCCAGCGCCTGCTGGATCTGCACGGTGAACTCGGTGGTGGCGCCCAGCAGCGTATTGCCGTGGTTCATGATCAGCCGGGCGCTGATCATTTCGTGGCGGGCGAGGTGGTTGGCGTGACGCAAACGGCCCTGGCCGTCGATCACCAGCACACCGTAGTCGACTTCGTCCAGCACGCGCAGCAGGAGCGCCTGCTCAAGGCCACCCTGAGCGCCGAAGCCCGCTGCCGAAAGATGGCTGCGGGTGGAGATGGTTTCATTGGCTTGCCACATGTGACGTTCCTCCGTCGTGTTGATGGAGGAACTTTAGAAAAACGGCGGCTGGACAGATAGCGCGTGGTTGCCCGGCGTTTTGTGATCTATTTACATTTCGCCGAAAAATCGGCCTGCGACAGGTCTTATGCCCGCGCCTTGTCGCGTATGGCCGACAAGGTGCCCCGCGTGGTGATGACTTCTTCACTGAGCATCACTTCGATCACCGTGCCGCCGGGCGCCGCCAGGGCACGCAGCAGCGCGGGCTCGAATTCGGCGGTGTGGGTGATCTGCTCGGCTGCGTAGCCATAGGCCCGTGCGAGTGCACAGAAGTCCGGGTTGTTCAGGTCAGAACCGCTCACGCGCGCCGGGTACTCACGCTCCTGGTGCATGCGGATGGTGCCGAAGGTGCCGTTGTTGAGCAGCAGCACGATGCTTTTGGCGCCGTGCTGCACGGCCGTGGCCAGCTCCTGGCCGTTCATGAGGAAGTCGCCGTCGCCCGCGATGGTGAAGGCGGTGCGCCCGGTGAGGATGGCCGCCCCGATCCCCGCCGGTACGCCGTAGCCCATGGCGCCGTTGGTGGGCGCGAGCTGGGTCTTGTGACCCTTGACCAGTCCGTGGTATTTGAAGAAGCGATGCAACCACGACGCAAAGTTGCCCGCGCCGTTGGTGAGCACGGCATCGGCCGGCAGGTGCTGCTGCAGCGTGTGGATGATGGCCGGCATGTCGATCGTGCCGGGCAGCACGATGCCCCCGTTGCCCACGTCCACGTTGGCTTCGTAATCGGCGTGGCAGGCCTGTGTCCACTGGCCCCAGGCAACACCCGGTGGCGCGGTCAGCACCTCCAGGCTGCGCGCCGCCGCGTTCATGGTGGCGTTGATCGCCAGCGTGGCCTGGTAGACGCGGTTCAGCTCTTCGGCGCTGGCGTGGATGTGCACCAGTTTCTGTTTCGGAACCGGCGCTTCGATCAGCGTGTAGCCGCCGGTGGTCGATTCGCCCAGTCGTGGGCCGATGGCGATCAGCAGGTCGCTCTCGCGCACGCGCGCGGCCAGTGCCGGGTTGATGCCCAGACCGATGTCGCCCGCGTAGTTGGGGTGGTGGTTGTCGAAACAGTCCTGGAAGCGGAAGGCGTTGGCCACCGGCAGTTGCCAGTTTTCAGCAAAGCGCTGCAGGGCCGCAGCCGATTGCGGCGTCCAGCCGCCACCGCCGGCGATCACCAGCGGGCGCTCGGCCTGCAACAGCAGTTCGCGCAGGGTGCGCAGCGCGCCCGGGTCGCTCCAGGCCTGCACCGGCTCCACGCGCGGCAGCGGTTCGACGTCCACGGTTTGAGTGAGCATGTCTTCGGGCAGCACGAGCACCACCGGACCGGGCCGGCCGTTCATGGCGGTGGCGAAGGCGCGCGCCACGTATTCGGGGATGCGGCGCGCATCGTCGATGCGCTCCACGCGCTTGGCCATGCCCTTGGTGCTCGGCCCAAAGAAGCTCAGGTAGTCCACCTCCTGAAAGGCTTCGCGGTCGCGCGCGTCGCTGGCCACATCGCCGATGAACAGCACCATGGGCGTGGAGTCCTGGAAGGCGGTGTGCAGGCCGATGGAGGCGTTGGTCGCGCCCGGTCCGCGGGTCACGAAGCAGATGCCCGGTCGCCCGGTGAGCTTGCCCTGGGCTTCGGCCATGAAGGCGGCGCCGCCCTCCTGCCGGTTCATCACGAAACGGATGCGGTCGGCGTGGGCATGAAAGCCGTCGAGCACGGCGAGGTAACTTTCGCCCGGCACGCCAAAGGCGTGGGTCACGCCCTGGGCGATCAGGCATTCAACGAGCAGGTGTCCGGCGAGCTTTTGTGTCATGCCGGCATTTTGCCGCGCGCAGGGATTCAAGCTGTCCTGCGGCCGACACCGATGGCCGCGTAGACCGAGATGAACAGGACCACCGCCGCTCCCGCCAGGGTCAGCGCGTACCAGCCCTGGTCCATGAAGCCACCGAACACCAGCGGGGAGATCGCAAAGCCCACGTCCAGACCCGAATACACCGTGCCGTAGACACGGCCGGTGGCACCCTTGGGCGTGGCTTTCTTGATCATCATGTCGCGGCTCGGGCCGCCCACGCCCACGGCGAAACCGGTGGCCGCCAGCGCGACCATGGTGCCGGTGGCACCCAGCCAGCCGGTGGCACACACCAGCAGCAAGGCGGCGCCCGCCGACATGGCCAGCGCCACCACGCGGTCGCTCTGTTTCGTGTACGCCGCCACGAAGCCGCCCACCAGCATGCCGAAGGCGCCGCACAGCATGTAGGCGCTGATGGTGAGCGTGGCCGCTTCCACGCTCACGCCGTGCAGGTTTTTCAGGATCGAGGGGGCGAAGCTCTGCACCACCGCCAGCGTCATGGTGGACAGCAGGAAGAACGAGAAACACCACCACACCACGGGCAACTTCAGGAAGGCCAGGTCCGAGCCCTTGGGTGCGTCGGCGTGGCGCACGTGCACCTCGGTGCGCAGCTTGTCGCGCTGCCAGAACAGCAGGGCCAGAACGGCCACGTAGAGCAGTGCGGCGGCGTGGTACGCGGTGCGCCAGTCGGCCAGCGCGGTGATGCCGACCAGGAACGCGGGCGCCAGCGCCCAGCCGAGGTTGCCGGTGAGACCGTGGGCGCTGAAGGCGTGGCCCAGGCGCGGCGCCGACACGCGCTGGTTCAGGATGGTGAAGTCCGCCGGGTGGAACGGCGCGTTGCCCAGGCCGGCCAGCACCGCCACCAGCACCAGGCCCATGTAACCCGTGGCCATGGAGGCGGCCAGCGCCGCCAGCAGAAAACACGTGATCGCCACAAACAGCACCGGCCGCGCGCCGATGCGGTCCACCACGAAGCCCGCCATGGCCTGGCCCGAGCCCGAGATGATGAAAAAGATGCTCATCAGCAGACCGACGTCGGAATAGCTCAGGCCGAAATCGCGCATGAACACCGGAAACAGTGGCGCGAGCAGCAGGTGGGAGAAGTGCGAGGTGCCGTGCGCCAGGCCGACCAGCCCGATAACGGAAGCATCCTGCTTGAGGGGAATGGGGTTGACTGGCGCTGTGGCGCCCAGGGTGGCGGTGTTCATGCGGCCAATGGTAGGGTGGGCAGGCAAGGCTCTTTTGCGATAAAAAGACAATTCCTGTCGAATTCCAGCCAAACCGCCCTGCCCCACCCATGAAACCCCGCCGCCCGCGCCAGGCCGTCCCTGTCGGCGACACCGACCCCTTTGAACCCACGCCGGCGCGGCCGGTGCGCTGCCGCGCACGCGCCATGGGGCATGACACCCAGTTCGAGCCGCACCACCACCCCTGGGGCCAGCTCGCCTGTTGCGCCAGCGGCCTGCTGCAGGTGACGGTGTCCACGCCAGGAGACCCGACCGGCAACGCCCCCGCGTTCGAAACCACCACCATCGTGCCGCCATCGCGCGCGGTCTGGATCCCGCCGGGGGCGCGGCACGCTGTCACCATGCTCGAAGCCTCGCAATTGCACACTCTCTACATCGACGCGTCGGTGGTGCCAGCGGACTGGCGCTGTTCGCGCGTCCTGGTGGTGTCGCCGCTGCTGCGCGAGCTGGTGCGTGGCATGGACCAGCCCCACGCGCAGCAAGCGCCCCAGCAGCAGGCCCTGGCCACGCTCGTGCTGGCCGAGATCGCGAACGCACCCACCCAGCCACTGGGTGTGCCCATGCCCGACCCGCAACACGGCGACCGCCGGCTGCGCGCGCTGTGCGAAGCCGTGATGAACGCACCCGCACAGCACGCCACGCTGGTCGCCTGGGCGGCGCACAGCGGTGCGAGCGAACGCACGCTGGCGCGGCTGTTTCGCGAGGAGCTGGGCACCGGTTTCCAGCGCTGGCGCCAGCAGGTGGTGCTGGCCCATGCCTTGCCCATGCTGGCGCGCGGCACGCCCGTGAGCCAGGTGGCCGCGGCCAGCGGCTACGCGAGCGACAGCGCCTTCACCGCCATGTTCCGCGCCGCACTGGGCCAGCCACCCACACGCTTCGGGCCGGGTCGACCGGCGTCCGCCTGATCAGGCGGGCCGCTCGACGGGCAACACCTCCCAGACCCGCTCCTTGGGCCGGCACAGGCGCGTGCCCAGCGGCGTGACGACGATGGGCCGCTCGACCAGCACCGGGTGGTTCACCATGAAATCGAGCAATTGGTCGTCGCTCCAGTCGGGCCGGGCCAGATCGAGCTGCGCGTACAGATCGCCCTTGGTCCGGATCACGTCGCGCGGGCGCAGGTTCATGGCTTTCAACAGGTTTGCCAGCTGTTCACGCGTGTAGGGTGTCTTCAGGTACTCCACCACCAGCGGGTCGAAGCCCGCCTCGCGGACCATGGCCAGCACGTTGCGCGAGGTGCTGCAGGCGGGGTTGTGGAAAAAGGTGATGTCGGGGTTCTTGGGCTTCATGTCGGTGCTTCGGTGGCGGCTGGCGAGAGCATAGCGCCCGCTCGCGGTGCAAGGTGCCCGGCCATCGGGCGCTGGCGGCCCTGTCATGCCCCTGTCACGGCCGGCCCGTATCTTGCTGGACTGAAGTCACACGCACAGGGAGCACCATATGGCCAGCATCGAACGGTTCGCCAAAACACCCAAGGCCTGGGACGCGCTCGCACGCCCGGGCCAGATCGGGCGCAAAGCCCACAGCCTGCTGCTGATGGCCAATGGACGGCGCAGCGAGCGGGAGCTTTCCATGCTGCTGGGGGATGACGTCTCCGAGCTGGCACACGGACTGCAGCTCCAGGGTTACCTGCAGCCGATTCCGCTCGTGATGTACAGCGACGGGGACAACACCCTCAACAGCTGATCGCCCCGGCGCTCAGAGCCAGCGCTTGAGCAGCCCCATCACCTGTTCAAAGCGCTTGCCGTACGGCGGGTAAAACAGGCTGCCCATCGCGAAGCGCGATTGCACCAGCACGGACTTCTGCTGCGTGAAACGCAGGAAGCCCGTTTCACCGTGGTAGGCGCCCCAGCCACTCTCTCCCACGCCACCAAATGGCAGGTTGTCGTGGGCAATGTGCAGCAGGGTGTCGTTCACCGTCACACCGCCACTCACCGTGTTGCGCAGCACATGGTCGCGCGCGCCGGTGTCGCTGCCAAACCAGTAGAGCGCCAGCGGGCGTGGCCCGGTGTTGATGGCGGCGATGGCGTCGTCCAGTTTTCTGTAGGTCAGCACCGGCAGGATGGGGCCGAAGATCTCCTCGCGCATCAGGCGAAGACCGGACGGGGTATCAAACACCAGGACCGGGTTCATCTGGCGTTCCTGGGCCACCGTGTGTGCCCCCTCCACAACCGAGGCACGAATCTCCACCACCCGGGCCCCCTGCGTCCGGGCCTCTGACAACAGCGACTGCAGGCGCGCATGGTGCCGGTCACTGACGATGCTGGTGTAGTCGGGATTGCCGCCAATGGTGGGGAACAGGCGCACCACGGCCGTCGCAAACGCCTGTTCGAATTCGGCCTCGCGCCCGCGCGGCAGCAGCACGTAGTCGGGTGCGATGCAGGTCTGCCCGGCATTGAGCAGCTTGCCGTGGGCAATCTTGATGGCGGCGCTGGCGATGTCGCACGAGGCGTCGATGATGCAGGGTGACTTGCCGCCCAGCTCCAGCGTGGTCGGCGTGAGGTTGGCGGCCGCCGCCGCCGCCACCTTGCGACCGACCGCGGTGGAGCCGGTGAAGAACAGGTGGTCAAACGGCAGGCTGGCGAACTCGTGCGCCACGTCCGCCCCGCCCTGCACCACACACACCTCGTCGGCCGCATAGGCCTGGTTCAACACCTCGGCCAGCAACGCCGAGGTGTGCGGCGTGAGCTCGCTGGGCTTGATCATCACGCGGTTGCCCGCCGCCAGCGCCGTGGCGGCCGGACCCAGCGTGAGTTGCAGCGGGTAGTTCCAGGGGCCGATCACCCCGATCACGCCCAGCGGCTGGCGCTGGATGTGTGCGCTCGCGGGCTGCAGGTAGATCGGTGTGGACACGCGCCGCGATTTCATCCAGGCGCCGGTGTGCTTCTCCAGATCGCCCAGCAGCGCGCGCAGCACAAAAAAGTCGGCCACTTCGGTGAGTTGCAGGGAGCGCACGCCGAAGTCGGCCTGCACCGCGTCGGCCAGCGCTGCGCCGTGCACGTCGATCAAGGCCCGCATGCGCTGCAAACGGTCGAGCCGAAGCGCCAGCGGCACGTCGATCTGGGAGCGGCTGGCCCGGTACTGCGCGTCAAACAGGGCGCGCATCGGGAGGTCGGGCGGGGTCTGGGTCATGGTGCCATCATAAAAAAGACGCCGCCCCGGAGATAGGGGTTGTGCCCCTATCAGGCCGGAACCGCTTCGGTGGCGACGACGCAGGCGTGAGCGGGAGCGCCGGGCACGCCCTTGACCACCGCGTCGATGGCGGCATCGACCACCGGCCGCACCGCCAGCGGCCGCAACCCGCGCTGGCGGATGAGCTTTTCGCAGCTGCGCCGGGTCATGGTGTGCGGGTGGCCGCCCCGGCTGGTGAACAGGAACAGCGTGGCCCGGGCGTTGGCCCAGACCAGCCGGGCGCGCAGCCACTGTCCGCTGGCCTGCAGATCCACCCAGTCACCCACATGCAGGCTGGCGAGCACGCCTGCGGTTTCCAACCCTTCATCCGGCTCTTCGCTGGAGGTGGACAGCGGCGCTGCCGCTGAGTCCTCCTCCACCTGTGTAACCGCAGCCGGCGCATCCTGGAACCCGGCCTCGACCCGCTCATGCGCCGCCAGCCAGGGCGTGTCTGCCACCCGCGGCCGGGGCGCCTCGGCCAGGTTGTCCGTTTCCGGAAAGGCAACCACCGGGGTCTCGAGCGCCCCCGGCATCGAAGTCCCGGCCTGGGACCGGGCGCTGGCCCGGCGCAACGCCAGCACCGGCTCGTGGTAGCGGATCAAGGCATCGAAAAAGGTCTGGGTTTCCTCTGCCGGTTTGTCCAGCATGCCCAGCCCGGCTCGCAGTTTCTGCAGCAGACCCGGCAGCATCTCGATCAGCTTGCGCGGCTGGTGCAGCGTGACCTCGTGGCGCACGCTCCACAGCAGATCCGAGATCAGCGCCCGGTAGCCCAGCGGGTCAGGGCCGCTGTCGGGATGGCGCAGTTGCGCCTCCGCGATCACCAGCGACCAGCTGCCGTAGAGAAAATCCAGCACCGCCGCAGGCGCATTGAACACGTCGGGTCGCAGGCTGATTTCCCACGCCACCTGGTCCGCCAGCTCCTGGCGTGCTTCGGCGAAATGCAGGGCCTGCAGGTGCTGCGCCTGCGCCTCCGCCTCGGCCTGGTCGGCACTTGCCCAGTCTTCCCGCAGGTGTTCCAGCGCCACCGCAAAGGGTTCGGGCGTCGCGCCGGGCAAGGCGTTGAGGGCATTGACGGCCTCGCGCACCGGCGCATGGAACTGCTCGAACTCGCCCGAGAATTCGTCGTTGAAGCGGAAGCTGCGCTGCGCGACCTGTTCGACCAGCAGGCGGGCCGGGTGCTGGTCTTTGGCGAAGAACCGGGGGTCGTCCATCGCCAGCCGCAGCAGGGCCGGCTCCAGCGCCACCACCGCCTCGCGCACCGGCGCCAGCAGCAGCGGATCGCGCGCCACCTGGTTGACCAGCTTGCGAACCAGGTCCAGGCCCACCGCCTGCGACACGCGCTCGGCTTGCTGCTTGAGGTCGAGCAACACCCGCGTGCGCTCGTGCGGGGCGGCGTAGGCGCCCCAGTGGTCCGTTCCCAGCTGCGAACCGATGCTGACCGCTCGCGCAGGCCGGTCAACGACCGGCAGGCCGCGGAACTGCACACGCTCGCGATCGACCACCACCTCGTCCAGCAGGGGCAGATCGGCCTCGGCCTGGGCGATCCGCTGCTCGCGCAACAACTGGTCGTAATAACCCGAATCGAGCGCCTGCTCGAACCGGTCACCCTGGTCGGCCAGGAAATCGTGGAACACCTGATGGTCCACCCGTGCCTGCGTGCCAGCCAGGGCCGTCATGGGCGGCAGCGCCTCATACCGATCGCCGCGCCCGGTCACAGCGGGTTCAAAAGACTGCGCGTCGCGGGTCCATGGATCGCGCCGCGCTGAGGCCGGGCCCGAGCCCGCTTGCGGATCCTCCACCAGGCGGATGCGATAGCCCGCTTCCTGCACATTGGCCTGCTGCAGCCGCAGCGCCAGTTGCTCGTAGAGCTGGCACAGCCCGCGGCCGAGCGGGCTGGCCAGGTGCTGCAACCACAGGGACCGGATCTCGGGCTCGCGCTCGAACTCGGCAATGAGGTCGCGTAGCACCCGCACGAACACCGAGGGACGCAGCGGGTTCTTCTCCACCTGCACCGTCTCGAAGCCGATGAGCGAACTCATGCGCGCATCCAGCGCCGTCAGGGCCTGCTCGACCACCGGCATCAGGTCCTGCAGCAGGCGGGCCGACTCCAGGGATTCGGACACCGACAGGTCGTCCACCAGCGCCAGCAACGACGAGTCGGACAGCAGAGCCAGCGACGACGTTCGCCCGCCCTCGCCCCCTCCCCGCTCAAAGGCCTCGCGCAAGCGCACCGGGTAGGTATCGATCAGCGCGCCTTTGCGTTGTGTCAATCCCCAGCAGGCCTGGGCCAGGCGCTGGCGCTCGGCCACCGCGCTGGACTTCGTTTCAGCCGCCTGCAACGAAGCCACCGCCGACTCGACGCAACGGCCCAGCAAAGGCTTCGCCTGGCGGGCGACCTCATCAAAACATTGATCGAGCAACTGTGACGAATTCGGCATATATCCCAGGATTTATACCGTCCGCCTCTTGTTCGAATGCAAGGCAATGGCAACAACCTGTTACCAGTGCGACCGTCTATCCCCCGATAACGACCGTCCGACGGTTCTCCTTCATCAGGCCATTTCGATGGGTTCGCCGAACTCGAACACGCCCGGGTAACGCACCGGATCCACACCGACCGGAATCACCGATTTCGGCGGGTACTTGCCTTCGAGCAACAGCTTGGAGAGCGGGTTCTCGATGCGCTGCTGGATCGCGCGCTTGAGCGGCCGGGCACCGAACACCGGGTCGAAACCGACCTTGGCCAGCTCGGCCAACGCGGCGGGTGCCACCTCCAGCCGCAGATCCATCTTCTGCAGGCGGGCCTGCAAAGCCTTGAGCTGGATGCCGGCGATGGACGCGATGTGCTCTGCGTCGAGCGCGTGGAACACCACCGTCTCGTCGATGCGGTTCAGGAACTCGGGCCGGAAGTTGTCCTTGAGCTCGCCCCAGACGGCTTCCTTGATGTCGTCGTAGGGCTGGCCCACCATGGCCTGGATCAGGTGCGAGCCGATGTTGCTCGTCATCACGATCACGGTGTTCTTGAAGTCCACGGTGCGGCCCTGGCCATCGGTCAGGCGGCCGTCGTCCAGCACCTGCAGCAGCACGTTGAACACGTCCGGGTGCGCCTTCTCCACCTCGTCAAGCAGCAGCACGCTGTAGGGCTTGCGGCGCACGGCTTCGGTGAGGTAGCCACCTTCTTCGTAACCCACGTAGCCGGGCGGCGCACCGATCAGGCGGGCCACGGAATGCTTCTCCATGAACTCGCTCATGTCGATGCGGATCAGGTGGTCTTCACTGTCGAACAGGAAGCCGGCCAGGGCCTTGCACAGCTCGGTCTTGCCCACGCCGGTGGGGCCGAGGAACAGGAAGGAACCGGTGGGGCGGTTCGGGTCGGACAGACCCGAGCGCGAGCGGCGGATGGCATTGGCCACGGCGGAGATCGCTTCGTCCTGCCCCACCACGCGGGTGTGCAGCTTGTCTTCCATCACCAGCAGTTTGTCGCGCTCGCCCTGCATCAGCTTGGCGACCGGGATGCCGGTGGCACGCGCCACCACCTCGGCGATCTCTTCGGCGCCGACCTGGGTACGCAGCAGCTGCGGGCCCACACCCGCGCCGCCCTTGGCCTTGCCGGACTCTTTTTCCTGCGCTTCCGTGAGCTGCTTTTCCAACTCGGGCAGCTTGCCGTACTGCAGCTCGGCCACCTTGGCCAGGTCGCCCTTGCGGGTCAGGCTTTCGATCTGCTGGCGCAACTGGTCGATTTCTTCGCGCACCTGGGCACTGCCCTGGGCCGTGGCCTTTTCGGACTTCCAGATTTCGTCGAGGTCGGCGATCTCTTTCTGCAGCCGGGTGATCTCTTCTTCAATCAGGGTCAGCCGCTTTTGCGAGGCTTCGTCCTTTTCTTTCTTGACGGCTTCGCGCTCGATCTGCAGCTGGATCAGCCGGCGGTCGAGCTTGTCCATCACCTCGGGCTTGGAGTCGAGTTCGATCTTGATCTTGGCCGCCGCCTCGTCGATCAGGTCGATCGCCTTGTCGGGCAGGAAACGGTCGGTGATGTAGCGGTGGCTGAGCTCGGCCGCAGCCACGATGGCCGGGTCGGTGATGTCCACGCCGTGGTGCACCTGGTAGCGTTCCTTCAGGCCGCGCAGGATGGCGATGGTCGCCTCCACCGTCGGCTCGCCCACCAGAATTTTCTGGAAGCGGCGCTCCAGCGCGGCGTCTTTCTCGATGTACTTGCGGTATTCGTCCAGCGTGGTCGCGCCCACGCAGTGCAACTCGCCGCGCGCCAGAGCGGGCTTGAGCATGTTGCCCGCGTCCATAGCGCCTTCGGCCTTGCCCGCCCCCACCATGGTGTGCAGTTCGTCGATGAAAACGATGGTCTGGCCTTCGTCCTTGGCCAGTTCGTTGAGCACCGTCTTCAGGCGCTCTTCAAATTCGCCGCGGAACTTGGCGCCAGCCAGCAGCGCGGCCATGTCGAGCGACAGCACACGCTTGCCCTTGAGCGAATCGGGCACTTCGCCGGCGACGATGCGCTGGGCCAGGCCTTCGACGATCGCGGTCTTGCCCACGCCGGGTTCGCCGATCAGCACCGGGTTGTTCTTGGTGCGGCGCTGCAGCACCTGGATGGCGCGGCGGATCTCGTCGTCGCGACCGATCACCGGATCGAGCTTGCCCAGGCGGGCGCGCTCGGTCAGGTCCATGGTGTATTTCTTCAGCGCTTCCCGCTGGCCCTCGGCCTCGGGGTTGTCCATCTTCTGGCCGCCGCGCACCGCCGTGATCGCGCTTTCCAGGCTCTTGCGGGTCAGGCCATTTTCGTTCGCGATGCGGCCGAGATCGCCCTTGCTGTCGGCCACGGCGAGCAGGAACAGCTCGCCGGCAATGAACTCGTCACCGCGCTTGATGGCTTCCCTTTCGGTGGCCTGCAGCAGCTTGGCCAGATCGGATCCGACCTGCACCTGCTCCTGGCCCTGCACTTCGGGCAGGCGCTTCACAGCCGCCTCGGCGGCCTTGGCCAGGCCCTGGACGTTCACGCCCGCGCGCTGCAGCAGCGACTGCGGGCCGTCGGCCTGGCGCAGCATGGCCAGCAGCAGGTGGGCCGGGTCGATGTAGGCGTTGTCGTTGCCGAGCGCCAGGGTCTGGGCTTCGCTCAGGGCTTCCTGGAACTTGGTGGTGAGTTTGTCGAGTCGCATGAAAGAGCTCTCCGGAAAATTTGATTACCCGGCATTTGGAGCGATTCCCCGGGTTTTCAAGGTGATCATTCCAGCTTGCACCCGCGTGCACCACATCGTCTTGACGCAGATCAGCCGATCCCCGCCCTCTGGGGGCCGTCTGGACCGGCGCCGCTCAGCGGCGCCAGTAGGCGTAGGTCCAGGCGGTGTTCAGACCCAGCCGGCGGTACAGCGCGAGTGCCGGCCCGTTGTCCGAGACGACCTGGAGAAACACCCGGTGAATCCCGCGGCGCAAGGCCTCTTCGGCCATGGCCTGCAACACCCGCCCGGCCAGGCCCCGGCCCCGGTGCGAGGCGACGGTGCGCATGCCGTGCACGCTGAGCCAGCCGTGCCCATAGGCCGCGGCGCCACAGGCCACCGTCTGCCCGTCTTCGCGCAGGCTGGCAAACAGCGTCCCGGTGGCCCGGCTCAGCGAGCGGGCACGGCTCGCACCATCCACCGGGTCCAGGCCTTCGCCCAGGAACATCGCCATCCAGGCGGCGTCGGGCGTGTCCGCAAGGTCCGCCACCGGCCCGGTCTGCGCCATCCGCAGGTCCTGTACACGGCCACACTGCGTCAGCGTCGGCTGGGCGCGCGCGAAGCCCCGCGCTTGCAGCCCCCGGTACAGGGCTTCGAAGGCCGGTCCATCGGGCAGGCGGAAGGCCGGCACGAAACCCTGGTCGGCGTAGCGTTCGAGGATGTCGTCGAGCACCGCCGGGTCGGCCGCGGCATGGCTCAGAGGGACAGCACTGCGGGCACGGCCCACGGTGCCGCTGTCCATGGGCAGCAACCAGCCGGGCAGCGACTCCACGCGCTCGGGCGACACGGCATCGAGCGTGGCGCGCTCGATGGCCTCGATATCGGCGTCGGAAAGGATCGTGGGCGCCATGTCAGCAGGGGCGGTCAGGCGTTCTGACTCTGGATGCCCCACTTGGCCAGCGCCGCGTCGTCGCTGACCCGCGCATCCACCCAGCGTGCACCCTCCGGCGTCTGTTCTTTCTTCCAGAACGGCGCCTGGGTCTTGAGGTAGTCCATCAGGAACTCGCAGGCCTGGAAGCTCTCGCCCCGGTGCGCGGAGGTCACGGCGACCAGCACGATCTGGTCCAGCGGCTGCAGCAGGCCGACGCGGTGAATCACGCGCGCGGCGTAGATGTCGAAGCGTTTGAACGCCTCGTCGATCATGGCTTCTATGCTCTTCTCGGTCATGCCCGGGTAGTGCTCCAGCTCCATGGTGCTGATGCTCTGGCCATCGTTGCGGTCACGGACCGTGCCAACGAAGGTGCAGATGGCACCCACGCGCTTGTCCTGCTCGCGCAGCCGGGCGACCTCGGTGCTGAGGTCGAAGTCCTGGGTCTGGATGCTGACGCGGGCGTTCATGCTCAGCCTCCGGTCACGGGCGGGAAAAAGGCCACTTCCGCGCCTTCGCTGAGCGCGGCGGCTTCGTCGGTCATGGTCTGGTTGAGCGACACACGCACCGCCCGGCCACGCGCCAGCGCCTCGGCGTAGGCACCACCTCGCGCAATCAGCTCGTCGCGCAGGACAGCCAGCGTGCCGGCCGCCGTGTCCAGCGACTCGCTGCCGGTGCCGACAGCTTCGCGAATGGAGGCGAAATAGCGCAGTTGAATCTTCACGGGATAGGCTTTCAGAGCAGCAGGTCGGCAAAAGACAGATAGGACACCAGATCGCCCCGGGCGATGGTGCTGCCCGCGGGGTTGTCGACCAGACCATCGCCCCAGACAGCGGACGTCAACACGCCCGAGCTCTGGTTGGGAAACAGGTCCAGGCCGCCGTCGGCGTTGCGGCGCACGCGCAGGAACTCGCGGCGCCTATCGGCACGTGTCAGGTCGAAGTGGGCGGGCAACTTCACTGGCTGCAAGCCAGGCACTTCGGCTCCCTGCAGCCGCAGCAGGAAGGGCCGCACCAGCAGCAGGAAGGTGACGAAACTGGACACCGGGTTGCCCGGCAGGCCAATAAAGTGGCAGGGCTGCGCCGCGTCGGCCCCGGCCCCCGCATCACGCCGCACCGTGCCATACGCGAAAGGTTTGCCCGGCTTCATGGCGATCTGCCACAGGTCAAGGCTGCCCAGCTGCTGAACGGACGGCTTGATGTGGTCTTCTTCGCCCACCGAGACGCCGCCGCTGGTGAGGATCAGGTCGTGGTGGTCGGCCGCGGTCTTGAGCGCGGCCAGTGTCAGGTCGCGCTTGTCCGGCACGATGCCCAGGTCGCTCACTTCGCAGCCCAGGCGCTGCAGCAGCGTGCGCAGGAAAAAGCGGTTGGAGTTGTAGATCGCCCCGGGCTTCATGTCCTGGGGAGCCACCTCGCCCGGCATCACGAGTTCGTCGCCGGTGGAAAACAGGGCCACGCGCGGACGCACCATCACCGGCAGCTGGGCGCAGCCGATGCTGGCCGCCAGCCCCAGACTGGCCGGGGAAAGCCGCGTACCGCGCGGCAAGACCACCGCCCCACGCGTCACGTCTTCGCCGGCGCGACGCACCCACTGGCCAGAGGTCGGCACGGCGTCGATGTGCACCGCATGCAGATCGCCCCCGACCTCGCGGGTGTCCTCCTGCATCACCACCGCGTCGGCTCCCGAGGGCATGGGCGCACCCGTGAAGATGCGCGCGCACGTGCCGGGGTGCAGCAGCTCGGCCGCATGACCGGCCGCGATGCGCTGCGACACCGTCAGCACCACGCCTTTTTCGGTCACGTCGGCCGTGTTGACGGCATATCCGTCCATGGACGAGTTGTCCTGCGGCGGCACCTGCAGTCCGGAGATCAGATCGCTGGCCAGCACGCGGCCATCGGCCTCGAACGCGGCCACCGTCTCGATCCGGGACAACGGAACGACCCGCTCGAGCAAGTCGGTCAACGCAGCGTCCAGCGCCATCAAGGGAGCCCGTGCGGGCGGTACAGAAGCGTTCATGGCGTCAGGGTCGGTGGATGGGCATGTCCGCCGGGTCAGATGTAGGCCTCGGGAACATAGTCAAAACGATCTTCATTGTCGAGCAGCCAGCCGGCCACGGCAGCGGCGTCGTTCAAATTCAGCACCGGGCGCAGGGTGGTCTGCGGCAACTGATCCGCGCTGTCGGTGGCGATGGCTGCGACAAAGGGATCGTCCGGGTACAGCACGGGCTTGCCGGTGGCCGCACGCCAGACCTCGACCTTGAGCAGGTTGCTGTCGCGGTAGCCCTCGACCAGCACCCAGTCCACACCCGGATGCAGCGTGCGAATCACGTCGTGCACCGTCAACTCCAGTGGCCGCTCGAATTCGCGCATCAGCACCATGCGCTGCGGCGACGCGGCCACCACCTCGTAGGCGCCGGCCTCGCGATGGCGCCAGGTGTCTTTGCCCGGGTGGTCAATTTCAAAACCATGGTGCACATGTTTGACCACCGAGACCCGCAGGCCCCGCTGACGCAGGACTGGGATCAGCTGCTCAACCAGCGTGGTCTTGCCCGCACCGGAAAAGCCTGCAAAGCCGACGACTTTCATGCCCGCTGCCGACGCCCGGGCATCACGCCGCGGGGCAATGCTGGACGATGTAGCGCTGCACCGCCGATGTGTCGGCCGGCATCACCTGCACGCGCTTGGGCAGGGCTTCGATGCCGTCGAACTTCGCCGGACGATCAGGCTGGCGCCCCAGGGCTTCGACGATGGTCTCGGCGAACTTGATGGGCAAGGCGGTTTCCAGCACGATCATCGGCGCCGCCGCATTCAAATGCTCGCGCGCGACCTTCACGCCGTCGGCGGTGTGGGTGTCGATCATCACGCCGAAGCGATCGAAGGTGTCCTTGATGGTGGCCAGGCGGTCGGCGTGTGTGCTCTTGCCGCTGACAAACCCGTAGTGGCTGGCGGCTTCGGCGAAAACCGGGTCGGCGCCCAGATCAAAACGGCCTTCCTTGTTCAATGCCTCGCCAAACAGCGCCTTGACGCGCGCGCCGTCGCGGCCCAGCAGATCGAACACGAAACGCTCGAAATTGCTGGCCTTGGAAATGTCCATCGACGGGCTGGAGGTCTCGTGCGTGTCGGCACTGGCGCGCACGCGGTAGACGCCGGTGCGAAAGAACTCGTCGAGCACGTCGTTTTCGTTGGTCGCCACCACCAGCGTCTGGATCGGCAGGCCCATCTGACGTGCCACATGGCCGGCGCAGACGTTGCCGAAGTTGCCGCTGGGCACGGTGAAATTGACCTTCTGGTCGTCGCCCGTGGTCGCCTGGAAATAGCCGGCGAAGTAGTAAACAACCTGCGCCAGCAGGCGCGCCCAGTTGATCGAGTTGACGGTGCCGATCTTGTACTGGCGCTTGAAAGCCAGGTCGTTCGACACGTTCTTGACGATGTCCTGGCAATCGTCGAACACGCCTTCGATCGCAATGTTGTGGATGTTCTGATCCATCAGGCTGAACATCTGCGCCTGCTGGAACGGGCTCATGCGGCCGTGCGGACTCAGCATGAAGACGCGCACGCCCTGCTTGCCCCGCATCGCGTACTCAGCCGCGCTGCCGGTATCGCCCGAGGTGGCGCCGAGGATGTTCAGCTCTTCGCCGCGGCGCGCCAGCTCGTACTCGAACAGGTTGCCCAGCAATTGCATGGCCATGTCCTTGAACGCCAGCGTCGGGCCGTTGGACAGGGCTTCGAGGTAGAAGCCATCTTCCAGTTGCTTCAGTGGCACGATGGCCGCGGTGCCATACACCGCTTCGGTGTAGGTCTTGTCGCACAGCGCCTTCAGGTCGGCCGCAGGGATGTCGTCGATGTAGAGCGACAGCACCTCAAACGCCAGCGCGGCGTAACCACCGGCCGCACCGCCGTTGAACACCGAGCGCCAGCGCGCCAGTGTGGCGGCTTCCACCTGCGGGTAGCGCTCGGGCAAATACAGACCGCCATCGGGGGCCAGCCCCTCAAGCAGGATTTCGCAGAAGTGTTTGCGGTCCGGGTGGCCACGGGTGGAGAGGTACAGCATCTCAGTTCAGTTCTTCTTTTCGAATCCGCGTGATGGGTGCGAGCACGCTCGGCAGCGCCTGCATCTGCGCGAGCACGTCGTTCATGGCGCCTTCACGGATGTCGTGCGTGAGGATGATCAGATCGGTCTGGGTCGAGCCTTCGCCGCCCACTTCATCGGCCTCGCGCTGCAGCACCGCGTCGATGCTGATGCCGGCGTTGGCCAGCAGGCCCGTCACCTGGGCCAGCACGCCGGCTTCATCGGCCACGCGCAGGCGCAGGTAATAACTCGTCACCACCTCGCTCATGGGCAACACCGCCAGGTCGCTCATGGCGTCGGGCTGGAACGCCAGGTGCGGCACGCGGTGCAGCGGGTCGGCGGTGTGCAGGCGGGTGATGTCCACCAGATCGGCGATCACGGCCGAGGCGGTGGGTTCACTGCCTGCGCCCTTGCCGTAGTACAGCGTGGTGCCCACGGCATCGCCCTGTACCACCACGGCGTTCATCGCACCTTCGACGTTGGCGATCAGCCGCTTGGACGGCACCAGGCTCGGGTGCACGCGCAACTCAATGCCCTTGGCCGTGCGCTTGGTGATGCCCAGCAGCTTGATGCGGTAGCCCAGCTGTTCGGCGTATTTGATGTCGGTGGCGCCCAGCTTCGTGATGCCCTCCACGTAAGCCTTGTCGAACTGCACCGGGATGCCGAAGGCGATCGCGCTCATCAACGTGACCTTGTGCGCCGCGTCCACACCCTCGATGTCGAAGGTCGGATCGGCTTCGGCGTAGCCCAGGCGCTGCGCCTCCTTGAGCACGACGTCGAAGTCCAGGCCCTTGTCGCGCATCTCGGACAGGATGAAGTTGGTCGTGCCGTTGATGATGCCGGCGATCCACTGGATGCTGTTGGCGGTGAGGCCTTCGCGCAGCGCCTTGATGATGGGAATGCCACCAGCCACGGCCGCTTCAAACGCCACCATCACGCCCTTGGCCGACGCAGCAGCGAAGATCTCGGTGCCGTGCACGGCCAGCAGCGCCTTGTTGGCGGTGACCACGTGTTTGCCGGCCGCAATGGCTTCCATCACCAGTGCCTTGGCGATGCCGTAGCCGCCGATCAACTCGATCACGATGTCGATCTCGGGATTGGCGATCACGGCGCGCGCGTCGTTCACCACCTTCACGTCCGGGCCGACGATGCTCTGCGCACGCGCCACATCAAGGTCGGCCACCATGGTGATCTCAATGCCACGGCCAGCGCGGCGCTTGATTTCTTCCTGGTTGCGCTGCAGCACGTTGAACGTGCCGCTGCCCACGGTGCCTATGCCCAGCAGGCCTACTTGGATCGGTTTCATCGTTGTTAACTCTCGACTTCAAAAATATCGGTGCCAGGCCATGCCATCGCCCGGGGCACCCAGTTTAGGGAACGGCCAGACTGGCGGTGTTGCCCATTGCGGGGGCGATTGATGCGTGCACGGGCGCGTGGCGCTTGCGCCAGCCTTCGAAGAACTTGGCCACGCGACCAATGGCTTCGCGCAGATCGTCCTCGTGCGGCAGGAAAACGATGCGGAAGTGCTGGTTGTCCGGGTAATTGAAGCCCGAGCCCTGCACCAGCATCACACGGGTTTCCTGCAGCAGCTCCAGGAACAGCTGCTGGTCGTCTTCAACCGGGTACATCGCCGGGTCAAGGCGCGGGAACATGTAGAGCGCCGCCGTCGGCTTGACACAGCTGACGCCCGGAATGGCGGTGATCAGTTCGTAGGCCAGGTCGCGCTGGCGGCGCAACCGACCACCTTCACACACCAGATCGTTGATGCTCTGGTAGCCACCGAGCGCGGTCTGGATCGCCCACTGGCCCGGCACGTTGGCGCACAGGCGCATGTTCGAGAGCATGTTCAGGCCCTCGATGTAGTCCCGGGCCGGCTTCTTGTCGCCCGAGACGATCATCCAGCCCGCCCGGTAACCGCAGGAGCGGTAGCTCTTGGACAGGGAGTTGAAGGTCAGGGTCAGCACGTCTTCCGACAGGCTGCCCAGCGCCGTGTGTTTCACGCCGTCGTAGAGCACCTTGTCGTACACCTCGTCGGCGAAGATCACCAGACCGTGCTCGCGCGCGATCGCCACGATCGCCAGGAGCAGTTCGTCGGAATACAGTGCGCCGGTCGGGTTGTTGGGGTTGATCACCACGATGCCCTTGGTGGCCGGTGTGATCTTGCGGCGGATGTCGTCCAGGTCGGGCATCCAGCCATTCGACTCGTCGCACATGTAGTGCACCGGCGTGCCACCCGAGAGGCTGACCGCCGCCGTCCACAGCGGGTAGTCGGGCGATGGCAGCAGCAGCTCGTCGCCATCGTCGAGCAAGGCGTTGGTGGCCATCACGATCAGCTCGCTGGCGCCGTTGCCGAGGTAGATGTCATCCAGCGTCACGCCCTTGACGCCCTGTTTCTGCGTCTCGTGCATCACCGCCTTGCGCGCCGCAAAAATGCCCTTGCTGTCCGAGTACCCCGCCGAGTTCGGCAGGTTGCGGATCATGTCCTGCTGGATTTCCTCAGGGGCATCAAAACCAAACACCGCCAGGTTGCCGATGTTCAGGCGGATGATCTTGTGGCCCTCTTCTTCCATCTGGCGCGCGGCGTCCATGATGGGACCGCGAATGTCGTAGCAGACGTTGGCGAGCTTGGCGGATTTCTGGATGGTTTTCAAAGTCCCTCCCGCTTGGGGGCCGTAGAAAGAGGTGGAGAGCCGGGCTATGGCGCTGGGCGCTATATTACGGTGCGTCTTGTAGGGAAAACCTGCAATTTGACCACAGTTCTTCACCGTATCCGTGCACGCTCCGCCCCATTCCTGCGCCCGACTTCCCCATGAAACTGCACGCTGACAAGCCCGATCTGCACACCATCAACGCTTACGGCGATGGATGGATCGCGATCAACGGTCAGCGCCACACGCAAAGCCTCATCCTCGCGTCGTCCGGGGAGTTGCTGCCTTGGGCCTGCGAGCGGTTCGAAGACCTCAAGCCCGCGCATTTCGAGCAACTGCTGAGCTGCTCACCTGTGAAGCCCGAGCTGGTGGTGTTTGGCAGTGGCCCGCGCCTGCGGTTCGTGCGTCCAGGCATGCTGGAGTGCCTGATCAACCAGCGCATCGGCGTAGAAACCATGGACACCCTGGCGGCCTGCCGCACCTACAACATCCTCGCGGGCGAAGGCCGGCGGGTGCTGGCCGCCCTGCTGATTGGCACCTGAATACCCAGGTACCGAGCGGTCCATTCGGGTCCATTCTCGGCCCGGCACCCCTGTTCAGGGTAAAATACCGGATTGTTTCCTGCTTTGACAGCCATTGGGTGCACGCCGCCCGTGGCCTGCTCGATGCACCCGGGAAGCCAACGAATCACCACCAACTTACGTCAGGGGTCCACGCAGTATGGCAGTCGTTGTCAACAAACCCATTCCCGAATTTGAAGCCCTGGCCACCAGCGGCATCAAAGTCAGCAACCAGACTCACCTCGGCCAGACCGTCGTGCTGTATTTTTACCCGAAAGACAACACGCCCGGCTGCACCACCGAGGCCATGCAATTCCGCGACAAGTACAAAGACTTCGTCAAGGCTGGCGCCCATGTTTTCGGCGTCTCGCGCGACAACATGAAGTCCCACGATGACTTCAAAACCAAACTTGAGTTGCCGTTCGAACTGATCGCCGACACAGAAGAAAAGATGTGCCACATGTTCGGCGTGGTCAAGAACAAGATCATGTACGGCAAGAAGGTCAAGGGCATCGAACGCAGCACCTTCCTCATTGGCGCCGATGGTGTGCTCAAGCAGGAATGGCGTGGCCTGAAAGTGCCGGGCCATGTCGAAGATGTGCTGAAAGCCGTCAAGACCCTGAAAAAGGCCGTCTGAACTTAACCACACCGCCGGTGGCGGCGGAATTTGCCCGTCACAGGGCTCGTGCATAATGGGTTCATGACATTGGGAAGACCCTTCGCCCGCCCTTCTTTCTCTGCCCTATGCAGCCCAAAAAGCCGCCCGGTCTTCCCGGCGGCTTTTTGCTTTCCGGCCCAGCGCTGAACCACCAAGCCTTCCATGCCACTGCCTCCAGCCCCCTCCAAACGCGCCGCCCTGCTTGCCTCCGATGCCTACAGCCTCAGGGCATCTGAAGAGTTGATCAACTTTTCTCCGGAACCCGAGCGCGTGGTCACCCCCTTGCGTGCCGCTCCTGCGGCACCCGCCAGCGAGGCACCGACTGCAAAAGCCGGTGCGCGGTCCCGTGGCCGTGAGCGAAAGCCCGAATTGGCCCCGGTGCCATCCCAACCCGCCGCGCGGGCGCCCGCTCCCGCCACCCCGGCTGCAGAGCGCCAACCGGTCGAATTCCGTGCGCCTCAGCCAACGGGCAAACCGCCGGTCGCCAGCGAGACCGTGTCGCGCGCTTCGCCCGTGGCCAGCAACCGCCGCGCAGGGCGCGCCAAATCCGGCGGGTCAACCGGACCGGCCCGCTTGTTCGTGCTGGACACCAACGTGCTGCTGCACGACCCGATGAGCCTGTTCCGCTTCGAGGAACACGACATCTTCCTGCCCATGATCGTGCTCGAAGAGCTCGACGGCCACAAGAAAGGCATGACGGAAGTCGCCCGCAACGGCCGCCAGACCAGCCGCACGCTCGATGCCCTGGTCGCGCAGCAAGGCGGCGACATGACACGCGGCCTCAAGCTCTCGGCCACCGGCCACCTGTCTGCACGCGGCTTGCTGTTTTTCCAGACCGAACCGCTGGACGCCCAGTTGCCTGCCAGCCTGCCCCAGGGCAAGGCCGACAACCAGATCCTGGGTGTTGTACACGCCCTGCGCGACAAGCACCCTCAGCGTGAAGTGATCCTGGTGTCCAAGGACATCAACATGCGGGTCAAGGCCCGTGCACTGGGTCTGGCCGCCGAGGACTACCAGAACGACAAGACCCTGGATGACGGTGAACTGCTCTACGCCGGTGCCTTGGCCCTGCCGCAGGACTTCTGGACCCGCCAGAGCAAGACGATCGAGAGCTGGGCCAGTGGCAGCCACACCTTCTACCGCGTCAGCGGTCCGGCGGTGAGCCAGTTCTACATCAACCAGTTTGTGTACTTCGAAGCGCCTGGCGAACCCTCGCTGTACGCCCGCGTGACCGAAATCCGGGACAAGACCGCGGTCCTCAAGACGCTCAAGGACTTCACGCACCTGAAAAATGCCGTCTGGGGCGTCACCAGCCGCAACCGTGAACAGAACTTCGCGCTCAACATCCTGATGGACCCCGAGGTCGATTTCGTCACCCTGGCCGGCACGGCCGGCACCGGCAAGACGCTGATGGCGCTGGCCAGCGGCCTGACCCAGGTGCTGGATGACCGCCGCTACACCGAAATCATCATGACCCGCGCCACGGTGAGCGTGGGTGAAGACATCGGCTTCCTGCCCGGCACCGAAGAAGAAAAGATGGGTCCCTGGATGGGCGCGCTCGACGACAACCTGGAATTCCTGGCCAAGGGCGATGGCGGCAATGCCGGCGAATGGGGCCGTGCCGCCACCAACGAGCTGATCCGAAGCCGCATCAAGGTCAAGAGCATGAACTTCATGCGCGGGCGCACCTTCATGAACAAGTACGTCATCATCGACGAGGCTCAGAACCTGACGCCCAAGCAGATGAAGACCCTGATCACGCGCGCCGGCCCCGGCACCAAGATCATCTGCATGGGCAACCTGGCGCAGATCGACACGCCTTACCTGACCGAAGGGTCGTCGGGCCTGACCTACGCGGTGGACCGCTTCAAGGGCTGGCCGCACGGCGGGCACATCACGCTCGCGCGCGGCGAACGTTCGCGACTGGCGGACTTTGCTTCCGAAGTGCTGTAACCGCCTGACACACAATAAAAAAAGCCCGACTTCGGTCGGGCTTTTTTTTATTGCGTTCAGCGAACCGGGATCAGAAATCCCCGCCGCCAGCGAGACTCTCAAAACGTGTGAGTGTGTTCAGGAAGGTCAGTTTGACGACGCCGGTGGGGCCGTTACGCTGCTTGCCGATGATGATCTCGGCCACGCCGGGTTCCTTGGACGTTTCGCGGTTGTAGTAGTCATCGCGGTAGATGAACATGATGATGTCCGCATCCTGCTCGATGGCACCGGATTCGCGCAGGTCGCTCATCATGGGGCGTTTGTCGGTGCGCTGCTCGACCGAGCGGTTGAGCTGGGAGAGCGCGATCACCGGACACTGCAGTTCCTTGGCCAGCATCTTCAGGCCCCGCGAGATTTCACCCAGCTCGGTCGCACGGTTGTCCCCCCCGGCTGCACCCGAGCCACTCATGAGCTGCAGGTAGTCGACCACGATCAGGCCGAGCTTGCCGCACTGGCGCGAGAGGCGCCGCGCGTTGGCGCGCAGTTCGCTGGGGGTCAGGCCCGGTGTCTCGTCGATGTGCAGCGACACGTTGCGCAGCTTCTCGATGGCTTCGGTGAGACGGGGCCATTCGTCGTCGGTCAGCTTGCCGGTGCGCAGGTGGCCCTGGTTGATGCGACCGATGGAACCGACGATACGCACCGCGAGCTGGGAGGCGCCCATTTCCATGGAGAACACGGCCACCGGCAGCCCCTCGTTCAAGGCCACGTGTTCGGCGATGTTGATGGCGAACGCCGTCTTGCCCATGGACGGACGAGCCGCCAGCACCACCAGATCCCCCGCCTGCAGGCCCGAGGTCATGCGATCCAGGTCGATGAAACCGGTGGGCACGCCCGTCACGTCCATCGGGTTGTCGGCCATTTCCTGCACGCGGTCCAGCAGATCGACCACGAGCGTGTCCATGCCCTGGAAGCCCTCCTTCATGCGCGAGCCTTCTTCACCGATCTTGAAGATCTTCTGCTCGGCTTCGTCCAGGATCTTGGCGACCTGCCGGCCTTGCGGATTGAAGGCCGCGGTGGCGATTTCATCGCTGGCGGCGACCAGTTTTCGCAGGATGGCGCGTTCGCGCACGATCTCGGCGTAACGGCGGATGTTGGCCGCGCTGGGCACGTATTGAGCCAGCGAGTTCAGGTAGGCCAGACCACCGGCCTCGTCGGCCTTGCCCAGGTTCTGCAGGTGCTCGAACACCGTGACCACGTCGGCCGGCTTGCTGGCATTGACCAGCGAGGCGATGGCGGAATACGTCAGGCGGTGTTCGTAGCGGTAGAAGTCGGAATCGTTGACCAGATCGGCCACGCGGTCCCAGGCGTGGTTGTCGAGCAGCAGGCCGCCCAGCACACTGGATTCGGCCTCGATGGAATGCGGTGGAACGCGCAACTGGGCGATCTGCCGGTCGGCACCGAAATCGACCTCGTCAAGACCGGCGTCAAATGAAGAAAGGGGACTGGAGAATGCGGAGGACATGGCTTTCCTGAAGGGCCTTCAATGGTACGTCGCGGCCGCCCGTGTGTCATGGGACAAACCTGTGGACAACCGGTGCAAAGGCGAAGGATTTCGTGGGACAAGTCGCTCCAGCCGATGGGCGGGACGCAGCGCCGGAAACAAAAAAGCCGCCAACCCGAAGGCGGCGGCTTCTGTTCCATCCTGGCAGTGAACTGCCTGGATGGATGCGGGCGATCAGGCGGTTTCGCCGAGCACCGAAACAGCGACGTCGATGGTGACGTCGGTGTGCAGGTTGACGCTCACGGTGTAGTCACCCGCATTCTTCAACGGACCGTTGGGCATGCGAACTTGCGACTTGACCACAGAGAAGCCTTGCTTGTTCAGCTCTTCGGACACGTCGTGGTTGGTGACGGAGCCAAACAGGCGACCGTCCACACCGGCTTTTTGCGACAGCTTGATGGTCACAGCAGCCAGCTTTTCACCCAGGGCCTGGGCTTCAGCCAGCTTGGTCGCCGCCACTTTTTCGAGTTCCGCACGGCGGGCTTCGAATTCGGCGATGGCATTTTGCGTGGCGCGGCGGGCACGGCCGGCCGGGATCAGGAAGTTGCGGGCGTAGCCGTCCTTGACCTTGACCACATCGCCCAGGGCGCCGAGATTGACAACTTTGTCGAGCAGGATGATTTGCATGTCAGGCTCTCTTTCAGACGCGGTGCTGGTCGCTGTAAGGCAGCATGGCCAGGAAGCGTGCGCGCTTGATGGCCGTGTTGACCTGGCGCTGGTAGAAGGCGCGGGTGCCGGTCAGGCGCGCGGGGATGATCTTGCCGTTTTCGGCGATGAAGTCACGCAGGACATCGATGTCCTTGTAGTCGACTTCTTCGACGTTCGCCACAGTGAAGCGGCAGAAGCGCTTGCGCTTGAACAGCAGCGATTGGGTGTTGCGCTTGGGGCGCTTGTCTTTGTTGAAACGTTTCGGTGCAGCCATGATGGGCCTTTCCTATGTCTTGCTGAAATCTTGGATATGAAACACGACGCCTTTGCCGTTGCGTGCATTCGCCAGAAAACCGTGAAACTCACAAACCGAATCAAGCCCCTGTCGGGACAGTGTTTCAGCCTGGGCTCCGAAGGCCACAGCCCTCAGTTGCAGTTTCACCAGTCGCGGGGTGTCCATTTCGGTGACCGTTGACTCGTGCTCCAGCACGAGGTTGACGGCCGGGATGCCTGCCGGTGTGTAGCGCAGGCTCTGAACCTGCACCACCACGGCGGACAATTGACACCGGTTGACCGCTGACGATGACACGCCCGGGATCAGGCGGCCTGGACTCGCTGTTCCTGGTTGCCGTGGGCGGGCTGTTGAAGCTTGCGGGCTTCTTCACGCTCGACCGACTTCATCATGCTCGAAGGGCCGGTTTCGGCTTTCTTCTTGAGCACGGTCAGGTGGCGCAGCACGGCGTCGTTGAACTTGAAGGCGTGCTCCAGTTCAGCCATCACAGCCTGATCGGCCTCGATGTTGACACACAGGTAGTGGGCTTTGGACAGCTTGTTGATCTGGTAAACCATCTGGCGACGGCCCCAATCTTCAACGCGGTGGATCTTGCCGCCGCCGGCCGTGATCATGCCCTTGTAGCGCTCCAGCATGGCTGGAACCTGTTCGCTTTGATCCGGATGGATCAGCAAAACGATTTCGTAATGACGCATAGACTCTCCTTTTGGATAAAAAAGCCGCCCCCAGCGTCTGTTTGGGGTGCAGCAAGGCAAGCCCGCGATTCTAGCAAAGATCCAGGCGGTCTGTAAAACGAACTGGCGAGATCAAACGGGCCGAAGCTGGGCAATGGCGCCGGCGCCTAGCGCCGGGGGTAGCGAACGTGCTCCACCAGATCCTGCACATCGCGACTCGGCGGCGGCGTGACCAGACTCACCAGAATGATCACGACGAAGCCCAGGGGCACACCAAACACGCCGGCAGAAATCGGCAGGATGCCGAACCAGAGCTCCACCGGCGAGGTGACCCCGAACACATCGCGCAACCACGGCTGCGTGGTCACCATGTAGTAGAAGGTGACGCCCAGACCCGCGATCATGCCCAGGGCCGCGGCGATGCCGGTGGCACGTTTCCAGAAAATGCCCAGGACAAGTGCGGGAAAGAACGCCGCCGCCGCGAATGAAAACGCGGCAGAGACGAGGAACAGGATGTCCGCCGGCTTCTGCGCCGCCACATACGCCGCCACCAGGGCCACCATGAGCAGCAGCACCTTGGAGATGGTGACCCGGCGCGCGGTGGACGCGTTGGGATCGATCATCTTGTAGTAAAGGTCGTGAGACAGCGCGTTGGCAATCGTCAGCAACAGCCCGTCGGCGGTGGACAGCGCTGCGGCCAGGCCGCCAGCGGCCACCAGACCGGAGATCACATAGGGCAAGCCGCCAATCTCTGCGGTGGCCAGCACGATGATGTCGCCACCGATGGACATTTCATTGAGCTGCAACAGCCCGTCCTTGTTGATGTCGGTCACCGACAGCAGCGAAGGATCGACCTTGTTCCAGGCGGACACCCACTGGGGCAACTGGTCAAACGGCGTGCCGATCAGCACGTGGAACACCTCGAATTTCACCAGCACGGCCAGCGCCGGTGCGGTGAAGTACAGCAGGAAGATGAAAAACAGCGACCAGGTCACCGATTGCCGGGCCTCCTTCACGCTGGGCACGGTGTAGTAGCGCATCAGGATGTGGGGCAGCGCTGCGGTGCCCACCATGAGGCAGAAGATCAGCGCCAGGAAGTTGCGGCGCGATTCGTCGTAGGTCTTTCGGTCCTCGGCGTTGCCATCGGGGTCCCCGGCAAACTGGGCTGCGTGCGCTGGCATGCCGTTGAGCGGCAATGACTTGGCGTCGGCTTCGACCTTGGCGCGGGTCCAGGTGACCCGGGCCGAAGCGGCATCCCTTGGCAAGGCCGACAAGGCTTTTTCGGCGACCGATATCTGTGACGACGGCGCATTCGCCGAGCGCAATTCGGCGAGCTTCGCTTCAGCAGCCGCTTTGGCCCCCACCAGGGCGACCGCGGGGTTTTCCAGCTTGGCGGCGAGTTCGATCGAACGGGCTTTGTAGATCTCGCGCACCTCCAGCTCTTTGGGATCGTTCGCGAGCAGCTTTTCCTTGGCCGTCACCTTTTCAAGCTGAAACCCGTAAATGGCCTGGGGCACCGGAACCCCCGTCTGTTTGACCGACAGCCACACCACCGGCAGCATGTAGGCCACGATCAGCACAATGTATTGCGCCACCTGGGTCCAGGTCACGGCACGCATGCCGCCCAGGAAGGAGCACACCAGGATACCGCCCAGTCCGAGGAATATCCCGAGCTCGAAAGCCACACCGGTCAGGCGCGAGGTGATCAGACCCACGCCCGATATCTGGGCCACCACATAGGTGAAGGAACACAGGATGGCCGCAGCAATCCCGAGCAGGCGCGGCAGGTTGCCGCCATAGCGCTCGCCGAGGAAATCCGGGATGGTGAATTGACCGAACTTGCGAAGATACGGCGCCAGCAGCAGGGCCACCAGGCAATAGCCGCCGGTCCAGCCCATGATGAAAGCCAAGCCGCTGTAGCCTGTGAGGTACAGGGTGCCGGCCATGCCGATGAACGACGCGGCCGACATCCAGTCCGCGCCAGTGGCCATGCCGTTGTAGACGGCGGGCACCCGTCGGCCGGCGACGTAGTATTCGGTGGCGTCGGTCGTGCGGCTCATGATGCCGATGCCCGCGTAGAGACCGATCGTGGCGAGCAGGAAGATGAAGCCGATCCAGTCGCGCGGCAGACCCATCTGCTCCGCCACGGCCAGGCTGACCACAAAAAAGGCGAACCCGCCGGTGTACCAGAGGTACACCTTGTCGAGCTGCCGCCTGAACGCCTTGTTGGCGGCGATGTCGGCGGCACTGCGCCGGGATTCGGGTCGACCTGTCATGGTCTATGGCCCGTCCTCATCCACCCCATGCTGGATGTCGAGCCGGCCCATGTACCAGGCGTAGAACCCGATGATGAGGCAGTACACCACCAGGGCGCCCTGCGCGCCCACCCAGAAGCTGAAGGGCCAGCCGAAGAAATTGAAGTTCAGATCGCGGGCGAAGTAGCTCACCACGAAAGTCACCACAAACCAGATCGCCAGCAAGACGGCCGTGATGTTCAGGTTTTTCCGCCAGTAGCGGCGGTGGTTCTCGGTGGGGTCCATGTGATCCATTGGGTTCTTCGCTGGTGTCAGGCCCGGACGGCCCCCAGACCGGTTTCGCGCTCCAGCTGGGCCGCCACACGCGGCTCGAACCCGCGCAGGTGGAGAATGATTTTTTCGGCCTCATCGGGCTCCTGCCGCTCCACCTGCACCCGGGCCATCTGGTACCACCCATAAGGGCTCATGGGCTGCAGTTCGGTGTTCTTGCGCAGCGTCTGCAGGGCTTCATCCAGGCGCTGCTGGGCAATGAGGCTGAGCGACAGGCCGTACCACGCCCGGTCCAGCCGGGGATCGATGGCGATCGCACGGCGGAACGCCGCCTCGGACGCGGCCAGCAGGCCCAGCGATTCGCACACATAGCCCAGATTGAACCAGCCGTCCGCCCGCTCAGGGTGCAGCCGGACCAGCCGCTCCAGCATGCGCTGCGCGGCTGCTGGGTCGCCCAGGCTGGCGTGAAGGTGTGCGCCCGTGGCAAGTGAAAACGCGTCGGCGGGATGGGCCTCAAGGCGACGCAAGATCCGCGCAAGCGCCAGCCGCTCCAGTCCGAACATCAGCAGCAGCCGGACCCGACCGCGTTCCAGCGTGGCGGTCATGCGCCCGGTCATCGACACAGCTGCACCCCAATCTCAAGGCAATGGGCAATCTTGGCCGCGGTGGCCGCTAGCCAGACAAAGCCCAGGATCAGGAAAGCCACCAGCGGCCGATGGCGTTCGAGCACCACCCGGGGCGCCACCCATCCCGCCAGTTGAACAAACGGTCGGGCTATCTGTTGCAGCAGCTGGTAGAAGAAGTTCTGTGCACGGCGCTGGCCCGCCAGCAAGCCCAACACCCATTGCCCGAACAACGCCAGCAGGGCGATTTCAGCGACGAGTTTGACGGCAGAGAGGAAGATCAACATGCAAGGCTCAGGACACGGTGGGGCCATTCTGGATTTCGAGCTTACCAAGTTCTTACAGAAGCGCCGACATCGCGTCTGACACAGGTCAAACGCCAACAGGGTATACCCGCGATACCCCCGTCTCCCGGGGTGTAGCATGTTCAGCAAGCATCCCAACAGGTCCAGGACATGAGCGCATCCGCCAGCAAAAACCCCTCCCTCACCGCCGCCATCCGGGACCACCGGGTGTTCGGCCGCTTGCCCGCCAATGCCCAGGCCTCGTTGGCCAACGCCTTGACGGTTCAGGGGTACGAGGCCGGTGTTCGCCTGGCCGATGGCGAAACGTTCACGGCCCATCTGTACTGGCTCATGGACGGCGCCGTGGAGTTGCAGGATGCCGATGACCAAGTGCTGCTCACCCTGCAGGCGGGTGAGTTCTTTGGCCTGGACCTGGGCGGTGACCTGATGGCCTGCGCGGCGGTGGCCCTGAGCGCCTGCCGTGTCGCGCACCTCGACCACGCCACCCTGAATGCCTTGCGCCTGGAAGCCCCTGCCCTCTCCTATTTCCTGCCCCAGGGTAGCCGCCTCCCACGCAACGCCCTGGCCAGCGCCGGCACCGAGACCGACCCCGCGCTCAACCTGATGACCACCCCGGTGCGCGCGCTGATCAAACGCGCGCCCATCACCCTGCCCCCGCAAACCAGCATCCGCGAGGCGGCGCAGGTCATGAGTGAAAAGCGCGTGTCCTCGGTGCTCATCGTGGAGCAGGACCACCTCTTTGGCCTGATCACCGACCGCGACCTGCGCAACCGCGTGATCGCCGCCGGCATGGACACCTCGCGTTCGATCATGGACATCGCCACGCTCGCGCCCATGACCATCGACGTGCAGAACCCGGCCTTTGATGCCTTGCTGCTCATGGCCCGCCACAACATCCACCACGTGCCCGTGCTCGACGGCCAGCGTATCGTCGGCATGATCACCGCCACCGACCTGACCGAGCAGCACAGCACCTCGGCCGTGTACCTGGCGGGTGACATCTACAAGCAAGGCAGCGTCGAAGGCCTGCAGCAGGCCAGCACCAAGATCAAGCGCCTGCAGCAGAGCTTGGCCTCGGCACAGGCATCGGCCTACAGCACCGGCCACATCATCACCGCCATCACCGACGCCATCACCAGCCGGCTGCTGCAGCTCGGTGAAGCCCGCTTCGGCCCGGCGCCGGTGGACTACGTGTGGGTGGCCGCCGGCTCCCAGGCGCGCAGCGAACAGACCGCCAAGTCGGACCAGGACAACTGCATGGTGCTGGACGACAGCTACGACGAAGCGCAACACGGCGCCTACTTCAAGGCCCTGGCCCAGTTCGTCTGCGATGGGCTGGACGCCTGCGGTTACGTCTACTGCCCCGGCGAGATGATGGCCATGACCGACACCTGGCGCCAGCCGCGCCGGCGCTGGGTCGAGTACTTCGCGCGCTGGACCGGTCAGCCCGATCCGAAAGCACTGATGCTCACCTGTGTGTTCTTCGACCTGCGCGCGGTGCACGGCAACAGCCAGTTGCTCGACGGACTGCGCCGCGATGTGCTCGAACGCACCAGGGGCAACAGCATCTTTCTGGCCCTCATGGTGGGCAACGCGCTCACGCACCAACCACCGCTGGGCATGTTCAAGGGCATCTCCAGCATCCGCAGTGGTGAGCACAAGGGCACCATCGACCTCAAGCACACCGGTGTGGTGCCCATCGTCGATCTGGCCCGCGTGTACGCGCTGGCCGGCGGCGACGATGCCGTGAACACCCACGACCGGCTGCTGAGCGCCGCAGCGGGCGGGGCCATCAGCGAACAGAGCGCCCGCGACCTGCGCGATGCGCTGGAGTTTCTGGCGTTCACCCGCATCCAGCACCAGGCGCGCCAGATCGCCGCCGGTCTGGCTCCCGACAACTACCTGAATCCGGACGACGTCTCGAACTTCGAACGCACCCAGCTCAAGGATGCATTCACCGTGGTCCAGTCACTGCAAAGCGTGCTGGGCCAGCGCTACAAGATGTGATACCCCCCGCGCCGGCCTGCGGCCGTCACCCCCCAGGGGGCGGCACTGGCGGCCCGGCAAAGCCGGTTCCGCGGTGCCTTGGGATCAACGCCCCTTCACGCAGGCATTGCCTCTCCGGAGCGCGTGCCCTGACCCAGGATACGGTGGAACCGGCTTTGCCGGGCCACTCGCATCGCCCCCTGGGGGGTGACGCGCCCATAGGCGCGGCGCGGGGGGATCAATACTTGATTCGGGCGTAGTACGTCTTCTGCGCCGCTTCCCGCGCCTCGCCCAGCGTGTGGATCCCCTTTTCGGCCAGCATCGGAATCAGTTTCACGAACACCTCGGCGGTGACCATGGCATCGCCGAGGGCGGTGTGGCGCCCGATGACGGTGACGTTGAAGCGCTCGGCCAGCGCCTCCAGCCGGTGCGAATCCTGGTTGGGATGGATCAGCGCGGAGAGCAGCAGCGTGTCCAGCACCGGGTGGTCGAAGACCACACCGGTCTGCGCCTCCTTGAGCTGCAGGAAACGCATGTCAAACGCGGCGTTGTGCGCCACCAGCACGGTGTCCTGCGCGAAGGCATGGAAGGCCGGCAGCACCTCTTCTATGGTCGGCTGTCCCACCACCATTTCGGGCTGGATGCCGTGGATGGGAATCGAGGCCGCCGGGATCGGGCGCTTCGGGTCCACCAGCTGTTCGAAACACTCCTGGCGCAGCAGCTTGTTGTTGACGATGCGCGCCGCACCGATCTGGATGATCTCGTCGCCCTGCGACGGGTTGAGCCCGGTGGTCTCGGTGTCGAACACGGTGTAGACCAGATCGACGAGTTTGCGGTCGTCCAGCGTGCGCGTCTGTTCGGTGGTCTTGAAAAGGTCGAAGTCGTAGTACTCGGGGCGGCTCTCGCCCTTGAGAAAGGCGGCGGCGTCCACCTGCTCCTGCGGGTTGGCCAGCGGGAGCAGGAAGCGGAAAAAGGCCTGGTGGCGCACGCGTTCGCGCTCGAACCAGAAAGCACCGCCGTGGCGCTCGACCACGTCGCGCACGGTCAGGCGCGTGGTCTCGTTGCCCACCTTCATCGGGTCCATTTCCCAGCTCATCACGGTCTCGGTGCTCATGACCTGCCCCGACCAGATCAGGTCGAGCTGGGCCTTGCCCGCGCTGCCCGCCGCGGGCGCCAGGCGCAGCTGCACGAAACGCACGTCGAACTCGTCGGCCAGGCGGCCGGACAGGTACACCAGCGCCTGCAGCAGGGAGAAGCTCTCCACCTTGAGCCACAGAGAGCTGTCCACTTCCACCGTCGAAGCCGGCAGACCGGTCACCACCTCAATGCGGCGCAGCGCCGCGTTCACGAGATCGCCGCCCAGCATGTCTTCGAGCGGCCAGCGGGTCTTGAGGCTGTCGGCCGACCCCGCTTCCAGCGCCCCGATGCGCTGGCTGAGCGTGCGCGTCTCTTCGCGGATGACCCCCAGGAAGCGCTCGCGCATGGCGGCTTCCAGATCCGGGTAATCGAGCATGTCGATCGCGGCCTGCATGTTGGCCAGTGCAGAACGGCTGCCCTCGGTGAGCGAGTGCAGCACCTGGTCTTTGGCCGACTCGGCCTCGTAGTCGCGCGTGATGTTGTCCAGCATCAGCACAAAGCCGCTGAGTTCGATGCGGTCGGCCGGCGACTCGGCCGCCTGGGCCTGGGCCGAACGCACCGGCGCCATCTGCACCCGCAGCAACTGACCGGCCGCCGTGGTGGTCACGAACTGGGCCGACGGCTGGCCGGCGCCACGCAGCATGCGCTGCTGGATGTTCTCCAGTGCGTGGGCCACCAGCTTGCGGTCGAACACGCTGTAGATCGAGCGACCGAGACCGATCAGTTCGGCGCCGCCGGCCACGCCGGGCGCCTGCGAGAGCGCCCTGAACTGCATGCGCGCGCGGTTGTTGTACAGAATGATGCGGCCGTCGAGGTTGCAGACCACGACGCTTTGCGTGAGCTCGGACATGAGCGCGGCCAGACGCGACTTTTCCTGCTCGATGCCTTGCGCCGCCTCACGCACCTTGGCGTCCATCTCGCGCCGCAGGTCTTCGCGTTGCCCCACCAGCTGGTTGAACAGCCCCACCAACACCTTGGTTTCCACGTTGCCCTTGGGCGTGAGTTCGCGCACGACGTCGGTGCGCAGCAGCACCTGGGCTTCTTCGGCCAGTTGCACGGAGGGCGTGACCCAGTGGTCGAACCAGCGCTTCAGACCCCAGGCGATGGCCGCCATGCCGGCGCCCCACGTCAGGGAGATCAGCATCAGGCGGTCCCCCAGCAGGCCCCAGATGGTCGCCCGGTCGTCCGGCTCCAGGGTCGAACCGAGCAGGCCAAACGTTGCCAGCAACCAGGCCACCGACACCACGGCCGCCACCACCAGCAGCCACCACAGACGGCGGTCTGTCTTCTGCTGCCCACTCATGAAGCGGCACCCAGCAGTTCACGCACCTTCTGGACCAGTTCCTTGGTCGAGAACGGCTTGGTCATGTACGCGTTGGCCCCCAGCGCCAGGCCCTTGGCCACATCGGTGTCGCGGCCCTTGGCGGTGAGCAGCAGGATGCGGGTGTCGCGCAGGTCTTCGTTGGCACGGACTTCGCAGCAGACGTCAAAACCGGTCTTGATCGGCATCATCACGTCGAGCAACACGAGCGCCGGGCGCTCGCGGGCAATCGCATCCATCGCTTCCTGGCCATCGCGCGCCAGCACCACCTCAAAGCCTTCGCGTTTCATGAGGAACTCCAGCGAGATGAGGATGTTCGGTTCGTCGTCGGCAATCAGTATTTTCTGGCTCATGTTTGTGTGCTCCTCTGGTGTTCATCGTTGTAGCTGCCGTCGTCGGCGGTCGGTGTGTGGCGGGGCAGCGAGAAGCCGAAGCAGGCGCCCTGCCCCGGCGTTGAGCGCAGCCACATGCTGCCACCGAAATGCTCCACGATCTGTCGGCTGATGGGCAGGCCCAGCCCCGTGCCGCCCGCCCGGTAATGGTCGTCACCGGCGACCTGCCGGAATTTTTCAAAGGCCACCGCCTGCTGCTCCAGCGGGATGCCCGGACCGTTGTCTTCGACCTCCACGGTCAGGCGATCCGGGTCCTCATGCAGGCGCAGCACCACACGACCACCCTCTCGGGGGGCGTACTTCAGGGCATTCGACAGCAGGTTCAGCACCACCTGCGTGAGCCGATCGGCATCGGCCCGGACCGCATGCACCTGCGCGGGCAAGTTCAGCACCAGCGCCACCCCCCGCTCGCGGTAGCTCTCCTTCATGGTGCCCGCAGCCTGGTCGGCCACCTCGCGCAGGTCCACATCGGTGTCGTGCCACTCGGCGTGTCCCGCCTCAATCTTGGCCATGTCCAGCACCTGGTTCACCAGCCGGCTCAGGCGTTCGGCCTCGGTGACGATGATGCCCAGGAACTGCTGTCGCTGCGCCGTGTCCATGTGGTCATCGTCGCGCATCAGCTCCGACAGGGCCCTGATGGAGGTCAAGGGCGTGCGCAGCTCGTGGGTCACCGAAGACATGAAGTCGTCCTTCATGCGGTCCAGGCTCTTGAGCTTCTCATTGGCCTCGCGCAATTCGGCCGTGGCCCGCTCCAGCGAACGCGATTTGTCCTCCAGCGCGTGCGAATAGGCCCGCAGCTGCGAGGCCTCGTCGAGGATGCGCATGACGTCGTCAAGGTCCAGCGCCTCTTCTTCCACCACCGCCGCCACCATGATCCGCGCCGAAGCGCTGCCGATCGCACCCGCGAGCTGGGTCTCGACAAAATGCACCAGCCGCGCGTCGCCCGGAATCTGGTCGATGCTGGCCACACCCAGGCGCGCGGCATAGCCCACAAACAGGCGCTGGGCCACATCGACACCGAGAAAGCGCCCGGTCAGCGGCAGCAGCGCCGATACCTGGGCCGTGCCCTGCCAGAACACCGGCCGCGCATGCGCCGTGCGGTTGAACACGTCGACGAACAACAGCGCCTGGCTGGTTTCAGCCGCTGACGGCGCACGCCACAGCGACACACCCACGTAGGCTCCGATGTTCGCCAGCAGGCTCCAGAAGAGCGAATGCGTCAGGTTGTCGAGTCCTGAGAGGCCGAGAAACGCCTCGGGTTTGAACCAGTGCAAGCCAAAGGGGCCGAACTGCAGAAAGTCCGAATCCAGCCAGCCCGATTTGGCCAGTGAGGGCAGCATCAGCGTGTAGACCCAGAAGCCGAAGCCCAGCAGCAAACCGGCCAGGGCGCCACGGCGTGTGCCGCCTTTCCAGTACAGGCCGCCCAGCATGGCGGGGGCGAACTGCGCCACCGCGGCGAAACTGATGAGGCCGATGCTGACCAGCGCGTAGGCCTCGCCCGCCAGGTGGAAATACAGGTAGCCCAGCAGCAGGATGCCCAGGATGGCCAGGCGCCGGATGCCCAGCAGCAGGCCCGTGAGGTCCCCGCTGGCGCGCGCGCCGAAACGCTTCATGCGCAGCAGGATGGGCATGACCAGGTCGTTGCAGACCATGGTGGAGACAGCGATCGCCTCAACGATCACCATGCCTGTGGCAGCGGAGAGCCCGCCGACGAAGGCCCCCAGCGCCAGTGCACCATGGCCCTGCGACAGGGGCAACGAGAGGATGAAGGTCTCCGGATCCATGCGCCCCGGACCGAAGTGCAGCAAGCCACCGATGGCAATGGGCAGCACGAACAGATTGATCAGCAGCAGATAGAGCGGAAACACCCAGACAGCGCGGCGCAGGTGCTGCTCGTCGACGTTTTCCACCACCATCACCTGGAACTGCCGCGGCAGAAAGATCACCGACAGCATGGCCAGCAGGGTGAGGCCGAACCATTGCGGGTACGCAAAAGGCTGGTCCTGGCCGAACTGCAACAAGCGGCGCAGTTCAGCCACCGCGTAGGCCTGGTCAAACAGCGCGGCCGGGCTGGCGAACAACCCAAACGAAACAAAGAGGCCCACAGCCAGGAAGGCCACGAGCTTGACCACCGACTCGAAAGCGATCGCCGCCACCATGCCTTCATGGCGCTCGGTGCTGTCGAGGTGGCGCGCGCCAAACACCATGGTGAAACCCGCCAGCATCAGCGCCACATACAGGGTGCTGTCGTTCCACCACTGCGCGCTTTGCACCGCAGGCGATCCCAGCGGCGAGGTCAGCACCGCGTAACCGCTGGCGATCGCCTTGAGTTGCAGCGCGATGTAGGGCACGATGCCGACCACCGTGATCATCGTCACCAGCCCGGCCAGCAAAGGGCTCTTGCCGTAGCGGCTGGCGATGAAGTCGGCGATGGAGGTGATGCGGTAGGTCTTGGCCACGCGGATCATCTTGCGCACCACCATCCAGGCCAGGATCATGGCCAGCATCGGCCCGAGGTAGATCGGCAGGAACCACACGCCCGAGTTGGCTGCGCGCCCCACGCTGCCGAAATAGGTCCAGGCGGTGCAGTAGACCGCCATCGAGAGGGCGTACACCCAGGGACTGGAAATCACCGAGCGGCCTTGCGCCGCACGCCAGTCGCCCCAGTAGGCCACGGCAAACAGCAGCAACAGGTAGGCGAACGAAACGGCGATGACCAGCGGGGCGGACAGCATGGGCGGGTCGTCTTGTGTCAATGGGGCCGTGCGGTGTCGCTGGCGGCAGGATCGCGTTCGCGTCCGTGCTCGACGACCCAGGCCAGCGCCGCGATCAGCAGCACCCAGATACCGAACAAGGCCAGGGGAAACAGTGGCAACCCGAAAACCCGCGCCTCGTGGTCCCAGAGCGCCAGCAGCGGAAAGCTCAACAAGGCCCAGCCGGCCACGAACAGGGCCACCAGGCGTTGGGCATCCAGGCCTTGAAACATGTGTGTCTCCTCAAGCGGCGGGCGCGATGCATCGCCGCGCCTGTCTCAAAGGATTGTGCCCCAAGCACTGACCACGGGCTTACGTTGCAACGCAACGAAAAAGGCGGCAAGGGTTGCCCCTTGCCGCCTTGCGCTGTGACTTGCCCGCGCTTTACTTCTGGGACGCTGCCAGCAGCTGCCAGGTGTCCACCACCGAGTCCGGGTTCAGCGAGATCGAGCTGATGCCTTCGGCCTGCAGCCACTGGGCGAAATCCGGGTGATCGCTGGGGCCCTGGCCGCAGATGCCCACGTACTTGCCCTCGGCCTTGCAGGCGCCGATGGCCATCTTGAGCAGGGCCTTGACGGCGGGGTCGCGCTCGTCGAAGTCCTTGGCCAGCAGCTCCAGACCCGAATCGCGGTCCAGCCCCAGGGTGAGCTGGGTCAGGTCGTTGGAGCCGATCGAAAAGCCGTCGAAGAACTGCAGGAACTCATGGGCCAGCACGGCATTGCTTGGGATCTCGCACATCATGATGACCTTCAGCCCGTTCTCGCCGCGCTTGAGACCCTTCTCGGCCAGCAACTCGGTCACACGCTGGGCCTGGCCCAGGGTGCGCACAAACGGCACCATCACCTGCACGTTGTCCAGTCCCATGTCTTCGCGCACGCGCTTCAAGGCCTCGCACTCCATGGCAAAGGCTTCGCGGAAGTCTTCGCTGATGTAGCGTGCCGCGCCGCGGAAGCCCAGCATGGGGTTCTCTTCATCGGGCTCGTAGCGGCTACCGCCGACCAGCTTGCGGTACTCGTTGGACTTGAAGTCCGACAGGCGCACGATGACCGGCCGGGGCCAGAAAGCCGCGGCGATGGTCGCCACGCCTTCGGCCACCTTGTCCACGTAGAACGCGCGCGGCGAAGCGTGGCCGCGGGCCACCGACTCCACGGCCTTCTTCAGGTCGGCATCGATCTGGGGGTAGTCCAGGATCGCCTTCGGGTGCACGCCGATGTTGTTGTTGATGATGAATTCCAGACGGGCCAGGCCCACGCCGCCATTCGGGATCTGCGCGAAGTCGAACGCCAGCTGGGGGTTGCCCACGTTCATCATGATCTTCACGTCGACCTCGGGCATGGTGCCGCGCTGCACCTCGGTGATCTCGGTTTCCAGCAGGCCGTCGTAGATGTGGCCGGTGTCGCCCTCGGCGCAGCTCACGGTCACCAGCATGCCGTCCTTGAGGGTTTCGGTGGCGTTGCCGCAGCCGACCACGGCCGGAATACCCAGTTCGCGCGCAATGATGGCAGCGTGGCAGGTGCGGCCACCGCGGTTGGTCACGATGGCGCTGGCGCGCTTCATCACCGGCTCCCAGTTCGGGTCGGTCATGTCCGTCACCAGCACATCACCGGGCTGAACCTTGTCCATCTCGCTGATGTTGTGCACCAGGCGCACCGGGCCGGTGCCCACTTTCTGACCGATCGCACGGCCCGAGGCCAGCACGGCGCCTTTGCCCTTGAGCTTGTAGCGCACCTCGGTCTTGCCGGCCGACTGGCTCTTCACAGTTTCAGGACGTGCCTGCAGGATGTAGAGCTGGCCGTCGATGCCATCCTTGCCCCACTCGATGTCCATCGGACGGCCGTAGTGCTGCTCGATCACCAGCGCGTAGTGCGCCAGTTGTTCGACGTCGGCATCGGTCAGGCTGTAGCGGTTGCGCTGTTCAACCGGCACGTCCACGGTTTTCACCAGCTTGCCCTTGAGCGCACTGTCCCCGGCTTTTTCTTCGGCCGTGGTGAAGGTCATCTGGATCAGCTTGCTGCCGAGATTGCGGCGGATCAGCGCGCGCTTGCCGGCTTTCAACATGGGCTTGTGCACGTAGAACTCATCGGGGTTCACGGCACCCTGCACCACCGTCTCGCCCAGGCCGTAGCTGGAAGTGATGAAGACCACGTCTTCAAAGCCGGACTCGGTGTCGATGGTGAACATCACGCCGGCCGCACCCGTGTCGGAGCGCACCATGCGCTGCACGCCGGCCGACAGGGCCACGTCGGCGTGGGCAAAGCCCTTGTGCACGCGGTAGCTGATGGCGCGGTCGTTGTACAGCGAGGCAAACACCTCTTTCATCTTGTGCAGCACTTCGTCGATGCCGTGCACGTTGAGGAAGGTTTCCTGCTGGCCGGCGAACGAGGCATCGGGCAGGTCTTCGGCGGTGGCGGAGGACCGCACGGCGAAGGTGGCTTTGTCGTTGTCACCCACCAGGGTGGCGAAGGCGTCGCGGATGGCTTTTTCCAGGTCGGCGGGGAACGGCTGGTTCTCCACCATGGCCCGGATCTCGGCGCCGGCTTCGGCCAGGGCGCGCACGTCTTCAGTGTCCAGCGCGTCGAGGCGGGCGTTGATGCGGTCGGTCAGGCCATCGTATTGCAGGAACTCGCGGAAGGCGTGCGCCGTGGTGGCAAAACCGGTGGGCACCTTCACGCCGCTGGGTAGCTGCGAGATCATTTCGCCGAGGCTGGCGTTCTTGCCGCCGACGGCTTCGACGTCGGACATTCGCAGGTGCTCGAAAGGCACGACCAGGTCGGTCGGGGAAAACAGGTTGGACATGGAAAGACTCCGCTCAAGTTAAAAAACCGGGGGCTCCATGCTCGGCGCTTGCGACCTGTGGTTCTGTTGTGGGTCTTGCACCGGGCAACGGGGGCTGAAATCTGACGGGCCGGAACCGGGATAATGACCGGAGCCCGAACCTGCAATTGTAGGGCGGCAGCCTGTTTCAGGCGGCACACCGTTGCCCTGCGGTGTGAAAACCGCGGTGGCATTGCCTGAATATTTTTGCACCCCCTACCCCGGGACCGCTTCATGACCAACCGAACCGTCTTTTTCGTTTCCGATGGCACCGGCATCACCGCTGAAACCTTCGGCAACGCCATCCTCAACCAGTTCGAGGCCCAGGTACGGCGTGTGCGGCTGCCATTTCTCGACAGCGTGGACAAGGCCCACCAGGCGGTGCGCCAGATCAACCACACCGCCGTGGTCGAGGGCCGGCGCCCCCTGGTCTTCACGACCGTGGTCAACATGGAGGTCCTGCAGGTCTTCAAGGAACACTGCACCGGCATGATGCTCGACATGTTCGGCACCTTTGTGGAGCCGCTGGAGGCCGAGCTGGGCATCAAGTCCAACCACCGCGTGGGCCGCTTCTCGGACGTCTCCAAGAGCAAGGAATACCACGATCGCATCGAAGCGATCAACTTCTCGCTGATGCACGACGACGGTCAGAGCCACCGCGACCTGGCCGGTTCGGATGTGATCCTGGTCGGCGTGAGCCGCAGCGGCAAGACGCCGACCTCGCTCTACCTGGCCATGCAGCACGGCCTGAAGGCCTCCAACTACCCGCTGATCCCGGAAGACTTCGAGCGCCGCAAATTGCCGCCGGCATTGATGCCACACCGCAAGAAGATCTTCGGCCTGACCATCGCTCCGGAACGCCTGTCCGAGATCCGCAACGAGCGGCGGCCCAACTCGCGCTACGCCAGCCTGGAGAACTGCCGCATGGAGGTCAGTGAGGCCGAAGGCATGATGCGCCGCGAGGGCATCCGCTGGCTCTCGACTACGACGAAGTCGATCGAAGAAATCGCCACCACCATCCTGCAGGAAATCCGGCCCGAACAACTCAGCTATTGAGCCCCCCCGGGCCAGCAAGCGGGTGCGTGGCGGGGAGGCCGTTCCTATTTGCCTGCTGCGGGCTTCTTCTTGGCCGGGCCGAGGCCGTGGGCCTGGCGCCCCAGGGCGAACGAGGCGAACAGTTTCACCCACAGCGTGACGCCCGCGATGGCCACCCAGTCTTCCGATGCCAGCGCCTGAAAACCCAGCACCGCCACGAGCAGGACCACGATCACCACGCCGCCAATCATGTTGATCGCCATTTCATAGGGCGCGTACTTCTCGGCGTTGGGCGGCGGCAGGCCTTTTTTCAGTGCCACCTCGGAGAAGTCCTTCTTCACCAGGATGCGCCAGGCGCGGCGCAGCCAGAAAAAGGCCACGGGAAACAGGGCCAGCAGAAATATCCAGTTGAATATGAAAACACTCGGTAGATTCATCCGGGAAGTCCTTGTTGATGCGGGGAGCGGGTGTGCTCTGCGCAAAGCGCCGGGAAGACGGTCTGTGCACAACAAACCTGGTGACAAAACAGCGACAGGCCGGATTGTCCCCCAAGAAAAAGACCCCGTCGGCAAGCCCACGGGGTCTTGATTCACCCACCCACCAAGCCGTGGCCTGGCGGGTGGTTTTCAGTCGATCTCAGTGACCGGTGGCAACGCCCGCGCCCTTGGGCACGCGCACCGACTCCACCAGTTCCTGGATGTGCCTGGGCACCGGAGCACCCATCTTGCTCACCAGGTAAGCGACAGCGAAGTTCACCATGGCACCCACGGTACCGAAGGCTTCGGGTGTGATGGTGAAGAAGCCGTTCACACCGCCCACCATGTCAAGGTATTCGGTGCCCTTGATGAAGAACAGGCCCTTGTGCGCGAACACGTAGAACAGCGTCACGAACAGGCCCGCCAGCATGCCGGCGATGGCGCCGTTGTTGTTGATGGTGCGGCTGAAAATGCCCATCATCAAGGCCGGGAAGATCGTGGAGGCCGCGATACCGAAAGCCAGGGCCACCGTACCAGCGGCGAAGCCCGGTGGGTTCAGACCCAGGTAGCCGGCCACGAAGATGGCCACGGCCATGGCGATCTTGCCGGCCATGAGTTCGCCCTTTTCGCTGATGTCAGGCTTGATGGCGCCCTTGATCAGGTCGTGGGAGATGGCCGACGAGATGGCCAGCAGCAGACCGGCAGCGGTCGACAGCGCAGCGGCCAGACCACCGGCGGCCACCAGTGCGATCACCCAGTTGGGCAACAGCGCGATTTCCGGGTTGGCCAGCACGATGATGTCGGCGTTCACGGTCAGTTCGTTGCCCTTCCAGCCAGCCGCTTCGGCCTTGCCCTTGGCGACTTCGTTCTTGGTCTTGTCGTTGTAGTACTGGATACGGCCGTCGGCGTTCTTGTCTTCCCACTTCAGCAGACCGGTTTTTTCCCAGCGCTTCATCCAGTCGGGACGCTGCTCGTAAACCAGGCTGGCTTCGGTGGCGTACAGGTCGCCATTGGCTTTCACCACGTCGGCGTTCACCTGGATGCCGTCAGCGGTCTGGGTCAGGCCGACGGCATTGTTCACCGTGCCGTGCAGGTTCAGTTTGGCCATGGCGCCCACAGCGGGAGCGGTCGTGTACAGCAGGGCAATGAACACCAGGGCCCAGCCAGCGGACGAACGGGCGTCAGCCACCTTCGGCACGGTGAAGAAGCGAACGATCACGTGGGGCAGGCCCGCGGTACCGATCATCAGCGACACGGTGTAGAAGAACATGTTCAGCATCGAACCGGCGCTGGACGTGGTGTACTGGCCAAAGCCCAGATCGGTCACCACCTGGTCGAGCTTGGTCAGCAGCGACACGTCGGTACCGGCCATCGAAGAGCCCAGGCCCAGCTGCGGCAGGAAGTTGCCCGTCAGATTCAGGGAGATGAAGAAAGCCGGAACCAGGTAGGCACAGATCAGCACGATGTACTGGGCCACCTGGGTGTAGGTGATGCCCTTCATGCCACCAAACACGGCGTAGGCGAACACGATGGCCATACCGATGTAAATGCCCTGCTCACTCGACACACCCAGGAAGCGCGCGAAGGTCACGCCCACACCCGTCATCTGGCCGATGATGTAGGTCAGCGATGCGACCAGGAGACACAGCACCGCGACGTTACGTGCGGCCTTCGAGTAGAAGCGGTCGCCGATGAACTCGGGCACGGTGAACTTGCCGAACTTGCGCAGGTACGGTGCCAGCAACATGGCCAGCAACACGTAGCCACCGGTCCAGCCCATCAGGAACACGGCACCGCCGTAGCCCATGTTGGAGATCAGGCCGGCCATGGAGATGAAGGACGCGGCCGACATCCAGTCAGCGGCCGTGGCCATGCCGTTGGTCACGGGGTGCACCCCGCCGCCGGCAACGTAAAACTCGGACGTGCTGCCCGCGCGTGCCCAGAAGGCGATGCCGAGGTAGAGCGCGAAGCTCAGCCCGACAAACAGATAAATGGTGGTTTGGAGTTCCATGGTGGTCTTCCTTGATCAGTCTTCTTGCATGCCGAACTTGCGGTCGATCTTGCCCATCTGGTAGGCGTACCAGAAGATGAGCGCGATGAACACATAGATGGACCCCTGCTGGGCGAACCAGAACCCGACCGGATAGCCACCCAGATGGATGCCGTTGAGGGCGCTGGCGAACAGGATGCCTGCGCCGTATGAGACCAGGAACCAGATGATCAGCACCTTGGTCAGCAGACCCAGGGTGGCCGACCAGTAGGCCTTTGCGTTGTTGTCACTTGTCATGAAAGTCATCTCCTCGTAGTGATGCTTTTGCGATTTCAGCGGTGTGAGCCGCCCCGTTTTGCATGCCGCCTACCTTGCGGATTCCGGCATTACGGGGCGGACTGTGGGAGCACTTCCTTACAGTTAAATTGCTTCCACCACCCCCTTCAGGCAAACCAAGGGTAAGTCCCAATAAATGACCTTCACATAGGGAGAGGAAGGTCCAGATTCGCCCCTCCCGCACAGCGCGACGGGCGTGTCAGGCACTGATCGCGCAAGCCCATGGAAGTCGGGGTAAGTACTAGGTAAGACCCTGAGCCTATCGTGGATGTTCAACCAACCAAGACCGAGGTCAAGACATGGACGACACCGTCATTCAACGGATTCTGAAGAATCCCCAATACCAGGAGCTCAAAGCCAAACGATCCCGCTTCGGCTGGTGGCTCACCCTGGCCATGATGCTCGTGTACTACGGCTTCATCCTGCTGGTTGCCTTCAACAAGGAGTTCCTCTCGCAGAAGCTGGGCGACGGCGTCATCACGATGGGCATCCCCGTCGGTTTCGGCGTGATCATCTTCACCATCGTCATCACAGCCATCTACGTCAAACGCGCCAACACCGAGTTTGACGACCTCTCCAACGAAGTGATCAAGGCCGCATACAAATGATGCCCGCTCAAAACTCCCTGCGTCGCGTGCTGACGCTGCTGGCGCTCTTCGGTGTGTCGTTTGCCGCCTGGGCAGCGGGCGCCGACCTCGGTCAGGCCGAGAAGCAGCCCACCAACTGGACGGCCATCACCATGTTCGCGATGTTCGTGGTGTTCACCCTGTTCATCACCAAGTGGGCCGCTGCCAAAACCAAGTCGGCATCGGATTTCTACACCGCCGGCGGTGGCATCACCGGCTTCCAGAACGGTCTGGCGATTGCCGGCGACTACATGTCGGCCGCCTCGTTCCTCGGCATTTCCGCAGCCGTGATGGCCAGCGGTTTTGACGGCCTGATCTATTCCATCGGCTTCCTGGTTGGCTGGCCCGTGATCACCTTCCTGATGGCGGAACGCCTGCGCAACCTGGGCAAGTTCACCTTCGCCGACGTGGCCGCGTTCCGCTTTGCCCAGACCCCTGTCCGCGTCTTTGCGGCCTCGGGCACGCTGGTCGTCGTCGCGTTCTACCTGATCGCACAGATGGTCGGTGCCGGCCAGCTCATCAAGCTGCTGTTTGGCCTGGAGTACTACATCGCCGTGATCATCGTCGGCGCGCTGATGATGGTCTACGTGCTGTTCGGCGGCATGACAGCCACCACCTGGGTGCAGATCATCAAGGCCTGCCTGCTGCTGGGTGGCGCATCGTTCATGGCCTTCATGGTGTTGCTGCACTTCGGCTTCAGCCCCGAAGCGATGTTCGCTGGCGCGGTGCAGATCAAGACCGATCTGGCGCTGAAGGACGGCAAGATTGCCGAAGCCGCCACGGCCGCCGGTCAGTCGATCATGGGCCCGGGCAACTTCGTGAAGGACCCGATCTCGGCCATCAGCTTCGGCATGGCCTTGATGTTCGGTACCGCCGGCCTGCCGCACATCCTGATGCGTTTCTTCACCGTGCCGTCGGCCAAGGAAGCCCGCAAGTCGGTGATGTGGGCCACCGGCTGGATCGGCTACTTCTACCTGCTGACCTTCATCATCGGTTTCGGTGCCATCACCTTCGTGCTGATCAATCCCAACTTCCTTGATGCCCAAGGGGCCTTGCTGGGCGGCAACAACATGGCTGCCATCCACCTGGCCAATGCGGTGGGCGGCAATGTGTTCCTGGGCTTCATCTCGGCCGTGGCCTTCGCCACCATCCTCGCGGTGGTGGCGGGTCTGACGCTGTCGGGCGCCTCGGCCGTGTCACACGACATCTATGCCACCGTGGTCAAGAAGGGCCAGGCCGATTCGGCATCCGAACTGCGCGTGTCGAAGATCACCACGATCTGCCTCGGCCTCGTGGCGGTGGTGCTCGGCATCGCCTTCGAGAAGCAGAACATCGCCTTCATGGTGTCGCTGGCTTTCGCGATCGCGGCATCGGCCAACTTCCCGGTGCTGTTCATGAGTGTGCTGTGGAAGGACTGCACCACCAAGGGTGCCGTGATCGGTGGATTCCTGGGGCTGATCTCCTCCGTGGCGCTGACCATCGTGTCGCCCTCGGTCTGGGAAGCCACGCTGGGCAACCCCAAAGGTTCGGCCCTGTTCCCGTACACCTCGCCGGCCCTGTTCTCCATGACGATCGGCTTCGTGGGCATCTGGTTGTTCTCCATCCTGGACAACAGCGCCCGTGCCAAAGTCGATCGCGCGGGCTTCCTGGCCCAGCAGGTTCGTTCGGAAACAGGCATCGGCGCTTCCGGCGCTTCGGGTCACTGATCCACGAAGAGCGGACTTCGGTCCGTCCAACAAAAAAAGCCACCGGGTTGCCCCGGTGGCTTTTTTCTTTCGGGAACCGAGGTTCGTTCAGGCGGTCACGGCTTCGGAGACGGCGGCCACCACCGGCTGGCGGATCAGGTGGTCGAAGGCGCTGAGCGCGGCCTTCGCGCCCTCGCCCGCGGCGATCACGATCTGCTTGTACGGCACCGTGGTGCAGTCACCGGCGGCGAACACGCCCGGCACATTGGTGTGGCCCTTGGCGTCCACCACAATCTCGCCGAAGCGGCTGAGCTCGACCGTGCCCTTGAGGAACTCGGTGTTGGGCACCAGACCGATCTGCACGAACACGCCTTCCAGCGGCACCAGGTGCTCTTCATTGGTCGCGCGGTCCTTGTATTTCAGGCCATTGACCTTGCCATCGGCACCCTTGATCTCGGTGGTCTGCGCGTTCACGTGGACGGTCACGTTGGGCAGGCTTTTCAGCTTGCTCACCAGCACGGCGTCGGCCTTGAGCTGGTCGGCGAACTCGACCAGGGTCACGTGCTGCACGATGCCGGCGAGGTCGATGGCCGCTTCCACGCCGGAGTTGCCTCCGCCGATGACCGCTGTGCGTTTGCCCTTGAACAGCGGACCGTCGCAATGCGGGCAGTAGGCCACGCCCTTGTTCTTGTATTCCTGCTCGCCGGGCACGTTCACATTGCGCCAGCGCGCGCCGGTGGACAGGATCACGCTGCGCGCCTGGAGCACGCCGCCGTTGGCCATCTGCACCCGCACCAGACCGCCCGGTTCCTCAGCGGGGATGATCTTGTCGGCACGCTGCAGGTTCATGATGTCCACCTCGTAGTGGCGCACCTGCGCTTCCAGCGCCGCAGCGAACTTGGGACCGTCGGTTTCCAGCACCGAAATGTAGTTTTCGATCGCCATGGTGTCGTTGACCTGGCCACCGAAACGCTCGGCCGCCACGCCCACACGGATGCCCTTGCGGGCCGCGTACACCGCCGCCGCCGCACCAGCCGGGCCGCCGCCGACGATCAGCACGTCGAACGGGTCCTTGGCGTTCAGTTTGGCGGCTTCGCGGTCGCCCGAGTTCGTGTCCAGCTTGGCCACGATCTCCTCGACCGACATGCGACCGGAACCGAAGACCTTGCCATTCAGGAACACCATGGGCACGGCCATGATCTCGCGCTCGGTCACCTCTTGCTGGAAGGCGCCGCCTTCGATCACCACGGTCTTGACCTTGGGGTTGAAGATCGCCATCAGCGACAGCGCCTGCACCACGTCCGGGCAGTTGTGGCAGGTCAGGGACATGTAGACCTCGAAACTGAAGTCGCCGTCCAGGGCCTTGATCGACTCGATCACGTCCGCCTCGACCTTGGGCGGGTGACCGCCGGTCCACAGCAGCGCCAGCACCAGCGAGGTGAACTCGTGGCCCAGCGGCAGACCAGCGAAGCGCACGCCCTGGGTTTCCCCCTCACGCGCCACCACGAACGACGGCTTGTGCGCATCGTTGCCCGTGGTGTCCAGCGTGACCTTGTCCGACAGGGAAACGATGTCGTCCAGCAGGCTGCGCATCTCCACGCCGGTATCGCTGTCGTCGAGCGAAGCGATCAGCCGGATCGGCTGGCGCAGCATGCCGAGATACTGCTGGAGCTGGGATTTGAGGGTGGCGTCAAGCATGGTGGACTCCTGAAAGGAAAGATGGGGTGCGGAAGGCCGCTGGTGCATGGGCCTGCAAGCAAGCCCATGAGGCAGCGGTACTGCCAATGGCAAGAGGAACAAAATCTGCGCCGGAGCGAAGTGTCCGAGCCAAGAACGCGGCGGAACCGGCTTTGCCGGGCCGCTCGCGTTGTCCCCCTGGGGGGAAGACGCGCCGCTAGGCGCGGCGCAGGGGGGGGTTAGATCTTCCCGACGAGTTCCAGCGAAGGAGCGATCGTCTTGGCGCCTTCGTTCCACTTGGCCGGGCACACCTGGCCGGGGTTGGCGGCGGTGTACTGGGCAGCCTTCAGCTTGCGCAGGGTTTCCTTGACGTCGCGGGCGATTTCGTTGGAGTGGATCTCGGCGGTCTTGATGATGCCATCGGGATTGATCACGAACGTGCCACGCAGGGCCAGGCCTTCTTCGGGGATGTGCACGCCGAACGCGTTGGTCAGTGTGTGCGTCGGGTCACCGACCAGGGGGAACTGGGCCTTGCTCACGGCGGGGCTGGTCTCGTGCCACACCTTGTGCGAGAAGTGCGTGTCGGTCGTGACGATGTACACCTCGGCGCCGGCCTTCTGGAACTCGGCGTAGTTGTCGGCGGCGTCTTCCACTTCGGTCGGGCAGTTGAAGGTGAAGGCGGCCGGCATGAAGATCAGGACGGACCACTTGCCCTTCAGGCTTTCGTCGGAGACTTCGATGAACTTGCCGTTGTGGAAGGCCTGGGTCTTGAAGGGCTGGACTGGGGTATTGATCAGGGACATGGTATTTCCTAGGTTGGAGTTGAAAGAAACGGTGATCAGGACGCGACGGGTATCGCGATGGGTTGAATCATAGACGACAACTATCATGAAGTCGCATTGATAGTTTACATTGGATCGATAGCTTTTGTTGCGCAGCAGCATGACCGGGTCGCCCACGCACCCACAGGCGGTGGTGACGGGGCGGCGCCATCCGATGTTGGTTCGGTGCTACAAAAATCGGTTTCAGGCGGCAATCCGAAACACTTTATTGCGAATCGTTCGCGTTTGCAATACGATTGCGTTTCCAGCCAGCCACAGCGCAGTGCGTTGAAGCCAGCCGACAACCCGTTCGACCAACGCTTCCATGTCACAACGCAAAAAGACCCTGCGCAGCGCCCAGCGCGCCCTGCCCCGTTCATCCACCTCTGCAAGCTCCGTGCTGCCGCTGGGCGCCATGCTGCTGGCCGGCTCCCTGAACGCCTTCGCCCAGACCGCGCCCTCCAGCGCGGAAAAGACCTTGCCCACCGTCGTGGTGCGCGAACAGGCCGAAGCACCTGAAGGCAAAGACGCGCTGCGCGCCACCGAAACCCGCATCGGCAAAGGCCAGCAGCAACTGCGCGACATCCCCCAGTCGGTCACCGTGGTCACCGAAAAGCTGATCGACGACCGCAACCTCGACACGCTCAAGGAAGCCCTGAAAAACACCGCCGGCATCACCTTCCTGGCGGCCGAAGGCGGCGAGGAAGACATCCGCCTGCGCGGTTTCGCCCTGCAGGCGACCGGTGACCTGTTCATCGACGGCATGCGCGACCCGGCGATCTACGACCGCGACACCTTCAACCTCGACCGCATGGAAGTGTTGCGCGGTTCGGCCTCCATGATGTTCGGCCGCGGCTCCACCGGCGGCGCCGTCAACCAGGTCAGCAAGACGCCGCGCCTGATCGACGAACACCAGATCGACCTCACGCTGGGCAACCACAAGTACGTGCGCGCCACGGGCGACTTCAACATCCAGACCGGTGAAAGCGCCGCGCTGCGCATCAACGCGATGGCCACCCAGGCCGACAACAACGGCAGCGGCGCCAGCCTGGACAAGCGCGGTGCGGCCCTGGCCTACCGCAATGGCATTGGCGAGCGCAACGAGTTCCAAGTCAACCTCTACCACCTGGACAACAACAACGGCATCAACTACGGCATTCCGTACATCGCGCCCACCGCCGGTTCCAGCGACCGCGTGCTGCTGCCGCTCGACCCCGACACCTACTACGGCGCTGCCAGCGACTACAACAACGGCAGCGCCACGCTCATTGGGGGCTCGCACACCCACCGTTTCAGCCGCGACAGCGAACTCAGGACCCAGGTGCGCGTGGGCCAGTTCGAGCGCGACCAACGCTCGGGCGCCATCCGCCTGTGTACCCGCGGCGTGAACCAGCAGACCGGCGCCGTGACCAACCCGCAGTGCCCCAGCGCCAACTCCCTGGAGAACTTCGGCCCGAACACCCGGCTGACCCGTGGCAACCACCTGAAGATTCAGGACATGGACACGGCCCAGTTCCAGAGCGACTACTCGGGCAAGTTCGAGGCACTGGGCGCCAGGCACGACCTGCTGGCTGGTGTGGACTTCTCGCGCGAGGAACGCACCGTCTACGCCGCGCGCTCACGCGCTCAGGGTGGCGTTGACATCACCAAGCCCACCACGCTGATCGGAACACCGGACGACGGGGCCTGGGTGGACGAATCGTCCCGCGTGCTGCGTGTGAACAACCAGTACACCTCTCAGGGCTGGGGTGCCTATGTGCAGGACACGGTGGAAATCGCCCCCGCCTGGAAGGTGGTGGCCGGCCTGCGCTACGACAAACTCACCGGTGACTACGACAGCTTCAGCCTGCCGCAGAACGCTGCCGGCCCGCTGAGCGCCGAAAGCTACCGCATGGATGTGTCGGAATGGAGCCCGCGCGCTGGCGTGCTGTTCCAGCCCACGCCACAGCAGTCGTACCACTTCTCGGTCGGCCAGTCGTTCAACACCTCCGGCGACGCCTACTCGCTGGGCGCCAGCAACGTCGACACCCCGCCGGAAAAAAGCCGCAACATCGAACTCGGCGCCAAGCTGGACTCGGCCGACAAGCGCTTCTCCACGCGGCTCGCGGTGTTCCGCTCGACCAAGTACAACGAGCGCAACACCGATCCGGATCGCCCGGTCGTGACACTGTCGGGTGAACGCCACGTGGCGGGATTCGAAGCCGACATCGTGGGCCGCCTGACCTCCAAGTGGGAAGTCTTCGGCTCCTACATGTGGCTGCCCGTGGCCAAGGTGGACCGGGCGGCCCCCTGCCCGACCACCGGTCAGTGTTCCCAAGGTGCTGCTGGCGAGCGCCCGGGCGACCGCCCGTCGCTCACGCCCGAGCACAGCGGCACCGTGTGGACCACCTACCAGTTCACGCCCAAGCTGCGCCTGGGCGCCGGCCTGAACTTCCGCGGCAAACAGTCGCCGACCCGTGTGGAATGGACCGTCCCGTCCTACGTCACCGCCGACCTCATGGCCGAGTACAAGTTCGACTTCGACCGCCTGACGCTCAAGGCCAACCTGTCCAACATCACCGACAAGCTCTACGCCGACCAGCTTTACCCAGGGCATTACATCCCGGGCGCAGGGCGCACGCTGCAGGTGACCGCCAGCCTGAAGTTCTGATCGCGCACCGCGTCGACTGACGGCACGCTGGCCGTCCTCGCGGTCACGCGGGGACGGCCTTTTCCATTTATGAGAACCCATCAACAAAACGGAACACCCCGATGCTGCTCAGCCTGCCCGACATCCTGTCATCCAACGACCTGCGCCTGGCGCGCCAGATGCTCGCCGATGCGCCATGGACCGACGGCCGGGACAGCGCCGGCCCGCAGGCGCGCACCGTCAAGAACAACCAGCAACTGCCGCACGACAGCGAAGCCGCACAAACCATCCGGACGATGGTGTTGAATGGCCTCAACCGTTCGCAGCTGTTCTTCAGCGCCGCGTTGCCACTGCGCATCTTCACACCCCGCGTCAACCGCTACGGCGGCGAAGCCAACACCTACGGCAACCACATCGACAACGCGATCCGGCTCAAGGTCAACGAAGCCGGACAGACCGAATACGTGCGCACCGACGTCTCCTGCACCGTGTTCCTGAACGACCCCGACGAATACGACGGCGGCGAGCTCACCGTGAGCGACACCTACGGCACCCGCGGCGTGAAGCTGCCCGCCGGCCACGCCGTGCTTTACCCCGGCACCAGCCTGCACCAGGTGACGCCGGTCACGCGCGGACACCGGCTCGCCTGTTTCCTCTGGGTGCAGAGCATGTTGCGCAGCGATGAACAGCGCCGCCTGCTCTACGAACTCGACATGAACATCCTGGCCCTGCGCCAGCAACACGGCGAAACGCCCGAAGCCACGGCCCTGACCGGCACGTACCACAACCTGCTGCGCATGTGGTCGGAAACATGAGCCCCCGCACTCCACCGCTACGCGGGTCGCTGCCCCCCGAGGGGGCTGGCCCAGCTTGGGGCGGCCCGGCGCTGGGTCGGAGCCCCCACACTCCACCGCTGCGCGGGTCGCTGCCCCCCGAGGGGGTTGGCCCAGCTTGGGACAGTCCGGCGCTGGGGCTGTCATGAATGACCGGCTGCCTGAGGGCCTGGTCAACCTGGCCGACCACGAAGCCTTTGCCAGCGGTGTGCTTGATGCGAACGCGCAGGCCTATTTCAACGGCGGCGCCGCCGACGAGATCACCCTGCGCGAAAACGTCCTGGCCTGGCAGCGCATACCGCTGTGGCCACGGGTGTTGCGACCCCTGGCCGGCGGGCACACGCGGGTGAAACTGCTCGGCCGCACCCTGGTCCATCCGATCCTGATCGCCCCCATGGCCTACCAGCGCCTGGCGCACCCGCACGGTGAACTGGCCACGGCGCTGGCAGCGGCCGTGCTGGGCGCGGGCCTGGTGCTCAGCACCCAGGCCAGCACGCCGCTGGAAGACGTGGCCCAGGTGGTGCTGGGCGAAGCCGATCGCGGCCCGCTGTGGTTCCAGCTCTACCTGCAAGCCGACCGGGGTTTCACCCGGGCGCTCGTGCAGCGCGCCGAAGCGGCGGGCTATGAAGCCCTGGTGCTCACGGTCGATGCGCCGGTGAACGGAGCGCGGGACCGCGAACGCCGCACCGGCTTCACGCTGCCGCCGGGCATCTCTGCCGTCAACCTGCAAGGCCTGCAGGCGCCTGCGCCCGCAGCGTTGCGGTCTGGCCAAAGCCCTCTTTTCGACGACCTGCTGACCCACGCCCCCAGCTGGGACGATGTGGTCTGGTTGCGCGAGCAGACCCGTCTGCCCGTCCTGCTCAAAGGCATCACCCACCCGGCCGATGCGCAGCAGGCGCTGGCCTGCGGCGCGGCCGGCCTGATCGTGTCCAACCACGGCGGCCGCACGCTGGACACCTTGCCCGCCACCGCCACCCTGTTGCCGGCCATTGCACGGGCGGTCGGCGGCGCGCTGCCGCTGCTGGTGGACGGCGGCATCCGGCGCGGCACCGACGTGCTCAAGGCCATCGCGCTGGGCGCCACCGCGGTGCTGGTGGGCCGGCCGGTCATCCACGGGCTGGCGAACGCGGGCGCCACCGGCGTGGCGCACGTCATCCGCCTGCTGCGTGACGAACTGGAAATCGCCATGGCGCTGAGCGGTTGCCGGACGCTCGATGAGGCGAGCGCGGCGTTGTGGTCCCGCCCGTCTGAATGAACCCGGGACGTCCATGCATTTCGATACTTTTTTGATATTTATCGCGAATGCGAGTTATTCGCATTTATAATTAACTCAGTCTTCAACCGCAGACCGAAAGGGGCTCACCATGACCAGCAGTGTTTTCATTCTGGGCGGCAGCCTGATCCTGATTCTGGCCGCCGCGTGGTGGGTGCTACACCCCTGAATCCGCGAAGCGCCCATTCCAACCGAACGTCGCCTCCACCTACACTATGTCTTCCGCCAGCGCGAGCCTCGCGCTACCCCTTTCAGGAGCCCCACAGGCTCCCAATCCGACACCCCGCATGGACCGCCGCCTGTTCATCGTGATCGCCGTGGTCGGCTTTCATGTACTGGGCCTGTGGGCCCTGCAAACCGGCCTGCTGCGCCGGGCGGTGGAGCTCGTGGTGCCCGTGCAGGTGATGGCCGAATTCATCGAACTGCCCCAACCCCAGGTGACGCCCACCCCGCCGCCACCGCAGCCCCGACCAACAGCGGTCCCGAAAAAGGTCACCCCGCCAGCGCCCAAACCGGCTCCGCAACCGGTGGCCATGGTCGATCCGACCCCGTCCCCCACGGCCGCGACGGGCACCACCGAACCCCAGCCACCCGCGCCGCCTCCACAGACACCCATGGTGGTTGCCGAGCCCGCGCCACCAGCGCCACCCAAGGTCGAACTGCCCTCCAGCAGCGCCGACTACCTCAACAACGCACCACCGCCCTACCCGCCGCTGTCCAAGCGGCTGGGAGAACAAGGCAAGGTGATCGTGCGCGCTTTCATCGAAGTCAATGGCACGGCGAGCAAGGCCGAAATCAGGACTTCCAGCGGCTACGAGCGTCTCGACCAGACCGCCTTGCAGACGGTGTTGAAGTGGCGCTACATCCCCGGCAAACGCGCCGGTGTGCCTGAAGCGATGTGGTTCAACATCCCCATCAACTTCGTCCTCGAATAACGCGCCACGCACACCCGTACCGAAACCGATCTCACTGGAGCTTTCTCACCCATGGAACCGCAAAACGTCTCATCCGGCCTGGCCCACGTCTGGATCCAGGGCGACGCCGTCACCCGCACCGTCGCCCTCGTCCTGCTGGCCATGTCGCTCGCCACCTGGATCATCATCCTGTGGAAATACCTCGACCAGCGCGCCCAGCGCCAGCAGGCCAGGGCCTGCGAAGGGTTCTGGCACAGCGCCGACTTTGCCGAAGGCCTGGACAAGCTCGGCGCGCAGGACGGCAACCCCTTCCGCGCGCTGGCCAACGAAGGCCGCGAAGCGGCGCGCCACGTCCTGCACAAAGACGGCCGGCCCGGCCCGCAACTGCACGACTCACTGGACGTGAGCGACTGGGTGGAACGCTGCCTGCGTCGCAGCCTGGACGACGCCACCGCGCGCGCGCAGAGCGGCCTCACCGTGCTTGCCTCCATCGCATCCACCGCGCCCTTCGTGGGCCTCTTCGGTACCGTCTGGGGCATCTACCACGCACTGCTCGGCATCGGCGCGGCCGGCCAGGTCAGCATCGACCAGGTCGCCGGCCCGATCGGCGAGGCGCTGATCATGACCGCCATGGGCCTGCTGGTCGCGATTCCCGCCGTGCTGGGCTACAACGTCCTGGTGCGAGGCAACAAGGGCATCAACCACCAGCTCAACCGCTTTGCCCACGACCTGCACGCCTACTTCGTCACCGGCGCCCGTGTGACGGCCGGTGGCGACGGCAAGGTCCTGCCCATGAAAAAAGCCTGACCGCCTGAGGACAACACCATGGCCATCGGAACCCAGGACGACAGCGACGAGATGCTCGCCGAGATCAACATGATCCCGTTCATCGACGTCATGCTGGTGCTGCTCATCATCTTCATCATCACCGTGCCGGTGATCAAACACGCGGTCAACATCGACCTGCCGCGCGCCAGCAATGAGAAGGTGCTCGACAAGCCGGAAAACATCCGCCTCTCGGTGGACGCCGACGGCGCCTATTTCTGGAACGAGACCCCGGTGCAGGATGCCGACTTCGAGCAGCGACTCGCCAGTGCCGCAGCCCAGGAGCCGCAGCCCGAACTGCACATCCGCGGCGACAAGGCGGTGCGTTACGAGCGCGTGGCCCTGGCCATGGCCGCGGCCCAGCGCGCGGGTGTGCGCAAGATCGGCTTCATCACCGAGCCGGTGGCGCCGTGAGACCCGGTCATCCGGCCCAGGAGAACGCATGTTGAGCAAACCACCGTCGAACGACCCCGTGCCCATGACGGACCGGCCTCAGGCCATGGAGACGCTGCCTGAAACGGCGGCGCTCGTTCTGCTCACCAGCCACGATGTGCTGCGTGGCCAGAAATCGGTGGCCATCACCCACAACGGCGCGCTCTACCGCTTGCAGACCACCCGCCAGGGCAAACTCATCCTGACCAAATAAGGATCAACTCAACTTCATCGTGGGGCGACCCGGGGAAATGCCATCTCCCCGAGCGTCGTTTTTTGGCCAGCCAAGGGATTCCGGTCCCGGTAGCCAGTCATTTTTTCCTCACAACCCGATGGCTGCAATGCCCGCACGCGCGATCTGCGCGTCTTCGCTCGACTTCACACCGCTCACGCCGACCGCGCCAATGCACTGACCGTCTTTCATGATCGGCACGCCACCCTCGAGCATGCCGGCCACGGCGGGCGCACTCAGGAACGACACCCGCCCCTGGTTGATCACATCTTCGTAGACCTTGCTTTCGCGGCGCCCCAGCGCCGCGGTGTGGGCCTTGGCGGGTGCGATGTGCGAGGAAATGGCCGGAGCACCATCCAGGCGCTGCAGCCAGAGCAGGTGGCCGCCATCGTCCACGATGGCGAACGTGACCGCCCAGCTGTTTTGCAGGGCCTCGGCCTCGGCCGCCGCGGCGATGAGTTTGACGTCGGCGAGTTCGAGAACGGCTTTGTTTTTCATGAACTTATTCCTTCTATGGGGTATCTGACTGGGGTTCGCGAGCCGGCTTCACCGCCGAGGCTCTGGACCCGGGACGATACCGCACTACAGGCCCAGCGCAGGTCACAACTGCCCTGACCGGAATGCGGTTTATGCCGGGTCACACGGCGGACAAGGCCGCGCCCTACAATGCGGCTTCACCAGCGATCGGTCCCCGGACCGGATGCTGTCAGACCACTGCGTCAGATGATGAAGGAGCTCACCACCATGACCGACCAAGTACAACCCACCAGCGGCCGCTTCGGCGCCGCCGTATCCACTTCCGCGCAACGCAACAAGGTGATGCGCAACACCTACTGGCTGCTCGCGCTGTCCATGCTGCCCACGGTGCTCGGCGCCTGGATCGGCGTCGCCACCGGCATCACCGCCAGCCTGACGGGAGGCCTGGGCCTGATCGTATTCCTGGGTGGCGCCTTTGGCTTCATGTTCGCCATCGAGAAGACCAAGAATTCCGCAGCCGGCGTGCCGGTGCTGCTGGCCTTCACCTTCTTCATGGGCCTGATGCTCTCGCGCCTGCTGGCCGGGGTGCTGGGCTTCAGCAACGGAGCCAGTCTGATCATGACCGCTTTCGGCGGCACCGCTGGCGTGTTCTTCATCATGGCCAACATTTCGACCGTGATCAAGCGCGACCTCTCGGGCATGGGCAAGTGGCTTTTCGTCGGCGCCCTGGCCATCATGATCGGCGCGATCATCAACGTGTTTGTCGGCAGCACCGCCGGCATGGCCGCCATCGCCACCCTGGCCATCATCGTGTTCAGCCTGTACCTGCTGTACGACCTCAAGCGCATTGTGGACGGCGGTGAGACCAACTACATCAGCGCCACGCTGGGCCTGTACCTGAGCCTGTTCAACATCTTCCAGAGCCTGCTGGCCCTGCTGGGCATCTTCGGCGGCGAACGCGACTGATCGCCCTCACGGCCCCTCAGAGAAAAGGACCTGCGGGTCCTTTTTCTTTGCCGGTTCGCAAGTCGTCTGCCGGTCGCCGGAACATGAAAACCATTCAAGTTGGCACGCCAGAAGCCGAAAGAAAGGACACATCCGCACGCACCCAGCACCATGCGACACAACGCCCTCACCTTCTGCCTGATTGCCGCAGCCAGCCTGCTGGCCGGCTGTGATGCCCTGGGCATCGAGACCGCCCCTCAGGTAGCCGCCAAGAAGGAAGCCGAAGGCATGGCCATCGGCAGCGCCTGCCGACACGCCATCCGCAGCATCGAGGATTGTTTCAACGGCAACCCCAAGGCTGGCAAGGCGGCCGTTTTCGCCGGCTGGAAAGACATGGACCAGTACATGCGCGAAAATCAGATCGTCGGCATGCCATCAGAACCCGAGGCCGCCGAATCCAGCCCGGGCAAGGCCGACGAAGCCGAAGCGACCAGCGATCCGAACGCCAACGCCGTCCGGTCGCACAAGTCCTGACCAAAGCGGTCAGGCCGCGCCGGCCACGCGCTCGGCGTCCAGCTCGAACACCGCCATGCTCTCCACGTGCGCCGTGTGCGGGAACATGTTCACCACACCCGCCGCCACACAGCGGTAGCCCGCCTGGTGCACCAGCAGGCCCGCATCGCGCGCCAGCGTGGCCGGGTTGCAGCTCACGTAGACGATGCGCTTGGGCGGTGTCCAGCCACCACGCAGCTCGGGCTGCAGGTGCAGGTCGGCGAGCGTCTTGGCCAGCGCGAACGCGCCCTCGCGTGGCGGGTCCACCAGCCACTTGTCCGCCCGCCCATCGCCCACCAGTTGCGAGGGCGTCATCTCGAACAGGTTGCGCGCCACAAACGAAGTGGGCGCCAGCGGCACCACTCGACCGGTCTGATTGCCTGCCAGGTTCTCGCGCGAGCGCGCCACCAGTGTGTCGCTGCCTTCAATGCCCAGCACTTCACCCGCCTGCGTGGCGATCGGCAAGGTGAAGTTGCCCAGGCCGCAGAACCAGTCGATCACGCGTTCGGTCTTCTGCGCGTCCAGCAGGCGCAGGGCGCGCGAGACCAGCACGCGGTTGATGTGCGGATTGACCTGGGTGAAATCGGTGGGTTTGAATGGCATGTTGATGCCGAAATCGGGCAATGCATACGACAACAAGGGGCCGCCCTCGTCGAGCAGCTTCACCGTGTCCGGCCCTTTGGATTGCAGCCACCACTGCACACCGTGCTGGGCAGCAAAGGCACGCAGACGGGTGAGGTCATCGTCCGACAGCGGCTCCAGATGGCGCAGCACCAGGGCCGTCACGTCGTCGCCACAGGCCAGTTCGATCTGCGGGCAGGTTTCGCGTGCGTCCATGCCGAAGATCAACCCACGCAGCGGCATCAACATCGCGCTCACATGCGGCGGCAGCACATGGCAGACCTGCATGTCGGCCACGTAGCGGCTCTTGCGCTCGTGAAAACCGATCAGCACCTCGCCCTTCTTGTGCACGAAACGCACCGACAGGCGCGCGCGGTAGCGGTAACCCCAGGCCGGCCCTTCGATGGGACGCAACATGGTCTGCGCCCTGACCTTGCCCAGGTGCCAGAGGTTGTCCTCCAGCACACGTTGCTTGATGGCCACCTGCGCGTTCTCGTGCAGGTGCTGCATCTTGCAGCCACCGCAGGCACCCGCGTGCAGGCCGAAATGCGGACAGCCCGGGCGCACGCGCTGCGAGGATTCGCGGTGGATGGCGGTGACGACGCCCGCTTCCCAGTTGTTTTTCTTGCGGTGCACGCTGGTGCTGACCACTTCAAAGGGCAAGGCGCCTTCGATGAAGACGACTTTGCCGTCCGGACGGCGAGCGATGCCCTGGGCATCGATGTCGAGGGATTCCACCGCCAGCCAGCCTTCCGGCAATGTGGCTTCAGAAGCGGCGGGCGCGTCGTCGCGCGCGGTGGTGAGCAGGCTGTTTTCGTGGGCAAGAGGTGCGGTCATCCCCCGATTGTCTCAGGACGCGAGACGGGATCCCGCGTCAAGCCCAGGCTTTGAGGTACTCGTCCCAGTGACTCTCGGTGGGCGCCAGGTTGCCCAGCGTTTCCTTGACGTAGGTGATTTCCTGCTCGTACTCGGTTTCGGTCAGGCCGCCGCGCATTTTCTGGAAACGGCAATACACCAGATAGGTGTTCATCACGTCGGTTTCGCAGTAACGGCGGATGTCATCGGTCTGACCGGCCAGGTACTGCGCGTACACCTGCGAGCCATCCATGCCGAGCTTGCCGGGGAAGCCGCAGAGCTTGGCCATGGCATCGAGCGGCGCATTGTTCTTCGGGCTGTACATCGCCAGCAGGTCCATCAGGTCCAGGTGGCGCATGTGGTAGCGGCTGATGTAGTTGTTCCACTTGTACTCGCGGTCGTCTTCGCCCATGTCCCAGTACTTGCTGGCCTCAACGCCGTGGCGCAGGCCACGGTAGTGCAGCACGGGCAGGTCGAAACCACTGCCGTTCCAGCTCACCAGCTGCGGCTGGTGTTTCTCGATGCTGTTGAAGAAGGTCTGCACCACCTTGCCTTCGCTCGCGCCATCGCGGTCCACGAACGAATGGATGCGCAAGCCCTCGGCGTTGCGAAACACCACGCTGATGACCAGGATGCGCTGCAGGTGCAAAGGCATGAAATCGCTTTGCCCTTTTTCCTTGCGTTCCGCCAGCCAGGCTGCGTACACCTGCTCGTCGCTGGTCTCGGTGGGTTCCCCACGCAAGGCCCTGAGGCCCTCGATGTCGGGGATCGACTCGATGTCAAAAACCAGAACAGGCCAAGCCATAGGGTTCTCACAGAAGCGTTAAGAGGCGCCACCGGAGCACGGGTTTGCATCCCGCACACACCGAGGCTCCGGCTTCGCAGGTCCAAAGGTGTGGTCCCCCGGGGGGGGAAGCCGCGAAGCGGCGCAGGAAGGTTACCTCTTCGGCAGATGACCCAGCGGATCGACCGGTTTGCCCAGGCGACGCACCTCGAAGTGCAGCTTCACGCGATCGGCATCGCTGCTGCCCATCTCGGCAATCTTCTGCCCCTGGCGAACCGCCTGGTCTTCGCGCACCAGCAAGGCCTGGTTGTGCGCGTACGCCGTGAGGTAGGTGTTGTTGTGCTTGAGGATGATCAGGTTGCCATAGCCACGCAGGCCGGCACCGGCGTAGACGACCCGGCCATCGGCCGCCGCCACGATCGGATCACCCACACGCCCGGAAATCGCCACGCCTTTGTTCTTGGCCTCGTCAAACGGTGCGATCACCGGCCCCTGGGCTGGCCAGACAAACTGCAGCTCCTCGGCCGATGCCACCGGAGGCTCTGCCGGTGCGGGAGCTGCCGGTCCGGGCGGGAGCGTGGTGGCCGGTGCCGGGCTGTTGCCGGCGGTCAGGGGCCGCGCCACCACGCCGGGTGCCGCAACGGGCGCCGCGGTCACTGTGGTGGGGGTTGTTCCTGACGCTCCCGCTGTGCCGGTGGTCGCGGGAGGCGCCACGCGCAAGACCTGGCCGACTTCGATCAGGTTCGGATTGGCCAGGTTGTTCCAGGCCTGCACATCGCGCCAGGCCTGTCCGCTCTCCAGCGCAATGCGGTACAGGGTGTCGCCCGGGCGCACGGTGAAATAACCGGGCTTGCCCGCGTTCTCGGCACCCGGCAAGGGTTTGACCTCCGTGGCTTTGGCGCCCGAACGGTCTTCCACCGGCGCAGGCTGCGAGACACGCCGGGTCGAACAACCCGCGGCCACCAGCAGGCTGGTGACCGCAGCCACCAGCAGCACGCTGCGCCAAGCCGCTCGACGCGCGGGCACGCCTTTCGGTGCCAACGGGTCGAATTCCACTCTGTTCATCTTGACTCCCACCTGGTTGCAGCCCTGGCGATGTTCCGAGGACTGCCTGAAAAAATCCCGAGCCCCCACCAGAAGGTGGACCTCATGCGACCCCTGATTTTAGAGGCACGAACAGCACCGGCTCCAGCACCGTTTTCCTCACACCCGTGGCGGTTTTGTCGATGACCACCAGATGCTGCTGGCCCACGCCGGTCACGGCAGGTGCCACCAGGCGTCCACCCACCGCCAACTGGTCTATCCAGGCCTGCGGAATCGCCTCGCCACCGGCAGCTGCGATGATGGCCGCATAAGGAGCGCCTTGCGCAAAACCCAGCATTCCGTCGCCAAACAGCAGGTGCAGATTGGCCAGCCGCAGACCCCGCACATTTTCGCGTGCTTTTTCGTGCAGACCGCGCAGGCGCTCCATGGTGTAGACCTCCCGCGACACCTGGCTCAAGACCGCGGCCTGGTAACCACATCCGGTCCCGATTTCAAGCACCCGACCGAGCTTTTCGGTGCGCCCCTCGCACAGCAGTTCGATCATCCGGGCCACCACATTGGGTTTGGATATGGTTTGACCCAAACCTATGGGGAGACTCGTGTCTTCATACGCCTGGTTGACGAGAGCCGTATCGACAAAACGGTGTCGCTCCACCGCGCCCATCGCCGCCAGCACCGCGGGATGGCTCACCCCCTGCGCCTGCAGCTTGCGGACCATAGCCGCACGCAACGCACGTGAGTCCATATCCACAAGCTTCGCGGTCGGCGCTGATCGCGGGGCGGCCGTGGGCTTGGCATGTGCTGGCGCCGCGGAGTTGTTTTTGCGCGCTGGCGCACCCTGCGCAGGGGCGGCCAGTTGAACAGGGAAACCCGGCCGCGGTCGGGCCGGTGTCTTCGTGGCTGGCGCCCGAGGGCCAGGCGTGGGTGGCTTTTTCATGCCGCAGAACTGCCTGTGTCGTGCCGACCGGTAGTGCCAGCGGGGGTGGCGGCCGCTGGTGCTCCCGAAAGCCGCGCCGCGGTCGGCGCCCAGTACGGCAGGCGTTCGTGGTCCGTGAGGTCCACCTGCAGCGGCGTAATGGTGGCGTAGCCCAGCGCCGTGGCGTGGAAGTCGGTGCCTTCGGCATCGTCCTTCGCCGCCCCGGCGCCACCGATCCAGTACATGGTGTCGCCGCGCGGATTGGTCTGGGCGATCACCTGCTCAGCCGCATGGCGCCGCCCCAGCCGTGCCACTTTGAATCCTGGTATTTCGCTGGCCGGCCGGTTGGGGATGTTCACATTGAGCAACCAGGGCGCATGGTGCTGCGGAGATCCGTCCAGAGACGGCAGCAGTTGCGCCACCAGTTCGGCAGCCTTCTGCGCGGCCACATCCAGATGCGCCCAGCCCTTCTGCGTCTGGGAAAACGCGATCGCCGGGATACCGAACAGGTAACCCTCCATCGCTGCGCCCACGGTGCCCGAATAGATGGTGTCGTCGCCCATGTTGGCGCCGTTGTTGATGCCGGAAACCACCAAGTCGGGGCGGTAGCCCAGCAACCCGGTGAGCGCGATGTGTACGCAGTCAGCCGGCGTGCCGTTGACATAGCGAAAACCGTTGTGCGCCGTGTGCACGTACAGCGGCGAATGCAGCGACAGCGCATTCGATTTGGCGCTGTTGTTGTGCTCGGGCGCCACCACCTCCACCTCGGCCAGATCCTTGAGCGCTTCATACAGCGCCACGATGCCGGGCGCCTGGTAACCGTCGTCGTTGGAGATGAGGATTTTCATGCTGTCGATTCTAGGTGGATTGCCCCACTGGACCGGGTTCACGCCACCGACAGCCCAACCCCGGTCGCCCCAGCGACAGAAAGCGGACATACCCGCTGTGCCCGACCCGGCGCGCTGCCTATCATCAGCCGCTTCCCCCCTGTCCTACGAGGAGACAACATGCAAGCCTGGCTGTGCGAAAACCCTGTCGGCGTCGAAGCCCTGACCTGGAAAGAGCTGCCCACCCCCGAGCCAAAGGCGGGCGAAGTACTGATCGAAATCCAGGCCGCGAGCCTGAACTTCCCCGATCTGCTGATCGTGCAGAACAAGTACCAGATGAAACCCGCCCTGCCCTTCGTACCGGGCTCCGAATACGCGGGCGTGGTGCGCGCGGTGGGCGAAGGCGTGAAGCACCTGCAGGTGGGCCAGAGTGTGGCCTGCCTCAGTGGCACCGGGGGCTTTGGCACACACACCCTGGCGCCCGCCGCGCTGTGCATGCCCCTGCCGCCGGGTTTCCCGCCGGTGGACGCGGCCGCCTTCATCATGATCTACGCCACCTCGTGGCACGCGCTGATGGACCGCGCTGCGCTCAAGGCGGGCGAGACCGTGTTGGTGCTGGGCGCGGCCGGTGGCGTGGGCACAGCGGCGATCCAGATCGCCAAGGCCGCCGGTGCGCGCGTGATCGCCGCCGCATCCACCGACGACAAATGCGAACTGTGCCGCCAACTGGGCGCAGACGCCACCATCAACTACAGCGTGCACACGCCCCAGGCTGGCCTGCGCGACGAAATCAAACGCCTGACCGACGGCAAGGGCCCCGACGTGATCTACGACCCGGTGGGCGGTGATTTCGCTGAACCCGCGTTCCGCTCCATCGCCTGGCGCGGGCGCTACCTGGTGGTGGGCTTTGCCAGCGGCCCCATCCCCAGCCTGCCGCTGAACCTGACCCTGCTCAAGGGCGCCAGCATCGTCGGCGTGTTCTGGGGCGACTTTGCTCGCCGCGAGCCGCAAGCCAACGCGCAGATGATGCAGATCCTTGCCGGCATGTACGCCAAGGGCCAGGTCAAACCGATCATCGACCAGACCCTCCCCATGAGCGAACTGCCCAAGGCCTACGCCATCATGGGTTCGCGCTCGGTCAAGGGCAAACTGGTGCTGGTGAACTGAACGCTCCAACAAGGAAAAGGCCCGCTGATCTCGCAATCAGCGGGCTTTTTTTATATGGAGGGATGGCGGATCGGAGGAAGGCCAGCAGAAAGTGCATTTTTGCAGGCGACGGATTTGATCGAGCCGCAAAACAACTGAGATAACCCCAGAAAAGCCGAAACCCCCAAGTACGGGAAGTACGAGGGGGTTAGGGGGAGTAAGAGCCTGACGATGACCTACTTTCACACGGGAATCCGCACTATCATCGGCGCAAAGTCGTTTCACTGTCCTGTTCGGGATGGGAAGGAGTGGTACCAACTTGCTATGGTCGTCAGGCATAACGGGTTGTCCTTGCTGTGCTGTTGCACAACAGGGACGAATTCATAGAGTTTCGAATCAGCTGATTTTGATTGCTGCCAACGATGTGGAACAACGTGAGTTGTCCACGGGGCATAACAATAACATTTGCACTTGGACGATTATCGTCAAAGTTATAGGGTCAAGCCTCACGAGCAATTAGTATCAGTTAGCTTAACGCATTACTGCGCTTCCACACCTGACCTATCAACGTCCTGGTCTTGAACGACTCTTTAGGGGGCTCAAGGCCCCGGCAGATCTCATCTTGGAACGAGTTTCCCGCTTAGATGCTTTCAGCGGTTATCTCTTCCGCACTTAGCTACCCGGCAATGCCACTGGCGTGACAACCGGTACACCAGAGGTGCGTCCACTCCGGTCCTCTCGTACTAGGAGCAGGCTTCCTCAAATCTGCAGCGCCCACGGAAGATAGGGACCAAACTGTCTCACGACGTTTTAAACCCAGCTCACGTACCTCTTTAAATGGCGAACAGCCATACCCTTGGGACCGGCTACAGCCCCAGGATGAGATGAGCCGACATCGAGGTGCCAAACACCGCCGTCGATATGAACTCTTGGGCGGTATCAGCCTGTTATCCCCAGAGTACCTTTTATCCGTTGAGCGATGGCCCTTCCATACAGAACCACCGGATCACTATGTCCTGCTTTCGCATCTGCTCGACTTGTCAGTCTCGCAGTTAAGCACGCTTATGCCATTGCACTATTAGCACGATGTCCGACCGTACCTAGCGTACCTTCGAACTCCTCCGTTACACTTTGGGAGGAGACCGCCCCAGTCAAACTGCCTACCATGCACTGTCCCCGATCCCGATAAGGGACCTAGGTTAGAACCTCAAACACACCAGGGTGGTATTTCAACGTTGGCTCCACAAGATCTAGCGACCCTGCTTCAAAGCCTCCCACCTATCCTACACAGATCTGTTCAAAATTCAATACAAAGCTACAGTAAAGGTTCATGGGGTCTTTCCGTCTTTCCGCGGGGAGATTGCATCATCACAAACATTTCAACTTCGCTGAGTCTCTGGAGGAGACAGTGTGGCCATCGTTACGCCATTCGTGCAGGTCGGAACTTACCCGACAAGGAATTTCGCTACCTTAGGACCGTTATAGTTACGGCCGCCGTTTACTGGGACTTCGATCAAGAGCTTGCACCCCATCAATTAATCTTCCAGCACCGGGCAGGCGTCACACCCTATACGTCCACTTTCGTGTTTGCAGAGTGCTGTGTTTTTAATAAACAGTCGCAGCCACCAATTTTTTGCAACCCGTTCGTGCTCAGATGTTCTCATCACACTACAAGGGCACACCTTCTTCCGAAGTTACGGTGTCAATTTGCCGAGTTCCTTCTCCAGAGTTCTCTCAAGCGCCTTAGAATACTCATCTCGCGCACCAGTGTCGGTTTGCGGTACGGTCAATTACAAGCTGAAGCTTAGTGGCTTTTCCTGGGACCTCGTTCAGTTACTTCGCGAGCAAGCTCGCTCGATCAACAGCCTCGGTATATGACACGCGGATTTGCCTACGTGTCGCCTACATCTGTCTAAACCGGCACATCCAACCGCCGGATAACCTATTAAGATCCGTCCCCACATCGCACTTGTAATCGGTACAGGAATATTGACCTGTTTCCCATCAGTTACGCATCTCTGCCTCACCTTAGGGGCCGACTCACCCTACGCCGATGAACGTTGCGTAGGAAACCTTGCGCTTACGGCGAGGGGGCTTTTCACCCCCTTTAACGCTACTCATGTCAGCATTCGCACTTCTGATACCTCCAGCATCCTTTACAAGACACCTTCACAGGCTTACAGAACGCTCTCCTACCACTTGCAATAAATTGCAAATCCGCAGCTTCGGTAACTGGCTTAGCCCCGTTACATCTTCCGCGCAGGACGACTCGATCAGTGAGCTATTACGCTTTCTTTAAATGATGGCTGCTTCTAAGCCAACATCCTGACTGTTTTAGCCTTCCCACTTCGTTTCCCACTTAGCCAATTTTAGGGACCTTAGCTGGCGGTCTGGGTTGTTTCCCTCTTGAGTCCGGACGTTAGCACCCGGTGCTCTGTCTCCCAAGCTGTACTCGTCGGTATTCGGAGTTTGCCTTGGTTTGGTAAGTCGCCATGACCCCCTAGCCAAAACAGTGCTCTACCCCCGACGGTAATACTTGAGGCACTACCTAAATAGTTTTCGGAGAGAACCAGCTATTTCCAAGTTTGTTTAGCCTTTCACCCCTATCCACAGCTCATCCGCTAATTTTGCAACATTAGTCGGTTCGGACCTCCAGTACCTGTTACGGCACCTTCATCCTGGCCATGGATAGATCACTTGGTTTCGGGTCTACACCCAGCGACTGAATCGCCCTATTCGGACTCGGTTTCCCTACGCCTTCCCTACTCGGTTAAGCTTGCCACTGAATGTAAGTCGCTGACCCATTATACAAAAGGTACGCAGTCACCCCTTTCGAGGCTCCTACTTTTTGTAAGCATGCGGTTTCAGGATCTATTTCACTCCCCTCCCGGGGTTCTTTTCGCCTTTCCCTCACGGTACTTGTTCACTATCGGTCGATGATGAGTATTTAGCCTTGGAGGATGGTCCCCCCATATTCAGACAGGATTTCTCGTGTCCCGCCCTACTTTTCGTTAGCTCAGTACCACACAGGTCTTTTCACGTACGGGGCTATCACCCACTATG
>NZ_JBMBRA010000007.1:0-250000 GCF_048590325.1 Hydrogenophaga sp. ZJX-1
TATGAAGGTCATCGTCCCCGTCAAACGCGTGGTGGACTACAACGTCAAGGTGCGCGTCAAGGCCGACCAGTCCGGCATGGACCTGGCCAACGTCAAGATGAGCATGAACCCGTTTGACGAGATCGCGGTCGAAGAAGCCGTGCGCCTGAAAGAAAAGGGCGTCGTCACCGAGGTCATCGCTGTTTCCTGTGGCGTCACGCAGTGCCAGGAAACCCTGCGCACCGCCATGGCCATCGGCGCCGACCGCGCGATCCTGGTGGAAACCGCCGAAGAACTGCAACCGCTGGCCGTGGCCAAGCTGCTCAAGGCGCTGATGGACAAGGAACAGCCCGGCCTCGTGATCCTGGGCAAGCAGGCCATCGACGACGACTGCAATCAGACCGGCCAGATGCTCGCCGCCCTGGCCGATCTGCCGCAGGGCACCTTCGCCAGCAAGGTCGAAGTGGTCGACGGCAAGGTCAACGTGACCCGTGAAGTGGATGGCGGCCTGGAAACCCTGAGCCTCAGCCTGCCGGCCATCGTCACCACCGACCTGCGCCTGAACGAGCCGCGCTACGTGACCTTGCCCAACATCATGAAGGCCAAGAAGAAGCAGATGGACATCGTCAAGCCCGAAGACCTCGGCGTGGACGTGAGCCCTCGCCTCAAGACCCTGAAGGTCAGCGAGCCGCCCAAGCGCGGTGCCGGCATCAAGGTGGCCGATGTGGCCGCCCTGGTGGACAAGCTCAAGAACGAAGCCAAAGTGATCTGAGGAAGAAACAACATGACCGCACTCGTCATTGCCGAACACGACAACGCCAGCATCAAGGGCGCCACGCTCAACACCGTCACCGCCGCCGCCCAGTGCGGGGGTGATGTGCACGTGCTCATCGCCGGCCACAACGCCGGCCCCGCAGCAGCCGCCGCTGCCCAGATCGCGGGCGTCGCCAAAGTCATCCACGCCGACGCCGAGTACCTCGCGCACGGCCTGTCCGAAAACATGGCCGCCCAGGTGCTGGCCATTGCATCGGCCTACAGCCATATCCTGTTCCCTGCCACCGCCAGCGGCAAGAACATCGCCCCGCGCGTGGCCGCCAAGCTCGACGTGGGCCAGATCAGCGACATCACCAAGGTGATCGCCGCCGACACCTTCGAGCGTCCGATCTACGCCGGCAACGCCATCGCCACCGTGCAGAGCGCCGACGCCACCAAGGTCATCACCGTGCGCACCACGGGCTTTGATCCCGCCGCCGCCGCCGGTGGATCGGCCGCCGTGGAAACCCAGGCAGCGCAGGCCGACAGCGGCAAGAGCACCTTCATGGGCAGCGAGATCGCCAAGAGCGACCGCCCCGAACTGACCGCCGCCAAGATCATCGTCTCGGGTGGCCGCGCGCTGGGCAGCGCCGAGAAGTTCAACGAGGTCATGACCCCGCTGGCCGACAAGCTCGGCGCCGCGCTGGGCGCGAGCCGCGCCGCGGTGGACGCGGGCTACGCCCCGAACGACTGGCAGGTGGGCCAGACCGGCAAGATCGTCGCGCCGCAGCTCTACGTGGCCTGCGGCATCTCGGGCGCGATCCAGCACCTGGCCGGCATGAAGGACAGCAAGGTGATCGTGGCGATCAACAAGGACCCCGAGGCCCCGATCTTCTCGGTGGCCGACTACGGGCTGGAGGCCGATCTGTTCACCGCCGTGCCCGAGCTGATCAAGGCGCTGTAAGCACCGCATCACCGGCAAGGGCATCGTTCGCGATGCCCTTGTTGTATCTGTACTTCCCGAAGAACCACTGGAGACATTCGAATGAGTTACGTCGCTCCCCTCAAAGACATGCTGTTCAACATGCAGCACCTGGCGCGCATCGACCAGGTGGCAGCTTTGCCCGGTTTTGAAGACGCTGGCCTCGATACCGCACAGGCCGTGCTGGAGGAGTGCGCCAAGCTCAACGAAGGGGTGATCGCGCCGCTGAACTGGGAAGGTGACAAGTACCCGTCTTCTTTCCACGACGGCAAGGTCACCACCACACCCGGTTTCAAGGAGGCCTTCAAGCAGTACGCCGAAGGGGGCTGGCAGGGTCTGCAGCACCCGGTGGACTTCGGTGGCCAGGGCCTGCCCAAGACCATCGGTGCGGCCTGCGGCGAAATCCTCAACAGCGCCAACATGAGCTTCGCGCTCTGCCCGCTGCTGACCGACGGCGCCATCGAAGCGCTGATCACGGCGGGGTCCGATGAGCTCAAGGCCATCTACCTGGAAAAGCTGGTGAGCGGCGAGTGGACCGGGACCATGAACCTGACCGAGCCGCAGGCCGGCAGCGATCTGGCCGCCGTGCGCAGCCGCGCCGAACCCCAGCCCGACGGCAGCTACAAGGTGTTCGGCACCAAGATTTTCATCACCTACGGTGAGCACGACATGGCCGAAAACATCGTCCACCTCGTGCTCGCGCGCGTGACCGGCGCGCCCGAAGGCGTGAAGGGCATCAGCCTGTTCGTGGTGCCCAAGTTCATGGTGAACGCCGACGGCTCGCTGGGTGCGCGCAACGACGTGCATTGCGTGAGCATCGAACACAAGATGGGCATCAAGGCCTCGCCCACCGCCGTGCTGCAGTACGGCGACCATGGCGGCGCCGTGGGCTACCTCGTGGGCCAGGAAAACCGTGGCCTGGAGTACATGTTCATCATGATGAACGCCGCACGCTACGCTGTGGGCGTGCAGGGCATCGCGATCGCCGAACGCGCCTACCAGAAGGCCGTGGGTTACGCGAAAGACCGTGTGCAGAGCCGCCCGGTCGACGGCTCGCTGAGCGCCGCCGCGCCCATCATTCACCACCCCGATGTGAAGCGCATGCTCATGACCATGCGCGCCAGCACCGAAGGCTGCCGCGCCATGGCCGCCGTGGCCGCTGCCGCCTACGACGCGGCCCACCACCACCCCGATGCCGAAGCGCGCAAGGACAACGCCGCCTTCTACGAATTCCTGGTGCCGCTGGTCAAGGGCTACAGCACCGAAATGAGCCTGGAGACCACGTCACTGGGCGTGCAGGTGCACGGCGGCATGGGCTTCATCGAAGAGACCGGCGCAGCCCAGTACTACCGCGACGCCAAGATCCTGACCATCTACGAAGGCACCACCGCGATCCAGGCCAACGACCTCGTGGGCCGCAAGACGGCACGCGACGGCGGCACCAACGCCAAGGCCATTGCCGCGCAGATTGAAAAAACCGAAGCCGAGCTGGTGCAGCGCGGCAGCGTCAATGCGCTCGCCGTGGCCAAGCGCCTGACGGCCGCACGCCAGGCCTTCGTGGATGTGGTCGAGTTCATCGCAGCGAACACCCGCGGCAACCCCAACGCCGCGTTCGCCGGCAGCGTGCCCTACCTCATGCTCGCGGGCAACGTGGTGGCGGGCTGGCAGCTGGCGCGCGCGCTGCTGGTGGCCGAAGACCAGCTGGCCGCCGGCACCGAGACCGCGTTCATGCAGGCCAAGATCACCACCGCTCGCTTCTACGCCGACCACATCCTGAGCCGTGCCCCGGGCGTGCGCGACAGCATCTGCGAAGGTGCAGACGCGGTCACCGCCATGGCGGTCGACGCGTTCTGATGCGGCTGTGTTCTGTTGCTGCGGCGACAGGACACGGCGAATGGCTGACCCAGAATCCAGCCTGCTTTCTGCATTCCCCAACGGAGACAACATGACCCGCCAACGCTACCTGCCCCCGGTGCTGAAGAACATCCAGTTCCCGGTGATCGGCTCACCGCTGTTCATCATCAGCAACCCCAAACTCGTGATCGCCCAGTGCAAGGCCGGTGTGGTGGGCTCCATGCCCGCGCTCAACGCGCGCCCGGCGTCGCAGCTCGATGAATGGCTGGCCGAGATCACCGAGGCCCTCGCCGCGCACGACGCCGCCAACCCGGACAACAAGGCCGCACCGTTCGCGATCAACCAGATCGTGCACAAGAGCAACGACCGGCTGGAACACGACATGGAGCTGTGCGCCAAGTACAAGGTGCCGATCATCATCACCAGCCTGGGTGCGCGCGAGGATGTGAACCAGGGCGTGCACAGCTGGGGCGGTGTGGTGCTGCACGACGTGATCAACAACGTGTTCGCGCACAAGGCGATCGAGAAGGGCGCTGACGGTCTGATTCCGGTGGCAGCGGGTGCGGGCGGGCATGCCAGCGTGAAGAGTCCCTTTGCGATGGTGCAGGAAATCCGCGAGTGGTTCGATGGTCCGGTGGCGCTCTCGGGCTCCATCGCTTCGGGCGGTGCAATTCTGGCCGCGCAGGCCATGGGCGCCGATTTCGCCTACATCGGATCGGCCTTCATCGCCACCGAGGAGGCGCGCGCGGTCGACGGTTACAAGCAGATGATCACCGAGTCCAACTCGGACGACATCGTCTACAGCAACTTCTATACCGGCATCCACGGCAACTACCTCAAGGGCAGCATCCGCAATGCCGGCATGGACCCCGAGAACCTGCCCGAGAGCGATCCGAGCAAGATGAACTTCGCTACCGGCGAAGGCAGCAACAGCGCCAAGGCCTGGCGGGACATCTGGGGCTGTGGTCAGGGCATCGGTGCGATTCGCGAGGTGCTGCCGGCGGCCGATCTGGTGGCCCGCTTCAAGCGCGAATACGCCGAGGCCAAGGCGCGCATCTGCATGGGCTGACCAGGTCAGACGCCTTCCTGCAACCGGCCCCTGTGGCCGGTTGTCTGTTTTCAGGGTGTGGTGAATCCCGCCGCCTTGTGGCAGCCGTCGCGATAGGGCTTGTGGGCCGAATGACCGCAGCGGCACGGCGTGGTGCGCGGAGACACCCGGCGCTGGCCATTGAGCATGAAATGGCCCTTCAGTGGCAGGTCACGCTACCGACGGCGGTCGCCACGCCTTGTGTCGCCGGCTCAGCGGTGGTGTTGCCGGTGCCAGTGTCGATAGGGTTTGATCTGGTTGCCGATCAGGCCACCGATCGCGGCGCCGCCCAGGGTGCCCAGGGCGTCGCCGCCGGTCAGCACGGAGCCGCTCACGGCACCGATGCCGGCACCGATGGCGGTGTTTTGGTCGCGTGGCGACATGCCGGCGCAACCGCTCAGGGCCACGGCCAGCAGCAGGCCCGGCAGCGCGCAGCGCCGGGCCGGAGTCATGTGCTTGTTCATGGTGCTCTCCTGCAAAAAGCCGGCCCGGGACCGGGGGCGATCCCGGGGGCGATTTCATTGTGGGCACCGCGGGCAATGGACGCTGTATCAAGGCGTTGCCCGATCCGGCGAAGAGCCGCCTGATCGAGCCAACAAGGCCGTCGCATCTGGCGTTGCCTGGGTTACAAAAAAATGCAAGCGGCCTCGGCAGGGTTGCTCGGCGCGCCGTTCAAGCGGGGTTGTGCCCGCTGTTCAGCTCGCCGTGGCGTCCTGTTGTGCCAGGTGATCGGCCAGCACGCCCGCCAGCCATTCCATCACCACCCGCACCCGCTTGGACAGGTTGCGCCGGTGCGCGTACAGCAGGGTCAGTGGCATGGGGCGCGCCCGCCAGGCGTCGAGCACGCGCACCAGCCGGCCCTGCGCCAGCAATTCCTGCACCCCCAGCAGCGGCACCTGGATCAGGCCCAGCCCGGCCAGGCAGGCGGCGGTGTAGGCCTCGGCGCTGCTCACCGTGACCGCGCCTGCCATGGGCATGCTGTGGTCCTGCGCGCCGTCCATGTGCTCGAAGCCGCCGGCCGGTGCGCCCAGGGTGGTGGCGTAGTGCACCAGCTGGTGCTGCGACAGGTCTTGCAGCGTCAGGGGCACGCCGTGCGAACGCAGGTAGCCGGGGCTGGCGCAGTTCACCATCTGCATCTGCCCCAGCGGCCGCGCCACCAGGCTGCTGTCCGCCACCGGGCCCACACGCAGCACGCAGTCGAAGCCCTCGCGCACCACGTCCACGCGCCGCTCGGTGGTGCTGATCTCCAGCGCCAGCCGCGGGTGTTGGGCCAGCAGCTCGGGCAGGCGCGGGATGACGGCGTTGCGCGCCAGGCCGGTGGACATGTCGATGCGCACCCGGCCCTGCAGCGGCGCGCCACCCTGCTGCTGGAACAGCGACTGCAGTTCGTCGATGTCGGACAGCACGTCCTTGCAGCGCTCGTGGAAGACCTGGCCGTCCTGCGTCAGCTGCACGCGCCGCGTGGTGCGGTGCAGCAGGCGCGTGCCGAGCTGGTTTTCCAGCTGCTGCACGGCGGTGGACACGCTGGCCTTGGGCAGGCCGAGCTGCTCGGCCGCCTGGGTGAAGCTGGCCAGCTCGGCCACCCGGGCAAAAATTTCCATGCGCTGGATGAGGCTCATTGTTCTTTTAATCCGAACAAACAAATCAATGAAAGGCAATTTATCAGATAAGAGCAGATCAATAGACTGCCTTCCATCGACCCAATCCGAATGAAGGAACCCACCATGAACCCGACCACCCCCACCGCATCCGCCGCTGTGACCCCCATCGCCCTCATCACCGGCGGCAGCCGTGGCCTGGGCCGTGCCACCGCGCTGCACCTGACCAGCTTGGGCAGCGATGTCGTGCTCACCTACCGCAGCCAGCAGGTCGAGGCCCAGGCCGCGGTGGCGCAGATCGAGGCGCAGGGCCGGCGCGCCGTGGCCCTGCCGCTGGACGTGGCCGACAGCCGCGGCTTCCCCGCCTTTGCCGCCACGCTGCGCGACACGCTGGCGCGGCACTGGCAGCGCGAGCGCTTCGACCACCTGGTGAACAACGCCGGCGTCGGCGTGCACGCCAGCTTCATGGAGACCACCGAAGCGCAGTTCGACGAGCTGGTGAACGTGCACCTGAAGGGTGTGTTCTTCCTGACGCAGCAGCTGCTGCCACTGATGGCCGACGGCGGGCGCATCGTCAACCTGTCGTCCGGCCTGGCGCGTTTCGCGCTGCCCGGGTACGCCGCCTACGGGGCCATGAAGGGCGCGGTGGAGGTGCTCACGCGCTACCTGGCCAAGGAGCTGGGCCCGCGCGGCATCGCCGTCAACGTGGTGGCGCCGGGCGCGATCGAAACGGATTTTGGCGGCGGCGCGGTGCGCGACAACGCCCAGCTCAACGCGGTGATCGCCTCGCAGACGGCGCTCGGCCGCGTGGGCCAGCCGGACGACATCGGCGGCGTGGTGGCCTCGCTGCTGCAACCCGGCAACCGCTGGATCAACGCCCAGCGCATCGAGGCCTCGGGCGGCATGTTCCTCTGAGGCCGAGGCGCCTGTGCTTCAGGGCTTGATCGCGTTCTGGATCAGCTCCAGCAAGGACGATGGGCGGAACGATTCGAGCAAGCCCGGTGGCTGGGCGTATTGCACGCCCGTGTCATCGGCGATGCGTTCGGCCCAGCCGCCATTGGTCCATTCGCTGTAAAGCCAGTCTCCGTTTTCGTACACCAGTCCGGCCGGGGTTTCGCCCGGCGCTGCCTCCGGCACACCCTTGAGCGCTGCACCCATGTAGTCCATCCAGATCGGCAGGGCGGCCCGGCCCCCCGATTCGCGGCCGCCCAGGCTGCGCGGTTTGTCGTACCCCATCCACACGGCAGTGGCCAGCGTGGGGTGGTAACCGGTGAACCAGGCGTCCACCGCATCGTCGGTGGTCCCGGTCTTGCCGTAGACGTCGTTGCGCTTGAGCTGCGCCTGGGCGCGGGCCGCGGTGCCGGTGCGCGTCACGTCGTTCAGCAGGCTGCCCATCACGAAGGCGTTGCGCTCGGGGATCGCGCGGCTCTCGTTGGTCAGCGGCGCCGGGGGCGGCGCTTCAAACAGCACCTTGCCGTGCGCGTCGGTGATCTTCTCCACCACCACCGGTTCCACGCGCCAGCCACCGTTGGCCAGTGTGGCGTAGGCCCGCGCCATCTGCAGCGGCGTCACGAGGCCGGTGCCCAGCGCCAGTGTCAGGTTGTCGGGCTGGCGGTTGGCGTCGAGGCCGAAGCGGGTGGTCCAGTCGCGTGCACGCTGGGTGCCCACATGCTGCAACACGCGCACGCTCACCAGGTTGCTTGATTTCGCCAGGCCTTCGCGCAGCGTGATCGGGCCGCTGTAGTCGCCGCTGCTGTTGTCCGGGCTCCAGCCGTTGGGTGCGGTGAAGGGCAGGTCGTCCACGATGGTGGCGGGCATCACGCGCTCTTCGAGCGCGGCCGACACCAGCAGCGGCTTGATCGCCGATCCCGGCTGGCGCCAGCCCTGGGTGACGTGGTTGAAGGGCTGGCGCGTGAAGTCGAAACCCCCGACCAGCGCACGCACGCGGCCGGTGCGGGTGTCCAGCGCCACCAGCGCCGCCTCGGCTTCGGGCCATTGAGAGATCGCCCAACTCTTGCCGTTCCTGACCACCCGCACCACCGAGCCACGCTGCAGCTTGAGCGGGGCCTTGGCCGCTGGCTGGAGCGCGCGCTGCGCCCAGCGCAGGCCTTCGCCCTGGAGGGTGATGCGCTCGCCCGTGGCCAGCTGGGCACGCACCTCTTTCGCGCTGGCCGTCACGACGATGGCCACACGCAGGGTTTCATCGTCGTGGTGGTCCTTCAGCGCTTCGGCTGCGGCACGCTCCAGCTCGGCGCCGTTGCCCGAGGGCAGGGTTTCCTGGCTTTCCGGACCGCGCCAGCTGCCGCGCCGGTCGAACGCCAGCACGCCGCGTTGCACCGCGTCGTGGGCCGCGCGCTGGTCGGCCGCGCGCAACGAGGTCGTGACCCGCAGGCCGGTGGAGTAGGCCTCGGTGCCAAAGCGCTCCACCACCACGCGGCGCGCCATTTCGGCCACGTGGGCGGCGTGCACGCTGCGTTGCCCGGGCGACCGCAATTTCAGTTTTTCGGCGCGCGCGGCGGCCAGCTGCTGCTCGGTGATGGCGCCCACGGCGAGCATGCGTTGCAACACGACACGCTGGCGCTGTACGGCGCGCTCGAAGTTCGCCACCGGGTTCGCGTAATAGGGGTTCTGGGGCAGGCCCGCGAGCATCGCGGTTTCGGCCAGCGAGAGCTGGTCCATGGACTTGCCGAAGTAGGTCTGTGCGGCGGCCGCGAAACCATAGGCTCGCTGGCCCAGGAAGATCTCGTTGAGGTAGATCTCCAGGATGCGGTCTTTCGAGAGCGCGTCTTCCACCTTGAAGGCGAGCACGATTTCCTTGGCCTTGCGCTCCACCGAAAACTCGCGCGTGAGCAGCATGGTGCGCACGAGCTGCTGCGTGATGGTGCTCGCTCCCTGGCGGCGACCCCCGGTCAGCGCCGCCACCACCGCCCGCGCCATGCCTTTCGGGTCAACGCCCGAGTGTTCGCGAAAACGCGCGTCCTCCACCGCCAGCACGGCGTCCTGCAGCCGCTTGGGCGTGCGGGCAAGCGGCACGTATTCGCGCCGTTCGGCACCGAACTGCGCCAGTTCCACGCCGTCGGCGGTGAAGACCTGCAGCGGCAGTTTGGGCTGGTAATTGACGATCCGGTCGATCGGCGGCAGATCGAAAGTGGACGCTTGAACCACCGACGCGGTCAGCAGCAGTGGGGCAGGGATGATGAGCGCCAGGCTGAGAAACAGGCGGCGCGAATGACGCAATGACATGGGGAAGGATTATCCTGTGCCCGGGTATGCCGCTGATGAACGGGGCGTAACCGAATGTGCCATCATGCTTTTCGACACACTGGTTTCTCGCTTGACGGCCCACAATTGCTGCAATGCAGCAGAACGAGCCCCCCATGACCGAAAAACCCTTGAGGGAGAACGGCCACACGGTCTCCAGCGACCACGCCCCCGCGCTTGGGCGGAGAGGGCGCTTTCGCCTGTGGTGGCTGGGTGTGGCTGCGCTGCTCCTGCTGGGCACCGCGGCCGCCGTGCTGTTGCCCTTTGAGGCGCGCACCTCCCGTCTGCAGGCCTGGGTGCTGGGCCGCTACGCCGCACCGCTCGGTTTCGAGGTGGCTTCGGGGCCCAGCAATCACATCCGGTTTCCGAAACAAGGCCCGTTCGACGAACGCCTGGGTTACACCCACATTCCCGCCTTTGTCGCCAGCCTCCAGGCCCGCGGTTTTGAGGTCACCGCGCAAGCCCGGCACAACCAGGCCCTGCTCGCGTACCAGGACCGCGGCCTGTACGCCCCGTACGCCGAGAAGGCCCAGGCCGGCCTGACCGTGCTCGACTGCCACCGCACGCCGATCCACAGCTTCAGCTACCCGTACCGACAGTTCGATCGCCTGGGGAGCGTGCCTCCGGTGGTCGCGCAGGCGCTGCTGTTCATCGAAAACCGCGACCTGCTCGACCCCGACCGGCCGCAGATGAACCCGGCCGTTGACTGGGTGCGTTTCACCCGTGCCGTGCTCGGGCAGCTCGGCAGCCGGATCGACGCCGAGTTCGACACGCCCGGCGGCAGCACCCTGGCCACGCAGATCGAAAAATTCCGCCATTCGCCCGGGGGCATCACCCACAACGAGCGCGAGAAGCTGCACCAGATGATGTCTGCCGCGGTGCGGGCCTACCAGCAGGGCCAGGACACGCTGCCGGTGCGGCGCCAGATCCTGCTCGACTACCTCAACACCGTTCCGCTGTCGGCCGCGCCGCGCCATGGCGAGGTGCACGGGCTGGCCGATGGCCTGTGGGTGTGGTTCGGGACCGAGCTCGACCGCGCCCGCTTCCTGCTCACGCCCGGGCCGGGCCTGGGCGAGAACCAGACCGAGCGCGGTCAGGTCCTGCGCCAGGTGGTGGCCCTCATGGTGGCGCACCGCCGCCCCTCCTGGTACCTTGCCCAGGGACGCAAAGACCTCGACGAAACCACCGACGCCTACCTGCGCCTGCTGGCCACCGAAGGCATCATCGACACCGGCTGGCGCGACGCCGCCCTGCGGCAGCGGCTGGTGTTCCGCGACATGGTCCGCCACCCACCGCTGTTGCCGACCAGCCATGGCAAAGGCAGCACCGCGGCGCGCAGCCGCCTGGCCGGGTGGCTGGGCACATCGCTCTACAGCCTCGACCGGTTTGACGCCACCCTCGACACCACGCTGCACGGCGAGCTGCAGGACACCGTCAGCGCCTACCTGGGCCGCCTCACCGATCCGGCCTTTGCACGCTCGCAGGGCCTCATGGGCGAGCGCCTGCTGCAGCCCGCTTCACTGGGCGCTGTGCGCTACAGCTTCACCCTGCTGGAGCGCACGCCCCAGGGCAATCTGGTGCGCGTGCAGACCGACACCACGACACAGCCGCTGGACATCAACGAAGGCAGCAAGCTCGAACTCGGCTCCACCGCCAAGCTGCGCGTGCTGGCCACTTACCTGGAACTGGTGGCCGGGCTGCACGCGCGCCTGGCCCCGCTGGAGCCGAAGGCCCTGCGCGCGACCGCTTTCGACCGGCAGGACACGCTCACCCGCTGGGCCGTGCAGCACCTCGCCAGCGCCAAAGACCGCAGCCTCGACGCCATGCTGCTCGCAGCCCTGGAGCGCCGCTTTTCGGCCGATCCCGGCGAGCGCTTCTTCACCGGCGGCGGCGTGCACAGCTTCAACAACTTCAGCGACGACGACAACACGCGCACGCCCACCGTGCGCGAAGCCATGCAGGCCTCCATCAACCTGCCGTTCGTGCGTGTGCTGCGCGAAGTCGTGCGCCACACCATGTACCAGGTGCCCGGCAGCACCGCGCGGCTGCTCGAAGACAACAGCGACCCGCGCCGCGGGGCCTACCTCGCCCGCTTCGCCGACCGCGAAGGCCAGGTCTTCCTGCGCCGCTTCTGGCGCAAGACCGACCGGCGCAGCACCGACGAACTGCGTTCGGTGCTGCTCGAAGGCCTGCGCCCCACGCCCGAGCGCCTCACCGCCGTGTTTCGCTACCTCGAACCCGCGGCAACGCCCGAAGCGTTGGGCCAGTTTCTGCGCGAGCGCATCGGCGAGGAAGCACCCGACGCGACCCGCGTGCAGAGCCTCTACAGCCGCTACGCGCCCGATGCCCTCGATCTGCCCGACCGCGGTTATGTGGCCGGTGTGCACCCGCTTGAACTCTGGCTCGTCGCCTTTCGCCTGCAGCACCCGACGGCGACTCTGGGCGAGGCCATCAGCGCCAGCCAGAGCGAGCGCCAAGCGGTCTACGGCTGGCTGTTCCGTACCCGCGTCAAGAGCGCGCAAGACACCCGCATCTACACCCTGCTGGAAGTTGAGGCTTTCCTGGACATCCACCAGCAGTGGGCCCGGCTGGGCTACCCGTTTGGCCACCTCGTGCCCTCGCTGGCCACGGCGCTGGGCAGCTCCGGCGACCGGCCCGCGGCGCTCGCCGAGCTGATGGGCATCATCCTCAACGACGGCGTGCGCCTGCCCACCCGCCACCTCACGGGCATGCATTTCGCCAGCGGCACCCCCTGGTCCACCGCCTTGGGGAGCGCGCCCGTGAAGGGGGAACGCGTCATGGCGCCCGAGGTGGCGCGGGCGCTGCAACGGGCCTTGTCCGAGGTGGTGGAGCGGGGTACCGCGCGTCGCCTGGCCGGCAGCTTCCGCACCCCGGGTGGCGAAGACCTGTCACCGGGCGGCAAGACCGGCACCGGCGACAACCGCGTGGTCGTGCGCGGGCGCGCCACGCTGGCGCTCAACCGCACCGCCACCTTTGTCTTTCACCTCGGTCCGCGCTATTTCGGCAGCGTCACCGCCTATGTTGTGGGACCCGATGCCGCGCGTTACCGCTTCACCTCGGGCCTGCCGGTGCAGGTCCTGGGGTCGCTGGGGCCGACCCTGATGCCCTATCTGGATGCGGCGTCCGGCAACGGCTGCCCGATCGCACCGTCTTCCTGACCCGGGGTGTCCGCCAGTGCCGGATTCACCGGCTGCTCGCGTGGCAGGTGCATCACCGCTTTGCGCGGGTCGTCGGCCAGTTCATCCAGCGCTCGGTGCAGGCGCTGCAGCGTGCGCCTGGCCTCCACGCGCTCATCTTCTTCCGTGGCGATTTCGCGCTCGGCCGGCAGCAGGGTGGAGACCAGGCGAAACCGCAGCGTGGCGTCGTCCGGCAGGATGGACGCCGGCTCCAGCCCCTTGGCCACGATGTGCTGCGCCAGCAGCTTGAGGTGCTCCGGTCGCTGGGGTCCCTCCACCAGGATCACAAAACGGGTGTTGGTCACGCGGCACACCGTGTCGACATCGCGCATCACGCGCGTGAGCCGCGCCGCCGCCAGCACCAGCGCGCGGTCGCCCGTGTCCTGCCCCAGGCGCACGCGGAGATCGGCGTGGTTGGACAGCTCCACCAGCAGCAGGGCGCAGTGGTGACCGTAGCGCCGCGCGCGGCGGATCGCGTCGCGCAGCCGCAGGTTCAGCACCGGCACGATGGTCAGACCGGTCAGCGGGTCGGTGGAATCGAGCGCACGCAGGCGCGCCCGGTTTTCGCTGAAGTCCTTCGCACGGCGGTGCAGGATGTAGAGCAGCAGCGGGATCTCGATCGCCGAACCGATCAGCACCGCGTACTGCGCGCCCCAGTTGTCGGGCAACACGCCGACCGCGCGCAGCGCCGGAAACGGGTAACCCAGGTGCACCGGCAGAAAACCCAGCGCCATCCAGCCCGCATACCGTTCACCCTGGCGCCAGGCCCACAGGCACAGCCCGATGCTCAGCAACACCGATAGCAGGCCATAGATGTTCAGCACGGCGAGCGCCGGCGCGCTCTGCAGCGTGAGGTAGGCCGCCGGGTACAGCAGGCCGAACACCGACCACGCCAGCGCCAGGCGGTCGAGCCCGCGGTGGTAGCGCGACAGGGAGCACACCTCGCGCACGAACCAGATACCCGAGCCCGTGAGCCAGAGCATGAACACTGCAGGCGCCGCGTTGTTCCACGCCGCCCACTGCGGCCAGAAGAACAGGCCACCCAGACCGGTGAAGGCCGTCTGAAAACCCAGCATGCAGGCCACGTAGACCACGTAAGCGACAAAGGCGCGGTCGCCGTAGAGCCGCGCGTGCACCCAGCCCAGGAACATCACGAGCAAGCCAAAGCCGAGGTAGCCGCCCACCAGCAGAAAGGTCCAGGAGCGCTTGTGCTGCAACTCGTCGGCGGTCAACAGGTAGGTGCGCGGGCTCACCGGTGCCGGCTTGTTCGCCAGCCGCAGCCACACCGTGCGCGGCGCTACCGTGTCGTGCAGCGCGAACACCGGCGACCGGTCGGGGATCGACCATTGCGCCACCGGCAGCCGGTCGCCCGCGTGCTGCGCCCGCCAGCCAGCAGCCGCATCGGACTGGAACAGGCTCGCCTGATCGGTGAAGGCCGCGCCATCGAGCATGAGCAACCAGCGCTGCGCCGGGTCCAGCGCGGGCAACTCCAGCCGCAGCCACAGCGCGCCGTCGCCGAGCGTGAAGCTGCGCTGCTGTGCCATGGGCAGGAACTGATCAACCGGTGCCTGCGCGACCGCGTCGATGCCGGCCTGGCCGGTCGGGTCCACCCAGTAGCGGGTCTGCGGGGGCGCGTCCTTTCCACCCGTTCCCGCCTTTGCCCATCCCATGCCGCCCGCCAGCAGCGCCAGCAGCGCAAGCAGCGCAAGCAGCATGGCGCGTGTCAGCCAGTGGTGGAAAGGGGCGAGGTTTCGCATCGGCTCTATCGTACCGGCCATCGACCCGACACTGCGTAGGGGACGGCCGTGTTTCAGGGGCCGGGCCAGCAAGGTTGTTTAGACGCCACGGGCGGTGGCTGGCCTCAACGGAGCGGGTTCAGCCCGAGTAGCCGGCGAGACGGGGCAGAAACAGCACCATGTCGGGCCACAGGGTCACGATGACGAGTGCACCCAGCATGACCCCCAGGAAGGGCATCACCTCGCGCACCAGTTCCATCAGCGATACGTCGGCGATCCGGGTCATCATGAAGAGCAGCAGGCCATAGGGCGGGGTCACGAGCCCGATCATGATGTTGAGCACCGCCACCACGCCAAAGTGCACAGGGTCGATGCCGAGCGCCGTCGCGGTGGGCAGCAGCACCGGCAGGATCACCAGGATGATGGTCGAACCCTCCAGGAAGCAGCCCAGCACCAGCAGCATCAGGTTGACCAGCAGCAGAAAGCCCTGCGGCGACAGGTCCAGGGTCTTGAGAATCTCGCTGAGGGACGCGGGAATGTTCTCTGCCGTGATGACGAAGTTGAAGACCAGGGCGCCAGCGATCAGCATGCCGATGGAGATGCTGGTGCGCGCGCTGGTGAGCAGGGCGTCGTACATGTCGCGCCAGCCGATGCTGCGGTAGAGCAGCACCGAGATCAGCAGGGCGTAGGCCGCCGCCAGGCCCGCGGCCTCGGTCGGCGTGGTGATGCCGCTGTAGAGGCAGCCCAACAAGATCACCGGCAGCATCAGGGCAGGAAACGCCGCGCGCGTGATGGCCGGCATCTCCCGCAGGGCCACCCTGGCCTCGACCGGATAGTTCCGCCGCTTGGCCAGGAAATAGATCAGACCCATCTGCACGGCGCCCAGCAGCAGCCCGGGCAACACGCCCGCGATGAACAGGTAGCCGATGGAGGCGCCAGAGACCAGGGCATAGAGCACCAGCGGGATCGAGGGCGGAAGAATGGGGCCGATGACGGCCGAGACAGCGGTCAGCGCGGCGGCAAAACCGCGGGTGTACCGGCCGTCGCGGGTCATCATGGCCAGCATCATCTTGCCCGAGCCGGCCGCGTCGGCCAGGGCGGAGCCCGACATGCTGGCGAACACGATGCTCTGCAGCACGTTGACCTGAGCCAGGCCACCGGGGAAGCGCCCGACGATGGCATTGCAGAAGCGCAGCAGGCGGTCCAGGATGCTGCCGGTGCTCATGATGGTTGCGGCCAGGATGAACAGCGGAATCGCCAGCAGCAGGAAGCTGGAGTAGGTGCCGTTGAGCAACTGCTCGGCCGCGGTGCCCATGTCCATGCCCTTGAGGTACAGGTACAGCACCGAGCCACCGATCATCGCCTGGCCTATGGGCACGCCGAGCAGGCTGAGGGCGATGATGGCCCCGAGGGCCAGCGAGAAGGGACTGGTGAAGTTCATGGCGAGGACGAGGCTTGGGTTTCGGCGCTCGCGGGGTCCCTGCCGCGCAGGAGCTGGCCGAGGTTCCAGAGGTGGCGGGCGATCACGGCCACCGAAAACAGGATGTAGATCGAGAACAGCACGTCGAACCGGATGTTCATGTACGAGCTTTTTTCGACCTTCATGAAACTCACGTAGTCCCAGGCCGCTGGCAGCGACATGCCGAACAGCACCACCATGCTGGCCGAGCCCAGGATGCCCATGCCGATGCGCGCGCGCCGCCCGGCGTGCACCGACAGGAAGTCGATGCGGATCTCTTCATGGTCCTTGAGCACGAAGGCCGCGCCCCAGAGCACGAGCCAGAGCCAGGCCGCGACGGACAGCTCCGCTGTCCAGCCCACAGGCCCGTTGAAGAGGTAGCGCAGGGCGATCTGCAGGATGAAGGCGACGAAGATGATCGCGAGCAAGCCGGCGGCCACCGCCTCGGCCACGCGGTGCAGGGAAGACAGGAGGGTTCTGGGCATCTGGCTCAAGGGTCCGTGGAGGAGGGCGTGTCCACAACCGCCGCGCTGGGGGCCCCGGAGCCCCCAGTCGCTGCGGTCTGGCTCATTTCATGGCGTTGATCTTGTCGAGCATGCCCGCTGGCCAGTTCTTGGCTTCGTCCGAGGCCAGGTAGATCTTCTGCGCGTGCTCGCGGAAAGCGGCCACGTTGGGCGTGTACACGTCCAGGCCCTGGCGCTTGAAGCCCTCGGCGAGTTCGGCCTCGCGCTTGAGGTGCTCCGCCGTGCTCCAGGCGATGGCCTTGCTGGCGGCGGCCTGGAAGGCCTGCTGCTTGGCCGGTGTCATGCTTTGCCAGGTTTTCATGTTGACGGTGAGCAGGTCGTAACCCACCAGGTGCGAGGTCAGCACGATCTGCGACATCACCTCGTTGAACTTCATGTTCTGCACATTGGGCAGCGGGTTGTCCTGGCCGTCAATCGCGCCGGTCTGCAGGCCGGTGTAGGTTTCGGCGTAGGCCATGGGCGTCGGGTTTGCGCCGATCGAACGCCCCAGCAGCTGCCAGCTGTCACCCGGCGGCATGCGCAGTTTCACGCCCGCCAGATCGGCGGGCACGTTGATTTTTTTCTTGGTCTTGAGGCCCACCTGGCGGGTGCCGAAGAAGGTGGGGCCCAGGATCTTGACCTTGAGCTGGTCCTCGACCATCTTCTTCATCTGCGCGCCCATGTCGCTGGCGAAGAAGTTGTTGAGGTGGTTGGCGTCGCGGAACAGGTAGGCCGAGGTGAGCAGCGACCAGGCCGGGATCTGTTTGGCGATGTCCTGCGGCCCGATGTTGCCCATTTCGAGGTTGTCGCGCTGCAAGGCCACGAGCTCGGTGCCCTGTTTGAACAGGGTGGAGTTGAGGAACACCTCGACCTTGAAATCGGCCTCGACGTCCTTGGCGAACATCTTCATCATGTCGGCGCGGATGTCCTTGTCGGAGAACACGGCGGCGAAGCGCAGGGTGGGCTGGGCCTGTGCCCAGGCCGGCATCATGGCGGCAGCGGCGAGCGAGGCGCCGGCGCAGAGCGCGGCACGGCGGTTGGTGGTGAAGTTCATGATGATGTCTCCTGTTTGTGGGTGAGGTGAAAAATGCGGGGCGAAAACAACTCGGGAGGATGGTCAAGCGGGCGCAGCCGCCGCGGCCATCTGCTGCGCGACCGCGCGGATCGCCAGTTCGTAGCCGTAGGGCCCGAAGCCGCAGATCACTCCGGTGGCCGCCAGCGAGACCAGCGAGTGCTGATACAGCGCATCGCGGCGATGGATGTTGGTGACATGGACTTCAGCGATCGGCCGCTCCAGGGTCTTGAGCGCGTCCAGCAGCGGAATCGATCGGAACGACAGGCCCGCCGGGTTGATGACGACCGCGGCTCCGCGCTCACGCGCCTCCTGCACCCAGTCCACCAGCACACCTTCGTGGTTGGACTGGCGGAATTCACAAGCCAGGCCCAGCTCGCCCGCGACCCGTCGGCACATCTGCTCGACCTGCGCCAGCGTGGTGCTGCCGTACAGGTGGGGCTCGCGCACCCCGAGCAGGTTCAGGTTGGGTCCGTTGAGAACATAGACGGTGTCATTCATGGCTGGGGCTCCGTGCGGGCCGGGAGCGTCCAGACGGCCGGGTCCGCCGCGCGGCGGGGGTCAACCGGTGTACCCGGTTCGGTCTGTTGCGCATACATTGGGCCTCCTGTGGTGTTCCGGCGGATCCATCGATCGGACCCGCCCTGAGATCGATTCTTGGGTCGCCATGGGAAAGTCTTTCCAGATTGGAAAATAATTTTGTAATATGAAAGACCATCCATCATGAGTCTGGCCCTTGACCGGGGACTTTCGTTGCTCGAACACCTGGCCGCGCACCCCGACGGCCTGCCCCTCGCGCTGATGGCTTCGGAGCTGGACATACCCCTGAGTGCCTGCCACCGACTGCTGGGCGACCTGCAACGGCGCGGCTACGTGCGCCAGGCGCGCAAGCAGGGCGACTACGCGCTCACCACCAAGGTCGTGTCGATGGGGCTGGGTTATCTCAGCAACGCGGGCATCGTGGACATCGCCGAGCCGCTGCTGGAACGGCTGGCCCAGAAATCCGGCGAGCTGGTGCGCCTGTCCATCGTGGACGAAGACCGGCTGACCTGGATCGCCAAGGCCCAGGGCATGCGCCAGGGCCTGCGCTACGACCCCGACATGGGCATGGACGCGCGCCTGTCCTGCACCGCTTCGGGCCATGCCTGGCTGCTGACCATGAGCGACGAACGGGCGATGGAACTCGTCGCCCGGCAAGGCTTTGGTTCACCGGCGGACTACGGGCCCAAGGCGCCGACCACCGTCAAGGCGCTGCTGGGATTTCTGCACGCCGCGCGGGTGCGCGGCTACGCGATGATCGACGAGGTGTTCGCGCCCGGCATGAGCGCCATGGCGGCGCCGGTGCTGCGGCGCAAGGACGCCATCGGCGTCATCAGCATCGCCGGGCCCCGCATCCGCCTGACCCCGGCGCGCATGCACGAACTGGCGCCGGCGCTGCTGGACGCTGCCGCCGAACTGGGCCCGATCAGCAACGGATCGAGCTTGTTTGGCCGCCCCCCGCTGGGCAAGGGCTGAAACGGTTTCGCCTTCAGACCGAAGGGTTCAGCGCCGGGTTCAGCGCCACGAACCGCGCATGGCGCGCCTGCAGCGCCGCGTGTCGCGCGGCATCGGGCGTGAAGCTGCGCAGCACGGGCGGCGTGGTGCACACCGTTTCGAGTTCGCCGCCCGTGGCGAGCCAGGCCAGACGGGCGGCGCCCATGGCGCCGCCGCTTTCGGAATCCTGGTGCACCTGCAGCGTGAGGCCGAAGGTGTCGGCCAACAGCTGGGCCCACCAGGCGCTGCGCGAGCCGCCACCCACCAGCGAGAGCGTGGCCAGTGGGGGCTCGGTGGCGGGAATCGTGCGCAGACCGTCGAGCAGGCCGAAGCCCACGCCTTCGGCCACGGCGTAGGCCAGGTGTTCGCGGCCGTGTTGCGCGCGCAGGCCGGTCCAGGCACCGCTGGCCAGCGGGTTGTTGTGCGGTGAGCGTTCACCGCTCAGGTAGGGCAGGAAGAGGGGCGCGTTCTGCTGGTCCTCGGCGCTCAGCGTGGCGGCGGCGGAGAGCAAGGCGGCTTCGTTGTCGAAGCCGAGCATCTTCGCCGCCCAGGTCACGGCGCTGGCGGCGCTGAGCATCACGCTCATCACGTGCCAGCGGTCGGGCAGGGCGTGGCAGAAGGCGTGCAGCGCCTGGGCCGGGTTGGGGTCGAAGGCCGCGCCGCTGACGAAGACCACGCCCGAGGTGCCGAGCGAGACGAAGCCCTGGCCCGGACGCACCAGGCCCATGCCCACGGCGCTGGCCGCGTTGTCACCCGCACCACCGGCCACCGGCAGCTGGTCGGGCAGACCCCAGCGCTCGCACAGCGCGGGCATCACATAGGCGGACACCTCGCTGCCTTCGACCAGGCGCGGCATGTGGTGGCGCGCCAGGCCGGTGGCGGCGAGCACAGTGTCGGACCAGTCACGTTTTTCCACGTCCAGCCAGAGTGTGCCGGCGGCGTCGGACATGTCGCTCACGGCTTCGCCGGTGAGCATGAGGCGCAGCCAGTCTTTGGGCAGCAGCACGCGCCGGGTTTTGGTGAACACCTCGGGTTCGTGTTCGCGCACCCACAACAGCTTGGGCGCGGTGAAGCCGGGCATGGCGAGGTTGCCGGTGATGGCAGCGAGGTCGGGCACCTCGCGCGTGAGCTGCTGGCATTGCGCGCCGCTGCGGCCGTCGTTCCACAGGATGGCGGGGCGCAGCACGGCGTCGTGTTCGTCGAGCAGGGTGGCACCGTGCATCTGGCCCGAGAGGCCGACGCCGCGCAGCCGGGCGAGGGCTTGCGGCTGTTCGCGCTGCAGCCGGTCCATCACGGTCTCCAACGCCTTCCACCAGGCAGCCGGGTCCTGCTCCGACCACAGGGCTTGGGGGCGTTGCACGGTGAGTGGCGCGCGCGCGGTGGCGATGACCTGGTGCTGGTCAGAGAGCAGCAGGGCTTTGAGTTCGGACGTGCCGAGGTCGAGACCGAGGTACATGGTGCTGGGAGCGTGTTGTGTGGTTGGGTGCGGCCCTCACCCCAGCCCTCTCCCGCGCAGCGGGAGAGGGGGTAAGACGGGTCAAGCTGCGCCGCGGAAGCGAGTCAAAGACTGCTTTCGAAACTCAGAGGGCGTCATGCCCTTGATTTCGAGGAAGCGGCGGTTGAAGTTGGCCACGTTGTTGAAGCCGACTTCGTAGCAGATGTGGGTGACCTGCTGGTCGGTGTCCATCAGCAGCTGGCAGGCGCGGCTGATGCGCACGCGGTTGACGAAATCGGTGAAGGTGTTGCCGGTGGCTTTGCGGAAGAAGCGGCTGAACTTGCTCTCGCTCATGCCCAGTTCTGCGGCCAGCGCGGCGGCCGAGTGTTCTTCCGCAAGGTGGTCGGTGATGCGGTTGACCACGGCGTCGATCTGGTCGAGCGAAGCATCGTCGTCGGTGCTCTGCAGTTGCACGCTGGAGAGCAGCCGGTAGTCGGTGCAGGCGGCGAGGTCGCTCAGGAAGTCGCAGAAGGCGGTGAAGCGCTTGAGGCCGCGGGTGCTCTTGACCTTGTGCCAGTGGGCCTCGGCGGACTCGGACATGCCGAAGAACTCGATGCCGTGTTTGGCGCGCTCCAGCAGCGGAAGCACCTCGGCGAGTTCGGGGATGTTTTCGCTCGCGCGCATCAGCGGTTCGTGTGAAAACTGGATCACCAGGTCGCGCAGGGGCACGCCGCCCTCGGGCATGTCCATGCTGACCCAGTTGTGCGGCAAGCGCGGACCGGTGAGCACGAGCTGGCCGGCCTGGAACGGGCCGATCCAGTCGCCCACGAACAGTTTGCCGCTGGTGCTGGTGATCAGGTGCAGCTCGTATTCGTCGTGGTAATGCCAGCGCGCCAGGGGCGTGGGAAAACCGTGTGACAGGCAGCGCACGAAACCCACATCGGTCGATGACTCGTAGCCGAGGTTCGGCGATCGGGCGAGCTCGTGCTCCAGCTCGGGTTTGATCTGGCGTGGGACGGTGCGGCTGCGAACGGTCATGGATGTCCCCTGGAGGTGGTTAAGGCTCAGGACGACACAGGGCGCACGCCGGTGTGGGCGGTGACGAAGCGGCTCACCCGTTCGCTGGCCCGTCGCACCGCGTCCACCAGCCGCGCATCGCCGGCGAGTTCGCCCCACAGCGTGGTGTCGGCACAGAACGCCGCCACCGGGTCGGACGCTTCGCACATCGCGTGGGCGGCTTCGGGTTGCATCGCCTGGTCCTGGTAGGTGTAGGGAATCTGGCCGGCGTGCCAGCGCTGCAGGTAGGCCAGAAACAATGCGGGCAACAGGGCCACGCTGTCAATGGTTTCTCCGCGGGCGAGCCGCTCGCGGATGGTGGGGGCGATGAAGCCCGGGATCTTGCTGAACCCGTCCATGGCCACGCGCTGGTTGGTGTCGGCGATGGCCGGGTTGCCAAAGCGGTCGAGCACCACGTCGCGGTACCGGGGCAGGTGGATGGGGCAGGGGTGTTCGGGGGTGTCCAGCACGGGGATCACGTCATCGGTGACGTAATCGTAGGCGAACCGGCGGATCACGTCGTGGTGGGTGCCTTCGTGGATGTAGCGGTAGCCGATCAGCGTGCCGGCCCAGGCGATGCAGCTGTGCGTGGCGTTGAGCAGGCGGATCTTGGCCTCTTCGTAGGCGTCCACCGACGCCACCATTTCAACACCGACCCGTTCCCACTCCGGGCGGCCCGCGATGAAGCGGTCTTCGATCACCCACTGGATGAAACTCTCGCCCATGAGGGCGGCCGGGTCGTCCACGCCAGTGGCCGCCTTGACGCGCTCGGCCACGTCGGGCGTGGGGCGGGGCGTGATGCGGTCGACCATGGCGTTGGGGCTGCTGGTGTGGGCCTGCACCCAGACCTTCAAGGTGGTGTCGCCCACGGCATCGATGAACTGCAGCAGGCCACCGCGCGAGCGGTCACCGTTGTGGCGCAGGTTGTCGCAGTTCATCAGCGTGACCGGGCCGGCGCCCGCGTTCATGCGCGCGCGCAGCAAGGTGACGAGGGCGCCGTAGAGCGTGTGGCCAGCCTGCCCGGCTTTCACGGCGGCCAGATCGGCGCGCAGGTCGGGGAAACTGGCCCAGTCCAGCTGGTTGCTGGCGTCGAGGTAGTACCCGGCTTCGGTGACGGTGAAGCTGATGATGCGCGTGGCCGGGTCGGCGGCCACGGCCACCAGCGGGGCCAGGTCCTCCTGGTAGGACAGCGCGCGCTGGATGGACGTGATGCGTGTGTAGCTGCGCTCGCCTTGCGGTGTCACGGTTTCCAGCGTGTAGGCGCCGCCTTGCGCCTGCAGTGCGGCGATCGTGTCCAGCATGTCGGGGCGCAGGTTGCCGCCGGCGATGGACCAGCGGGTGTCACCGAGCTGGCGCAACTGGTGCACATAGACGGCCTGGTGGGCGCGGTGAAACGAGCCCAGGCCCAGGTGCAGGATGGTGTTCATGGTGTGTGATGAAAGACAGGGTCAGAGATCAAAATTCGTGGGCATCATCACGACGTCGCGGATCGTCATGCCGCGTGGGCGGGTGAGCATGAAGATCACGACATCGGCCACCTCCGAGGCTTCGATCAGGCTGCCACTGGCCTTGGCTTCGGCCAGCTTTTCAGCCGGCCAGTCGGCCAGCAGCGAGGTGATCACCGGGCCGGGCGAGATGGCGCCGACGCGGATGCCGTGTTTGAACACCTGGCGGCGCACGGTCTGCACGAAGCAGTCAATGGCCCATTTGCTGGAGGCGTAGACCGGTTCCCAGGGCGTGGGGAAATGCGCGGCCAGCGAGCTGGTGACGATGATGTCGCCGCTGCCGCGCGCGATCATGTGGGGCAGCACGCCACGCACGTTCTTCATGACCACGTTGATGTTCAGGTTGAGCATGCGGTCGATGGCGTCGTCGCTGGCATCCACCAGATCGCCGCCCACGTAGAGCCCGGCGTTGGCGTGGAACACGTCGAGCCGGCCGCCCAGCGCGAGGATGCGCTCGGGCATGGCTGCGCATTGAGCGGGGTCCAGCAGGTCGATCACCAGCGGCAGGGCGGCGGCGCCCAGCGTTGCGCAGGCTTTGGACAGGGCTTGTGCGTCGCGGTCGATCAGCACGACCATCGCGCCGGCCGCCACCAGGGCCTGGGCGCTGGCGAAACCGATGCCCGACGCCGCGCCGGTGACGGCGGCCACCTGGCCGCTCAGAGGGAGGGGTGTGTTCATGTGAGTGGCTGGCAAGGGGGTCCGGTGGTCACGCGGCCGCGCGGGCGATCACGCGGCCGGCGGTGTCGAACCAGTGGGCCTGCGAGGCGTCGATGTCGAGGCTCACGGTTTCGCCGGCGTGCAGGCCGGTGCGGTCGTTCTGGCGCGCCACGAACTGCGCGCCGGTGGGTGTTGTCACGTAGATCAGCGTCTCGGCGCCCAGCGCCTCGACCAGGTCCACCGTGCCGGCCACCGGTGTGGCGCCGGTGCCGCGCACGGACACGCTCTCGGGCCGCAGGCCGATGGCGCCGCCCACGGCACCTGCCGGGGCCTGTTGCTGGATCAGCGCCGGCATCTGCTGCAGTGGCGTCACGTTCATCTGCGGCGTGCCGATGAACTGCGCCACGAACTGGTTGGCCGGGTGGTCGTAGAGCTCCAGCGGCGTGCCCACCTGTTCGATGACGCCGTCGCGCAGCACCACCACGCGGTCGGCCAGCGTCATGGCTTCTACCTGGTCGTGCGTCACGTAGATGGTGGTCGCGCCGAGGTCGCGGTGCAGCTTGGCGATCTCCACGCGCGTCTGGCCGCGCAGCGCGGCGTCGAGGTTCGACAGCGGTTCGTCGAACAGGAACACCTTGGGCGCGCGCACGATGGCACGGCCGATGGCCACACGCTGGCGCTGGCCGCCCGAGAGCTCCTTGGGCGTGCGCTGCAGGTAGGGCGTGAGGTTCAGGATGTCGGCCGCGCGCTTGACCTTGTCGTCAATGACCTTGGGGTCGACCTTGGCCAGCTTGAGCGCGAAGCACATGTTTTCATACACGCTCATGTGCGGGTACAGCGCGTAGCTCTGGAACACCATGGCGAGATCGCGCTTGCTCGACGGCAGGTGCGTGATGTCGCGGCCTTCCAGGCTCAGCGTGCCGCCGTCGATGTGCTCCAGCCCGGCGATCAGTCGCAGCAGGGTTGACTTTCCGCAGCCTGAGGGCCCGACGAAGACGATGAATTCGCCTTGCTGGATGTCGAGATCGATGCCCTTGATGGCGCGGTGTTCACCGAAGAATTTTTCGATGCCTTTGAGTTGCAGGTAAGCCATTTCAGTAGTCCTCAAAAATCTGTTGAACCTACAGAGCCACGATTCGCGTGCCCAGTCCAGGGCTGCCGCGGAACCGGCTTTGCCGGGCCGCCAGCAGCCGCCCCCTGGAGGGGGTCGCGCGCAGCGCGGCGGGGGTGGGCCGTCACTTGACGGCTCCGAAAGTCAAGCCTTGGACCAACTGTTTCTGGCTGAACCAGCCGAAGATCACGATGGGGGCGATCGCCATCAGCGAGGCCGCGGAGAGCTTGGCCCAGAACAGGCCTTCGGGGCTGGAGTAGCTGGCGATCAGCGTGGCCAGCGTGCCGCCCTGGGCGGCGGTGAGGTTCAGGCTCCAGAAGGCCTCGTTCCAGCTCAAGACCAGGCACAGCAGACCGGTGGACGCGAAGCCACCGAGCGACAGCGGCAGCAGCACCTTGCTGGCCTCCTGCCAGAGCGTGGCACCGTCCATGCGCGCGGCTTCCAGGATCTCGTTCGGGATCTCCTTGAAGGCCGAATAGAGCATCCACACCATGATGGGCAGGTTGGACAGTGTGAACACGATGATCAGCGCGAGCTGGGTGTCGAGCAGGTGGCTCTTCTGCGCCAGCACGTAGATCGGCACCAGCGCGCCGACGGCGGGCATCATCTTGGTGGAGAGCATCCACATCAGGATGTCCTTGTCGCGCTTGCCCTTGTGAAAGGCCATGGCGTAGGCCGCGGGTGCGGCGATGGCCAGCCCGATCAGGGTGGACGCCACGCTGGTGACCACCGAGTTCCAGGCGTAGTGCAGGTAGTCGCTGCGTTCCTGCACCTCGTGGAAGTTCTCCAGCGTGGGCGAAAAGAACAGCTCCGGCGGGATGGCGATGGCCTGCAGCTCGGTCTTGAACGCGGTCAGCAGCAGCCAGCCGAGCGGGAAGAACAGCAGCAGGGCCACGGCCCAGGCGCCGACGGTGCGCGCCGCGTAGGCGGGGGTGAAGGTGGATTGACGTGCCATGTTGATCTCACTTGTCCAGGTTTTTTCCGACCATGCGGATCAGGAAGATCGCGGCGATGTTGGCCAGCACGACGGCGAACAGCGCACCGGCCGAGGCCACGCCAGCGTCGAAGTTGAGCAGCGCCTGCTTGAAGATCAGGAACGCCACGTTGGTGCTCGCGTCGCCCGGGCCGCCACCGGTGGTGGTGTAGATCTCGGCGAACACGCTGAGCAGGAAAATCATCTCGATCATCACCACCACGGCCACGGAGCGGCCGAGGTGCGGGATGTAGAGGTAGCGCAGCTGCTGGCCGTAGGTGGCGCCGTCCATGCGCGCGGCTTCGAGCTGCTCGCGGTTCATGCTCTGCAGCGCGGTCATGAAGATCAGCGTGGCAAAGGGCAGCCACTGCCACGACACCATCACGATGATGGAGAACAGGGGGTGATCGGTCAGCCAGTCCACCGGCGTGGCGCCGAAGAACATCCACACCTGCGCGAGCACGCCGTAGATGGGGTTCATCATCATGTTCTTCCACAGCAGCGCGTTGACCGTGGGCATGACGAAGAAGGGCGAGATCAGCAACACGCGCACCAGGCCGCGGCCGGCGAATGGCTCGTTGATGAGCAGCGCAATCGCCACGCCAAGAATCACCGTGATCCCGATCACGCTGCCGAGCAGCAGCAGGGTGTTGATCACCGCCGTGCCGAAGGACGGGTCGGTGACGAAGTATTCGAAGTTTTCCAGGCCGATGAAGCCGGTCTGGTCGGGCTGCATCAGGTTGTAGCGGATGACGCTGAAGTAGATCGTCATCACCAGCGGCACGATCATCCAGAGGAAGAGCGTGGCCACGGCGGGCGTGAGCAGCAGTCGGGGGAGCAGTCGGTTCATGGGGAGACCCTGGAGGCGACAAAAACGAACGGAAGCCGTTTGGCTTCAAAACTCACTCCCCGTAGGGGGAGGGTAGCGGTGGAGGCCGGTTCGGCGCCCGGGTTGTCGCCGACAGGGCTGCTGCTGGCGTGCCCCCACCCCAGCCCTCCCCCCGAGGGGGAGGGGGTCTTTTGCGGACCGGCTTACTTGTAGTAGCCAGCCTTCTTCATTTCCCGCTCGGCCGCGTTCTGGCTGGCCTTCAGCGCGGCGTCCACCGAGGTCTTGCCGGCCAGCGCAGCGCTCATCTGCTGGCCCACGGCGATACCGATCGCCTGGAACTCGGGGATGGCGGCGAACTGCACGCCGACATACGGGCTCTTGGGCAGGGTCGAGTCGGTCGGGTTGGCCGAGTCGATGGCCACCTTTTCAGCCGCGGCGAAGCGGGCGGCCTTCTGGAACTCGGGCGATGCGTAGGTGCTCTTGCGGGTGCCGGTCGGGACGTTGGCCCAGCCATTGGTCTTGGCCACGAGCTGCACGTAGTCCTTGCTGGTCGCCCAGCTCACGAACTTCTGCGCGGCGTCCACTTTCTTCGAACCGGCCGGGATGGCCAGGTTCCAGGACCACAGCCAGTTGGCGCCTTTGGGCGTCACGGCGGTGGGTGCCTGGGCGAAGGCCATCTGGTCGGCGACCTTCGATTGTTTGGGATCGCTCACGAACGAGGCGGCGATGGTGGCGTCGATCCACATGCCGCACTTGCCCGAGTTGGTCAGTGCCAGGATCTCGTTGAAGCTGTTGGACGACGAGCCGGGCGGGCCGTAGTTCTTCAGCAGGTCGACGTAAAACGTGATCGCATCCTTCCAGGGCTTGGTGTCGATCTGCGGTTTCCACTGCATGTCGAACCACTGGCCGCCGTGCGTGTTGACCAGCGTGGACAGGAAGGCCATGTTGTCGCCCCAGCCCGGCTTGCCGCGCAGGCAGATGCCGTAGACGCCGGCCGCCGGATTGTGGATTTTCTTGGCCAGGTCGGCGACCTGCGTCCATGTGGGGCGCTCGGGCACGGTCACGCCGGCCTTGTCGGCCAGGTCCTTGCGGTACATCAGCATCGAGCTTTCGCCGTAGAACGGGGCTGCGTAGAGCTTGCCCCCCACGGTCAGGCCGCCACGCACGGCGGGCAGCAGGTCGTCCACGTCGTAGGCGGCGTCGGTCTTGAGCTCGGTGAGCCAGCCTTTCTTGCCCCAGATCGGCGCTTCGTACATGCCGATGGTCATGATGTCGAACTGGCCGCCCTGGGTGGCGATGTCGGTCGTCACGCGCTGGCGCAGCACGCCTTCTTCCAGCGTCACCCATTTGAGCTTGATGTCGGGGTTGGCGGCCTCGAAGTTCTTGCCGAGCTTCTGCATCTCGATCATGTGGCCGTTGTTCACGGTCGCGATCACGAGTTCGGTGGTGGCGTGCGCCACGCCGGCGCCCAAGAGCGCGGCGGTGAGGACGGAAGCGATGCGGAATTTCACGTTTGTCTCCTGGTGGATGGGGGGGAACTGTCTGTGCGACGGCTTTTTCTGACCGTGACGGAATTCTGGAGACGAACGCCATCGAAATTTGTACGCCAGGGAGTGGTTTCTGTACTCCTTTGCATTTGTAGGCCGGGAATAACCCTATATTCCGGTGCAAAGTTTGGCTATGGCTGGTCCGGGCCGCTGCTCGATGGGTCGTCGAGCCTTTCCAGGTCGATGCCATCGCCTTCATGCCGGCCGACGGCGTTCAGGCCGAAGCCTGGGCACCCTTTGCGGGGGGGCGGAGCCGCCTGTTCCTCTGCGATGAACCGCTCGACATCAGCCGTTCGCAACCCATCCATCACCTCAAGGGCTTGACCGGGTGAGCGCGTCCACAACGCCCTGCCTGCTTTTCCGGGTTTGGACCGGCCCGTCCTGGCCCCCTGGATTTCGCGGGTGCATCGGGCATCCAGGTGGGTGTGCTCATCCCCCTTCGCTTTCAGGTGCGCAGATGGATATGTGTGTATTTACATGTGTATTCAACCACCAATCCAGCCAGATTTCCGGGTCTCTCGGGGTCGAAAAGAGCCGCCGAATTCTAGGCAACTGGATCGCGTCACTTGGTGATGGATCAACATTTTTTGAGCATAATCAATATGCCGTTCCGATACTCCCCCCAGAATAGAATTGAATCGGAGGTAAGAAGTTGTTACTTCAAACGTAACAGGCTTCGTTTCCCTTCCCCGTTACCTGACACGCACGATCAACTTACCAGGAGAAAAGCATGGATGCACGCAAATTCAGTTTCAAGAAGATGATTGCCTTGGGCAGCACCACGGTGTTCACGCTGTTGGCTGTCCCCCTGATCGCCGACATCACGCACGCCGATCACAACGTTTTCTTGAGCGCTGCTCATGCGGCTGATGCATCCTCAGGCGACGCAGACAAAGGCGGAATGGGCGCCGGCAGTGGTGGCGCCGGCAGTGGCGGCGGCAGTGGCAGTGGCAGTGGTGGCCCGGCCCGCAAAGGCGGTGCCGCAAGCGGAAGTGGGACGGACAGCGGCTCTGGCAGTTCTGCCACCGGTTCCGGGTCGTCGTCCACATCGGGCAGCGGTTCCAGCACCAGTGGTGGTGGCAGCGACGCGGGCGGCAGCAAGGGCTCGACCAGCGGCTCCGGCTCTGCAGGCTCGGGGGCGGGTTCTGCCGGTTCGGGCGGCAGCGGTGGCCGTGGGCAGGGGGGCAAGCCCGGTTCCACAGCGACCGCGACAGAAGAGGGCGGCCAAGGCCAGATGGGCGGTGGTGTTCACGGCCAAGGGTCCTACCAGGACAACAAGCAGACCGGTGGCGCTGGCGCCCCTGGCCCTGGCGGCATCAACAATGAACCCAACGATGCCAAGGGCCCCCGGTTCAGCGGTGGCGCCGGCACGGGCAGCACCGGCGGCAAACCTGTCTGGGCTCAAGAGGGTATCCCCGAAGTGGAGTTGGGCCGCCTGAACGTGGCACGCGCGCCGGGCAAGCTGCTGGACAAACAGTTGGTGGAGGCACTTTCTGCCCTGGCCGATCTGGCGGTCTCCGGTAATTCTGTCTACCAGGCTCTGACGCTGGACGAGGCCATCACCATGCTGTTGAATGACACAACCCGGATCGACTCTCCACTGGAGAACCTGGCCCTGTTGAAGGACTTCACATCGGATGGCGTGCTGGACGGTGACTATTCCACCCTTTTCAACGGCACAGCGGTGGTTGACCCGTCCATGACCAATGAGGCCTTTGCCGCATTGCTCCTGGGCAGCGCGTCGGACAAGACCGTGGCGATCACGACGGACACTGTGAAGGCCATGGAGACGTTGCTGGGAGCTGACTTCGGCGACGACGCTGCCATTGCCGACATGGCAGACAAAGTGCGCCAGGCCATCCTGCAGGCTCACGAAGACTGAGCCGGGGAGCGGAATGTCCTTTCCGCTCCTTCAGGCGACTGAGCGGCCTCTTCTGGTGATGCCCCTCTCGGTGGGGGTGTCACAAGGCCGGTTGCGCCTGAAGCGAGCGGCATGGGCTTGCGCTCCATCGTCTCCTTTGCTCTTTGTCCTTTGCCATCCTCCCTGAGTCGTCCCTTATCACCTTCAAAGCGGTCACCGCCATGAAAATCCGATCCTCTATCTCTTCCTCTTTCCACTCCTCCACCGCAACTGCCACTTCCTGCAAGCTGGTGCTGAGCGCCATCGTGCTGGCGATTGCCTCCAAGAGTGCTTTGGCCGACAACACCGCAGTCGGTACGGGTGCCGGGGTTCCCGTGGCCGGCACCGACAACACCGCTGTTGGCTTCGAGGCGGGAACCGACGTTACCGGCGACGGCAACACCGCGACAGGGGCCTCTGCCGGTCAGTCTGTCACAGGGCTGCGGAACACAGCCACCGGCTTTGAGGCGGGCTCCAACGTCTCTGGCAACGGCAACACGGCGACAGGCGTCCATTCCGGTCGTGATGTCCAGGGCGATCACAATCTGGCCAACGGTGCGGCCGCGGGCCAGCACGTCACCGGTGACAACAACATCGCGATCGGTCGCAACGCTGGCCAGAACATCACGGCCAGCAACACCATCAGCATCGGCACCAGTTCCAACGCCTCGGCCGAGAACGCCATCGCCATTGGCAATGGCGCCACGGCCACCCACACCAATGCGGTGGCCATCGGCACCAACTCCACCACCTCTGCCGCCAACACGGTATCCGTGGGCAGCGCTGGCAACGAGCGCCGCATCACCAACGTGGCAGCCGGTGTCAACGCGACCGATGCGGTGAACCTGTCACAGCTGCAGTCGACCAATGCCTCGACGCTCGAAGCGGCGAATGATTACGCCGACGTCGGCGATGCCCGCACGTTGAAGGCCGCCACCGCCTACACCGACCAGACGGCTGCCCAAACGCTCAGCAGCGCCAGGGCTTACACCGACGGTCAGGTTGCGCTGCTGAGCAGCCAGATTTCGGCCCTGCGCAAGGAAGCCTATGCCGGCATTGCACAAGCAGCCGCCATCGACCCTCTGCTGCCTTCCGCGGTGGGCAAGACCACCGTGAACGCGGGTGTTGCAGGGTATGGCGGACAGGCGGCCTTGGGGATTTCAATTGCACACCGCCCAACGCCGGACTGGGTGTTCAGTGGTGGCGTGGGCATGGGCTCCAACAGCCGCCACCTGGTGAAGGTGGGTGCCGGTTTCGAGTTCTGACCCGGCCAGCGCTGGTCTGTGACCCAGACATCGGCGCCTTGGGATCGAAGGGAGTTCGTCAGCGGCTCCCTTTTTTTTCTGCCGCGGCAGGCCCGGCGTGGTGTTGCCTACGTGCTCTCGCGCACCGCCAGCGCGAACCCCAGGTCGATGACCTGCTGCGGCGGTTGTTCGCCGCGCATCAGCTGCAGCAACATCTGCGCACTGGCCTCACCAATGGCACCGCGGGGGGTGGCCACGCTGGTGAGCGGGGGCACCATCTGGTCGCTGCCCGACAGGTCGTTGAAGCCCGCCATCGCCACTTCACTGGGCACTTTCACCCCCATGCGGAGCGCAGCCAGCAGGCCGCCTTGCGCCAGGTCGTCGTTGCAGAAGAAGATGGCATCGCAACCCGGATGTGACTGGCGCACGGCGGCAAACAACTCGCCGCCCAGCGCCATGGAAGAGGGGCGGGGGTCCAGCAGCTCCAGCGACGGGTCGTATGCGCCTGCCGCCCGCATCGCACGGCGGTAGCCTTCGGCGCGTTGCAGGGTGCGCGGGTCGAGCTGTGCCGCGACGAAGGCAATGCGCCGATGCCCCTTGTCGAGCAGGTGGCTCGTCATGGCTTCACCGGCCTCCATCTGCGAGAAGCCCACGCAGTACGCGTCTGGCGACGCATCCAGTTCCATCAGGTACACGCAGGGCACGCCGCTGCGGGCCATCAACTCCTTCGTGGCGAGGTTGTGGTCCATCCCCGTGACCAGCAGGCCGGCAGGCCGGTGCTGCAGTTGCTCGCGCAGCAGTTGCTCTTCTTCGTCCGGATCGTAGTGGGTGATACCGAACAGCGTCTGATACCCAGCCGGGCGCAGCGTCTTCTGGATGGCCTCCAGCAGGTCGACGAACAAGGTGTTCGACAGCATCGGAATCAGCACCGCCACGTGCGAGCTGTGCCGTGAAGCCAGCGCCCGGGCCGCCGGATCCGGCACGTAGCGCAGCTGGTCAGCCGCTTCCCGTACCTTGGCCACCAGGGCCGGCGCCACCGTGGGCTCCCCCCGCAGGGCACGCGAAACCGTGATCGGGCTCACCCCGGCCAGCGATGCGACATCGGCCAGGGTGACGCGTCCGGTGGCTCGGCGGCGGGTCGACGGGGATGGTGGGGCGGGCGAAGAGGGCATCAGGGTAAATACCGAGTTTCAAAAGGGCGCGGACTCGTAAGATAGCGCTATCTTGTCAACGGTGCCAAGCAGGCTAAGCCTGACATTGTGCTGCAGATTCCACTGCGTTCCCTCGACGAGACCCCGGGCGTCCATGTGTGGGCGCCTTTTTTGACAGCACTGAGATAGCGCTATCTTAAAATGAATGATTCACAACATGTTCGCCTCGTGGTCATGGGCGTTGCCGGTTGCGGCAAGTCCAGCCTGGGCTCCGCCCTGGCCGAACGGCTGGGCGGCGATCTCATCGAAGGCGATGACTACCACAGCCCGGAAAGCCGCGACAAGATGCGGCAGGGTGTCGCCCTGACCGATGCCGACCGCGCCGGCTGGCTGGCCACGCTGGCCGGATTGCTCCAGAACGCGCCCGGCGACATCGTCCTGACCTGCTCGGCCCTGCGCCGGACCTATCGCGACCAGTTGCGCGCGGCCGCCCCAAGTCTGCGCTTCGCCTTCCTCCACATCACCCCCGACACGGCACGGGCACGGGTGGCAGAGCGCTCGGCCCATTTTTTCAACAGCAAACTCGTCGACAGCCAGTTCGCCACGCTTGAAGATCCGAGCGGTGAACCCGGTGTCCTGCGGCTGGACGCCACCACCCCGCTCCAGGCGCTGGTGGAGCAGACCGCTGAATGGTTGAACGTCCCGGCATGAAGGCTGGCATGGAGACTGGTATGAGCAAAGTCATTTATTCCTCCATCCGGAACGTGGTCGAGGCCCTCATGGCCCTGAGCCTGCTGGGCATGGTGATCGCGGTGTTCGGCAATGTCGTGCTGCGCTATTTCTGGGGAACGGGCTGGGTGGTTTCGGAAGAGCTGTCGCGCCTGCTGTTCGTCTGGCTGGTCTGCCTGTCGGCCACGCTGGCCTTCGGCGATCGCCAGCACCTCGGCTTCGATCTCGTGACCGAGCGCCTGCACGGGGTGCCCGCTGCGCTGTGTCGCTGGCTGTCGCGCGGCCTGATGGCGCTCGCGCTCTTCTACCTGATCACGGGCTCCTGGGCACAGGTGCTGGTGGGCATGGAAAGCCGCAGTCCGGTGATGAACTACCCGCTGGCCCTGGGCGCTGCGGGCACGCTGGTGATGGGCTGCTGCATGGCGCTGCTCCTGCTGCTGCAAAGCTGGAACGAGCTGCGCGGCCACACGCCGCCGGACGCCGGCCACACCGATGAAGGAGCACGGACATGACCGTCGCGATCTTTCTGCTGGTGCTGTTCGCCACCATGACGGTGGGCGTGCCCATCGCGTTTGCGCTCATGCTGACCGCGCTGGCGCTGATGGTGCACCTGGACTTCTTCGACGCGCAGTTGCTCGCGCAAAACGTGCAGGCCGGCTTCGACAGCTTCCCGCTGCTGGCGGTGCCCTTCTTCATCCTGGCCGGCGAACTGATGAACGCCGGTGGCCTGAGCCGCCGCATCATCGATCTGGCGCGTTCGCTGGTGGGCCACATCCCCGGTGGCCTGGGCTATGTCGCGATCGCGGCCTCGCTGATGCTGGCGTCCATGAGCGGCTCGGCCATCGCCGACACCGCCGCGCTGGCCACGCTGCTGCTGCCGATGATGCGCAAGCAGCACTACCCCGACGGATCGAGCGCCGGCCTGATCGCCTCGGGCGGCATCATCGCGCCCATCGTGCCGCCGTCCATGCCGATGGTGATCTACGGCGTGACGACCAACACCTCGATCAGCAAGCTGTTCCTGGCCGGCATCGTGCCCGGCATCCTGATGGCGGTGGCGCTGGTGATGGTGTGGCGTGGCATTGCGCGCAAGAAGCAGCTGCCGGTGGCCGAGAAGAGCAGCTGGGTCGAACGGCGTGGCGTGCTGGGTGAAAGCGCCTGGGCGCTGATGATGCCGGTGATCATCATCGGCGGCCTGCGCTTCGGCTTCTTCACGCCCACCGAGGCGGCCGTGGTCGCCGCGGTGTACGCCCTGCTGGTGGCCACCTTCATCTACCGCGAGCTGAACCTGCAGCGCCTGTACCGCGTGCTGGTGGACGCCGCGCGCACCACCGGCGTGGTGATGTTCCTCTGCGGCGCAGCCACGGCTGCCTCTTACATGATCACCCTGGCCGACCTGCCGAGCCAGCTCGCCGAGAGCATGGGCCCGCTGCTGCAGAGCCCCATGCTGTTCATGGCCGTGGTCTGCCTGTTCCTGCTGGCCGTGGGCATGGTGATGGACCTCACACCCACCATCCTGATCCTGGCGCCGGTGCTCGCACCGCTGGCCGCCAAGGCCGGCATCGACCCGGTGTATTTCGGCTTCGTCTTCATCTTCGTCGGTTGCCTGGGCTTGCTCACGCCGCCGGTGGGCACGGTGCTCAACGTGGTGGCCGGCGTGGGCCGGTTGCGCATGGAGCCGGTGATCAAGGGCGTGATGCCGTTCCTGGCGGTGTATTTCGCCATGCTGGCCTTGCTGATCGTGTTCCCGGCCATCGTGTTGTGGCCGCTCAAGCTGATGTTCTGACCCGCTGTTCCCTTTTCTTTTCCGTTCACCCCCGTGGCCCTGTGCCCATCCATCCAGAAGGAGATACCCCCCATGAAATTTAAGCAACTCGCTCTCACGGCCGCCATCACCCTGGCCACGCTCGGCGCCGGCTTCGCGCAGGCGCAGGACATCAAGCCGCGCCTGATCCGCTTCGGCTACGGCCTCAACGAGGTGTCCAACCAGGGCCGCGCCGCCAAGGTGTTCACCGACGAAGTGGCCAAGGCCTCGGGCAACAAGATGAAGGTGCGTGCCATCGGTGCCGCCGCGCTGGGCTCCGACGTGCAGATGCAGCAGGCCCTGATCGGCGGCGCGCAGGAAATGATGGTCGGCTCCACCGCCACGCTGGTCGGCATCACCAAGGAAATGGCGATCTGGGACACCCCTTTCCTGTTCAACAACGCCAAAGAAGCCGACGCCGTGCTTGACGGCCCGGTGGGCCAGAAGGTGATGGACAAGCTGCAGGAAAAAGGCCTGGTCGGTCTGGTGTACTGGGAAAACGGTTTCCGCAACCTCACCAACAACAAGCGCGCCGTCACCAAGCTCGAAGACATGGACGGCATCAAGCTGCGCGTGATGCAGAACAACGTGTTCATCGACAGCTTCAAGACCCTGGGCGCCAACGCCGTGCCGCTGCCGTTCTCGGAGCTGTTCACCGCGCTGGAGACCAAGACGGTCGACGGCCAGGAGAACCCGTACAACACCATCCTGTCCAGCAAGTTCTACGAGGTGCAGAAGTACCTGACCGTCACCAACCACGTCTACAGCCCCTGGATCGTGCTGGTGAGCAAGAAGTGGTGGGACGGCCTGAGCAAAGACGAGCAGAAGGTCCTGCTCGACGCCGCGAAGAAGAGCCGCGATTTTGAGCGTCAGGACACCCGCGCTGAAGCCGACAAGGCCCTGGCCGACCTGCGCAGCAAGGGCATGCAGGTCAACGAACTGTCGCCGGCCGAAGCCAACCGCATGCGTGACAAGCTGGGCGCCATCAACGCCAGCATCTCCGCCAACGTGGGCGAAGGCCTGTGGAAAGAAGTGCAGGGCGCAGTGGCCCAGGCGCGCGGCGGCAAGTAAGCGCCTTTTCTTCTGCTCGATGAAGCCGGCCTTGCCCAAGGCCGGCTTTTTTGTTTTGATGGGCACCTTCGTCCACCGGGGACCCGCCATGAACTTCCTGCACGCGCTCACCGGCTCCTTCTCCCAGTCCGCAGCCGGGAACCCCACCGTGGCCATGATCGAAGCCGCCTACCGGCACCACGGGCTCGAATGGCGCTACGTCAATTGCGAGGTCGCGCCCATTGACCTGGCCGCGGCCGTGCGCGGCGCGCGTGCCATGGGCTGGGCCGGGTTCAACTGCTCGTTGCCACACAAGCTGACGGTGATCGAGCACCTGGACGGGCTGGCGCCCTCGGCGGAGATCATCGGCGCCGTCAACACCGTGGTGATGCGCGACGGGCTGTGGATCGGCGAGAACACCGATGGCCAGGGGTTCATTGAGGCACTGCGCCCGGTGTGCGACCTCGAAGGCCAGCGCGTGACGCTGTTCGGCGCCGGTGGTGCGGCGCGCGCCGTGGCGGTGGAGCTGGCCCTGGCGGGCGCGGCACACATCACCGTGGTCAACCGCTCGCGCCCGCGTGGGCAGGAACTGGCCGACCTTGTCTGCGCCAAGACCGGCGCCACCGCCGAATACGCCCACTGGCTCCCGGCCATGCCCATCCCGGCGGGCACCGGCATCGTGGTCAACGCGACGTCCATCGGACTGGCGCCCGGCGTGGACGAGCAGCTCGACGTGGACTGGGCCACCTTGCGCCCCGGCATGGTGGTGGCCGACGCCATCCCCAACCCGCCACGCACCCACCTGATCCGCACCGCCGAAGCCGCCGGCTGCACCGTGCTCGACGGGCTGGACATGCTGGTGAACCAGGGCGCCATCGCCATCCGGCTCTGGTCCGGGGTGGACGTGGACCGCAGCGTCATGCGCCGCGAGCTGGAGCATGTGCTGGGTCTCAGGGAGACCGCCAACACGCTCTGAAGTCCCACCACCTGCCGAAGCGCCGGAAACCGACCGGAAACGTTGGCCCTCGCTCTCCGGTAGAGTACGCCCCTCAAACGGTCCTCTGGTTGGGGGTGGCCCAAACCGCTCCCGACTGCCTGACCGACGCGGCCCAAGCCGCGGTGCTCCCTCTTCAAACACCCACAGAATCGACATGAACGGTCCTATCGCCCTGAATCAACTCCCCCAGAAAAACATCTTTCGCGCCGGCGACGTGTTCGTGCTGTTCGGTGAGCTTTTCGGCCGCGGCTATGCCAACGGCCTCGTCGCCGAAGCACGCAAGGCCGGCATGAGCATCATCGGCATCACCGTGGGCCGCCGGGAGGCCGACGGCACGCTGCGCCCGCTGAACGACGAAGAACTCGCCGCCGCCGAAGACAACCTGGGCGGCAAGATCATCAACGTGCCCCTGATGGCCGGTTTTGACATGGACGCGCCCGCCGGCACGCCCACGCCCACCGAAATGCTGGGCAAGCTCACCCTCAAGTCCTGGACCGAAGACAAGCTCGACTGGGACCACATCGCCCAATGCCGCGAGATCGGCGTCGAGCGCTTCAAGACCTCCCTGGCCCAGGTCATGGCCACGCTCGACGGCATGATCCCCGACGGCCGCAACGTCTTCTTCGCCCACACCATGGCCGGCGGCATCCCCAAGGCCAAGGTCTTCCTCGCCATCGCCAACCGCGTCTACAAAGGCCGTGGCGAGCGCCACCAGTCTTCGCAGGTGCTGCTCGACAGCGACCTGGGCAAGCTCATCCTGCAGAACTTCGACGAAGTGTCGGCCAACACCTTTGGCCACCTCATCGAAGCCAGCGCCGCCATCCGCGAGCGCGCCGAGCGCAGCGGCGGCCAGGTCCGCTACAGCGCCTACGGCTACCACGGCACCGGCATCCTCATCGGTGATGAATACCAGTGGCAGACCTACAGCAACTACACCCAGGGCTACGCCAAGATGCGCCTGGAGCGCATCGCCCAGGCCGCCTGGGAGCGGGGCGTTCGCGCCACCGTCTTCAACTGCCCCGAGATCCGCACCAACTCGTCGGACATCTTTGCCGGCGTGGAGCTGCCCCTGTTCTCGCTGCTGCGCGCCCTGCGCAAGGAAAACGGCGGCGCCTGGGCCGAAGCCCAGTGGGCCGCCTGTGCCGGTTTGCTGAACGATGGCGAGGCCGGCCTGGCCGTGGTGATGCAGCGCATCGCCGACTTCTACGCCAGCGACGTGATGAAGGGCTACGGCGACTTCGCCGCCTGGCCCATGCCCAACAGCCAGGGCCTGGCCGACCTGATGATCGGCGCCTCCGATGACATGGTCGCGCTGCACAAGGAGCGCAGCGCGCTCATCACCGACCTGCTCAGCGCGCTCGTGATCGAAGCCTCGGGCGCCCTGATGTTCCGCGAGTGTTCGGAACCCGGCGGCCCGGTGCTCTGGCTCAACCACGACATCATCGCCCGCCAGCTCAACCAGACGCACGCCTGAGTGCGACCACGCGGGGTCGCAGCGCCCCGCGGAGGGCGCGGCGACAGCGCAGTCGGCGGGTAACATGCCCGCATGACCCGACTGCAAACCGAATACCAGCGCCTCTACCTGCCGCCCGCAGCCGGCCCAGACAGCGCCGATGCCCTGGGCCTGATCGGTGCCGACGGCCGCGTCAGGGCCCTGGTGCTCGCGCTCAGCCGCCCGGCCGACTGGGACGCACTCTCGCCCCTGTGGCGCGGCGTGCAGTCCGACCTGGAACTGCCGGCCCCGGCCATCGCCGTCAACGGCGTCGACGCGTTTGAACTCTGGTTCTCATTGGCCGAACCGGTGCCGGTGGCCGAGGCGGCCGCCTTTCTGCAGGGCCTGCGCCAGCGTTACCTGGCCGACGTGAAGCCCGCGCGCCTGCGGCTCTGGCCTGACGCGGCGGTTCCATCGGCGTCCCCAGGTCCAGCGCGCATTCCCGCCCTGCAGCCCGCCACCGGCCGCTGGTCCGCCTTTGTCGCGCCCGACCTGCCCGCGGTGTTCGGCGACGACCCCTCGCTCGATTTCCAGCCGGCGGACGACGCGCAGGCCGAACAGCTCGGCCGCCTCGCCAGCATCCCGCCGGAAGCCTGGCAGGCGGCGCTGGCGCAACTGCAGGCCGTGGCGCCTGTTGCCGCCGTGGTCACGACGGCACACACCGCGTTGTCCACCCCGGCATCGTCGGCGGTGACCGCACACGCCGCCCTGCAAGGCCCCTACCAGGACCCGCGCCGCTTCCTGCTCGACGTGATGAACGACCCCACGGTCGCGCTGGCCCTGCGCATCGACGCGGCCAAGGCTTTGCTGCCGGGTGGCGGCGACGCGCCGAGCTGACACTGCGCCAGCTGCGTGAATGAGCCGCATGGAGATCGACCACCTCTTCATGTTCATCGAGCCCGGCGGACCCGAGATCGATGCACTCCTGCGCCTGGGCCTTACCGAGACCTACCGCCGCGCCCACCCCGGGCAGGGCACTGCCAACGTCTGCTTCGCGTTCGACAACCTCTACCTCGAACTGCTCTGGCTCACCAGCGAAGCCGAAGCCCGCAGCCCGGCTATCGCGCGCACCCGTCTGTGGGAGCGCAGCCAATGGCGCACGCTGGGCACCTGCCCGTTGGGCATCGCGGTCCGTGGCGATCTCGCCAGCGCGGGCGTGCCCACTTGGGACTACCGGCCGCCATATTTGCCACTGGACATGAGCATCCCGGTCGCCACCGACAGCGACGACCCGATGCAGCCCATGCTGTTCGTCTCGCCGGGCCGGGAGGCGCCGCTGGGCTGGCCCGAGTCGCGGCGTAGCGCCCTGCAAAGCGCGGCGGGCTTCGGCCCGGTGCTGTCGGTGGAGCTGGCGCTGCCAGGCGGCGCGGCATCCGCGCCTCTGCACTCGCTCGTGGTGCCGGGCAACGCTCTCGGTTTTGCAGCGCGGCCAGACGGGCGATTTGGCTTGCGGCTGCTGTTGGGTGATCGGTCCGAGAAACGAAGCCATGTGCTGGATATCGTGTCCACCGACGACGGGCCATGGGAAGTGTCGCTGAACGAGGAAACACTGCATTAACGGCCTTTTCGTGAGCTTGACGAGTCTCCAAAACCTGTCGCAACCAAAAGCCCATGTCATTTCAGTCAACCAAGCTAATCCCCATAGAGCTATCATGAGGATTTAACGGGTGGTAAATGACCACTGATTACTACTGTCTTCGACCCTTCTTTGGGGCTCAACATGAAAATCAAACTTCCGTATCGCCGCAGGCTTCTTGTCAAGAACCTGCAACCTCAGATGTCTTCCAAATTAAACGACAATAAGTGGTCAGAGTTGTTGAGGTCAGGAGCGGCCTCATTCTTTGGAGCAAGCCTTGCTTCTATCCTGACGCTGTGGATAACGCTCACTACACTTGAGTCCTTTAAGGCGGAGGAAAATTTGAGACAGCTTGCATTAAATGATCTGTATCGGCCGCTTATCAAGTCATCATCCGAATGTAACTCCAATAGAATAAAATTGCTTAATAGTCTTGCTCATTATGAGGGGTGGTTGAAGATTGCATCCGGCTATCTGGCAGAGTTTTCCAGCAATTCACGATCCGACGAAATTAATGGAAATCTAATGCCGACTTCGAAAAACTACGGTGAATTCGTCGATAAGGTAACGATTTCCCTCGATGAAATAGGTAAATATAGTACTATAGTAATCGCCTGCGAGAGGGAGAATATGGATGGCTGGATGACGCTTGCAATCGTAGTGGGTGTTGATAAAGAGTTTTCAAATATTGCAGCAATTAGGATGAAGGCGATGTCGGGGTTGGAGGGGGTAATTCGCGATGATGATATATTTTTGCAGTTGATCACCAATCCGAAATCAGGGATATCTATGATGCTCGCACTGAGTGATGGAATGAACGGAAATCAGTCAAGAACTCTGGCAGTTGTTGATAAACTGAAGTCGGGGTTGAAAAAATCCTCTGATCATGCAAGTAAGGTCTATAAACAACAGGAAGACCTGTATTTTTCGATAATGAAATCGGATAATGAGTTAAATAGGCTCTTCTTGAAAAACCTGCGCGATAGATTCTCTAAGACGCCAACCTCGTACACTGCATCAAAAATTTGATAATTTCGACTTCGGAATTCAGATTGATGGGAATATGGCTATAGGAAATCTCTGTGTAAGCTCAAAATTCAGCGCCCAATATGGATGTTGGAATATGCCTTGCTATACGGGATTTCACAGACCCTCACAACTCCACCCAACAACACCCGAGCTGTCACCCATTCGCCGCACAGCGACCGCTATGCGAGCGTTCGCCCCACCAACTTCTGACCCGCCCGGTTCAGTTCACACTGTCTTGTGCACGGTTCCGAAGTCGCCCGCGATCCCCGCCATATGCGGCGGGTGCGTCACCAAGCTTTTCAGGGCTGGTTGTGCCTGCGCGAGTATGGCTTCCTGCGGGAGCGGGCGGCGCAGTTCCGGCTCGGTGGCAAAGGCCGCTTCGATCGCGCTGGCCATGCCCAGCAAGCGGTCGTCGGCGCGCAGCGGCGCGATGAGTTGCTGGCCGAAGGGCGCGCTTTGTTCGTCCACACCGCAGAAGCGTGACAGGCGCATGAGCGCGGCGTCGGCTTCGGCAGGTAACATGCTCGGCCACCACCTTGAATCGCACAGGCATGCCCCCAGCCAGCGGGCTGACCCCCGCATCCTTCATCGCGCAAGCGCTCAGCAACCCCATCAACGCCGAGCTCTTGCAGCGGCTGAAAAGCCTGCGACTGCCCCAGTGCCACCTCACCGCCGGCTGCCTGTTTCAGGCGGTGTGGAACCGGCAGGCGGGCAGGGCGCCGGATTGGGGCGTGAATGACCACGATGTTTTTTACTTCGACGGCGACGACCTGTCGTGGGAAGCCGAAGACCGCGTGATCCAGGCGGTGCAGGCGAGCACCGCCGACCTGGGCGTGAAGGTCGAGGTGAAGAACCAGGCCCGGGTCCACCTCTGGTACCGCGACCGCTTTCAGGCCGACTACCCCCGACTCACCCGCACCACCGACGGCATCGACCGCTACCTCGTGACCTGCACCTGCGTGGGCATCGACGTGCAAACCCGCGCGCTGTATGCGCCCAACGGGCTGGGCGAATTGCAGCGCGGCGTCCTGCGCATGAACCCGCGCTTCGCCCAGCCCGCCATGTTCCGCGACAAGGCGCGCAGCTACCAGCAACGCTGGCCCTGGCTGAGCGTGGTGCCGGCGGAAGAAGAGGGAGGCCCATGACCGCACGCCGACTTGATATCGACCACCCCTTCATGTTCATCGAGCCTGAGGGACCACACTCGGCGCGCATCTGAACGGCACAAGTCCACATGCCCCCATGACCGACCAACCAACGACCGCCTTCCAGCCGTTGACCGGCATCTACGAGCCGTCGGCGATCGTTCAACTGCCAGACGGGCGTTTTCTCGTTGTCGAGGACGAGAAAAGCCGCCCTTTGAGTCTGGTCACCCTGGGTGCCGATGGCGGTGTCGAGAGCGCGGCGCTCACAGCCGGGCTGTTTCAGATGTTCAGCGAATTCTGGAAGCTCGACGACCTCGAAGGACTGACCATCGACCGGGCAGGGTTCGTCTACGCCATCACCTCGCACTCGCGCGATGACGATGGCGGCAAGAAGAAGTCCCGTGAAAGGCTGGTCCGGTTCCGGATCGAGGGTGCGCGGGTGGCCGACGCCAAGATCGTCGACGGCTTGAAACAGGCCCTTGTGAAGCAACACCCTGTGCTCGCGGCAGCGGCCTAGGTGCGGGACGTCAAAGGCGGTGGTGGACTCAACATCGAAGCCCTTGAAATGAGCCCGGACCAGAAGCGACTGCTGATCGGATTCCGCAGCCCGTTGCGCGACGGCCGGGCGCTCATCGCGAGTGTCGTCAACCCCACGGCCCTCTTTGAATCGGATGAGGCACCCCGTATCGCGCCCGAGCTCGAAGAACTGGATCTGGGCGGCCAGGGCATCCGGGGTTTGTCTTATGTTCCCGCCCTGGGTGCGTATCTGGTCATTGCTGGCCCTGTTTCACGCGAACGGGCCAGCTTTGCCCTGTGGCGCTGGAGCGGCGAGCCCGGTGCGCCGGCACACCGGGTCACGGTGCCCGGCTTGGGCGGCATCGAGAAGGCCGAGGGCGTGAGCCCAGCCATCGTCGGCGGACTGGAGCGGATCGTCATCGTCAGCGACGACGGCGACCGGGACGCCGGGCACTTTGCTGGCTATCTTCTGCTCGACCCGGGCCAGCTGCAGACGGCCTCTTGATCGATTGACGGCACCGGAGCGCCAGTGTTTCCTCGGGCTGCCAGGGAGGGCTGCTTTCTAGTCCGGTGGCTTCATGCCGGTCCGATGCGACTGACCGGTTTGGGGTGGATTGATCGAATCGGCAAAGACGCCTCTCGACCCATACCTGTCATACGATTCGCCAGGGTTCCAACGGCAGGTTTCACAAAGTCGCTATGCTGCCGATCTTGATGTGTGAATACCAAAGGGAGAACAAATGGTAGGGCATAAGTTCAATGAGGCGCAGCTGCGTGCTTTCGAGAGTGCTTATGACGTGACTCATGAGGACATTGCTGCGCAGGCACGTGGAGAATTCCTAAAAGCGTTTCCGTTAAAGAGTCTTTCGCACTTGGAACTCGACAATTACGTCATTGGTCACCAACGACCGACGTTTTGTGCGCACGTCGAGGCTAAAACGCGGCCATGGGCAAACATCCAAGGGGCAACGTCCGAAAAGTTCGGCATCTACTTCGGAAAGACGAAAACTGATCTTCAAAAGAAATACCGCTTCACGCGCCGATTTGGGAATACACGAGATGATGCATTTCGTTCCGTGAAGACGGCCCTTTTGCAGCTAATTAAACTTGGACAAGCGGCTCAATTGGATTTTTCGGAGATTGACAAAAACCCGCTGTCGCAGATGTTCAAGGCCAAAATTCTGAGCCTCTACTTTGCGGACAAATTCCTTAACGTCTGTAGCGCAGACCATCTGGAGACACTCGGAGCAGAGCTTGGCTGTGGAAATGATCGTCCATCCAGCGAATATCAGCATCGGTTGTTGAGCGTCAAGCTCTCGAACACGACGACTCGAACTTGGAGCAACCCCAAGTTCATGTCGTTTCTGTACAGAACCTATTTTCCAAATGATGGAAAAAAATCGGTGGCGACCATTCTTGCTCCCAAGAAAAAGAACCACCGCAAGGTCAATTTCGAGGATATCCAAGGACAGCGAGACAGAATCGGCAAGGCGGCGGAGGCGTATGCTCTTGAATGGGAAAGACGACGCCTTGAGGGGATTGGCTATACGGAACTTGCGTCCAAGATTGATGATCGCCGAGACCGGCCCGGCTATGGTTATGACTTCCTCTCACATACGTCACCGAAGCAGAAGCGGTTCATCGAGGTCAAAGCGGTTGGCAAGCTTCCCGGTGGCAAAGGTCATCGGTTTTTCTTGTCAGATAACGAGCACATCGTCTCCACGTCAGACGAACACCAAGAAGCATATTTCTTCTATCTGGTGTTCTTTGATACGGATGGAAAACCTTTTGAATTGCGGCCGATACGTGCAGATGAGCTCTACCAGCAGAGCGAGATGTTGCCTGCGGCATACGTGGTTCGCTTCGACTTTAGGCGCTCTGAGAAATAGGCGCGTTCGCTGTATTCAGAGGCCACCCTCCAGCAACAGGAACAACTAGCAGGCAGGCAGCTCACGAACTTTATCGGTCATGTTGATGACGGTTTTTGGCGAGAAGGAGGGTCAGCAGTTGGCCGGTACCCGCCGGCCGGTCCGTTGTCAGGAACAGCAGAACGCCCGCTCAGCGCGCGGCAACAGTGGCGCGCAACCAAGCAGCCTCCCAGCGGTTTTTGCGCTGCGTTCCCGTCCCACGGCCTCTGCGCTGGCGATGGATCTTCATGGTGCCCCGAGCCTCATGGCCGGGCCGCACCGCCACAACCGTTCAAAGCACGCTGAAGTCGATCACGATCGCGCCTGGCTCGCGCTGCCGGTATGCCACGGCGATGCGGTCGCCGTAGCGCTGCGCCATCTGCGACAGCAGGGGCAGGGGGTCGTGGTCGTTGGCGAATCGCATGGTCTCGCCCGGCTGCAGGCTGTCGAGCGCGCCGAAGATGGCGGCGTGCCGGAATCGTTTGGCCACGCCGCGGGCGTCGAACGGGTAGATGGCGTCGGGTGACAGGTGTGCGTGAGCTTGTGACATGTTGGTTCCTTGGGTGGACGGTGGAGGGACCCGGCGCCAGGCGTCAGGCGGTGGGGGAGGGCTTGGCCTTGCTGGCGGGCTTGCGAAGGCTGCGGGGCGCCACCACCGGAGCCAGCCCCGGCGACAGGGCGCGTCCCTTGGCCGGCGCCGCTGCGGGCTCGACCATGTCGGCCAGCGTCATGCCGTCAAGTTCCTTGAAGTAGGCCCCCAGCGCGGCGTTGAACAGGCCTTTCAGGCGGCAGGTCGGCGACAGCGTGCACTGGTTGGAGCCCGGGTCGAAACACTCGACCAGGCGGAAGTCGGTCTCCGAGGCGCGCACCACGTCCCCGATGCGCAGCTGGGCCGGGTCTTTCAGCAGGCGCAGTCCGCCGCCGCGGCCACGCGTGGTTTCCAGCACGCCCTGGCGGCCGAGGTCGGTGACGATCTTCATCAGGTGGTTCCTGGACACCCCATGTTGTTCGGCCAGTTCGCTGATGGTCACCATCTGATGCGGGCGGGCCGCGCAATACATCAGCACGCGCAAGGTGTAGTCGGTGTACTCGGCTAGTCGCATGGAAACCCCTAAAGAGGCACGAAGTATATTTCTTTAGAGGTGGTTTGGGTATAAGATTCATCTCACATACTTCTTATGAGGTCTTCGCAGCGGACCGACGGTCCCTGCAACGCCCACCACACCATGGCCCTCCCCACCTTGCACGCCTCGCCGCCCGAGTCCGCCGCCGCGCCACAGCCCCCGGGCTGGCCGTTGCTGAGGCTGGGATTCCGCCCTTTTTATCTGGGGGCTGCGTCGTTCGCGCTGCTGTCGATTCCCCTGTGGGTGGCGCTGTTCCTGGGCCAGTGGAACCTCACGATGGCGTTGCCACCGCTGCTGTGGCACGCGCACGAAATGCTGTTCGGCTTCGCGATCGCGGTCATCCTGGGCTTCTTGCTGACCGCGGTCAAAGCCTGGACGGGGCTGGTCACGCCGCGCGGTGCCTTTCTGGGTGCCCTGGCGCTGTTGTGGCTGGCGGCCCGGGTGGCCGCCGTGACCGGGCCCTACGCGCTGTACGCCGTGCTGGACCTGGCGCTGCTGCCCCTGGTGGCCGGGGTGTTGACCCATGTGCTGCTGCGCGCGCGCAACCGGCGCAACCTCCCGCTGGCGGGGATGCTGATGCTGCTCGCACTGGCCAACGGCTTCTTTCACCTGGGGGTGATCGGCGCCATCGAGATCTCCCCGCTGACGCCGTTGTACGCCGCCCTGGCCCTGATCGTGATGATCGAGTGCGTGATCGCGGGGCGGGTGATTCCGGCCTTCACCATGAGCGCGACCCCGGGTCTGAAGCTCCAGGTGCGCGCGCCGGTGGACCGCGCCGCGCTGGCGCTCACCGCGCTGGCCTTGCTGCTGTGGGTGTTTGCGCCGGCCTCGGCGGGCTGGAACATGGCCGGTGGTCTGGCGTTTTCGCTCGCGGCGCTGGCCCAGGTGGAGCGGCTGCTGCAGTGGCGGCCCGCGTTGACCCGGCACCGCCCGATCCTGTGGATCCTGCACGTGTCCTACGCCTGGATTCCCTTCGGCCTGGCCTTGCTGGCGGCGGCCCGGTTCGGCTGGGTCGGTGTTTCAGCCGGCGTGCATGCGCTGGCGATCGGTGCCACCGCCGGTCTCATCATCGGCATGATGACCCGCACCGCCCGCGGCCACACCGGGCGCGCGCTGCAGGTGTCCCGCCCGGAGATCGCGGCCTATGTGCTCGTGATGCTGGCGGCTGCGGTGCGCGTGCTGCTGCCGCTGGCCGCGCCGCCATGGCTGCCAATGGCTTTGGTGATATCTGCAGCGGCCTGGTCGGTGGCGTTTGCCATCTACCTCTTCATCTACACCCCCTGGCTGCTCCAGACGCGCTCTGACGGCAAGGACGGCTGACGCCCTTTTTTCATCCCGCTCCGCTTTTTCAACCCATCCCTTTTCACCCACCTCAGGACCCGTTCATGAACACCACCTCCGCTCCCGCCCCCACCGTGGACCTGCGCACCATCGCTCCGCGCGAACGCCACTCGCTGGTGTTCGCCACCTTCAAGGCCTTGCCACCCGGCGCGGCCATGGAACTGATCAACGACCACAACCCGCAGCCGCTGCGCGGGCAGTTCGAGAGCGGTCTCTACGGCGCCTTCGGCTGGACCGAGCTGGAGAGCGGACCCGAACAATGGCGCGTGCAGATCGCCAAACCCGCCGAGAGCAAGCCCGTGCACGGGGTGGATTCCTGCTGCGGTTCCTGCGGCGGCTGACCAGGAGCCAGCGCCATGACCTTTGTGGTGACCGAATCGTGCATCCGGTGCAAATACACCGATTGCGTCGACGTCTGCCCGGTCGACGCGTTTCGCGAGGGACCGAACTTCCTGGTGATCGATCCCGCCGACTGCATCGATTGCGCGGTCTGTGTCCCGGAGTGCCCGGTCTCGGCGATCTACGCCGAAGAAGACGTGCCCAAGGACCAGCGGGACTTCACGCCGCTCAACGCCGAGCTGGCGCTGGTGTGGAAACCGATCACGCGGACCAAACCCGCGCTGCCCGACGCCGACGCGTGGAGCGCGGTTCAGGACAAACGGGACCAGCTCGAACGCTGAAACCACCCCGGGTGCAAGCCCCCGGGGCCGCCACCGGGACGCGTCACAGGCCCAGTGACAACATCGCGGCTTCGGACATCCGTGAACGGTCCCAGGGTGGATCGAACACGAATTCCAGGTCCACCTCGGCCACGTGGGGCAAGGCCAGCAACTTCTCATGGATCTCGTCCACCAGCATGTCGCCCATGCCGCAGCCGGGCGCCGTCAGGGTCATCTTGATCGACACCCTGAATTCGCCGCCGTCCATCGGCAGCACGTCGCACACATAGACCAGACCGAGCTCGACGATGTCGACCGGAATCTCCGGGTCGTAGCAGGTCTTGAGCGTTTGCCAGACCTGACCACGCAGGCCGGCGGGCCCCGCAACGTCCGGCAGCACCGGCGCGAGCGGCACCGACTTGCCGATGGCGTCGGCATCGGCGCCGGCGAGGCGCATCAACTGGCCGTCGACCAGCAAGGTGAACGAGGCGCCCAGCGCCTGGGTGATCTGCACCAGTGTGCCGGCCGGCAATTCGGCGGGGCGACCATCGGGCACGCAGGTCACGGCCACCTCGCGCGTGACCATGACCCGTTCGCGCTTTGTACTCATGGCCTGGCCTCCGTCGCGTTGTCCGCGTGATCGGTTTCGCTGCCCAGCGCGTGCATCAGCGCGTGCCAGCCCAGCAGCGCACATTTGATGCGGCCCGGGTAACGGCGCACACCGGCCAGGCTGATCAGCTTGCCCAGGTGCGCTTCTTCGGCTTCCATCTGGCCGGTGAGCACGGCCCGGAAACGGCCCTGCAAGGCCTGCGCCAGCGCCACCTCTTGCCCGAGCACCGCCTCGCTCATCATGGACGCGGACGCGATGCAGATCGCGCAGCCCTGGCCGTGGAAGCGGATGTCGCTCACCCGCCCGTCGTCGACCACCAGGGCCACGCGCAGGTCGTCACCGCATTGCGGGTTCTGGCCGCGCGCCTGGTGGGTCGGCGCGGCCAGCGTGCCGAAGTGGCGCGGCGCGCGCTTGTGGTCCATCACCACGTCCTGGTAGAGGTCGAGTTCGGTGGCGGTTTCACTACTCATCTCAGCACCTTCATGGCATGCGCCACGCCGGCGAGCAGGCGCTCCACCTCGGCGTGCGTGTTGTAGAGCGCGAACGAGGCGCGCGTGGTGGGCCCCAGGCCCAGGTGTTCGAGCAGCGGCTGGGCACAGTGGTGACCGGTGCGCACCGCGATGCCGAGTTGGTCCAGCAAGGTGCCGATGTCGTGCGGGTGCACGCCGTCGGCGACAAACGAGACGATGGCCGATGCGCGGCTGTGGGCCGACAGCACCGTGATGCCGGGCAGCGCGGCCAGGCCCGCGGCGGCGTGTTCGCGCAGCGCGCTCAGGTGGGCGTCGGTGCGCTCGCGCCCGATCTGTTGAATGAAGCCCGCCGCAGCGGCCATGCCGATCGCGCCCGCGACGTTGGGCGTGCCGCCTTCCAGCCGCGCCGGCAGTTCGGCAAAGCTGGCCTCGGTGGCGCTGACCCAGGCCACCATGTCGCCGCCGTAGCGCAAGGGCTCCAGCCGCTCCAGCGCGGCACGACGGCCCACCAGCACGCCGGTGCCCATGGGCCCGTACATCTTGTGGCCCGAAAAGGCCATGAAGTCGCAGGCCAGCGCCGACAGGTCGGGCACACCGTGGGCCACGGCCTGGGCCGCGTCGAGCACGGTCAACGCGCCCGCGTCGGCGGCGAGCTGGAGCAGGGCCTCGTAGGGCGGGCACTCGCCGGTGGCGTTGGCGCAGGCGGTGAGCGCCAGCACGCGGGTGCGGGGGCTGAGCAGGCGGCGCAGGTCGGCCACATGCAGCCGCCCCTGGGCATCGGGCAACAACACGCGCAACACCGCGCCGGTGCGCCGCGCCGCCTGTTGCCAGGGCACGAGGTTGGCGTGGTGCTCCAGGCCGCTCACCACGATCTCGTCGCCGGCCTTCAACCAGGCGGGCTGTATCCCGGAGGTGGAGAGGCCATGGGCCACCATGTTCAGCGCGTCGGTGGTGCCCGAGGTGAACACCAGCTCGTGGTCGGGTCCGGCGCCGACAAAGCGCTTGAGATCGCTGCGGGCGCGCTCGAAGGCGTCGGTGGCGCGCTGGCTCAGCGTGTGCACACCGCGGTGGATGTTGGCCCGGTCGTGCTGCTCGAAGGCGCGCATCGCGTCCTGCACCGCCAGGGCCATCTGGGTGGTGGCGGCGTTGTCGAGGTAGGCCAGCTCGGCACCGTGGATGCGCTGGGCGAGCACCGGAAACTGCGAGCGCACGGTATCGAGCGCGCTGCGGTCGGTAAAAAGGGCGTCACCCATGGGCGACCTCCTGCGGAGTGGTGGGGTCGGTGGGGTCATCGCTCAGGTGTTGGGTCACCGCCTGGCTCAGCAGGCCCGCGAGGTCCAGCGACTCGATGAACAGGGGATCACCAAAGGCCCGCGCGAGCAAGGCGCTGGCCATGCCTTCGATGATCAGACCGCGCGCGCTGCGTTCGTCCAGGCCGCGCTGGCGGGCATAGAACAGCGCGTCTTCCGGCAAGGCACCCCAGGTGGCGCCGTGGGCCGCCTGCACCTGGTCGTGGTGGATCTCCAGGTGCGGCCGCAACACCAGCCTGGGCTGGCCGCCAGTGGGCACGCCCGTGAGCCGTTGGCGCACCTCGGCGTTGGCCGCACCCGGTGCGATGCGGGTGTGGGCGTTGACCACCGCGCGCGCCGCACCACTGGCCAGCGCCAGCGCCTCGACGTGGCTGCGGGTGCGCTCGCCGGTGTGATGCATGCGCACCTGTTGTTCGAGGTCGGCGCCGGCCGCCAGCAGCAAACCGGCGCTGCGGGCCTCTGCGCGGTCCCCCGCCAGCTCGACCACTTGGCGTTGCAGGTGGTAGCGGCTGCCGGTGGCGATCAGGCCTTGTTCGTAGCGCGCGTCCGGCCCGAGCTGCAGCTGCAGGTGGTGGGCGACCCGGTCGGCCGCACCGGGCTGCACGCTGCGCAGGTGCTGCAGGGTGGCGCCCGCGCCAAGCCGGATGTGGGTGTGCAGGTTCTGCACCACCGGCTGTTCGCAGGCCACCCCTTCGCGATGATGGCGGTGGTGGGTTTCCACCAGCACGCAGTGCACGCCGGCTTGCACATCGATCACCAGCATCGGCGCTTCGACCGCGCTGCGCGGCTGGTGCCGCAGCTGTATCCACACCGTCTCGGCGGCCCCGCGCCCGCTGTCGTGTTCGCCACCGATGCGCAGCCGCAGGCCGTGACGGCACAGCGCGTGGTGCACCCAGGCAAACGGCGCGGCATCGTGCTGGGCGGTGTCACCGGGGGCCGCACCATCGGGGTGGATGGGCAACGGCAGGCCGGCGAACAGCTCCTTGCGCTGCGCCGGGTCGGCGGCATCGAGCCAGCGGGCGTCCACACGGCCCTGCGGCGTCTGACCGAGCGGGTGCAGCGTCCAGCCGGCGCCGCTCAGTGGGTGGGCATCACAGCCGGCCGATGCGGCCTCGGGCGCTTCGCCCAGCCAGACGGCGGCCGGCGGTGGCGGCAGATGGCGAAACGCCTCGGCGTCACGCGGGATCCAGCCCGCGTCTTGCAGCCGGTGGCGGGCGGCCAGGATGTCGGCGCGTGCGTGGTCCATGCTCAGGCCTCCAGTGCGTCGGCTGCGCGCACGAAGCCGGTCCGCGCGATCTGTTGGGCCAGCGCCAGGTCGCCGGTCTCGGCGATGCAGCCCTGGTCGAGCCGCAGCACCGCGTCGGGCTGCAGCGACTCGATCAGCTGCAGGTAGTGCGAGACCACCACAAAGGCGGTGCCCTGGGCACGCAACGACTGCACCAGCTCAACCACCGCGCGGGTGCCGTCCACGTCCATGCCCGAATCGATTTCGTCCAGCATCGCCAGGCGCGGGCGCAGCAGGGCCAGCTGCAGCAGCTCGTTGCGCTTGCGCTCCCCGCCAGAAAAACCGTCGTTGACGGGGCGCGCCAGCATCGCCTCGGGCAGGCCCAGCCGGGTGGCCGCGGCGCGCGCGTCGCCGAGGAAATCGAACGCATCGAGCGGTGCTTCGCCGCGCGCTTCGCGCACGGCGTTGAGGGCCGTGCGGATGAACAGGTTGTTCTTCACACCGGGGATCTCGGGCGGCGCCTGGAACGAGACAAACAGCCCGGCGCGTGCGCGCGCCTCGGGGCTCATGGCCAGCAGGTCCTGGCCGCCAAAGCGGGCCTGGCCACCGACCACGCTGTAACGCGGATGGCCGGCCAGCGTCAGGCCCAGGGTGCTCTTGCCGCTGCCGTTGGCGCCCATGAGCACCACCAGCGCACCGGCCGGGACATCGAGCGAGATCGACTTCAACACGTGGCGGCCGCCAACGTCAACGCGCAGATCGCGCACCTGCAACAGGGGTTCGGCATGGGTCATGGTGTGTCTTTCCTGATGGATCGTGTGGGGGGGCTCAGCCGACAGCGCCTTCGAGCGAGACGGCCAGCAGCGCCTTGGCTTCGAGCGCGAATTCCATCGGCAGCTCGTCCAGCACCGCCTGGCAGAAGCCACCGACGATGAGGGCGGTGGCGTCCTGTGGGTGGATGCCGCGCTGCTGGCAATAGAACAGGCGTTCTTCGGAGATGCGGGTGGTGGTGGCTTCGTGTTCCACCAGGGCGTCGTCGCGCGCGGCCTCGATGTACGGGAAGGTGTGGGCACCGCAGTCGGGGCCGATGAGCAGCGAGTCGCACTGCGTGTGGTTGTGGGCGCCGGCCGCGGTCGGGGCCACGCGCACCAGGCCGCGGTAGCTGTTCTGGGCGTGTCCGGCGCTGATGCCTTTGGAGACGATGCGGCTCTTGGTGTTGCGGCCCAGATGGATCATCTTGGTGCCGGTGTCGGCCTGCTGGAAGTGGTTGCTGACCGCGATCGAATGGAACTCGCCGCGCGAATCGTCGCCGCGCAGCACCACGCTCGGGTACTTCCAGGTGATGGCCGATCCGGTCTCGATCTGCGTCCAGGCGATGTGCGAACGCTGGCCCGCACACAGGCCGCGCTTGGTGACGAAGTTGTAGATGCCGCCCCGGCCGCGTTCGTCGCCGGGGAACCAGTTCTGCACCGTCGAGTACTTGATGTGGGCGTCGTCGTGGGCGATCAGCTCGACCACCGCCGCGTGCAGCTGGTGCTCGTCGCGCTGCGGCGCCGTGCAGCCTTCGAGGTAGCTCACGTGGCTGCCTTCCTCGGCAATGATCAGCGTGCGCTCGAACTGGCCGGTGTTGGCCGCGTTGATGCGGAAGTAGGACGACAGCTCCATCGGGCAACGCACACCTTTGGGGATGTAGACGAAGGAGCCGTCGGAGAACACCGCCGAATTCAGCGCGGCGTAGAAGTTGTCGCCCGGCGGCACCACCGTGCCGAGGTAACGCTCGATCAGTTCCGGGTGGTGTTGCACGGCGTGCGAGAACGAACAGAAGATCACGCCGACTTCGGCCAGCTGCTCGCGGAAGGTGGTGCCGACGGACACCGAGTCGAACACCGCGTCCACCGCCACCCCGGCCAGGCGCGCCCGCTCGTGCAGCGGCACGCCGAGTTTTTCGTAGGTCTCCAGCAGCTTGGGGTCCACCTCGGCCAGGCTCTTGGGGCCGTCCTTCTGCGACCTGGGCGCCGAGTAATAGCTCAGGGCCTGGAAGTCCACCGGCTCGATGCGGAGCTGGCCCCAGTGCGGATGTGCCATGGACTGCCAGCGCTCGAAGGCCGCCAGGCGCCACTGCAACAGGAAATCGGGCTCGCGCTTGCGGCGCGAGATGGCGCGCACGGTGTCGGCGTCCAGCCCCGGCGGCAGCGAGTCGCTCTCCACGTCGGTGACGAACCCGTGTCGGTAGGACTGCTGCAACGCCTGGGTCAGCGGCGGTGCTTGTTCAACGGTGGTCATGGCGGGGCTCCTGCGGCGATGGGGTGCAGCTTCGATGCGCGACCGAACTGAACCCTCTTTTAAAGATGCACAGTGTATGCCTCTTTAAATGTCCGCACCATCAAAAACCGTGTTGCCCGCTTGTCTGCCAGGGTCATTGGGCAAGCGCCCGTGCCCTGAGCCAGACCGGGGCGGGGCCCAGTTTCGGGCCCTGGTTCACACCGCCGTGTGCGCGGACCCCGGAGCACCTGCATCCCCATGCATCAGGGGCGGGTGTGTCACCAGACTTTTCAGCGCCGGCTGGGCCTGCGCGAGAACGGATTCCGGCGGGCGGGGGCGGCACAGTTCGGCATTCGTGGCGAAGGCGGCTTCGATCGCGCTGGCCATGGCGAGCAGGCGGTCGTCGGCGCGCAGCGGGGCGATGAGCTGCAGGCCGAAGGGCATGCCGTGTTCGTCCACGCCGCAGGGCAGCGAGAGCGCGGGGTTGGTGGCCAGCGTCACCAGGTAGGTCAGGCCCAGCCACTCGTAGTAGTTGCGCATGTCCTGGCCGTCGATGCGCTCGGCGTACAGCTCGCTCCAGGGGAAGGGCGAGACCGGCGTGACCGGCGCCACGATCAGGTCCACGTGTTCGAAGGCGCGTTCAAAACGCCGCGCGATGCGCGTCTGCTCCAGGTGGGCCCAGGCGCGGTCGCCCAGCGTGATGGCGTGGGCCATCTCCACGTTGGCGCGCACGTTGGGGCCGAGCGACTGAGGGTCTTGGCGGTAGGTGTCGGCGAAGGCCGCCACGAAGTTCTCGGCGCGCAGGATGTCAAAGCAGCGGTGGCCGTCGCTCAGGTCCAGCGCCAACGGCTCGCAAGACCGGGTGTGGCGCGCGAGCGCGGCCACGCGCTGGCGGAAGCTGCGGCGGATGCCCGGGTCCACCGCGCAGGTGCCGAAGTCTTCGACCGTGCCGATGCGCAGGCTGGACAGATCGGCGGCTTGCAGTGGCCAGCCCTGGCAGACACCGGACACGCTGAGCGGGTCCATGTTGTGGCGGCCCACGCTGGCCGAGAGCAAGAGCGCGGTGTCGGCCACGGTGCGGCCCATGGGACCGAGCACCGAGATCACCGACCAGCCCAGCGGGCGCGCGTCGTTGGCCACCACGCCGGGCGAGGGCCGCAGGCCCACCACGCCGCACAGCGCGGCCGGGATGCGCAGCGAGCCGCCGGTGTCGGAGCCGGTGCACAGGGGCAGCATGTCGGTGGCCAGCGCGGCGGCCGATCCGCCCGACGAACCGCCGGCGTTGAGCAGGGGGTTGAAGGGGTTGCCGGTGGCGCCCCAGACCGGGTTGCGCGTGTTGGCGCCAGCGCCCATGTCGGGCACGTTGGTCTTGGCGGTGACGATGGCGCCGGCCGCGCGCAGCCGGGCCACGAGCGCGTTGTCGTGCTGCGGTACGTTGCCGCGCCGCCCCACGTTGCCGCTGGTGGTGAGCAGGCCGGCGGTGTCCTGCAGGTCTTTCACGCCCAGAGGCAGGCCGTGCAGCGCGCCCAGCGGCTCGCCGCGCAGCACCTGCGCCTCGGCTTCGCGGGCGGTGGCGCGGGCACGCTCGAAATCGGTGGCGCAGATCGCGTTCACCGCCGGGTTCACCGCTTCGATGCGCGCGATGCAGGCGTCGAGCAGCTCGACCGGTGAGATGTCTTTGTTGCCGATGCGTCGGCACAGTTCGACCGCGCTCAGCTGGACCAGGGACATCCGTTCACTCCAGCGGAATGCCGGCCTTGTGCACGTAGGCGCGCAGCAGCGGCAGTTCGCGCGCCACGCGCGTGTCGTAGGCGCTGCCCGGCTCGTAGGCCACCTCCACACCGATTTTTTCCAGCTCGGCCCGGGTGGCCGGGTCGTTCACCGTGTCGGCCAGCGCCTTGCCCAGGGCCGCGCGCACCGGCCCGGGCAGGCCACGCGGCGCGACGATGGCGATCCACGGCACCATCTCGTAGTCGGGGAAACCGGCCTCGGCGATGGTCGGCACGGTGGGCATCTGCGGCGAGCGCTTCTTGGACGTGACGGCCAGCGCCTTCACCTTGCCTGCGGCCATCTGCGGCATGGCGGCGACGTTGGTGTCGAAGCTCAGCGGGATCTGCCCGCCCATCAGGTCGGTCATGGCCGGGGCGCTGCCCTTGTAGGCCACGTGCACCAGGTTCGCGCCGGCCATCACCTTGAGCATTTCACCGGCCAGGTGGGCGGTGGTGCCGTTGCCGAAAGAGCCGAAGTTCAGCCCGGTGGGCTCGCGTTTGGCCAGGGCCAGCAGTTCGGGCAGGTTGTTCGCCGCCACCTTGGGGTTGGCCAGCAGCACCAGCGGCGAGCTGCCGATGGTGCCGATGGATTCGAAACCCTTCTGCGGGTCGTAGGGCAACTGGCGCTTGATGGCGGCGTTCACCGTGAACGTGGTGTTCGACGAGATCAGCAGCGTGTAGCCATCGGCCGGCGCCTTGGCCACCAGCGTGGCGCCGATGGCGGTGCCCGCACCCGGGCGGTTTTCCACGATCACGTTCTGCCCCAGGCGCTTGCCCAGCGGCTCCATGAGCTTGCGGGCGATGGTGTCGGTGGCACCGCCGGGCGGGTAGGGCACCACCAGGGTGACGATCTTCTCCGGGTAGGCGGCGTGCGCCAGCAGCGGCAGGGCGAGCAGGCCGGCGGCCAGGCGCGCGGTGCGCCGTGTGAACGTGATCAGCTTCATGGGGCTTTCCTTCGGGGGGTGGGTGGGGGAGCCAGGCTCTCGCAGCGTTGCACCAGCAGGCCGGCCAACTGGTCCAGCTGGGCCGCCATGGCCGCGTCGGCCGGACCGAACAGGCGCACCAGGCCCATGCCGCGCAGGGTGGACATCACGAGATCGATCAGGGCCGGGGTATCGGCCGAGGACGACAGCTCGGGAAACACGGTGAGGAAGCGCTGGCGGAGCTGTTCCTGCTGCGTCTGGCGCAGGCCGGCGATGTAGCGCGTGATCTCGGGGTCGGCGCCGCAGCCCATGTAGACCTGCCAGGCCACCAGAAAACGCTCGGGCTCGTAGATGCGCTGCCACAGCAGTTGCAGCGTCTGCCGGGCGCGCTCGGCCAGAGGCAGATCGGCCGCGGGCCACCCGGGCGCGTTGTAGTCACTGGCCGCCACCAGCTCGTCCACCACCCGCATCATCAGCACCGCCTTGGTCCCGAAATGGTGCTGGAAAGCGCCTGGCGTGAGGCCGGCGGCTTTGGCCACTTCGAACACCGAGGCACCCTGGTAACCCTTGTCGCGCACCACCTGGATCGCCGCCCGGATCAGCTGTGCGCGCGTGGCTTCGCTGCGTTCGGCGTGGCGGTTGCCGGCGGCTGGTTTTGTCGGGGCGGGCTGGAGGTCCATGCTTACAAGAATATGCATTACAGGTGTAATGTGTATTGGGGTTTCCCCGCTGCGGCGGCCGCCCTGGGCACGGGGTGGATGCGGACCCGGCACAAAACCCCCAGGGGCAACAGGGTGGATGAATATGATGATCGTCATATTTGAGCTACCATTCCGCCATGGCAACCGCACCCGGCCGCAAGGCCCTGACCCACGAACGCATCGTCGACACCGCCGCGCGCGCGATCCGGCGCGCTGGCTTCGCTGGGGTCGGCGTGGCCGACATCATGAAAGAGGCGGGCCTGACCCATGGCGGCTTCTACGCCCACTTCCCGTCGCGCGACGCGCTGCTGGTCGAGGCCCTGGCCCACGCCGGGCAGCAAAGCGCCGAGCGCCTGAGCCAGGGCAATGCCCAGCGCGAGGCGCGTGGCGCCAGCCCGTTCCGCGCGCTCATCGACAGCTACCTCTCGGACCGCCACCTGAGCGGCACCGAAAACGGTTGCGCGGTCGCGGCGCTGGTTTCGGAGATGCCGCGCCAGTCGGCCGAGGTGCGCAGCGCGGCCGTGCAGCGCGTGCGCAGCCTGGTGGCGCTGGTGGCACAAACCCTGCCCGCCGACGCGGCGCCCGACAGCGCCGCCGCCATCGCCAGCCAGATGGTGGGCGCGCTGCAGCTCGCGCGGGCCCTGGGTGACAACGCCGAAGGCCGGGCCTTGCTGGCCGCCAACCGAAGCGCCTTGCTGGCGCGTTACGACACTTCCCAACCGGCGGCCTGAACCATGTCCGCCATGTACCCGCCCGCCAGGGCATTCCTATCGGTTCGATCAGAAATATGACGATCGTCATAAAAATTGAACCGCCTTTCTTTTTCCACCCACCCCGGAGCCGACACACCATGAAACTGCACAACGCCACCGTCCTGATCACCGGCGCCAACCGCGGCCTCGGTCTGGCTTTCGCCCGCGAGGCGCTGGCCCGCGGCGCCCGCAAGGTCTACGCCGGCGCGCGTGACCCGGCCAGCGTCACGCTCCCCGGCGTCGAGCCGATCGCGCTCGACGTGAACGACCCCGAGCAGGTGGCCGCGGCCGCCCGGCTCGGCAATGACGTGACGCTGGTGATCAACAACGCCGGCATCGCGAACCTCGGCGGCTTCCTGGCCGAGGGCAGCGTCGACGCGGCGCGCGCCCAGATGGAAACCAACTTCTTTGGCCCGCTGCGCGTGAGCCAGGCCTTTGCGCCCGTGCTCGCGTCGCACGGCGGCGGCGCGATCCTGAACGTGTTGTCGATCGCGAGCTGGATCAACTCGCCCATGCTCTCGGTCTACGGCGCGAGCAAGTCCGCCGCCTGGGCGCTCACGAACGGGCTGCGCAACGACCTGCGCGCGCAGGGCACGCAGGTGCTGGGCCTGCACATGGGCTTTGTCGACACCGACCTCACGCGCGGCATCGACATGCCCAAATCGACACCCGACGAGATCGTGCGCCGCGCCTTCGACGCGCTGGAGGCGGGCGCCGTCGAGGTGCTGGCCGACGAGCTCACGCAACAGGTCAAGCGCGGCCTGTCGGCCGAGCCGGGCATCTACCTGCGGGACGCACGGGCATGAGCGCGGCGGTCGCCCAGGCCCGCCTGCAGCAGATGCTGCACGCGCCGCTGCTGCCCACGCTGCTGCGTCTGGCCACGCCCAACGTGATGGGCCTGTTCGCGACCACGATCGTGATCGGCTACGACGGCTACATCCTCGGCCGGGTGGGGGCGGATGCGCTCGCCGGCATCGCGCTGGTGTTCCCGCTGTCCATGCTGATGCTGCAGATGTCGGCCGGCGGCATCGGCGGCGCGACCACCGCCGCTGTGGCGCGTGCCCTGGGCGCCGGGCGCAGCCAGGACGCCAACCGCCTGGCGCAGCAGGCGCTGCTGCTCGCGGCCTTGCTGGCTGCGCTGTTCATGCTGGTCATGCTCGGTTTCGGGCGCGGCATCTTCGGCGCCATGGGCGGTCGCGGTGCGGCGCTTGAAGCCGCGCTCGTGTATTCGAACGTGCTGTTCAGCGGCGCGCTGCTCATCTGGTTGACCAACGTGCTGGCCGCCGTGGTACGCGGTGCGGGCAACATGGTGCTGCCTTCGCTGATGCTGCTGGGCACGGCGCTGCTGCACCTGGTGCTGTGCCCGGTGCTGGTGTTTGGCTGGGGGCCGGTGGCCGGCCTGGGCGTGGCGGGCGCCGCCGCCAGCACGCTGGCCGTGAACGCCGTGGCCACGCTGGTGATGGCGATTCACCTGTTGCGCCGCGACGGCGCCGTGCAGCTGCGGGCTTCGCCCTGGCGCCTGCACCTGCCGCTGCTGCGCGACATCCTGCGCGTGGGTCTGCCCGCGTCCTTGAGTCCGGTGATCAGCAACGCCTCCATCGCCGTGACCACGGCCTTCGTCGGCAGCTACGGCACGGCCGCGCTCGCGGGCTACGGCGTGGCGGCGCGGCTCGAATACATCCTGGTGCCGATCGCCTTCGGCTTCGGCACCGCCCTGACCGCGATGGTGGCGACCAACATGGGCGCGGGGCAGGCGGTGCGCGCGGTGCGCGTGGCCTGGGCCGGCGGCGCGCTGGTGGCCGCGATCACGGGCGCCATCGGCCTGGCCACGGCCATCGCACCGGCGCTGTGGATGGGTCTGTTCACGAGCGATGCCGACGTGCTGGCGGTGGGTGCCACGTACCTCAACATCGTGGGCGGCTGCTACGCTTTCTTCGGGCTCGGCCTGGCGCTGTTCTTTGCGTCGCAGGGGGCGGGCCGCATGTTCTGGCCACTGGCCGGCAGCATGGGCCGCCTCGTGATCCTGGTGGTCGGTGGCTGGCTCTGTGTGCACGTGTTCCAGACCCCCGCGAGCGGCCTCTTTGCCGTCGTCGCACTCAGCCTGGTGGTCTACGGTTCCACCCTCGCCATCGCGATCCGCATGGGGAGCTGGACGCGCTGAGGCATGCGCCCGGCGTGCCCTCCAGGGGTGGGTCAAGGCCAACTTCGGCTTTCCGGGGCGCACCGCATCGAGCGTGGAGGGCTCGGAGACGGAGAACGGTCACCCCCAGGGCTCAAGGCATGGCCAAGGTCCGGGCCAAGTGCGCATAGACCGCCCCGACACGCCTCAGATGCCGCGACTCCGGATGCGTCAGCAGCCACAGCTCGGTCTCGCATTCGTCCAGTGGGTCGGTCAGGCGCATGACGTCCTTGCGGCCGTCGGCAAGAAACAGGGGAACGATGCCCACGCCCATGCCGAGCGCCACCAGTTCCAGGACGGACAGGATGCTGTGCACCCGATAGCGCGGAACAGCCTTTGGAAAGTGGCGCTTGCGCCAGACCACGGACGGATGCTCGGGCAAGGCGTCGTCCGGCGCGATCCAGTCCACTCTCCCTGAATCGACCTCGTCGAAGCTGCGCACCGCCCCTCGCCGCGCGGTATAGAGCGCAACGCGAATCGGCCCGACGTTCTTGCCGACAAGGTGCTGAGGCGGCCGCTTGGTGGCGCGAACAGCGATGTCAGCGTCGCGCCGCGTCAAGCTCGCCAGTTCGTTTCCCGTGTGGATCTCGAAGTCCAGATGCGGGTGGGCCTCGTGCAGGCCGTGCAGCGCCGGGGCGACGAGACCATGCAAGACCGTATCGGTGGTGGTGATGCGCACCGTGCCGGAGATTCGTGACGGCGCGGAGTCGACGCTCGAGCGTGCGGCCTCCAGGGCCGATTCCACCTGCTCGGCTTGGGCAGCGAGTTCGGTCGCCAGATCGTTGGCGAGGTAGCCCGAGCGGCTGCGTTCAAAAAGGGAGCGGCCCAGGCCGCGCTCGATGCGCTGCAGGGCCCGGAACACCGTAGAGGCATCGATCCCCAAGCGCTCTCCCGCGCGGGCGAGCGAACCGCCACGGACCAGGGCGAGGATCACTTCCAGATCGTTTGGTGTGATTTTGTATTGCATATTCGCAATCAGAGTGTGCAGCATAGTCTATTTTCATTTCGATATCGCAGTCACACACTTCCGGCGTCCACAACATTTCAGGAGTCGCTTCATGGATCTCTCAAACTCATCCCCTGCGGCCTACGGGGTCACCCTGCTTCGGGTCAGCCTGGGCGTCATGTGGGTTGCCCACGCGCTGCTCAAGCTGCTTGTCTTCACCCTGCCGGGTACGGCGCAGTTCTTCGTCAGCGTCGGCTTCCCGGGCTTCCTCGCCTACCCGGTCTTTGCGACGGAGCTGCTGGGCGGGATCGCGCTGGTGCTGGGCGTTTATGCGCGCCAGACGGCCCTTGCGCTTGTGCCAGTGATGGCCGTGGCGGCCTGGGTGCACTGGCCCAATGGCTGGGTCCACACCAGCGCCGGCGGCGGCTGGGAATACCCGGTGTTTCTGATCGCGGCCTCGCTGTCGCTGTGGCTGCTGGGGGACGGGGCCGTGGCCCTCCGGCGCAGCGCGTGGCTCGCGCCCCGGCTCCAGGCAGCCTGATCCCGCCATCGACCTCCCTCCGAACCTATCTATCCAGGAGTCATCGTCATGACGCTCTACCTCGCCCCCGGGGCCTGCTCGCTCGCCGTCCACATCGCGCCCAGGGCGATCGGCGTTCCGTTCGAAGCTGTGATCGCCGACCTCACCCGCCCTGTCACCGCCGATGGCATCGACCACTTCAGCAGCTCGCCGCGCGGCTGCGTGCCCTTGCTGGAGCCAGACGACGGCACGCGCCAGGCCGCCCAGGACAAGCTGGCGACGCGCTTCGATGAGCTCGACGCGCTGCGTGCCGAAGGACTGTCGAGATGAGCGCGCCCCTGGTCCTCGTGTCGCACACGCTGTGCCCGTACGTGCAGCGTGCCGCCATCGTGCTGGCCGAGAAGGGCACGCCCTTCGAGCGGCGCGACATTGACCTCGCCCACAAGCCCGCGTGGTTCCTGAAGGTTTCACCGCTCGGCAAGACACCGGTGCTGCTGGTCGGCGACGAGGCCATCTTCGAATCGGCCGTCATCTGTGAGTACCTCGACGAGACCGCGCTGCCTCGTCTGCACCCGGCCAATGCGGTGCTGCGCGCTCAGCACCGTTCGTGGATGGAGTTCGGGTCGGCGCTGCTCAACCTGATCGGCGCGTTCTACAACGCCGCCGATGAACAGTCCCTCGGTGCCCGCGCCGCCGAGATCCGCGCCCGCTTCGGGCAGATGGAAGCGGCGCTCGGCGATGGCCCGTTCTTCGCCGGCGAGCATTTCTGCATCGTCGACGCTGTGTTTGGACCGGTCTTCCGCTACTTCGACGTCTTCGACGGCATCGGTGATTTTGGCTTCTGGCACGACTTGCCCAGATTGCAGCAATGGCGGAGCTCGCTCTCGAGTCGGCCGTCGGTGAGAGGGGCTGTTCGTCTGGACTATCCGGACTTGCTGCGGCAATTCCTGCTTGCACGGCACAGCGCGCTGTCACGGCGCATGTTGCCCGCGCCCGAGACGGCCTGAGCCGCCGGATCCTCGTTGCGGTGGCGTTGGCGGTCGGCTCTCGGCCGCTGCATGTCACCGCATAGGTCGACACGAACAGCGGGCCATCAAGTCACAGACCCGAACCTGAATGGCTGCGAACAGGTCCCAATGGCAAGGTCCGTTCCTGGCCGACTTCAGTCAGCCACTGGTGAGCGCGTTGACAGCCGATTGGTGGGGTTGCGCGGTCATGGGGTCGTGCGGGAAGATGGCGGCGTCCATCTTCCCGATGGCCGCAAGAGCGACACGTCGGTGCCCCCTTGATCATGAAAGCGCATGACCATGAAAACCACAGAACGCGAAGCCCTGTTCCAGGTGCTCGAGACGCGCTTCGAGAAGCACATGCACCGGCACGCCGGGACGGCGTGGTCGGACGTGCGCGCCCGACTGGAAGACCATCCCGATGCGCGGAGGTCCTTGCAAGCGATGGAGGCCAGCGGCGGTGAGCCGGACGTTTGGGGCGATGCCAATGAATCTGGTCAGGTGGTCTTCTGTGACTGCTCCCCGGAAAGCCCCACAGGGCGCAGAAGCACCTGTTACGACGCCGAAGCGCGTGCCGCCCGCAAGGAGAACAAACCCGAGAGCAGCGCGGGCGAGATGGCGGCCGCGATGGGCATCGAGCTGCTGACGGAAGAGCAGTACCGGGCGCTTCAACAGCTCGGTGAGTTTGATCTGAAGACGTCCAGCTGGCTTCAGACGCCGCCCGATGTCAGGGCGCTCGGAGGGGCGCTCTTCGGTGACCGGCGCTATGGCCGGGTGTTCGTCTATCACAACGGCGTGCAGTCGTATTACGCCGCCCGGGGCTTCCGGGGCCTGCTTCGGGTGTGAATCCGGGGAGATCAGGATGAAGACGGTCCTGACATCGGCGACGGATCCCGGTGAATACACCGCCTGTCTGAGCGGCTGGCAACACAGCTCACCGAGGCCTCTAAACTCAGCCGCATGACCGGCGATGCAAAGGTCGCCGGCCCGTCCTCCACGGATTCATAGCCTCGTTGCCAAGGAGCCATCGATGTCCATCAAAAAAGCGCTGGTCTTTGTTTTGCTGGCAAGCGCCTGTGTGGTGGCCGCAGCAGAGGACGCACGGGATCGCAAGTTCATCAGCAAGGGCATGCACGAGGGCGAGGTGCTGTTCAAGATCGGGAAGCCCGACCACGAGGCTTTCGTGAAGAACTTCAAAGGGCAGCCGGAGGAGAAGACCTGGACCTACTTTCCCCACGTCCGGGATCCCCAGACGATCACCATCCTGACCTTGCGGGCGGGTGTGGTGGCCGAGATTGAACGCAAGATTGCCCGGTAGGCCCTGGCCCCAACCGCGCGCCATGAGCAACCCCGTCACGAATCTCGCTCAGCTGCTTCAAACCATGCGGCCCGCGCTGAACGAGGGGGTCTATGTCTTCGCTTCTGTCTCGCCAGACACGGATACCCGCTCACTGGAGCCGTTGGCCACGTTTCGGGAAGCGGAAGGCCTCACGCTGATCGTTGAGGAAGAGCGGGCGCTGAAGGCGGGGCTGCCCGTCCTGTTCCGGGCCGCGTGGATCACGCTCACGGTGCATTCCGATCTCCAGGCCGTGGGCCTCACCGCCGCCGTCGCCAGCGCGTTGGCCCAGGCCCACATCAGCTGCAACGTCGTGGCGGCAGCGTTTCACGACCACCTCTTTGTACCCGTCGAGTCGGGGGGCGAAGCGCTGGCCGTGCTGCAGCGGCTTCAACGGCGCAGCAGCGCCAGCACCGAGCCGCCGGTCGGCTGACGCCCGACGCTTTTTGTTGAGCGCTTGCGCGGTCGAACTGCAGCGTCTTCAGCGCCGCGCCAGATCGTCCAGCAGGAAGCGCGCCGTCGCCACGTTGGTCGCACACGGCACGTTGTGCACATCGCAGGCACGCAGCAGCGCGCTGATGTCGGGCTCGTGGGGCTGGGCGGTCATGGGGTCGCGCAGGAAGATCACGCAGTCCACCTCGCCCATGGCGAGGCGGGAGCCGATCTGCAGGTCGCCGCCCAGCGGACCGCTGAGCAGGCGCTCCACGTTCAAGCCCACTTCGGATTGAAGACGCCCGCCGGTGGTGCCGGTGCCCATGAGCGTGTGTTGTCGCAGCAGGGCCACGAACTCGCTGGCCAGGGCCACGATGGCGTCTTTCTTCTTGTCGTGGGCGATGAGGGCGATGCGCATGGTCGGGAAAGGTGTATTGGGTTCAGGAACGCCGAGGAACCGGCTTTGCCGTGCCTCAGGCGTTGCCCCCGGCAGGGGGGAGGTGCGAAGCACCGCGGGGGGTTTCCATTTGTTTCGCCATCGTCTTGCCCAGCTCCACGCCCCACTGGTCGTAGGCGTTGATGCCCCAGATGGCGGCTTGCGTGAAGACCTTGTGTTCGTACAGCGCAATGAGTGCGCCCAGGCTGTGCGGGGTGAGCGCGTCGAGCCAGATGGTGCTGCTGGGCACGTCGCCCTTGAAGCTGCGCTGGCTCACGAACACCTCGGCCTGCTCGACGCTCATGCCTTCGGCCATGAGCGCCTGCAGGGTGGAGGCTTCGTCGCGGCCAACGGCCAGGGCCTGGGCCTGCGCGCGCAGGTTGAGGTTGACCACGCGGTGGTGTTCGGCGGCCAGGGGCAGGGGCGTGTCTTCGTTCAGCACGCCGACGAATTCCACCGGCACGCGGTGTGTGCCCTGGTGCAGCAGCTGGAAGTAGGCGTGTTGTCCGTCGATGCCGAGGCCGCCCCAGATGATGGGGCCGGTGTCGGTGTTGCAGGGCTGGCCGTCCTTGCGGATGCGCTTGCCGTTGCTTTCCATGTCCATCTGTTGCACGAAGGGCGCGAAGCGCACCAGGCGGCTGGGGTAGGTGGAGAGCAGCTGGGTGGGGCAGAGCAGGAAGTTGCGGTTCCACACGCCGCTCATGGCGAGGATGACGGGCAGGTTCTTGTCCAGCGGGGCCGAGCGGAAGTGCGCGTCCATGGCCTGGCCGCCGGCGAGGAATTCGCGGAAGGCCTTCGAGCCGATGGCGATCGCGAGCGGCAGGCCGAGCGCGGACCACAGCGAATAACGGCCGCCGACCCAGTCCCAGAAGGTGAAGGTGTGCTCTGCCGGGTAGCCGGCGGCACCGGACTTCTGCGGCGCGGCGGTGATGGCGACCAGGTGCGGGCTCTGCGCGGCGCCTTCGATACCGGCGTCCTGCAGCCAGCGCCGCGCGGACGCGGCGTTGGTCATGGTTTCCTGCGTGGTGAAGGTCTTGCTGGCCACGATGATCAGCGTGGTCAGCGGGTCCAGACCGCGCAGCGTGCTGTGCAGCGCCCAGGCGTCGGGGTTGCTGACGAAGTGCACGCGCACGCCGCTCTTGCCGTCGCTGCACAGCGGTGCCAGTGCGTCCGCCGCCATGCGGGGCCCAAGGTCGGAGCCGCCGATGCCGATGTTCACCACGTCGGTGATGGCCAGGCCGGTGCTGCCTTTCACGGAGCCCGAACGCACGCGGTCGGCAAAGGCGCAGACACGGTCCAGCTCGCTTTGCACCTGCTGCTGGATGTCCGCACCCCAGGGCGCATCGCTGCCGCTGGCGCCGGGCGTGCCGCGCAGCGCCACGTGCAACACGGCGCGCTGTTCGGAGGTGTTGATCACGTCACCGCGGAACATGGCGTCGCGCTGGCGCTCCACGCCGGCCTGGCGGGCCAGGTCCATGAGCGCGTCCCACACGGTGCTGTCCAGCGCCTGGCGGCTGAAGTCGATCCGGATGCCGGTGCTGGCGGCGCTGGCCTGCATCTGCTGCTCTCGGCCGGGCTCGGCAAGGCGGTCGCGCAGGTGGGGTTGCGGGGCGGCGGCCAGGGTGGCGAGCTGCTGCCAGACGGGGAGGGTGGTGGGGGAGGGGGAAAGAGTGCTCATGGGGGCTTCCAATTCACTGCAGAGTTTCGCATGAGGCGTTGAGCCGGGATGCCGCTGAACCGGCTTCGCCGGGCCGCTGGCATCGCGGTGATCCGAAGCGGCGCGGGGGGAGGGGATTACCCCGCGGCGAGTTCGGTCGCTCCGCGCGCCAGCTGGGTGATGCGTTTCCAGTCGCCCGCCGCCAGCGCCTCGGCCGGCGTCAGCCAGCTGCCGCCGGCCATGGCCACGTTGGGCAGCTTCAGGAAGTCTTTCAGGTTCTCGGGGCTGACACCACCGGTGGGGCAGAACATCACGTCCGGGAGCGGTGCGCCCAGTGCCTTGAGCATGCCCAGGCCGCCGGCCTGTTGCGCGGGGAACAGTTTCATGAGGCTGAAGCCCTGTTCGCGGCGGTGCATGACCTCGCCGGGCGTCATCACGCCGGGGATGAAGGGCAGCTTGGCGGCCTTGACGGCTTCGACCAGCGCATCGGTGGCGCCGGGGGAGAGGGCGAAGGTGGCGCCGGCGTCGATCACGCGCTGCACTTCGGCCACGCGGGTCACGGTGCCCGCGCCCAGGTGCATCTGCGGCACGGCCTTGGCCACGGCTTCGATCGAAGCGAGTGCAGCGTCGGAGCGCAGGGTGATCTCCATCACGTCGATGCCGCCCTCAAGCAGCGCATGGGCCAACGGCACGGCGTGGGCCGGGTCGCTGAGCACGATGACGGGCACGACGCGGGATTTGAAAGCGGGACGGGTGAAGCAGGTGGTGGTCATGGTGGGGGTCCAGTTCAAGGGCGGTCGCCAAACAGGGGGGACGCGCCAGATTCGGCGGTGCTCGCATGGGTGCGGAACAGGCCAAACAGCTCGCGGCCGGTGCCGTGTTCGTTGTGGCTGAGATCGGGGTGCACGGCGCTGCGCGCGGCCAGCGTGGCGGCGTCCACTTCCAGCTCCAGCACGCCGCGCTCGCAGTCGAGCGTGATCCAGTCGCCGTCCATCACGCGCGCGATCGGGCCGTCGGCCAGGGCTTCGGGGCTGAGGTGGATGGCGGCGGGCACCTTGCCCGAGGCGCCGCTCATGCGGCCGTCGGTGACGAGCGCGACCTTGAAGCCTTTGTCCTGCAGCACGGCCAGCGGGGGCGTGAGCTTGTGCAGCTCGGGCATGCCGTTGGCGCGCGGGCCCTGGTAACGCACCACGGCGATCAGGTCCTTGTTGATCTTGTCGGCGTTGAACAGGGCCAGCAGATCCTGCTGGTCGCTCACCACCACGGCCTGCGCGCGCACCACGCGGTGCTCGGGCTTCACGGCCGAAACCTTGACCACGCTGCGGCCCAGGTTGCCCTGCAGCAGGCGCAGGCCGCCGTCGGCGCTGAAGGGTTCGCTCACCGGGCGCAACACGGCGGTGTCGCCGCTCACGGTGGGCACCGGGCGCCAGGCGAGCTGGCCGTCCTGCAGGCAGGGCTCGTTCGCGTAAGCGCCCAGACCCTGGCCCATGACGGTGGTCACGTCGCCGTGCAGCAGGCCGTTGGTCAGCAGTTCCTGCATCAGGAAACCCATGCCGCCGGCGGCGTGGAAGTGGTTCACGTCGGCGCTGCCGTTGGGGTAGACGCGGGCCAGCAGTGGCACGACCGCCGAGAGCTCGGCGAAGTCGTCCCAGTCGATCAGCACGCCGGCCGCGCGGGCCATGGCCACGAGGTGGATGGTGTGGTTGGTCGAGCCGCCGGTGGCGAGCAGGCCGATGATGCCGTTCACGATGGTCTTTTCGCTCACGATGTCGGCCATGCAGATGGCGGGCTCGCCGGTCTTGCCGGTGTTGGCCAGCGCGCGCTCCAGCGCGGCCTTGCTCAGCAGTTCACGCAGCTCGGTGCCCGGGTTCACGAACGACGCACCCGGCAGGTGCAGGCCCATGATCTCCATCAGCATCTGGTTGCTGTTGGCGGTGCCGTAAAACGTGCAGGTGCCAGGCGAGTGGTAGGCCTGGGCCTCGCTCTCCAGCAGCGCGTCGCGCCCGACCAGGCCCTGCGCGTACTGCTGGCGCACCTTGGCCTTGGCGTCGTTGGAGAGGCCGCTGGTCATGGGGCCGGCGGGCACGAACACGGTGCTGAGGTGGCCGAACTGCACCGAACCGATGAACAGGCCGGGCACGATCTTGTCGCAGATGCCGAGCATGAGCGCGGCGTCGAACACGTTGTGCGACAGACCCACGGCGGTGGCCAGCGCGATCACGTCGCGCGAGAACAGCGACAGCTCCATGCCGGCCGCACCCTGTGTGACGCCGTCGCACATGGCGGGCACGCCACCCGCCACCTGCGCCGTGGCGCCGAGTGCGCGCGCGTGGCCGCGGATCAGCTCGGGGTAGTGCTCGTAGGGCTGGTGCGCCGAGAGCATGTCGTTGTAGGCGGTGATCACGCCCACGTGCGGCGCGCGCTCGGCGTGGATCTTGAGCTTGTCGCTCGCGGGCAGGGCGGCCGTGGTGTGCGCCATGTTGGCGCAGCCCATGCCGCCGCGCTGTGTGCCGTTCTTGCGCTGTGCGGCCATGCTGGCGAGGTAGGCGCCGCGCGTGTCGGCGCTGCGTTCGGTGATGCGTTTCGTGACGCGTTCGATGGCGGGGTGCAGGGGCGTGGTCATGGGGATGTTCCTGTTCAATTCATCCAGACGCTCAAGGGCGTCTGAGTCTGGTTGATCACCAGCGAGATCGGAAGTGCCTCGTCGGCCTTTTGGGCGGCGCGGCGGTAAACGGCGAGCTTGTTTTCGCCGGTGATGGACAGCACCAGCTCGCGCGCGGCGAGCAGGGCGCTGAGGGTGAAGCTGATGCGTGCGTGGGGCGCGGTGTCGGGCACCACCCAGGCGAGGCGCTGGTCGGTGGCGATGGCGCGGGCGTAGCCGGGCGCGCCGGGGAACAGCGAGGCGGTGTGGGCGTCTTCGCCCATGCCGAGCACGACCACGTCCAGCGGCCAGGGCAGGGACCTGATGCGTTCTTCAGCGTCGCGCACCAGTGCGTCCAGCACCTCGGCGTTGAACGTCGGCGCGAGTTCGCGGAAGAACGGCAGGAAGCGGGCAGCCGAGGCGCGGCCTTGCAGCAGGTGGCGGACCACCAGGGCGGTGTTGCTGTCGGCGTGGTCGCGCGGGACCACGCGCTCGTCCGCCAGCGCGATGCTCACTTTCGACCAGTCCAGGTCCTGCTCGCGCAACGCTTCGAACAGGGGGATGGGCGACTTGCCGCCCGAGACCGCGAGGCTCGCCTGCCCGCGCGCGGCGATGGCGGCGCGCAGGGCGTTGGCGATGTGCTCCGCGAGGGCGGCGGGGGTGGCGTTGGGGTGTTCGGTCACCGCCATCAGGATTCCTCAACCCAAGAAGAACCCTCCCGCGCCATCAACGCCGACGACGCCGCCGGCCCCCAGCTGCCCGCCGTGTAGGCCTTGGGTTTTTCGTTCAGCTGCTGCCAGCCGTTGATGATGGGTTCGACCCAGGTCCAGGCCGCTTCGAGTTCGTCGCGGCGCATGAAGTGGGTGAGGCGGCCCTTGATGACGTCGATCAGCAGGCGCTCGTAAGCCTCGGCGCGGCGCTCGGAGAAGGCGGCTTCGAGGTCGAGGTTGAGGTTGACCGGGCGCAGCTTCATGCCGCTGCCGGGCTCCTTGGCCATCATCTGCAGCTGGATGTGTTCCTCGGGCTGCAGGCGGATCATCAGGCGGTTGACCGACTTGTGCGGCGAGTCGCCGAAGATGGTGAAGGGCAGGTCGGCGAACTCGATCACGATCTCCGACTGGCGTGCCGCCATGCGCTTGCCGGTGCGCAGGAAGATCGGCACGTTGGCCCAGCGCCAGTTGTTGATATGGGCCTTGAGCGCGACGAAGGTTTCGGTGCTGCTGTCGGGCGGGATGTTTTCTTCCTGCAGGTAGCCCACGGCGGCGTCGCCGTTGGAGGCGCCGGCGCTGTACTGGCCGCGCACGGTGTCGCGCGCCACGTCGGCGATGGCCATGGGGCGCAGCGAGCGCAGCACCTTGAGCTTTTCGTCGCGCACGGCGTCCGGGTCGAGCGACACCGGCGGCTCCATGGCCACGATGCACAGCAGCTGCAGCAGGTGGTTCTGCAACATGTCGCGCAGCGCGCCGGTGCCGTCGTAGAAGCCGGCCCGGCTGCCCACGCCCACGGCTTCGGCCACGGTGATCTGCACGCTCTTGATGTAGGGGCTGCGCCAGAGCGGCTCGAAGATGGTGTTGCCGAAGCGCAGGACCATCAGGTTCTGCACCGTTTCCTTGCCCAGGTAGTGGTCGATGCGGAAGATCTGCGATTCCTGGAAATGGCGGCCCACATCGATGTTGATCTGGCGCGCCGATTCGAGGTCGTGGCCGAGCGGCTTTTCCAGCACCACGCGCGAGCGTGCATCGATCAGGCCCGCACCACCGAGGTGTGCGCAGATGGCGGTGAACAGGCTGGGGGCGGTGGCCAGGTAATAGACGCGGTCGGAGCCGGCCTGCAGCTCGGCGCCCAGGCCCGGGTAGTCGCTGGCGTCGGTGGCGTCCACGCAGACGTAGGTCAGGCGGCGCACGAAGCTGCCCCAGGCGCTGTCGTTGTAGGCCTTGCTGCCGATGAAGCCGGGCACTTTTTCCTGGATGAAGGCCAGAAAGGCGGCACGGTCCCAGGCCTGGCGGCCCAGGGCATGGATGCGCGTGGACTCGGGCAGGTTGTTGTGCAGGTGGGCCATGTACAGCGCGGGCAGCAGCTTGCGCACCGAGAGGTCGCCCACACCACCAAAGATCACCAGATCGAGCGGGGCCTCAGGGGTTTGGGAGGGTGTGGATGTGGCCATGGGTCTAACTTTGTTACGCGATTTGATGGAGTTTAATGTAATCAAGTTACAAGCGGGTTTCTTTCTGCGCCAGGCGCCCCGGTAGCCATGCAATGTTCGTGCTGGCCAACAAGGTTCAAAGCGATCGGAACATGGGTCGCAGCGTGGCCACGCGTTCAACGACCTGGTCCCGGCTGGGGGGCACGCAGCCGGTCTGCATCACGCAGAGGCTGGCGCTGGCCACGGCACGGCCCAGGATGTGTTGCACGTCGTCGATGTCGAGCACCAGCTGATCGGCGCGGGCCGCGTTCTGCATGGCCGGGCGTTCGAGCAGGGCCACCAGCAGGCCGGCCAGGAAACAGTCGCCGGCGCCCACGGTGTCCACCACGGCGACCGGTGCCGACTCGGCGGCTTTCCAGCCCCGGCCGTCGCGGTGCAGCAGCACGGCGCCCTTGGGGCCCAGGGTGAGCGCCAGCCAGGTGGCCGAGGTGGCTTGCAGCAGTTCGCGCGCGGCGTCCAGCGGATCGGGCGCGGTGAACCCGAGCGTGACCAGATCGTCGTCGCTGACCTTGACGATGTGCGCCTGGCCGAGCGCGGCCATCACGCTGGCCTGGTAGGCGGCCATGTCGGGCACGATGGCCGGGCGCAGGTTGGCGTCCACCACCACGAGCCGGCCGGCAGCGCGCTGCGCCTGCAGCCAGGGCAGGTATTTGGGGCTGTCGTCGGCGACCAGGGCCAGGCAGCCGGTGACCGCCACCTTCAGGCCCGGCTGGGCCGCGCACTGCGCCGTCATGTCGGCGGCGTTGACCTGGCGGTCGGCCACACCGTCGCGGTAGAAGCTGTAGCTGGCCTTGCCTTCGGCGTCCAGACCGACCAGCGCGAGCGAGGTGGGTTCGTGCACCGGCGTCTCACGCGCCAGCGTCACGCGGGCCTCGTGGATCGCGTCGGCCATCAGGCGGCCAAAGCGGTCCTGCGAGAGCGGGTTGAGGTAGAGCGTGCCCACGCCCTGCAGCCCGAGCGCGCGGGTGAGGTTGTAGACCGCGCCACCGGCGCAGGGCCGCAACCGTCCGTCGGATTCCGTGATCATGTCGATGAGGGCTTCGCCGGCGGTGGCGACTTGAATGGGGGCAGATGAACTAGGGAAAACCATAACTAAATCCAGTTGATTTATTAACCTGAACCGAAATATAGTTCAGTCACTCCGCAGCAGACAGCGTGAAAACCCCAAGAGACTGACTGCCGAGCCTGTGTACCTTCCGCTCATCATCCATCCCTTCGAGGAGACATCCATGAAAAAACTCGCACCCGCCTTCGTGTTTTCCGCCCTGACGCTGGCCGTTGGCGTTGCCGCCGCCCAGTCGCAGCCCGTCATCGGCCTGATCACCAAGACCGAGTCCAACCCCTTCTTCGTGAAGATGAAAGAGGGCGCCACCGCCGAAGCCACCAAGCTCGGCGCCAAGCTGCTGTCGGCCGCGGGCAAGACCGACGGCGACAACGCCGGCCAGGTGACCGCGATGGAGAACATGATCGCCGCCGGCGCCAAGACCATCCTGATCACCCCCAGCGACGCCAAGGCCATCATCCCCGCCATCAAGCGCGCGCAGCAGCAGGGCGTGCAGGTGATCGCGCTGGACAGCCCGACCGACCCGGCCACCGCCGTGGACGGCCTGTTCGCCACCGACAACTACAAGGCCGGCGTGCTGATCGGTCAGTACGCCAAGGTGGCCATGGCGGGCAAGAAGCCGGTCATCGCCACGCTCGACCTGTTCCCGGGTCACCCGGTGGGCGCCCAGCGCCACAACGGCTTCCTGAAGGGCTTTGGCCTGACCGCCCCCGATGCCAAGAGCAACAACCTCGGCGGCGCCGCCGCGGGCGTGGTCTGCATGGCCGACAGCTTCGGTGACGCGGCCAAGGGCCAGACCGGCATGGAGAACTGCCTGCAGAAGAACCCCGGCATCAACCTGGTCTACACGATCAACGAACCCGCCGCCGCCGGTGCCTTCAAGGCGCTGAAGGCCGCCGGCAAGGAAAAAGACGTGGTCATCGTCTCGGTGGACGGCGGCTGCGCCGGCATCAAGGACGTGGGCGCCGGCGTGATCGCCGCGACCAGCCAGCAGTACCCGCTGAAGATGGCCGCCATGGGCGTGGCCGCGGGCGTGGAATACGCCAAGACCGGCAAGAAGGTCAGCGGCTACACCGACACCGGCGTGACCCTGATCGCGGGCAAGGCGGTGGCTGGCGTGGAGAGCAAAGACGTCAAGACCGGCATGGACCTGTGCTGGGGGAACAAGTAACTCCCCCCCTGCGCCGCTTTGCGGCTTCCCCCCTCTCTGGCGCCTTCGGCTTGGAGGGGGGACGGCACCTTGGGCCGGCGGAGCCGGACCCTTGGTGCCCCTGGTAGGGGACACCTCGTGCCTCGTTGCTTTTCGATTCGCTTGATTTGAGAGCCTGCTTCAGACGGGCCTTCGTTTGCACCACGCCTGCCCATGCAGCGTGATGCAGCATCTCTGTTTCTCTGATTGGACGGGCCACCGCCATGAACACCCTCAAAGCCAAACTTCCGCCCATGGGCACGCTCGGGCCGTTTATCGCCCTGATCTTTGCGTGCCTGTTTTTTGCCACGCAGAACGAGCGCTTCCTGACGCTGCAGAACTTCTCGCTGATCCTGCAGCAGGTGATGGTGGTGGGCACGATCGCCATCGGCCAGACCCTCATCATCCTGACCGCCGGCATCGACCTGTCGTGCGGCATGATCATGGCGCTGGGCTCCATCGTGATGACCAAGATGGGCGCCGATTTCGGCCTCTCCGCGCCGGTCGCGATCACGCTGGGCATCGCCGCCACGGCCGGCTTCGGCCTGATCAACGGCCTGCTCGTGACCAAGGCCAAGCTGCCGCCCTTCATCGTCACGCTGGGCACGCTGAACATCGCGTTCGCCATCACCCAGCTGTATTCGGGTTCGCAGACCGTCACCGAGGTGTCCGACGGCCTGACCTGGCTCGGCAACTCGTTCCGCATCGGTGAAACCAACATCCTCTACGGCGTGGTGCTGATGCTCGCGCTGTACCTGATCACCTGGCTGTTCCTGCGCGAAACCGCGCCGGGACGCCACATCTACGCCGTGGGCAACAGCCCCGAGGCCACCCGCCTGACCGGCATTTCCACCGACAAGGTGCTGCTGGGCGTGTACGTGCTGGCCGGCGTGTTCTACGGCCTGGCCTCGCTGCTGTCCGTGGCGCGCATCGGCGCCGGTGACCCGAACGCCGGGCAGACCGAAAACCTCGACGCCATCACCGCCGTGGTGCTGGGCGGCACCAGCCTGTTCGGTGGCCGCGGCATCATTTTGGGCACCCTGGTGGGCGCGCTGATCGTGGGCGTGTTCCGCAACGGCCTGACGCTCATGGGCGTGTCGTCCGTTTACCAGATTCTCGTTACCGGCATCCTCGTCATATTGGCTGTGATGACCGACCAGATGTCCCGCAAAGGAGTCCGTTGATGTCTACCGCACCCAACGCTCAAAGCCCGCTCGTGATCCAGGCCAAGGGCCTCGTCAAGCGCTACGGCCAGGTCACCGCGCTCGACGGCGCCGACTTCGAACTGCGTGCCGGGGAAATCCTGGCCGTGATCGGCGACAACGGCGCCGGCAAGTCCTCGCTGATCAAGTGCCTCGCCGGCGCCACGATCCCCGACGAAGGCGAGATCTACCTCGACGGCGCCCGCGCCCACTTCAAGAGCCCGATCGACGCACGCCGCGCCGGCATCGAAACCGTGTACCAGGACCTCGCCGTGGCCCCGGCCATGACGATCGCCGAGAACCTGTTCCTCGGCCGCGAGATCCGCCGCGCCGGCTTCCTCGGCAGCGTGCTGCAGATGATCGACAAGAAGAAGATGCTGGAAGAAAGCATCGCGCGCATGAACGACCTGAAGGTCGGCATCCGCTCCATGACGCAGGCGGTGGAAACGCTCTCGGGCGGCCAGCGCCAGTGCGTGGCCGTGGCCCGCGCCGCGGCCTTCGCGCAGCACGTGGTGATCATGGACGAACCCACCGCCGCGCTGGGCGTGAAGGAGGGCAACATGGTGCTCGAACTCATCCGCCGCGTGCGCGACAAGGGCCTGCCCGTGATCCTGATCAGCCACAACATGCCGCACGTGTTCGAGATCGCCGACCGCATCCACATCGCCCGCCTGGGCAGACGCGCGGCGGTGGTGGACCCGAAGAACATCAGCATGAGCGACACCGTGGCCGTGATGACCGGTGCCAAGTCGGTGGACGATCTGCCACCCGAAGCGCTGGCGCACTGAAAGAAAAAAATGCTCAAAGGCATTGATCCCCTGCTCAGCCCGGACCTGCTCAAGCTGTTGGCCGAGATGGGCCACGACGACGCGGTGGTGCTGGCCGACGCCAACTTCACCGCCATGAGCCTCGGCGCCGGCAAGCCGGTGCTGCGCCTGCCGGGCATCGGCATGGCGCGCACCGTGCAGGCGGTTGCCAGCGTGCTGCCGCTGGCCGCTGACGTGCCGCACCCTGTTGCCTACATGCAGGTCGGCGGTACCGAGCCCGGCTACCGCTCGGCCCTGCAGCGCGAAACGCTGGCGGTGCTGGCCGCCGAGGGCCTGCAGGACGGCCAGGCCGAGGCCGTGGAGCGCTACGCGTTCTACGAGCGCGTGAAAAAGGCCTACGCCATCGTCGTCACCGGTGAACTGGAGCCCTGGGGCAACTTCATCCTGCGCAAAGGCGTCCTGGGCGAGGTGCTCCGAGCCTGAAACCGGTGTTGAACGTGCCACACTCAACGGTTGTGAACCACACCCCTGAAACCGACACCCCCGACGCGCCCGCAGCCGATGCCCAGGGCGCGTCCCGCTTGCGCCCGCGCGGCTCCAACCAGGTGGGCATGCGCCAGTTCAACGAGCGCGTGGTGCTGCAGACGCTGCGCGCGCACGGCAGCCTGGCCAAGGCCGATCTCGCGCGCCTGACCGGCCTCACCGCGCAAACCATCGGCCTGATCACCGCCCGGCTCGACGAAGACCAGCTGCTGAACCGTGGCGCCCCGGTGCGGGGGCGCGTGGGCCAGCCGTCCGTGCCGCTGGGGCTGAACCCCGATGGCGCGTTTGCCATCGGCATCAAGATCGGCCGGCGCAGCGCCGACTGGTTGCTGGTGGATTTCACCGGTCGGGTGCGCGAGCGCCTGGTGCTGGACTACGCCTTTCCCGACATCCCGGTGCTGCTGCCGGCCATCAAGTCCAACCTGAACCGCCTGCTCGACGGGCTGGGCCCGCTGCGCGACCGGGTGGTCGGCGTGGGTGTGGCCGCGCCGTACCAGCTCGGGGGCTGGCACCGCATGCTGGGCCTGACCGAAGCCCAGTCCCTGGCCTGGAACCAGATCGATCTGGTCGCCGAGGTGCAGGCCCTGACCGACCTGCCGATCAGTTTCGCCAAGGACACCTCGGCCGCCTGCGTGGCCGAGTTGCTGCAGGGCAAGGGCCGGGACATCCGCAGTTTTCTCTACCTGTTCCTCGACACGTTCGTCGGCGGTGGACTGGTGCTCAATTCCCACCTGCACCGCGGCGTCAACGGCAACGCCGGGGCCGTGGCCTCGCTGCCCCTGCAGGTGGCGACGGCCGACATGAAGGAGCTGCCGCCGCAGCTGATCAGCCAGGCTTCGCTGTGGGATCTGGAGCAGCGCTTTCGCGAGCACGCGCTCGACCCCATGGCCGCCTACGACGCGCGCGCGCTGGAGGCACCCTGGCTGCCGTACACCCGCGAGTGGGTCGCCCGCGCCGCCTTGGCGCTGGCGCATTGCATCGTGGCCGGCACCGCGTTCCTGGACGTGGAGGCGGTCGTGATCGACGGCGTGGTCGCGCCCGACCTGCTGCGCAAACTCTGGGCGCGCACCGGCGAAGCGCTCAAGGCCTACAACTGGGAGGGCCTGCAGCAGATGCCCCGGCTGGAGATCGGCAGCATCGGCTCCGACGCGCGCGCGCTCGGCGGCGCGCTGCTGCCGCTGCACGCCTGCTTCGCCCCGGACCACGAGATCTTTCTGAAGAGCTGACGCGGTAGGCAACAAGGGGGCGGTCAACGCGGCATGCATGCCGGTCAGGTATTGGAAATCGGCGGCGCAATCCATTTGCGTTAGCGCGGTCAATCCCGTACGCTGCCCCGACGTCCACACGCAACGCCCGAGCCCATGCGGGCCGCCGGGCCGGCCTTCCGGACGTGCAAAGGAGTCCAACCATGCCAAGCCGATCGAACGGCCTCACGGCCGAAATGAAAGCCGTGCGAACATTGGCGCTCGTGGGCGCCGCAGCCGCCGGCAAAACCTCGCTGGCCGAGGCCTTGCTGTACAAGGCGGGCGCCATCGGCGCGTGCGGCAGCGTCGAGCGCGGCAGCACCGTTAGCGACCACGACCCGCTCGAGCGCCGCATGCTGCATTCGCTCAATGCCTCGGTGATGCACCTCACGCATGCCGGCACGCGCATCTACCTCATCGACACGCCCGGCGGACCCGACTTCCTCGGCCAGAGCCTGCCGGCGCTGGAGGCGGTCGAGACGGTGGCGGTGGTCATCAATGCCGCCACCGGCATCGAGCCGATGGCGGTTCGCATGATGGAATACGCCGCCTCGCGCCGCCTCGCCCGCATGATCATCGTCAACAAGATCGACGCGCAGGGCGTCTCGCTGTCGGGTCTGCTGGCCGACATCCAGGCCACCTTCGGCCGCGAATGCCTCCCGCTGAACGTGCCCGACGGGATCAACCGGCAGGTGATCGACTGCTTCTTCAACCGCTTCGGACGCTCCGACTTCGGCCCCGTCGAAGCGGCGCACCGCGCGCTGGTGGAGCAGGTGGTCGAGGTCGACGCGGCCTTCGTCGACCGCTACCTCGAGAAAGGCGACGTCGACCCGTCGGAGCTGCACGCGCCGCTGGAGCAGGCGCTGCGCGAAGGCCACCTGATCCCGGTGTGTTTCGCCTCGTCGCGCAGCGGCGCCGGCGTGGCCGAGTTGCTTGACGTGATCGTCAAACTCATGCCCGATCCGACCGAAGCCAACCCGCCGAGCTTCATCGTTGGTGAGGGCGCTGAGGCCATGCCCATGGAGGCCAAGCCTGACTCGGCGCTGCACGTGCTGGCGCATGTGTTCAAGGTCACGATCGACCCCTATGTCGGCAAGATGGGCATCTTTCGTGTGCACCAGGGCACGGTCACGCGCGACAGCCAGCTCTACATCGGCGACGGCCGCAAGCCGTTCAAGGTCGGGCACCTGTTCATGCTCCAGGGAAAGGACCACGTCGAGGTGTCGCACGCGCTGCCCGGCGACATCGTGGCGGTGGCCAAGGTCGACGAGATCCATTTCGATGCCGTGTTGCACGATGCGGCCGAAGACAGCCATGTGCACCTCGCTCCGCTGCCGTTCCCGGTGCCGGTGTACGGCCTGGCCGTGGAGCCCAAGCGGCATGGCGACGAGCAGCGCGCCTGGGAAATCCTCGGCAAGCTCGCGGCCGAGGACCCGTGCCTGCGCATCGAGCATGTGGCCGCGACCAACGAGACGGTCCTCTACGGGCTCGGCGAGCTGCACCTGCGCATCGTGCTCGAACGCCTGCGCGAGGTTTACCGTTTCGATGTACAGACTCGGCCACCGCGCATCGCCTACCGCGAGACCGTGACCGTGCCGGCCGAGGGCCACTACCGCCACAAGAAGCAGAGCGGCGGTGCCGGCCAGTTCGCCGAAGTCTTCCTGCGCATCGAGCCGCTCGCGCGCGGCGCGGGCTTCGAGTTCGCCGACGAAGTCAGGGGCGGTGCGATCCCGGGCCAGTTCATTCCCGCGGTCGAGAAAGGCGTGCGCGAGGTTTTGGCGTACGGCGCGATCGCCGGCTTCCCCGTGGCCGACGTGCGCGTCGTCGTGTACGACGGCAAGCACCACAGCGTGGACAGCAAGGACATCGCTTTCGCGACCGCCGGCCGCAAGGCCTTCATGGCGGCGATTCGCGAGGCCCGGCCGGTTGTGCTCGAGCCGATTGTCCAGATCGAGGTCACCGTGCCCGAGCATTCCGTGGGCGACGTCACGAGCGACCTGTCGTTGCGGCGCGGCCTGGTCACAGGCACATCGGGCCTGGGGTCCGGCACCGTGGCCATCGGCGGTCAGGTGCCAGAGGCCGAGCTGGCCGACTACCAGTCGCGGCTCAATGCGATGACCAGCGGCCAGGGGCGCTACACCGTCGCGTTGTCGCACTACGAGGCCGTTCCGCCGGCCGTCCAACAGACGTTGATAGGGCGGTACCGGGTGCGCGAAGACGACTAGGAAAAGCGCAGCGCCGATGTTCAGCTTGCACGCGCGTTGCCGAGCAATCGACTTGGGCGTAGCGTGGGATCAAAATGCTCCCTCGCCCGGCGATTGCGATCACCCTAATTCTTGTGGCAAATGTCCGGTACGCAGCGAGTGCCGTCGGTCGCGGCCTGGAGCTGGGTTCACGGTGCCTGGCACGAAACCGTCATCGGCTTACCCGGCATCGCAACAGCATCGATGACAGGTATTGAGGGGGCAGCAGTCATCCAGCTTGGCAGGCCGCAGGCACCCTTTCAAATCGCGGTCGAATGTCAGCTACTCGAAGGGCTGACTCACACGGTCGACCCATTTCGGCCATCTACGTTCCACCCCCAGCCTCACCGCTCTGCCAAGAGGTGGCAAGGCGCTAATGCTTAGTAGCGCGGTTGTGTACCACCTTGGTTTACCCTGTTGCCCATCTGACCAAGGATGCTAAGGTGACATCGGCAGCATCTGGATTCAGATCGGTTCAACTCGGTTCGTCCCTCCTGTTGTGCAAATTTTGTTTGTCTTCAACAGGAGAAACTTCAAATGGCCTATGGTGTGATTTCACAATGGACGTCTAGCGTCGCGTTTGATGCGGCGATGGAAGCCGAGGCGAGAGAAAAATATATTCCTGGAATCAAGGCGCTGGGCGCCCTAAGTTCCTTTTTCATTTATACCGGCGACACCACGTTCAACGTGGTCACTATTTACCCGGACGAAGCCACGGCCACGGCCGCTGCCGAGAAGCAGAAAGCGATGCGCGCGCAGGCAGCCGCGGACATGCCAATCAAGATGGTCGGCGAAACACGCGGAGCCGTCTTTGCATCGTCCTAGAGGCGTGTCCAGCGTGTAGCCTTGATGGCGGGAAGCTGCGAGATTCGCGCTGAATACCGTTTCACGCAGCATTCGCAAGGGGCCGACAGAAGTTGGCCCTTTTTTCCTTTGAATCGTCGACCGTCTCCAGTGCAGCCATCTGGATGGGGTACGGAGGATTCCTCTCATTCAACGGAACGGCAAGTTTTGGAGGCGCTCGATATGTCTGCTCATGTCCGATCGCCTTATTGTTGAGCTAGCGCTTGCGACCCACTGCTGAAGTTCGGCAAGGCCCAGTGAATGACGGCAGTGCAGCGACTGCAGTCTTCTATCTCATCAAACTCGCCGCCCCAAAGCTGCCGTAGGAGTCGAGGGCACCGAACCAGCAATTCCCTTCGGCCCACCGAGCAATGCCCATAGCAGGCAGGTCTCATGTACCCCCTGAACACTACACAGAGGCCAGTGCCTCCAGCGTGAAGACTGCGCTCCGGGGCAAGATCCCACTCGCCACGACGTTCTCCAGAGTAGCTGCCGGGTCGGCAACAAAGAACGTCAAAACCAGCCCCCGCTGGGCGCGAGTACAACAGACGTACAGCAGCCGCAGCGTTCGGCTCCAAGTGTTTTCATCGCCGCCTTGGGCTCTTTCGCGATCTGCCGCACGAGCCTCAGCACTGGCAAAGACACGCTCGTAGTTGTACGTTCGGTATTCGCTTTCCTCCTCATCCATCACCACGATGACACGCTCGAACTGGGCGCCCTTCACGCCATGCTGCGTGGCATAGGGTGAGCCTTCAGAGACATAGCGTTCGTATGGCAGTAGCTCTTGCGCAGAGCACTTAAAGAACTTGACCATTGCCGTGTCCGAGGATCGTCCTTCGGTCGGAGCCGCATCGGCAGCCTCGATATCTTGAGCTGCATCGGCAAGATTTCCGACAAACCCAAGCACGCGGGCATAGCGCTCGTCGAATTCGAAAAGGCCCGCATCGCGGAGATGAAGGGCAATGTCACCAACAGTGGTTCCAGCCTCATCCAGCATGGTGACGAGCATCAAAACGGCTGCATGCAGCCCCCGCAGTACATCCGCAGCGCGGCGGCCGGTCAGGGCCCCAGGTGCCAGGAGCGGGCTGAACTCCCGGAGCAGGTTCATCGCTGCGAACTCGTTGCCGGCCTTCATCGCTGCAATGACCGGCAGCGCGAAACTCAGGAAAGGTCGAACGGGCCAGCCGGTGCCGTCCTGCATACCCTGCTTCATAGCCTCCGACGTTTTGTCGTTCAGCGCCGAGTAGATGCCGCCGAAGCCGAGCCGGTTTGCCGCCATGCGGTGCACGATGACGAGAATCTTGACCGCGTTGTCTGGGGTCGTCCAACCCTCGTCGTTGTTAGTCGCCGCGCTCCACGCCCGGACTCTTGCCAGAGCCTCGGTTCGGTTCAGCGTGTTCGGCAGGACGAACATCCGGGCCGAGCCCTCCACCGGCTTGAGGACCCCATCGACCCTCTCGTGCAACCCGCGGACCTGCGCCATGCCGTCGCCCTGGGCTCGCACGGCGTTGGCGACGTCCAGGATCTGCCTGGCGCAGCGAAAATTCTCCGGCTTCGTGATGGCCCGCCAATGGCCTTCGAGCGGAATGTCCCCTGCGCCTCTCATGAAGATAGACTGCATCGGGTCGCCAAAAAACCCGAGGCAGAACTTGCCCCGCATCTGGGCTTCCACGTCCTTGAACGACTTCACGACTCCAGGGAACGTGTCCTGACTCTCATCAATGAACACGAACGGGTATTTCAGCGCAACGACCCTTCGGAACAGAGGGCGGTTTTGCAGCAGGAAGTCTGCGAGCTGAAGGATGTCCTCGTGGCCAAGGATGCCCTTCGCGTAGTCACTGCCGACGCCGTAGTTGAACGTCTTGACGCCGTCCAGAGCTTCCAGATTTCGGGCATAGCGCTCCTGGTCGGCCTTGTTCCTGTCGCGCGTGGTTTGCCGAACACGCGAGCCGTAGTTCTTGAACTCTTCTTCCAGCTCGGAGATCCGCCTTTGGATGTCGTTCTGCAGCCAAACCTTGATGTCGGCCTGAAACGTCTTGGCAATGGCCCAGTAGAAGCTGTGGATGGTCGAGACATGAACCAGCGGGTCGTCGTTGACGTCCCCCAGGATTTCATTGGCGGCGAGGTCTGTATAGGTGATGCAAGCGACCTTCTGCTTCTTCGCCCTCATGCTGGCGCCGTGCTCCGACATCACCCAGTCCAGCGCCTTGATGAGGGAGGTGGTTTTGCCGGAACCTGCGCCGGCACGAACCACGAAAGGCTGCGGTGGCGTCGCGGCAATGCACGCGTGGATCTCGCGGTCGGCGTCGGTATCCGGGCTATCGACTCGCCTGCTCATGCCGTCTGCTCCGCGCCAGCAAAGACAGCGAAAGCGCCGGCCGCAGTCGGCTCAATCGTCGCAACCTCGGTGGCGATGGCCGCATCCGCCTCAAGCTCATAGGCCACTTTCGCTTCGAGCCAGGCTAAGCCCTCGGCGATGTAAGTGGGGACCTTCCAGCCATTGAGAGGCCCGCTTGCGAGGACTTCCAGGGCAAAGCGAGTCTTGTCGAAGTTCTTTCCGACCACCCTGTCGTGCAACTTCTCAGCCAGTTCCTCGGGGCTGCTCGGTGCGCGCTTCAGCTTGAGGCCGACCGCCCGATTGGCCTCAGCCTGACACCAGTCGGCGTTCTCAAGACCAAAGGCCTCTTCAAGCGTGCGGCCGCAGAGCTGTGCGGTCGCCGAACCCACCGTCACCGAAACCTTGGTCTGATAGGCAACCCGAACCTCAGCGCTGGAACCCTCGGCCAGCGACAGCGTCTTTTGCTCCGCCGTCACGTCCCAGAGTTCGGCCACCGACCGCTTCTTCGGGATCCAGCTAATGAGGGTTTGGTTGGACGTGACGGCGCCTTCAACGTGCGCATGGCAGGTGCTGCCGCGCTTCTTGGACTTCTTCTTTCCGCCCGGTTCCGCTTCGTTGTCGTCTTCGAGCTCGAAGGGCTTCAGGTCGTCGTCCTCGTCATCTCCGTCAATGGCGCCCTCAGCGCCTGCGCCTTGCGCGGCAGCCTTCTCGGCATCCGTCTTGACCGTCACGCTGTCTAGATCCGTGATGACCAGCGTCGTGAGTCCAACGAAGGCGATCAGTTCCTGGAACCGATGCGCGAATGCGCCTCCGACTTCAAGGATGGTCAGCGCGGAAGAACGCAGGCGCTTGGCAGCCGACTCGATCATGGCTGGCAATAGCAGGCGCTCGACGTTGCCTTCAACCAAGATGACCGCATCGGAAAAGAAGAGATCGCAGTGCGTCAGCTTCAGATACCGCTGCAGGAATTCGCGCGCAGGAGCGTCGGCCGCGCCCGTCTTGAATAGCGATAGATTCCGCACGTCGGTGTGATGGTCCAGCTGGTCGCTGACACGGCGGAAGTACCGGATGGGAGAGAACCCGCGCTCATAGAGAATGTGTGGGGAGTGCGTAGTGATGACGAGCTGCGTGTGGAAAAACGTCGCGTGATCGTTGGCATCCTCAAGGAGGCGCAAAACGTTCCTGATGAAGACCTGCTGAATCTGCGCGTGTAGATGCGCCTCAGGCTCTTCAATGAATACCAGATGCAGCGGCGCTCGCTTGTCCTCCTCGGCCTTCCACTGCTCGTGCAGGTCGAGCAGTTCCACCACCATGTAGACCAGGTTCTTGAACCCCAGGCCGTTGTAGCTGTCGGGCAGTTGAGTGGTAGCCGCACCCGGAATCACGTAGTGGACCTTGGCGTCCTGCCCCAGAACGGTAGTCGGATCCAAGGCCGCCCGAATCACGATTTCGGGATTGTTCACGCCTGGATAGCCGAGCTTAGCCAAGCGCTTGAGGGTGTCACTGAAGACTTCCTTAAGGTGGAAGTTCAGCTCCTTCTCGGAGGTATCAAGCGCTTTGAGCGCCGCATGGTCGTCGCCACGCTTCTCCAAGTTGCGGTGATAGAAACGGCTCAGTCGCCGCGACAGGCTCTCGGCACGGTCAGAGCTGCCGGCGTCCGGGTCATCGAGGTGCCGCTGCGCGCGAAGAAAGTCCACCCGCACCAGAGACTTTAGGATGGCGGCGCCGCCCGGCTCCTTCCCAAGGAGCAGCGGCTCGTAGTCGGCCTCCTTTGTCAGGTAGCCATCAAAAGCTCGCTCATCGAGCACGTAGTAGCGGAAGGTGTATTCCTTGCTCAGCTCTTTGGTGAGGTACTTCGTCAGGCTTTCCGGCCAGGGCTTGTACTCGCTGGCCTCGGCCATCACCTCAACCGTATCGGCGCCCACCTCGGCGGCAGGCTCACCACCTGTCTTGCGCCTGGCAGCCAGCGCGATCGCCGCGTTGTTCGCTTTCTCATGCAGTTCATGAAACTTCCGAACGAGTTCATAGGCATCGCGAGGCTCAAACGCTACACGGATCCCGACGCACTTGCCGTCCCATTCCGTGCTCGGAAGCAGCGACATTGCGGTGGCGAGGTCATCCTCACCAACGCGGAACCAGAGGTCCAACAAGATGGACGGCAATCTCTTGGGTGCGTCCTCGTCCCCTGGAGCCGTCTTACCGATAGCGTCGATCTCAGCCCACAGCGCCGCGCTAAAGTCGAAGAGCTCTAACTTCTTCGCTTCGCCGCGGAGCATTGAGTACAGGCCTTGGACGGCGGACGTCTTCCCGCTGTTGTTGGCGCCGACAAAGATGGAAATCTCGTCATCGAGCTCGATGACAACGTCTCGCAGCCGGCGATAGTTCTGCAGCCGATAGGCCTGTAGCTTCATGATGACCTCCCTCAAGGTGTTGCCGGGGAGGCTTTCTGAGCGCGCCGCCCGGCTACGCTACTCAGAGCGTTGGTGCTCTTGCCCCCTCACTGCATAAAACGGAATTTTGCGGCAAAAGCCGGCATGAAGCATAAACCGCGCACCTGCTTCCGGCGTGGAGCGACATCCGCATCGTGCGAGAACTCTTGGGTCACGCGTTTGTGCCGACAACCACGATCTACATGCATTTTCTGCGAATGGGAGCTCGGTCCTTTGGACGCACTGAACCGCAAAGAGGCGCCCCAGACCAGCCGTTCGTACAGTTCCGCTACCAGCCTGTTGCAGACCTGTTTTCCTTTTTCCCCCATGCAAGCCTGAGCAAGCCCGTGCAAAGAACTGCATGGAAAATGGGCCATGACCGATCGCCTGAAACTCGACCCCGATCTGATTCCCGCCCACACGACGGCCGCTACCACGTCCATCGCACGGTGGGTGGAGCAGCACTACGGCATTCAAGTGCGGCACTGCCATCTGATCCGTCGGGGCTTGAATGACAACTATGCGTTGCGTTCCATCGACGGAAAGCGCTACGTTGTTCGCCTGTATTCGATCCGGCCGCGAGGGGATTTCAATGTCAGCTTCGAGGTTTCGCTGTTGGTGCACCTCGATGCCCATGGGGTGGGCGTGGCAGCTCCGGTGCAGACTGCGAATGGGTGTACGCATGTCCTGTTGCAGTTTCCTGAAGGGCCTCGTGCCATGGCGCTGTTCCAGCATGCAGAAGGAAGCCTTCCTGATTCGCTGGAGGATTTCGAGCTCACCGGCAACGTGCTGGGCCAGATCCACAGGGTGGCGCATGACTACGCTGGTCCGCCAAGCCGCTATGCGCTGAACGGTCACCACTTGGCCGGGCGGACCCTCGAATACCTGCGCGTCTACCCGGATCTGGATACGGAGTTGCTGGAAACGTACCACCAACGGGTGGCTCAACTGCTTGATGAGCTGGGCCATGTTGAGTGCGAACTGACGCGTGTCGTGTGCCATGGCGATACGCACGGCTTCAACAATCACGTGGGTACCGATGCAGCCGGTGCTAGAAGGGCCGTGTTCTTCGACTTTGATGATGCAGGGCCCGGTTTTCTGGCCTATGACTTGAGCGTTCTGCCGTGGTCATACCTGACTCGCAAGGTCCTCAAAGAACCCGACGCGCTGCTACTGGATCGCTGGGCACACTACCTGCGCGGCTACCGCTCGGGCGGCGGCGAGATCAGCAAGGCTGACAGGGCAGCACTGCCGATGTTTGTGCAGTTGCGGCACCTGTGGAACATGGGCGAGGGTATCGGTCGTCTGCACCACTGGGGCACCAGCACGATGCCTGCGGACTGGCTGAAAAAGCAAGTGGATGTGCTCGCCGCCTGGAAAGGCCTTGAATTACCCGCTTGATGGCCTGACAGGCGAACCCGTATCAGGTCATGACGGTCGGTGCGTCCATGCCGGTGTGTTGCCGGATGTGGGCCACGGCTTCGGCCAGGGCCACGAGCGGTGCGAGCGCTTCCTGGGCCGGCACGTCGTGGCGGCTGGCGTCGGGTTCGTGGCGCTCCAGGTAGACGCGCAGCGTGGCGCCCTCGGTGCCGGTGCCGGAGAGGCGGAACACGACGCGCGACGAATCTTCGAGCACCACGCGCACGCCCTGTTTCTGGCTCACCGAGCCGTCCACCGGGTCGGTGTAGGCGAAGTCGTCGGCCCAGGCGACGGGCTGGCCCGCCACCGCCGTGCCACCCAGCGTGGGCAGCTGGGCGCGCAGTTCGCTCATCAGCGCGTTGGCCTTCTCGGTGGCGATGCCGTCGTAGTCGTGGCGCGAGTACACGCAGCGGCCGTGTGCGCGCCAGAGGCCACGCACCAGCTCTTCCACCGATTTGCCTGTCACGGCCACGAGGTTGAGCCAGAACAGCACGGCCCACAGGCCGTCTTTTTCGCGCACGTGGTCGGAGCCGGTGCCGTAGCTCTCTTCACCGCAAAGCGTGACCTTGCCCGCGTCCAGCAGGTTGCCGAAAAACTTCCAGCCGGTCGGCGTTTCGTAGCAAGCGATGTCCAGCGCTTTCGCCACACGGTCCACCGCGGTGGAGGTGGGCATGGAGCGCGCCACGCCGGCCAGGCCCCGGGCGTAGCCGGGCACCTGTGTCGCGTGGGCCGTCAGCACGGCCAGGCTGTCGGAGGGCGAGACCAGAAAGCCGCGGCCGAGGATCATGTTGCGGTCGGCGTCGCCGTCGGACGCGGCCCCCATGTCGGGCGCGTCGGCGGCCATGAGGTGGGCCACGAGGTCCTCGGCGTAGGCCGGGTTGGGGTCGGGGTGCAGGCCGCCGAAGTCTTCCAGCGGCTCGGCGTGCACCACGGTGCCGGCGGGCGCGCCGAGTTCGCCTTCGATGATGGCCTTGGCGTAGGGGCCGCCGACCGCCCACATGGCGTCGTAGCGCAGGCGGAAGCCGCGCGCGAACAGGGCGCGGATGGCGTCGAAGTCGAACAGGCTGCGCAGCACGGCGGCGTGGTCTTCCACCGGGTCGATCACCTCGACGGTCATGTCCTCGATCTGCTGGGTGCCCAGCATGTCGAGCGTGATGTCAGCGGCATCGCTGATCTGGTAGCGCTCGATGACCTGGGTGCGCTCGTAGATCGCCTGGGTCAGTTTCTCGGGCGCGGGGCCGCCATTGGCCGCGTTGTACTTGATGCCGAAATCACCGTCGGGGCCGCCGGGGTTGTGGCTGGCCGAGAGGATGATGCCGCCGCTCGCCTGGTGGCGGCGGATCACCGCGCTCGCGGCGGGGGTCGACAGGATGCCGCCCTGGCCCAGCAGCACACGGGCGTAGCCGCGCGCCGCGGCCATTTTCAGGATGGTCTGCACGGCGGCCCGGTTGTGAAAGCGCCCGTCGCCACCCAGCACCAGGGTCTGGCCGGTGGCCAGCTGGTATTCGCCGTGCAGCACATCGAACAGCGCCTGCACGAAATTCTCGAGGTAGCGCGGCTGCTGGAACACCGTGACCTTCTTGCGCAGGCCGGAGGTGCCGGGCAGCTGGCCGGCAAACGGGGTGGTGGGCAGGGACTGGAGGGTCATGGCGGTTCCTGGGTTCTTCCGTGGGACAAAAGCCCTGATTTTGCCGAGGCGGTGTTGCCCCGGTCACACACACCAGTGTCGCCCAGAACGCGGCCCGCCGCGATGCGGGTGCTGCCTTCAGACCTTCAGACCGGGAGCGACACGGTGCGCGTCAGCGCCTCGCCCTGGTCGTCGAACAGGTGCAGGTCGGCCGCATCCACCTGCAGGCGGATGTTCTCGCCGGTCCGGATGCCGGTGGTGCCTTCGAGTTTGAGCGTGATGGTCGGCGTGTCCGGGGTGATCTCCAGGTACAGCAGCGAGGCTTCACCGAGCTTCTCGATGTGGACCACCCGGGCCGGCAGGCTGTTGGGGCTGTGATCCGAATCGGCCAGGCGCATGTGTTCGGGGCGCAGGCCCATGGTCGCGGCCTGGCCGGCCTTGAGTTGATCGGCGTTGACCGCCACGTCGAAGCGGTGTCCCGCCACGCGGATCTGCGCCGAGCCGTGGCTGGCCGACTCGAAGGTGGCGGGCAGGATGTTCATCTTGGGCGAGCCGATGAACTCGGCCACGAACAGGCTGTTGGGCCGGTGGTAGAGGTCCATGGGCGTGCCGATCTGGGCGATGGAGCCCTTCTTCTGCACGTCTTCGCCCGCGCGCAGCAGCACGATCTTGTCGGCCAGGGTCATGGCCTCGACCTGGTCGTGCGTCACGTAGATCATGCTGGCGGTGCCGATGTCGTGGTGCAGTTTGGCGATCTCGAGCCGGGTCTGCACGCGCAGCGCGGCGTCCAGGTTGGAGAGCGGCTCGTCGAACAGGAACACGCGCGGCTCTTTCACGATGGCGCGGCCGATGGCCACGCGCTGGCGCTGGCCACCCGAGAGCGCCTTGGGCAGGCGGTCCAGCAGCGGCGTGAGCTGCAGGATGTCGGCCGCCGCGCGCACTTTCTTGTCGATCTCCGCGGCGTTGGAGCCGAAGACCTTGAGGCCGAAGCCCATGTTCTCGCGCACGGTCATGTGCGGATACAGCGCGTAGCTCTGGAAGACCATGGCCACGCCGCGGCGCGCGGGCGGCAGGTCGTTGACGCGTTCGCCGCCGATGGAGACGTCGCCCGAGCTGATGTCTTCCAGGCCGGCCACCATGCGCAGCAGCGTGGACTTGCCGCAACCCGAGGGACCGACGAAGACGCAGAACTCCCCGTTCTCGATGGTGAGGTTGGCGTTGTTGATCGTGAGCGGTGCGTTGGGCGCATAGCGCTTGCAGACGTTCTTGAAGTCGATCCGGGACATGGTGCGGGTCTCCTGCGGTGTGGTGGGTGTCAGGCCTGAAGGAACAGGCCGCCCCAGGGTTCGAAAACGAGGGTGTCGCCTTCGACGTGCGCGCCGCTCAGGCCACTGCCGTCGAGCGCGCGGGCCTGCGACCAGCCCTCGGGCCGTGCCAGCGTGGCCGGCGTGTCGCTGAAGTTGAAGGCGCAGAGCACGCGCTGCGCGCTGTGGTGGCGCTCGAACGCCAGCACCTGCGCATCCACGGGCCGCAGGTGCAGCTCGCCATGCACCAGCGCGGGCTGCTCGCGGCGCCAGTGGAGCAACTGCTTGAAGAAGCTCAGCAGCGAACCGGCGTCGGCCTGCTGGCGGTCCACCGCCAGGGGCCGGTGCTCCGGTGGCACGGGCAGCCAGCTGCGCTCACCGGTGGAGAAACCCGCGTGGGGCGCATCGGCGGCCCAGGGCATCGGGGTTCTGCAGCCGTCGCGGCCCTTGAATTCGGGCCACATGCTGATGCCGTAAGGGTCCTGCAGGTCTTCAAAGGCGATGGTGGCTTCGGGCAGGCCCAGCTCTTCGCCCTGGTAGAGGCAGACGGTGCCGCGCAGGCTCAGCTGGAAGGCCGCGGCCAGGCGCAGCAGGCGCGGGTCGGGGTGCTCGCCACCCCAGCGCGTGGCCACCCGCGCGACGTCGTGGTTGGACAGCGCCCAGCAAGGCCAGCCGTCGCCCGCCACCTGATGGAACTGCTGGATCGTGGCGTGGAGGAAGGGCGCGTCGTGGGCGGCACCGAGCAGGGTGAAGCAATACGCCATGTGCAGCTTGTCGCTGCCACCGGTGTAGTCGGCCACCATGGTCAGGCCGGCCTCGTCGCCGATCTCGCCGACCATGGTGGTGTCATCGTACCGATCGACCAGGCTGCGCAGGCGGCGCAGGAAGCCCAGCGCTTCGGGCTGGCTCTTGTCGTAGCGGTGGTGCTGCCACGAGTAGGGGTTGGACGACGGGGCGGTGGGGTCCTCGATCAGTGGCGCGCCACGCCCCGGGTTGTCGCGCAGGGCCGCGTCGTGAAAGCAGAAGTTGATGGCGTCGAGGCGGTAGCCGTCCACACCCAGCTCCAGCCAGAATTCCACGGCGGCCAGCAGTGCGTCCTGCACGGCGGGGTTGTGGAAATTCAGATCGGGCTGGCTGCTGAGGAAGTTGTGCAGGTAGTACTGGCGCCGGCGCGTGTCCCATTGCCAGGCGCTGCCGCCAAAGACCGACAGCCAGTTGTTGGGCGGGGTGCCGTCGTGCCGCGCATCGGCCCAGACGAACCAGTCGGCCTTGGGGTTGTCGCGGCTGGCGCGGCTTTCGGTGAACCAGGGGTGCTGGTCGGAGCAGTGCGAGAGCACCTGGTCGATCATGACCTTCAGGCCCAGCGCGTGGGCGCGCTGCACCAGCGCCTTGAAGTCGTCGAGCGTGCCGAACATGGGGTCGACGTCGCAGTAGTCGCTGACGTCGTAGCCGAAGTCCTTCATCGGGCTCTTGAAGAAGGGCGAGAGCCAGATGGCGTCGGCACCGAGCGCCGCGATGTGCTCGAGCCGCTGCGTGATGCCCGGCAGGTCGCCGATGCCGTCGCCGTTGCTGTCCTGGAAGGAGCGCGGGTAGATCTGGTAGATCACGCCGCCGCGCCACCAGCCGTTGTTGGGTGCTTTCTGTGTCATGGGAAGGGAAGGGAGGAGAAAGGGAAAGAGAAAGAGAGGTCAGCCCTTGACGGCTCCAGCCGTCAGGCCCGAAACGATCTTTTTCTGGAAGGCGAGCACGAGGCCCAGCAGGGGGATGGTCACCAGCACCGAGGCGGCCATGATGTTGCCCCAGGGGATGTCGTATTTGCTGGCGCCGGAGATCAGCGCGATCGACACCGGCACGGTGCGCTCGTTGTTGTCGAGCACGAAGGTGAGCGCGAACAGGAACTCGTTCCAGGCCGCGATGAAGGCGAGCAGGCCGGTGGACACCAGCGCGGGCCACAGCAGCGGCATGAACACGTCCTTGATGATGCGCCAGGGACCACAGCCGTCCATGATCGCGGCCTCTTCCAGCTCCTTGGGCAATTGCTTCATGAAGGTGGTGAGCACCCAGACGGTGAAGGGCAGGGTGAAGATCATGTAGGGCAACACCAGGCCCAGCGCCTTGTTGTAGAGGCCCAGAAAGCGGATCAGCTCGAACATGCCGGCCAGCACCGCGACCTGCGGGAACATGGACACGGCCAGCACGGCGGTCAGCAGCAGACCGCGGCCCTTGAAGCTGATGCGGCCCAGCGCGTAGGACGCGGTCACACCGATGAAGAGCGAGATCGCCACCACCAGCACCGACACCATGATCGAGTTCAGGATGTGGCGGCCAAAGGGCTGTTCGGCCAGCGAGAACAGCGAGACGTAGTTCGCCAGCGTCACGCTCGACGGCCAGAGCACCGGCTCGAACAGGGCCGAGCCCGACTTGAACGAAGTGGACACCGCGTAGATGAAGGGGAACACCGAGATGGCCACCACCACCGTGGCGGCAAGATAAAGCGCGACGCGCCAGTACCAGGCGGATTTCATGATCAGTCCTCCCCCAGTTTCATGCGGCTGAGCTTGATCGCTGCAACCGTACAAAGGCCAATGATCAGGAACAGAGCGGTCGAGGCGGCCGAGCCGTAGCCCATGTAGCCGTTGTCGACCATTTCGCGCCGCACGAAGCCGGACATGGAGATCGTGCTGTTGTTGTTCGAGGTCAGCACGTAGATCAGGTCGAACACGCGCAGCGCGTCGAGCAGTCGGAAGATCACGGCCACCATCAACGCGGGGCGGATGAGCGGCAGCGTCACTTTCCAGAACACGCGCAGCGGGTGCACGCCGTCCACCTCGGCGGCCTCGTAGCAGTCCTTGGGCAGGGTCTGCAACGCGGCCAGGATCAGCAGGGCCATGAAGGGTGTGGTCTTCCACACGTCCACCGCGACCACGGTCCAGAGCGCGTACTCGGGCTGGGCGGTCCACGCGATCTTGTCGGCGATCAGGCCGAAGTCGACCAGCCACTGGTTGATGATGCCGAACTGGTCGTGCAGCATCCAGCCCCACATCTTGGCCGACACGATGGTCGGGATGGCCCAGGGCACCAGCACCGCGGTGCGCACGAAGGTGCGGCCCTTGAAGTCCTGGTTGAGCAGCATGGCCACGCCCAGGCCCATCAGGGTTTCGAGCGTGACGGAGACGATGCTGAACTTCAGCGTGTTGAGGATGGACAAGCCCCAGTCGCTGGCGAAGAAGCCGTCGGTGTAGTTGGGGTTGGCGAAGAGGCCGTATTCACCAAAGTAGTTCTCGAAACCGACGAACTTCGTGGCCGACAGGTCGTTGATGTTGGCGTCGGTGAAGCTGAACCAGATGGTGCGGCCCAGCGGCCACACGGCCACGAGGATGAGCACCAGCAGCATGGGAGCCAGAAAGGTCCAGGCGGTGCGCGTCTTGCTGTTCATGGGTGGGGTCCCTCGGGTTGCGCTTCAGATCCCCCCACGCCGCCCGGAGGCGGCGCGTGGAGGGCATGTCCTCACCACTTGCCGCGCTGGACCTGCTTGAGCTTGCCTTCGAGCTTCTTCAGGCTGTCTTCGGCCGTGGCCTGGCCCGAGAGCACGTCGTGCGTGGCGTTCCAGAAAGCCGAGCTGACCTCGGGGTATTTGGCGCCGGTGGCGGTGGCCGGGCGCGGCACGGCGCTGGTGAACACCTCGTACAGGCTGCCGAAGAAGGGGTTGGCGGCCAGCACGTCCTTGTCCTTGTACAGGGCGGCGATGGTCGGGTTGTACGAGCCGTTGATGGCGCGGTACTTTTGCGATTCGGCGCTGGTCATGAACATCACCAGGTCGGCGGCGATGGCCGGGTTCCTGGAGTACTTGGACACGGCGAGCTGCCAGCCCCCCAGCGTGGCGGCGTTCTGGCCGCTCGCGCCACCCTTGGGCAGGGCCGACACGCCAATCTTGCCGGAGATCTTCGAGTCCTTGGCGTTGCCCAGCGACCAGGCGTAGGGCCAGTTGCGCATGAAGGCGGCGTTGCCGTTCTGGAACACGCCGCGGGCTTCCTCTTCGGCGTAGTTCAGCACGCCCTGCGGGGCGATGGTGCCGATCCAGGAGGCCGCGGTCTTCAGCGCCTGCACGGCCTTGGGGTTGTTGATGGTGATCTCGCCCTTGTCGTTGACGATGTTGCCGCCGCCGTAGCTGTGCACCCATTCCACGGCGTCGCAGGTCAGGCCTTCATAGGCCTTGGCCTGGAACACGAAACCGTGGAAGTCCTTGTTGCCGGCGGCACGCTCGCCGTCCTGGATCTTCTTGGCCGTGGCGGCCAGCTCTTCCCAGGTGGTCGGGGGCTTGGCGCCGTACTTCTCGACCAGGTCCTTGCGGTAGAACAGCAGGCCGGCGTCGGTGAACCAGGGCATGGCCAGCAGCTTGCCGTCCACGGTGTTGTTGGCCACGATGGCCGGGAAGTGCTCTTTCTCGATCCCCTTGCTGTAGGGCTTGAGGTCCAGCAGGTGGTCCTTGATCACGCCGGGCCACACCACGTCCACGTTGACCACATCCAGGTCCGGCGACTTGGCGGCGAACAGCTGGCGGAACAGGGCCAGGATGTCGGTGGTGGAGTTCGGGATGGTGAAGAGCTTGACTTCGTGCCCGGTCTTCTTTGCCCAGTCGGCCGTCATGTTCTTGCAGTTTTCATAGTCCTGGCCGACCGAACCGCAGGAGATGGTGACGGTGGCGGCGTGGGCGCCCGAGATCCACAGCGGGGCGGTCAGGGCCAGGGCAGCGGCCGTGGCGGTCAAGGAGCGGAAAGATGGTTTCATGGGCTTGCCTCGTAGATGGTTGTGTCTCGGTGGAACTGCCGCTGTGCCGTTCACATGTTTCATGGGCAGTGGGGTCATTGGATCATCAATGCAATCGATTGCATGATGGGGATTTCCCTAGTCCAGCGCGTCGTGTGGGGTACGTAACGCGGTAACAGAGCGTGTTGCCCGGCGCGGGGCGATCGGCGTGCGCAGAGACGCCGTCGGCGCCGGGGACGGCGAGGACGGCGAGGATGTTGGTGGTCGGTCGGTCCCGCGGGTCAGCGGGATGAACCTAGAGGCTGCTCTCGCGCACCATCAGTTCGGTCGGCAGCACGATGTTGCGGCGCGGGGCGCCGGCGACGGACTCGAACATGAGGTCGACCAGCGCGCGGCCCGCCTGCTCGATGGGCTGGCGGACAGTGGTCAGCGGTGGGTGGACGTGGGAGGCGAGCAGGATGTCGTCGTAGCCGACCACACGCACCTGCGAGGGCACGGCGATGTTGCGCTCGCGCAGCGCGCCCATGAGGGAGATGGCCGTGACGTCGCTGCAGGCAAAGATGGCGTCGAAATCCAGCCGCTGGTTGAGCCAGCCGTCAATGGATTCCCGCAGGCGCGCGTCACCGAACAGGAAGTGCTGCCGCAGGCGCGGGTCGAGTTCGATACCGGCTTCTTCCATCGCCTGGGCGTGGCCCTGGAAGCGCTGGCCGGCTTCGGGGTGGCTGGTGTCGCCAAAGAAGGCGATGCGCCGGCAACCCTGTTCGATCAGGTGGCGGGTGGCGAGGTAGCCGCCCAGCCGGTTGTCGCTGCCGACCACCGGGTAGGACGCGTCGGGCAGGGCCGCACCCCAGACCGCCATGGGAATGCCGAGATGCGCCAGCTCGTTGAGGTGTTCGTGCAGGATCAGCTGGCCGATCACGATCAGGCCGGTCACCTGGCCCGACTCGACCATGGAGCGCATGCGGTCCTTGCTGTCCTCGTGCAGGCGCGAGAGCAGCAGGTTCATGCCCTGTTCGTTCACCGCGTCGGTGAGCGAACCCAGGATGCCCAGCAGGAAGGGGTCCGAGATCATCTGCGCACTGTCACTCAGGAGCACGACCCCGATGGTCTGCACATCGCCCTTGCGCAGGCTGGCGGCTCCGGCGTTGACGCGGTAGTTCAGCGAACGGGCGAGTTCGGTGATGCGGGTGCGCGTGGCTTCCGGGATCAGCGGGCTGCCGCTGAGCGCACGCGAGACGGTGGAGGCGGAGACGCCGGCCATGCGGGCGATGTCGGTCATCTGCATGCGTCGGCGTCCCTTGTCGGCGCCGGGTGTGGCCGGGGCGGCGGTAACGGTGGGCAGCGGGCTGGCGGGCGGCTTGGCGCGGGGCGGGGTGGGCATGGACCGATTATTCCATTGCGTTCGCCAGCACCGGCCCGCCGGACCAGAGGGCGCAAAAAAGCCCGGAGGCCTTGCGGCGTCCGGGCGAACTGATTGCCTGAGAGAACGGTGGCGGTGGGCGGCCCGGCGCCATGCCGACCCGGCCCACCGGAAAAAAAACGGGGATCCCCCCCGATCAGAACGCGTAGTTGATGCGGGCGCGGACGGCCACCTGGTCGTCGGTGCCGGTGCCACCCTTGGAGTAGCTCAGGGCGGGGGTGATGGTGGCGCCCTTCACGCCGAACAGCGGCAGGCTGTAGGCGGCGTAGACGGTGGTGACCTTGTCGGCCGAGGTGGCGCCCTTGCCGTGGATCAGGCCGATGCCGGCGGCTCCGATGATGGCGTTGATGCCGATGGTTTTGTCGTCTTCCTTCTTGGCGAAGTTGACATTGATGTTGCTGTCTTTGCTCAGGGCGTAGCCGACCGAGAGGCCGACGCCGTTTTCCGTGCTGGCGTCACTGCCCACGACCTTGACCGACTCCACGCCGGCGCGCAGGGTCAGCGGGCCGGTGGTGTAGCCCACAGCCGGACGGATGCCGCGGGCTTCGCCCTCGTCCTTGCTGTAGACCAGACCCAGTTCAAAGCGCAGGCCGGGCGCTGCGTTCACGCCCAGGGCACCGTGGGCGACGTCGCGGCCCTTGCGGCCGCGCAGCATGTTGGCCTGGTAGGGGGTGTAGCCGGCGTATTCGACCACGGTGTCCTTGCCCACGGGGAAGAGGTCGTAGGCTTCGAAGCGGCCGAGCTTGAGGTCCATGCCGGCGTTGCCGAACTGCACCCACATGTCGTCCATGCCGGTGTCGCCGTCTTTCTTCAACAGCAGCGAAGCACGGGCGGCCACGAAGGCGTCACCGTTGGTGGCCTTGGCGCCGACGTTGAACTCCACGCGGCCACCCATGCCCAGGTCGCTTTCACGGGCGTTGCTGGCCGGAGCATCGACGGCGTTGGTGTAGGTGGTGTCGAGCTCGAGGTTGGCATCGAGCGACAGCTCGGCGTGGGCCGCAACGGCGGAGGAACAGAGGGCGGCAACAGCGGCCAGTTTGAAAACGTTGTGCATGGACTTGGCTCCGGATGTAGGAATGGGGTGAACAGACAAACACCTTTCCGGTATCTGAGTTTCATATCAATAGAACAAAACCCAACTGGAAAGTGGCGTTATTCGAGCATCGATGCAAACGTTTGCAATTTGGTATTAACCCTTGAAATGTGCTTGTTCCAGGTACGTAACTCGATTTGAAGCGGACTCGCAACAGCAAGGTAAACCCCAGTGGTGCAATGGTTTGCAATGCAATAAAGGTACATCAATGCACTTGATGTATTTGGGCGATGAAGGGGGTGAAACGGGAAGGGGCGCTGGAAAACCCCGACCGATGGGGCACGGCAGCGCGAGGGCCGCCGCGCCGCGCCCGTGCGGGTTGGTGGCTGGCGACAGCGGGGACGGGAGCCTGTGAGGTCGCTGAGCGCGACGTGGTCAAGGCGACCGGGTCGGCCTCAGTGGCAGCCTGTCGCGGTGAGTTGCAGCACGCGCTGCGCCCGCGCAGCGGCCGTCTCGGAGTGCGTCACCAGCACCAGCGCCGCGCCGCTGTCGGCCGCCTGCTGCTGCAGCACGCCCATCACCTGCGCTGCGGTGGAAGGGTCGAGGTTGCCGGTGGGCTCATCGGCGAGCAGCAGGCTGGGGCGGTGCACCAGGGCGCGCGCGATCGCCACGCGCTGCAGCTGCCCGCCGGAGAGCTGGGCCGGCAGGCGCTCGCCGAGTCCGCCCAGGCCCACCGCTTCGAGCATCTGCGCCACGCGCGCCGGGTCCGGGCGCTTCAGCAGCAGCAGCGGCAGCCCCACGTTCTGCGCCACGTCCAGGTGCGGCAACACGTGAAACGCCTGGAACACGAAACCGAGCTTTTCGCGCCGCCAGTGGGCCCGCTGCACCTCGCCCAGCGTGCCGAGGTCCACGCCGTCGTGCGTGATCGTGCCCTCGCTCCAGTCGTCCAGCGCGGCCATGCAGTTCAACAGACTGGATTTGCCCACGCCGGATTCGCCGACGATGGCGATGAACTCGCCCGGCTCGACGCGCAGGTTCACCTGGCTGAACACGGGCGTGTCGCCATAGCGTTTGCTCAGGTTGTGGATGACGAGGCTCACTGGACGGCCCTCCGTGCTGCGCACTGCGGGGCTGAGCGCCTTCGGAGCGGCCGGGCGGCGCTCATGCGACTTCCCCGGCTGGTGCGTCCAGCCAGCGGCTGGCCCATTGCAGCACCTGTTCCAGCGCATCGGGCGCGTCGCAGGCCACGACCACGCGTTCCGGCATGGAGCGCAGCCAGGTGATCTGGCGTTTGGCGAGCTGGCGCGTGGCGAAGATGCCGCGGTCGCGCAGCTCGGCGAGCTGGGGCGCGCTGGGTGTTTCACCGTGGGCGTCCAGCGCCTCCCAGGCCTGGCGGTAACCGACGCAGCGCATGGACGGCAGATCGGGGTGCAGGTCGCCGCGCGCGCGCAGCGCCCGCACCTCGTCCAGGAAGCCCGCCGCCAGCATGGCGTCGAAACGCTGGGCGATGCGCGCGTGCAGCCAGGCGCGGTCCTGCGGTTCGAGCGAGAGCAGGGCGCCGGGCGCGATCGGGCTGGTCGGCGTGGACGCGTCCGGCCCGGTCTGGAAGGCCGAGATCGGCTGGCCCGAGACCTCGAAAACTTCGAGCGCGCGCTGGATGCGCTGCGAGTCGTTGGGGAACAGGCGCGCCGCCGTCACCGGGTCCACGCTCGCGAGTTCGGCGTGCAGCGCGGGCCAGCCGAGCTGGGCGGCGCGCGCCTCGATGGCCTGGCGCACGGCGGCGTCGGCGCGCGGCATCTGGTTGAGGCCCTGCATCAGCGCCTTGAAATACAGCATGGTGCCGCCCACCAGCAGCGGCGTGCGCCCGCGCGCCTGGATCTCGCCGATCATCCGCGTGGCGTCGGCCACGAAGCCGGCGGCACTGTAGGACTCCAATGGATCGGTGGTGTCGATCAGGTGGTGCGGCACCTGGGCCCGTTCGGCGGGCGTGGGCTTGGCGGTGCCGATGTCCATGCCGCGGTAGACCAGGGCCGAGTCGACGCTGATGATCTCCACCGGCCAGCGCTGTGCGATGGCCAGCGAAGCGGCGCTCTTGCCGCTGGCGGTGGGCCCGGCAATGGCCAGGCAACGCGGCCGTTCAGCTGGCATTCGTTGCTCCGGCGGTGGTGCGCACCGGTGGCGTCTTCATCTCACCAAAGCGCTGCACCAGCGTCCAGGCCGTGGCCGCTATCAGCACGCTCCAGAACCAGACGCCGTTGGTCAGCGGCAGCACGCTGCCCTGGCCCTGGGCGATGGCCGCCAGGCTCCTGCCCAACCAGCCGCCCATGAAGAAGGCCGCGATCATCATCATGAAACCGCTCAGCGCCGAGGCCGCGCCCGCGGCCTGCGGGAACGGCCCGACGGCGCCGCTCTGGCCGCAGGGCTGGTGCACGCCGTGGGCCAGCATGAAAAGGTAGAACGGCACCATGATGGCGGCCACGTGCTGCACGCCCGCCAGCGCGAGCAGGCCCATGCTGGTGCCGGCGGTGAGGGTGCAGGCGCCCGCCAGCGCCACCGTCTTGCGCACGCCGAGGCGTGGCAGCAGGCGGCGGCAGATGAAGGTGCCGAGGATGTAGCTCAGCGACATGGTGAACATGGCCAGGCCATAGGCCGGCTGCGACAGCCCCAGCACCTGGATGAAGACGAACGAAGACGCGGCGAGGAAGGTGAACAGGCCGCCGTAGGACGTGGTGGCCAGCAGCGTGAAAGCCCAGAAGGTGGGGTTCTGCAGGATGGTCCACCAGGTGCGCAGCAGCGTGATCGGCTCCAGCGCGCGCGGGTTCTTCCGTGCCAGGGTTTCCTCGAAGCGCAGGGCCACCAGCAGCAGCGTGCCGGCGCCGAACACGGCCACCGCCATCAGCGCCACGCGCCAGCCCAGATACTGCGCCAGCAGGCCCCCCAGCGGCGCGCTCGCGCAGGCGATCACACCCAGACCGGTGAGGCCCTTGGACATGATGCGGGCACCGTCCACCGGGGCGTAGAGATCGCGCACGATGGCGCGTGCGCACATCACGCCCGCGCCCATCGCCACGCCCTGCAGCGCGCGCCAGACGATGAGCTGGTCCATCGAGGCGGAAAACGTGCTGCCCACCGAGGCCACCACGTAGAGCAGCATGCCCACCAGCAGCACCGGCCGGCGGCCGAAGCGGTCCGACAGTGGCCCCCACACCATCTGCGACAGGCCGAAAGCCAGCAGCAGCGCGGTCAGCGTGAGCTGGGCCTGCGACATCGCCGCGCCAAAGCCCTGGGTCATGGCGGGCAGGGCGGGCAGGTAAAGGTCGGTGGTGACGGGTTGCAGACCCAGCAGCAGCGAGAGCACCAGCACGATCAGGCCTGGCGACATGGAAGAGGGCTTGGCGGACATCCAGTCGAGGGTAGCAGAAGCAATGGTGTCAGAGCGCGGCAGCCAGGGGCCTGGACGGGCCGGCGTTTCACCCGCCGCGGGACGCGCTAAATGACGCCCTGGGCCAGCATGGCGTCGGCCACCTTCACGAAGCCGGCGATGTTGGCGCCGTCGATGTAGCTCACGCTGCCGTCGGCGCGCTTGCCGTGGGCCAGGCAGGCGGCGTGAATGCCCTGCATGATCTGCAGCAGGCGACCGTCCACCTCCTCGCGTGGCCAGGACAGGCGCAGCGCGTTCTGGCTCATCTCCAGACCGGAGGTGGCCACGCCGCCGGCGTTGCTGGCCTTGCCCGGGGCGTACAGCACACCGGCCACCTCGAAGGCCTTGGCGGCCTCGATGGTGGAAGGCATGTTGGCGCCCTCAGCCACGCAGAGCACGCCGTTGCCGATGAGCGTGCGGGCATCGTTCCCGTCCAGCTCGTTCTGGGTCGCACAGGGCAGGGCCACGTCCACCGGCACATGCCAGGGCCGCACCCCGGCTTCGAACTTCACGCCGGTGCGTTCGGCGTAGTCGCTCACGCGGCCGTAGTGGTGGTTCTTCACGTCCATCAGGATGGCGAGCTTCTCGGCGGTGAAGCCGGCTTCATCCACGATGGTGCCGCTGGAGTCGGACACGGTGATCACCCGGGCCCCGAGCTCCAGGGCTTTCTGGACCGCGTACTGGGCCACGTTGCCCGAGCCGGAGACGCTCACGCGCAGGCCGTCAAACGACTTGCCCTGGGTCTTGAGCATCTCCTGCGCGAAGTACACCGTGCCGTAGCCGGTGGCTTCCGGGCGGACCAGCGAGCCGCCGAAAGCGAGTCCCTTGCCGGTGAAGACGCAGTCGGCCCGGTTGCTCAGCTTCTTGACCATGCCGGCGATGAAGCCGACCTCACGACCGCCCACGCCGATGTCGCCGGCCGGCACGTCGGTGTCGGCGCCCACGTGGCGGAACAGCTCGCTGGCGAAGGCCTGGCAGAAACGCATCACTTCGGCCGGGCTTTTGCCCTTGGGGTCGAAGTCCGAGCCGCCTTTGCCACCACCCATGGGCAGCGTGGTCAGCGCGTTCTTGAAGGTCTGCTCGAAGGCCAGGAACTTCAGCACCGACAGGTTGACCGAGGGGTGGAAGCGCAGGCCGCCCTTGTAGGGGCCGATGGCCATGCTGTGCTGGATCCGGTAGCCCTTGTTGACCTGCACGCGGCCGTGATCGTCCAGCCAGGACACGCGGAAAATCACGATGCGTTCCGGTTCAACCAGGCGGTCGAGCAGGCCTTGTTCGGCGTACTTCGGGTGGGCCGAGATGAAGGGCCAGAGGCTTTCCATCACTTCCGTGACGGCCTGCAGGAACTCGGGTTGGCCGGGATTGCGCAGGGCGACGTGGGACAGAAAGTCGTGGACCGAGGCGTACTTCATGCGTTAAATGCTCCAAAAAAGTGCGTTGAATTATGCGAAATCGGTATTTCGCCCAGTGATATGGCACTGATTGGGTGCTTTGAGTGCTGTATTGGTGCGTGCCATGGTCGATATAACCGTAGGCACTGATTTGGTGCCTTGGCATGGACCCGTGGGTTCCGGCCTGTGCGGCCGGCGGTGCAGCGCTAGGGGAGTCCGAACAGGTCGGTCAGGGCCACCCGGTACTGCGGCTGGCCCACCGAGTTGGTGTTGTGGTGCGAGCCGCCTTCCACCAGCACGAAGGCCTTGGGTCCGGTGGCGGCCTCAAACAGGCGGCGCCCCAGTTCGGGCTGGATCAGCCGGTCCTCCCCGCCGTGCACCACCAGCAGCGGAGAGCCGATCACCGGCACGCGCTTGACCGCTTCAAAACGCTGGGTGATCAGCGGCCCCACCGGCAGCCAGCCCCACTTGAAGGTGCTGACCACGTCGGGGATGGACGTGAAACCGCCCTCGACCAGCGTGCCTGCTTCGTCGCCCACCTGGGCCGCGAGTTCGATGGCGATGGCGCTCCCCAGCGAGTGGCCGAAGATGTAGCGCGGTCGACCGGGGTACTGTTGTCCAAGCCAGTCCCATGCGGCCCGGGCGTCTTCGTAGGCTATGGTTTCCGAGGGCAGCCCGGACGAGCTCTTGCCGAAGCCCCGGTAGTCGATCGCCAGCACCGAAAAGCCCAGTTCCTGCATGCGGCGCGCGCGGAAGGCTGAGCCAGTGACGTTGAAGCGCGCGCCGTGCAGGTAGAGCAGCACGGGGGCATTCGCTCGCGTGGTGAAGTTTTCGTGGGCCAGCCACAGGCCATGCAGCTTCACCGGCTGCCCGGTTTCCTGCGACTGGAAGTTGATCCAGACATCGTCCATGCCGGCCGCGGCCTCGTCCCCGCGCCACCAGCTGCGGTCCGAGGGCTGGAAGATCCAGGCGCGCTGCCGCTGGTCGAGGGTGGCACAGCCGGTCAGCACAGCGGCCGCAGCAAAAAGGACGATCAGCAGGCGCTTCATGGCAAGGAGTGATGCGACCCGACCCGAAAAGTTCAAGGCAGAATGAACAAAGCCCGCGGAGCGCCTACCCTCCGCCTGGACCCCAACGGACGACCAGCCCATGACCGACAGCGTGTTTCCCCGTTTCATCCGCCGCGCACCGGGCCTGGCCGCGGCGCTGGCCCTGGTTGCCGGGCTGCTGGCCTGCGGTGAGGCGCCGCCGGCGGGCTGGTCGGGTTATGTCGAGGGCGACTATGTGCACGTGTCGTCCCCGGTGGGTGGGCGGCTCGACACACTGACCGTGCGGGCGGGTGACCGGGTCCGGCAGGGCGACACCTTGTTCGCGCTCGACGCGCAGGCCGAACAGGCGGCGCAGGCCGAAGCCCGGGCGCGCCTGGCCGGCACCTTGGCCCAGGCCGCCAACACCACCAAAGGCCGGCGCAGCGACGAGGTGGCCGTCACCCGCGCCCAGCTGGCGCAGGCCCGTGCGCAGGCCGCGCTGGCGCAGACCGCCTGGGCGCGCCAGCGGGATCTGGTGGCCCAGGGTTTTGTATCGCAGGCCAGCCAGGACGCCGCCAAAGCCGCACTCGACCAGGCGAACGGCCGGGTGGCCGAACTGGAGGCCGCCCTGCGCGTGGCGGCCCTGCCGGCGCGCAGCGACGAAACCGACGCCGCCGAGGCCCAGGCCGAGGCCGCGCGCCAGGTGCTGCGCCAGAGCGACTGGCGGCTGGCCCAGAAGCAGCAGTCCGCGCCCACCGATGCCCAGGTGGCCGAGGTGTTTTTCCGCGTCGGCGAAACCGTGGCGCCGGGGCAGCCGGTGCTGTCGCTGTTGCCGCCGGGCGGCGTGAAGGCCCGGTTCTACGTGCCCGAGACCGAGGTCGGCGCGCTCGCCACCGGGCAGTGGGTGGCCCTGGCCTGCGACGGCTGCGGCGAGGCGATTCCGGCGCGCATCACGCGCATCGCCAGTGGCCCGGAATTCACGCCGCCGGTGATCTACTCCAACGCCCAGCGCGCCCGGCTGGTGTTCCTGGTGGAAGCGGCGCCACGCCCGGCCGACGCCAACCGCCTGCACCCCGGCCAGCCGCTGGACGTGACCCGCCTGGAATCGCGATGAAACTCCCCCGCCGCGCTGCGCGCGACCCCCTCCAGGGGGCGACACCAGCCGTCCGGCAAAGCCGGCCCGGCGGTGTCCTTGGCTTGCACCTTCTCCGGCGCCACGGACGGCGCTCCGACAGGATGGACCGCTGAGATGGACCCGCTCGCCATCGACGTGCGCGGCCTGACCAAGCGCTACGACGGTCGCGCCGTGGTGGACGACGTGACCCTGCAGGTGGGCCAGGGCCGCATCTGCGGTTTCCTCGGCCCCAACGGCAGCGGCAAGACCACGACCATCCGCATGCTCTGCGGTCTGCTGCGCCCCGACGCGGGCGAGGGGCAGTGCCTGGGGCTGGACTTCCGCCGCGAGGCCGCCGCCATCAAGCGCCAGGTGGGCTACATGACGCAGAAGTTCGGCCTCTACGACGACCTCTCGATCCGCGAAAACCTGGACTTCGTGGCCCGCCTGTTCGAGCTGCCCGGGCGCCGCGCGGCGGTGGACCGGGCGCTGGAGCAGCTGGGCCTGCAGGCGCGCCAGCGCCAGCTCGCTGGCACGCTCTCGGGCGGCTGGAAGCAGCGCCTGGCGCTGGCCGCCTGCCTGATCCACGGGCCGCGCCTGCTGCTGCTCGACGAGCCCACGGCCGGTGTGGACCCCAAGGCGCGGCGCGACTTCTGGGACCAGATCCACCGCCTGGCCGCGCAGGGCATCACGGTGCTGGTGTCCACCCACTACATGGACGAGGCCGCGCGCTGCCACGACCTGGTCTACATCGCCTACGGCAAGGTGCTCGCGCGCGGCAACGAGCGCGAGATCGTGGACGCGGCGGGCCTGAGCGTCTGGGCGCTAGAAGGCGCTGCCGTGCAGGACCTGAGCGAACGCCTGCGCGCCTTGCCGGGCGTGCAGAACGTCGTCGCCTTCGGCAACACGCTGCACGTGGCCGGGCGCGACGCCGCGCTGCTGGCGCAGTCGCTGGGCGCTTTCCAGGGCGAGAGCGGCGTGGTGCTGCGCGAGGCTCGGGCCAACCTGGAGGACGTGTTCATCAGCCTGATCGACCAGGCGCAGGACAACTTCGGCAACGATCGGACGGATCAACCATGAAGTGGTTTTCGCCCGCGCGCACCTGGGCCGTGTTCATCAAGGAATTCCAGCAGATGCTGCGCGACCGGCTCACCTTCGCCATGGCGGTGGGCGTGCCGGTGATGCAGCTGGTGCTGTTCGGTTACGCCATCAACACCGACCCCAAGGGCCTGCCCACGGCGGTGGTCGCGGCCGACGCCGGCCCGCTGGCGCGCAGCCTGGTGGCCTCGCTGCAGAACACCGGCTATTTCAAGGTGGTGCACCAGGGCACCAGCCAAGCCGAGGCCGACGCCCTGGTGGCCGCGGGCGAGGTGCAGTTCATGATCGTGATCCCGCCCGGTTTTTCGCGCGACGTGGTGCGCGGCGAGCGCCCGGCGGTGCTGGTCTCGGTGGACGCCACCGACCCCTCGGCCTCGGGCAACGCGATCGCCGCGCTCGGCGAGATGACGAACCTGGCCCTGCGCCACGATCTCACCGGCCCGCTGCAGACGCTGCAGAAGGGCGCGGCGCCGTTCGAGCTGAGAATCCACCGGCGCTACAACCCCGAGGGCCTGTCGCGCTACAACATCGTGCCTGGCCTGATCGGCACCATCCTCACCATGACCATGGTGATGCTGACCTCGCTGGCCATGACGCGCGAACGCGAGCGCGGCACGATGGAAAACCTGCTCGCCACACCGGTGCGGCCGCTGGAGGTGATGGTGGGCAAGATCCTGCCCTACGTGGTGATCGGCTATGTGCAGCTCGGCGTGATCCTGGGCGCGGCCTGGCTGCTGTTCGAGGTGCCCATGGTGGGCAGTTTCGTGTTGCTGATGGCGATGATCGGTGTCTTCATGGTGGCCAATCTGGCGGTGGGTTTCACCTTTTCGACCATCGCGCGCAACCAGCTGCAGGCGATGCAGATGACCTTCTTTTTCTTCCTGCCGTCCATGCTGCTCTCGGGTTTCATGTTCCCGTTCCGCGGCATGCCGGTCTGGGCGCAGTGGCTCGGCGAGGGCCTGCCGCTGACGCACTTCCTGCGCATCGTGCGCGGCATCATGCTCAAGGGCAACCAGGCGCCGCAGCTCTGGGCCGACCTCTGGCCCATGTTGCTGTTTCTGGCGATCGCCGGCGCGGTGGCGCTCAAACGCTACCGGCAGACCCTGGATTGACTGAATGCCGCGCGATGACGCGGACCACCACTTCGCGGTGGGTGCGAAAACCCATGCGCTGGTACAGGCCCAGGGCGCCGGTGTTGTCGCTCATCACATGCAGGAACGGGGTTTCGCCACGCGCGATCTGGTGCGCGACGAGCTTGAGCATCAGGCGTTTGGCCAGCCCGCGACCCTGGAAGTCCGGGTGGGTGCAGACGCCGCTGACCTCGCGCAGCGCGCCGGCAAAGCTGCGTTCGCCGGCCATGGCCATGAGGCGTTCGCCGTCGAACAGGCCGAAGTACTCGCCGAGCTCGATGGTGCGCGGGCCGAACGGTCCCGGGCGGGTGAGATCGGCCAGCGCCAGCACCTGGTCCAGGTGTTCGTTGGTGATGGGTCGGGCGTCGGGCGCTTCGTCGCGCGCGGGGGCCTCGCCGGCCCAGACCATCTTGTGCATGGTGGTCTCGGCCTCGACCGCCCAGCCCGCGGGCGCAGGGCCTGACCAGCCGGCGCAGTAGAAATGTTCGTCGGGGCCGCAGTGGGGCGCCAAGGCGTCGAAGTCGGGGCGCTCGGGGTCGGCAAACCCGACGATGGGCGAAAAGCCCGGAGCGTAACGGCGCGCGTTGCCCGAGCCGACGGCCCAATGCGCTTGCGGGCCGACCATGGCGTGCCAGAAGACGTTGTCGAGCAGTGGGTGCATCGGGGATGTCCTGGGTTCAGCGTCCGCGCAGGAACAGCGCGTCCAGCTCGCGCATGCTGACCTGGCGCCAGGTCGGGCGGCCGTGGTTGCACTGGTCGGAACGCTCGGTCACTTCCATCTGGCGCAGCAGCGCGTTCATCTCGTCCAGCGTCAGGCGTCGGTTGGCGCGCACCGCGCCGTGGCAGGCCATGGTGGCCAGCAACTCGTTGCGGGCGCGTTGCACCACGGTGCTGGCGTCGTGCTGGCCCAGCTCGGCGAGCACGCTGCGCGCCAGCTCCACCGGGTCGCCTTGTGCCAGCGTGGTCGGCACGGCGCGCACCGCCAGCGTCCTGGGTGAAAACGGCACCACCTCCAGACCCAGCATGGCCAGCACCACGCCGCTGTCTTCGGCGGTCGCCACTTCGGTGGGCGTGGCGGCGAAGGTGGCCGGGATCAGCAGCGGCTGGCTGGCCAGTTGCTCGTTGTCCATCTGCTGCTTGAGGCGTTCGTAGACGATGCGCTCGTGCGCAGCGTGCATGTCCACCACCACCAGGCCCTGGGCGTTTTCGGCCAGGATGTAGATGCCTTGCAGCTGCGCGATGGCGCGACCGAGCGGCCAGTCGCCATCGGGCAGTTGAGGGATTTCGGCCGGCTCGCTGCGTATTCCGTCTGCCTGCAACATGCGGGTCGACGTGCTCGTCGCATCGAACCCGGGAGCGGCGCCCTGGGCGCTGTTGCCCCACAAAGCCCCGAGGTCGCTCACCCGCTGGCCGATGGCGTCGGGTGGCGCGTGGCGCTGGAACGGCAGCGCATTCTGCGCCCCCCCCAGCGTGGAGGGCAGGCGCTCGGGTGGCGTCCACGCGCCTGCCGAAGGGGACGGGCTCGCGCCGGCTTCGCCATGCGGCAACGCAGCTTGCGCGCTGGCAGCGGCAGCCGAACGCGGCACGGCCAGCGCAGCGTCCACCGCGTGGCGCACGGCCTGGTGCACCTCGCGGCTGTCGCGGAAACGCACCTCGATCTTGGTCGGGTGCACGTTCACGTCCACCCGCGTCGGGTCCAGGCTCACGTAGAGCGCGTAGACCGGCTGGCGGTGGCCGTGCAGCACGTCCTCATAGGCGCTGCGCGCGGCGTGGCCGATCACCTTGTCGCGCACGAAGCGGCCGTTCACGTAGGCGTATTGCCAGTCGCTGCGCGAGCGCGCCGCGTCGGGCACGCCGGCAAAACCCCAGACGCGCAGGCGCTGCACGCCATCGGCCAGGGCCATTTCGCCCGGCACGGCGTCGGCCGGCCAGTTGACCGCCACCGCCTGCTGAATGAAGTCTTCGCCCAGCACGTCGGCCAGGCGCTGGCGAAGCGCGTCCAGCAGCCCGCTACCGGCGAGGTCGGCCGCCACGGCGCGCCACTGCGCCACCAGCTTGCCGTCGTGCCAGATCGCAAAGCCCACCTCGGGCCGCGCCAGCGCATGGCGGCGCACGGCTTCGATGCAGTGGGCGAGTTCGGTGGCGTCGGTTTTCAGGAACTTGCGCCGCGCCGGCGTGGCGAAAAACAGTTCACGCACCTCGACCGTGGTGCCCGGGCCGCGCGCGGTGGGCTGCAGCTCGCCGCTGCGGCCGTCGAGCAGCCAGCCGTGCGGTTCGTCGCCGCTGTCCGTGCGCGTGAGCACCGAGACCTCGGCGATCGAGCAGATGGCGGCCAGCGCCTCGCCACGGAAGCCCATGGTGTGCACCGATTCCAGGTCGCCCAGGCTGGCGATCTTGCTGGTGGCGTGGCGCTTGAGCGCGGTGGGCAGCTCGGTGCGGTGGATGCCCCAGCCGTTGTCTTCCACGCTGATGAGCCGCACGCCACCGGCCTGCAGGCGCACGGTGACCTGGGTGGCGCCGGCGTCCAGCGCGTTGTCCACCAGTTCGCGCACCACCGAGGCGGGCCGTTCGACCACCTCGCCGGCCGCGATCTGGCTGATCAGTTCGTCGGGGAGTTCGAGGATCGGGCGGCGGGTCGGGAGGGAGATGGATGCGTTCACTCGGAAATTGTAGGCGTCGGGACTGGATAATCCATCCCCATGGAAATTGTTCTGACCCTGATCGACTTCGTGCTGCATGTGGACAAACACCTGCAGGTCTTCGTGCAAACCTACGGCGCCTGGGTGTACGCGCTGCTGTTTGCCATCATCTTTGTGGAAACCGGCCTGGTGGTCATGCCTTTCCTGCCGGGCGACTCGCTGCTGTTCATCGTCGGCGCGCTGTGCGGCGCCGGGGTGATGGACTGGCCGTTGGCGGCCGGCCTGATGTTGTTGGCGGCCATCCTGGGTGACCAGACCAACTACAGCATCGGGCGCTATTTCGGTCCCAAGGTGTTCCAGTGGGAGAACTCGCGCTTCTTCAACAAGAACGCCTTCAACCAGGCGCACAACTTCTACGAGCGCTATGGCGGCGTGACCATCATCCTGGCGCGCTTCATGCCCTTCATCCGCACCTTCGCGCCTTTTGTGGCGGGCGTGGCCGAGATGACGCGCAGCAAGTTCACCGCCTACAACGTGGTGGGCGCGGTGGTCTGGGTGATCGGCCTGACCGCCGCCGGCTACTTCTTTGGCAACCTGCCCTGGGTGCAGGCCAACCTGTCCAAGATCATCTGGGCGCTGATCTTCGTGCCGGGGCTGATCGCGATCTTCGGCGGCTGGCGGGCAGCGCGGGCCGAAAAAGCGCGGGCCGCTGCGGCGCCCTGATCAGAACTGCCGCGACCGCGCCAGCGGCGGGTTGGCGCTGAAGTATTTGACGATGCCCTTGAGCAGGGCCTCGGCCAGGTCGGTCTGGTATTTATCGCTGTTGAGTCGCCGCTCTTCGTCCGGGTTGCTGATGAAGGCGGTTTCGACCAGCACGCTCGGGATGTCGGGCGCCTTGAGCACGGCAAATCCCGCCTGCTCCACGCGCGGTTTGTGCAGCTTGCCCACACGTTTCACTTCGCCCAGCATCGCGCTGCCGAGCTTGAGGCTGTCCTTGATCTGGGCAGTCGTGCTCATGTCGAGCAGGGCGCGCTGCAGGGTGGCGTCTTTGGCCTTGACGTTGATGCCGCCCACCAGATCGGCCGCGTTTTCCTTGTTCGCCATCCAGCGCGCCGCGGCGCTGCTTGCGCCCTTGGTGCTGAGCGCGAACACGCTGGCGCCCTGGGGCTGGGGTGTCATGAAGGCGTCGGCGTGCAGGCTGATGAACAGGTCGGCCTTGACGCGCTGCGCCTTTTTCACCCGCGTGCCCAGGGGCACGAAGAAGTCGGCGTCGCGCGTGAGGTAGGCGCGCATGGGGTTGCCGTTGACACGGGTGGCGTTGATGCGGTCGCGCAGGCGATGGGCCACCTTGAGTACCACGTCCTTTTCCTTGGTCCCACCGGGGCCGATGGCACCGGGGTCTTCGCCCCCGTGGCCGGGGTCGAGCGCGACGATGATCAGGCGGTCGGTGATGCTCCCGAGGGCTGGCCGCGGAGCGGCCTTTGCGGGCGCTTTCCCGGTGGTGGTCGGGGGGATGTTGGACGTGGCGGTTGCTGGCTTGTCCAGCGGCACATGGCCGTTGCGCGCGAGCAGCTCGCCCAGGGGATCATCGGTGCCGGCCGGGCTGTCCAGCGCATCGGTTTCGATCCCCAGCAGGCGCGCGGCGCGTGCGCTGGCTTCGTCCAGCTCCTTCATGCGCTGGGCAATCAGTTCTTCGAGCGGGTCGGGCGCGTGGACCGGGTACAGGTCGAACACCAGGCGGTGCTGGTAGGCCGCCACCGGCTGCAAATTGAACACCTGGGGCTGGATGGCTTGCTTGAGATCGATGTGCAATTGCACCAGCTTGCCCTTGCGCTGCTCGACGCGGATGCCCGCGATGTTGGGGTCGTCCGGCTTGAGCTTGCCCACCAGCTCGCGCATGCCGTTCACGAGGTCGATGCCCTCGATGTCCAGCGTCAGGCGTGGAGGAACGTTCACAGTGGTCTGGCGCGCCTTGAGTTCGCCATCGGACTCGATGGTCACGCGCGTGTAGTCCTGTGCGGGCCAGATGCGCACCGCCACCACGCTGGCGCCTCGCGCGATCTGCTGCGTGCCCAGCAGCAGCACCAGCGAGCCGGCCTGCAGCAGGGCGCGGCGGTTCGGGCCGTTTTTGCTCTGTGTCATGCCTTCAGTGTTTCCAGCAGGTGCCGGCCAGTGGGGGTGTAGGCGGTGAAACGAACGCGGCGTGCGCTGTCGGCTTCGTCGCTGAATGCGGGGTTCATGGCGTCGGGCTCGATCTGGATGTCAGCGTCCACGGTGGACAGGGTGTCGGCCGCACGCTCGGGCCACTCCACCAGCTTGAGGCCGGGGCTGGCAAAAAGTTCGCGAAAACCCGCATCTTCCCATTCTCGCGGGTCGGTGAAACGGTAAAAATCGAAATGCCAGATGTGCAGGACTTCGTCGTCGGGCATGAAAGGGCAGTCGATGCTGCTGTGCGGTTCGACCACCGCATAGGTCGGGCTCTTGATGCGCCCGCTCACACCCAGGGCACGCAGCAGGTGGCGCACGAAGGTGGTCTTGCCCGCGCCCAGGTCGCCGTGCAGCGTGATCGTGGCGTGGGCCAGGGCCGGGCAGGTGGCCAGGCGGCTGGCAAAAGCCAATGTGTCTTCTTCGCTGTCCCAGTGAAGCTGCAGCACGGGCACAGCCCCACCCATCTCCGCTGGCGAGACGTGCGGCGTTCCCGAACCCGTTTCTACAATGGGCGGAACATGAAAACCGGTTTTGTTGCTGCTCAACTCGTCTCACAGATTCAGGCCTGGGGCCAAGAGCTTGCATTTTCACAAATCGGCGTGACCGGGGTGGATCTTTCTGCGGCCGAACCGGGTTTGAACGCCTGGTTGCAGGCCGGATTTCACGGTGACATGGGCTACATGGCCAGCCACGGCCTCAGGCGCGCGCGCCCGGCCGAGCTGGTGCCGGGCACCGTGAGCGTGATCACCGCGCGCATGGACTACCTGCCGCGCGACACGCCCGAAGGCTGGCAGGCGATCGAGTTCGGCCGGTTGGCGCGGCCGGGCGAGGCCGTGGTCTCGCTCTACGCCCGGGGCCGCGACTACCACAAGGTCTTGCGCAGCCGCTTGCAGAAACTGGCCGAACGCATCGCAGCCGAAGTGGGCCCGCTGGGCCATCGCGTGTTCACCGACTCCGCGCCCGTGCTTGAGGCCGAACTCGCCAGCCGCAGCGGCCAGGGCTGGCGCGGCAAACACACACTGGTGCTCAACCGCGAAGGCGGCTCGATGTTCTTCCTGGGCGAGATCTACGTGGACCTCGCCCTGCCCGTCAGCGAGCCGGTGAGCGAGCATTGCGGTGCCTGCACGGCATGCATCGACATCTGCCCGACCCAGGCCATCCTCGGCCCGCAACGGCTGGACGCACGCCGCTGCATCAGCTACCTCACCATCGAACACGCCGGCCCCATTCCCGAAGACCTGCGCCCGCTGATCGGCAACCGCATCTACGGCTGCGACGACTGCCAGCTGGTGTGCCCCTGGAACAAGTTCGCGCAGCGCAGCCCCTTGCCCGACTTCGACCCGCGCGAAGGCCTCGCGGGCGCGACGCTGGTCGAGTTGTTTGCCTGGTCAGAAGACGAATTCCTGCGCCGCACCGAGGGCAGCCCGATCCGCCGCATCGGGCACGAGCGCTGGCTGCGCAACATCGCGGTGGCGATGGGGAATGCGTTGTCGAAGGAGGTGGGCAAAGAGGGGGATGCCCTGCGCCAGGCCCTGGCCTCCCGCAGTGCAGAGCCCAGTGCGCTCGTGCGCGAGCACGTGGCCTGGGCGCTGGAACGGGGTGGGCGGTAGAACGGATTTCGGGAAGGCACAACCGGGTCCTGAGCGCGAAACCAACATTCTCAGGATGTCCCGGGCGGATCACTTCAGACCGGGGTGGTACTGTGTCTCCCGTTCGCAACAGATTTCAATACAAAGGAAAGCAGCATGGGCACGTTGGCATGGAAGTGGCTGGTGGCGGGTGGTGTTGTGTGGCTGGCGGGGGCGGCACACGCACAGGCCACGACGCAGCGCCCGGGAGATCCTGGCCGCTGGGACTTCGAGAACAGCTGCGCCAGCTGCCACGGTGTGGCTGGGCGCGGTGACGGCCCGTTGGCGCCCTACCTGGTGGCCCGGCCGAGCGACCTGACGCGGCTGGCCCAGCGCAACGGCGGAGTGTTTCCGAAGGACCGGGTGGCCGCGATGATCGACGGGCGCGGCACCGCGGACATCGGCTTGCACGGGACGCGCGAAATGCCCGCCTGGGGCCGTATTTACTCTGATCGGGTGAAGAAAGTGGGCGGTACCGAGGAGCAGGCCGAGCGGGCCGCACAGCGGCGTATCGACGACCTGATCGACCATCTGGAGCGCATGCAGCGGAAATAGGCGAGCGTGCCGGGTGCGCTCGCGCGTGCCTGGCCTTTACGCGTGTTGCCGCCGAAGCTCCCGCTTCAGCAGCTTCCCGCTCGGGTTCTTGGGCAGGCTGTCGGTGAACACCACGCGTTTCGGACATTTGAAGTGCGCCATGTGCTGGCTGCAGTGCGCCAGCACCTCGTCTTCGGTCAGCGTCTGCCCGGCCTTGACCACGATCACAGCGGTCACAGCTTCCACCCATTTCGGGTCGGGCAGGCCGATCACGGCCACCTCGCTCACCGCGGGCAGGCGGTAGATCATTTCTTCCACCTCGCGGCTGGCCACGTTTTCGCCGCCGGTCTTGATCATGTCCTTCTTGCGGTCCACCACGGTGATGAAGCCTTCGCTGTCGATGATGGCCAGGTCGCCGCTGTGGAACCAGTCACCGTCGAAGCTGGCCGCCGTGCGCTCGGGGTCGTTGAAGTAGCCCAGCATCAAATGCGGCGAGCGGTGCACGATTTCACCGACCTCGCCCACGGCCACGTCCTGCATGTCGTCGTTGACCACGCGGGTCTCCACGTTGAGCACGGCCTTGCCGCAGGAGCCGGGTTTGCGCAGCTGGTCGTCCGGGCCAAGCATGGTGGCCAGCGGCGCGATCTCGGTCTGGCCGTAGAGGTTCCAGAGTCGCACATTGGGCAGGCGCGTCGCCAGTTCCTTCAGCACCTCCACCGGCATGATGGACGCGCCGTAGTAGCCCTTGGCCAGGCTGCCCAGCTTGTTGGCGTCGAACAGCGGCGAACGCAGCAGCGCGATCCACACCGTGGGCGGGGCGAAGAAGCTGGTGATCTGGTGCCGTTCGATCAGTGCGAGCAGGTTGTCGGGCGTGGGCTTGCCGGTGATGACGTTGCTGCTGCCGATGTAGATGGCCGGGCCGAAGAACACGTCGAGCTGGGCGCAGTGGTACAGCGGCAGGGCGTGCAGGGTGCGGTCGGCCTCGGCGATCTCGGCGTTGATGACGCAGCTCACGTACTGCCACAACACCGCGTCGTGCGTGAGCATGGCGCCCTTGGGGGTGGATTCGGTGCCGCTGGTGTAGACGATCTGCGCCAGATCGAAGCTGCCCAGCGCCACGGCGGGCAGGGCATCGGTGCAGGCGGCGAGTTCGTCGAACAGGTGCATGCCGGGCGCGGGCTCGCTCGGGTCTTCACTGGGCAGCCAGATGAACCGCTGGACCTGCGTTTCCAGCGCCGAAGCCTCGCGCGCCAGCCCGGCGAGGCCGCTGTCGGTGGCGAGCGTGTGGGCACCCGCGTGGCGCAGGATGTAGGCGACCTCGTCGGCCTTGAGCATGAAGTTGATCGGCACCAGCACCGCGCCGCGGCGCGCCAGCGCAAAGCGCAGCGCCGCGAAGCCGTGCGAATTGCGCGCCAGCACGGCCACCTTGTCGCCTTCGCCGACGCCGATGCGGTGCAGGCCGGCGGCCAGCCGCGACACGAGTGCGTCGAATTCGGCGTAGGTCCATTGCGTGTCGCCGCAGACGATGGCGGTCTTGGCGGGCAGGCGAACAGCCGTGCGGTGCAGGGCGTCGGCGATGGTCTGGCGGCGCACGGCGGGAGAAATGGAATGGGTCACGGAGGCCTCCTGTTACGGCAGCGCCCGCGGTTGCGGGGCATGATGGGGGCATTGAATCCACAAACCGCGTGCGCGGCCATGGGCGTTTTCACCAGCTTCCGGGCTGGTGCTGTCACCTTCGCGTCGCGCCGCTATGATCCGGCGCATGAACCTGCTTGCTTCGATGCACAACACGCTGCTGCGATGGGGGCGGGGGGTGCTGGGCGCCTGGGGCGCCTGGTGGCAGGTGCTGCTGATCGGCGCCGAGATCGTGGTGCTGGCGCTGTCGCCCTCCAGCTACGACGATCCCGAGGAGCGCCACGCGATCATGGCGCACCTGTACCGCGCCAGCGCGCCGTTGCTGACCTGGTTCCTGGTGCTGTCGGCGCTGGTGAGCCTGGTGCTGATCCGCATCGTGGTGGCCACGGCGCTGAGCTACGGTCTCTCGCAATACGCGCTGGAGGTGCTGGTGCGCACCCTGGTGCTGGAACTCATTCCGCTGTACGCAGCGCTCTTCGTGGCCGTGCGTTACACCATGCCCGAGTCGCAGCGCATCCGCCGCTTGCTGAGCGACGAGCACCGCCGCGGTCTGCGCCGCCCGCGCCAGCAGCTGCTGCGACTGGACATGCTGCCGCGCGCGCTGGCCGGTGTGTTCTCGGTGCTGCTGCTGGCCGCGCTGAGCTGCTTCATTGCGCTGGTGCTGACCTACCTGAACGTGTACGGCTTTTCGCCCTGGGCGCTGGCCGACTACAACCGCAGTGTGGGCAGTGTGTTTTCACCCGCGGTCTCGCTGATCTTTGGCCTCAAGACGCTGTTCTTCAGCCTGGCGGTGGCCTTCGTGCCCATGGCCGCGAGCGCCCAGCCCGACGCCGGCGGCGGCTACGCGCGGCGCAGCGACATCACCGAATTTGCCCGTCTGCTGTCGGTGATTCTTCTGCTGGAAGTGGTGTCCCTCATGGGCAACTACTATTGAATCCACCGCGCACACCATCCATGAACCCAACGAACCCCCAGGGCCCCGTGCCCGACCCCGTGCCCCCGGTGAACAACCTGGAGGTCAAGGCTGCGCTCCTGCTGCTGCTGTTGCTGACACTGATCGTGGGCTCGGCGCTGTACGTGATGTACGCGCGCGGCGCCTTCGAGCGCACGCAGCGCCTGGTGCTGATGTCCGACGACTCCGAAGGTGTGGTCGCCGGCATGGACATGACCTTCGCGGGTTTTGCCATCGGCAAGGTGGCGCAGCTGGAACTGGCCGAGGACGGCAATGTGCGCATCCTGGTGGACGTGCCCACCAAGGACGCCAAGTGGCTGCGCAGCTCCAGCATCTTCACGATGGAAAAGGCGCTGGTGGGTGGTACGAAGATCCGCGCCTACAGCGGCGTGCTGAGCGACCCGCCGCTGGAAGACGGCGCGGTGCGGCAGGTCTTGCGCGGCGACGCAGCGGCCGAGATCCCCAAGCTGGTCACTCAGGTGCGCGACCTGCTCGACAACCTCAACAACATGACCAAGGAGGACGCGCCGCTGCAGCAGTCGCTGGCCAACATCCAGTTGGCCACCGATCGCCTCAAGGGGCCGCAGGGGGCGATGGGCCTGCTGCTGGGCAACGACGACGATGCGAAGCAGCTGGCGAAGACACTGGGCAACGCCAACGCCGTGCTGGCGCGCACCGATGGCCTGGTCAAGCGGCTGGATTCTCTGGTGATCAATGCCGACCGGCAGGTGTTCGGGCAGGACCCGGGCGGGTCTGGCAACGCCACTGGTGGAGGCTTGGTGGGCGACGCCCGCACCACCGTGCAGCAGCTCAACGGCCTGCTCGGCGAAGCCCGCGGTAGCCTGACCAAGCTGGACACCTTGCTGGTGGATGCACAAGGCATCGCCAGCAACACGCGCGAAGCGACCGCCGATCTGGGCGCGCTGCGAAGTGATGTGGACGCGAGCCTGCGCAAGGTGGACGCGCTGATCAACGACCTGAACCGCAAGTGGCCGTTTGCGCGTGAGACGGAGATCAAGCTGCCATGACACGAGACACCCCCGTTGCTTGCTCGCTGCGCCCCGGATTGCCGCCTCAAGCGGCAATCCGCTCAGCCGCATCCCCCCTCAAGGGGGCAACACCTGCGGCCTGGCAAAGCCAGTTCCGCGGTGTTTCTGGGCTAAGTCACTTCGCTCCGGTCGGATTGTTCGCTGTGGGTCAATTGAGAAGAATCGCTCGCTGTTTCGTAGCTGTCTCGGTGTTGGCGTTGGCCGCTTGCGGCAACAACCCGCCCGCGCCCGACTGGCAGATGAATGCCAAGGGCAGTGCGGACCGGGCGGCGGAGGCCTGGCTCAGTGGTGACAGCCGGGTGGAGGCGGCGGAGTTTGCGCGGGCGCGCGCCGAGGTGTCGCGCACGGCACGGCCGGACCTGCTGGCGCGCGTCGAGTTGCTGCGTTGTGCCGCGCGGGCGGCGGCGCTCGACTTTGAGCCCTGCAGCGCGTTTGAAGCGCTTGCGAGTGACGCTGCTCCAGCCGAGCAGGCTTATGCGCGTTATCTGAAGGGCGCTGCGCAGGCGGCCGATGCACCGCTGTTGCCTGAGGCCCACCGGGGTCTGGTGGGCGCGACGGCTGCGCCCGACGCGGCGCTCGCCGGCATCGCCGACCCGATGTCCCGTCTGGTGGCCGCTGGCGTGCTGTTCAGGCGCGGTCTGGCCACGCCCGGCACGATCACGCAGGCCGTTGACACTGCGTCCGCACGCGGCTGGCGCCGTCCGCTGCTGGCCTGGCTTCAGGTGCAGTTGCAGCGCGCACAGACCGCGGGCGCAACCGACGAGGTGGCGCGCATCCAGCGGCGCATCGACGTGGTGCTGGGCAAAGCCGCCCGCTAGATTTCTTCCCGGGCCTCGATGCAGAGTTGCTGCACGCGCGAGCCGCCGACGCCTGCGGTCGCGCGGATGCGCAGCGCGCGGCCGGTTTCCAGCTCGATCCGGTGGTGGTAGTCCAGTCCGTCGGTCTGGCCGGGGCTGTGGCTGGGAATGCGGCGGCGCCATTGCTGCCGGCCGTCGAGTTCCACCGCGAGCTCGTGCCAGGGTTCGTTGCCTTCGGCGGGCACGTTCACGATGAGCGCCACGTCGATGTCAAAGGTCCTGCGCCGGTCCAGTGCGCCCGGAATGTGGAGCACCGCCACCGATGCGCTGCCGGCGTCGCAGCGCCAGTGTTCGGGTACGGGGGTGCCGGCCTTGCGGGTCATGAGCGTGTGGGGTGATCGGTCGGAGGGAAACCCACAGGGCGGTGCCGCCTGCCGGCACCGGTGAGTTTGAAGAACAGCGCCCGGTGGCGCTGATGGTGGAGACGAGGAGGATCGAACTCCCGACCTTCGCATTGCGAACGCGACGCTCTCCCAGCTGAGCTACGTCCCCACTTGGGCAGATGTTATCAAAGTGCCGTGCGCCCCGCTGATCCACGTGTTCACGTGGGGGACTGCGCCTTGGGGGTTTCCATGGTGAGTTCAACGCGGCGGTTGACGGCGCGGTCGACCGGGTTCCACGGGGCGGCCATCGGGCGTGTGTCGGCGTAGCCACTGGCCTGCAGGCGTTGCGGTGCCACGCCTTGTTCGCTCAGGTAACGCGCGACGGCGGCGGCCCGTGCGCTGGAGAGTTCCCAGTTCGAGGGGAAACGCTCGGAGCTGATGGGGGTGCTGTCGGTGTGGCCTTCGACCACCAGCCGCATGTCGGGCTGGGCCTTGAACACGGCCGCGAGTTCGTCGAGCACCGGGCGCGCGGCCGGGTTCAGCACGGCAGAGGCCGAGGCAAACAGCAGTTCGCTGCTGATGCGAAAACGGATCACGTCGTCGATGTTCACCACCTGGATGTTGCTGCCCAGGGTGTCGAGCTTCAGCTTGGCCACCGGGTTCTCGGGCTGGCCGCTGCCATTGCCGGTCGGGTTGCTGGAATGGGGCAGGGGGATGGGCAGCGGTACCGGCGGCACGATGGTGTTGCCGGCTGCGGCTTGGGCGGGTTCTGCCGTCGGGCTGTTGGCCACCTGCCTGTCCGGGGCTTTGGTGCCGCCGGGCGGTCCGGCAAAGGAGAGCATCACCACCATCATGACCAGCATGAGCGTGATGACGTCAAGGTAGGTCAGCAACCAACCTTCTTCTTCGGTTTCGACCTTCGGCTCCAGGTGCCAGCGGCTGTAGCCGCGACCGGATGCCCTGGGCTTGCGGGTGAGGACCGGAGGGCTCTCGGGCAAGGTCATGCGGGGCAGTTCGCCGACGGTCATGAACTGGGACGATTCACCGCTTGACATGGGGTGTCCTTGCTCCTGTGGTGGGCCCTTTGGGACCGCCGCCGTCGTAGATTTCGTCGTCGTACTGGGCGACAAAGGCCTTGAGGGTCTCCCGCATCATGGACGGACTGCGGCCGGCGCACATCATGGAAATCCCTTCCAGCACCATGTTCATGAGCACCAGGCGCTGTTCGGTGCGGCGCTCCAGCTTGACGGCGATGGGTTTGAACAGCAGGTTGGCGAGCAGCACGCCGTAGAAGGTGGTGATCAGCGCAATGGCGAGCTGGCTGCCGATGACGCCCATGTTGCCGTCGCCCAGCAGGTCCATCAGGTTCACCAGGCCGAGCAGGGTGCCGAGCATGCCGAAGGCGGGCGCGTAGCCGGCCATGACGCGGAAGAGCTGGGCCTCGGCGGTTTCGCGCGAGCGCAGGCGCGCAATGCGCCACTGCAGCATGTCCACGATCTCGTCTTCCGGCGTGCGGTCGATGATGAGCTGCACGCCGGTGCGCAGGAAGGGGTTGTTGACCTTCAGCAGCGCCCGCTCGACGGCGGCCAGGTCGCCCTGGATCCAGAGGCGCGAGATGGCCACGAGTTCTTCGATGTCACCACGGGTATCGAGCCGTTCCTGGCGCATCACCTGGCCGACCAGGTGGAACACCCGCAGCACCTCGCGCAGCGGATAGCTCAGAAAGGTGGCGGCCAGCGTGCCGCCCAGCACGATGGCGATGCTCGGACCGTCGATGAACACCCAGGGGTTGTCAGCGGCAAACAGCACGATGACGGCCATGAGCAGCACGCTGGCGATCATGCCGATGAGGGTGGACGGGTTCAAGCTGGGACTCGCTGGGTGGTTGTCTCCCGATTGTTCCCGTGGCCGTCCTGGCCAAACGCCACATAAGCGGGGGCAAAACCCCGCTGTTTGTTTCAGACGCTCAGCCCCTCAGGTCATGCCGTTGCGCTGCGCGAGTTCAACGAACAGGGCGGCATGGTCCTGGTCCGCCAGGCCGTGGTCGGCGGCCTGGGCGAAGAGCTGTTCGAAGAGGCCGGTGATCGGCGCATCAAAGCCCAGCTCGCTGGCGGTGGACAGGGCGTTGCGCATGTCCTTGAGCTGCACGGTGATGGCCGCGCGCTTGGCGAAGTCGCGCTCGACCATGCGCTGACCATGCACCTGCAGGATGCGGCTGTCGGCAAAACCGCCGCTGATCGCCTGGCGCACCTTGGCCATGTCGGCGCCGCCCTTCTCGCACAGCAGCAGCGCCTCGGCCACCGCGCCGATGGTGATGCCGACGATCATCTGGTTGGCCAGTTTGGCGAGCTGGCCCGCGCCGTGGGGGCCCACATGGGTGGCGCGTCCCAGGGCGCCGAACACCGGGGCCGCGCGCTCGAAATCGGCCACCTCGCCGCCCGCCATGATCGCCAGGGAGCCGGCCTCGGCGCCCACCGTGCCGCCCGACACCGGCGCGTCGAGGTGCATCGCACCCAGCGCCGCCAGCCGCGCGGCGTGATCACGGGCCTGGCGCGGCAGGATGGAAGACATGTCCACCACCAGCGTGCCCGGGCGCAGGGCGGTGGCCACACCCTGGCGGAACAGCACGTCTTCCACCACATCGCCATTTTCCAGCAGGGTGATCACGAAGTCGGCTTGCGTCACGGCCTGGGCCGGTGTGTCGGCCACCCGGGCGCCGAAGGGCTGCAGGCGTTCGGCCTTGGCCCGCGAGCGGTTCCAGGCCGTCACCTGGTGACCCGCCTCGCACAGCCGGCGCGCCATGGGGAAGCCCATCAGGCCGATGCCCAGCACGGCAATGGACAGCGGGACGACTGGGTCGGTGTGGGGTGTGGAGCCAGGCATGTTTCGGGTGTTTTTGACAAGGGCAAAGGGAAAAATTGTAGGGGTTGGCGGTCTGCCGACAGACAAAAAAAGCGGTTTTCAGGACGGGCCTGAAAACCGCTGCAAATGGTTCAAAAGAACCATGGAGTTGTTCTAGGTGGCTGTCGCCATGGCAGGTGCAGTGCGGCTCATGTGGTGGCCCAGGTTGCGGCTGGCCAGGCCGCAGTGCTGGCGCATCAGGGTTTCGGCCAGCACGGCATCGCCGGCCGCGACGGCGTGGGCGATGGCTTCGTGTTCGTCCCACACCGGCTCACGCAGGCTGGAGGTCTGCAGCGTGACGCCCATGGCGCGGCGGATGTGGTGCCAGTGCAGCAGTGCGCTCTGTTCGATCAGCGGGTTGCCGGCGGCCTGGTAGAGCGCCCGGTGGAAGGCCAGGTCGGCGTCGATCATGGCCTGGATATTGGCGCGCCGCACGGCTTCGCGGCCGCGCTCCAGCACGGCCGGGTCGATGCGGGTGCGCCGTTCCGCGGCCCGTCGTGCGGCCAGCACGTCCAGCGCGCCGCGCACTTCGTAAACCTGGGCGATCCAGTCGGCGTCCAGCGGCGCCACCAGCAGACCGCGGCTGCGTCCACCCGGGCCGCTGGCCATGGGCGCATCGTGCACAAAGCCCTCTTTTTTCAGCAGGCGCAAGGCCTGCACGACCGGCTGGCGCGACACCGCGAGCTGTTCGGCCAGCTCTTCCTGGGTGATGCGCTGACCGGGCGGCAGCGAGCCGTCGCTGATGGCGTCGAGCAGGGCGCGGTAGACCTGGTCGGTCAGGTCGGGCGTGGTTTCGATCTGCAGGAGCTGGGCGGTCATGGTTACTTTTGAATTCTGAATTCAGAATACACGAATTGCCCGCTGCTGTCACCGTCGCGCCTGCGTGACACAATGCGCGACCATGAAAAAAGCCGCCCGCCCAGACCCCGCCTGGCTCGACAGCCAGTACAACAACCGCGCCCTCGTGCCCGAGCACGGCGTTCATTTCGAGCGCTGGAAAACCGACTCGCAGCGCGCGCGCACACAACTTGGCGGGCTGCTCGATGTGGCCTACGGACACGGTGAGGGTGAAAAGCTCGACGTCTTTCCCGCGCAGCGCAAGCCGGACGCGCCGCTGGCGCCGGTGCTGGTGTTCATCCACGGCGGTTACTGGCGCAGCCTGGACAAGGCGGACCACAGCTTCCTGGCGCCGGCTTTCGTGAAGCAGGGCGCCTGCGTCGTGGTGCCGAACTACGCGCTGTGCCCGGCGGTGACCATTCCCGACATCACCCTGCAGATGGTGCAGGCGCTGGCCTGGGTGTACCGCCACATCGCTGTGCACGGCGGCGACCGGCGGCGCATCACCGTGGTGGGCCATTCTGCGGGCGGGCACCTGGCCGCCATGCTGCTGGCCTGCCAGTGGCCGGCGGTGGCGGCCGATCTGCCGCCGGATCTGGTGAAGAACGCGCTTTCGGTCTCAGGCGTGTTCGATCTGGAGCCGCTGCGCCACACACCCTTTGTTGCCGACTCCTTGCGCCTGACACCGGCGCAGGTAAAAAAGGCCAGCCCGGCCCTGTTGCCCGCGCCGCCGCTGCGCGAGGGCCGGGGCGCGCTGTTCAGCGTGGCCGGGGGCAACGAGAGCAGCGAGTTCCTGCGCCAGAACCAGCTGATCCAGCAGGCCTGGGGTTCGCAGGTGGTGCCCGTGGCCGAAGCCCTGCCGGGCCTGAACCACTTCAGCGTGCTCGAAGCGCTGGTGCAGCCGCGGCACCGGTTGAACCAGCTCGCGAAGCAGCTGTTGAAGGTCTAGGTTAGGCACAAACCTCTCCGGCGAGCGTGCCCAAGCCCAGGATGCGGTGGAACCGGCTTCGCCGGGCCACTCGCATCGCCCCCTTGAGGGGGTGACGCGCCCTTGGGCGCGGCGCGGGGGTGGGCCTACATGAACAGATGTTCTCCGGCGTTCTCGCCGCCCAGGATCACGTAGTTCACCTTCTTCAGGTCCAGCAGCTTGGTGCCGCCCGAATAACTGATGGAGCTCTGCACGTCCTGCTCCATCTCGATCAAGGTCTCGGCCAGCTTGCCCTTGATCGGCTCCAGGATGCGCTTGCCTTCGACGTGCCGGTACTCGCCCTTGTTGAAGTCGCTGGCCGAGCCGTAGTACTCCTTGTAGAGCACGCCGTCGACCTCCACCGTCTGGCCCGGTGACTCTTCGTGCCCGGCGAACAGCGAGCCGATCATGACCATGGACGCGCCGAAGCGGATGCTCTTGGCGATGTCGCCGTGGCTGCGGATGCCGCCGTCGGCAATGATCGGCTTGGTCGCCACGCGCGCGCACCACTTGAGCGCCGAGAGCTGCCAGCCGCCAGTACCAAAACCGGTCTTGAGCTTGGTGATGCAGACCTTGCCCGGGCCCACGCCCACCTTGGTGGCATCGGCACCCCAGTTCTCCAGGTCGATCACCGCCTCGGGCGTGGCCACGTTGCCTGCGATCACGAAGCTCGTGGGCAGCTTGTCCTTGATGTAGCCGATCATGTCGCGCACGCTGTCGGCGTGGCCGTGGGCGATGTCGATCGTGATGTACTCGGGCACCAGGCCTTCGGTGGCGAGGGTGTCCACCGTGGCGCGGTCCGGCGCCTTCACGCCCAGCGAGATCGAGGCGTAGACGCCGGCGGCGTGCATGTCGCGCACGAACTGCACGTTGTCCAGGTCGAAGCGGTGCATCACGTAGAAGTAGCCGCTCTGGGCCATCCAGAGGCAGATCTTCTGATCCACCACGGTCTTCATGTTGGCGGGCACCACCGGCAGACGGAATTTGCGGCCACCCAGCTCCACGCCGGCGTCGCATTCCGAGCGGCTCTCCACGCGGCACTTGCGCGGGAGCAACAAAATATTGTCGTAGTCAAAAATTTCCATTTGAAACCAGGCTCCAGAAAACTGTTGTAGATGAACAGGGAGAGCGCTTGGCTTGGGTCCGGCTTTCGGTTCGGCGGGAATCCATCCGGCCAAAAAGAAACCGGGCGCAAGAATCTTGGGCCCGGTGATTGATTCTAGGCGCTCTGGCGCCGCTCGCCCAGACCGCGGGCCGGTTGGTGGCGGTATGACGTTCATATGGTTGCCCATATAGATCCACCACCGGGCACCGGCTTCCTACAATCGGAACCATGTTGTTTGAAGAACCCGTTGCCTCCTCCCCGCTGCTCGCGGGCCTCAATGCCGAACAGGGCGCTGCCGTCACCTTGCCGGCCGAGCACGCGCTCATCCTCGCTGGCGCCGGCTCGGGCAAGACCCGTGTGCTCACCACCCGCATCGCCTGGCTGCTGCAGACCGGGCAGGTGACGCCCGGCGGCGTGCTGGCCGTGACCTTCACCAACAAGGCCGCCAAGGAGATGATGACGCGGCTCTCGGCCATGCTGCCCATCAACGTGCGCGGCATGTGGATCGGCACTTTTCACGGCCTGTGCAACCGCTTCCTGCGCGCGCACCACAAGCTGGCGAACCTGCCGCAGACTTTCCAGATCCTCGACACGCAGGACCAGCTCTCGGCGATCAAGCGCCTGTGCAAGCAGTTCAACGTGGACGACGAGCGTTATCCGCCGAAGCAGGTGCAGTACTTCATCAGCGGCTGCAAGGAAGACGGTCAGCGCCCGATGGATGTGGTCGCGCGCGACGAAGAGACGCGCAAGAAGGTGGAACTGTATGCACTGTACGAAGAGCAGTGCCAGCGCGAAGGCGTGGTCGATTTCGGCGAGCTGATGCTGCGCAGCTACGAGGTGCTGCGCGACAACGACCCGGTGCGCGAGCACTACCAGCGCCGCTTCAAACACATCCTGATCGACGAGTTCCAGGACACCAACCGCCTGCAGTACGCCTGGATCAAGATGTTCAGCACGCCGCCGCTCGAAGGACTCACGCCCTCGGGCAACGCGGTCTTCGCCGTGGGCGACGACGACCAGAGCATCTACGCCTTCCGCGGCGCGCGCGTGGGCAACATGGCCGACTTCGTGCGCGAGTTCCGCGTGAAGCACCAGATCAAGCTGGAGCAGAACTACCGCAGCGTGAGCAACATCCTGGACTCGGCCAACCAGCTCATCAGCCACAACAGCAACCGCCTGGGCAAGAACCTGCGCACCGACGCGGGCGCGGGCGAACCGGTGCGCGTGTTCGAGGCCACCAGCGATTTCGCCGAAGCGCAGTGGATGGTGGACGAGATGAAACAACTCGCGCGCGAAGACATTCCGAAGAGCGAGATGGCCGTGCTCTACCGCAGCAACGCGCAGAGCCGCGTGGTGGAAACCGCGCTGTTCAACGCCGGCATGCCCTACCGCGTGTACGGCGGCCTGCGCTTCTTCGAGCGCGCCGAAATCAAGCACGCGCTGGCCTACCTGCGCCTGCTGGAGAACGCCAACGACGACACCAGTTTCCTGCGCGTGGTGAACTTCCCGCCGCGCGGCATCGGGGCGCGCAGCATCGAGCAGTTGCAGGACGTGGCGCGCACCTCGGGCTGTTCGCTGCACGACGCGGTGAGCGCCGTGACCGGCCGGGCGGGCGCTGCCATCGGCGGCTTTGTGGCCAAGCTCGACGTGTTGCGCGAGCGCTCGGTGGGCATGACGCTGTCCGAGATCATCGAGCTGGTGCTGGATCACAGTGGATTGATCGAGCACTACCGGGCCGAGCGCGAAGGGCAGGACCGGGTGGAAAACCTGGAAGAGCTGGTGAGCGCAGCGAAGAGCTTCGTGGGCATCGAAGGCTTTGGCCGCGACGCGGTGGCGCGCACGGTGGATGCGCAGGGGCAGCCCCTCACGCAGAGCCCGGCCAGCCAGGGGCTGGACCCCGCGCTGCCGGTGCTGGACGAACCGCTCGCGCCCGACGCCGAGACCGGCGAGACCATGAGCCCGCTCGCCGCCTTCCTCACGCACGCGGCGCTCGAGTCCGGCGACAACCAGGCGCAGGCCGGGCAGGACGCGGTGCAGCTCATGACGGTGCACGCCGCCAAGGGCCTGGAGTTCGACTGTGTGTTCATCACCGGCATGGAAGAGGGCCTGTTCCCGCACGAGAATTCGATGAGCGACCGCGACGGGCTGGAAGAAGAACGGCGCCTGATGTACGTGGCGATCACGCGCGCGCGCAAGCGCCTGTACCTCAGCCATTCGCAGACGCGCATGCTGCACGGCCAGACCCGCTACAACATGAAAAGCCGCTTCTTTGAAGAGCTGCCCGAGGCCTGCCTGAAGTGGCTCACGCCGCAGCAGCCGGCCTGGAACCCGAGCGCAGCTGGCGCGGGCGGTGGCTGGCAGGGCAACAGGGGGGGTTACGGCACGCGGGGTGCGGGGGCGCCCGCCGTGCTGCAGCCCGCCTGGTCACCGGGCTGGGCATCGGGCAGCGACCCGAAAGGCCTGGGGGGCAAAAGCAACCCCGAGCCCGACCGCGGCACCGACATCAAGGCCGGCATGAAGGTGTTCCACAACAAGTTCGGCGAAGGCAAGGTGCTGGCGCTCGAAGGTGCGGGCGCCGACGCGCGCGCCCAGGTCAGCTTCACGCGGCATGGGGTGAAGTGGCTGGCGCTGAGTGTGGCCAAGCTCACGCCGGTCGACGATTGAATCGGGGGCCGCGAGGCGGCCGGTCACTGACCCGCATGGGATCGGATGGCGGCCAGCTTGACGTACAAGGTGCTTCTGGAAATGCCCAGCGTTCGTGCTGCGGCCGTCATGTTGCCCTGCGACTGGCCAACGGCATCCAGGATGGCCTGGCTTTCCACATCTTCCAGCCTGCCGGTCTTGCCTCCCGTCAGCTCTGGAGCCGAGCCGCTGTTGGGTGACGCCAGTGCCTGAGCAATCGCCGGTGGCAACGCGGCCAGTTCAATCACAGGGCCTTCACTGAGCGCGAACGTGGATTCGAATACGTTTTGCAGTTCTCGAATGTTGCCTGGCCAACGGTAGTTGTGGAATGCCTGGAGCACGGACGCTTCCAGTTGTTTGGGCGCACAGCCGTACTTGTCGGCCAGCCTGCGGTTGAGGTGTTCGACGATCGTCTCAATGTCGCCCGGACGGTCGCGCAAGGCGGGAAGGGGCAGGCTGAGAACGCAGAGACGGTGGTACAGGTCTTCACGGAAGCGCCCTTGCGCCACTTCCTTTTGCAGATCGCGGTTGGTCGCCGCAATCAAACGCATGGACACGCGCCGCTCCCGTGTATCGCCCAGGCGGACAACGATGCCATCCTGCAGGACGCGCAGCAGATGGGGTTGCATGTCGAGCGGCATTTCGCCGATTTCGTCCAGGAACAGCGTGCCGCCGTCGGCCTGTTCGAACTTGCCCGGCAGACCGCTGCGCCGTGCGCCCGTGAACGCCCCTTCGGCATAGCCAAAGAGTTCGCTGGCCAGGAGTTCGCGGTTGAAGGCGCCACAGTTCACGACCACCAGCGGACCGTCGGGCCGGCGACCCGCACGGTGCAATGCCCGGGCAAAGACTTCCTTGCCGACGCCGGTTTCTCCCAGCAGGAGCACGGGCAGGTCCAGAGCCGCCATGCGCCGGGCACGCACCCGCGTGGCCTGCAACACCTCGCTGTTGCCGATGATCTCGGCGAACGCGTCGTCGTCCTTCGGCACGGCGTTGAGGGGTCGGGGCGGTGAGGCGGAATACAGCTTGCGGTCGGTCACAGGAACAACCAGCAGCGTGCCCAGCTCCCCGTGCTGGTCCTTGATCGGGCACATCCATTCGGCTTTGAGCCAACCCGGGCGCTGGCTTCGGCTCTCCGTCTTCGGCTGATTCAGGTTGAGGCCGCTCAACGGAACACCCACCTTCAGGCACTGATGTATGCCATGAAGTTCCAGTGCCGCCTGCAGGTTGCTGCTGGTGCGGACGATGCGCCCGCGGTGGTCGCACAGCGCAAGACCATCGCTGCCATACCGGCCGAAATACTCCAGTGACCGGCTCAGGAGCTGGCTTTGCAGAGCGGCCTCACGGTGGGTCAGTTCGCTCTCGATCTGTCTCGCTGCCGTCATCACCAGACCCAGGGTGTGACCATGAAACGTTTCCTTGACGCCCGACACATTCACCACGCCGAGCAGGCATCGGCTGACGGGGTCAAGAACGGGCGCGGCGGCGCAGGTCCAGCGTTTGACGTCCAGGCAGAAGTGTTCACTGGCGTAGATCTGAACCGGTGCGCATGTCGCGATCGCGGTACCGATGGCATTGGTGCCAATGACCTCTTCGTTCCAATGACCACCCACCGCCAGGTTGATCTCTTCACCCGCGCTGCGGACCCGGGTCTCGCCAGCGAGTTGCAGGATGGTTCCCTTCGGGTCGCTGAGCATGAAGAGGGTGCCACATTCCCGCAGGATCTCACGCAGACCGTCCAGCACGGGGCGAGCCACATCACACAGGTCTCGGTTCTGTTCGGTGAGCTGGCGAACGTTCTCGGTGGCGATCCCCGGAGCGCAGTGGTTGGCCGGATTCACCGCTTCTGTTCGACAACGTTGCCAGGAGTCGAACACGACGTTGCGCAGGCCCTTCACCGGCAGGGTCCGGTCCTCCATGAAGCGTTCCCATGCGGCGGCCACCAGATGCTCGTCACCGATCCGGGGGATGAGGGAACCAGGCTGGGAAAAGGGCATGACGCGGACTGAAAGAGGAAAGCGTTCAGTTCAAAACAGGCAGTGTCTTGTGAACGTAGTCACTCGGAACTTCGAAGTCAACAGGTCAACTACTGAGCCCTGGAACCGGAGCGCCAAACCGGAACGCCAACGAAGGTGGTTCGGAGCGTCCGGATTCCGGACACATCCAACGCGGTGTCAGGAATCCGGACGGTGAAAGACACCGACCGCAGACGCCACGCAACTCAGGAAACGGAGCGTACGCACTTGAATTGAAAGGCGTTTTTTGAAACGCTGAGCTGCGCCCGGCCCTGGCACGCGCGTTGCAATGAAGTCGCCGTGGGATGACCCACTCAAAACCTACCCAGGAGACAACATGCAAATGCAATCCACCGTACAGGTGATGGGCATCGATGCCGGTGGCACGATGACCGACACCTTCTTCGTTCGAGATGACGGCCGCTTTGTCGTCGGCAAGGCGCAGAGCAATCCCGGCGACGAATCGCTCGCCATCTACAACTCGTCGGTCGATGCGCTCGAACACTGGGGGCGCAAGGTCGATGACGTCTATCCGGAACTGGCGACCTGCGTCTATTCCGGTACGGCCATGCTCAACCGCATCCTCATGCGCAAGGGCCTCGACGTCGGCCTGATCTGCAATCGTGGCTTCGAGCAGATCCATTCGATGGGCCGGGCGCTGCAGAGCTATCTCGGCTACGCCCTGGAAGATCGCATCCACCTCAACACCCACCGTTACGACGAACCGCTGGTGCCGGTTTCCCGCACCCGCGGCGTCGCAGAGCGCACCGACGTGCAGGGCAAGATCGTCATTCCGCTGCGTGAAGAAGAAGTGCGCCAGGCGACCCACGAGCTGGTCGAGGCCGGCTCCCAGGCCATCGTCATCTGCCTGCTGCAGTCGCACAAGAACGAAACCAGCGAGCAGCGCGCCCGCGACATCGTTCGCGAGGAATTGAAGAAGCTGAACTCCGACATCCCGGTCTTCGCCTCGGTGGACTACTACCCATCGCGCAAGGAAAGCCACCGGATGAACACGACCATCCTCGAAGCCTACGGCGCCGAACCGTCGCGCCAGACGCTGAAGAAGGTCAGCGACCGCTTCAAGAAGCACGGCGCCAAGTTCGACCTGCGGGTCATGGCCACGCACGGCGGCACGATCAGCTGGAAGGCCATGGAACTGGCCCGCACCATCGTCTCCGGTCCGATCGGCGGCGTCATCGGCTCCAAGCTGCTCGGCGAATACCTCGGCGACGAGAACATCGCCTGCTCCGACATCGGCGGCACCTCGTTCGACGTGGCGCTGATCACCAAGGGCAATTTCGCCATCAAGTCCGACCCCGATATGGCTCGTCTGGTCCTCTCGCTGCCGCTGGTCGCAATGGATTCGGTCGGCGCCGGCGCCGGCAGCTTCGTCCGCCTCGACCCCTACAGCAAGTCGATCAAGCTCGGCCCGGACAGTGCCGGCTACCGCGTCGGCACCTGCTGGCCGGAAAGCGGCCTCGATACCGTCTCCGTCTCCGACTGCCACGTCGTGCTCGGCTACCTGAACCCCGAGAATTTCCTCGGCGGTGCCATCAAGCTCGACGTGCAGCGCGCCCGCGACCACATCAAGGCGCAGATCGCCGACCCGCTCGGCCTGTCGGTCGAAGACGCGGCGGCCGGCGTCATCGAACTGCTCGACCTGACGCTGTCCGAATACCTGCGCGCCAACATCAGCGCCAAGGGCTACAACCCGGCCGAGTTCACCTGCTTCTCCTACGGCGGCGCCGGTCCTGTGCATACGTATGGCTACACCGAAGGCGTCGGTTTCAAGGATGTCGTGGTCCCGGCCTGGGCGGCAGGGTTCTCGGCTTTCGGCTGCGCCTGTGCCGACTTCGAGTACCGCTACGACAAGTCGGTCGATCTGGGCGTCGCCCAGTTGGCCAGCGACGAGCAGAAAGCGGCGGCCTGCGCCACGCTGCAGGAAGCCTGGGAAGAACTGGCGACGAAGGTCATCGACGAGTTCGTCATCAATGGCTACAAGGCTGAGGACGTGCTGTTGATCCCCGGCTACAAGATGCAGTACATGGGTCAGCTCAACGACCTCGAAATCGTCTCGCCGGTGACCCGTGCAGCCACCGCCGCCGACTGGCAGCAGATCATCGAGTCCTTCGAGAACACCTATGGCCGCGTCTACGCCAATTCCGCACGCTCGCCAGAGCTGGGTTTCTCGGTCACCGGCGCCATCCTGCGCGGCATGGTCGTGACGCAGAAGCCGGTGCTGCCGGAAGACCCGGATGCCGGCCCGACGCCGCCGAAGGACGCCTGTCTCGGCACCCGGCCGTTCTACCGCCACAAGAAATGGGTCGAGGCGACGCTGTGGAAGATGGAATCGCTGAAGGCCGGCAACCACATCGTCGGCCCCGCCATCATCGAATCCGATGCGACGACCTTCGTCGTACCCGACGGCTTCGAAACCACGATCGACAAACACCGCCTGTTCCATCTCAAAGAAGTCAAGTAAGGAGACCCACCATGAACATGATGAGCACCCAAGAAATCGGCATCAGCAGCCTGCTGGCCAGCGGCATGACGCTCAAGCAGCACCGCGATGCCATCCTCGAGCGCACCCAGTCGACGGGTTACTACAACGGCCTGGAGAAACTGGAATTCCGCGACAGCGATCCGATCGGCTACGAGAAGCTGTTCTCCAAGCTGCGCGGCGGCCTGGTCCATGCACGGGAAACGGCGAAAAAGATCGCCGCCAGCCCCATCGTCGAGCAGGAAGGCGAACTCTGTTTCACGCTCTACAACGCCGCCGGCGACTGCATCCTGACCTCGACGGGGATCATCATCCACGTCGGCACCATGGGCGCGGCGATCAAGTACATGATCGAGAACAACTGGGAAGCCAATCCGACGATCAACCCGGGCGACATGTTCACCACCAATGACTGCGCCATCGGCAACGTGCACCCCTGCGACATCGCCACCATCGTGCCGATCTTCTGGGCCGGCAAGCTGATCGGCTGGGTCGGCGGCGTCACCCACGTCATCGACACCGGCGCCGTGACGCCGGGTTCCATGTCCACCGGCCAGACGCAGCGTTTCGGCGACGGCTACATGATCACCTGCCGCAAGACCGGTATCAACGACGAGCCGCTGCGCGACTGGCTGCACGAATCGCAGCGCTCGGTGCGCACGCCGAAATACTGGATCCTCGACGAGAAGACCCGGATCGCCGGCTGCCACATGATCCGCGAGCTGGTCGAAGAAGTGATCCGGGCCGACGGCCTGGAGGCTTACGAGAAGTTCTCGGGAGAAGTGATCGAAGAAGGGCGCCGTGGCCTGATGAGCCGGATCAAGGCGATGACCCTGCCGGGCAAATACCGCAAGGTCTCTTTCGTCGATGTGCCGTTCAAGCACGAGGACATCCAGGTGTCCAACGCCTTCGCCAAGCTCGACTCGATCATGCACTCGCCGGTCGAGATGACCATCAAGCCGGACGGCAAGTGGCGGCTCGACTTCGAAGGCGCCAGCCGCTGGGGCTGGCACACCTTCAATGCCCACCAGGTGGCCTTCACCTCGGGCATCTGGGTGATGATGTCGCAGACCCTGGTGCCGACCCAGCGCATCAACGACGGCGCCTACTTCGCCACCGAGTTCCACCTGCCCAAGGGCACCTGGTGCAACCCGGACGACCGCCGCACCGGCCACGCCTACGCCTGGCACTTCCTGGTCTCCGGCTGGGCGGCGCTGTGGCGCGGCCTGAGCCAGTCCTACTTCAGCCGCGGCTATCTGGAAGAGGTCAATGCCGGCAACGCCAACACCTCGAACTGGCTGCAGGGTGGCGGCATCAACCAGGACGGGGAGATCCACGCGGTCAACAGCTTCGAAGCCTCATCCTGTGGCACCGGTGCCTGCGCCGTCAAGGACGGTCTGAACCATGCCGCCGCCATCTGGAACCCGGAAGGCGACATGGGCGACATCGAGATCTGGGAAATGGCCGAGCCGCTGCTCTACCTGGGGCGCAACGTCAAATCCAACTCCGGCGGCTACGGCAAGTACCGTGGCGGTTGTGGTTTCGAAACCCTGCGCATGGTCTGGAACGCCCAGGACTGGACGATGTTCTTCATGGGCAATGGCTACATGAACAGCGACTGGGGCATGATGGGCGGCTACCCGTCGGCCACCGGCTACCGCTTCGAAGCGCACAAGACCGGCCTCAAGGAGCGCATCGCCATCGGCGACTCGCTGCCGCTCGGTGGCGACATCGATCCCAGCGCGCCCGACTACGAGCGCCACCTCGATGCGACCGCTGTGGTCAAGCGCGACAAGCAGTGCATGACGACCGAGGACTGCTATGACAACCACGACCTGTACCTGAACTACCTGCGGGGCGGCCCGGGCTTCGGCGATCCGATCGATCGTGACGTCAAGGCCATCGAGAACGACCTCAACCAGAAGTTCCTGCTGCCGGAATATGCGCAGAAGGTCTATGGCGCGGTGTTCACGCAGGATGCCAAGGGTGTGTTTGTCATTGACGCCGCCAAGACCCAGGCCCGGCGTTTGGCCATGCGCAAGGAGCGCCTGGCCCGTGCCCTGCCGACCCGGGAGTGGATGAAGGAAGAGCGCGAACGCATCATCAACAAGCATGCGTCCGTCCAGGTCCAGCACATGTTCGCCACCAGCTTCGCCCTGTCCGAAAAGTTCACCCAGGAGTTCAAGGACTTCTGGACCCTGCCGGCCGACTGGCAGTTGCTGGAGGAGGAGCTGGGCGTGCCGACCTATGGCTCCAAGCACCGCATGGACCTCTCGCTGATGCCCGACGTGAAGACCGTCGTCCAGGTCGAAGAGTAAGCCGACAACCCACCATCTGAATCAAGGAGACAAACATGTCATACACCAATGAACAGGTTTCACATCTGGTCGAAGGCACGCTGGACTGGGAAACCACCTTCCGCATGCTGTCGATGCCCAAGGACAACAGCCGCTTCGAGCAGTACGTCGCGGCCCTGCAGGCCAAGGTCCGCTTCAAGGACCGCATCGTGCTGCCACTGGCGCCGCACATGTACATCGTGCAGTCGGCCAAGACCAAGCAGTGGCTCATCAAGTGCGACTGTGGCCACGAGTTCTGCGGCTACAAAGAAAACTGGAAGCTGCACGCGGCGATCTACGTGCGCGACACCGAGGAGGCGATGACCGAGGTGTACCCGAAGCTGATGGCGGCGGATACCCAGTGGCAGGTGTACCGCGAGTACTACTGCCCGACTTGCGGCACGCTGCACGATGTCGAGGCACCGACCCCGTGGTACCCGGTGATCCACGACTTCGAGCCGGACATCGAGGCCTTCTACAAGGAATGGGTGCATCTGCCGGTGCCTGAGCGGGCCGACTGACAGCCGCTGGCAACGGGCAAGCCAGCGTGATTTTGGTTTGCAACGGCCAGGCGACAAAAAAGCCGCGACAGGCACAGCCTGTCGCGGCTAAAAAAATCACGCGGTCTCTGATTGACTGATGTCTCCGCGCAACCTGGCAACTGCCGCGGCGTGCGCGAGGCACGCCGTTTCAAGTCACATCAGAAGTCGTGGCGCACGCCCACGGCGTACAGGCGGTTCTCGCCCGTCTTGTTGCCAGCGCCGTCCTTGTTCTCGATGTCACGCAGACCGGCGTACAGCTTGGTGCGCTTGGACATCTTGTAGGTGGCACCCAGGCCCAGGCCGCTGGCCTTGGCGCTGGTGCCGCCGCCGATTTCGGTCTTGCTCGTGGCGTAGCCCACCGAGAAGTCGAAGGCGCCCACGGGCACGTTCACACCCAGGGTCAGCTCGGTGTCGTCGCCTTTGGCATCCGTGCCCGAGCGGGTGTTGTAGCCGATCGAGAGAGCGGCTGCGCCCAGGTCATAGGCACCGGCCAGTTGCAGGTACTTGTCCTCGGTTTCCTTCTGGTTCTGGTAACCCAGCGCGAAGTTCATCGGGCCGTTCTTGTAACCCAGCAGCAAGGCCGTGATCGTGCTGTCCACGTCGGCCTTCTGGTCGAAGGCGTAGGACAGGCCGCCGTAAACGCCGCCCATGCTCGGCAGGTCGTAGCGGATCTGGCTGTTGGCGCGGCTCGCGTAGTCGCCACCCGACTTGAACACGCCGTTGCCCGCAGGGGTGAAGGACGAGTCGAACACGGAGTTGCTGACAGACAGAGCGCGCGCGTCGTCGTAGACGGTGTAGCCGCGACCCAGGGTCAGCTTGCCGAAACCACCCATCAGGCCCATGCTCGCTTCGCCCTTGAACGAAGGCGATTGCACTTCACCGGTGCTCAGGTCCAGGCGCTGCTCGAACTTGAAATGGGCCTTGAGGCCGCCGCCCAGGTCTTCGGTGCCACGCAGGCCCCAGCGCGAGGTGGTCAGGCCACCGTTGATCATTTTGGTGGTGCTGTCGCCGTCGACTTTTTCGGAGCCCACGCCCACGTCGGCGCGGCCGTAGAGGGTGACGGAAGATTGCGCCATGGTGGCGCCCGAAGCGGCCAGCACGGCCAGAGCGATGAGGCTCTTTTTCATTGAATTTTCTCCAGAGGTTTGGTGAATGGGAAGCCAGCGAGAGACCGCCGGCTTCCACACCCGTTGCCATTTGCAAGCAGGTGTGTGTATTTCATCGAATGACCATAAAAGCTCTGTGACACAAGCCGGGTTTGCTCTCATTGTTGCAATGCAACAACAAACATTTTTCAGGGTCTGCCGGCATTGACCCAGCGCGTCCAGCCGGCGCCGTCGTTGTCGTTGACGACCCAGAGCGCGCCCTTGAAGACCACCATGCCTTCGGCCTTTTCCTGCACGTAGTTGAAGTCCTTGCGCAGGTCGCGCACCAGGGTCTTGGCGAGCACGGCGCCTTCGGTCACGTCGGCGGCTTTCACGCTGTAGATGCGTTTGACTTCGGCGTTGATGGCCTGGCCTTCGCCACCGCCCTTGTCGCGTTCGAGCAGCAGCAGGCGGCCGTCGTCCGTGAGCTGGATTTCGGACAGGCCCATCCAGTATTTCTTCGCGTCCTTGCTGTGCTGCTCCAGCGGATAGAGCGCCGTGGTCCAGGTGTTGGTGGGCAGGTGCAGCTTCAGGATGGCGGCCTGGGGTTTGTTCAGGTCAAAGCCGCGCTGCACCGCCATGTAGAGCGTCTGGCCGTCGGCGCTGGCGGTCACGCCCTCGTAGCCGGTGCTGGTCTTGGGGCTGGCGAACCTGGCCTGCACGCTGGCGGGCAGCTTCACGCGCTGCTGCACCACGCCGGCCATGTTCACCTTGATGAGCTCGTTGTCGGCAACGGTCTTGCCTTCCGAGGCGATCCAGAAACCATCGGCCACCTTGGCGAGGCCTTCGGGGTCCACCTTCAGCGCTTGGCCGTCGGCCTCGGTGAGCAGGGTCACCTGGTCCAGGGTCAAACGTCCCTGCGCCGCATCGGTCGGGTCGATGCGGAAGATGCGCGACTGGCCGAAGGCGTTGTCGGGCACGGCGTAGAGGTGTGTGCCATCGGTGCTCAGGCCCGAGAGCGCGCCCCAGGGCCGGCCCGCGTCCTTCGCCACCAGTTGCGGTTCGGCAGCGCCGGCTGGCATGCCCCGCGCATGGAAGCGGTAGATGTTGAGCGAGTTTTCTTTTTCGTTCGCTGTCACGAACAGCTGCTGGCCGTCGCGGCGTTTCGTCACCGTGGTCAGACCCTCTGGCGACATCCCGGTGGGCAGCAGTTGCACAAACTGCGGCTGCTTCGGATCGTCCAGGCGGTAGACCTCGACGAAGGAACCCCGCTCCGAACCGACCAGCAGGTGGGGCCTGCCGCCGAAGCGGCCGGCCGTCACGGATTCCATCTCCACGCCCTTGGATGCCGAGCGCCCGTCCGGGTAGTGGCCATGCGCGAGGGCGTGCAGCTCGGTGTGTTCACCGGTCTCGTAGACCACTTCGCCGCGGGTGTTCATCAGCGTGAAGCCGCGTGCGCCAGGCAGCACGCCGTTCTTGTCCTTCTTGCCGTCGCCTTCGTTGGCGGTGGCGAACACGCCGGGGGCCACCCAGGCCACCGCATCGGCCTCGCGGCGCGCGGTGAAGCTGTCCTTGAACGCGACTTCCTTGTCCTTCTTCAGGTCGGCGTTGCCGTTGCGGGTCACCGTGCCGATGGAGAACACGCGCTCCAGGCGCGCACGCCGCGGGTGACTCAGATCGATGAGGGCGACCGCGTTGTTCTCCTGCAGCGAGACCACCGCCTTCCGGGCACGCTCATCGATTGAAACGAATTCGGGTTGCGGGTCGTTCGGGTAGACGATGCCGGGCACGGTCTGCAGTGCCTGCACCAGTTCGATCGACTGCACACCGCTGCTGGTACCGCCATACAGGTCCTGCAGACCGACCACGTCGATGCGACCGGGGCGCTGGCCGCCCAGCGTGGCGTCGCCCTCGGCATCGGTTTCTTCGTCTTCGATCGCCACCACGGCGCGCAGCGTGCGGCCCTGGCCCGTCAGCGCCAGCGAATCGGGGCCGATGCCCACGGTGATGTCCTTGACGTGCTTCACCGCGGCGGGCTGGCGAATGTCGTACACGCGCACCAGACCGCGGCGCGCATTCGCCACGTCGTCACCCAGGCGCACCGCGACCACGGCGAAACGCCCGTCGGGCGAGATCGTGACCGAGGTTGGTTCGCCCACGCCCATCAGCCGCACGTCCACGCGCGGCAGCAGCACCGGTTGCTCGGGCCTGGTGATGTCGACCATGCCCAGCACGCCGGCGTCGGCGCTGGTGTAGACCAGGGTCATGCCGTCGGGCGTGGCGGCCACGATCTCGGCCACGCCGTCCACGGGCAGGTGGTGGACCATGGCAAAGCGACCGGCCGACGGCGCCGCCTGGGCCAGTGAGGTGAAGGCGAAGGAAGCGGCCAGCGCCGCGGTCAGGGTGCAGAAGCGAAGTGTGTTCATGGGAAATGGTGAGCGAGGAACAGAACCTCGCAGCCTACGTTTCGCATGTGTCATGGCTGTGACCCGAAGACGTCACAAGCCATGCCCGATAAAGTGGTTGACTTCGAGTGCGCTCCAACTTCTAGGATCACCCCATGGAATCCCCTCTGAGCATTGACGAAGCAGCCAGGCGAACAGGCCTGACGGCCCACACCCTGCGGTATTACGAGCGCATTGGCTTGATTGCGCCTGTCGCCCGTGCCGCCGGTGGGCAACGACGCTACGCGGCTACAGACATGGCCTGGATCGGATTCCTGCTGCGGCTGCGGACGACGAAGATGCCCATCGGCAAGATGCAGGCGTTCGCAAAACTGCGTGGCGTTGGGGACTCGACGGTGCCGGATCGCCGCCAGATGCTGGAAGCACACCTGACCGATGTGCTTTCAGGCATCGAGGCGATGCGTCAATCTGCGCAAGCGCTGCAAGCAAAGATCGAGCACTACCGCTCGTTCGAGAAGTCCCTGGCGCCGGGTTCACTCTCTCATGAAGGACGTGTTGACGATGTTGATGAACACCCAGAACCGCTACGAACGCGGACTCGAAAAGCTGCGGGAAATCGACGGTGAAGCCGGTGACCGTGTGCTGGAAAGTCTGGACGGTATCGCCCCCGACTTTGCCCGCTACCTGATCGAATTTCCCTTTGGAGACATCTACTCCCGACCGGGTCTCGACCTGAAGAGCCGGGAAATTGCGGTCGTCGCCGCGCTGACCGCATTGGGTCATGCGGCACCCCAACTCAAAGTGCATATCCAGGGGGCGCTCAACGTGGGGGCGACACGCACGGAAGTCGTCGAGACCATCATGCAAATGGCGGTCTATGCCGGATTCCCGGCGGCCTTGAACGGACTCGCTGTGGCCAAGGAAGTGTTTGCAGAGTGCGGCGGCGAATGAACTGGGCGATGGCCTGAGCGCAAAAAAACCCCTGCCGGCGAACACGGGCAGGGGTTTGTGGGCGGGTGTGGCTGTTCCGGCGCAAGCCGCCGGGGATTCAGGCGGCCTGGGGCAGCGCTCCCCTGGCTTGTTCCTGTTGCTGGCTCACCTGCATCGACAGGTCCAGCAGCACGGCCTTGCTGGTGTAGTAACGGTCCAGGCGCCACTCGGCCATGATCTCCATGGCGAGGTTGAAGTCGTCGTAGTCCAGCCGATACAGGTCCGACAGCAGGAACGGCACTTCCGATTCCAGCGCCAGCACCAGCCGGGACAGGATATCTGCCTTCGGTTTGCCGGCGTGGTTCTCGATCAGCTTGCGGGCTTTTTTCAGGGCAATCATGGGACCTCGCTCTCTCTCAACGGTTTGTGAATCGGCTGGCATACCAAAGGCCTCAGGGTATGCCCTAGGGCCGAGCATACCGGCGGTGGCGCCGCGTTTGATGACAAAAACATGACGTTGGTGTGAAAGCCCGTCTCCATGGGCGGTGCCCGGTGCGTGGACATGACCGGAGTGGGTCGTCATGCGGCGTTCTTCGCCAGAAACCTCCGCAGGTCGCAGAAATCGTCCATGCGCTCGGTCAGGGTGGCGTGGTCCCAGTCCCACCAGGTGGTGGATTCGATGGCGGCCGCGATCGGGGCCGGGAAGCGCTGCCGGATGACCTTGGCCGGCGCACCGGCGACGATGGCGTAGGCCGGCACGTCTTTGGTGACCACGGTGTTGCTGCCGACCACCGCACCGTTGCCGATGCGCACGCCCGGCATGATCACCGCGCCGTGACCGATCCAGGTGTCGTGGCCGATGTGCACGCGCTGTCGGCGGCGCCATTCGAAGAAGTTCGCGTCGTCCTCGGGCGCCATGCCGTATTTGAAGCGGCGGTAGGTGAAGTGGTGCAGGGTCGGGCGTTCCACCGGGTGAAAGCCCGGGTTGATGCGCACCATGGATGCGATGTTGCTGAACTTGCCGATGTCGGCCGACATGATGTCGCAGCCGCGGTCCATGTACGAATAGTCGTCGAGCAGGCTGTCGGCCAGGCGCGCATGGTCGCCCACATCGGTGTAGCGGCCGAAGCGGCAGTCCTTGATGACCGCGGTGGGGGCGATGCTGGGCGCTTCCGACAGCATGCGGGTCGCTTCAACATTGAAAGACGGTATGTGGGTGTAGTTCATGGGATTGCCTTCGCCCTGTGGGCTGCGGTGCGAGCTGGCTTGGGAACGGCCCGGCGCTGCGCTCATGCAGGCCATCCGGGCAGGGTTTGAAGGTGGTTCAGCAGCTGGTGCCCGGCGTCGTCGAGCGCGCCGTCGTTCTGCACCTGCAGGGCGTGCGGCAGCTGGAGGGTCTGGGTGCGCTGGATGCGCGCTTCCACCTCGGCCGCGCTTTCGCGGCCCCGCCCCAGCAGGCGCTGGCGCAAAGTGTCCGGGCGGGCGGTGATGTGCACCACGGTGAGCCCGGGGAAGCGGCTGCGGGTGGGGTCGAGGTGGGCGCGCGATCCGTTGACCAGCACCCAGCCGCCGTGTTCGATGGGCGCCAGCTCGCTGGCACGCACGCCGTAGTGCAGGCCGTTGGCCTGCCAGGCGAGCGCAAAGGCGCCGCGCTCGCGCAGCGCGAGGAACTGCGGCGGGTCCACCGCTTCGTGCACCTCGTCGCCGGCGCGGGCCGGCCGCGTGATCGTGCGCCGCGCCCAGTGGACCGCCGGGCTGGGTGGCAGGTGGTGGCGCAACCAGGCGAGCACGCTGTCCTTGCCGGCGCCCGACGGCCCGACCACGTAGACCAGGCGCCGGCTCATCCTGTGAACCCCATGCGTTCGAGCAGTACAAAATCCGCGCCCGGCGCGGGCTCGGCATACAGCGCCAGACTGTCGAAGCGGCAGGGGGGCAGGCGCTCGAACGTGTCCCGCGCGGCGCGTTCGAGCCGCTGCACGGTATCGAGTGCCACGCCGTCCAGATCGCCGGTCAGCGAGAGGTGGAAACGGTAGCGGTCGAGCACATAGGGATAGCCCCAGCGCACCAGCAGCGCGTCTTCCTGGATCGACAGCGCGCCCTTGCGGCGGCGGCGTGCCAGCTCGTCCGACGACAGCGGCGCCGCCAGCGTTTGCAGGCCGGTGACGCAGGCGCGGGCCACGGCGTTGATGGCGTCCGGGTCGCCGTCGGCGCACAAGGCCAGAAAACCGCCCAGCCGGCGCACGCGCAGCGGGGGCAGATCGAAAGGGCTGAACGTCGCGGCCAGCGTCTGCAGGGCGTTGCGCAGGCCGTCCAGGCCCACGCCCTCGTCGAGCGAAAAGGGTGCCTTCAACGTGGCGTGCCAGCCGTAGCGCCGCGGATCGGCGGTCAGTTGCCGCTGCAGCTCGGGCGCGATGCCGTCGATGGTGGGCTGGGGCAGCGCGTCGTTCGTGGCCGCACAACGGCCCAGCCAGCCGCTGCCCGCGGCCCACCAGGCCGAGTCTGTCGCGGGCGCGAAGTAGACCGCAAAGCGGTGGGCGTTGCTGAGGTCAACGGTCATCGTGGGTCACCGTGAGTTTGACGCGGTCGCCCGCGAACCAGGTGCTGGCGAATTCGATCGGCACGCCCGCGCCGTCGACGTTCACGCTGGTCACGAACAGCACCGGCCGGTTGACCGGTTGCTTGAGCAAGGCCGCCACTTCCGGGCTCGGCAGCTGCGCCGTGATGCGGCTTTCTTTCCGGGTGTAGTCCGTCACGCCATGGGCGGTGAAGGCGTCGGTGATGGAGCCGGTCTCGCGCAACACCGCCTCCAGCCGGTCGAAGCGGGGGAGGGGAAACACGCGGTCGCTCACGTGCAGCGGCTGGCCGGCACCCACCCCCAGCACCTGCAGGCGCAACACCGGGCCGCGCGCAGGCAGCTGCAGGGCTTGCGCCATCGCGGCGGTGGCGCGGGTGCGCTGGGCGTCCTGCACTTCGAAACGCCCTTGCAGACCAGCCTGCGCCATGTTCTGGCGGTGGCGCGTGCGCTTGCCAATGATCAGGTCCACCGCGAAGTCTTCGACGTAGGTGCCGCTGCCCTGCGTGATGCGCACCAGCCCCTTCTGGCACATGCTGGCCAGCGAGCGGCGGATGGTGTGGCGGTTGACGCCGTACTGCTCGGCCAGCACGTGCTCCGAGGGCAGGCGCTGGCCCGGCTCGTACACGCCCCGCGCGATGGCTTCGGCGAGTTCGTTGGCGATGCGCGCCCAGAAGCTCTGGCTTTCGCGGGGCGTGTCCGGGAGGGATGTTGCAAGGGTCAGGAGTTTTGTCATGAAAGGGACATTTGGTGGCTCTACGCTCGGGGCCTGGATTCAATTTGTCTAGACGTCTTAAAAGGTACCACGGACATGTTTCACGCATTTGACAGTTCGGCGCCGAACCGGCCGAAATCACCGCTGACAAGGCCTGACTGGATGGCCCTGCTGGCGCGCGCACCGATGCCGGTGCTCGAAGCCGCGCTGGCGCCCCACAGCGCGACAGCACCGCGCTGGATGCGCGCACCCGAGACCGGCCTGATGATGGTGCAGGGCCGCGCGGGCGGCACCGGCGAGCGTTTCAACCTCGGCGAAGTCACCGTGACCCGCTGCGCACTGCGCCTGCCCGGCGCCACCCAGCAGGCCCCGGTGGGCGTGGCCTATGTGATGGGCCGCTCACACCGCCATGCGCAGCTCGCGGCACTGGCCGATGCCCTGTTGCAGGACCCGTCACAGCAGACCGTTCTCGATGTGCAACTGCTGCAGCCGGTGCGCGAACACCTGGCGCATCAGCAGGTGCAACGCCAGCAACGTGTGCAGAGCACCAAGGTGGAATTCTTCACCGTGGCGCGCGAGTCGGGCGGTGCCGACGACGAAGAGGAGGGCGCTTGATGGCCCACGATCTGTCTTTGGTGGGCGCCGGTTTTTCCCACGAGGCCTTCGGCAGCCAGGCGGTGTTCCGCTCGGCCCTGCAGGCCCTGTCGCACCCCGGCCGCTGCATCTCCGTGGCGCACGACGCCGAGCTGCCGCGCCACGGCAATGCCGCCGCGGCGGTGTTCCTGCTCGCCATGCTCGACGCCGACTGTGGTCTCTGGCTGTCACCCTCGCTGCGCGACAGCGATGTGGCGATGTGGTTGCGCTTTCACACCGGCTGCCAGCTGGTGGCGCACGCGGCGCAGGCCCAGTTCGTCTGGGTGGGCGCTGGCGACCCGCTGCCCGCTTTGCAGAGCCTGCGCCAGGGCAGCGACGAATGCCCCGAGCAGTCGGCCACCTGCGTGGTTGATGTGGGTTCCCTGTCCGCCGATGTCGATGCAGATGCCGATGCGCAGCACTGGACGCTGAGCGGTCCCGGCATCCGCGAGCAGGCGCTGCTCGGCGTGACCGGCCTGCCCGACGACTTTGCCGCGCAATGGGCGCTCAACCACGCCGGCTTCCCGCGCGGTGTCGACCTGTTCCTCGCCACCCGCGACCAGCTCGTGGGCCTGCCGCGCACCACGCGCATCCACACCCACACCGCTCTGGAGGCCTGACCATGTACGTTGCCGTCAAGGGCGGAGAAACCGCCATCCTCAACAGCTACCGCCTGCTGGCCGACCAGCGCCGTGGCGACCCGGCCCAGCCCGAGCTCGGCGTGGCGCAGATCCGCGAGCAGCTCAAGCTGGCGGTGGACCGTGTCATGACCGAAGGTTCGGTGTACGACCCCGAGCTCGCCGCGCTGGCCATCAAGCAGGCCTCGGGCGATCTGGTCGAAGCCATCTTCCTGCTGCGCGCCTACCGCGCCACGCTGCCGCGCCTGGGCACCACCTGCGCGCTGGACACCGCGCGCATGGCGCTGGAGCGCCGCATCTCGGCCACCTTCAAGGACCTGCCCGGTGGCCAGGTGCTCGGCCCCACCTACGACTACACCCAGCGTCTGCTCGACTTCACCCTGCTGGCCAGCGGCGCACCGGTGGTGTCGGGTGACGCGGCCGCAGCGGGCAGCGCCCAGTCCGAGGCCACGCCGCGCGTGGTGGACCTGCTGAACCAGGAAGGCCTGATCGAGACCCGCCCGGTGCCGCCGGGCGACCCGGCACCGGTGGACCTGACGCGCGAACCGCTGCGCTTCCCGGCCGACCGCGCCACGCGGCTGCAGAACCTGGCGCGCGGTGACGAGGGTTTCCTGCTCGCCATGGCCTATTCGACCCAGCGCGGTTATGCGAACTCGCACCCCTTCGTCGGCGAAATCCGGCTTGGGCAGGTGGCGGTGGAGATCGTGCCCGAAGAGCTGGGCTTTGCCATCTCCATCGGCGACATGGAGCTGACCGAGTGCGAGATGGTCAACCAGTTCGCAGGCAGCAAGACCGAGCCACCGCAGTTCACGCGCGGCTACGGCCTGGCCTTTGGTCACAGCGAGCGCAAGGCCATGGCCATGAGCCTGGTGGACCGCGCCCTGCGCGCCGACGAACTCGGCGAGGCCGTGACGTCGCCGGCGCAGATGCAGGAGTTCGTGCTCTCGCACAGCGACAGCCTGGAAGCCTCGGGCTTTGTGCAGCACCTGAAGCTGCCGCACTACGTGGACTTCCAGGCCGAGCTGGAGCTGGTGCGCAAGATGCGCACCGTGTCCGCCACACAGCCCATCCCCGAAGAAGAGGACGCCGCATGAACGCACCCTATGAAGCCGTGGCGCTGGAGCGCCTGCCCGAGCCGTCCGTCGAACGCGCGGCCGAGGTCAACTTCGCCTACCTCGACGAGCGCACCAAGCGCATGATCCGCCGCGCCATCCTGAAGGCCGTGGCCGTTCCCGGTTACCAGGTGCCGTTCGGCTCGCGCGAGATGCCGCTGCCCTACGGCTGGGGCACCGGTGGCATCCAGGTCACCGCCTCGGTGATCGGGCCGGACGACACCCTGAAGGTGATCGACCAGGGTTCTGACGACACCGTCAACGCGGTCAACATCCGGCGCTTCTTCCAGCGCACCACCGGCGTGGCCACCACCACGCGCACCACCGAGGCGACGCTGATCCAGACGCGCCACCGCATTCCCGAGATCCCGCTGGCGGAAGGCCAGGTGCTGGTCTACCAGGTGCCGGTGCCCGAACCCATGCAGCGCCTGGAGCCGCGCGAGACCGAGACCCGCACCCTGCACGGCCTGGCTGAATATGGCCTCATGCACGTGAAGCTCTACGAAGACATCGCGCGCTACGGCCACATCGCCACCACCTACGACTACCCGGTGCTGGTCAACGGCCGCTACGTGATGGCGCCGTCGCCGATCCCGAAGTTCGACAACCCCAAGATGCACATGAACCCCGCCCTGCAGCTCTTTGGCGCAGGTCGCGAGAAGCGCATCTACGCCGTGCCGCCGTACACGCCGGTGGAGAGCCTCAGCTTCGAGGACCACCCGTTCGAGGTGCAGCGCTGGGACGCCGCCTGTGCCCTGTGCGGCGCCACCGATTCCTTCCTTGACGAGGTGATCACCGACGACGCCGGCGCACGCATGCACGTGTGCTCGGATTCGGACTATTGCCAGTCGCGCCAGCCGGCAGCAAGGGAGGGTTCATGAGCCTGCAGATCCGCGAAGCCACCGAAGCCGATCTCCCCGGCGTGCTGGCGCTGTACGGGCAGTCGGGACTGGACAACGACGCCGTGCTTTCCTTGGCGCAGGCGCGCGAGGTGTTCCAGCAGTTTGCGCGCTACCCCAGCTACCGGCTCTTCGTCGCCTGCGAGCCCGCGTTTCCCGACAGCGTGATCGCCACCTACGCCTTGCTGGTGATGCACAACCTCGCGCACTGCGGCGCACCCTCGGCCATCGTCGAAGACGTGGTCGTGCACCCGCAACGCCAGGGCCGTGGCATTGGTCGCCAGCTGATGGCGCACGCCATCGAACAGGCCCGCGCCGCCGGTTGTTACAAGCTGGCCCTGTCGTCGAACGCCAAACGCCAGGCCGCACACGCCTTCTACGAATCCCTCGGCTTCCAGCGCCACGGCCTGAGTTTTGTGATTGAGACTTGAAATGAAACCCTCTTCTTCAACCCCCTTGCTGCGCGTGCGCGGCGTGGCCAAGCGCTACGGCGACCGTGTCGCGCTGCACGAGGCGTCCTTCGATCTCTGGCCGGGCGAGGTGCTGGCCGTGGTGGGCGAGTCCGGTTCGGGCAAGACCACCCTGCTCAACGCCATCGCCGCGCGCACCACGCCCGACGCCGGCAGTGTCGAATTCCTGGGCCGCGACGGCCTGCTGCAGGACGTGCACGGCATGTCGCAGGCACAGCAACGCTTGCTGGCGCGCACCGACTGGGGCTTTGTGCACCAGAACGCGGCCGATGGCCTGCGCATGGACGTGTCGGCCGGTGCCAACGTGGGCGAACGCCTGATGGGCCTGGGCGAGCGCCACTACGGGCGGCTGCGCTGCACCGCCGAAGAATGGCTGCAGCGCGTCGAGATCGACCCGATCCGCATCGACGATGCACCGCGCACCTTCTCCGGCGGCATGCGCCAGCGCCTGCAGATCGCGCGCAACCTGGTCACGCAGCCGCGCCTGATTTTCATGGACGAGCCCACCTCGGGGCTGGACGTGTCGGTGCAGGCCCGCCTGCTCGACCTGATGCGCCAGCTCACGCGCCAGATGCAGCTCGCCGCGATCATCGTCACGCACGACCTCGCCGTGGCCCGCCTGCTGGCCCACCGCATGATGGTGATGCAACGCGGCCGCGTGGTCGAAGCCGGCCTCACCGACCAGGTGCTCGACGACCCGCAACACCCCTACACCCAGCTCCTCGTCTCATCGGTACTGCAACCATGAACCCACCCCTGCTTCAGATGAAAGGGGTGGCCAAGCGCTTCACCCTGCACCACCAGAACGGCGCCGAACTCTCGGTGCTGCACAACGTCGATCTGGAGGTGCGCCCCGGCGAATGCCTGGTGCTCGACGGCCCGTCCGGCATGGGCAAGAGCACGCTGCTCAAGCTCATCTACGCCAACTACCGCGCCACCGAAGGCCGCATCACGGTGGCGCCCCCGGGCAGCGCGCCGGTGGAGGTGACCGAGGCCTCGCCGCGCGAGCTGGTGCGGCTGCGCCGCGAGAGCATCGGCTACGTGAGCCAGTTCCTGCGCGTGATTCCTCGCGTGTCGGCGCTGGACGTGGTGGCCGAGCCGCTGGTGGAAGACAGTGGTGACGACCCGGCGGCGCTGGAGGCCGCACGCGAGCAGGCGCGCGCCTGGCTCACCCGGCTGCGCATCCCCGAGCGCCTGTGGGCCTTGCCACCGGCCACGTTTTCCGGCGGCGAGCAGCAGCGCGTGAACATCGCACGCAACATGATCAAGCCCCGGCCGCTGATGCTGCTGGACGAGCCCACCGCCTCGCTGGACGCGGCCAACACCGGCACCGTGATCGAGCTGATCCAGGAAGCCGCCGCGCGCGGCGCCGCGCTGGTTGGCATCTTTCACGACGCCCATGTGGGCGATGCCGTGGCCACGCGGCGCATCAACGTCGGTGATTTCAGGAGCGCCCCATGAATCACACCGTGAACCCACCCGTCGTGTTCAAGAACGCCCGCATGGTGCTGCCTGATGAAGTGCAGGCCGGCAGCCTGTCGGTGGAGGCCGGCCGCATCGCCGGTTTCGGCGCCAGCAACAGTTCGCTGCCACAGGCCATCGACCTGGAGGGCGACTACCTCATGCCTGGCTTCATCGAGGTGCACACCGACAACTTCGAACGCCACCTGATGCCGCGTCCCAAGGTGCAGTGGGCCGAGATGCCGGCGCTGCTGGCCCACGACGCCGAGATCGCCGCCGCCGGCATCACCACCGTCTTCGACGCGCTGGGTGTGGGCGACGCCGACCACGAGAGCCTGCGTGGCACGGCGTGGGACGCGGTGCTGCAGACGCTGGACGCCTGCACGACCGAGAACGTGCTGCGCGCCGACCACCACCTGCACGTGCGCTGCGAACTGCCGGCGCACAACACCATCGACCTGTTCCAGCCCTTCCACGGCCACCAGCGCCTGTCGCTGATCTCGCTGATGGACCACACGCCGGGCCAGCGCCAGTGGGAAAACATCGAACACGCCCGGATCTACTACACCGGCAAGAAGGGCTGGAGCCAGGAAAAGTTCGAGCACCAGGTGGCACACGCCGAGCGCCTGCAGGCCCAGTACGCCGAGCCGCACCGCGACTACTTCGTGGACTATTGCCGCGAACACGGCATCGCGCTGGCCAGCCACGACGACACCACCGTCGCCCATGTGGAGCAGGCGCATGCCGAAGGCGCCAGCCTGTCCGAGTTCCCGACCACGATGGCGGCTGCGCGGGCCGCGCGCGAGCACGGCTTGTTGACGGTGATGGGCGGTCCCAACGTGGTGCGCGGCGGCTCGCATTCGGGCAACGTGGCCGCGGCCGACCTGGCGCGCCACGGCCTGCTCGACATCCTCTCCAGCGACTACGTGCCGGGCAGCCTGCTCAGCGCGGTGCTGCGGCTGGTGGCCGATGAGATCCTGAGCCTGCCCGAGGCCGTGGCCATCGTCAGCCGCAACCCGGCCCGCGCCACCGGTCTGGATGACCGAGGCGCCATCGAGCCCGGCCTGCGCGCCGACCTGGTCCAGGTGCGTGTGGTGAACATGCCCAACGGGTTGCGCCACGGGGTCGTGCGCGCGGTCTGGAGAGAAGGTCAGAGGGTGCTCTGACTTGCAATCTTCCGTGAACCGTCAAACGACTGTCACAACGCGAAACCACACTCAGCGTGTCTAGACGACTTTGGAGCCACCCATGACAACCGCCCTGCGCATTCACAAGCTGAACAAACATTTCGCCAACGGCAAGCACGCCCTGCGCGACATCAACCTGGACATCCGCCAGGGCGAGATGGTGGCGCTGATCGGCGCATCCGGCTCCGGCAAGTCCACGCTGCTGCGCCATGTGGCGGGCCTGGTGGTGGCCGACGCGGGCGAAGGCTCGCTGATCGAGATCGGTGGCCAGTGTGTGCAGCAGGGCGGCCGTGTGCACCGCGACATCCGCAAGGTGCGCTCGGAGATCGGGTTTGTGTTCCAGCAGTTCAACCTGGTGGACCGCCTGCCGGTGATGGCCAATGTGCTGGTCGGTCGCCTGCACCGCATGCCGCTGTGGCGCGGCCTGACCCGCTGGTTCAACGCCCAGGAGCGGGCGATGGCCATCGAAGCCCTGGCCCGTGTCGGCATCGCCGAATGCCACGCCCAGCGCGCGTCCACGCTCTCGGGTGGCCAGCAGCAGCGCGCGGCCATCGCCCGCACGCTGGTGCAGGGCGCCAAGGTGGTGCTGGCCGATGAGCCCATCGCCTCGCTCGACCCCGAATCCTCGCGCAAGGTCATGGAAATCCTCACGCGCATCAACCGCGAAGACGGCTCCACCGTGGTGGTGTCGCTGCACCAGGTGGACATGGCACTGAAGTACTGCCCGCGCGTGATCGCGCTGCACCAGGGCCAGGTGGTTTTTGACGGCGCTGCATCGTCGCTCACGCCGGCGCTGCTGCGCGAGCTCTACGGCATGCAGGCCGACGAAATGCTGATGGGCGCTCCCCAGGCGCCCGCCCCGATCTCTCTCGCCCCGATGCCCGAGCGCCACTGGCCGACGCCGCTGGCGCAAGCGGCTTGAGCGGCTGAAAGCCGCGTTTCCTTCTGCCTTCTGTTCCCGCGTTTCCCTGCTTCCATCCGATCCCCGTTTCCCATCCCTTCCCATCCTGACGGAGTCTTTCATGCTCAAGAAAACCCTGGCCGGCCTCGCGCTCGGTCTCACCCTCACCGGCGCCATGGCGCAGGACATCAATTTCGGCATCATCTCGACCGAGTCGTCGCAGAACCTGAAGGCCGACTGGCAGCCGCTGCTGGACGACATGGCCAAGCAGACCGGCCTCAAGGTCACGGCCTTCTTCGCGCCCGACTACGCCGGTGTGATCGAAGCCATGCGCTTCAACAAGGTGCACGTGGCCTGGTACGGCAACAAGTCGGCCATCGAGGCCGTGGACCGCGCCAGCGGCGAGGTGTTCGCCCAGATGGTCAACGCCGACGGCACCGAGGGCTACTACTCGCACCTCATCGTGCACAAGGACAGCCCGATCAAGTCGCTGGACGATGTGCTGAAGAACGGCAAGAGCTACAGCTTCGGCAACGGCGACCCGAACTCCACCTCCGGCTTCGTCGTGCCCAGCTTCTACGTGTTCGCCAAGAACAAGATCGATGCACGCACGCACTTCAAGATCGTGCGTTCCGCCAACCACGAGACCAATGCCCTGGCCGTGGCCAACCAGCAGGTCGACGTGGCCACCAACAACAGCGAGAACCTCGAGAAGATCGCCCAGAAATTCCCCGAGAAGCGCAAGGACATCCGCGTGATCTGGACCTCGCCGCTGATCCCGCTGGACCCGCTGGTCATGCGCAAAGACCTGCCGGACGCCACCAAAGCCAAGATCAAGAACTTCCTCTTCAACTACGGCAAGACCGATGCGCGTGAAAAAGAGGTGTTGGTGAAGATCTCCAAGCTCTCGGGCTTCAAGGCGTCGACCAACGCCCAGCTGCTGCCCATTCGCCAGCTGGACCTGTTCGGCAAGCGCAACAAGATCGAATCCGACACCGCGCTGAGCGAAGCCGAGAAGATGGCCAAGCTGGCCGAGATCGACAAGCTGCTGGCTGCGCTGAACTGATCGCCTGCCGCCAGATCGAAGACCGTCCGTGGCAGCAGCCACAGACGGTCTTCGTCTGACCTGCCTCCTGAACATCCACCTCCCGATCACGAAGATGTCTTCCACGCTCAATGTCCACCGCCTGACACCGCCCATGGTTCCAGCGTCCAGGCGCAGCCTGACCTGGTACTTCTCCTGGGCTGCGCTGTTGTTGTTGCTGGCGGGCTCGTGGAAGGGCGCCGACATGCGCCCGCTCGACCTGATCCGCGACTCGGGCAACATGGCCACCTACGCGGCCGACTTCTTTCCGCCCGACTTTTCACAGTGGAAGCTGTACCTGAGCGAGATCATCATCACGCTGCAGATCGCGCTCTGGGGCACGGCACTGGCCGTGCTCACCGCCATCCCGCTGGGCCTGCTGGCCTCCAGCAACATCACGCCCTGGTGGGTGCACCAGCCGGTGCGCCGCCTGATGGACGCGTTCCGAGCCATCAACGAAATGGTGTTCGCCATGCTGTTCGTGGTCGCGGTCGGTCTCGGGCCTTTTGCCGGTGTGCTCGCGCTGTGGATCCACACCGCGGGCGTGCTGGCCAAGCTGTTCTCCGAAGCGGTGGAGGCCATCGACCCGCAGCCGGTGGAGGGCATCCGTTCCACCGGTGCCAGCGCGCTGCACGAGATCGTCTACGGCGTGATCCCGCAGGTCATGCCGCTGTGGATTTCCTACATGCTGTACCGCTTCGAGTCCAACGTGCGTTCGGCTTCGGTGGTGGGCATGGTGGGCGCGGGCGGCATCGGCGTCGTGCTGTGGGAAATCATCCGCGGCTTCCAGTACGCCGAGACCTGCGCCGTGATGCTGATGATCATCGTCACGGTGAGCGTGATCGACGTGATTTCCTCCCGGATTCGCAAGGTTCTGATCTGAGATGGCTCTGGCCGGCATAGAGTCGGCACCATGCTGATCTCGCACCGCACTTCGGTGGTCGCCCGCCTGGGCACCGCGCAGACCCTGGCCTGGGCCTCGTCCTACTACCTCCCGGCCATGCTGGCCACGTCGATGGCCGCGGACCTCGGCGTGTCCGTGACCACGGTCTTTGCTGCCTTTTCGTTTGCCCTGATCGTCTCGGCGGTGTTCGGCCGCTGGGCGGGGCAGTTGATCGACCACCACGGTGGTCGCCCGGTGTTGATCGGCACCAACTTGCTGTTCGCCGCGGGGCTGCTGGCCCTGGCGCTGGCGCAAGGGCCGGTGCTGCTGTTGCTGGCCTGGGGCCTGATCGGCGTGGCGATGGCGGCAGGCCTCTACGACGCCGCCTTCGCGACCCTGGTGCGCCTGTATGGCCACGACGCGCGCAGCAGCATCACCGGCATCACCCTGATCGCCGGTTTCGCCAGCACCGTGGGCTGGCCGCTGACGGCCTGGCTGGAGCTCGAATTCGGCTGGCGCGGCGCTTGTCTGTGTTGGGCGGGCCTGCACTTGTTGCTGGGTCTGCCGCTCAACGCCTCCTTGCCGCGCAGCGCAGCAGCGCCCGGCGTGAGCCCGGTGGTGGCGGCGGTGTCACCCACTGCCGCACCAACACCAACACCAGCGGCGGCGCTGGGTGCCACGTTCTGGCCCACGGTCCTGCTGTCGCTGGTCTTCGCCGTCACCTGGTTCACCAGCACCGCCATGGCGGCCCACCTGCCGCGCCTGCTGCAGGCCCACGGTCTGACGCTGGCCGCTGCGCTGGCCCTGGCGGCCCTGGTGGGGCCGGCCCAGGTGGCGGCCCGACTTCTGGAATTCGGCTTTTTGCGCAAGGTGCACCCCTTGCTGTCGGCCCAGCTGGCCACGGCCGCGCACCCGCTGGGCGCCGTGTTGCTGATGGTGGTGGGGGGGCCGGCGGCGCTGTTGTTCACGGTCCTGCACGGCGCGGGCAACGGCATCCTCACCATCGCCAAGGGAACCTTGCCTCTGGTGATCTTCGGGCCGCAGGGTTACGGCGCGCGCCAGGGCTTGCTGATGGTGCCGGCGCGGGTGGCGCAGGCCTTTGCACCGCTGGTCTTTGGCCTGGCGATTGACCAGTTCGGGGGTGGTGCCCTCTGGGTGTCCACCGGGGTGGGGCTGGTCGGCCTGGCCGCGCTGGTGTGGCTGCAGCGCAGCGGGTCGGTGGTTCGGTAGCGGCGTTGCTGCCTGTAGTTGTTGCACCTCGCGTGCCAAGGCGTGTGCGGGCAGGCCGCAGCGCTTCAGTGAGGCGGTCGGCGCTGCGCACCGACTTCCCTGCGATGCTCGCGGCCGTGGCCCGTCGCACAACTCGCTGCGTTCGCTGCGCTCTCTCCGCTCAGACAAGTGCGACAAGTCAGTTGACGAAGCGCGCTGCGCGCGCGGCCACGGCCACTGCGCTTCTCGGCGCCTCACAGGCGCGCTGCGGCTTGCCTGCACACGCCTTGGCAGCCGCGAGGTGCAGCCCCTCGGCTTTGGCCTGCAAAAAAACCTCCAGCAAACCGTCAGAGCGTTTCCAGGGCAACGGCTTTCGACGGGGCATGAAACCGCGGAGCCCCCTTGGCCGCAAAGGCCAGGTGACCGCCGATGACGTGCGCCGCCACGCTCGGTGGCCGCCCGGCCGGCGTGCGCACCAGCACGATGTCGGCCCGCAGGCCCACGGCGAGGCGCCCGCGATCAGACAGCCCGGCGGCATCGGCGGCGTTGCTGGAGATCATGGCCCAGGCGGTGGGCAGATCGCAGACGCCGTCTTCGTGCAGACGGAAGGCGGCCGGCAACATGGCCGGGTAGTAGTAGTCGGACGTGAGCACCGTGCACAGGCCGGCGCGCGCCATCACCGCCGCCGACATCGCGTTGCTCATGTGACTGCCGCCGCGCACGACGTTGGGTGCGCCAAACACCACCGGGTTGCCGTACTGGCGGGCCAGCAGCGCGGTCTCGCGGGTCTTGGGAAATTCCGAGATGCCGCAGCCCAGCGACTGGTAGTCCGTGCGCACCTCGGGCGACGGGTCGTCGTGCGAGGCCATGGGCACGCCAGCGGCCAGGGCGGCGGCGGCCAGGCGGCGGATGGAGGCCGGCACCTCGTCGCGCCGCGCGGCGACCCGCTCGGCCAGCGCCTGCAGGTCGGTGGCGGTCAGGCCGGTGCGCTGCAGCACCGTCATGCCGTCTTTCGGGTGCGCGATCTTGCGCAGGATGTCGGCGGTGTGGTCGTTGAAGGCGAGCAGGGCAATGCGCCCCTCGGCCAGCCAGGCCAGCACCTCGTCTTCACCGTCCAGGTTGTAGGTTTCGTGGCGCAGGTGCAGGCGCGCGTCGCACGAGAGGTGGTCGGCCGCGGCGTCCATCGCGGCCATCAGGCGCACCAGCGTCTCACGGCTGCGCAGGCCGGGTTCCCAGGAGAAGGTCACGCCGTGGAAGGCGGTGGAGATGCCGTTGGCCACCAGTTGCCGGTCGGTTTCGGCGAGGGCGATCTGCAGGTCGAAATGCACGCCTGGCCGGGGCATGATCTGGCGCTCGAAGGCATCGCCGTGCAGGTCGATGATGCCCGGCATCACGCGCAGGCCACGGGCGTCCATCAGCGGTGCGCCGTTGGCTTCGCTGCCGATCTCCACGATGACGCCGTGGTCCACCGTGATGACCACGTCGTCCTGAAAACCCGATGGCAGCAGGGCGCTGCCTCCCGCGATCGCAAACCGTTCCAATGTGTTCATGCCTGGTGTCCCCGGTGATCGAAAGCCGTCCAGCGTGCCCCGTTTGTGTGACAGCTGCACGACGAAACCGCAGTGTCATGCAAGTCATGAGAACTTCATGTCGTCTACACAACTTTGTCATCGCACGGCGTCACGCTCGTGAAGTTGTCTAAACCACCTGGAGTTGCCTCATGAACTGGACCAAACACCTCGCCACCGCCGCCGCGGTGATCGGCCTCACCGCCACGGCTTTCTCAGTCCAGGCGCAAACGCTGCGCCTGGCCGTCACCGACATCGTCGGACTGGAGAACCTGCAGCGCGAATACGCCGGCTTCCAGAAGATCCTGTCGGAAAAATCGGGCATGAAGGTCGAGCTGTTCCCCGTGCCCAACCGCACCGCCGCGGTGGAAGCGCTCAACGCGAAGAAGATCGACCTCGTGCTGACCGGCCCGGCCGAATACGTGGTGTTCAAGAAGCGCACCGATGCCAAGCTGGTGGTGGGCTTCAGCCGCCCCGAGTACTACGGTTCGGTGGTCACGCTGGTGGGCTCGGGCATCGACGGCGTGGAAGACCTCAAGGGCAAGAAGGTCGCGCTGGGTGACGTCGGTTCCACCTCGCGCCACCTGTCGCCGATCCAGGTGCTGGCCGACCTGGGCCTCAAGCCCGGGCAGGACGTGCAGATCCTGCACATCAACCGCAACGTGGCGGTCGAGGCCATGAAGCGCGGCGACGTCGCCGCCATCGGCATCAACCGCACCGACCTGCCGGGCCTGTCCAAGCGCCACCCCGATGTGGTCTTCAAGGTGATCGCCCGTGGCCGCGACCTGCCCAACGACGTGCTGCTCGCCGGCACCCACGTGCCCGACGCCGTGGTCGGCCAGATGAAGAAAGTCTTCAGCGAAAACTCCGAAGCGCTCATCGCCGCCGTGCTGCTCGGCCCGGACGAAAACCAGAAGTTCCAGGGCATGAAGTTCATCCCCAGCATCGCCGATGCCGACTACAACTACGTGCGCAAGATGTACACCACCATCGGCCAGGCGCAGTACGCCGCCTTCGTCGGTGATTGAGAACGGTGCCATGTCCCGCTGGCCCGAACCCGCCGCCCGGGTGTTGCATGTGCCCCCACCGGTGACCTCGTTCGTCGGTGCGTCGCCCGCCATGGGCCCGGGCGCGGCGGCCACCGGCGGCCCGGTCGCCGAACTCGAGGTGAGCGCGCTGGGCAAGTCCTTCGAGCCGGGCACGCCGGTGCTCAGGAACGTGCACTTCCAGGTGACGACGGGACAGCGCGTGGCGCTCATCGGCGCCAACGGCGCGGGCAAGTCCACGCTGCTGCGCTGCTGCATGCACCTGATCCGGCCCGACGCGGGTGAGGTGCGGCTGTTCGGCGCACCGCTGGGCGGGCTCGACGCCCAGGCGCTGCGCCGGCTGCGCGCCCAGGTGGGCTTCGTGTTCCAGAAGCACAACCTGGTGCCGCGCCTCTCGGCCCTGTCCAACGTCTTGCACGGTGCCTTGCCGCGCGCACCGCTGGCCCGCGCCTGGCTGCAGAGCCTGGCTCCGGCGGCGTTGCGCGAGGAGGCCATGCACTGTCTGGAGCGTGTGGGGCTGGCGCACATCGCCCTGCGCCGCGCCGACAAGCTCTCGGGTGGCCAGTCGCAGCGCGTGGCGGTGGCGCGCGCCCTGATGCAGCGGCCCCGCCTCATCGTGGCCGATGAGCCCGCGGCCAGCCTGGACCCGGTGGCCGGCGACGAGGTCATGTCGCTGTTTTCCGGGCTGGTGAAGGACGAAGGCCTGACCATGGTCTTCACCTCCCACGACCTGGTGCACGCCGTGAAATACGCCGACCGGGTCATTGCCCTGCAGCGCGGCGAGATCGTGCTCGATGCCCTGAGCCACGAGATCGACGTCGCCGAACTGAGAGCCCTGTATGCCTGAGCACACCGCCACCCCGGCCCTGCGGGTCCTGCCCGACCGCTTCGAACGCACCAGCCCGTCCAGCTTCATGCTCTGGCTGATCGTGCTCGGCTTCTTCGCCTGGTCGGTCAACAAGACCGGCGTCTCGTTCGGTGACCTCTGGGGCGGCATTCCGCAGATGACGCGCCTGGTGGGCGAGATGTTGCCGCCGTCCACCGCGCGGCTGGAGGCCGTGGGCTGGGCGCTGCTGGAGACCTTCCAGATGGCCTTCGTGGGCACGGTGGTCGGGGTGCTGCTGAGCGTGCCGATCGCCGTGCTGGCCACGCCGCACCTGTCGCCCCATCCGCTGGTCTACCACGCGGCGCGCAACCTGATCGCCTTCTTCCGCACCGTGCCCGACCTGGTGTGGGCGCTGCTCTTCGTTGTGTCGGTGGGCCTGGGGCCGTTCGCCGGCACCCTGGCCATCGTCATCGACAAGATCGGGTTCTGCGGCCGCTTCTTTGCCGAGGCCATGGAAGAGGTGGACCGCGGGCCGCAGGAGGCGCTCTCGGCCATGGGGGCGAGCCGCCTGTCGCTGATCATGTGCGCGGTGTTCCCGGCCGCCATGCCGTCGTTCATCAACACCTCGCTGTTCAGCCTGGAAAAGGCCACACGCTCGTCGGTGGTGCTCGGGCTGGTGGGGGCGGGCGGCATCGGCATCGAGCTGAAGGTGGCGATGGACCTGTTCAACTACGACGAGGCGGCCACCATCATCCTGGCGATCTTCGCGCTGGTGGTGCTGGTGGAACGCCTCAGCGCGTTGCTGCGCAAGAAGGTGATGTGAGTCAGCCCCCGGGCTGGCCAGACAGCCACCGCCGCACCTGGTCCGCCACCCAGCGCGGGTCGTCGAGCGGCAGGTCGTGGCCAGCGGCCGGGTGCGTCAGCAGCGGGCAGTGCCAGGCGCTGGCGATGGCCTGGGAGCAGTGGCTGTCCACCAGCTGGTCGTGTTCGCTGGCCAGCAGCAACAGGGGAACGCCGGGCGCCTCCCGGGACGCGCGGTAACGGGCCGCGGCGAGCAGCTGGCGCACGGCGTTGCCGGCGCTCACCGGGCGGTGGCGGCGCACGGCCGCCCAGTCCGGGATCACTTCGCGCAGTTGCCCCGGCTGGTTGCTGGTGAGCCGCAGCACCGTCTGTTCGATGGCTTCGGCCGATCCCCCGCCCAGGGCCAGGCGCAGCAGGGCCGGGTAGTTGGCGGGCCGGAGCCGGTGGTTCAGGGGGCTGAACGGCCGCATGCTGGTGTTGATGAGCACGCAGCCGTCCAGTTCGTCGGGCGCCACACGCGCCCATTCGGCCGCCACCATGGCGCCGAGCGACATGGCGAGCAGGTACACCGGGGTCTCGATGCTGCGGCGGGCGCATTCGTCGCGGCAGGCGGCCACCATGCCGGCCACCGAGAGCGGGCTGGTCTGGCGGTGGTGTTCGCCATTGCCCGGCAGGTCCATGGTGTGGATGCGGGCGTGGGGCAGGGTCTGCTGGAAGATGGCTGTGAAGCGGCCCCAGTGCGCGGCTTCGCGCGTCAGGCCCCTGAGGAAAATCCAGGTGGTCATGGGGAAATCTCCTCACGTCGTGCTGTTGTGTGAGTTCCTTTTGGAATGACTGGGGTTGAGCGGATCTGCCGCTGCACGTCTCGTTCTTTGCTTCTCGCGGCTGCGGCAGGCGCTGCCCGGCGGGGGCTCATCCAGGGTGGTCGGCGCGTTGCGCCGACTCCGCTGCGCCCACCCGCCTGGGGCCGGCGCGGCCAAACTCGCTGCTTTCGCTGGCGCTCTCTCCGCTCCGTTTCGGCGCCGGGCCGCCCCAAGCCGAAACAGCCCCTACGGGGGGCAGCGACCCGCGCAGCGGTGGAGCGTGGGGGCTCAAGGCACTTTGGCCGCAAGTCAGAAACGAAGCGCGCACTGGCGCGCCCGGCCCCCGACGGGCGGACACAGCCACCCCGGAACATCGCCCCCACCGGACAGCGCCTGCCGCAGCATGAAGGGGTGTTGGCTCTCCAACGGTGGCGCGCCAACGTCATTTCTGCCCGCGCACGCCTTGGCTCGCGAGGTGCAACAAACAACACTGACAGTTCACAACAGAAGAGCATCATGAAAAACCAGCTCAATACCAGTCAGCCAGCGCATCCGCATGGCGCTGACCGCGCTGTTCGGCGCCAGGTGCCCACCGCATGTGGTTGCTCGCGGCGCGGGAGAGGAAGTCCAGCAGCGCCAGGTGACGGCGCAGCACGCGCTGCTGGCGGTGGCCGATCAGCGGGTTGAAGATGCCCCGGCGCGAAAACAGCTGGCGCGGATTTTTCTTGATCCACAGCCACGAGCCCATCTCCAGGGTCAGCGGCAGGAATGTGCGCTCTGGATGCGCGGCGCTGGCCTGCAGGTAGAGGTGGTCCCAGAGGTCGCCGTGGGTCAGGTACTGCGCGCTCTGCGGTTCGATGATGTAAGGGTGGTGGCTGTGGGCCTGCTCGAAGATGGTCTTGAGCGCGTGCACTTCGGCCAGATGGTGGATGGGCTCGCGCGTGTGGGCAAAGGGGAACCAGAGGCGGTCGCTGATGCCGAAGCCCGAGTGGCAGTCCAGCGCGATGCTGAACGGGCGGTTCAGCAGTTCGCTGTGCACCACATCGCAGACCGCCTGGCTCTCCGCCTCCAGCGGATCGCCGAGGCGCCCGCGGTACCAGGGCAGGCCCGCGCTCAGGCGCTGGCCACCGAGCAGGTAAGGCACCTTTTCGCGAGCTTCGACCGGGGCGTTGCGCATCAGGTCCACGCCGCGCGGATTGGCCCGCGTCGCGGCCCACATGCCGCCGGGGTTGACGATGGGCATGAACACCAGGCGCACGCCCTCCAGCAGGCTGTGCAGCGAGGTGTCCCACGCGAGCCGCGTGACGATGTTCTGCAGGAAGGCGATGACCACCTGGGCACCGATGCGCTCCAGCCCGTGCACACCGCCGAAGTAGCCCACCGCAGGCACCTCGGGGCTGGGGTTGCCCAGGGTGATGGCATGCACGGGAAAGCTGCGGCCCGATGGCAGCGTGATCCGGCACGGCTCCTGCACCTGCAGATGGGGCGCGCCCAGCTCCATGATCTTTTCAAGTGCCAGCAGCTCGGGCAGGGCGGTTTCAGGCACGGTGCGGCGCGGTGGTGTGGGGTGTGATGACGGTTGGATCAGCGCCGAGCATAACGCTGGGGGACCGGTTCGGTACACCGTCGGCCAACTTTGCGCAGGACTGGGGTAGACGCAAAATCGTCACATGAAAAAGCTAAGGTGGCGCGTCGGCATCACGGGTCGGCCAGAAAGGGCTTTGCATGATGAACAACGCCGGAGATCGCCGCAAGCGGGATCCCCTTCGGACACTCAAGCTGCTGGGCGCGATCGGCTGCGGCGTGGTCGGTGGCGTTCTGGAGTTGCTGGCCTTGCAGCGCTGTCGTTTCCAGGCCCGCCGCGAACGCAGCCAGTCCGCCTGGAACCGCTGAAGCACGCGATCCTGATGTGACAGTGCTGACCGGTGGCGGCTGCCACGCCGTTGCCACATGGGCGACCTAGCATGGTCCGGGCGATGCAGTCCGCGTCGCGTTCACACACCGATCACCATCTCCTTCATGAGGTACTCCATGCGTCACCTGATTCCCGTCCTGGCCCTGCTGGGTCTGACCGCCACCGCTGCGTTGGCTTCACCGGGCGACCAGCGGCCTGCTCACCGCGCTGAAAAGCTGGCATCCGTCGAGCTGGGCGTGCGCCCGTTCTTCCTCGTCGACGACATGGCCGACAGCCGCCTGAAGCAGAAGCTCCAGCAGTGTGCGCAGCGCGGCCAGTTCACCGCGCGCGATTTCTCCATCGGTCATCGGGGTGCACCGCTGCAATTCCCAGAGCACACGGTGGAGTCGTACACCGCTGCGGCGCGCATGGGGGCCGGCGTTGTCGAGTGTGACGTGACCTTCACCAAGGACAAGGAGCTGGTCTGCCGCCACGCGCAGAACGACCTGCACACCACCACCAACATCCTGGTCACGCCGCTGGCCGCCAAGTGCACCACGCCCTTCGTGCCGGCCACGCTCGATGCCGACGGCAAGGTGGTCACGCCCGCCAAGGCCGAATGCCGCACCAGCGACATCACGCTCGCCGAGTTCCGCACCCTGCGCGGCAAGATGGATGCATCCAACCCGGCGGCCCGCACACCGCAGGAATACCTGGGCGGCACGGCGAACTTCCGCACCGACCTGTATTCGGGTCCCACGAGCGGCACGCTGATGACCCACGCCGAGAGCATCGAACTCTTCAAGCGGCTGGGCGTGAAGATGACGCCGGAACTCAAGAGCGCGAGCGTGACGATGCCTTTTGACGGATTCACGCAGACCGCCTACGCGCAAAAGATGATCGACGAGTACAAGCAGGCCGGCGTGTCGCCGCGCCAGGTGTTTGCGCAGTCGTTCAACATCGACGACGTGCTGTACTGGGTGCGCAACGAGGCCGCGTTCGGCAAGCAGGCGGTGTACCTGGACGACGCCAACACCGTGGCCGACCTGCCGGGCCGCAACGAGCTGGTGGACTACAAGAGCCAGGGCATCCAGATCGTGGCGCCTCCGATCTTTGCCCTGCTGAGCACCAACGCCGCGGGCGACATCGTGCCCTCTCAGTACGCGCGTGACGCCCGGGCGGCCGGGCTGGGCATCATCGCCTGGTCGCTGGAGCGTTCGGGTCTGCTGGCCGATGGCAACAACGGCTTTTATTACCAGTCGTTCGACAGCGCCATCAAGACCGAGGGCGACGTGTTGCGCGTGCTCGACGTGCTGGCGCGCGACGTGAAGGTGATGGGCGTGTTCTCCGACTGGCCCGCCACCACCACCTTCTACGCGAACTGTGCCGGCCTGCGCTGATCCGAAAATGCCCGCCATGACCCACGAGCCATGGCGGTGCATCGCGCCGCGAGGGCGCCATGCACCGTCTCAGTCGAGAATCCCCTTCGAGAAAGCGCGGACGTGCCTGATGAAGGCGGACCCGCTGGCCGAGATGGAGGCGTCAGATCGGCGAATCAGATAGAGCTCACGGGTCAGGGTGGGCTGACGAAGTGCGACGCTGTACACACCCTGCTGCGTGCAGTCAAAGAGTGTCGGCATGATCGATGCGTAGCCGCCGAACCTCACCATGGTGACCAAGGTCGACAGCTGATCCACCTCGACCTTCCAAGGGATGCTCATCCCCAGGGTTTTCAAGGCCCCATCTATCTGCAGTCTGGTTGAACTCAAGGGGTTGAGGCCAACGAAAGGCAGGTTCTGGATGTCCTTCCAGGACAGGGACTTCCGATTTTTCCCCAACATCTCTTCTGGTGAAGCGACGATGAGATTGAAGCCATAGCGACCCAGGGAGTCTGCATGAATCGATGAGCCAAAGGTCAGTTGGGTGGTGATGCCAAAGTCGACCGCGCCTTGCTCGACCAGCGCCGTGACCGCAGACGCCGTTCCATCGCGGATGGACAGGACGAGGTCCGGAAACTCTTCAAACAGTGCCTTGGCCACGAGCGGCAGCGTGGACGAGGCAAGGGTGGCCACGGATGCCACTGACAGTCCCCTCGAACGCCCTTGAAGCGATCTTGACGCTTCGCTGAGGCTTTCGTCCATCTGCGCTATCAGCGGCAGCAGCTTTTCGTGAAGCGTCGCTCCGGTGGGGGTGAGCACGATCTTTCTGGTGGAACGCTCAAAGAGTTCGCCCCCCACCTCGCGCTCGATGCTGGCAATCCGGCGGCTCAATGCCGATGGGGTGATGTGCATCGCTTGCGCCGCCTCGGAAAAGCGCCCCAGGCGCACCACCGCGCAGAAAGCCCGAAGATCGTCAATGCTGTAATTCATGCGTGAAACTCAACAATCGTTGCGATATTTCCGTTTGACGCAGTGTAGGCCGATTTGTAATCTGCCGGTATGGAGACGCAACAAGCAGCTGTTCAGCTCAAAGACATCAACACCTACTTTGTGGGTGGTCAAACGCACGTGCTCAGTGGCCTTCCCGTCACGCACAAGAGCATGGTGCTCAATGGTGCGCCGCGAGAGGTGAATCCCAATGGCGCACACATGGCCGGGCAGATGTATGTCCAGGAATACCGCCTGGCTGCGCCCAGGTGCACCGTGCCGGTTGTTCTGTGGCATGGCGGCGGGATGACCGGGTGCACATGGGAGACCAAGCCGGGTGGCGGGACCGGATGGGCTTGGCGTTTCCTGGAGGCGGGTTATGACGTCATCGTGTGCGACGCGGTCGAGCGCGGCAGATCATCCTTTGCCATGTCGCCCCAGATCTATGGGTCCGATCCCGTGTTTCGCACCAAGGAAGAGGGTTGGACCACCTTTCGCCTTGGCCTGAGGTACTCAGCGAACGCCACGGAGCGGCATGTTCATGAGGGACAGCGCTTTCCCGTCGAGCATTTTGATGACTTCGTCAAGCAGTGGGTCCCGCGCTGGTCCGACAACGAGGCGCGGATTCTGGCGGCCTACGAAGCGCTCATTCGAAAGACCGGCCGCTGCTTCATCGTCGGTCACAGCCAGGGTGCCGGGTTTGCCGCAGAGATCGCGAATCGCCTTCCGCACTTGGTGGCAGGTGTGGTCGCCGTTGAACCAGGGGGTGTCCCCGTGGCCCCCAACCCAGACCGCTTGCCTCCCCATCTGGTGGTTTGGGGGGACCACATCCAGGCGTCTGGACCGTATTGGTCCCGCTACCGGGCCCAAGCCACCCAGTACTTCGCAGCGGCCCACCAGGTGGCCAGCGTCACCGAGCTTGACCTGCCGCGCAGCGGCATCACGGGCAACTCTCACTTTCCGATGATGGACACCAACAGCGATGAGGTTCTCGCGCTCATTTGCGCGTGGATCGCTTCGCAGTCCTCGAACACTGAAACAAGCATGATCCAAGGAGACAAATCATGAAATATCTCAAAGCAACCCTTCTGGCTGCTGGCGCGGGACTCTCGATGCTGGCCGCCCCGCTGACGGCGTTCGCACAGTACCCCGAGAAGCCAGTGAAGCTGGTGGTCCCGTATGCGCCGGGCGGAACGGTGGATGCGTTTGCCCGCTTGGTGGTCCCCCGGCTTGAAGCCAAACTGGGCAAGACGGTCGTCATCGAGAACGTCGCTGGTGCCGGCGGGATGATTGGCGTGAGCCGCGTCACGAGAGCCGCTCCCGACGGCTACACCATCTTGCTTGGCATCGTGTCTGACGTGGTCCTCGCCCCCCTGACGGAAAGCTCGGCAACCTACACATACAAAGACTTGGACGCCATTGCACCGTTGGGCACCAGCGGCCTTGGCGTGGTGGCCGCTCCCAGCACCGGCATCAAGTCGTTCTCGGACATGATCGCCTACGCAAAGAAGAACCCGGGAAAACTGTCGTATGGCGCGACGGGCGCAGGGTCCTTGCCTGCCCTGGCCATGGAAGACCTCAAACGCCGAGCCGGGATTGATGTCAACTTCGTGCCCTATGCCAGTGCGTCGAAAATCGCGCAGGATGCGCTGGGTGGCCACATTGACGTGGCGGTCTCTGGCTTGCCGGCCCTGCTCGAATACGTCAAAACGGGAAAGCTCAACCCGGTCGGTGTGATGAGCAAAGACCGCGACATTGGAAACCCGGACATGGCTTCCGCTGCGGAAACGCCCGAGCTCAAGGGCATGGACTTCTACTTCTGGACCGGGCTGTTTGCGCCCAAGGGCACACCCGCCCCCATCATCGACAAACTCAACGTCGCTTTCCAGGAAGCGCTTCGAGAACCCGCTGTCGCCGCGCGCTTCCACGATGTGGGCGTCAAGCTGATCGGCCCCATGAAGCCCGCAGAGTTCTTCTCGTTTGTTGCCGCCAGCAATGACACCTGGACCGGCGTTCTCCGGCAATCGAAGGCCAAGTAGTCAGGGCGCGGTTGCGCTGACACCTGAACAATGTTGAGGCGAGTTTTCGAGAGCCCGACGCGAGGTCGTCGCCAGCTCTTTGCCCTCTGAGACAGCGGGGCGCTCGGGCGCCCCGCTTTGCAGGAGGCCGGCCAGGATCTCCGGGATCTCGAACAGCGCCCGGTTGTTGACTTGGCGCACGCTGGCGCGGTAGGCCTCGAGGTCGCCCAGCAGCTTCGCCACGCCCCGGTCGATGGAGCGGAAGCTGCGCAGCACCAGACCGACCCGGTTCTCCTCGATCCATAACGCGTTGTAGCGTTCCTGCGGCATGGTCCAGGCGTTGTTCACCACGATCACCGGCAACTGCTGCTGCACCGCCTCGCTCACGCTGCCCGGCCCCGGCTTGCCGATCAGGAAGTCCGCCAGCTGCATGTAGCGCGGGATGTCCGTGCTGAACCCCACCACGAGACGCGGCGCCACCTGGGGCAGCGCGCGCAAGGCATCGGCCAGCTTCTGGTTGTGGCCGCAGACCAGGATCAGCTGCGTGTCGATCAGCCGCTCGGCGATGCCCAGCATGGCCTTGGAGCCGTGGCCGCCGAACAGCACCAGCCCGGTCGGGCGCCCCGGGTCCAGCCCCAGGCGGCGCTGTTCGTTGGCGCGGTTCACGGTGCTCGGCCGGTAGAACTCGGGGCGCAGGATCATGCCCGAGGTGGCGTGCACGTGGTGCGCGTCGTGGCCCTGTGCCTGGGCCTGTTCGACCGCCCGGGGCGTGCCGCACACCAAGTGTTGCAAGGGGTGGCGCTCGATCCAGAAGTGGGGCGGGAAGTCGGCCAGATCGGTCAGCACGGTGACGTACGGCACGCCCGGCCGGGCCGCGTCCAGGCTCTCGCAGAGCGCGCGGTTGAAGTTAGGGATCAGCGACACCACCATGTCGGGCTGCGTGGTCTGCCAGTGCCTCCGCAGGCGCCGCAGCAGGGCAGGGTGCGCCACGCGGATCAGGCTTTGCAGCAGCTTGAGCTCCTGCGCCATGCCCAGGGTCCAACCCCGCGCGAGGCGCTGGTTGTACCAGTCCTCAGGGGCCTTGCCGGTGATGCGCTTGAAGCGGCCCGACGGGTCGAGCACCTCGAACAGGTTCACCAGCCGCACGTCCCAGGGGCGCCCCTGTTCGCGCAGCACGGATTGCAGGGCGAGCGCGGAGGCGCGGTGGCCGCCGCCGGCGTTGAAGTAGATCAGGTCAACCGTGGTCATGGGTTTGAGGGGTGAAGGGGGTGGTTTGCAGCAGGGCCTCTCCCATGTGGATGCGGTGGCCGTCGCGCAGCGTGGGGTCGAGCGCCAGCCCGGGCGGCGCCAGCACCAGGATGGTGGAGCCGTGTTCGAACCAGCCGAGTTCATCGCCCTGCTGGTAGCGGGCCGAACAGGGCAGCTGGTGGGGGCCGCGGTAGAGCAGGTTGAGCGGCACGTCCAGCGCGCGCAGGCGCATGCTGGCCACCAGGATCGCCGCCACCGGCACCAGCACCAGCAGGCCGCCGTCGGCCCGGCGCAGCCGCAGCACGGCGCGTTCGTTGCGGCAGAACAGGCGCTCGACGCGCTGCAGCGCGATCGGGTTCACGTTCCAGGTGTCGCCGCTGATGTAGGTGACGTGTTCGAGCGTGGCGTCGCAGGGCGCGTGAAAGCGGTGGTACATGCTCGACGTCAGGCGCAGCGTGACAAAGCTGCCGCCGGCCAGCTCGCGCGCCAGCGCCCGGCCGCGCTCGTCATCGCCCAGCAGGTCGAGCAGCCGGTAGGGGAAGCCCTTGGCCTGGAACAGCTGGGCGTCCGTGCCGTACTGCAAGGCCTCGATGCGGCCACAGGCGCCGACGATGCCGTCGCTCGGGCTGGTCAGCACGCCAGGACGCGGGTCGATCGGGCGCAGGCCCGGCTTGAGTTCGCGGATGAAGCAGTCGTGCAGGCTGTGAAAGTGCGTCTCTCTGGCTTCGCTCAGGTCGAGGTCGGAAAAAGTTTTCCAGACCGCCATCGACGCGTCGCGCACCCAGGGGTGGCGGATGCGGCTCCACCAGCCCATGAAGCGCGTGAGCGCGATGCGCGGCACGCGGTTGGTCAGCAGGAAATTCAGGTCTTCGTTCAGCGCCAGGCGCTGAGCGGCGGCTCGCAGGTTCATACGGGTGTCATGGGGGTGAAATAGAAACGCGGGATTGCAGTCACGGAGCAGTCATCGCCATGCCCTTCATCGAATACGCCCTCCCGGCCGCCGCGCTCGCGCTGGGTCTGCCCGCGCTCAAGCGCCGCCTCGACCTCTCGCGCGCCAAGCACCGCTCGCTCGCCGGCCATTCGCGCATGGCCAAGCGGTTGGCGCGGCTGCTGCCGGGCTACGCCTACGACGAGGAAAAGTTCTTCAACTGCGACGGGGTGTCCGATGAGGTCGCGCAGCTGCGCCGCGCCGCGTTTGAGACCCTGTGCGCCGGTTTCGCCCAGCGCTATGCCAAGACCCTGGCGCTCACCGCAGAGGCACGCGAGGGCCTGGCCGACCTGCAGTTCACCGGCCAATACCGCGTGCCCTTCCAGTTCAGCCCCATCGTGAGCGAGCGCCTGAAGGTGGGCGCGTTCGTGCAGTCGGCCGAGGGCGTGAGCCTGACCGACCTGGACGGCAACCGCTTCATCGATCTGACCGGCTCCTACGGCGTGAATGTGTTCGGCGTGGACTTCTACAAGGCGACCATGGCCGAGGGCGCGGCGATGGCCCAGGACCTCGGGCCGGTGCTCGGCGCCTACCACCCCTGCGTGGCCGACAACATCGCGCGGCTGCGCGCGATCTCGGGGCTGGACGAGGTGTCGTTCCACATGTCGGGTACCGAGGCGGTGATGCAGGCCGTGCGCCTGGCGCGCTACCACACGCGGCGCCAACACCTGGTGCGCTTCTGCGGCGCCTACCACGGCTGGTGGGAAGACGTGCAGCCCGGCCCGGGCAACCCGCTGCCCCCGCGCGAGACCCACACCCTGGCCGACCTGAGCGAGCGCAGCCTGCAGGTGTTGCGCACGCGCAAGGACATCGCCTGCGTGCTGGTCAACCCGCTGCAGGCACTGCACCCCAACCGCAACGCGCCGGCCGACTCGGCGCTGGTCGACAGCAGCCGTCAGGCGGGCTACGACAAGGCCGCCTACACCGCGTGGCTGCAGCAGCTGCGCGAGGTCTGCACCGAGCGCGGGATCGTGCTGATCTTCGACGAGGTGTTCCTCGGCTTCCGGCTCGCGCCGGGCGGCGCACAGCAGTACTTTGGCGTGAAGGCCGACATGGTCACCTACGGCAAAACGCTGGCCGGCGGCTACCCGGTGGGCGTGGTCTGCGGGCGGCACGACCTGATGCAGCGCTACCGCCCCGAGCGCCCGGCCGACCTGTGTTTTGCGCGTGGCACCTTCAACGCCCATCCGTATGTGATGGGTGGCATGAATGCCTTCCTGCGCCGGCTGGACACGCCCGAGGTGCGGGCCATCTACGACGGGCAGGAGGCGCGCTGGGACGCGCGCGCCCTGCGCTTCAATCAGACCATGGCCGCCGAAGGCCTGCCGATGCGCGCGACCCACCTGCACAGCATCTGGACCATCGGCTACACCGAGCCCTCGCGCTACAACTGGCTGCTGCAGTATTACCTGCGCTGGCACGGTCTGGCCCTGAGCTGGGTGGGCACGGGGCGCCTGATCTTCAGCCTGAACTTCAGCGATGCCGACTTCGAGCAGGTGCTGCAGCGCTTCGTGCTCGCCGGGCGCGACATGCGGGCGCAGGGCTGGTGGGTGCCGGTTGAAGGGCTGAGCAACAAGGACATCCGCCGCGGCATCCTGCGCGAGGTGCTCGGCACGCTGCTCGGGCGCCAGGTCTGAGCGTGTCAAGGGTGGCGGTCGCGGCGGGTGACGAATCAGCCGCGGCCGTGGTAGGCCGGGTCGAGCAACTCGCCACGCAGCAGCTGCAGCGGGGCCTTGTGGTACAGCGCGATGTCGTGGAAGGGGTCGGTCAGGATCTTGGTCATCCACACCAGGCCGGTCAGCACGTCGCGGATGAAGAACAGGTGCACGGTGCGAAACAGCAGGCCACCCACCCCGATCACCAGCCAGGCCGCGCCGACGTCGCGCGCATAACCGGTCCAGTCGCTGTGCGGCTCGATCAGGCCCAGCAGGCTGGGCGAGAGCAGCAGCGCCACCGGCGCCGCGACCCACAAGGCCATCAACACGATCTTGCGGCGCAGGTTGTAGCCCACCTTGATGGCTTCCTTGTGTTCGTGCGAGGCCTCGTTGATGTGGTCGTAGCCTTTGGGTTCGAAGAAAAAGTGGCCCGCCTGTCGCGTGGCCATGGAAACCAGCCAGGCGATCAGCGCCGAAACCACCGGGTCGATCAGCAACCACGCGTAGGCCACGAGGAAACTGATCGCGCTGACGAAATGCAGCGCCTGGTTGATGCGGTGGTGGTGGTAGTAGCGGTGGTCGTCCTGGCGCTGGATGTCGAGGGCCTCGAAGAAAGTCGTCACATGGGTCTCCTGTTGGGGGAAATGGACAAGGGGTGGCGAGATGATGTGCAGACTCGATGAAAGGCCGGTGACAGGGGCGCTTTGTCATCGCGCGGGCACGGGGCTGTCATTGGCGCGAGCCGTTTTGTCACATGCCTGTTGTGCAAGCTGCAGAAGATGGCGGCATGAACCACCTCGCCTCACAGAACATCCTCGTGCAGGAATTCCCGGCCGCCCGGCCTTCGCTGCGCCTGGCCGTGGTCACCGAGACCTGGCCACCCGAAGTCAACGGCGTGGCGCTCACGCTGGCGCGACTGGTGCAGGGCCTGTGTGAACGCAACCACCAGGTGCAGCTCGTGCGCCCGCGCCAGACCCGGGCCGACCTGGGCGCACACGACGCCGGGTTCGAAGAGGTGCTGATGCGCGGCATGCCGATCCCGCGCTACCCGCAGCTCAAGCTCGGCCTGCCGGGCAAGAAGGCCCTGATCTCGGCCTGGGCGCTGCAACGGCCGGACCTCGTGCACATCGCCACCGAAGGCCCGCTGGGCTGGTCGGCGCTGCAGGCCGCGCGCCACCTGCGCCTGCCCGTGACCTCCGACTTCCGCACCAACTTCCACAGCTACAGCCAGCACTACGGCCTGGGCTGGCTGAAGAAACCCATCGTGGCCTACCTGCGCAAGTTCCACAACCTCACGCAGTGCACCATGGTGCCCACGCGCGCGCTGTGCGCCGAGCTGATTTCCAGCGGTTTCGAAAACACGCGCGTGGTCGCGCGCGGCGTGGACACGCAGCTGTTCCGGCCCGAGCGCCGCAGCAGCGAACTGCGCGCCCAGTGGGACGCCGACGAAGCCAGCCTGGTGCTGCTGGTGGTGGGCCGGCTCGCAGCCGAGAAGAACCTGTTGATCGCGATCCGCGCCTTCGAGGCGATGACGACGGTGCACCGCGATGTGCGGCTGGTGTTCGTGGGCGATGGGCCGCAGCGCGAAGCGCTGCAGCAGCGCTGCCCCTCGGCGGTGTTCGTGGGGCAGTTGCGGCAGGACGCGCTGGCCGCGTGTTACGCCTCGGCCGACCTGTGCCTGTTTCCCAGCCTGACCGAAACCTTTGGCAACGTCACGCTCGAAGCGCTGTCCAGCGGTTTGCCGGTGCTGGCCTTCGACACAGCGGCGGCGGCCGAGTGGCTGGAACCCCGCGTCACTGGCTGGATGGCCCCGGCCGGTGATGCGTCAGCCTACGTCGCACTCGCCCGCGAACTGGCCGCGCAGTCCCAGCACATCACCCAGGCCAGCACCCGCGCGCGGCAGCAGGTCGTACAGCTGGACTGGCAGCAGATCGCGGCGCAGGTCGAGGCGGTCTTCACGGGTGTCATGGCCCGCCATGTCGGGCGCACCATGCCGGCCGGTCCGCCGGTGCCCGTGCACTGAACAACGCGTTGACTCAACCGCCTTCCGATTTCCGGAACACGATTTCGCCAGTCGGTACGTGCACGACCCGAATCTCCTGGCCGGGTGGGATCGTCTGGCTCTTGGCCGCCACCACCACCGCAAGCTCTCCATTCCCAAGCATGCAGCTCTTTCCCATGACCACGTGCAGGAGGGCGTTCACAATCGGACGTTCACTTTCGATGCGGTAGGTACCGTTCGGCATGGTGGCTCCTTGTGTGCATCACCAAACGCATTGGCGACAGCAAAGCGATGCGTTCAGCATAGTGCTGCGCCGTGCGCGCGGCCCGTCACGAGGTGCTGCTGTTGTTACGAGGTGTCGCACGCACAGCCGTCAAAAAACCCGGCCGAAGCCGGGTTGTGGTGTGGAGCGAAGCGGGATCAGGTGCCGAGCACGCCGCCGTCGTTCTTCGTGATCACGATGGTGGCCGAGCGCGGGCGTTTGCCGGCGCCGTAGCCGGCGTTGGCGGGCCACTGGCTCTGGTACTTGGCCGGGTCGTTCACATCGGCCATCGCCGTGCTTTCGCCCGGGTGCTGGATGTTGATGAACATCGCGCGGCCGTCCGGCGTCTCGCACCAGCCGGTGATCTCACAGCCCTTGGGGCCGACCAGGAAGCGCGCCAGCGTGGCGGGCGTCGGGGTCTTGCCTACGTAGGTGGTGACCTGCTTGTCGCCGTGTTTCACGGTGCGTGCACCGCCATCGCCGACCTTGCCGGGGATGGCGGCGAGCATCATGCAGTTGGTCTTGTCGGTGAAGGCGCCGTCGTCGGTCTGGATCCAGCAGACGCCGGTGGCCGGGCTGAACACCAGACCGTCAGGCGAGGACATGTCGTTGTCGTCGGTCAGGTTCGACAAGTTGACGGTCGACTTGTCGGCGCCGGCTTCAGCGCCGAACACGTAAATGTCCCACTTGAACGACGAGCCCGCAGGCGTCGCGTCGGCGAGGCGCACGATGTGGCCGTTGACGTTGCCCTTCTGCTCCTTGCTGCCCTTCATGTCGGTGTAGACGCGCGGGTTGACCGCATCGGCCGTGGCGGCACTGCGGTTGCTGTTGTTGGTGAGGGTGAAATAGACCTCGCCGGTACGCGGGTGCACGCCGTTCCATTCCGGGCGGTCCATCTTGGTGGCGCCCACGGCATCGGCCGCCAGGCGGGTGAAGATGGCCACGTCGGCGTTGGACTTGAATTCGAAGTACGAGCTGCCGGCGATCACCGGGTTGTTCATCGACAGTTCCAGCCACTCGCCGCTGCCGTTGTCCTTGAAGCGCGCAGCGAACAGCGTGCCCTTGTCGAGGTACTTGTCACCGGCGGCCAGGCGGTTGGCCGGGCTGGCGTCTTTCGGGTCCCACTTGGCGTCGGAGACGAACTTGTAGATGTACTCGCCGCGCGCGTCGTCGCCCATGTAGGCGACGATGGGCTGGCCCGCCACCGGCTTGGCGAAGGCCACGCTCTCGTGGGCGAAGCGGCCCAGACCGGTGCGCTTGCGAACCGGCTGGCTCTTGTCGTAGGGGTCCATCTCGACCACGTAGCCGAACGTGTTCATCTCGTTGCGGTAGTCCTCTTTCGCGCTGGCGGCCAGGGCGCCATTGTTCCAGCGCACGTACTGCTCCTGCGCACCGGCGCTTTCCCAGCCGTGGCGGCTGGCAGCGCCTGCCTTGCGGCCGTAGCGCTTGAGCGCCTGGACCTGCTTGTCCTTCTTGCGGCGGTCGTCGTCCTGCGCGTCGCGGAAGAAGTAGCCGTACCAGTTCTCTTCACCGCTGACGAAGCTGCCCCAGGGCGTCTTGCCGGTGCCGCAGTTGTTGAGCGTGCCGCGGCACAGCGTGGCGTCGGTGCTGAATTTCGTCACCAGGTGCTCGCTGCCGCGCGCCGGGCCGTGCAGGGTGGCGGGCGTCAGGGTGGTGACGCGGCGGTTGAAGGCGGAGCCTTGCCGGGTGGTCCACTGCTTGCCGTTGGACATCACCTCGACCACGGACAGGCCGTGGATCGCCAGTTCCTTGTCCACTTCGGCGGCCGGGCGGGGCAGGGAGGCGGTGCCGCCGTTGGCGTGGATGAAGAACGAGGAGAGCTTTTCGTCCGTGGTGGCTTCGTGGTTCATGGCCAGCAGGCCGCGGCTGTTGAAGCTGTTCGAGGGCTGGCCCGACGCGTCCAGACCGAACCACTCCATACCGTCGTGGTGGTCGCCCGCGCGCTGTTCGAAAGCGGTGTCGGTGCCATCGTTCTTGAAGGCCGGCACGCCAGCGGCCAGCGGGTCGCCCAGCGCGTAGAGGATCTGTGCGGTGTAGCCCTCGGGCACGACCACCTTGTCGGCCAGGCTCTTGGCCACGGGCTTGAAGCCCAGGCTGGTGAGTGCGGGGCCGGTGGTACCGCCCGCGGTGGCGCAGCCGCTCAGGGCCGATGCGCCCAGCACGCCAGCGCCAGCGGCACCGGCCGCGCCGCGCAGCAGGCCACGGCGGCTGAGGCGGGTGTCAAGCACCTGGTCGAACTGGGGGTTGGCCGTGTGGTTGGAGTCTTCTTCGTTGAAGAAGTCGGCGGCGCGGGAGATGTCGGTTTTCAATGGAATGCCTCGTAGGTTGAACAAACGGGGCCTAGCATCCCCGGTTTGTGTGAAACCCGCGTGACAGTGGTGTGGCAGTTGGCCCCACCTGGCCGCTTCAGCGCGCTATCAACGCGGTAGCGGCCCCATCGCCGGGTGCATCTGCCCGGGACGGTCTTCCATGTAGCCCTTGCCGTCCTTCACACCCTTCTTGCCAGCGACCTGCCAGGCGGTCTGCTGGCCCAGCAGCTGGCCGAGAAACTCGAGTTCCTCGTCGCTGTGGTTGATCGCCTGGGCCGGCGTGAGCAGTCGACCGTTCTTCGGCTCCACCTCACCCCAGAACGACTGGTGGTAGCTCGACACCGAGAGCGTCCTGTCGCCACGGGCGCTCACGTCGACCGTGCCGTAGCAGTTGCAGAAGTAGCTGCGCTGGTCGGGCATGACTTCGGTGTAGACGCCGGTGCCGCGGATGCCGGCGGTGAGCGTGGGCGTGACGATGCTGCGGCTGGCCGAACGTCCGAACACGCTGACCACCGCTCCGGTGAGCAGGCGCAGCAGGCTCACGGTGTTGAGCGTGGCGCCGCGCCCGACCTCCAGGCGCGAGTTCTGCCGCACATGAAAGGCCGCATTGCCGACCACGAACAGCAGCCGCGAGCCCGGGCCGGTCTGGATCTGGTCACCGGTCTGCACCGTGTGTTGCCGCGACATGCGCTGCCCGTTGAGCAGCACGTCGCCCAGCAGATCGACCACATTGCTGCGCGCCTGAGCCTGCGCGGCACCCGCGCCCCCGAGGGCCAGCCAGGCGCCCGCCGCGGCCAGGGCTTCGCGGCGCTGGAACCACAGTATCTCGTCTTCATGGCGGCCAAGCAGGGTGTGCTGAGTCATGTCGGGTCTCCGGTGGTTGAGGGCAGTTGTTCGGGCTCGGCGCCGGTGTCAAAGCTGTCGCGGAAAGTGAAATAGACCGAGGCGTAGAACATCGAAGCCACGAACAGCACGGCCGGGTACATGATGATGTTGAGCGCCTGGGCGCCGCCCAACACCGAGCCCAGGAAACTGATCACCAGCCCGGAGAGCAGGAAAACGCCCATCCAGCCGATGGCGAAAACCAGCAGGGCGCCCTTGTTTTGCCAGCAGGCCAGGGCGCTGAAAAACAGGCTTTTGCCCGGGCTCACGCCGTGCCAGTGCACCAGCGCCGGCGCGTGCCAGAACATCATGAGCACCGGGATGTACACCAGCAGGGCAAACCACAGGCCCGGACTGCCCAGCAGCTCCTGCATCATTTGAGGGGTGACGCTGGTCTCGACCTCGCCCACCGGCGCCGCGGGGCCGAGCAGCGTGGCCGTGGCCAGCACCAGCAGCAGGCAACCCGCGTACATCGATCCCAGCACCAGCATGGCGCGCTTCTGTTCGCGGTTGCCGCGAAACGCGCTGACCAGCGTGGACGGCATGGGGAAGCGCCCGGCCGAGGCTTCTCGGCTGGCCGCCATCAGGCCCAGGTTGGCCGCGGGCGTGAGCACGGCCGACAAGGCGGTACCCAGAACCGGGATGATCGACAGCACCGAAACCGCGGCCATGAACATGAAAAACAGGCCCGAGAGGGCCAGGGGCTGGCGAAAAAAGGTCTGGATGCCCAGTTTCACCCATTGCAGGCCGGTGCCTGCGGGAACGTTGCGTAGTTTCATTCGGGGGTTGGGTCGGGCTCAGGCGGCCAGGCTGTGTTCTTCCAGCAGCGAGGCCAGCAGGTCGGGCGCCAGGCCCACCCGTTCACGCAGCACGCGCTCGAAGTGGGTCGGATCGTGGGGCTTGAGCATGCTGGCATCGCGCGGCAGGTGCCAGTCCCACAGGCGCGAGAGCCAGAAACGCAGCGCGCCAGCGCGCAGCATGGCAGGCAGCAGGCAACGTTCCGCAGCGTTCAGGGGGCGCACCGCCTGGTAGGCCGACACCATGGCCTGTGCCAGGGCGGCGTCGTGCTGGCCGTCGCTGTCGTCCGCGCTGTGGCGGACGCACCAGTCGTTGAGGCAGACAGCCAGATCGAACAAAAAGCTGTCGTTGCCGGCGAAATAGAAGTCAAAAAAGCCGGTGAGTTCACCGTCTTCAAACATCACGTTGTCGCGGAACAGGTCGGCGTGCACCGGGCCGCGGGGCAGGGCGGCATACGCCGGCAGGGCCGCCACGTGGTTCTGGTAGGCCAGTTCGGTGCGGATCAGGGCACTCTGGCTCGCGCTCAGGTGCGGCAGCACCACCGGCACGGTTTCGTTCCACCATGGCAGGCCGCGCAGGTTGGGCTGGCTCATGCCGAAATCGCGCCCGGCCAGGTGCAGGCGCGCGAGCATGTCGCCGACCGCCCGGCAATGCGACTCCGTGGGCGACAGCTCGCTGTGGCCGCGCAGCTTGTTGACCACGGCGGCCGGTTTGCCCTGCAGCCTGTGCAGGATCTCCCCCTGCGCGTCGGCGGCGGGTTCGGGCACCGGGATGCCTTTGCCCGCCAGGTGCTTCATGAAGTGCAGGTAATACGGCAGCTGCTCGAACCCCAGGCGCTCGAACACCGTGAGCACGTGGGTCTCCTGCTGGCCCTCGCGCTCGGTGGTGACGAAATAGTTGGTGTTTTCGATGCCGCCGTGGATGCCACGCAGCTCGGTGAGTTCGCCCAGGTTCAGCGCGCGCAGCAGCGCTGCCGCCTCGTCAAACGGGACTTCGGTGTAAACGGCCATGAAAAATATGGGCGATCAGAAGTTGAGGATGCGCCAGCGGCTCTTGCCCGTGGAGCCTTTGTTTTGTTCATCGGTGAGGTCTGCGCCACCCGGCACAGGCGTGATCTCGTAGCCGGGCGCACCGTTCTTGGGCTGCACGGCGATGCTGCGGGTCTGGCCGCCCACGCGCAGCTCGTCGATGCGCGAAAGCCCGTCTTCGTGGGTGATGCGCTCGATGCGCGCGCCGCTCGCCGGCGGGCCGGATTCGGCAGGCACGACCGCCGCCGCTTCGGCGGCTGGCGCAGGGGCCTGGGCGAGCGCGGGCAAGGCAAGGGTCAGGGCGAGAGCCGGCACTGACAGGCGGAACAGGAAGGTGGTGGTATGGCGCATGCCCCATTGTAGGCAGTCGGGTGGCGCCGCGCGTCGGCCCGGGCTGTGGAGATTCCCCCACAATCGCCCCATGTCCGACGAAAAAACGCCCACCCCCACCCTGTTGCTGGTCGATGGTTCCAGTTACCTCTACCGCGCCTTCTTTGCCGGTGGTGACGCCATGAGCACCACCCTGCCCGACGGCACGGAGCTCAAGACCGGCGCCATCCGCATCATGATCAACATGGTGCAGAAGCTGCTCAAAGACCACCCCGCCGTGTACGGCGCCTGCGTGTTCGATGCCAAAGGCCCGACCTTCCGCGACGCCATCTACCCCGAATACAAGGCCCAGCGCAGCCCCATGCCCGACGACCTGCGCAGCCAGATCGCTCCCATTCACGAGGTGGTGCGCCTGATGGGCTGGCCGGTGCTCGACGTGCCCGGCGTCGAGGCCGACGACGTGATCGGTACCCTGGCCGTGACGGCGGCCCGCCAGGGCATCAACGTGATCATCTCCAGCGGCGACAAGGACCTCGCCCAGCTGGTGAACGAACACATCGCCATCATCGACACCATGAGCGGCAAGGTGCGCGATCTGGCCGGGGTGGAGGCCGAATTCGGCGTGCCTGCCCGCCTGATGCTGGATTACCAGATGCTGGTGGGCGACCAGGTCGACAACGTGCCCGGTGTGCAGGGTGTGGGCCCCAAGACCGCCGTGAAGCTGTTGCAGGAATACGGTTCGGTGGACGCCCTGGTGGCGCAGGCCGACCAGATCAAGGGCGCGTTGGGCGAGAAGCTGCGCAAGGCGCTTGACTGGCTGCCCACCGGCCGCCAACTGCTGACCATCAAGACCGACTGCGACCTCAACGGCTGGGTGCCCGACATGCCCGCGCTCGACGCCATCCGCATCGGCCAGCCCCAGACCGAACCACTCAAGACCTTCTACGAAACCTACGGCTTCAAAGGCCTGGCGAAGGCGCTGGGCGGCGACGAAAGCCCATCTTCAACCCCACGCCCCTCTGGGGAGAGGGCCGGGTCGAGGGGCGCGCCCACCAACGACCTCTTCAGCGAGGCCGATCCAGCCGAGGCCAGCGAAACGTCCGCAGCCCCTGCCAGCAGCAGCCTCGCCTACGACACCATCCTCACCTGGGACCTCTTCGACACCTGGCTCGCCAGGTTGGAAGCCGCCGATCTCGTGGCCGTGGACACCGAAACCACCTCGCTCGACGAGATGGTGGCCCAGATCGTCGGCATCAGCTTCAGCGTGACACCCGGCGAAGCCGCCTACATCCCGCTCAAACACGCCGGCCCCGACGCGCCCGAACAGCTCCCGTTCGACGAGGTGCTGGCGAAGCTCAAGCCCTGGCTGGAGAACCCGAAGAAACACAAGCTCGGCCAACACATCAAGTACGACCGCCATGTGTTCGCCAACCACGGCATCGAGGTGCAGGGCTACGCGCACGACACCATGCTGCAGAGCTACGTGCTCGAAGTGCACAAACCGCACGGCCTGGCCAGTCTGGCCGAGCGCCACCTGGGCCGCAGTGGCATCAGCTACGAAGACCTGTGCGGCAAGGGCGCGCACCAGATCCCGTTTGCCCAGGTCGATGTGGCCAAGGCGTCCGAATACTCCTGCGAGGACAGCGACCAGACGCTGGACGTGCACCGCGCACTCTGGCCGCAGCTCGAAGCCGATGCGAAGCTCAAGTTCATCTACGAACTCGAAATCGCCAGCAGCGAAACGCTCTACCGCATCGAGCGCAACGGCGTGCTGATCGACGCGCCCACGCTGGCCAAACAGAGCCATGAGCTGGGCCAACGCATCTTCGCGTTGGAGCAGGAGGCGTATGGCATTGCGGGCCAGCCCTTCAACCTGGCCAGCCCCAAGCAGCTCGGCGAAATCTTCTTCGACAAACTCGGCCTGCCGGTCATCAAAAAAACCGCCACCGGCGCGCGCAGCACCGACGAAGAGGTGCTGGAAAAGCTCGCCGAAGACTATCCGCTGCCCGCCAAGATCCTGGAACACCGGGGGCTCAGCAAGCTCAAGGGCACCTACACCGACAAACTGGCCCAGCTCGCCAACCCGCGCACCGGTCGCGTGCACACGCACTACGCGCAGGCCGTGGCCGTGACCGGACGCCTCTCCAGCAACGATCCCAACCTGCAGAACATCCCCATCCGCACCGCCGAAGGCCGCAAGGTGCGCGAAGCCTTCGTGGCGCCCGCTGGCAGCGTCATCGCCAGCGCCGACTACTCACAGATCGAGCTGCGCATCATGGCCCACCTGAGCGGCGATGCGGCCTTGCTGCGTGCCTTTCAGGCCGGTGAAGACGTGCACCGCGCCACCGCTGCCGAGGTGTTCGGCATCACGCCCGCCGAAGTCAGCAACGAACAGCGCCGCTACGCCAAGACCATCAACTTCGGCCTCATCTACGGCATGGGCACCTTCGGCCTGGCCAAGTCGCTGGGCATCGAGAACGCGGCGGCCAAGACCTACATCGACCGCTACTTCGCGCGCTTCTCGGGCGTCAAACAGTACATGGACGACACCCGCGCCCTGGCCAAACAGAACGGGTACGTCGAAACCGTGTTCGGCCGCAAGCTGGTGCTGCCCGACATTCGCAACGCCAAGGGCGCCAAGCTCGCCGCGCTGGAGCGCCAGGCCATCAACGCCCCCATGCAAGGCACCGCAGCCGACCTCATCAAGCTGGCCATGGTGGCGGTGCAGAAAGCGCTGGACGAGCAGCAGCGCAGCACCAAGATGATCATGCAGGTGCACGACGAACTGGTGTTCGAAGTGCCCGAGGCCGAGGTCGACTGGCTCAAGACCGAGATCCCGCGCCTGATGGCCGGCGTGGCCGCGCTCAAGGTGCCGCTGCTGGCGGAGGTGGGCGTGGGGGCGAACTGGGATCAGGCGCACTGAGCCAGCCTGTTCACTTCACCGGATGCACCACCTTCGTGTAGGGGTGCGCCTCCCCCTCGGCCCACCAGTTGATCCAGAAGCGGTTGGCCTGGCCCGGGGCGTCGGGCTGCAGGGTCATGAAATTGCGGCAGCCGATCATGCGGTGGCGGGTGGTGGGGAACTCGTACATGGCGCCCGTGATGCCGCGGTCGATGGTTTCCACCATCTGGCAGGCCTGTTCCAGGAAATACAAGACCACACCCGGCGGAGGCGGGTGCACGATGCCGCTGGAGGTGAGCTGGTTGATGACGCGGGCGTTGGCAGGCACGTCGGCGCGGTCGGATTCGATCACGCCCACGGCGGCCACGTGCACATCGCCTGAGAGCAGGGTTACTCGCGTGCCGCTTGCGCTGGCCGCGAGCAGCCGGTGCACGAGGCGCAGGCGCTCGGCCTTGTGGGGCGGGCTGGTCCAGTGGTCGCGCAGGTCGTCTTCCAGCTCCTGCTGCCCGGGGAAGATGCCGAGCAGTTTCTCCAGCAGCTCGAAGCTGGGGTGCACCACGGGGATGCTGCTCATGACGAAGAGGTGCTTCATGTCGCCGGCCGCCGCTTGCGCGTCGAGCCACCGGTAAATGGCGCGCCAGCTGGCTTCGCTGACCACCTGTTCGGCGCGCAGCAGGCCACCGCTGGCGCTCGGGTCGCCACCGCGGGGCCGGCGTTCGCTGCGCATGTCGAGCACCAGCAGGCCCGCCGGACCGATGCGGTAACCGCTGCTGTGGGCCGTCTGGCCGGGCAGGGTGGCGGGCGACGGCGCGCCCATCATCTGCCGCTGGAAGAGTCCGAACGCGCTGCTGGCCACGGCAAAGATGCCCTGAAAAACCGGGCAGTCGTGCAGCTCGGCGGGGTGCGAGCCCCAGCCGTCCATGATGTCGTGGTCGTCCCACATCATCACGGTGGGCACACTGGCGAGCAGTGCGGCCACTTCGGGCGGGCTCCAGCGGTCCAGGTAGAGACGGGAGAAGTGTGCGGCCAGCGCATTGCGCAGGCTGGCGGTGAACGGGGCGGCGATGCGCTGGGGCCAGGGCAGTTCAGACCACGCCTGCAGCTCGGGCAGCTTGACCCACATGTCGTCGCTGTAGATCTGGTCGCCGCCCATGAGCAGCAGGTGCAGCGGGCCGAAGCGGGTGCTGTCGACCCGGTCGATCTGGTTGTGCAGGCGGCCCAGGCGCGACCAGAGGGCGTTGGGCTGCTGCAGGCCCTTTTTGGCGCGAGGGTCCGAGAAGCCGTTGCACGACACATAGGCCATGCTGGGCATGGCGTCCGCGCCGGGCACGTGGAAGCTGTGGCTCTGGCCATCCAGCAGGTAGTTCACGGTCTGCGCGGCCGCGGTCTGTGGCACGGCGACGTCGAAGCGCCAGGCGGTGGCCGAAAGGCCGGGCACGGCCGTCTGCACCGGGGCGACGACCTGGGCTGGCGCGTGTAGATGGAGGGCTGGCGGTGGGTCGCCGGCATCGGTGACGACGAGCACACCGATACCCCATGTGTGATTCTGGCAACCCAGAAACTGCAGCACCGGACCGAGCTGTAGCATGTGGCCTCCCTCTGCCTTGTGGCGTGGTGTTGGTTGGGCGCATTGTGGTCAGCGCGCCGCGAGCCGGCAACGGACCAATTGCAACCGATCGTGAACCAATCGCCAAGCGGACGATCAGGACAGGCTGACACCCTCAGCCGGTCCGCTGCAGGGGTCAGGCCGACGACAACCCCAACCGGAGAACAACATGCTGAATGCAGATCTCATCACCGACAGCCGGGCGCTGCTCGATGCGCACGACGTGGGCACAACCGCCACGCGCCGAACCGCCCTCAAGGCCGCCCTGGGCGTGGGCTATGCCGCCGCGGCGCTGCCCATCATGGCGCAGACGGCGATCAAGACGCCGGCCGACGGCCTGACGGCGGGCGAGGTGATGATCGACGTCAACGGTTTCCAGATGCCGGCCTACCGCGCCGCGCCCGCGGGAAAGACCGGGCTGCCGGTGGTGCTGGTGCTGTCGGAGATTTTTGGCGTGCACGAATACATCGCCGACACCGCGCGCCGCTTTGCCCGGGCCGGATACCTGGCAATTGCGCCCGAGCTGTTTGTGCGCCAGGGTGACGCGCAGGGTTATGGCGAGATCGCCAAGCTGATCGCCGAGGTGGTGTCCAAGGTGCCCGATGCGCAGGTGATGGGCGATCTGGACGCGACGGTGAAGTGGGCGGCGGCCAACGGCGGCGACACCCGCAAGCTGGGCGTGACGGGCTTTTGCTGGGGCGGGCGCCATGTCTGGCTGTACGCGGCGCACAACCCTTCGGTCAAGGCGGCGGTGGCCTGGTACGGCCGGCTGGTCGGGCAGGCCAGCGAACTCAACCCGAAGCACCCGGTAGACGTGGCCGCGGGGCTGCACGGGCCGGTGCTGGGCCTGTATGGCGGGGCCGATACCGGCATCCCCCTTGACACGATTGATAAGATGAAGACGGTTCTGGCAGCGGGAAACGCCGCGGCCAAGGCCTCGACTTTCGTGGTGTACCCCGATGCGCCGCACGCGTTTCACGCCGACTACCGCCCGAGCTTCCGCAAGGAGCCGGCCGAAGATGGCTGGAAACGCGCGACGGCCTGGTTCAAGCAGCACGGCGTGGCCTGATCCTTGCCCGCTTTTCCGAGCCAGAGGGCCGCGGTTGCGGCCCTTTTTTTGTGACTTCTGATTCAAGATGACCCTGATCGCAATCCTGTTGGGAACCGTGGCTGCCGGCGTGGGCAGTGTCTGGCTGGCCGCTGCGCTGAGCTTCGCCATGCTGGCGCGCTTCACCCAGCACATGCTGAGCCTGGCGGCCGGAGCGCTGATGGCCACGGCCTTCATGCACCTGCTGCCGGAGGCGTTCGAGAGCGAGGCGGGCGCGCAGGAGCTGTTTGCCGTGCTGTTGGCGGGGCTGGTGTTTTTCTTCCTGCTGGACAAGGCCGAGCTCTGGCACCACGGCCATGAGCACCACCACGACGCGGGGCACGAGGAGGGTCACGAAGGCCACGACCATGCCCACCACGGGCACGACCACGGCCATGGCCACGATCACCACGCCCCGCGCTCCGGCGGCTGGGCGGTGCTGGCCGGGGACAGCGTGCACGCCTTTGGCGACGGCATCCTGATCGCGTCGGCCTTCATGGCAGACATGCGGCTGGGCGTGGTCACGGCGGTGGCGGTGCTGGCGCACGAAGTGCCGCACCACATGGGCGATCTGGTGGTGCTGCGCCACACCTCGGGCACGCAGCGTGCGGCGCTGGCGAAGGTATCGCTGGCGGGCACGGTGACGGCGCTGGGCGGTTTGGTGGGCTATTTCCTGCTGGCGCAGCTGGAAGACTTCCTGCCGTATTTCCTGGTGGCGGCGTCGAGCAGCTTTGTCTACGTCGCCCTGGCCGACCTGATCCCGCAGCTGCAGAAACGCCTGGGCCTGCGCGAGACGGCGGCACAGGTGGCCTGGCTGCTGGCGGGCATCGCGCTGGTGACGCTGGTCAGCAGTCTGGCGCACGGCCACTGAAGCGCCGCGGGCGGCTGTGCTCAGTCGACTGTGGGGGTTCCGAACGAGAACCAGAAGCAGGCGCCTTGCCCGACCGCAGCCTCGGCCCGGATGTGGCCACCATGACGCTCCAGTATGCGGCGCACCGTGGCCAGGCCGATGCCGCTGCCTTCGAATTCGCGCGATGAGTGCAGGCGGGTGAAGGGCTTGAACAGGCGGTCGGCCCGCGCCATGTCGAAGCCCGCCCCGTTGTCCCGAATGAAGAACACCGGTGCCGGCCCGGCCTGATCAATGGCCTGGCCGAACTCGATGCGTGCCGCGGGCTGCTGGCGCGTGTACTTCCAGGCATTGCCCAGCAGGTTTTCGAGCACGATGTGCGCCATGCGCGCGTCGCAATCGGCCACCAGTCCGGGGCCAATGTCCACCACGACCGTGCGGGTGGGGTCGCGGTGCCGTTCCTGGCGAAGCACGTCCTGAGCAAGCTCTCCAAGGTTGGTGTTCATGCGCTGCAGCGTGCCCTGGCTGACGCGGGCCAGCGCCAGCAGGTCGTTGATCAGGCTGTTCATGCGCTGCACGGACTGCTCGACCCGCCCGAACAGCTCGCGGTCGTCGGGTTGCAGCCGCGCTTCCATCTGCTCGCGCAGCAGATGAGTGAAGCCGTCGATGGAGCGCAGGGGTGATTTCAGGTCGTGTGAGACGGTGTAGGCGAAGGTGTCCAGTTCGCGGTTGAGGTATTCGAGCTGGGCGGTGCGCTGCTCGACGCGCTGTTCCAGGGTTTCGTGCAGCTTTTCGATCTCGCGGTCGCGGCGCAGACGAACCAGTTCGGCGCTGCAGCGGCTGGCGAAGATCGCGATCAACGCACGGGTGTTGCTGTCCATGTCCAGCGGGCTGCGCCAGGCGGCGGTCAGCAGGCCGATGGCGCTGCCATCGGGGTCACGCAGGGCCATGCCGGCGAGCGCACGCACGCCCGCGTCGCGGAACGGGGGCAGCAGGTTGAAGCGCTCCGAGGCGCCATCGCTGCAGATGAAGAGCCCGGTCTGGAACAGGGTTTCTCCGCAGGCGGTGTTGTCCAGGGAGTAGCGCGCACGGGGCTGCGACTGGCCGAACCCATGCAAAGCCAATGTGTCGAGTTGCTGCTCGCCCACGATCTCTCCCACCAGCACGCCGTCGGCACCGATGGCCCGGGCGAGGTGGTCAACCAGCGAATGGAAAAAGGCCTGGCCGGTTTCGCCCGAGACGCCCTCCGCCACGTTGAGCAGTATGGCTTCGCGCGCCTTCTCGGCCCGGATGTTGAGCGTGAACGCGAGCGCGCAGGACTCACCGTCGATCTCGATGATCTCGGACCAGACCCGCACCGGCACGATCTCTCCCTGCTTGTTGCGCATGCGGGTCTCGTAGCCCAGGTGCCGACCGTCGCGCCGCAGGGTGTTGACGTAGTCGTTGCGGTCCTTGTCGTTGACCCAGACGCCCGCTTCGAGCGCCGTGCGGTTCTGAAAATCGGCCTGGGTGTAGCCCAGCACCCGTTCGTTGGCCGGGTTCACTTCCATGAAGCGGCCGTCGGACAGGCGTGTGATGGTCATGCCGATGGGGCTGAAGTGAAAGGCCTTGGAGAAACGCTCTTCGGACTGCTTGAGTTCCCGACGCGAGGCTTCTTCGGTGCCGACGTCGAGCACCATGGAAATGACCAGTTGTTCGGGCCCTTCGGTCATGAACTCCGAATAGACCAGCATCTCAAACGAGCCGCCGTCCCTGCGCAGCCCTTGGGATCGCATGCCATGCACCCGGCCTGTGGCGCCCAGGGCCTGGCGGAAGATGAGCTGGTCGGCGCTGCGAACCCACATCAGCGGGGGTGGCTGGCCCACCAGCACATCGCGTGGGTAACCAAACATGCGCACAAAGGCTTCGTTGGCGTCGAGTACTTCGCGCGTGTCCATGCGTTGTACCAAGGTAGCGGCCGGGTTGTTGCGGAATACACCCATGAACCGGCCTTCGCTGGCGCGCAGCTCGACTTCGACCAGGGCGGCGCGCTCGAGTGCGGCCTCCTGGCTGATGAAGGCTTCGCGCGTGCGGTAGCGGTTGTGGAAGACGCTCACCAGCACGCTCAGCAGCACCGCGCTCTGCGTGATCCAGAGTGCCCAGCCGGTCCGCAGGTCGGGTTGGTGCAGCAGCCCCTGGAACTCCAGCCAGTTGAGCACGGCCAGGGCCAGCAGGCTGAGCACGGCAGCGACCACCATGGTGCTGCGCGGCAGGAACGACCCCGCACCCACCACCCCGGCGAACATCACCAGCACCGCGGCGCTGCGCACGGTGCCGTGGGCAATCACCCCCAGGATCGAGGCCGCGAGGATGGCAAAAATCAGGATGTGGGCCGCCAGCCGCACATGGCCCAGGCGGAAGTTGAGTGCGGCCAACCAGACGAACACGGTCAGCGCTGCACCGACCCCCATCAAGGCGCTGAAGCCTTCGCGCTGGAGCAATCCCAGGGTCACCAGCGGTGCCGCCAGGCTGAGCGCCAGCAGCAGGGCGCCCAGAGCCCTCTGCTGCACTTCCAGCAGGAACCGGGGTTCGCGAGGGCCGAGGGGATCGTCCTGTTCGGATCGGGTCATGGGGCGCTGAGCGTGAACACAAACACCGCGCCCGCGCCCGGGACGGATTCGGCGCGAATGCTGCCACTGTGGCGCTCGACGATGCGCCGCACCGTGGCCAGGCCAATGCCGGTGCCCTCGAACTGGCTGGGCATGTGCAGTCGCTGGAAGGGTTTGAAGAGTTTGTCGGCGTACTGCATGTTGAAGCCGACGCCGTTGTCGCGGACATAGAAGGCGAAGGGCGGGTCGCCGTCGGCGTTGTGCTGGCCGAATTCGATCAGTGAGTCGGCCCGGTCACGGCTGTACTTCACCGCGTTTCCGAGCAGGTTGTCCAGCACGGTGCGCGTCAGGCGGGCATCGCAGAGGCAGACCAGGCCCGGCGTGATGCGCCAGCGAAGCACCCGTTCGGGGTGCTTTTCCTGTTCGAGACGCAGCACGGTTTCGGCCAGGGTGCTGAGGTCGGTCCGTGACCGGTGCAGGGTGCCCTGGCTGACCCGGGCCAGCGCCAGCAGATCCGCGATCAGCAAGCCCATGCGGCTGGTGGCGGCGAGCACGCGCTCGAACAACTGTTGTTCGTCGGTCTGCAGGCGCCCTTGCAGTTGCTCGGTGAGCAGCCGGGTGAAGCCGTCGATGGCGCGCAATGGCGACTTGAGGTCGTGTGACACCGAGTAGGCGAACGAGTCGAGTTCGGCGTTGAGCTTTTCCAGATCGGCCGTGCGCTCACGCACGCGCAGCTCCAGCGTCGAATTCAGGTGCAGGATTTCGCGGTCGCGCCGCAGGCGGATGAGTTCGGCCGTGGCACGGCTGGCAAAGATGGCGATCAGTGCCCGGGTGTCGGCCCGCAGCTGGATCGGGCGACGCCAGAGTGCGTTGAGCAGACCGATGGCCGTGCCGTCTTCGTCGCGCAGCGACTGACCGACATAGGCCTGAAAACCCTGATCAATCAGGGCCTGATCGCCCGGATACCGTTCGGCGACCCCTTCCAGGTGCACGCAAAGGTCGGTCTGCTGCATCGCGTCGCCACAAGGTGCCTTGTCGAGCGGAAAGCTGAAGTTCTGGCTGGCGGCGCCGTCTTTCCACACCGACAGGGTGTGCACGTCCCGATCCGGGTGAAGCTCGCCGACGGTGACCATGTCGGCCCCGATGGCCTGCGCCATGTGCATGGTGAGCGCCTGGAACAGCGCGTCGCCGCCGGGGCCGGCCATGCCGCGGGTGAGTGTGAGCAACTGGGCTTCGCGGCGCTTCTCTTCGGTGGTGTTGACGAAGCAGGACAGGATGCATTCCTCGCCGTCGATCTCGATCAGCTCGGCCCACATCCTGGCGTCGATCACCTGGCCATCGGCGTGTCGCATGCGGGTTTCGTAGCCGCTCAGATGGCCTTCCCGCTGAATGCGCTCCACAAAAGCCTGGCGATCCGCCGGACTCAGCCAGCCGTCCGTTTCCAGCGTGGATTTGCCCAGGAGGTCTTCTTTGTTCAGTCCCTGTACCGGATCTCTGGCCTGGTTCACTTCCAGGAACGTGCCGTCGCTCAGCCGCGTGATTGTCATCTTCAGCGGGCTGAAGTTGAACGCCTTGGCGAACCGCTCTTCGGAGCGGCGCAGGCGCTGGATGGCTTCGTTCTGCGCGGTGATGTCGGCCACGGTGGTGATGATCAGCCGGTCCTGCGGGTCGTCCCCCATCTCGCTGGAGATCAGGGCCTCGAAATGGCTGCCGTCGGCACGCAGACCGGTCACGCGTTCCTGGTCGGTGCGGCGCTGGGAAAACAGTCGCTCCAGGTAGCTGGCACGCTGTTCGGGTTCGGCCCAGAGGAAGGCGTCCATGCGGCCGAGCACCTGTTCGCGGGTGTAGCCGTAGCAGCGTTCGAACGCTGGATTCACGTCGAGGATGGCACCGCTGTGGGCCGACTGCGCCAGCATCGGGCTGGGGCTGGTGCGGAAGATGCGGGCGAACCGCTCCATGCTGCGGTCGCGCTCGTGCTCGGTGCGTTTGCGCAGTTGCAGCTCTTCCATCTTCTGGTCCAGGGCGATGTTGGCGCGCTTGCGGCTGTAGAAGACCAGGATGGCCACGACGACCAGCACCGCTGAATGGGTGAGCCAGACCTTGGTGTCGACGGTGAAGTTGGGTGTGTGCAGCCAGCCCCGCGTCTCGGCCAGCGTCAGCGCGCCCAGCGAAACCACGCTGTAGACCACCGAACCGATCAACGCAGCTCGGCCCAGAAATATGCCGGCGCCAGCCACGGCCGCCACAAACAGGAAACCCGCCGCCGTGCGCACCGATCCAAAAGCCAGTACCGCCAGACTGGCCGCCGTCAGCACCGAATACACCGTCAGGTGCGGCATGTAGGTGGTGTAGCCCAAGCGCACAAAAAGGTAGGACCCCCAGCCGATGCCCGCAACCAGCACGGTGGCCCAGGTTTCCAGTGGATTGGTGCTGCTCAGGTACACCATTGGCGTGAGCAGGGTGGCGGCCACGCCGATCAGCAGGGCGATCGCTTTCAGCGTCGTTTTGCGGATGGCGGACTCAGGTTCGACCGCGGATGGAGGAGCGGGTTCTTTCACGTTGTAGCGGTCGCAGGCGCGTCAAGGGGGCGCTGGCTGCGGGTTCATATCCAGTTCAGGTCTTCTCGTATCTTCGGCTCAGCCGCCGGAAACTTGACTTCGTGCACAAGGCAGGCCCGGCGTGTTGCACCACTCGCTCCAGCTTCCTGCGTACAGCGCGCTGCGGCCCAGCCCGGCGATTTCCATGCCCAGCAGGTTGGGGATGGCGCTCACGCCGCTGCCGCAATGGTGGACGACGCTGGACGGATCGCGCCCGGCCAGCAGTTGCGTGAATTCTGCGCGCAACTGTTCGGCAGGTTTGAAGCAGCCGTCGGCAGTGATGTTGTCGACGAAGGGGCGGTTGAGTGCGCCCGGAATGTGTCCGGCCACCGGGTCCAGCGGCTCCACTTCGCCGCGGAACCGGGCGGCGGCGCGGGCATCGACCACGGTGAGCGACGGGTCACCCAGCCGGCTGGCGATGACCCTGGTGTCAACCAGGCGGGTGAGCGGGGCGCGCAGGGCGAAGCCGCCGGGAGCTGCCGGGCTGCGCGTCGCGCCAGGACCGGTTTCAGCGGGACCGCCTGACGCGAGCCAGGCTTGCAGGCCGCCATCGAGCACGGCGACGGCTTCGTGTCCGCACCATTTCAGCATCCACCAGAGGCGGCCGCTGTAGTTGGCGCCCTGGCGGTCGTAGACGACGGCTTGTGTGTCGGCGGTCAGGCCGATCCGGTCCAGCCAGGCCGAAAAGGTTTCGCGCGAGGGCAGGGGATGGCGCCCGCCGCTGGCGCGGTCGTCCGGGGACTGGCTGCTCAGGTGGTGGTCCAGATGGGCGTGGAGGGCCCCCGGGATGTGGGCTTCGTTGAACTGGGCCACGCCGGCGTCCGGGTTGGTGAGTTCGAAGCTGCAGTCAAACAGCTGGAGCGGCACCGCTGTGGCCTGCAGGGCGCGCAGCTCGTTGGGGGTGATGAGGGTGGTGTACATGCAACCCATTGTGCGGGATTGCACCAGCCGACTCCACACAAGGCGCTTTTTGCTGCCGGCAGCGCCCGCTGTCGAACGCCGGCGCCCGGGTGTCAGTGGTCTTCGGCGGGTGCGTTGGGAATGGCGCGTGCGCGCAGGGCCGTGGCGGTGATGCCACTGACGACGATCAGACCCATGCCCAGCCAGCCGATCAGCGGCAACTGGTCGCCAAAGATGGTGAGGCTGTAGATGCCGGCAAAGACGATGCCCGAGTACTGCAGATTGGCCACCACCAGGGTGGCGCCGCTGGCGTAGGCGCGCGTCATGCACAGCTGGCCCAGCACGGCCAGCAGCCCGATGGGCAATAGCCACAGGGCGCTGGGCCAGTGCCAGGTGTTGGCGCCGGTGAGCAGCATGCCGATGGCGCCCACCAGCACGGCGCCGGCCGAGAAATAGAACACCGTGCGGCTCTCGGGCTCGCCAGCGCGTGAGAGCGCGGCCACCTGCAGGTAGGCGAAGGCCGAGAAGATGCCCGAGAGCAGCCCCAGCAACGCGCCCATGACCTGGTCCGGCTGGAGCGTGGGGCGCAGCATCATGGCCACGCCACCGAAGCCGGCGAGCACGGCCAGGAACAGCGGCGCCTGCTGGCGGATCGGTGCATTGCGGCCCTGCGTCAACAGCGCGCCGCCCAGCAGGAAGGCCGCGATCCAGACACTGCTCATGTAGTTCAGCGTCATGGCGGTGGCCAGGGGCAGCGCAGCGATGGCGAAGAACCAGGTGGTCAGCGCGGTCACGCCGACCACGCTGCGCCAGACGTGCATCATGGGTACCTGAGTGCGCAACGACACGCCGCGCACACGCGTCATGAAGTAGATGAAGAACACGCCCACGATGCCGCGGTAGCAGACGATTTCAAAGCTGCTGAAGTGGGTGGAGGCGAACTTGATGCACACACCCATGGTCGCGAACAGCAGCGCGGCAAGCAGCATCCAGAGGGCTTGCATTTAACCTCCCCGCGCCGCCTGCGGCGTCACCCCCCCAGAGGGACGCCGCAGGCGGCCGGGCAGGGCCGGTTCCGCGGTGCCCTGGGACGATGCGGCCCGGATGCTCACTCCGTTCGCATCCGGGTCCGGTACCACTCGTGGAAGTGCTGCATGCCATCTTCCATCGGGCTCTGGTACGGGCCGACTTCGTTGTCGCCGCGGGCCAGCAGGGCCTTGCGCCCGGCGTCCATGCGCTCGCCGATCTCGTCGTCCTCGATGCAGGTCTCCATGTAGGCGGCGCGCTGCGCCTCGACGAAACCGCGTTCGAAGGCGGCGATGTCTTCGGGGTAGTAGAACTCCACCATGTTCATCGTCTTGTCCACGCTGAGCGGGTACAAGGTCGAGACGGTGAGCACGTGGGGATACCACTCGACCATGATGTGCGGGTAGTAGGTCAGCCAGATCGCGCCGTGCGAAGGCGCTTCGCCCTGGCGGTACTGCATGAGCTGCTCATGCCAGCGCTGGTAGACCGGGCTGCCGGCCTTGCCCAGCAGATTCTGCGCGCCCACGGTCTGCACCGAGAACTCGGGCTTGAACTCCCAGCGCAGGTCATCACAGGTGACGAAGCTGCCCAGGCCGGGGTGGAAGGGCGCGACGTGGTAGTCCTCCAGATAGACCTCGATGAAGGTCTTCCAGTTGTAGTTGCAGGTGTGCAGTTCCACATGGTCGAGCACCATGCCGTCGAAGTTCAGCGCGGCGCGCGGCCCCATGTTGGCCAGGTCGGCTTCGATGTCGCGGCCGTTGTCTTCGAACAGCAGGCCGTTCCATTCGCGCAGCGGGTACCGCTTGAGATCCAGGCAGGGGTCCTGGGCAAAGTGCGGGGCGCCAAGCAGCGAGCCCAGCTGGTTGCTGGTGTTCTGGCCGCCGTTGTAGGTCCAGCGGTGCAGCGGGCAGACGATGTTGCCACCGGCGTGGCCGCTGCGGTTCTCGCCCAGGTTGCCGCGCCCCTTGAGCATGACGGCCTGGCGGTGCCGGCAGACGTTGGACACCAGCTCCACGCCGGTGGCTGTGCGCACCAGGGCGCGGCCTTCGCCCTCCTGGGGCAGGGCGTAGTAGTCCCCGACGTTGGGCACCGCGTTGGCATGCCCCACGTAGCGGGGTCCTCGCTGGAAGAGGGTTTCCAGTTCGCGCTGGTAGAGCGCCTGGTCGAAATAGCTGGAAACCGGGAGTTGGCTTCTGGCCTGCTGGAGTTGAAGACTTAAATCAGACATGTGTCTTGACCTAGAGACTCCCCCTATGAAGGGGCAGGGTAAGCGCTGTGCTCGTCAGACGAATTCGCGCGGGATGGGTGGAGTGGTGCGTCCCTCCGGGCGGATGAGGCCCGTCAGTGGAGAAAAAGGAGGGAGGATTGTACCCCGGGGCACTCAGCCGGGGCGCCGCGGTGGGCGATCGGTGGCGGGCCGTCTGAAGGGGCTTTGCCTCTCATGGCGTCCCGGTTCGGCGGGGGGATAAAATCCCTGCTTGCTGCGGTGCATCCGTCGGTCGGCGGTTGTTCTGCTTGCCCGCCTTCAGGGATGCCCGGTCCGGGCCGTTCGAGCTCTGGCCGCAGCCGATTCTTTTCTCGCTCGCATGACCACATCCACCACCACCAAGTCATCCCGCTCAGCTGGCCGCGCCGCCGCGTCTGCCGACGTGGCCGTCAGCTACGAAGCGGCCCTGGAAGAACTGGAGCAACTGGTGTCCCAGCTGGATGCGGGCCAGCTGCCGCTGGACCAGTTGCTCACGCGCTACCAGCGCGGCGCCGAACTGCTGTCCTACTGCCGCAGCCGGCTCGAAGCGGTGGAAAACCAGATCCAGCTGCTCGAAGGCGGCGAGCTCAAACCCTGGAGCGCCTCTTGAGCGCGGCGATGTCCGACGGGGTGGGTTTTGTGGCTTGGCGCGCGGCGCAGCAGACGCTCGTCGAGCGGGCGCTGAACGACTGGGTGTCGCCCGACGCGCCGGCGGGCCTCGGGCTGGCCATGCGCTACGCGGTGCTCGATGGCGGCAAGCGCCTGCGCCCGCTGCTGGTGCTCGCCGCCTGCGAAGCGGTGCAGGGGAACGCCGGCACCGCCCTGCGGGCCGCCTGCGCGGTCGAACTGATCCACGCCTACTCGCTGGTGCACGACGACATGCCCTGCATGGACAACGACGTGTTGCGTCGGGGCAAGCCCACGGTCCACGTTCAGTTTGGCGAGGCCCAGGCCTTGTTGGCGGGTGACGCCTTGCAGGCGCTGGCCTTTGAGCTGCTGGTGCCCGATGACGGGTCCACCGACGCCGCCCTCTCGGCCACACTGTGCCGCCAGCTCGCGCAGGCCGCCGGTGCGGCCGGCATGGCCGGAGGGCAGGCGATCGACCTCGCCAGCGTGGGTTCCGCGCTGGATCGGCCGGCGCTGGAAGCCATGCACCGCTGCAAGACCGGCGCGCTGCTGCAGGCCAGCGTGATGATGGGCGCGACCACCGGGCAGCCGAGCGGGCACGCGCTCGCCTGCCTGCGCCGCTACGGCGACCGTCTGGGCCTGGCGTTCCAGGTGGTGGACGACATCCTCGACGTCACCACCGACTCGGCCACGCTGGGCAAGACCGCCGGCAAGGATGCCGCCTGCGACAAGCCGACTTTTGTATCCCTGATGGGGCTGGAGCCGGCCCAGGCCTGCGCCGATCGCCTGCTCGACGAGGCCCACGAGGACCTGCGCAACAGCGGCCTCTCCCACACCGAGACTTTGCATGCACTGGCCGACTGGGTCGGACGGCGCGTCAGCTGAGCCCCACCACAACAAGCGCCGCACTCCACGATGGTCATGAGCTCACTTCTGTCTTCCATTGAATCGCCGGCCGACCTGCGCCAGCTCTCCCGTGCCCAACTGCATCCGCTGGCCGATGAACTGCGGGCCTTCGTGATCGACAGCGTGGCCCGCACCGGCGGCCACCTCAGTTCCAACCTCGGCACGGTGGAACTCACCGTCGCGCTGCACTACGTCTTCAACACCCCCGAAGACCGCCTGGTCTGGGACGTGGGCCACCAGACCTATCCGCACAAGATCCTCACCGGCCGGCGCGACCGGATGAACACGCTGCGCCAGCTCGGCGGCATCAGCGGTTTCCCGCGCCGCGACGAAAGCGAATACGACACCTTCGGCACCGCGCACTCGTCCACCAGCATCTCGGCCGCGCTTGGCATGGCGATGGCGGCCAAGATGAAGGGCGAGAGCCGCCATTCCGTGGCCATCATCGGCGACGGCGCCATGACCGCTGGCATGGCCTTCGAAGCGTTGAACAACGCCGGCGTGGCCGACGGCCGCCTGCTGGTGGTGCTCAACGACAACGACATGTCGATCTCACCGCCGGTGGGTGCGCTCAACCGCTACCTGGCCCAGTTGCTTAGCGGACAGTTCTACGCCGCGGCCAAGAACGTGGGCAAGCAGGTGCTCAAAGGCGCACCGCCGCTGTTCGAACTCGCCAAGCGCCTGGAAGAACACGCCAAGGGCATGGTGGTGCCGGCCACGCTGTTCGAAAAATTCGGTTTCAACTACATCGGCCCCATCGATGGTCACGACCTGGACTCGCTGATCCCCACGCTGGAGAACATCCGCCACCTGCTCGACAAGGACAGCGGCCCGCAGTTCCTGCACGTAGTGACCAAGAAGGGCCAGGGCTACAAGCTCGCCGAGGCCGACCCCGTGGCGTACCACGGCCCGGGCAAGTTCGACCCGGCCGTGGGCCTGGTCAAGTCGACCACACCCGCCAAGCCCACCTTCACGCAGGTGTTCGGCCAGTGGCTGTGCGACATGGCCGAAGCCGATCCCAAGCTGGTGGGCATCACGCCCGCGATGCGCGAAGGTTCGGGCATGGTCGAGTTCGAACGCCGCTTCCCCGGTCGCTACTTCGACGTCGGCATTGCCGAGCAACACGCCGTGACCTTTGCGGCTGGCCTGGCCTGCGAGGGCATGAAGCCGGTGGTCGCGATCTATTCGACCTTCCTGCAGCGCGCTTACGACCAACTCATCCACGACGTGGCGTTGCAGAACCTGCCCATGGTCTTCGCGCTCGACAGGGCTGGTCTGGTGGGCGCCGATGGCGCCACCCACGCGGGGGCCTACGACATCGCCTTTGTGCGCTGCATTCCCAACATGTCGATCGCCTGCCCCGCCGACGAAGCCGAGTGCCGGCAACTGCTCAGCACGGCTCACGCCCAGAACCACCCGGTGGCGGTGCGTTACCCGCGTGGAGCGGGTGTGGGCGCGAAGGTGCCGGCCGGACTGGAAGGCCTGCCTTTTGGCAAAGGCGAGATGCGCCGCACGGGTCGCAACGTGGCCATTCTGGCGTTTGGATCGCTGCTCTACCCGGCGCTGGACGCGGCAGAACAACTGGACGCCAGCGTGGCCAACATGCGCTGGGCCAAACCGCTGGACATTGAGCTGCTTCGCGAACTCGCGCAGACGCACCAGGCGCTGGTGACGGTCGAAGAAGGCTGCACCATGGGGGGCGCCGGCAGCGCGGTGCTGGAGGCGCTGCAGGCCGAGGGCTTTGCCATCCCCGTGCTGCAGCTGGGCCTGTCCGATGTGTTCACCGAACACGGCGATCCGGCGAAGCTGCTGGCCGCAGAGGGGCTGGACGCGGCGGGCATCGAGCGCTCGGTGCGGGCGCGTTTCGCCAGCCTGCTCGATACCATGTCGGGCTTGAAAGTGGTGGCGTGATGAGCGATCTGTCGAGCGGCGTGCGCGCCGCCATGCCCGATGTGCAGGGGCGGCACGATGTGCGTGCCATGCCGATTGCCCGCGTGGGGGTGAAGAACCTGCGTTACCCGCTGGTGCTGGACGTGGCGGGCCGGGCGCAACACAGCGTGGGGCTCTGGGACCTGCATGTGGGACTGAAGGCCGAGCAGAAAGGCGCCCACATGTCGCGCCTGCTGGCCTGGCTGGACGCGTTCACGCTTGATGTCGAGGTGGTCGACTTCGATCGGTTGCAGCTGGCCATGCCCGAGCTCATGGCGCTGCTGGAGACGGACAGCGCTGGCCTGTCGGTGAGCTTTCCGTTTTTCATCCGCAAGACGGCCCCGGTATCGGGTCAGCAAAGCCTGCTCGAATACGAAGGCGGCTGGCTGGCGCGTTGCGAAGGCGGGCGCACCGAAGTGCGCATGGTGGCCACGGTGCCGGTGAAGTCGCTGTGCCCGTGTTCGAAAGAGGTCAGCGAAGACGGAGCACACAACCAGCGTTCGCACATCCGCCTGGAGGTGCTGTTGGGCGAGGCCGTGCCCTGGGGCGAACTGGTGCGTTTTGCCGAAGACCATGCGTCGTGCGAGCTCTGGGGGCTGCTCAAGCGCAGCGACGAGAAGTGGGTCACCGAGCGGGCATATGCCCATCCCAAGTTCGTCGAAGACCTGGTGCGCGACGTGGCGCTGGCGCTGAACGACGATCCGCGCGTGCTGGCCTACACCGTGGATGTCATCAACTTCGAATCGATTCACGCGCACGATGTGCATGCACGGATCGCACACGACAAAAAAAACACCGTTTGAGTTGACCGAAGCACGCGGTTTCGTGAGCATTTTTCACGCGAACTTTGAAGTGTTTTCCATTTCCCCCGCAAGTGTGTGAAAAGCACGTCACAAAGCGGACTTTGATGCCTTTTCCCGAGGGAAAACCCGTGAAGGCGGGGTCTGTGCGTTCCTTACAATCCACTGGCCTAAGCGCCTTTGCCAAACACCACAACCGTGTGTGCTGGTCGAGAAAAAATCACCTAAATGGAGTTGTAACTATGGATCGTCGTTCCATCATCAAGCATGCCGGCATTGCCGGTGTGCTGGCCGCGGGCGCAGCGCCCGCGGTGCATGCCCAGGCCACCATCCGCTGGCGTCTGGCTTCCAGCTTCCCCAAAGCGCTGGACACCATCTACGGCGCAGCTGACGTGTTCGCCAAGAAGGTGGGCGAAATGTCGGGCGGCAAATTCACTGTTTCGGTGCACCCAGGTGGCGAACTGATGCCTGCGTTCGGCGTGGTGGATGGTGTGCAGCAAGGCACCGTGGAAGCCGCCCACACCGCTCCCTACTACTTCTTCGGCAAGGACGAAACCTTCGCCATGGACACGGCGATCCCGTTCGGCCTCAACAGCCGCCAGCTGACCGCCTGGATGTACGACGGCAATGGCCTCAAGCTGTTCCGCGAGTTCTACAGCGACTACAACATCGTCAACTTCCCGATGGGCAACACGGGTGCCCAGATGGGTGGCTGGTACCGCAAGGAAATCAAGAGCCTGGCCGACATCAAGGGCATGAAGATGCGCATCGGTGGCTTTGCCGGCAAGGTCTTCACGGCGATGGGCGGCGTGCCACAAAACATCCCTGGTGGCGAGATCTACCAGTCGCTGGAAAAGGGCACCATCGATGCCACCGAGTGGGTGGGTCCGTACGACGACGAAAAGCTGGGCTTCTACAAAGTCGCCAAGAACTACTACTACCCCGGCTGGTGGGAGGGTGGCGCACAGCTGTCCCTGTACATCAACAACAAGGCCTATGAAGCCCTGTCGCCTGAGAACAAGGCGATCGTGGAGTGTGCAGCTGCCAACGCCCACACGACCATGCAAGCCATGTACGACGCCCGCAACCCAGCCGCCCTCAAGCGCCTGGTTGCCGGTGGCGCCAAGGTGCAGGCCTTCCCGAAGTCGGTGATGGACGCGGCCTACAAGGAATCCATGGCGCTGTACAGCGACCTGAGCGCCAAGAATCCGAAGTGGAAGAAGATCTACGCCGATTACTCGGCCTTCCGCAAGGACCAGAACCTCTGGTTCCGTTTCACCGAAGCCCAGTTCGACCGCTACATGCAGTCGGCCAAGCTGTAATCGGCGAAAGCGACCGGCAAAAAACCCCGCCCTCGCGGGGTTTTTTGCGCGGTCAGGTGGGCCAGGTGCCACCTGTTTTCTCCGGATTCCACGCCTTCTCTTCGCTCTTGTCTCTCTGAACCGAGACCCCGCGTTCGCTACGTTCGCTAAACTGGCCGGCTTGCCACAAGCAACCCATCCAAACGGGGATTCCCATGTCGTTCCTACTCCAGATATCCCGACTCATCGATGCGCTCAGCGAGCTCATTGGTAAATCCGCCATGTGGCTCATCCTCGCGGCCACGCTCATCAGTGCGGGCAACGCCCTTGTTCGCAAGGTGTTCGGCACGAGTTCCAACGCCTGGCTTGAGATCCAGTGGTACCTGTTCGCCGCCGTGTTCATGCTCGGTGGTGGCTACGCTTTTCTGCGCAACGCGCACGTGCGCATCGACTTCATTTCAAGCAAGTTCACCGACCGCACCCGCAACTGGATCGATGTCGGCGGCATCATCATCTTCCTGTTCCCCCTGTGCTACATGATGGCCACGCTGGGCTGGCCCTTGTTCTACAACGCCTGGGTCTCGGGCGAAATGTCTTCCAACGCTGGTGGCTTGATCCGCTGGCCGGTGTACGTCTTGATCCCGCTGGGCTTTGCGCTGCTGTTCGTGCAAGGCATCTCCGAGTTGATCAAACGTTTCGCCTTCCTCATGGGTCAAGGACCGGACGTGCTGAGCCATTCGGGCCCCAGTGAGGCCGAGATGCTGGCACAAGAGATTGCCGAACAAGAAAAAGCCCGCCAGGCGGGAGCCTCAGCATGATTGAATTTTTCACTTCCAATTTTGTGCCGGTGATGTTCGCCGGTTTGCTGGTGTTCCTGTTGTTGGGATTTCCGGTCTCTTTCTCCCTGGCCGCGACGGGCCTGTTCTTCGGCTTCATCGGCATGGAGCTGGAGCTGTTCCCCTCCAACCTGTTCCAGGCCCTGCCATTGCGCGTGTTCGGCATCATGCAGAACGACACGCTGCTGGCCATTCCGTTCTTCACGCTCATGGGCATCATCCTGGAGCGCAGCCGGATGGCCGAGGACCTGCTGGAAACGGTGGGTCAGGTGTTTGGCCCGCTGCGCGGCGGTGTCGGCATCGCCGTGGTGCTGGTGGGCGCGCTGCTCGCGGCCACCACCGGCGTGGTGGCGGCTTCGGTGATCTCCATGGGCCTGATCGCCATGCCCATCATGCTGCGCTACGGCTACAACCGCACCATCGCCACCGGCACCATCACCGCGTCGGGCACGCTGGCGCAGGCGCTGCCGCCTTCGCTGGTGCTGATCGTGCTGGCCGACCAGCTGGGTCGCTCGGTGGGTGACATGTACGCTGGTGCCCTGGTTCCCGGTCTGGCGCTGGTGGGCCTGTATCTGGCGTTCATCATTGTTGTGGCTTTGTTCAAGCCGTCCTGGGTGCCCGCCTTGCCTCCCGAAGCGCGCATCTACAACGAACCCAACGGTTCCAGTGGCCACCGCTCACTGCTGGCCTTGCTGGTGCTGTGTGCTGCGGCGGGCTACGGCTGGTCCCAGGTGCATGAGTCGATCATGAACCCCTGGCTGGAGCGCGAAATGCCCGCGCCCGGCGATGAAGTCTTCATTCTGTCCATGACCATCAGCGCCTTTCTGGCGCTGGCGCTGGCGCTGGTCAACAAGCTGTTTGGCATCGGCCTGCTCTCGCGCCTGACCGAGCGTGTCACCTTCGTGCTGATCCCGCCGCTGGTGCTGATCTTCCTGGTGCTGGGCACGATCTTCCTGGGCGTGGCCACGCCCACCGAAGGGGGTGCCATGGGCGCCATCGGTGCCCTGATCATGGCGGGCGCACGCCGCACGCTGTCGTTCGGTCTGCTCAAGCAGGCGCTGGAGAACACCACCAAGCTGGCCATTTTCGTGCTGTTCATCCTGATCGGCTCGACCGTGTTCAGCTTCACCTTCAACGCGGCCGATGGCCACGTCTGGGTGGAGCACCTGTTCGCCAAGTTGCCCGGTGGCCAGCTGGGCTTCCTGCTGTTCGTGAACGCGTTGGTGTTCGTGCTGGGCATGTTCATCGATTTCTTCGAGATCGCCTTCATCGTGGTGCCGCTGCTGGCACCCGTGGCCGACAAGCTGGGCATCGACCTGATCTGGTTCGGCATCATCCTGGCGATGAACCTGCAGACATCGTTCCTTACGCCGCCGTTCGGTTTTGCGCTGTTCTACCTGCGCAGTGTGGCCGCGCGCAACGACTACGACGATGTCGTCACGGGCGAGCGTATCCCAGCCGTGACCACCGCGCAGATCTACAAGGGCTCGATCGCGTTCATCATCCTGCAGATCATCATGGTCGCGGTGATCGTGTTCAACCCGGGCATCGTGACTGGCAATCTCGACAAGGCGGTGAAGTTGGACAATGCTGAGGTCATGGACATGCTCAACAACATGCAGGACCTGCAGTCTGACGATCCTTACGGCGCCGAAGAGAAGCCCGCTGGTGACACACCGGCGACCGAAGAGGGGCTGGAGCCCCCGGCGGAAGGGGCAGCGGCCGATGAAGAGATCGATCCCGCCAAGGCCCTTGAGGAATCGTTGAAGAAAGCCGAGTGATGCAGATCGACGTGAAAGTGCTGGACCCGCGCATGGCGGACCAGCTTCCCGCTTACGCCACGTCGGGCAGCGCCGGGCTGGACCTGCGGGCCTGTCTCGATGCACCACTCACCCTCGCGCCCAACGCCTGGCAACTGGTGCCCACCGGGTTGGCCATCCACCTGGCCGATCCGGGATACGCGGCGATGATCCTGCCGCGCTCGGGCCTGGGCCACAAGCACGGCATCGTGCTGGGCAACCTGGTGGGCCTGATTGACAGCGACTACCAAGGCCAGCTCATGGTGAGTGCCTGGAACCGCAGCGACGTGGCTTTCACCATCGAACCCATGGAGCGCATCGCCCAGATGGTGATCGTGCCGGTGGTGCAGGCGCACTTCAACGTGGTGGCCGACTTCGACGTGTCCAGCGAACGCGGTGCGGGCGGATATGGCTCAACGGGCCGGGGTTGACCGGCCGCGGTGAGGCTTCACCTGAAACAACGAAAGGGCTGCACATGCAGCCCTTTCGTTTTTGGAGGCGATCCGTTTCGCGGGATCAGTGGAGCGTGGGTTTGCCCGCCGGTTGGTCCGGATCGGACGCTGCATCGCCGCTGTCCACCTGCATTCGGAAGAAGCCCGCGCCCAGCGTGCCACGACCGATTTCGCTGATCTGTGCTTCGCGCACGGCATGCACCTTGAGATGGATGCGCAAGGCGATGCCCGCCAGCGGGTGGTTGCCATCCATCACCACATGATCGGGGTAAATGTCGCTCACGAAATACAGGCGGTCGCGCGGCGCAGCAGCGTTGCAGCCCTCGGGCAGTCCCTCGAAGCCCATGCCTTCTTCGAGGTTGTCCGGGAACAGATGGCGCGGCTCCAGAAAGAGCAGGCGATCGTCGTAGTCGCCGAAGGCGTGCTGGGGTTCGAGCTGCAGCTCCACCGTGTCACCTTCCACATGGCCCTGCAGCGCCTCTTCGAGTCCGGCCAGCAGATCGTTGCCGCCCACCAGGAACTCGATCGGCTCTTCCAGCACGTCCAGCTCTTCGCCCAGGGTGTCCTTGAGTGTCCACGTCAGCGCGACGACGCACTGAGGGGAGATTTTCATCGTCGTTTTCATCGGACAATTGTCCCATGACCCAAGCCACTCCATCCAGCCCCAAAACCATCAGCCCCGACATGCCCCGCGAAATGCTCGGCGGACTCTCGCCCGCGCAATTCATGCGCCGCTATTGGCAAAAAAAACCTTTGCTGATCCGCAACGCGTTTCCGGATTTCAAGCCGTTCCTGAACCGGCAGGCGCTGTTTGCCATGGCCGCCGAAGAAGCCGTTGAATCGCGCATGATCGTGAGCAAGCCGGCAGGCTGGCAACTCAGGCACGGCCCTTTTGCCCGCACCGCTTTTCCGCCGCTGAAGCAGAAACGCTGGACCTTGCTGGTGCAGGGAGTGGACCTGCATCTGGACGTGGCTCACGAGATGCTTCAGCGGTTCCGGTTCGTGCCCGACGCCCGGCTGGACGACCTGATGATTTCCTGGGCCAGCGATGGCGGTGGCGTCGGGCCGCACTTTGACAGCTACGATGTGTTCCTGCTGCAGGCCAGCGGCCAGCGCCACTGGCGCATCGGTCGCCAGAAAGACCTGTCGCTGGAGCCGAACGTGCCGCTGAAGATCCTCAGCAACTTCGAGCCCGAGGAAGAGCACCTGCTCAACCCCGGCGACATGTTGTACCTGCCGCCGCGCTGGGCGCACGACGGTGTGGCCGTGGGCGATGACTGCATGACCTATTCGGTCGGTTTCCGTGTGCCGCAACGGGGTGGTCTGGCGGGGGAACTGCTGCAGCGCATGGCCGAAGAGTTCGACGATGCCACGCTCTACCGCGACCCGACACAACCCGCCACAGCCACGCCCGCGGCCATGCCGCCCGCGCTGGAGGCTTTTGCGGCCGATGGCCTGCAGCGTCTGCTGGCCGAGCGCGAATCGCTGGCTTGTGCGCTGGGTGAGGTGATGACCGAACCCAAGCCCCGCGTCTGGTTCGAAGAACCCGAGTCAGACTGGACGCCCGGCCCCTTGGCGCTGGATCGGCGCACGCGCATGATGTACGACGATCGCCACGTGTTCATCAACGGGGAAAGTTTCCGCGCCGGCGGTGCGGATGCGCGCCTGATGCGCACGCTGGCCGATCAGCGCCGCCTGGATGCCCGCCAGGCCGCACGCGCCAGCACCGATGCGCAGGCGTTGCTGCAGGACTGGTTTGAAGCCGGCTGGCTGCACCGTGTGGCGGCCGATTGATTCGTTCATTCTTTGCGTTGACGGAGGTGGGGCCATGAGTCAAGAGTCCGCATCAGGCTCGGGAACACCCGAGCAGGCGTTGCCGGAGGGGCGGCTGGAAGGCCGGCAGGTCTTTGCCGATCTGGTGCGACAGGCCATGGTCTGCGCTGCCCGGGAGGGCTGGACGCACATCATCCTGAGCGACCCGGACTTTGCCGATTGGCCGCTCGGCGAGCGGATGGTGATTGATGCCTTGCAGGCCTGGGCCGGGCGCGGGCGCCACATCCAGTTCATGGCGCGGGACTTCGGACCGTTGCGTCAGCTGCATCCCCGTCTGGTGCAGTGGCGTGTCACGTGGTCGCACCTGGTGCAGGCCCACGCCTGCGCCAGCTTGGTGGGCACCGAGCTGCCCAGTGCCATCTGGTCACCCGGCTGGACCATGGAGCGGCTTGATGTGATGCGCTGCACAGTGGTGGCCAGTGTGGATGCTCGACGGCGCGTGGCCTTGAAAGAGCGGCTGGACACGTGCTGGGACATGGGCAGCCCGTCGTTTCCGGCCACCACGCTCGGTTTGTGAGCTTTTGTATGGGATGTGGCTTCTAAAGCAACACATCTCTGTGAGAAAAAGAAAAAGATGATAGGGGTAAATACGTATGCTTTTTTCCAGCTATTATTCTGTTCCAGTCTGGAAGCCGGGTCTTTAAGGGTTGTCTGACTGGGTCAACCGAGCTCGAATCCTGTATTCGGGTTTTTTTTTGGTTGATTCATAACTATTCGAAGTTTGTTCATCTTCATCCACAGGAATACCGCCATGAAAACATCCATTCTCCTCGCCAGCCTGCTTGCCGCTTTGACCCTGACCGCTTGCGGCAAGAAAGAAGAAGCCGCCGTCACCATCCCTGAGCCAGCCGCTGTGGTTGACGCCGCCAAAGACGCGGCTGCCGCCACCACCGACGCCGCCAAGGACGCTGCTGCTGCCACCACCGACGCCGCTGCTGCGGCTGCGGATGCCACCAAGGACGCTGCCGCTGCCGCAGCAGACGCCACCAAGGACGCCGCCGCTGCTGCTGCCGACGCCACCAAGGACGCAGCTGCAGCTGCCGCCGACGCCGCCAAGGCCGCAGTCAAGCCTGCTCAGTAATTTGATCGGGTTCTGCCCGTCCAGAAAAAAGCCGCCCTCGGGCGGCTTTTTCGTGGGTGCCTCCCATCCGGGCCGGCACAGGGTGACGCTTATTTGAGATCGTCGGCGAGCAGTTGAACGATGCGCTGGGCGGTGGCCGACGATTCAGGCTGACCCTGTTCGTTGAGCACCGAGACCGTGCTGCTGTTGCCAGTGCTCTGGACCTTCACCCGGTATTTGGCGGGCCTGACCTGGGGGGTTGAGCTGGAGAAGAGACGGCCGAAGAAGCCCGGCTTCTGGGCGTCGGCCGCGGTCGTGGGCACGTAACGCACGAAATAGACACCCTGGGTGCGATCGCGGTCTTCGACAGTGAAGCCCGTGCGGTCCAGCGTCAGGCCGACACGGCGCCAGGCGCGGTCAAAGTCGTCATCGAGCTGGACCACGGGCTGCTGGCCCAGCAGGGTCACCTTGGCGGCGGCCTGCGCGGGCGTTGCGGCCGCCACGGCCTGGGCCTGCGCCTCGCTCACGCCGAGCTTGACCATCAGGCGGCGCAGGAACTCGGTCTCCAGCTCCGGATCGGAAGGCCGGGGTTGCCATATGGTCTGGTCTTTCTGGCTGCTGGTGTAGACCTCGGCCATACCGCGGTGGCTGATGAAGATTTCGGTGCCGCCAGCGGCGTTGCGTTCGAGGCGGGTGCGGAACTTGTCGCGTTCGCCGGTGGAATAGAGGTTGTCAAAAACCTTGCCGATGGTCGAACGGATGAAGTCCTGTGGAATCTTGGCGCGGTTTTCGGCCCAGTCGGTTTCCATGATGCCGAGTTTTTCCTGGTCCAGGTCCAGCACGAAGCCGTTTTCCTTCCAGAAGTCGCCGACCGGCGTCCACAGCTGTTCGGCCGGGCGGTTCACCACCAGCCAGCGCTGGTTGCCCGCACGTTCGATGCGCACATCGCCCACCGAAGACACCGCCGTGATGCCGGGCGTGACCGCCGCCTGGGCCGCCTGCTGGCCGCTGGCGGTGACCGCAGTGCCCGGCACGTTGTAGCGCGAGTCACGGCTGAGCTGTGTCAGATCGGGTGGCACGTCCAGCGTGCTGCCGCGCTGGGCGCTCTTGTAGTCGATCTTGTCTTCCTGCAGCATGGTGCAGCCGCTCGCCAGCATGGCGGCCACGGCGATCACACCAATGCGCCCCAGTGGTCGCGAAGCGCGTTGCGTTGCCGTGAGGGACGTCGGGCAGTTTGAAGTGACTTGCATGAGCAGACTCGGGTTCGGGGAAAAAGGGGGAAGTCGGGCAGCCAGGTTCAATCGATCAGGCCACTGTCTTTGAGCGCCCCTTCGACCAGGGGTTCCAGGGCGCGGGACATGGGCGTGAGCGGCAGGCGCATCGTTTCCGAACACAGCCCCATGCGGGCCATGGCCCACTTGAGCGGGATCGGGTTGGCTTCGACGAACAGGTTCTTGTGCACCGGCATCAGGCGCAACTGGATGTCCATGGCCTTGCGGGTGTCGCCCGCGATGGCGGCCACGCAGAGTTCGTGCATCAGGCGCGGTGCGATGTTCGCCGTCACGCTCACGTTGCCCTGACCGCCGCACAGCATCAGCGCCACGGCGGTCGGATCGTCACCGGAGTAGATCGCGAAGCCTTCGGGTGCTTCCCGGATCAGCCATTGCGCGCGCTCGATGTTGCCGGTGGCCTCCTTGATACCGACGATGCCCGGCACCTGCGCCAGGCGCAGGGCTGTGTCGACCGACATGTCGGCCACGCTGCGACCGGGCACGTTGTACAGCACGATGGGCAGGTCGCCGGTGGCTTCGGCGATGGCTTTGAAGTGCTGGTACTGGCCCTCTTGCGTGGGCTTGTTGTAGTAGGGCACGACCTGCAGCTGGCAGTCGGCGCCGACGCTGCGCGCGAACTTCGCCAGCTCGATGGCTTCGGCCGTGGAATTGGCACCGCAGCCCGCCATGATGGGCACACGTTTGGCCGCCTGCTCCACCGAGACGCGGATGATTTCGCAGTGCTCCTCGACGGTGACGGTGGGCGACTCGCCCGTGGTGCCGACCACGCCAATGCAATCGGTGCCTTCGGTGATGTGCCAGTCGATCAGTTTGCGCAGGGCGGGGTAGTCCACGCTGCCGTCGGTGTTCATGGGCGTGACCAAGGCCACGATGCTGCCGGTAATGGTTTTCATAAGCTGGTTGCTCAAGAGGTGGGCGCCGGTCGTGCAAGCCCTCCCGGGGAGGCTGTCGTCAGCGGACGCGCGAATCTGACATTCTACCCAGTGGCATCCAGCGGATACCGCGCGGGCAGGGCGGACGGTTCCGGGGGTTTTCGCACCGCCGCGATGCGTTGCACAAAGCGTTCGGGCCGGTCGAGGAAGCCGTCTTCAAACGCCACCACGTGCAAGCCGGCTGCGACCTGCAGCAACTCGCCGGATTGCAGCAGGAAGTCGGGCCGTGAGGGCTTGCCCACAGTTTCATTGCCGGCGGCGAAGGTCTCGTAGATCAGCACGCCACCGGGCGCCACGCTGGCCACGATCTGCGGCAGCAGCGGGCGCCAGAGGTAGTTCGTGATCACCACGGCGTCAAATGTCTCGCCGGCAAAGGGCCAGGGGCCGTTTTCGATGTCGGCCAGCACGGCCCGGCCCAGACCGGACACCGCATCGATGGCTTCTGGCGAGCGGTCCACACCGGTCACCGGATGGCCGCGCTGCGCGAACCAGCGCAGGTGGCGGCCATGACCGCAGGCCACATCCAGTACCGAACCGTTCACGGGGACCAGGTGCGACCAACGCTGCACCCAGGCCGAAGGCGCTTCCGTGCCGTGCATCAGAAACAGCTCCAGAGCTGGTCGGCGAGATTCACCAGGAAGTCGGGCCGGTTGTAGAGCGCCAGCGTGCCCAGCAGGGCCAACCCCACGACCGTCCAGACCAGCGCCTTGACGACCAAAGGCTTCATGCCGCCGCTCCCACGCGTTGCGGCCCGCGGGTGATGGGCGATTCGCGCACCGGCAGGTTGATCAGGGCGGCGAACACACCCAGCGCGATCGAGATGTACCAGACGATGTCGTAGCTGCCGGTCTGGTCGTACAGCACGCCGCCCAGCCACACGCCCATGAAGCTGCCGATCTGGTGGCTGAAAAACACAAAGCCACCCAGCATGGACAAATGCGCCACGCCAAAGATCTGCGCCACCACCGCGTTGGTCGGCGGCACGGTGGACAGCCACAGCACGCCCATGACCGCCGCGAACACGTACACACTGGCCGGCGACAACGGCACGATCAGGAACACGCTGATCGCCACCGCACGCGCGATGTAGATGAACGAAAGGATGTAGCGCTTGGGGAAACGCTGGCCCAGCGCGCCCGCGGCGTAGGTGCCGATCACGTTGAACAGGCCAATGAGCGCCAGCGCATAGCTCGCCACCTGGGGCGAAAGCCCGTTGTCTTTCAGGTAGCTGGGCATGTGCACGCCGATGAACACCACCTGGAAACCACACACGAAATACCCCGCCATCAGCAGCTGGAAGCTGCGGTACCTGAAGGCCTCGCGCAGCGCCTGCACGATGGTCTGGTCCCGCTTGGGCGCCACACCGCCCACAAACCCCGGCTCGCGCAGGAACAGCGCCAGCGGCATGATCAGCAGCACCGCAGCGCCAAGGACCAGCAGTGCTTCCTGCCAGCCGAACGCGCTGATGAGCCAGCCCTCGATGGGCACCATCAGGAACTGGCCGAACGAGCCGGCCGCGGCCGCCACGCCCATGGCCCAGGATCGTTTCTCGGCCGGTATCTGCCGCCCGATCACGCCGTAGATCACGGCGTAGGTGGTGCCGGCCTGGGCCGCGCCGATCAGCACACCCGCGGTCAGCGCAAAGGTGAGCGGTGTAGGCGAGAGAGCCATGCCGGCCAGCCCCAGCGCGTAGAGCACGGCGCCCCCCAGCAGCACGCGGAAGGCACCAAACCGGTCGGCCGCCATGCCGGCAAAGATGCCGAACAGGCCCCAGGAGAGGTTCTGGATGGCCAGTGCGAAAGCGAAATTCTCGCGCGTCCAGCCCTGATCCTGGGTGATGGGCTGCAGCCACAGGCCAAAGCCGTGGCGCACACCCATGGAGAGGGTGACGATGGCGGCGCCGCAGGCCAGCACCTGGAACGCGGAGAGACGGGGGGCAGGCGCTGTGGCCAGTGGCGAAGTCATCCCGAGACTGTAGCGAATCCGGGCATTCGCCGGGTGTCGCCCCGGTGCGCGGGGTCATGAAATCGGTGGCCGTCATTGATGCGCAGCTCGAATCGGTCGAGATGCCGGGTGTTTTCTCTGTATTTGCATCCAGTGGTTTGGCGCGGGATGCTTACAATCCGCACCCATGGCGACCCAATCTCCCAACGAATACTCCGAAGGCTCCATCCGCGTCCTCAAGGGACTGGAGCCGGTCAAACAGCGCCCGGGCATGTACACCCGGACCGACAACCCGCTGCACATCATCCAGGAAGTGCTGGACAACGCGGCCGACGAAGCCCTCGCTGGTCACGGCAAAAAAATCAAGGTCACGCTGCACCCCGACAGCTCGGTGAGCATCGAAGACGATGGCCGCGGCATCCCGTTTGGCCTGCACCCGGAAGAAAAGGCACCGGTGGTCGAACTCGTCTTCACCCGCCTGCACGCGGGCGGCAAGTTCGACAAGGGCAAGGGCGGCGCCTACAGCTTCTCGGGTGGTCTGCACGGCGTGGGCGTGAGCGTGACCAATGCGCTTTCGACCCGGCTCGAAGTCACCAGTTACCGCGAAGGCCAGGTGGCCAAACTGGCGTTCTCGGCCGGTGACGTGATCGAACAACTGGTGATCACGCCCAAAGGCGAGGGCGACCGCAAGCAGGGCACCACGGTGCGCGCCTGGCCCGATGCGAAGTATTTCGAGTCCGCTGTCTTGCCCATGAACGAGCTGACGCACCTGCTGCGCAGCAAGGCGGTGCTGATGCCGGGCGTGACGGTGACCCTGGTCAACGAGAAGACCAGAGACACCCAGACCTGGCTTTACAAGGGCGGTCTGCGCGACTACCTGCAGCAGACCCTCAACGGCGAACCGGTGATTCCGCTGTTCGAAGGCGAAGGTTTTGCCGACGCCAAAGACGACAACTTTGCCGAGGGCGAGGGCGCCGCGTGGTGCGTGGCCTTCACCGAAGACGGCCAGCCGGTGCGCGAAAGCTACGTCAACCTGATCCCCACCAGCGCCGGCGGAACGCACGAAAGCGGCCTGCGCGACGGTCTGTTTCAGGCGGTCAAGGGCTTCATCGAGTTGCACGCGCTCTTGCCCAAGGGCGTGAAGCTGTTGCCCGAAGACGTGTTCGCCCGCGCTTCGTATGTGCTGAGCGCCAAGGTGCTGGACCCCCAGTTCCAGGGTCAGATCAAGGAGCGACTGAACTCGCGCGACGCCGTGCGGCTGGTCGGCAGCTTCGTGCGCCCGGCGCTCGAACTCTGGCTCAACCAGCATGTGGATTACGGCAAGAAGCTCGCCGAGCTCGCCATCAAGGCCGCGCAGTTCCGCCAGAAGGCCGGCCAGAAGGTCGAAAAGCGCAAGGGTTCGGGCGTGGCCGTGTTGCCCGGCAAGCTGACCGACTGCGAGAGCAAGGACCTGGCGCACAACGAGGTGTTCCTGGTCGAGGGCGACTCGGCCGGCGGTAGCGCCAAGATGGGCCGTGACAAGGAAAGCCAGGCCATCCTGCCGCTGCGTGGCAAGGTGCTCAACACCTGGGAGGTCGAGCGCGACCGCCTGTTCGCCAACAACGAGATCCACGACATATCGGTCGCCATCGGCATCGACCCCCATGGCCCGCTGGACACCCCGGATATGAGCGGCCTGCGCTATGGCAAGGTCTGCATCCTGAGCGACGCCGACGTGGACGGTTCGCACATCCAGGTGCTGCTGCTCACGCTGTTCTTCCGGCATTTCCCCAAACTCATCGAGGCAGGCCATGTGTACGTGGCGCGCCCGCCGCTGTTCCGGGTGGACGTGCCCGCGCGCGGCAAGAAGCCCGCCATCAAGCAGTACGCCTTGGATGAGGGCGAACTGCACGCCATCCTCGACAAGGCCGAGAAAGACGGCGTGGTGCGCGACAAGTGCCAGATCAGCCGCTTCAAAGGCCTGGGCGAGATGAACGCCGAGCAGCTCTGGGACACCACGCTCAATCCCGACACGCGCCGCCTCATGCAGGTCAACCTCGGCTCGCTGGACTTCGCCGGCACCGAAGCGCTCATCACCAAGCTCATGGGCAAGGGCGAGGCCGCTTCGCGCCGTGAGCTGATGGAGCTGCACGGCGACTCCGTCGAGGTGGACGTGTGAAACACACGGCGCGCCGCTGGCTGCAGGGCACCGCCGTCGCGCTGGTGCTCTCGCTGTCCGCGCCCGCCTGGGCCGAGATCTGGGGTTTTGTGGACCGGCGTGGCGTGTCGCACTTTGCCGACCACCAGGTCGATCGCCGCTACGAACTGTTTTACCGCGGCGGCCAGCGCGCGGCCAGGAAGCCGCCAGGCATGGCACCGGGTGCCGCCTACGCGCCGCAGCTGCAGGCCCGGTTCGCGGTGTCCACCTCGTACAAGGCCGTGCGCCACCTGATCCGTGAAGCCGCCACCGCCTACGGACTCGAATACGAGCTGCTCAAAGCCGTGATCGCCACCGAGTCGGGCTTCAATGCCCACGCGGTCAGCCCCAAGGGCGCGGTCGGTCTGATGCAGCTCATGCCCGACACCGCCAGGCGCTTTGGCGTCAAGGCGGATCCCCATCAAACCCTGCAGGAGCGGCTCACCGATCCGCGCACCAACATCCTCGCAGGCGCCAGCTACCTGGCGTGGCTGCTCAAGTACTTTGACGGCGAAACCGAACTCGCGCTCGCCGCCTACAACGCGGGCGAGGGCGCGGTGATGCGCGCCGGCCGGCGCATCCCCAACTACCGCGAAACCCGCGACTACGTGCGCAAGGTGACGCAACTGCACCAGAACCTCCTGCCGCCGCGCACCTTGTCGCGCCAGCGAACGGCCACCTCTTCTACCGGCATCATGCCGGGGCAGGGCGCTTTGCCCACAGCCAAACTCTGAATCTGAACCCGCCTCTTCATGGACATCCTCACTCCCGAACTCCCGCTGGGCCTGCCCGGCGAGCCTGAAGCCGACAACCTCGCCACCTACGCCCAACGCGCCTACCTCGAATACGCGCTCTCTGTCGTCAAGGGCCGGGCCCTGCCCGACGTGTGCGACGGCCAGAAGCCGGTGCAGCGCCGCATCCTCTACGCCATGGACCGCATGGGGCTGGGCTACAGCGGCAACACGGCCGCCAAGCCGGTCAAGAGTGCGCGCGTGGTCGGTGACGTGCTCGGCAAGTACCACCCGCACGGCGACAGCGCCGCGTACGACGCGCTGGTGCGCATGGCGCAAGACTTCTCGCAGCGCTACCCGCTGATCGATGGCCAGGGCAACTTCGGCAGCCGCGACGGCGACGGCGCTGCCGCCATGCGCTACACCGAAGCGCGCCTGGCCAAGATCACCGGCCTGCTGCTCGACGAAATCGACCAGGGCACGGTGGACTTCATTCCCACCTACGACGGTTCGTTTGAAGAGCCGAAGCAGCTGCCCGCGCGCCTGCCGTTCAACCTGCTCAACGGTGCCTCGGGCATCGCCGTGGGCCTGGCCACCGAGATCCCGAGCCACAACCTGCGCGAAGTGGCCGACGCCTGCGTTGCGCTGATCAAGACCCCCAAGCTGTCCGACGAAGAACTCTTCGCCATCATCCCCGGCCCGGATTACCCGGGTGGCGGCCAGATCATCAGCCCGGCCGGTGACATCGCCGACGCCTACCGAAGCGGCCGCGGCAGCCTCAAGGTGCGCGCGCGCTGGAAGATCGAAGACCTCGCGCGTGGCCAATGGCAACTCGTGGTGAACGAGCTGCCACCGGGCGTGAGCACCCAGCGCGTGCTGGAAGAGATCGAAGAAATCACCAACCCCAAGGTCAAGGCGGGCAAGAAAGCGCTGAGCCAGGACCAGACGCAGCTGAAAGCCAGCATGCTCATGGTGCTGGACGTGGTGCGCGACGAATCGAGCAAGGATGCACCCGTGCGCCTGGTGTTCGAGCCCAAGAGCAGCCGCATCGAGCAGCAGGAACTCATCACTGCGCTGCTGGCCCACACCAGTCTGGAAAGTTCGTCGCCAATCAACCTGACCATGATCGGCCTGGACGGGCGGCCGACGCAGAAGAGCCTGCGGCTCATGTTGAGCGAGTGGATCGAGTTCCGCCAGACCACCATCGTGCGCCGCACGCAGCACCGCCTGAACAAGGTGCTCGACCGCATCCACATCCTCGAAGGCCGGCAACTGGTGCTGCTGAACATCGACGAGGTGATCCGCATCATCCGCCACAGCGACGAGCCCAAGGCCGCACTCATTGAAGCCTTCAGGCTCAGCGATCGCCAGGCCGAAGACATTCTTGAAATCCGCCTGCGCCAGCTGGCGCGCCTCGAAGGCATCAAGATCGAACAGGAGCTGAAGGACCTGCGCGAGGAGCAGGGCAAGCTGGAAGACGTCCTGGGCAACCCGGCCAGCCTGAAGCGCCTGATGGTCAAGGAGATCGAGGCCGACGCCAAGACCTTTGCGGACGCACGCCGCACGCTGATCCAGACCGAGAAAAAGGCCGTGGCCGAAATCAAGGTGGTGGACGAGCCGGTCACGGTTGTTATCTCCAGCAAGGGCTGGGTGCGCGCACGCACCGGCCACGGCCACGAGGCTGGCAGCTTTGCGTTCAAGGCGGGCGATGGCCTGTACGGCACGTTCGAGTGCCGCACGGTGGACCTTCTCATTGTGTTTGGCAGCAACGGCCGCGTGTATTCGGTGCCGGTGGCCAGCCTGCCCGGCGCGCGTGGCGATGGTCAGCCCATCACCACGCTCATCGAACTCGAATCGGGCACCCAACCGCTGCACTACTTTGCCGGCCCCGCCAACGCCACGCTGCTGCTCAGCGGCACCGGTGGCTACGGCTTTCTTGCGACGGTGGAAAACCTGGTGTCGCGCCAGCGAGCCGGCAAAGCCTTCATCAGCGTGGGGGAGGGCGAGACCATCTGCGCGCCTTCGCACGTGGCCAGCACCTCGGGCAGCCAGCCGCTGCTGCCGGCCACCCACGTGGCCTGCGCGTCCACCGGCGGCCGCATCCTCACCTTTGAAATCACCGAACTCAAGGCGATGGAGAAGGGCGGGCGCGGCCTGATGCTGATCGACCTCGAGGCCAAGGACACGCTCGCCGGCGCCGCGGCCTACACCCGCAGCGTCAAGATCGAAGGCATCGGCCGTGGCGGCAAGGATCGCGACGAAACGCTGGAGATCCGCAGCCTGAACAACGCCCGCGCTGCCCGCGCCCGCAAGGGCAAGGCAGCCGACCTGGGCTTCAAGCCCAGCCGCGTCACACGGGTGGAGTGATGGAACTCAGCGTCTCCGGGGTGGTGGTGGCCGTGGTCGGCTTCGCCATCGCTTTCGGCATCTCCCGGGCCATGGCGGCGGTGCTGAGAAAGCGCCGCCAGGCCCGCGGTGAGGCCGCGGCACAGGCCTCGCTAAGCCGTCAGGTGCGCCGAGCACAGGCGCGCAAGAACAAGCGCTGACTTGTCCCCGCCGAACGGCCGCTCAGATGAAAGCTTCCACCATGCACAGCCAGCGCCCCTTCGGACCCCATCTCAAAGGTTTCCCCACCGGCCAGGAGCCGATCCCGCGCGAACAGATCGCCCAACAGGACTGGCAGTTGCTGCGCGGTGACCTGGCGCTGCCGCTGGCGGTGATCAAACAGAGCGCCTTGCGGCACAACCTGCACTGGATGCGCGACTTCTGCGCGCAGCGCGGCCTGTACCTCGCGCCGCACGGCAAGACCAGCATGTCACCCGAACTCTGGCAGATGCAGCTGGACGCGGGCGCCTGGGGCATCAGCTTCGCCACCGCGTTCCAGGCGGCGGTGGGCGCGCGGCACGGCGTGCCGGTGCTGCTGATCGCGAACCAGGTGATCCAGCGCGCGGAGCTGGACGCGCTGGCGTTGCTGCATGCCGAGCAGCCTGCGTTGCGTTCGATGTTCCTCGTGGACGCCACCGGGCAGGTGGACACCATCGAAGCCTGGGCCTCGGCGCGTGGTTTCCAGGGTCGGTTCGAGGTGCTGCTGGAGCTGGGCATCGCTGGCCAGCGCACCGGTTGCCGCACGACCGACGAAGCCCGGCAGATCGCGCAGCGCATCGCCGCCAGTCCGGTGCTCCGGCTCGCCGGCATCGAGTGCTACGAAGGCACAACCGCGACCTGCGACCACACCCGGGACCGCGCCACGGTGCACGACTTGATGGACCGGGTGGACGCCGTCGCCCGCGAAGCCATCGCGCAGGGCTGGTTCGCCCATGAAGAAATCATCCTCAGCGCCGGTGGCTCCGCCATCTTCGATCTGGTGGCCGAGCGGCTCACACCCGACCTGGGCCGGCCGGTGCGTGGCGTGTTGCGTTCGGGCTGCTACCTCACACACGACCACCAGCGCTACACCCGTTACCTCTGCTGTGTGGCCGAGCGCCTGAACCTGCGTGAAACCCTGAAGCCCGCACTGGAAGTGCTGGCCTGCGTGCAGAGCTGCCCAGAGCCCGGCCAGGCCCTGCTCAGCATGGGGCGGCGCGACGTGTCCCACGACCTTGATCTGCCCTTGCCCATCTGGCGTTCGGACGGGCAGGGCGGCGCGCCTCGCGGCGTTCCCGCCCACTGGCGCATCGACGCCCTGAACGACCAGCACGCCTACCTGCGCTACGACGCCTCGGCACCGGAGGATGAATGGCCCGTGCTCGGCGAAACCGTGGCCTCGGGTATTTCGCACCCTTGCACCACGTTTGACAAATGGCGCTGGCTGCCGGTGGTGGACGATGCCTACCGCGTGGTGGACGCGGTCACGACCTGGTTCTGAGCACTGGTGTTTGGCACCCCTGGTTTGGGGTTCCCCTCTAATTTTGCTGCACTGCAGCAAAAACGCTTGCCATCCTCGGGATTACCCGTAGAATCGCGGTCATGCTGCACTGCAACATAACTCGGAGATCCGGGGCATGTCCAAGAGCGGCTCCTTCAACCCTCCACTTCAAGGAACCCGAAATGAACAACCCCGCTGAACAGATCATCGCCGCCAACAAAGCCAACATGGACGCCTTCGAAGGCGCCGCCAAGAAGGCTTACGCCGGCGTGGAAAAGCTGGTCGAACTCAACATGGCCGCTTCCAAAGCCGCCCTGGGCGAGTCCTTCAACCACGCCAAGGCCGTCATGTCGGTCAAGACGCCCCAGGAATTCATGAGCCTGCAGGCCGCCTTCTTCCAGCCCATGGCTGAAAAGTCGACCGCTTACTTCCAGCACGTGCAAAGCATTGCAACCGAAGGCAGCGAAGATTTCACCAAGCAGTTCGAAGCCAAGGTGGCCGAAGCCCAAAAAGCGCTGGGCGCCTCCGTGGACCAGCTGGTCAAGAACGCACCGGCCGGTTCCGAAGCCGCCGTGGCTGCTTTCCAGAGCGCCTTGAGCCAGAGCCAGAAAGCGGTTGAGTCGGCCCAGGCCACGATCAAGAAAGCTTCTGCAACCGCCCAGGCCAACTTTGCCGTTGCTTCCAAGCAGGCCACCGACCTGGCCAAGAAGGCCTCCAAGGTCTGATTGACCCCGGCGTGAGCGGCCTTCGGGCCGTCGCTCCAAAAAAAGAGGCTCCTTCGGGAGCCTCTTTTTTTTGTCCATCGGAGTGACGGCTCTGAGGTCTACCCCAGTTCGGCAATCAGTTCGATCTCCACGCAGGCACCCATCGGAATCTGCGCCACGCCAAACGCACTGCGGGCGTGGGCGCCGGCTTGCGGGCCGAAAACTTCGCCCAGCAGTTCGCTGCAGCCGTTGGTGACCAGGTGCTGTTCGGTGAAGGTGCCGGTGCTGTTGACCAGGCTCATGACCTTGACGATGCGTTTCACGTCGTCGAGTGTCTTGCCAACGGCCAGGCAGGCCGCGGCGAGTGTGCCCATGAGGTCGATGGCGATGGCGCGGGCGGCGAGCTTGCCTTCTTCGGTGGTGGTGGTCAGGCCGAGCTGGCCAACCCAGGGTTTGCCGTCTTTCTTGGCAATGTGGCCGCTCAGGAAGATGAGATTGCCGGTCTGCACGAAGGGCACATAAGCGGCGGCCGGGATGGCCACGGGAGGCAGTTCGATGCCGAGTTGGGAAAGCTTGTCGTAAACGCTCATGAAAGGCTCCAGGAATAGGTGGTCGGGTCATTCTATAGAGGGCTGGCGGTGCGGTTTTGGGCGTCTGGCGCTCGCCGATAATCGTCACCATGTTTGAAACTGTGTCGTTCTGGATGGTGCTGGGTGTGGTGTTGCAGGTGCCGGTCCTGCTGGGCTTTCTGTGGTTGCTGCTGCGCCGTCGGCCGGTGGACCCCGAAGAGATGGCGCACCGTCAACTGCTGGTGAACACCTTGCAGAACCAGGCGCAACAGACCGCTCAGCGCATGGAGCGCCTGGAAAGCGAGCTGCGCCGGGAGATCGGTGAAAACGCGCGAGGTGGACGACAGGAGATCCAGCAGACCCTGGCCACCTTCCAGGAAACGCTCACCCGGCAGGACGCCGAAGCCACGCGCACGCAGAACACCCAGCTCGATGCCTTTGCACAGCAACTGCTGCAGCTGCGCGGCACGCTGGGTGACACGCTCACGCAGCAGCTGCAGGCCATCAATCTGGGCATGAGCCAGCAGGCGGCAGAGGCCACGCGCACGCAGAACGCACAGATCGATGCCTTTGCGCAGCAGCTCATGCAGCTGCGCGGCACGCTGGGTGATACGCTGACCAAACAGCTGCAGGACATGAGCGAAGGCAACGCCCGCCGCCTGGCCGAGATCCGCACCACGCTGGAAAACCAGCTTGCGCAGCTGCAGCAGACCAACACCGCCAAGCTCGACGAGATGCGCGCCACGGTGGACGAAAAGCTGCAAAGCACGCTGCAGGCCCGTCTGGGTGAAAGTTTCAAGCAGGTGGCCGACCGGCTGGAGCAGGTGCACAAGGGCCTGGGCGAGATGCAGACGCTGGCACAGGGGGTGGGCGATCTGAAGCACCTGCTGACCAATGTGAAGACCCGTGGCATGTTTGGCGAAGCCCAGCTCGGCGCGCTGCTGGAGCAGGTGTTCGCGCCCGACCAATATGCGACCCAGGTCACCACCCGGCCCGGGAGCCGCAACGCCGTGGACTTCGCGATCAAGTTGCCAGGTCGCGGTGACGATGGCGCGCCGTGCTGGTTGCCGATCGACGCCAAGTTTCCGAACGAAGACTATGAGCGCCTGCTCGACGCGCAGCAGCGTGCCGACGTGGAGGGCGCCGAGCTGGCAGCGCGTGGGTTGGAGCAACGCATCAAGCTCGAAGCCAAGAGCATGGCCGACAAGTACCTGGAGCCACCACACACGACCGACTTCGCCATCCTGTTTTTGCCCACCGAAGGACTCTACGCCGAGGTGCTGCGCCGCCCGGGTCTGATGGAGGTGCTGCAGCGCGAATACCGCGTCACGCTCGCCGGGCCGACAACGCTGATGGCGATGCTCAATTCGCTGCAGATGGGCTTTCGCACGCTGGCGCTGGAAAAACGCAGCAGCGAGGTCTGGCAGGTGCTGGGCGCGGTCAAGACCGAGTTCGGCAAGTTCGGTGACGTGCTGTCCAAGGTCAAGGCCCAGACGCAGACCGTGCTCAACACGCTGGACAGCGCCGAGACGCGCAGCCGCGCCATGAGCCGCGCGCTCAAGACCGTGGAGGCGCTGCCGCAGGAGCAGGCCGCCGCGCTGTTGCCGCTCGACCCCAACGACCGCGGGGAGGTTTGAGCACCCGCCTGCGCGCCGGGCTCGCGCGCCTGATCGCGGCGCAGGTCAGCCTGCACGCGTGCATGACCGGCTTTCGCATGGCCTCGCCGCTGATGGCGCTGCGTGAGGGCCACAGCCCTGCGGCGGTGGGCATGTTGCTGGCACTGTTTGCGCTGGCCCAGGTGTTCCTGGCGCTGCCCGCCGGGCGCTACGCCGACCGGCGCGGGCTCAAGAAGCCGTTTGCTCTGTCCATCGGCACGGCGACGCTGGGCGCTGCTGGGGCGGTGGCCTTTCCGGTGTTTTCCGTGTTGTGCCTGACGGCGCTGGCGTGTGGCGCGGCCACGGGCCTGGCCATGATCGCGTTGCAGCGCCACGTGGGGCGGCTGGCCGCGAACCCCACCGAACTCAAGCAGGTGTTCAGCTGGATGGCGATCGGGCCGTCCATCTCCAACTTCATCGGGCCGTTCGCGGCCGGGTTGATGATCGACGCCTGGGGCTTCCGCGCGGCCTACCTGCTGCTGGCCCTGCTGCCGTCGCTGGCCTGGTTCTGGGTGCGCAATGCGGTGGAGCACGAACCCGTGGCGCCCGCGCTGCGCAACACCAGCGGATCGTCATGGAACCTGTTGCGCGAAAAAGCCTTCAGGCGGCTCATGCTGATCAACTGGATGTTGTCGTCTTGCTGGGACGTTCACACCTTCCTGGTGCCTGTGATCGGTCACGAGCGCGACCTGAGCGCCACGGTGATCGGCAGCATCCTTGGCGCGTTCGCCCTCGCGGCCACGGCGATCCGCCTGGCCATGCCCTGGCTGGCGGCGCACCTGCGCGAGTCGGTGGTGATCGGCTCGGCCATGGTCACGACCGCGCTGCTGTTTTCGGTGTACCCACTGGTGCACGCGGCCTGGGCCATGGGCGCCTTGTCCATCGGGCTGGGGCTCGCGTTGGGGTCGGTGCAGCCCATGATCATGAGCACGCTGCACCAGATCACACCCCACCATCGCCATGGCGAAGCGCTGGGCCTGCGCGCCATGGCCATCAACGGCTCCAGCGTGGCAATGCCGCTGCTGTTCGGATCGGCCGGTCTGGTGGTGGGCGTGGCCGGTGTGTTCTGGGCGGTGGGCGCGGTGGTGGGGCTGGGTTCGCATTTGGCCTGGACCTTGCACCCGACCCAGGGCGGCCTCGAACGGCACTGAGTTCGCGCGGCCAGACGCGGTTGGCCGCCTGTCAGGCGGCCGGGCGCGCGAGCCTTCTAGAATTGCAGACCAACTTGAAAGAAGAGCCGTGCTGTTATTGATCGTCCTGCTGCCGCTTTTGCTGGGCACCGCAGCCACTTTCTGGCTGGGGTCTAGGTCCCGTCTGTTGACCGCATGCGCCGCCGGCGCCGTCACGGCGACCAGCCTGGCCCTGCTGCTGAGCCATGCGCCCGCCGTGATGTCGGGCGTTGAGGTTCGCAACGCCTGGGCCTGGGTCCCCGAGATCGGGCTGACCCTGACGTTCCGGCTCGACGGCCTGTCGCTGCTGTTTGCGGGCCTGATCCTGTTCATCGGCCTGCTGATCGTGCTCTATGCGCACTTTTACCTCAGCCCGAAAGATTCGCCCGGCAAGTTCTACAGCGAGATGATGCTGTTCATGGCGGCCATGCTGGGCGTGGCGCTGTCAGACAACCTGCTGCTGCTGGTGGTGTTCTGGGAACTGACCAGCCTGTCGTCTTTCCTGCTGATCGGCTTCTGGAGCCACCGGGCCGATGCGCGGGCGGGCGCACGGCAGGCACTGGCCGTGACCGGGGGGGGCGGTCTGGCCATGCTGGGCGGCTTCGTGCTGCTGGGGCAGATCGCGGGTACTTACGAACTCAGCGAGATGCTGGGCCGCGTGGCCATGATCCAGGCCGATCCGCTGTTCGTGCCGGCGCTGCTGCTGATCCTGCTCGGCGCCTTCACCAAGAGTGCGCAGTTCCCTTTCCACTTCTGGCTGCCCGACGCCATGGCAGCGCCCACGCCGGTTTCCGCCTACCTGCACTCGGCCACCATGGTGAAAGCGGGCGTGTTCCTGCTGATGCGCATGTACCCGGTGCTGGCCGGGTCGGGCTGGTTCGAGGTGCTCGTGACCGCCACCGGTCTGGCGACCGTGCTGTTCGCCGCTTTCATCGCGCTGTTCAAGCACGACCTCAAGGGCCTGCTCGCGTATTCCACCGTGAGCCACCTGGGCCTGATCGTTTTCCTGGTCGGCCTGGGTTCGCCGCTGGCCGCCGTGGCGGCGGTATTTCACGTGTTGAACCACGCCACCTTCAAGGCCTCGCTGTTCATGATCGCCGGCATCGTGGACCACGAGACGCATTCGCGCGACATGCGCCAGCTCGGCGGGCTGTGGAAGCTCATGCCCTGGACGGCCACGCTGTCCATGGTGGCGGCCGCGTCGATGGCGGGCGTGCCGCTGACCAACGGCTTCCTGTCCAAGGAGATGTTTTTCACCGAGGCGGTGGTGGGCACCTCGGGTGTCTGGGCCTGGGTGATCCCGGCGCTGGTCACGCTGGCGGGCGTGTTCAGCGTGGCCTACTCGCTGCGTTTCGTGCACGACACCTATTTCAACGGCGAGCTGGGCGACGTGCCGAACACGCACCCGCACGAACCGCCGCTGGGCATGAAGCTGCCGGCCATGCTGCTGGTGACGATGTGCATCGTCGTGGGCCTGCTGCCCGCCATCACCTTCGGGCCGCTGGTGCACGTGGCGGCCACGGCGCTGGTGGGCCAGCCGCTGCCCGAATACCACCTGGCGATCTGGCACGGGTTCAACCTGCCGCTGCTGATGAGCGCGATCGCGCTGGCCGCGGGCATCGGCCTGTACTTTTTTCTGGCGATCGGCAAGCGCATGCACCGCATCGAGTCCGAGGCCTGGTTTGGCCCGGCCACCGGGCGGCAGATCTTCGATGGCCTGATCGACGGCCTGTTCGCGCTCGCCGGGCGCATCTCCATTCGCCTGGAAACCGGCTCGCTGCAGCGTTACCTGGTCTGGCTGATGGGCGCAGCGGTGGTGGTGGCGGCGTCGCAACTGGTCGGGCAGGGTATTGGCGCCGGTTCGCGAGAGTTGCTGCCCGCATCGCCGCTGGCCATCGCGGTGTGGCTGCTGCTGGTCGCGACTTGCCTGGCGCTGGTGTTCACGCACCGACAGCGCTTCCAGTCGGTGGTGCTGGTGGGGGTGGTCGGGCTGGTCACGTCGTTGACCTTTGTGAGCCTGTCGGCGCCCGATCTGGCGCTGACGCAGCTCTCCGTCGAGGTGGTGTCCACCGTGCTGCTGCTGATGGGTCTGGCGCTGCTGCCGCAGCACTCGCCGCGCGAATCGACGGCGCTGCGCCGCACGCGCGATGGCGTGCTGGCGCTCGCGGGCGGCGCGGGCGTGGCCTGGGTGGCCTGGGTGCTGCTCACGCGCAACCACGACTCCATCTCTTGGTACTTCCTGGAGAAATCGCTGCCGGTGGGCGGTGGCACCAACGTGGTCAACGTGATTCTGGTTGACTTCCGCGGCTACGACACCTTCGGCGAGATCACGGTGCTGGGCATCGCGGCCATCGGCGTGCTCGCGCTGATGGACGGCATGCGCACGCGCCGGCCGCTGACCGACCCGCAAGGCCTGCCCTGGACCTTCGCCGCCCAGCCGCTGTTGCTGCGCGTGGCGGCTTCGGTGGTGCTGCCACTGGCGCTGGTGTTCACGCTCTACATCTTCATGCGCGGCCACAACCTGCCGGGCGGTGGCTTCATTGCGGGCCTGATCACGGCGGTGGCGCTGGTACTGCAGTTCATGGCGCTGGGCCAGGCCAAGGCCGAAGCCATGCTGCGCGCACAGTCCGGCCGCCGCTTCGTGCGCTGGATCGGCGCCGGCCTGTCGATGGCCGGACTGACCGGTACGGGCGCCTTCTTCTGGAGCCGGCCGTTCATGACCAGCGCACACGGGCACCCGCATGTGCCGCTGTTGGGTGAACTGCCGCTGGCCTCGGCCGCGCTGTTCGACCTCGGGGTCTACCTCACGGTGGTGGGTTCGACCCTGCTGACCATCTCTGTGCTGGGATCGGTGAGCCGTGAAGGCGAGCCGTCCTCCGCCCACACCGCAACGGCCGGAGGCCAATCATGATGAGCATGGAATTCCTGCTGGCCACGGGCATCGGTTTCGTCACCGCCTGCGGCCTTTACCTGATGCTGCGCGGGCGCAGCTTCCCGGTGGTGCTGGGCCTGTCGCTGTTCGGCTATGCGGTCAACGTGTTCATCTTCGTGATGGGGCGCCTGTGGTCCAACGCCCAGCCCATCCTGGTGGGCGAGGGCCCTGTGGCCGACCCGCTGCCGCAGGCCCTGGTGCTCACGGCCATCGTGATCGGTTTTGCGACCACGGGTTTCGTGATTGAGTTGGCACTGCGCAACCGCCATGAAAGCGGCAGCGACCATGTGGACGGCCACGAACCTGGCCGTGCGCCCGGCCGATCGCCGGCCGTGCCCACGGTCCGCCACGGGGAGCGCAACTGATGATGGCATCGATCTTCGCTTTCTGGCTGCAGCACGCACCGGTGCTGTCGGTGCTGCTGCCTTCGTTCACCGCGATGGGGCTGTTGTTGGTGGGTGACTTTGGTGGCATGTCGGGGCAGGGCGGCGGGCACGACGGCGCGCGCGTGCGCTGGCGCCGCCGGCTGAGCCTGGCTTCGGTGCTGCTCGGCTCGGTGATGGCTGCCGGCCTGGTCTGGCGCGCCGGCAACGGCGAGCTGGTGGTCTACCGGCTTGGCGAGTGGCCGGCGCCATTTGGCATCGTGCTGGTGCTCGACCGGCTCTCGGCCCTGATGGTGCTGCTGACCTACCTGGTGGCGGCGCCCGTGCTCTGGTACGCCACGGGCGGCTGGGACCAGCGTGGTCGCCACTTTCACGCCATCTTCCAGTTCCAGCTCATGGGGCTGTGTGGCGCCTTCCTGACCGGCGACCTGTTCAACCTGTTCGTGTTTTTCGAGGTGCTGCTGATCGCGTCCTACGTGCTGCTGTTGCACGGCCAGGGGCGTGAACGCGTGCGCATGGGCATCCACTACGTGGTGCTCAACCTGGCGGGATCGGGCCTGTTCCTGATCGGGTTGGCGATGATCTACGCCGTGACCGGCACGCTGAACATGGCCGATCTGGCCTTGCGTGTGGCGCAGCTCACGGGCGACTCGGCCTTGATCGCGCGCGCCGCGGCGTTGATCCTGCTGGTGGTGTTTGGCCTCAAGGCCGCGCTGGTGCCGCTGTATTTCTGGCTGCCGGGGACCTACGCCTCGGCGAGCGCGCCGGTGGCGGCGCTGTTTGCCATCATGACCAAAGTGGGGGTCTACAGCATCATCCGCACCCACTGGGGCATCTTCGGCGTCGAGGCGGGCGAAGCCAGTCTGGCGGCGCAAGCCTGGCTGCTGCCGCTGGCGCTGACCACCAGCGTGCTGGGTGCGCTCGGTGCGCTGGCCGCGCACAGCATGAGCCGCATGGTGGCCTACCTCACGGTGTCTTCGGTGGGCACGATCCTGGCCGGTGTGGGCCTGTTCACGCCCGAGACGCTGTCGGCCGCGCTGTACTACACGCTGCACAGCACGATCGTGATCGCGGGCCTGTTCCTGCTGGTGGAGCTCATGGCCGCGCAGCGTGGCGAGGCGGGCGACAAGCTGCGCCCGGCGGTGGCCCTGCGCGAGCCGGTGCTGCTGGGCATGATGATGTTGTTCGGTGCCGCGTCGGCGGCCGGTCTGCCGCCGCTGCCGGGATTTCTGGGCAAGCTCATGATCCTGCAGAGCACTTCCGGGCTCGCTGCGCAGGCCTGGGTCTGGAGCGTGGTGCTGCTCGTGGGCTTCTTCACCATCGTGGGTCTGGCGCGCGCCGGTGTGATCGTGTTCTGGCACGTGCAGCCGGACGAGGGCGCCGCCGACGTGGTGTCGGGCGCCAGCGCCAAGCTGCTGTCGGCGGCCTGGGCCTTCATGGCAATCACGGTGGCACTGGCGGTGCTGGCCTCGCCGGTCAAGCGTTACACCGACGCGGCGGCCGTGCAGCTGGCGGACACCGCTGTCTACGCCGAAGCCGTGCTCGGCTCACAAGGCGGCGCCAAGGCGATCACGACCCGCCCCTACGACGGTTCGCGCGCTGCGCCAGCCAACGCCACTCCCGCCGTCGAGGCGGCTCCCGCGAAGGTACTTCCATGAGTCCGATGACGCCCACGGTCAACAAAAGCACCAAGCGCTACCCGGCCAGCGGCTGGTTTGCGCATCCCGTGCTGTCGGTGCTGCTGGCGGCGAGCTGGCTGGCGCTCTCGCACAGCCTGGAGTGGGTGCATCTGCTTTCGGCGGTGCTGATCGGGCTGATCGTTCCACGCCTGCTGCGGCCCTTTCTGACGCAGGCCAGCGTGCTGCATTGGCCCACCGCCTTGCGTCTCATGGTCGTGGTGCTGTGGGACATCGTGGTGTCCAACGTCGTGGTCGCCAAGCTGGTGCTCGGGCCCTTGGACCGCATGCAGCCGGGCTGGATCCCGGTGCCGCTGGCCTGCTCGCACCACCGGGTGAACGCGCTGTTCGCCAGCATCATCACGACCACGCCGGGCACCGTTTCGGCCTTGATCGATGAAGAACAGGGCGTGATCCTGGTGCACGCGCTCAACTGCGACAATCCGGCCACCATGGCCGCCGAGATGAAACAACGTTACGAGGCGCCGCTGCTGCGCGCCTTCCACCTCGAACCCGGGAGCCCCACATGAATGTGCTCGACATGGCGCTGAACATCGGCATCGCGGCGGTGACGCTGGCCGTGCTCCTGTGCTCGGTGCGCCTGCTGCGTGGCCCGACCCCCACCGATCGCGTGCTCGCGCTGGACACGCTCTACATGAACGCCGTGGCGTTGATCGTGCTGCTGGGCATCCGCTGGAACACGGCGCTGCTGTTCGAAGGCGCGCTGCTGGTGGCGATGCTGGGCTTTGCCTCCACGGTGGGTCTGGCGCGTTACCTCAGCCGCGGTGACGTGGTGGAATGAAGGAAGCCCACACATGAATCCCTTCATCGAATGGACCGCAGCTGCCGTGATCGTGATCGCGTCGTTCTTCCTGCTGGTGGGCGCGATCGGCCTGGTGCGGCTACCCGATTTCTACATGCGACTGCACGCGCCGACCAAGGCGTCCACCCTGGGGGTGGGCGGTGTGCTGATCGCGTCGATGCTGGTGTCGGTGGGCCAAGGGCGCCCGGGCATCGCCGAGCTGCTGATCACGCTGTTTCTGTTTGTGACGGCTCCGGTGTCGGCGAACCTGATGGCGCAGGCGGCGCTGCATCTGAAACTGCCTTCACGTGCACCGGTGCCGCCCGACGCGGTGCCCGAGCGGCGGGCTGACTGAAGCCCAGGCCGCTCAGGTAGGTGTCGACCACCTGCCGGCCGCAACGCCGGAGGTCGAAGGCCTTGGTGTCGAGCAGCCAGTTCTGGATCAGGCCGTCGATCATCACGTGCAGCCCCAGCGCTGCGCACTGCACCGGGACGGCGAGTGTCATGCCCTGTTGGTCTGCCGCCGAGCGCAACACTTTGGCGGTCTGCTGCACGCACTCGTTGCGCCCCTGAAGGTGGCGCGCGCGCACCGCGTGCATTTCGTCGTTGTATTCCACTTGCAGGGTCGCGATCTCGAACACGCGCCGCGTCTGCTCGTCGGTGGCGGCCTTGTGCAGCGCGTGCGCAATGGCGTCGCGCAGCGGTTGCAGCGGGTTGTCGAGGACAGAGGCCTTTTTCCCTATGCCGGCGAGGGTTTCTTCCAGCGGCAAAGTGACGCGTTCCATCATCGCGTTGAATAGATCGGCTTTGTCCTTGAAGTGCCAGTAGATGGCACCTCGGGTGGTGCCGGCGGCCACGGCAATGTCGTTGAGCGAGGTGCGTGAAACGCCGCGCTCCTGAAACAGGTGCTCAGCTGCGTCGAGCAGGCTGTGGCGTGTGGCCTCGGCATCGGCTTTGGTGCGACGAACCATGTCATGTCTCCTGTCGAATGTCCTCATATGAATATGAGGACTTGTGTTTGATCGACTATACATACATTCAAGTATGTATGTATACTTCGACCCTTCATCTTCATCGGTTATCCCCGCGATGGCCATGCCGGCTGATTTTTTTCAGGCGGCTCCCTGATTTCATGTCTCCAAGGATTCCCATGCCTGCACAGAGTCCCCAGCTTCCCGTCTTGTTCAACCACTCGCTGGCGACTCCCGGTCGCTCGGCGTCGTGGGCCCGCCGCCTGTCGGTGATCTCGGTGGCTGTGCTGCTGGTCGCCTGTGGCAAGGCCGAGGCGCCCGCCGCGGCGCCGCCGGGTGGCATGCCGGCTCCCGAAGTCGGCGTGGTCACGGTGGCGCCGGGTGACGTGGGCTTGCAGACGGAGTTGCCGGGCCGGCTGGAGGCCTCGCGTGTGGCACAGGTGCGGGCCCGGGCGGCGGGCATCCTGCAGCAGCGCCTGTTCAAGGAAGGCAGCGACGTGAAGGCTGGCCAGGCGCTGTTCCGCATTGATGCGGCGCCCTACCAGGCCACGCTGCAGAGCGCGCGGGCCGGTCTGGCGCGGGCCGAGGCCAACCTCGCCCAGGCGTCGGCCTTGGCTGCCCGCTACAAGCCGCTGGTGGCAGAAAACGCCATCAGCCAGCAGGAATTCGCGAACGCTGAAGCCGCCCAGAAAGCCGCCGAGGCCGATGTGGCCGTGGCCAGGGCTGCTGTGCAGACGGCTGGCATCAACCTGGGTTACGCGAATGTCACGGCGCCGATCGGTGGCCGCATTGGTCGCGCCCTGGTGACGGAGGGCGCCCTGGTGGGCCAGGGCGAGGCGACCCCGCTCGCCGTGATCCAGCAGGTGGACCCGCTGTTTGTGAACTTCACCCAGTCCGCCGCCGAAGCCATGAAGCTGCAACGTGCACTGGCCAGTGGACAACTGAAAGACGCGGGTACCGGTGCGGCCAGTGTGCGTGTGGTGCTGGAAGATGGCAGCGAATACGCCAAGCCGGGGCGCTTGCTGTTCTCGGACCTTACGGTCGACTCCGCCACCGGGCAGGTGACGCTGCGCGCCGAAGTGCCCAACCCCGGCGGCGCTCTGCTGCCAGGCCTGTATGTGCGCGTGCGCCTGGAGCAGGCGACGGCGCGCGACGCCATCACGCTGCCGCAGCAGGCGGTCACGCGTTCGGCCCAGGGCGACACCGTTCAGGTCGTGGCGGCCGACGGCAAGATCGAGAAACGCACGGTGAAGATCGGCGGCCAGCAGGGCGGCCAGTGGGTCGTGCTGGACGGTCTGAAGGCCGGTGAGCAGGTCATGGTGGACGGCTTCCAGAAGCTGCAGATGATGCCGCCGGGCACGCCAGTCAAGGCCGTTCCCTGGCAGGCGCCGGGTGCTGCACCTGCCGCCCCAGCCGCTGCCGCTGCACCAGCCGAAGCTCCGGCTGCGTCGAAGTAAGGAGCGCCCGGAATGACACGACCCCCACGTTCACTGTGTTCACTGCCCCCCATGGGGGCTTCAGCCTCCTTGAGGCGGCTCGGCGGAAACTGATATGGCGAAATTCTTCATCGACCGGCCCATCTTTGCATGGGTGATCGCGCTCTTCATCATGGTGCTGGGCGCGGTGTCCATCACCCAGTTGCCGATCGCGCAGTACCCGCCGGTGGCGCCCCCGTCCATCGTCATCAACGCCACCTACCCCGGTGCCTCGGCCAAGACGCTGGAAGACAGCGTCTTGTCGGTCATCGAGCAGGAAATGAACGGCTCGCCGGGCCTGATCTACATGGAAGCCGTGGCCCAGGCCAACGGCACCGGCAGCATCACGCTGAGCTTCGAGCCCGGCAGCAACGCCGATCTGGCGCAGGTGGACGTGCAGAACCGGCTTTCGCGCGCCACGCCGCGCCTGCCCTCGGCGGTGACGCAGCAGGGCGTGCGGGTGGACAAGGCGCGCAACAACTTCCTGCTGTTCGCGATCCTCTCCAGCGACGACCCGGCCTGGAACCCGGTCGCGTTGGGCGACTACGCGTCGCGCAGCGTCGTGCCCGAACTGCAGCGCCTGCCCGGCGTGGGCCAGGCCCAGCTGTTCGGCACCGAGCGCGCCATGCGGGTCTGGATCGATCCGGCCAAGCTGCTCGGGTTCAACCTGAGTGCGGCCGATGTGACGAACGCCATCCGCGCGCAGAACGCGCAGGTCTCGGCCGGTGAGATCGGTGCACTGCCCAACGTGGCGGGCCAGAGCATTGCCGCCACCGTGGTGGTCAACGGCCAGCTGGGCAGCGTCGAGCAGTTCGGCAACATCGTGCTGCGCGCCAGCAGCGATGGCGCCACCGTGCGCCTGAAAGATGTCGCCCGCATCGAACTCGGTGCCCAGGCCTACGCCACCTCGGCACGCCTGAACGGCAAGCCGTCCACCGGTATCGGTGTGCAGCTTTCGCCCAGCGGCAATGCGCTGGCCACGGCCGAAGCGGTGCGCGAGAAGATGGCGGAACTGGAGAAGTTTTTTCCCGCGGGCATGACCTGGGCCATCCCTTACGACAGCTCGCGCTTCGTGAAGATCTCCATCCAGCAGGTCGCCGTGACGCTGGCCGAAGCGGTGGCGCTGGTGTTCCTGGTGATGTTCCTGTTCCTGCAGAACTGGCGCTACACCCTGATTCCGACCCTGGTGGTGCCGGTGGCGCTACTGGGCACCTTCGCCGGTCTGATGGCCCTGGGTTTCTCGATCAACGTGCTCACCATGTTCGGCATGGTGCTGGTGATCGGCATCGTGGTGGACGACGCCATCGTGGTGGTGGAGAACGTCGAACGCATCATGAGCGAAGAAGGCCTGCCGCCGTTGCAGGCCACGCGCAAGGCCATGGGCCAGATCTCGGGCGCCATCATCGGCGTGACCGTGGTGTTGATCTCCGTGTTCGTGCCACTGGCCTTTTTCAGTGGTTCGGTGGGCAACATCTACCGCCAGTTCGCCGCGGTGATGGGCATGTCCATCGGCTTCTCGGCCTTCATGGCGCTCTCGCTCACGCCCGCACTCTGTGCCACGCTGCTCAAGCCGGTGGAGGCGGGGCATGCCCACGCCAAGACCGGCTTCTTCGGCTGGTTCAACCGCGGTTTTTCCCGCACCGCCAAAGGCTATGAAGGTGGCGTGGCGAAACTGCTGCCGCGCGCCGGCCGCACGCTGTTGATCTATGTCGCCATCGTGGCCGCCGCGGTCGTGGTCTACATGCGCCTGCCCACCTCGTTCCTGCCCAACGAAGACCAGGGCACGCTGCTGGTCAACGTGCAGCTGCCGCCGGGTGCGACGCAGGAGCGCACGCTGGCTGTGATGAAGCAGGTCGAAGGCTTCATGCTTCAGCAGCCGGAGGTGCAGAGCATGGTCGGCGTGCTGGGCTTCAGCTTCTCGGGCCAGGGCCAGAACGCCGCGCTCGCGTTTGTCACGCTCAAGGACTGGTCCGAACGCTCGGGCGAAGGCAGCGCGGCCCAGGCGGTGGCTGGCCGCGCCTTCGGTGCGCTGTCGGGCATCCGCGATGCGTTCATCTTCCCGCTGAGCCCGCCGCCCATTCCCGAGCTCGGGGCGTCGTCGGGCTTCAGCTTCCGGCTGCAGGACCGTGCTGGCCGGGGTGGCGAGGCGCTGCTGGCGGCGCGCAACCAGATGCTGGGCATGGCCTCGCAGAGCAAGCTGCTGACGCAGGTGCGCCCGGACGGTCTGGAAGACGCGCCGCAGCTGCAGATCGACATCGACCGCGAGAAGGCCAACGCCCTGGGGGTCGGATTCGATGCGATCAGTGGCGCCATCGGTACCGCGCTGGGTTCCAGCTACGTCAACGACTTCCCCAACGCGGGTCGCCTGCAGCGGGTGGTGGTGCAGGCCGATGCCACGGCGCGCATGCAGCCCGAAGACCTGTTGCGCATCAACGTGCTCAACAGCAAGGCGCAGGCGGTTCCGCTGTCGGCCTTTGCCACCACGCGCTGGATCACCGGCCCGATGCAGACCGTGCGCTACAACGGCTACCCGTCGATGCGCATCAGCGGCAGTGCCGCGCCGGGCGTGAGCACCGGCCAGGCCATGGCCGAGATGGAAGCGCTGGCGGGCAAGCTGCCGCAGGGCTTCGGCTTTGAATGGACCGGCCAGTCGCGCGAAGAAAAACTCGCCGGTTCGCAGGCCATGATCCTCTACGCCTTCGCCATCCTGGCGGTGTTCCTCGCGCTCGCCGCCCTGTACGAAAGCTGGTCAATTCCGCTGGCCGTGGTGCTGGTGGTGCCGCTGGGTGTGCTCGGTGTGCTGCTGTCGACGCTGCTGCGGGGCTACTCCAACGACGTCTACTTCCAGGTGGGCCTGATCACCATCATCGGTCTATCGGCGAAGAACGCGATCCTGATCATCGAATTTGCCAAGGACCTGCAGGCGCAGGGCAAGAGCGTGATCGAAGCCGCGCTGGCCGCGGCCCACATCCGGTTCCGGCCCATCATCATGACCTCGCTGGCGTTCACGCTGGGTGTGTTGCCGCTGGCGCTGGCCACTGGCGCGGGCTCGGCCAGCCAGCGCGCCATCGGAACCGGCGTCATCGGCGGCATGCTCACGGGCACCGTGCTGGCGGTGGTGTTCGTGCCGATCTTTTTTGTGGTGGTGCGCACCTTGTTCAAGGGCAGCGATCGACAGCACCGTCGGGAAGCCGAAGAAGCCGAACACCATGGAGTGCATTGAGATGGAACACCCCCGCCGCGCTGCGCGCGACCCCCTCAAGGGGACGGCACTGGCCGTCCGGCAAAGCCGGCCCGGCGGTGCCCTGGATAGCGCTTCTTCTTTCGTTGCGTCGTGTCCTTCTCGATACGCGCTGGAGCCACTGACATGATTTCTTCTCTCAATATGCGCCGCAGCGCACTGGCCCTGGCGGTCCTGACGCTGGCCGGCTGCTCCTTCATCCCCACCTACGAGCGTCCGGCCGCGCCGGTTGCCGCAGAGTGGTCCGGCGTGACGCCGGTGGCCGGGGCGACGCCGGCCGCCGAGGTCGCGTGGGCGGACTTCGTGAGCGATGCGCGCCTGCGCGAACTCATCGGTCTGGCGATCAAGAACAACCGCGACCTGCGCGTCGCCACGCTGAACATCGAGCAGGTGCGGGCGCAGTACCAGATTCGCCGCGCCGACCAGTTCCCCACGCTGAACCTCGCTGCCACGGGCAGCCGCCAGAGCAGCACCGACGACAGCATCACCAGCCTGTACACCGCGGGGTTGGCCATGAGTGGCTGGGAAATCGACTTTTTCGGTCGCCTCGCCAGTCTGAAGGAAGTGGCGCTGGCCCAATACCTGGCCAGCGAAGAGGCGCGCAACGCCGCCCAGACCAGCCTGGTGGCCTCGGTCGCCAGCACCTGGCTGAGCCTGCAGGCCAGCGACGAACTGCTGGCGTTGACGCAGCGAACGCTCGCCACGCGCCAGCATTCGTTGCGCCTGACCAAGCTGCGCTTTGACAACGGCGCCACGTCAGCGCTGGACCTGCGGCAGGCCGAGTCGCTGACCGCGGCGGCCGAGTCCGCCCTGGCCCAGCAGCAGCGCCAGCGCGCGCTGGACCTCAACGCGCTCACGCTGCTGGTGGGTCAGCCGTTGCCCGCGGCGCTTGCCGACCCCGCCAAGGACGCGGTGACCACACAGCCGTTGTTCCGCGACCTGCCCGCCGGCCTGCCGTCGGACCTGCTCACCCGTCGGGCGGACATCCGCCAGGCCGAGCAGACGCTGATCGCGGCGAACGCCAACATCGGTGCGGCGCGCGCGGCGTTTTTCCCGCGCATCTCGCTCACCGCCAGCGTGGGATCGGCCAGCAGCGAACTCTCGGGCTTGTTCAAGGGTGGCTCCTGGGGCTTCTCGCTGGCGCCGCAGGCCTTGCTGCCGATCTTTGATGCGGGTCGCAACCGGGCCGGCCTGGCCACGGCCCAGGTGGGCCGGGAGATGGCGGTGGCGCAGTACGAAAAGGCCATCCAGACGGCTTTCCGCGAAGTGGCCGATGCACTCGCCGGGCGCGCCACGCTGGGTGAGCAACTGCGCGCCCAGCAGGCCCAGGCCACGGCCGAGGCCGAGCGCTTCCGCCTGGCGGAGCTGCGCTACCGCAACGGCGTGGCCAGCTTCCTCGACGTGCTGGATGCGCAGCGTTCGCTGTTCAGCACCCAGCAGGCCCTGACGCAGACGCGACTGGCCCAGCAGCAGAACCAGGTCGCCCTCTACAAGGCGCTCGGTGGGGGGTATTGATCTGCAGGTGCAGCTGGCGCCAAGTGCCTGACCCGGCACGCACCACGGAACCGGCTCCGCCGGGCCGCTGGTGTGGTCCCCCTGGGGGAAGCCGCACAGCGGCGCAGGGGGTCAAACGCTTGGCAGGTCGTAGAACTTCATGATGTATTCCCACGCCACCTGGGGATCGTCCACGTACTCGAACAGCTTCAGGTCTTCGGCCGAAATCATGCCTTCTTCGACCAGCACGTCGAAGTTGATCAGGCGTTTCCAGTAGTCGCTGCCGAACAGCACGATCGGCACCGGCTTGGCCTTCTTGCACTGCACCAGCGTGATCACCTCGAACAGCTCGTCGAGCGTGCCAAAACCGCCCGGGAACGCCACCAGCGCTTTGGCGCGCATCATGAAATGCATCTTTCGCAGCGCGAAGTAGTGGAACTTGAAGCTGAGATCGGGTGTGATGTACGGGTTGCCTGACTGCTCGTGCGGCAGCGAGATGTTCAGGCCCACGTTGAGCGTGGCTTCGTCGTGCGCGCCGCGGTTGGCCGCCTCCATGATGCCGGGACCGCCACCGGTGCAGATGAAGAGCTGGTCTTCCTGCGGACAGGCCTTGCTGTAGCGTGCCACGATGCGGGCGAATTCGCGCGCCTGTTCGTAGTGGCGGGCGTTGCGCAACAGCGCGCGCGCCTTGGCAATCGACTTTGGGTTGCCGCTGGCTTCGGCCGTGGCCAGGTGTTCCTGCGCAATGCCGGGTTCGCGCACGCGCGCGCTGCCAAAGACCACGATGGTGTTTTCTATGCCCAGTTCTTGCTGTGCGAGATCGGGTTTGAGCATTTCCAGCTGGAAGCGGATCCCGCGCGTTTCGCGGCGCAGCAGGAACTCGGGGTCGGCGAAAGCCAGGCGGTAGGCGTCGGCCTTCAGCGGGCGCCCTTTGTTGGAGTGCGACTGCAGTTCGGCCCAGGCGTCGGCCAGACGACGTTCGTTCAGGTCTTGGGTGGCTTCCATGCGGGGCTCCTTCGGTTGTTCGTTTCAGTGATTGTGTCCTACCGCCTTGATCACTCCGGCGCTCAGAGGCCCAGGGCCAGTGCCAGCGGCACGAAGACCACGGCCAGCGCATTGCCCAGCATGATCATGGCGGCCACCTTGTCGGGTTCCTGGTGGTAACGGTCGGCCAGCATGAACTGCATCACGGCCGGTGGCAAGGCCGCAAACAGCAGCAACTGGCCGCGCGCGGCACCTTCGATGCCCAGCACCCAGGCGAGCGGGATCGCGATGATCAGGCCGATGAGCGGACGGGCCAGCGCACCAAGCAAACCAAGTGCCAGACCCGCGCGGGTGAGCGAGGTCAGGCGCACGCCGAGCGCGAACAGCATCATGGGCAGCAGGGCGTCTCCGAGCAGCTTGAGACCCGAGAGCAACACGTCGGGCGGGCGCACATCGGTCAGCGCACTCAGAAAGCCCAGCGCGGTGCCGATCATCAGCGGGCTGGTGAGCAGGTCGCGCGTGCGCGCCTGGCGGCTGGTGATGCGCGCACCGAGGGAAAAGTGGAACAGGTTGCTGACCGAGAACAGCGCCACCGCAGCGCCGAAGTTCGCCGGGCCAAACGCCAGCAGGGCCAGCGGCAGGCCCATGTTGCCGCAGTTGTTGAACATCACCACCGGCACCAGGGTGCGCGGCTGGGCGCCAAACGCGCGAGCCAGCGGCCAGGCCAGCAGGCCGCCACCCAGGATCAGCACGGTGCCGCCGATCAGCAGCGGCACATGGTCGGCGAGGCGAAAGTCTTTGGCCGCAAGGGCCGAATACACCAGCACGGGTGCCAGCACGTCCAGCGCAATGCGGTTGAACACCGTCAGGTCGGGCGGCCGGCGGCGCGCGTAACCATAGCCGATGGCCACGATCAGGAACACCGGGATGATGACGTCGGCGATGCGGGTGATGAGGTCCATGTGGGCCTTGATGAAAGCGAAAAGGCTCCCACAGGAGCCTTTTCAACGGGTGGTCAGATCGGAATCAGACGCGCTTGCGGTATTCACCGGTACGGGTGTCGATTTCGATCTTGTCGTCCTGGGCCACGAACAGCGGCACGGCGACTTCGAACCCGGTGGCGATCTTGGCGGGCTTGAGCACCTTGCCGGACGTGTCGCCCTTGACGGCGGGTTCGGTCCAGGTGATCACGCGCTCGACGCTGGTCGGCAGTTCGACCGAGATGGCCTTGCCGTCGTAGAACACCACTTCAACGGCCATGCCGTCTTCGAGGTAGTTCAGGGCGTCGCCCATGTTTTCGGCTTCGACTTCGTACTGGTTGTATTCGCTGTCCATGCAGACGTACATGGGGTCGGCGAAGTAGGAGTAGGTGCACTCCTTCTTGTCCAGAATGATCTGGTCCATCTTGTCGTCGGCGCGGCAGACGACTTCGGTGGCCATGTTGTTCAGCAGGGCCTTGAGCTTCAGGCGCACGGTGGCTGCACCGCGGCCGCCACGGGCGTATTCGGTTTTCAGGACGATCATCGGGTCCTTGCCGTGCATGATGACGTTGCCGGCGCGGAGTTCTTGAGCGATTTTCATAAGGTTTCCAACAGTTGGGCCGCGTGTTCCGTGCATGGGTGCAAACCCGGGAACTGTGCTGATAGGGGCGATCTGTGCGGCTAAGCAGATGGCGCTCAGGAAACGGCCGCCGGGGTCTGGTGGTCCAGTTTTCTGCAAAGCCTTGAATTTTATCGCTTTTCGGCGATGAAATCGAGCAACTGGCTGACCAGGTCGGGTTGGGCCAACAGGCGCTCGCGTGCGGCCAGCAGGCAAGGGCGCCAGGTGGCCACCACGCTCCAGCCCGGCCAGACCCGTTGGGCGCTGGTCATGCCGTTCCAGAGGCGGTGAAACGCGCGCAACGAATCGGGCGCTTGCAGCCAGTCCAGAAAGGCCTCCAGTTTGGCGTGGTGGGCGTTGTCGTGTTGCGGGTAGATGTGCCACACCAGCGGTTGTCCGGCCCATAGCGCGCGCACCAGGGAATCTTCGCCGCGCACGAAGTTGAGGTCGCAGGCCCAGAGCAGGTGGTCGTAATCGTGCTGGGTCAGGCGCGGCAGGCGGTACAGGGAGGCCTGGCCCGTGTCCAGTCCTTGCGCCTGGGCAGCGGTCACGGCATCGGCCGCGCGCCCGGCGGTGACCAGCCAGTCGCTGGCGCCGTCTTGACCGGCCTGTTGCAGCAGCGCGGGCAGGACGGCGGGTTCGTAGCAGAAAAGGCTGGCGCGCGGCTGGTCGGTGTCGGGCAGGTCGTGCGAAGCGAGCCATGCGCTGGCGTCAAAGGCGGCTTGCCGCTCGGGCAGGTCTTGCTCCCGCAGCAGGCCACCGGTGGCGGCGGTGAAACCGGGGTAGAAAAACCACTTGCCCACGCCGCGCAGTGGCCCGTCAGACACCAGCGAGGGCAGCCGGTGCGAGCGCTCCACGTAGGATTCGGCGCTCAGGTATTCGAGGTTGATCCACACCGGTGCCGGGTCGCCTGCGGCGATGGCAGCAGCCCGGTGTTCCAGGGCTTCTGGCGGCGGGCGGCAGCCGAAGGTTTCGATCCAGACGTCGGCCGGCGCGAGCCCTCCCAGCAGGCCCGGCGACAGCGGCTCGGTCCACGGCAGCACCCGCACGCCCTCGATGCGGCCTTCCAGCGCACCGGGGACCATCCAGCGCAGGTCCTCCGGCGCGTCGATCCACAGCCGCACGGTGTGCCCGCGTGCGGCCAGGCCGGCGCAGAAGCGCCAGCAGACGCCGATGTCGCCGAGGTTGTCGATGACCTGGCAGAAGATGTCCCAGCGCAAAGGGGCGTCCGGGTTGGGTGGGGAAGGATCGTTGGTCGACATGGGTGTGATCTTGCCACCGGCCAGCGCTGCAGGCGGCTGGTGCGCCGTTCACAATACCGCCCATGTCCCGTCCCGAATCCGAATCCGAAGCACCGCATTCCGAACAACTGCTCAGCGAAGTCGCGGCCCTGCCGGGCCTGCCGGGGGTCTACCGCTACTTTGACGCCCAGGGTCAGTTGCTCTATGTGGGCAAGGCGCGCAACCTGAAGAAGCGCGTCAGCAGCTATTTCCAGAAGAACCACGACGGCACGCGCATCGGCCACATGGTGAGCAAGATCGTGCGCATGGAGACCACGGTGGTGCGCTCCGAGGCCGAGGCGCTGCTGCTGGAAAACAACCTCATCAAGACGCTGGCGCCGAAGTTCAACATCCTGTTCCGGGACGACAAGAGTTATCCCTACCTCAAGATCACCGGCACGCGCGAAACCTTCCGCACCGCGGGCGCCCGGCCGGTGCCCTCCATCGTGTTCCCGCGCATGGCGTACTACCGCGGCGTGGTGGACAAGCGCCACAGCTATTACGGTCCGTACCCCAGCGCCTGGGCGGTGAAGGAGTCGATCACGCTGCTGCAGAAGGTGTTCCGGCTGCGCACCTGCGAAGACACCGTGTTCGCCAACCGCACGCGGCCCTGCCTGCTGTACCAGATCAAGCGCTGCAGCGGGCCCTGCGTGGACCTGATCGACAGCGAGGCCTATGGCCGCGACGTGGCGGCCGCCGAGCGCTTCCTGCGCGGCGAGACCCAGGCCGTGCTGGACGAACTGGAGGCCCGCATGATGGCGCACGCCGAAAAGCTCGAATTCGAGCAGGCGGCCGAGATTCGCAACCAGATGAGCGCGCTGTCCAAGGTGTTGCACCAGCAGGCGGTGGACAACGTGTCCGACAAGGACGTGGACGTGCTCGCGGTGAAGGTGCAGGGCGGGCGCGCCTGCGTGAACCTGGCCATGATCCGCGGCGGCCGCCACCTCGGCGACCGGCCGTATTTCCCCGCCCATGTGGAAGACGCCACCCAGATCGACAGCCTGATGGCGGAAGAGGGCAGTCACAGCGCCGACCCGGTCGAGCGCGTGGCGGTGCAGGTGCTCGAAGCCTTCATCGCCCAGCACTACCTGGGCATTGCGATGCCGCACACCCTGGTGACCAGCCACGCGGTCGGCAAGCCGCTGCTGGACGCGCTGACCGAGCAGATCGGCGCCAGGATCAACGCCGTGCACCAGCCGCGCGAGCACCGCCGCATCTGGCTGGAGATGGCGCAGAAGAACGCCGACATCGCGCTCGCCCGCCTGCTCGCCGAAGAGGGCTCGCAGCAGGCCCGCACGCGCGCGCTGGCCGAAGCGCTGGCGCTGCCGGACGACAACCTGGACGAGCTGCGCATCGAGTGTTTCGACATCTCGCACACGGCGGGTGAATCCACCCAGGCGTCTTGTGTGGTGTTCGAGGCCCACAAGATGCAGAACGCGCAGTACCGCCGCTACAACATCGACGGCATCACGCCCGGCGACGACTACGCCGCCATGCGGCAGGTGCTGCTGCGTCGCTACGGCAAGATCGCCGAGGCGCTGCGTGCGGAATCCGAAGAAGCGGCCGCGCCCGCCGAGACGACGGACGCTTCAGAACCCGCAGCCGAAGGCGCGACCGACGCCACCTCCGGCCTGCCGACCGGGCCGCGCATGCCCGATCTGGTGCTGATCGACGGCGGCAAGGGCCAGGTCAGCATGGCGCGCGAGGTGTTCCAGCAGCTCGGCCTGGACCTCTCGCTGATCGTCGGGGTGGAGAAAGGCGAGGGTCGCAAGGTGGGACTCGAAGAGCTGGTGTTCGCCGATGGCCGCGAAAAGGTCTACCTGGGCCACGATTCGGCGGCGCTGATGCTGGTCGCCCAGATCCGTGACGAAGCCCACCGCTTCGCCATCACCGGCATGCGCGCCCAGCGCGCCAAGGTGCGCACGGGCGGCAGCCGGCTCGAAGACATCCCGGGCGTGGGGCCGAAGAAGCGGGCGCGCCTGCTGCAACGCTTTGGCGGTGTGCGCGGTGTGGCCTCGGCCAGCGTGGACGACCTCTGCACGGTCGAAGGCGTTTCCAGCGAACTGGCCGACGCGATCTACCGCGCACTGCACTGACGCCGCACGAAGGCGGCGCTTTATTTGCTCGTGAGCACGAAACTGCCGTCCCAGTCGGCCGCGGGTGGCTGGGTCATGAACTGCCGGCAGCGGTCGAGCAGGACCCGGGACGGTGGGTCGGCGAGGTCGCCGCTCAGGTTGGTTTCCAGCAGTTCTGCGGCCCGCGCAAACTCGCGGCCGCCGTAGTGCCCGAACGCCGCTTCGTACCTGCGCGCGATGGCCTCCAGCCCGGCCGGCAGCTGGCCATGTTCACCGAGCAGTTCGTAGACCCGGATCGACACGGTCTTGCCGTAGGCGATCACCTGGTCCACCAGTCGGGTGGCGAACACGGTGTGGACCTGCTGGAAGGTGTTTTCCGACAGCAGGATGGACGTGCCGTAGAACTTGTTCGCGGCTTCCAGCCGGCTCACCAGATTGACCTGGTCGCCGATGATGGTGTAGCTCATGCGGTCGACAGAGCCGATGTTGCCCACGATCGCTTCGCCCGTGTTGATGCCGATGCGCGTCCTGAACACCACGTTCCGCCCTTCGGCGGCCCACTTCCGGTTCAGCCCGGCGGTCTGTGTCTGGCTGTCGAGCGCTGCCCGGCAGGCGCGCAGCGCGTGGTCCGCCGTGGGCTCCGGCGCGTTCCAGAAAGCCAGGATCGCGTCGCCGATGTACTGGTCCACCGTGGCCCCGGTTTCGAGCAGGCTGCCCGTCACGGTGGTCAGGTACTCGCCCAGGTGGTGCACCAGATCGGCCGGTGCGAGGCGTTCGGCCATGGCGGTGAACCCTTCCACATCCGACATGAAAATCGTCAGGTCCTGCTGCGTTCCGCCCAGCTCGGCATCGACACCCCGGGCCATCAGCCGGCGCACCAGGTCGGCGGGCACGTATTTCTGGAACGAGCGCAGGCCCGACTTCATGTTCTCCAGCTGCTGCACCATGCCGTTGATTTCGATGATGCGGGAGCGGATGGTCGGCGCGCTGTCGAGATCGAACTGCTTGACCTTCATCATCTCGGCTTCGAGTTGCGACAAGGGGCGGCGCAGGCGCTGGGCGATGACGTAGGCCACGGGCATGAAGAGCAGGATCAACGCAGCGCACACCGCCCAGATCACGATCTGGTGCTGCCGTTCTTGCGCCAGGATGCGGTGCGCGGAGATGTCCATGCCGAGCACCGCGTCGAGGCGTCCATCGGGCAGGTACAGGGGGGCAAAAGCCGACATCCAGGTGCCCCAGGCGTCGGTGTAGAACCGGGCCGTCACAAAAGACGCGGGTGAACCGGGGCGGGCCGCGAACGCACTGAGCAGTTCCGGCGCGACGTCGGTGTAGACCTCACCCAGGGGGCTGAATGCAGCGGGATCTTCTTCGCCGTCGACCACGAACACGACCTGTCCGTCGGGCCGCTGTCGCATGGTGTAGACGAACCGGATGTGTGTGCCGCGATCGCGGATGTCGCGCAACTGCCGGCGCAGGGCCGTGTACGTCGGGCTGTCCTGATCGGCCGCCCGCTGCAAGCGGTGGTGCGCCGGCACGTCGATCTGGCTGGCGGCGACGGCCGCCAGGTCGGCCAGCCGCAGCCGGAACTCGTCGTTCACGAAGCCGCCCACCAGATGGGTCGTGGCGGCGCTGATGATCAACCCGACCAGCAGCGTGACGCCGGCGAAGGCGGCCACCAGCGTGAAACGCAAGGTGTAGTGGCGCGGACCCGCAACGCGGGCTGGCTCGTGGCTGCTCATGGAAAAACCGGTGGGCGGGTGGAACGGCATTTGCAGCAAAAACTGCGTGGATCACGGGGTCCCCGGGATCGGGGGGCGGTGGTGAAACCCTGGTCTGGTTTTTGCCGGTGTTTGAAGCAGTGTACAAATGTAACCATTGCGGGCCTTGACCCTTCACGGCAGGCGCTGGCCAGCCGGTCTTTTTCGGGCGGCCCGGACATCCCTCCATAATCCCTCCATGTTTTTCAACCTTCCCACCTTGCTGACCTGGGCGCGCATCGTCGCCATCCCGCTGATCATTGGGGTGTTCTATCTGGAAGGCATGAGTGCCAAAGAACAGAACCTGATCGCGACGGTGATGTTCGTGGTGTTTGCCGCCACCGACTGGGCCGACGGCTACCTGGCCCGCCGGCTCAACCAGACTTCGGCTTTTGGTGCATTTCTCGACCCGGTGGCCGACAAGTTCCTGGTCTGCGCCAGCCTGCTGGTGCTGGTGCATCTGGAGCGGGCCGACGTGTTCGTGGCCCTCATCATCATCGGCCGCGAGATCGCCATTTCGTCGCTGCGCGAGTGGATGGCCATCATCGGCGCCACCAAGAGCGTCGCGGTGCACATGGTGGGCAAACTCAAGACGGCGGTGCAGATGACCGCGATTCCGTTCCTGCTGTTCAATGGCCAGCTGTTCGGCGTGATCGACACCCACCTGTGGGGCACCTGGCTGATCTGGATCTCGGCGGTGCTGACGATCTGGTCCATGGTGTATTACCTGCAGAAGGCGCTGCCCGAGATCCGCGCCCGCTCGCGCTGATGACGCCAGCGATCCGAGACAACGCGTGGCTGCGCGCCATGCCCTGGGTGTTCGTGCTGATCTGGAGCACGGGTTTCATCGTCGCGCGCTACGGCATGCCGCACGCGCCGCCCATGTCTTTTCTGGCGGTGCGCTACGCACTGTCCATCCTCTGTTTCCTGCCCTGGATCGTGGTCGCTGGCGTGAAGTGGCCGTCCGACCGGCGCCAGGCTTTGCATCTGGCGGTGACCGGTGTGCTGATGCACGCGGGCTACCTGGGCGGTGTGTGGGCCGCGGTGAAGGCGGGCATGGGCTCGGGCCTGTCGTCTCTGATCGTCGGTATCCAGCCGGTGCTCACCGCCATATGGCTCACCAGCGTGGGCGGGCAGCATGTGTCGCGTCGCCAGTGGGTCGGCCTGCTGCTGGGCTTTGCCGGTCTGGTGCTGGTGGTCTCGCGCAAGTTCGGCGCCGGTGGACCGGGCGACCAGGCCACCTGGCTCAACCTCTCGTTCGCCGTCATGGCGCTGTTTGCCATCACCGCCGGCACGCTCTACCAGAAGCGCTTTGTGATGCCCTGCGACGTGCGCAGCGCGAACACCGTGCAGCTGATGGCGGCGCTGCTGGTCACGCTGCCGCTGGCTCTGGTGGAAACCGAGAGCATGCGCTGGAACGCCGAACTGATGGGCGCCATGGCCTGGTCGGTGCTCGGGCTCACGCTGGGCGGCAGTTCGTTGCTGTACATGCTGATCCAGCGCGGTGCGGCGGCCTCGGTCACCAGCCTGATGTACCTGGTGCCTCCGTGCACGGCGCTGATCGCCTGGCTGCTGTTTGCCGAGCCGATCACCGCCGTGACGCTGGCGGGCACCGCGCTCACCGCTTTCGGCGTGAGCCTGGTGGTGCGGCCAGCGCGCTGACCCTTCGCCACGGTTCGTCCTTGAACCGATCGGCCAGAAAGTCCACCAGCAAACGGATGCGCCGCGGCACCTGTGCGCGGTAGGGCGCGAGCCAGTGGATGTCGGCGTCGGGCATGGCGTGGTCGCGCAGCACCCGCACCAGCGCACCGCTTTCCAGTTGCGGCGCGATGTCCCACAGGCTGCGCAGCATGATGCCGTGGCCGGCCAGACACCAGTCGCGGACCATCTCGCCCGAGTTGCTGGAGAGCGGCCCGCGCACCGGCGTGTGCTGCACCTCGGGCTCACCCTCGCGCTGCAGCCGCCAGTGGTCAAAACGCTGCCCCGGCCCGCCTCCGTTTTCGCGCACCACCAGGCAGGCGTGGGCCGCCAGGTCGGTCAGCGAGCGCGGCTCGCCATGGGCCTGCAGGTAGGCGGGGGCCGCCACCAGCACCCGCTGGTTGGCGGCGAGCCGGCGCGACACCCATTCGGCCGCGCGGTGCCCCGGGGCGTTCCACAGCCAGATGGCGCCATCAAAACCGTCCACCGCCAGGTCGGGCAGCTGTTCGGTCAGCTGCAGCTGGACCGTCACCGCCGGGTGCCGGGCCTGGAAGTCGGCCAGCGCCGGGCCCAGCCACAGGCGGCCGAAGCCGAAGGTGGCCGCGAGCCGGATCGGCCCGGCCGGTTCGGACTGTCGCTCGCGCAGTTCGGCCTCCAGCGCGTCGAAGCCGCGCAGCAGCTCGCTGGCGCGTTCGCACAGGGTCTCGCCTTCGGCCGTGGGGCTCACGCGGCGGGTCGTGCGCTGAAACAGGCGCAGGCCGAGTTGGGCCTCCAGCGCGGCCAGGCGTTTGGTCACGGCCGAAGGCGCCACCCGCAGCGCCCGCGCGGCCATCACCAGGCTGCCGTGTTGGCGCACCGCGAGCACCAGTTCGAGATCGGGGCGGTCCAATTGTTTCCTTTGAAGAACGAATCAATTGCCAGATTATTGCTCCAATGCGGGATAAGCTTGCGCCCATGTTCAACGGCTTTCAGACCCACCCAGTGACGCGCGATGGCGTGCACCTGCACACGCGCGTGGCCGGCGAAGGACCGCCGCTGCTGTTGCTGCACGGCCATCCGCAGACGCAGGCCATGTGGCACCGGGTGGCGCCAGCGCTGGCTCAGCGTTTCACCGTGGTGCTGATGGACCTGCGCGGTTACGGCGACTCGTCCCGCCCTGAACCCGACGCCGGGCACACCGCGCACAGCAAGCGCGAGATGGCGCTCGACGCACTGGCCGTGATGGCGCAACACGGCTTCGAGCGTTTCGGTGTGCTGGCGCACGACCGCGGTGCCCGTGTCGCGCACCGGCTGGCGGCCGACCACCCGCAGGCCGTGCAGTGCCTGATGCTGCTCGACATCGCGCCCACCTTGGCCATGTACGCGCAGACGAATGAGGTCTTTGCGCGCGCCTACTGGCACTGGTTCTTCCTGATCCAGCCGCCGCCGTTGCCCGAAGCCCTCATCGCGTCCGACCCTGTGCGCTACGTGCGCAGCGTGATGGGCAGCCGTCACGCGGGTCTGGCGCCGTTCGATCCTGAAGCCCTCGCGGAATACGAGCGCTGCATCGCGCTACCCGGCACCGCGACGTCGATTTGCGAGGACTACCGCGCCAGCGCGGGTATCGACCTGGATCACGACCGAACGGACATTGCCGCGGGCCGTCGCCTGACACAGCCGCTGCGCGTGCTCTGGGGCGAACACGGCACCGTGGGACGCTGCTTCGATGTGTTGTCGCTGTGGCGCGAGCGCGCAGAACAGGTGGCTGGTCAGGCCCTGCCATGCGGCCACTACCTCGCCGAGGAGTCGCCCGAGCGGGTGGTCGCCGAGGCCCTCGATTTTTTCACCCCTTGACCCTCAGGAGACACCCATGAGCACCACCCACCGCATCGCGGTCATCGCTGGCGACGGCATCGGCACCGAAGTCATGCCCGAGGGCATCCGCGTGCTGGAAGCCGCGGCCTCGAAGTTCAACATCCCGCTGCGGTTCGACCACTTCGATTTTTCGAGCTGTGACTATTTCGAGAAGCACGGCAAGATGCTCCCCGACGACTGGAAGGAACAGATCGGTGGGCACGACGCGATCTACTTCGGCGCCGTGGGCTGGCCCGACAAGGTGCCCGACCACGTCTCGCTCTGGGGTTCGCTGCTGATGTTCCGCCGTGAGTTCGACCAGTACGTCAACATCCGTCCCGCGCGCTTGATGCCCGGCGTGACCGCGCCGGTGGTGCGTCGCGACGGCAGCCCGCGCCAGCCTGGCGAGATCGACATGGTGATCGTGCGCGAGAACACCGAGGGCGAATACTCCAGCATCGGCGGGCGCATGTACGCCGGCACCGAGCGCGAGATCGTGGTGCAGGAAACGGTGATGTCCCGCATCGGTGTGGACCGTGTGCTGCGTCACGCCTTCGAAGTGGCGCGCTCGCGACCCAAGAAGCACCTGACCAGCGCGACCAAGTCCAACGGCATCGCGATCACCATGCCCTACTGGGACGAGCGCGTGGCCGAGATGGCGAAGCAGTACCCGGACGTGAAGGTCGACAAGTTCCACATCGACATCCTCACCGCGCACTTCGTGCAGCGCCCCGATTTTTTCGACGTGGTGGTGGGCAGCAACCTGTTCGGCGACATCCTGTCCGACCTGGGCCCGGCCTGCACCGGCACCATCGGCATCGCGCCCAGTGCCAACCTCAATCCCACGCGCCAGCACCCTTCGCTGTTCGAACCGGTGCACGGCTCGGCGCCCGACATCGCGGGCAAAGGGATTGCCAACCCGATTGGCCAGATCTGGTGCGGCGCCATGATGCTCGACCACCTGGGCTGCCGCGCGGCACACGATGCGGTGATGCAGGCCATTGAAGCGGTGTTGCAGCCCGGCAGCGGTGGCCCGCGCACACCCGATCTGGGGGGCTCCGCGAGCACCGCCGATGTGGGGCGAGCGATCGAAAATGCACTGCGCGGTTGAAACGGTGTGTGACCGTTCCGGCATGCGTGCCAAATTTCACGAAGCAACCGATTGACCTCTGACAAAGCGCATAGAATCTGCGCTTTCGTTCAGCCAGCTGCCACTCGCGCGGGCTGACGTGTTGACAGGGAACTTGACCCATGGGTCTAATCCACGGGCACCGGTCGGACCTCGTTGCCCGGCTATTGCGAACACAAGCGATACAGTCAGTGCGTCGTCAGACAGACTTCTGAACAGGGCGGCTGAACGGTCCACAAGAAATTTCAATCACTTCAAGAGGGGCTATTTGTGAACAAAACAGAACTCGTCGAACACATCGCCAAGCACGCCGATATTTCCAAAGCGGCTGCCACGCGTGCACTGGACTCCACCATCACCGCCATCCGCACCACCCTGAAGAAGGGCGGCACCGTTTCTCTGGTGGGCTTCGGTTCGTTTGCCGTGACCAAGCGTCCTGCGCGCAAGGGCCGCAACCCGCGCACCGGCGAAGAGATCAAGATCAAGTCCGCCAAGGTGCCGAAGTTCCGCCCGGGCAAAGCATTGAAGGATGCGCTGAACTGAAGCGCCATACCGGTTTTCCGGTGGGGTGCTTAGCTCAGTTGGCAGAGCGGCGCCTTTACACGGCGTAGGTCGGCGGTTCGACCCCGTCAGCACCCACCAAAGAAACTCAGACAGAAAAAAGGGCCTGGAGAAATCCAGGCCCTTTTTTCTTGTCCGAGAGCCCGCCGAACAGGGGTTCCGGTGGTTTCAACGCGGCACCATGAAGGTGGACGATGTCTCGGCGCGCTCGATGGCATGACCGTCGGTCCCGGTGACGCCGATGCGGATCGGCAGCACCTGGCCGGCCAGCATCCGGGCCTGTTCGGGGGACAAGCGCAGCGTCACCGTCTGCATCTGGGCGCCCGCCGCCGCGAGGTGCACGCGCGCGGGGGCGGTGAGGCTCAGACCGTCGGCGCCGGCCACGTCCACCTGCACATCGCGCGCCCGTTCGCTCGCGTTCATCAGCTGCAGCCGGTACACGTTCTCGACCGCGCCGCTCTCGACCTGGCGCGCCAGCACCGCGCGGTCGCGCACCGCGTTCAGGCGCAGGGTGGGGCGGTGGATGAAGCTGAGCACCATCAGCGTGGAGGCCAGGGTGATCAGACCGCCGTAGACGATGACCCTGCGCCGCCCCAGGTGCGCGCGCAACGTCAGGGCCGGCGTGTCTGCGCGGGACAGCTCGCGCTCCGACGCCAGACGGATCAATCCCCGTGGCGCGCGCAGCTTGTCCATCACCTGGTTGCAGGCGTCGATGCACAGGCCGCAGCTGATGCAGGCCGCCTGCAGGCCCTGGCGGATGTCGATGCCCACCGGGCACACCTGCACGCAGAGGGTGCAGTCCACACAGGCGCCGCTGCCGCGCTGCGCCGGGTCGCTGCCGCGGGGGCGCGGTGCGCGGGGCTCGCCCCGGCGCTCGTCGTAGGCCACGTACAGGGTGCTGGCGTCCATCAGCGAGCCCTGGAAGCGGCCATACGGGCACATGTGCTGGCACACGCTCTCGCGCAGGAAGCCCGCGTTGCCGTAGGTGGCCAGTCCATAGAAGCCGATCCAGAAACTTTCCCAAGGGCCGAGCTGGTGTGGCACCGCCTGGGCCAGTTCGCGGATGGGTGTGAAGTAGCCCACCAGCGTGAAGCCGGTCCAGAGCGCCAGCAGCGCCCAGGCCAGGTGTTTACCGCCGCGCCGCAGCAGCTTCTGGCCGTTCCACGGGCTGCGGTCGAGCCGCAGGCGCGCCTGGCGGTCGCCTTCCGTGCGGTGCTCGATCCACTGGAACAGCTCGGTGTACACCGTCTGCGGACAGGCGAAGCCGCACCAGACGCGCCCGGTCAGCGTGGTGGCAAAGAACAGTAGCAGGGCGCTGATCACCAGCAGGCCCGCCAGGTAGATCAGGTCCTGCGGATACAGCACAGCGCCGAACAGGAAAAAGCGGTCGGCTTGCAGGTCGAACAGCACGGCCTGGCGTCCGTGCAGCGTCAGCCAGGGCAGACCGTAGAACAGCGCCTGCGTGAGCCAGACCATGGCCCAGCGCCAGCGCGTGAACACGCCCGTGATCGAGCGCATCTGGATCTTGTCTTCGGAGGGGCCGCACGCGGCGGACACGATGGGGATGGTGCGGGTGGGGGTCGACATGGTCTGGATGAAGGGGTTCAGGTGGGGACACCCGGCTGGCCGCCCGAGAGGGCCGCGGCCACCGGGGCCAGGTGGGTGCGCAGTTCGGGGCCGCCGAGCCACTCGTCCTCGCGAAAGAAGACCGGGTTCAGGTGCAGCGTGCGCAGGCCGTCGCCCGAACCCTGGACGGCCGTGGCCTGTGGGGCTTCGACCGACAGACCGTCCTCCTCGCTGCGCAGCAGCACCCAGCTCGCCGGACCCTCGCCCAGGTGAGCCGGTGCCACCAGGGAGAAACCTTCCCAGGGCAGGTTGGCGATGTGCTCGAATCGACCTCTCAGCAGCCAGCCGCGGCCCGTGTCGTGGCCGCTCAGCGGCGGGCCGTCCAGGGCCACCGTGCCGGCGCGAAGGCCGGCGAGCAGATCGGGCAGCCACAGCTCACGCAGGGCCACGTTGCGCGAACGCACCAGCGCCTCGATGGCCAGACGCTGGGCCAGCAGGATGTCGGCGGCTTCGGCGTCGTGCTCGCGCAGGCGCCGGGCTCTCGCAGCCAGGTCGTGCAGGGTTCCGCCCGTGCCGCCCAGGGCGGGAGGCACGGCGCAGCGCAGCAGACCGGTGTCCACCACCCGCGGCAGGGCGCGGCAGGAAAACGGGGTATTGGCATGGATGGTCGGACCGGCGGCCAGGGGTTCAGTGCGCATGCAACGTATGGTGGCCGCGAGACATCTGATGGCCAAGAACCAGATATATTGATATTTGACCGGATCAGATGCGTTTTCCCAGACGGTCTGACCCGTCTGAAAGTGCCCGAATCTGATCTGTGGCGCCGGGCGTTCGCGCGGGATACTCGTCCCATGTTGTTCAAATTGTTGTCGGACGGACCGCGCACCTTCCGGGCCTTGCTGGCCGCCAGCGGCCTGGTGGGCCTGCAGTGGCTCGGCGATGCTGTGGTGGGCTGGTGGGGCTGGCCGGTTCCCGGCGCGTTGGTGGGCCTGCTGCTCCTGCTCGGCGCCTTGTTCATGGCGGGCGGGGTGCCGCAGGCGCTGGACGATGTGAGCACGCCGTTGCTGCGCCACCTGATGCTCCTGCTCATTCCGTCGGTGGCCGCCGTGGGCCTGTACGCCGGCGTGCTGTTACAACACGCCGCAGCGTTCCTGCTCGTGGCGGTGGTGGTCACGGCCCTGACGCTGGTCGTTACCGCCTGGACGCTGCAGCGGCTGATCCGGCGGTCGTCGCGCTGATGCTCTGGTCGGCGATCACGCTGGCGGCCTACCTGGCCGCGCTGTGGATGTACCGGCGCAGCGGCCACCACCTGCTGTGCCTGCCCGTGCTCACCGGCACGGCCCTGGTGCTCGCTGCACTGGCGCTGGCCGACAGCGGCTACCCGGTGTACGCCGAGGCCACCCGCGTGCTGCGCTGGCTCACGGGGCCGGCCATCATCGCCCTGGCCGTGCCTCTCTACCGGCAGGCGGCCTTGTTGCGGCGGCTGGCCGCACCCCTGCTCGTCGCGCTGGCGGCGGGTTGCCTGGCGTCGGTGCTGGGCACTCTGCTGCTGTGCGGGCTCATGGGCACGCCGATGGCTTTTGCGCTGTCGCTGGCGCCCAAGGCCGCCACCATGCCCATGGCCATGCTGGCGGCCGAGCGCGCAGGTGGTGTACCCGCCGTGGCGGCCATGGCGGTGGTGGCCACCGGCGTGCTGGGCACCTGTCTGGCCGGGCCGCTGTTGCGCTGGCTGCGCGTGGATGAGGGGCCGCAGGGCGAGGTCGTGAGCAGCTTCACGCTCGGCCTGGTGGCACACGCCATCGGCGTCGCGCGGGTCTTGCAGACGCACCCGGGCAGCGTGGCTTTCGCGGCCTTGGCCATGGGGCTGAATGGGATCGCCACCGCACTGGTGCTGGCCCTGCTGTCGGGCTGGCTTTGACCACGCAGCACCCGTCGGATCGTCCGATGGAGCCGGGGGCGCTGGTCCGACCGTCTGCGCTGTAACATGCCCAGGAATTTGGACCTGGGAAGATCAGATGACCGGCTTGCGCCTGACCCGTTACCAGCAGTTGGCCGAAGACATGGCCGAGGCGATCCGTGGCGGCCTGCTGCGCCCGGGCGAGCGCCTGCCTTCGGTGCGGGCCACCTGCGCGCAGCGCGGCGTGAGCCCGTCCACCGTGTTCCAGGCCTATGGCCACCTGGAATCGATCGGGCTCATCGAGGCGCGCGCGCGCTCCGGTTTTTTTGTGCGCGCCACGCGCCGGCCGGTGCGGGCCGGACCCGAGGTGGCGCCACCGCGCAGCGAAGCCACGCCGGTGGCCATCAGCGAACTGGTGTTCGACCTGCTCGGCAGCACACGCGATGCCGACGTGGTGCCGCTGGGCTCGGCCTTTCCGGCACCACACCTGTTCCCTTTCGACGAACTCGCGCGCAGCGGTGCGCGCGCCATGCGCCGCCTGAAGGCCAGCCAGATCACGGGTGCGCTGACCGCGGGCGACGAGGGCCTGCGCCTGGCGCTGCGCAAGCGCTACGCGCTGCAGGGCGTAGCGCTGGCCGACAACGAACTCATCATCACCAACGGCGCCATGGAGGCGCTCAACCTGTGCCTGCAGGCGGTCACTAAGCCGGGTGACGTGGTGGTGGTGGAGTCGCCCACGTTCTACGCCGCGCTGCAGGCCCTGGAGCGCCTGCACCTGAAGGCGGTGGAGGTGGCCACCGACCCGAAGGAGGGCGTGGACATCGAAGCGCTCGGCGAGCTGCTGGCCAGGCAGACGGTGGCGGCTTGTTGGTTCATGCCCACGTTCCAGAACCCGCTCGGCGCGCTCATGCCCACCGCCCGGCGGCAGGCGCTGGTGGCGCTGCTGGCGCAGCACCGCGTGCCGCTGATCGAGGACGATGTGTACGGCGAGCTGCACGCGGGCACGCGCCGCCCACCACCGGCCAAGGCCTTTGACCAGCAGGGCGGGGTGCTGCACTGCTCGTCGTTCTCCAAGTGCCTGGCACCCGGCTACCGCGTCGGCTGGGCCGCCGCAGGACGCTACGCGCCCCAGGTCGAGCGGCTGAAGATGATGACCTCGCTGGCCACGGCCATTCCGCCGCAGCTGGCGGTGGCCGACTACCTGGCCCAGGGGGGCTATGACCGCCACCTGCGCCGCTTGCGCGAGGCGCTGGCCACGCAGCAGGCCCACGCGCTGAAGCTGGTGGAGCGGCACTTCCCGGCCGGCACCCGCGTCACCCGGCCAGAAGGCGGGTATTTCCTCTGGCTGGAACTGCCGCCCGAGGTGGGCGCCCTGGCGCTGCACCACCGCGCGCGCGCCTGCTCCATCAGCACCGCGCCAGGCGTGCTGTTCTCGGCCGACCACCGCTTCACCCACCACCTGCGGTTGAACGTGGGGCATCCGGGCGATGTGCGTTTTGACGGGGCGATCAGGACGCTGGGGCGGCTGGCGGTGGATCTGCAGGCGGGCCGGTGATGGTGCCGCCGGCGGACCTGCTCAGCCCATGGCGCCTGGCCAGCTGGCGCGCACGCTGACCCAGGCGCGCGAGGGGGCGGTCAGATAGGTCTTCGGGCTGTCGGCGAAATGGACGAGCCGCAGTGGGGTCTGGTGTTGTCTGGCCAGCAGGGCTGTGCGCTCCAGCGCGTGCGCGGACAGCACCGTGAAATCGGAGACGGCGAGGATGGAGTCGAAGTGCATGGGAATTCCTGGACGGACGAAGGCCCGCGCCGCGGCACAAGGCACGCGGAGCGTGAGATCGGTGGTGATGAACCGCTAGGTGGTGTAGTCGCCGCTGGCTTCAGGCTGGAACAGCAGCGTGACGATCTCGGCCGCGCACCCATCCCCATTGGGGGTTCGCCAGCGGGCGATGGCACCCACGCGCTGGCCAAGCAGGCTGGCGCCCACCGGCGAGAGCACGGAGATGAAACCCTGGTGCGGTTCGGCGTCGTTCGGGTAGCACAGCGTGAGCTTCCGCCGCTTCTTCGACGCCAGGTCTTCGACGATGACCTGCGAGTACATCGTGACGATGTCGGGCGGGATCTCGCGCGAGGGGACGAGGTCCAGCGAATCGAGGGTGTCAACCAGCTCGGGCGGAAGTTGTTCGCTGTGCAGGTTGTTCAGGCGTGCGAAATCGATCTCGGTGAGCAGTCGCTCACCATCCTGGGGCTTGTGCATGTGCACTCCAACTGGTGCAGGCGTGCCGCGAAAAGGCGACGCCCGCTATCGCGCTGGGCTGGGGCCCGGCGATAGATGGATTGCGCAAAAAAGGAGGAAGGGGTATCGCCGGGCTTAAGAATGTGCGGCCGGCTGGCGCAGTCCCGCCGAGCCCATCAGCTTGCGACCGGCCACGGCGCCGCCTGCCGCGAGGCACAGGCGAGCTGCCGGGTGGGCAGTGATGGTTGGATGGAGAGCCATGCGGCCATTGTAAGACGCAGCGTCATGCAACGTTGCATCCCGAAGCCGGGTGCTCTCTGCTCTCTCAAACAACTGTGCGCTGGTGCGACGGTACTTGACGGCTCCTCTTTCGTGATCGTCGGGACAGACTGCGCAGAACCTCCACGCTGCAGGCAGGATTCCGTGTTCCCCTGCACATGACTGGGGATGAGGGATGAGGGATAACAGCAGAGAGCGGATGGGTCAGAACCCTGTTGTCCGGGAAGCTGGTTCTGGCCGAGGAGCATTCCCTTGCGTGATCCGAGTAAAATTCGAGGTCACTTCCTTTCGCGAGTTGGTAAGTCAAGCTGGTTTTTTCTTGTAAGTTGTTGATTTTTAAGGGTTTCATAACCCCTTGCAAGGCGTAGACCGGCGGTTTGACCCGTCAGCACCCACCACCATCGAAAAGGCGAACCCGGGTTCGCCTTTTTTGTTGCCGGCGCAGGCAGAGCAGAGTCTGTTGCCGTTTGTTGTTTCAGGAATTCAAGGCATGTTCGAATCCATCCGCAATCACAAGAAGTACCTCATGGGCTTTTTGCTGATCCTGATCGTTCCCGGGTTCGTCCTCTTCGGTGTCCAGGGCTTTTCCGACCCCAACCCGGGCGGTGAGGCGGTGGCGTCGGTTGACGGCAAGGACATCACCCAGGCCGAATGGGACCAGGCTCATCGTGTGGAGTCGCAGCGCCTGCGCGATGCCAATCCGACCCTCGACGCCAAGCTGCTCGACAGCGAAGAGTTTCGCTACGCCGCGCTGGAGCGTCTGGTGCGTGACCGTCTGCTGGTGACAGCGGCCGAAAAATTCAAGCTCTACACCAGCGACCAGCACCTGGCCCGCGCGCTGCAGCAAGACCCGACCATTGCCGCCCTGCGCCGCGCCGACGGCACGCTCGATGTCGAGGCCTACAAGCAGCTCGTGGGCCGCCAGGGCATGACGCCCGAGATGTACGAGGCCAGCGTTCGGGCCGACCTGTCGAAACAGCAGGTGGGGCAGGGCGTGACGGGTTCCGGTTTCGTTCCGGCCGATCTGGCCCAGCTGACGCTCAATGCCTTCTTCGAACGGCGCGAGGTTCGCGTGCAGCGCTTTGCCGCTGCCGATCAGGCCAGCCGCGTTCAGCCCGCCGATGCCGACATCGAGCGCTTCTACCAGGAGAACCCGGCCCTGTTCCAGGCGCCCGAGCAGGCCGACGTGGAATACCTGGTGCTGGACGCAGCGGCCCTGCAGCAGTCTGTGACCCTCAACGAAGCCGATGTGCGCTCGTACTACGAGCAGAACGTTTCCCGCCTGTCGGGCAACGAAGAGCGCCGTGCCAGCCACATCCTCCTGAGCGTGCCCGCGGGAGCGCCTGCGCCAGAAAAAGATGCCGTGCGCCAGCGTGCGCAGGCGCTGCTCGAACAGGTTCGCAAAGCCCCGCAAACCTTCGCGGCCGTGGCCAAGGCCGAATCGAAAGATCCAGGCTCTGCGGCCAATGGCGGCGACCTGGACTATTTCGGGCGTGGCGCCATGGTCAAGCCCTTTGAAGACGCGGTGTTTGCGCTGGAAAAAGGCGCGATCTCCGACGTGGTCGAGACCGACTTCGGTTTTCACATCATCCAGCTGACCGATATCAAGGCACCCAAGCCGCGCAGTTTTGACGAAATGCGCGTGCAGATCGAAACCGATCTCAAACAGCAACAGGCGCAAAAGCTGTTCGCCGAATCCGCAGACACGTTCGGCAACCTGGTCTACGAGCAGGCAGACAGCCTTCAGCCCGCGGCCGAGCGCCTGAAACTTGAAGTGAAGACATTCAAGGGGCTGACGCGTCAGCCCGGTGCGGACGCTGGCGTGCTGGCCAATCCGCGGATGCTCGATGCCATCTTCGCGTCCGAGGCGGTGCAAAGCAAGCGCAACACCGAAGCGGTGGAAACCGGATCCGGTCAGCTGGCCGCAGCACGCGTGGTGAGTCACACCCCTGCCCGCACCAAGCCCCTGGCCGAAGTGCGCGACAGTGTGCGCGCTCGCCTGGTGGCCCAGCGCGCGGCCGAACTCGCCAGCGAAGAAGGCGCCAAGCAACTGGCCGCCTGGAAGGCTGGCGCGGACGCCTCGGGCATGCCGGCTTCGGTGATCATTTCGCGCGAAGACCCCAAAGGAATGCCTGCAGCGCTGCTCAAGGTGGCCCTGAGCGCTGACCCTGCGCAATTGCCGGCCTGGGCCGGTGTGAGCCTGGGTGATCAGGGTTACGCGGTGGTGAAGGTCG
>NZ_JBMBRA010000007.1:255000-256918 GCF_048590325.1 Hydrogenophaga sp. ZJX-1
CTCGCCGTAAGCGCAAGGTTTCCTACGCAACGTTCATCGGCGTAGGGTGAGTCGGCCCCTAAGGTGAGGCAGAGATGCGTAACTGATGGGAAACAGGTCAATATTCCTGTACCGATTACAAGTGCGATGTGGGGACGGATCTTAATAGGTTATCCGGCGGTTGGATGTGCCGGTTTAGACAGATGTAGGCGACACGTAGGCAAATCCGCGTGTCATATACCGAGGCTGTTGATCGAGCGAGCTTGCTCGCGAAGTAACTGAACGAGGTCCCAGGAAAAGCCACTAAGCTTCAGCTTGTAATTGACCGTACCGCAAACCGACACTGGTGCGCGAGATGAGTATTCTAAGGCGCTTGAGAGAACTCTGGAGAAGGAACTCGGCAAATTGACACCGTAACTTCGGAAGAAGGTGTGCCCTTGTAGTGTGATGAGAACATCTGAGCACGAACGGGTTGCAAAAAATTGGTGGCTGCGACTGTTTATTAAAAACACAGCACTCTGCAAACACGAAAGTGGACGTATAGGGTGTGACGCCTGCCCGGTGCTGGAAGATTAATTGATGGGGTGCAAGCTCTTGATCGAAGTCCCAGTAAACGGCGGCCGTAACTATAACGGTCCTAAGGTAGCGAAATTCCTTGTCGGGTAAGTTCCGACCTGCACGAATGGCGTAACGATGGCCACACTGTCTCCTCCAGAGACTCAGCGAAGTTGAAATGTTTGTGATGATGCAATCTCCCCGCGGAAAGACGGAAAGACCCCATGAACCTTTACTGTAGCTTTGTATTGAATTTTGAACAGATCTGTGTAGGATAGGTGGGAGGCTTTGAAGCAGGGTCGCTAGATCTTGTGGAGCCAACGTTGAAATACCACCCTGGTGTGTTTGAGGTTCTAACCTAGGTCCCTTATCGGGATCGGGGACAGTGCATGGTAGGCAGTTTGACTGGGGCGGTCTCCTCCCAAAGTGTAACGGAGGAGTTCGAAGGTACGCTAGGTACGGTCGGACATCGTGCTAATAGTGCAATGGCATAAGCGTGCTTAACTGCGAGACTGACAAGTCGAGCAGATGCGAAAGCAGGACATAGTGATCCGGTGGTTCTGTATGGAAGGGCCATCGCTCAACGGATAAAAGGTACTCTGGGGATAACAGGCTGATACCGCCCAAGAGTTCATATCGACGGCGGTGTTTGGCACCTCGATGTCGGCTCATCTCATCCTGGGGCTGTAGCCGGTCCCAAGGGTATGGCTGTTCGCCATTTAAAGAGGTACGTGAGCTGGGTTTAAAACGTCGTGAGACAGTTTGGTCCCTATCTTCCGTGGGCGCTGCAGATTTGAGGAAGCCTGCTCCTAGTACGAGAGGACCGGAGTGGACGCACCTCTGGTGTACCGGTTGTCACGCCAGTGGCATTGCCGGGTAGCTAAGTGCGGAAGAGATAACCGCTGAAAGCATCTAAGCGGGAAACTCGTTCCAAGATGAGATCTGCCGGGGCCTTGAGCCCCCTAAAGAGTCGTTCAAGACCAGGACGTTGATAGGTCAGGTGTGGAAGCGCAGTAATGCGTTAAGCTAACTGATACTAATTGCTCGTGAGGCTTGACCCTATAACTTTGACGATAATCGTCCAAGTGCAAATGTTATTGTTATGCCCCGTGGACAACTCACGTTGTTCCACATCGTTGGCAGCAATCAAAATCAGCTGATTCGAAACTCTATGAATTCGTCCCTGTTGTGCAACAGCACAGCAAGGACAACCCGTTATGCCTGACGACCATAGCAAGTTGGTACCACTCCTTCCCATCCCGAACAGGACAGTGAAACGACTTTGCGCCGATGATAGTGCGGATTCCCGTGTGAAAGTAGGTCATCGTCAGGCTCTTACTCCCCCTAACCCCCTCGTACTTCCCGTACTTGGGGGTTTCGGCTT
>NZ_JBMBRA010000008.1:0-236327 GCF_048590325.1 Hydrogenophaga sp. ZJX-1
TCTGTCACCTACCCCGGGGACCCGTCCCCGCCCCGCACCATGAGCACCCCTGTCGAAGAGTTCTTCAACCACATCAACGGCGAATGGGTCCGCAGCCGCAGCGGGCGCACGTTCGACAACATCAACCCGGCCGACACCCGCGAGAACCTGGGCCGCTTCCAGGCCTCGGCCTCGGCCGACGCCGAAGCCGCCGTGGGCGCGGCCGCCGCTGCCTTCGAGGGCTGGCGCAAGACGCCCATCAGCCAGCGCGCCAAGGTCCTGAACAAGGCGGCCGATTACCTGGAAGCGAACGCCGATCGCTTTGGCGAGGAGCTCACGCGCGAGGAGGGCAAGTCCCAGGCGCTGGGGCGTGACGAGTTCCTGCGCGCCGCACAGACCTTCCGCTTCTACGCCATGGAGAGCCAGACCTTCGGCGGTGAGACCTACCCGCAGGACGACCCGGCGATGCAGGTCTACAGCCAGCGCGAGCCGCTGGGCGTGGTCACGGTGATCTCGCCCTGGAACTTCCCCGCCTCCATCCCCGCGCGCAAGATCGCCCCGGCCCTGGCCATGGGCAACACGGTGGTCTTCAAGCCTTCGTCGGACGCGCCGCTCTCGGGCCTGCGCCTGACCGAGGCGCTGGTGCAGGCCGGTCTGCCCAAGGGCGTGCTCAACTTCATCACCGGGCGCGCCGGTGACGTGGGCCCGATCATCACGACTTCGCGCGCGATCTGCGCCATCTCCTTCACCGGCTCCACGCAGGCGGGCATGCACATCCAGCGCACGGTGCACCTGACCACGCGGCTGCAGATGGAGCTCGGTGGCAAGAACCCGCTGATCGTGATGGAGGATGCCGATCTGGACCTGGCGGTGGACCTGGCGGTCAAGGGCGGCTTCTCGCTCACCGGCCAGGCCTGCACGGGCACCAGCCGCCTGATCGTGGTGAGCGCGGTCAAGGCCGCCTTCACACAGAAGCTGCTGGCGCGCGTGCAGCAGCTCAAGATCGGCCCGGGCCTGACGCCGGGCATGGACCTGGGGCCGCTGGCCACCGAGAAGCAGTTGCAGACGGTGCTCTCCTACATCGAGATCGGCCAGGGTGAGGCCACGCTGCTGTGCGGCGGCGAGCGCCTCACCGGCGGGGTCTACGAGCACGGCTACTACGTCTCGCCGGCGGTGTTTGACGGCGTGAAGCCGAGCATGCGCATTGCGCGCGAGGAGATCTTCGGCCCGGTGCTGGCGATCATCGAGGCGAGCGACTTCGCCGACGCGATGGCCAAGGCCAACGACAGCGAGTACGGCCTGTCCGCGGCGATCGCCACGCGCAACCCGAAGTACATGCACGACTTCGCGCAGAACATCCAGTCCGGCACGGTCAAGATCAACCGCACCACCACCGGCAACCTGGTCAACGCCCCCTTTGGCGGTGTCAAGAACTCCAGCACATCCACCTTCCGCGAGTCCGGCAGGGTCGGCATGGAGTTCTTCACACAGACCAAGATCGTCTACCGCGCCGCTTGATGACCATGAGCGTCTATCAGACCCTGGAGGCCCTCCAGATCCGCTTGCCGGGTGTTCGCCAGCCCGCAGCGGCCTACGTGCCGTACGCGATGGCCGGCAAGCTCGTTTTCCTGAGCGGGCACACCGCCCGGAAAAACGGCCAGCCCTGGGTCGGGAAACTCGGCGTTTCCCTGACCACCGAGGAGGGGCAGGCGGCCGCCCGGTCGGTGGCCATCGACCTGCTCGGCACGCTGCAGGGTGCGGTGGGCGACCTCAACCGCATCGCCCGCATCGTCAAGCTGACTTCGCTGGTGAATTCGGCCCCCGACTTCACGGAACACCACCTGGTGAGCAACGGCGCCAGCGCCCTGATCGCCCAGGTGTTCGGGATCCAAGGCGAACACGCGCGCAGTGCGTTTGGTGTGGCCCAGATTCCGCACGGCGCGTGCATCGAAATCGAACTGATCGCCGAGATCGTGTGAGCATGCGGCGCCACCGCCGCTACCCAGCGCGTTATTCCGTGCGCTGGGGGTCGAGCGCGCCGGACCGCGCCTGATGTTTCTCGGGTGGCTGCCAGCGGAAGAACATCGGGTAGACCTTTTCCACCACCGGGCCGTTGAAGTCCCAGGCCAGGCACTGGCCCAGGTGCATCGGCGGGCGGCCATCGGCAGTGGGTGCGAACGACGCCGATCGTGTCTGGAACGCGGCGGTGGCCAGGTTGAACAGCAGTTCGCGCAGGTGGGTGCAACCCTGGATGCCGCCGAGGTGGCGTTCGATGGTCTTGCGCCAGCCGCGACCCAGCGTCTCGCCGATCAGGCCCTGCATGGGTTCCATGGCCTGCGGGCAGGGCGCGTGCGGGTGGGCGTCCATGGCCACCGCGACGTCGCGGATCACCATGTTGTTGTCCAGCGTGACGCGGAGGTGCATGTGGTGGATGGGCTCGTGGGGTGCCCACTCGCCCTCGCCCTCGATCTCGAAAGCGTGGGGTTTGGTGTCGAGCAACTCGCCTTCGATGTCCCACAGGCCGTCGTCGCGTTCGAACCCCCGGTATTCGACTTTTCGGGTGTGCATGGGCTTGCGGGGATGGGGCGTGGGCAGTGGCAAAACGGGACCTCGGCGAACTAGGGCCTGTTCACACTATTTTTCCAAGTGTGAATGGGCTGAAAACAGCGCCAATCTAGGCGCGGGACGACGGCCAGACTGGATGTCTGGCCTAGGAGGGCAACAACGAGTGGCGCTGTTTTCAGCCCATTCCCTTCGGGTTGCGGCCAAAAAGGCCATGCGCGGCGTTGCGAAGCCTTGCCGGGGGGCGACCCCGGCTGCGTTTCGCGCCTTGCGCATGGTCTTTTTGATCCGCAACGCATCTTGGAAAAATAGTGTGAACAGGCCCTGGTGACTGAACCCCGATTTTCCCCGATGCAAACGATCACCGTCCCGGGCCGGCCGCAATACCTTCAAGGTCATGGGGTGCGTGGATACTGCAGTACCTCCATTCCCTTTCCATCCCGATTCGTGATGACCGCTTCGAACCGACTGCAGGCACAGGATGTGCTCGACCTCGCCCGGCGTCAGTGGCGCGACACCTGCACCGCCTGTGCGCCCTTCGCCAGCCCCGGCTGGGACTCGTTTCCCGGCACGGTCAGCGACGAGGCCCTGCAATTGCTGGGTGCGCTGTGGCTGCCCGGCGACGAGGAGCCGACGCTGGAGGAACATCGCCCGCCCGGCGTGGACCAGTGGTCGGCCGAAGCGCCGATCGCCCTGCATTTCCATCCCTGCAACCGCTGCCAGGTCTGGGCCTGCAAGGCGTGTGGCAAACCGTTCCTGCGCTACACCGAATACGGGGGCTACTACGAAGACCGGCGCATCCGGGAGCTGGATCCGGGGCGGGTGGACCTCGGCGAACCGGAGGTGTGAGCGGTGCAGGCGGGCCCTGCGCATAGCTCCATCGGCGCCCGGCCCTAGTTCCATCGGCGTATTCAGCGGGCGCAGGGCAAGTCGATGAATCCTCATCAGGCCGTGGTGTGCACGCGCCAGGGGATTTTCATGGGGTTTGTTTCAAGGTTTCGTATCGGTACCCGTCTGGCGATGGGCTTCGGGTTGATGCTGTTGCTCATTGCGGGAATGATCGTCTCGTCTTACGGCACGCTGCAACGCATTGGCACAGAGAACAGCCGGTTGATTGACCAGGAACTCGTGAAGGTGAGCGCGGTGGCCGTCATCGACACGACCACGCGGGCCAACGGCCTGAACACCACCGAGCTGCTGCTGGTGGAACCTGCCCAGCTGCCGGTGATCCAGGCGCGCATGCAGCAGAACCGCCTGGCGATCGACGAAGCGCTGAAGACGCTGGACCGCCTCGTGGTCAAGCCCGAAGGCCGCGCCGCGTTGTCCGAGCTGCAAACGGCGCGCGCGGCCTATGTGGCTTCGTTCGTGAAGATTGCGCCGCTGGTGCAGGCCGGCCAGATCGACGAGGCGCGGCAACTGGTGCACAAAGAAACCCTGCCGGCGCTGGCCCGGCTGCAGCAGCCCATCGACACCCTGCGCCAGCTGCAGGACACGTTGGCGCAACAGCACGGCGCCGCGGTGACGGCCGGCATCACCAGCGCCCGCAACCTCATGCTGCTGCTGGGCGGGGCCGCGCTGGTTCTGGGCCTGTTGGCTTCGGCCCTGCTGGCGCGCAGCATCGTGCTGCCGCTGCGGAACGGTGTGGTGGTGGCCAACCGCATCGCGGCGGGCGACCTGACCCAGACGGTGGAGGTCAGCGGGAAGGACGAAGTGGCCGACCTGCTGCGCGCGATCGGCACCATGCAGGCGGGTCTGCGCCAGTTGGTGGCACAGGTGCACCAGGGGGTGGAACACGTGGGCTCGGCGTCTTCGCAGATCGCCAGCGCCAACAAGGACCTGAGCGGCCGCACCGAAGCACAGGCGAGCGCGCTGGAGCAGTCGGCCGCGGCGATGGAAGAGCTGACCAGCGCGATTGCCATCAACGCCGACAACGCCCACCAGGCCCGCACGCTGGCGGTGAACGCCTCGACGGTGGCCGAGGCCGGTGGTGAGACGGTGGGCTCGGTGGTGCGCACCATGCGCAGCATCGACGAGTCGTCGCGGCGCATCGGTGAAATCATCGGCGTGATCGATGGCATCGCGTTCCAGACCAACATCCTCGCGCTCAATGCCGCGGTGGAAGCGGCGCGCGCCGGCGAGCAGGGCCGCGGCTTTGCCGTGGTGGCCTCGGAAGTGCGCTCGCTGGCGGGCCGCTCGGCCGAGGCAGCTCGGCAGATCAAGCAGCTGGTCGCGGCGAGCATGGAGCAGGTGAACTCGGGCACGGCGCTGGCCGACCAGGCGGGCCACGCCATGACCGATGTGGTCAGTGCGATCAAGCGCGTGAGCCAGCTGGTGGTGGACATCTCCACCGCCATGCGGGAGCAGAGCACCGGCGTCGGCCAGGTGGGCGAAGCCATCGCGCAGCTGGACCAGACCACGCAGCAGAATGCGGCGCTGGTGGAAGAAACGGCGGCGGCTTCGCAAAGCCTGGACGACCAGGCGCGGCACCTGGTGGCCTCGGTCGCGCTGTTCCGCATCGATGCGGCGGCACAGATGGCTTGATGCGGTAGCGGGTTGATGCCCCGGGGGCTGCACAGGCAGCGGCCAGGCTGGCACACTGGGCGCACCACCGTCAGGAGACCCGCCATGTCACACGAGCACGAGCACCCGCATTCACACAGCCACGAACACGAGCCGGCCTGGAAGCACGACGGCGTGCGCGTGGTGCCGGGCAACCAGCTCGACGGCAACGTGCCGAGCACGCCGGGCATGGACCGCAAGGCGGCGATCAATTTCGCGCGCGTGGGCGCGCAGAAGCTCTGGGCCGGCACCGTCACCATCCACGCCAACGCCAAGACCGGTGCCCACCACCACGGCCCGCTGGAGAGCGTGATCTACGTCGTGAAGGGCCGGGCGCGCATGCGCTGGGGCGAACACCTTGAGTTCACCGCCGAGGCCGGACCGGGCGATTTCATCTACGTGCCGCCCTATGTGCCGCACCAGGAGATCAACGCCAGCCCGACCGAGGTGCTGGAGTGTGTGCTCTGCCGCAGCGACGGCCAGGCGGTGGCGGTGAACCTGGACATTGAGCCGGTGGAGAAGCCGGAACAGGTGCTGTGGGTGGACCCGACGCACCCACATGGGGGTGTGTGAAACATCTCCGGTTCATCAGGTGGCCTGAACAAGGACTGCTTCGCCCATGGCTTGCACTGCGATCCCGGGTGAACCCCTCAAGGAGTTGGTCCTTCTAGACAGGTTCTCTTGATTCAGCGCAATGGACAAAAAACGGAAGCCGTCCAGACTGTTCTTGGAGTGGGTTTGCAACTGAAAGAGACCTATCCCACACGGAAGTATGGCAAGCCATTACGAGGTATTCACATGAAACTCAAGTCCTGGATACTCATCACTTGTTCTCTGCTGATGGGAACTTCGGCCTTCGCTGCTCAACCCACCTACAAGATGGGTGAAACGATGTTTGTTGAAACCGGCGTGGAAGCACCGGACCTCAACCCCACCTGGTATGCCGCCATGGTGGCAAAGTCTTACGCGCCGGTGTTTGAGATGCTTGCGACCCAAGGCACGCAAGGTCGCTACTACCCATACACCTACCCCGTCACCTTGAAAGACATGGTCAGGTTCCACGGCCATGACTGTGAGGGGACGACCACCGCGGCCAACTCGGCCTGGGTGGCTTTCAAACTGCTGTTTCCGGATGGGGTCATTGACCGCAGCGTACTCAGGGGCATCAGCGGCGAGTCGCCCTGCTGGTCTGATGCGGTCGCCTATCTCACTGGCGCCCGGATCCAATACGGCAACCTGGGTTTTTTCAAGGACCGTCGGTACAGCCACGCCATCATCCTCTACCGCGAAGACACCCAGATGGCCGTGCTCGCCACCTGGAAAGAAGGCATCAACAACATTCCAGGCGAACCGGTCATGCTGCCCGGGAAGATCACATGGAAACCCAAGGTCACCATGAAGGAAGTAGAGGCACTCAAGGCAGCCGTCAAGCAAGCGGGTGGTCGGCCCACGCCGTATCAGGTTGACCTGATGCGCTACCAGCAATGGGTGCATGTCAACGATATCCTGGAGCGGCCACTTGAAGAAAGCTACCAGGCCCAGGTGATCGAAAACTTCAAGTGGGAAGACTGGATCGATCCGACCAAGGTGGTCGCGAAGCCACACGAGCGCACCGACACGCGCCTGAAGAACTACCCCTATCGCGGCAGTCCGATCGAAGGCCCGAAGTAACCTGCCACCAAGCCAACCGGAGAAAACTCCGTCACAGCGGGATTGCTCGCAAGGTGCCCCTGAAGGGGGCACCTCGTGTTGTCCGTCAACGTGACACTTCGCCGGCTTTCGGTGGACGGCGGTGCAGCAGCCATTGCGCGAAGGCACCGCACAGCGCCAGGCCCAGCATCAGCCACCCGAGGTTGAGCGCGCCTTCGTGGCGGAACAGGCCGACGGCAAAGCCGCCGACGGCGCCCATCATCTGCTGCATCAGACCGGCCACCGCCGCGGCCGAGCCCGCCAGCGCGGGCACCAGGCCCACCGTGCCCGCGAGCGCTGGCGGCACCAGCAGGCCGTGGCCGATGCCCACCAGCATCAGCGGCAATGAAAACGCGAGCGGGGTGTTCAGGCCGGCCAGGGCCAGCACCACCACCAGACCGATGCCCGCCAGCGTGCAGCCTTGGCCGAGCCCCATCATCAGGCGCTCGCCGGTGCGGTGCGCCATGTGCGAAGCGAGGTAGTTGCCCACGATGTAGGCCCCCGGCACGCACATGATGTAGAAACCGATGCCGTCGGGTCCCACGCCGTAGCTGCCGAGCACGATGGGCGCGCCGCCGAGAAAGGCGTAGAAGGTGGCGGTGGTCATGGAGAGCAGGGCCACGTAGAGGATGAAGGCGCGCTCGCGGCCGAGCCGCGCGTACGACGACAGCATGGCGCGCAGCCAGTGCGGCTGCACGGTGGTGGCCTTCTGGTGGTCGGGCAGGCCGCGCCACGCCGCTGCGAACAGCACCACCGCCAGCACCGCCATCACCACAAAATTGGCCTGCCAGCCCAGGCGCACGTGCAACTGTCCGCCGAGGATGGTGGCCAGCGGCGGGCACAGGCCCATGGCCATGCCCACGTAGGCCATCACGCGTGTGCGCTCGGGGCCCTGAAACAAGTCCTGCACCATGGCGCGCCCCACGACCATGCCCGCCGCGGCGCCAGCGCCCTGCAGCACGCGCGCGGCCACCAGCAGCGGCAGGTTGGGCGCCAGCGCAGCCAGCACCGAACCCAGGAACGCCACCGCCAGGCCAAACAGCAGGATTTTCTTGCGCCCGATGCGGTCCGACAGCGGGCCGTAGAGCAGTTGCAGGGAGCCGTAGGCCACCACGTAGCCGCTGAAGGTGAGCTGCACCGCCGCCTGGCCGGTGTTGAAGATGGCGCCCCATTCCTGCATCGAGGGCAGGCAGATGGTCATGGTCAGCAGGCCGAAGGCGAGTTGCGCCAGCAGGTTGGCGATCAGCAGGCCGTGGGGCGCGGGCCGGGTTGTCGGAGACGTCATGGAAGGGCGGAAACGGTGGTCGGCACCACACGGGAGGCCGAAAAAACAAGGGGTGGCTGGGCGAAAAGGTCACACGGCCGGGCGAGGCCGTCCGGTGGCGGCACCGGCGTCAGCGAAGGCGCAAGGCTACCCGGAATTCGCCCGCACCGTGGGATTCAGGGTCGCAGAGGCGCACGCTCCAGGGCATCGGACCACATCGCTTTCCAGGGCGCCCAGTCGTGGCCGCCGGGCGCGCTGAGCAGGTGATCGGCCGGCAGCAGACCATCGAACAGGCCGGGGAACGGCTCCAGCCGGTCGCGGGTGCCGTAGCCGATGTAGAGCACCGGGCGCGCCTGCGCCGGGTCGCCATAGCCCTTCAGCCACCGCAGCAGATCGCGCTGGAAGTCGCCGGGCTGCAGCGGCAACGCGGGTTGCCAGCGTGCGATTCCGCCCGCCTCGGCCACTTCGCTCAGCACGCTGTGCGAACCGATGAACGGGGCCAGGGCGATGAGACCCTCGATCTCGCCGGGTGCGCTCTTCGCATACAGCAGGGAACCCATCCCGCCGAGCGAAATGCCGGCCAGCCAGATCGACCGGTAGCCCCGGGCGCGCGCCGGCTCGATCACATCGGCCCGCAAGCGGGCTGCAAAACTGCCGTTGCGGAAGTAGCCCATGTGCGCGTCCGCCACCACCATGTCCACGCCCGGGTGGCGCAATCGCAACTGGTCCACGAAGCCTTCGCGCACGATGTCCTGTGGCACCTCCTGCGACCCCGGCATGAACACGACCAGCGTGTGGCCCGGGCCGCTCGACGACGCCGGCAACCACAGCGCATCCATGGGCACTTTCGCAGGGCGTGGCAACGCGCAGCCCACCAGCAGAACCAGCACCCCCGTCATGAGCAGCCACAGGGCGGGGCGTAGGCGAAGGGGCGTGTGGGCGGTGGTGATCGTGGGCATGGCGGGGCGCCGGGGCGTGTGGCAGGCTGGGCTACTGTAGCGCCAGCATGGGCTTCGATGTCTCGCTAAGATGCCGCGATGACCCCGTACTGGCTGATGAAGTCCGAGCCCGAAGAGTGCTCGATCGACGACGCGCTGGCCGCCCCGCAGGCCACCGTGCCCTGGACCGGCGTGCGCAACTACCAGGCCCGCAACTTCATGCGCGATGGCATGCGGGTGGGTGATGGCGTGCTGTTCTACCACTCCAGCTGCGCCGAGCCCGGCATCGTGGGCCTGGCGCGCGTGGCCTCGGGCACACGCCCCGATCCGACCCAGTTTGACCCCGATTCACCCTACTTCGATGCCAAGTCCAAACCCGAAGCACCGCGCTGGCTGCTGCTGGACGTGCAGGCGCTGAAAAAGACCCGCCTGATCGGCCTGCCCGAACTGCGCGCCACACCCGAACTGGCCGACATGGTGGTGCTGCAGCGCGGTAGCCGCCTGTCGATCACGCCAGTGAGCGAAGCGCACTGGCGCTGGATCACACAAAAGATGCTGGGCGGTTGAACACCGCGGTTCCGTTCAGCCGCGCGGTGCGGCAAAACGCTGCGCCGACCGCTCGCGCGCCTTGACCGCCTCCACCTCGCGGTTCTTCGGCTCGGCGTTCGTCACCATCGACCGGATGAGCCGCCGCGCCGAATCCGCCACCTCGGCCACCGCGCGCTCGAACGCTGCTTCGTTTGCCTTCGAGGGCACGCTGAAGCCGCTGAGCTTGCGCACGAACTGCAGCGAAGCATCGCGGATCTCCAGCTCGCTGGCGGGCGGCTCGAAGTTGAACAGCGTCTTGATGTTGCGGCACATGGGGCGCTCCTGCGTTGAGAGATGGCGCCATGGTACGAAGCCGGCGGCGGGGTTTCAAGCCGGCGGGAAGCGGTGAGGTGAAGCGCAGTCCGGGGCTTTTCGGTCGATCACGGCAACCGGGATGAAGGCGTTGTTTTAGCGATGCGCTCCCAGTCCCGCAGCGTCTGCTGCAAGCGGTTCCGGGCATCGGGGTGGCCGTCGCTGAAGGCCCCGGTCAGCCGCTGTTTCAGCGCCTCGACGGGTGGCGGTGCACCGGTGGTCTTGAGCCGGTCGATCAGCAGCATGACGGTCTGGAAGTTCCGGGATGTGATGGCCAGCTCCAGCATGCTCTGGCCGCTGTCGGTGAGATCGTGAACGTTCGCGCCGTGTTCGAGCATGTACTTGAGCAGGCCGGCCTTGCCTTCCCGGCAGGCCCAATGCAGGGGCACCAGCCCGCCATCGAGCCGGGCCGTGAAGTCGGCGTCGGGGGCCAACAGGTCGGCGGCCAGTGGCCAGGCCGATGCCTTGATCATTTGCTGGTGTTTCCAGTCGGACATGGGATGGGTGGGCTTGGGTGGATGCGCTGCGGGTTCTGGGGTGGGGCAGTCTCTCACAGACGGCAAGGTGGACCACAGGCGGGTGCTTTCAATGAAAATCCCGGCTCTCCGTCGCCAGCCGGCCCAGCAGCGGCGTCAGGTCTTCCAGGTGACCGGCGATGAGGTTGCAGACTTCGCCTTCGCGCTGCCACACGCCGTGCACCGCCATCAGGCGTGAGCGGGTGAGGGCGCTGCGCTGGCGCTCGCGCAGGGCTTTCCAGACGATGACTTGCACGACGCCGGTTTCGTCTTCCAGCGTCACGAACACCACGCCTTTGGAGGTGCCGGGTTGCTGGCGCCCGGTGACGATGCCGCAGGCGCGCACGAGGCGGCCGTCGGGCGCGTCTTTCAGCGCTTCGGCGGTCATGAAGCGGCGCGCCTGCAGGCGCTCGCGCAGCAGGGCGAGCGGGTGGCGGCGCAGGGTGAGGCCGAGTGACGCATAGTCCCAGACGATGGCTTCGCCTTCGGGCGCTTCGGGCAGGTCCAGCGTGTCTTCTTCGACGGGGGCTTCTTTGAGCAACGCGGGTGGGGTTTTGAGGGCGGCGGCGTCCCAGACTTGCTGGCGGCGGTGGCCGCTCAGGGATTGCAGCGCGTCGGCGGCGGCGAGTTGTTGCATGGTTTGCTGGTTCAACCCGGCGCGGCGGGCGAGGTCTTCTGAATCCGTGAATGCACGGCTCGCGCGTGCCGCCACGATGCGCTGCGCTTCGTCGTGTGACAGGCCGCTGACCAGACGCAGGCCCAGGCGCACGGCGGGCAGTGTGGGCTCGGGGGCGGCCCTCCCCTCTGCCCTCTCCCAGGGGGAGAGGCCGTCGAAGCCCTGCTCTTCCAGCGTGCAATCCCAGTCGCTCTCCATCACGTCCACCGCGCGCACTTCCACGCCGTGGCGCACGGCGTCCTGCACCAGCTGGCTCGGCGAATAGAAGCCCAGCGGCTGGCTGTTGAGCAGGGCGGCGAGGAACTCGGCCGGGTGGTGGCGCTTGATCCAGCAGCTGGCATAGACCAGCAGCGCGAAGCTGGCGGCGTGGCTTTCGGGGAAGCCGTAGCTGGAGAAACCCTTCACCTGCTCGACCACACGCTGCGCGAAGTCGAGCGGGTAGCCGCGCTCGGTCATGCCGCTGATCAGGCGCTCCTGGTACTTGCCCAGACCACCTTTGCGTTTCCACGCGGCCATGGCGCGGCGCAGGCCGTCGGCCTCGCCGGGCGTGAAGCCGGCCGCGATGATGGCGATCTGCATGCACTGCTCCTGGAACACGGGCACGCCGAGCGTGCGCTTCAGTGCGGCGTCCAGACCCTTGGGGTAATCGATGGGCTCCTTGCCCTGGCGGCGGTTCAGGTAGGGGTGCACCGCGCCGCCCTGGATCGGACCAGGGCGCACCAGCGCGACCTCGATCACCAGGTCGTAGAACTCGCGCGGCCGCAGGCGCGGCAGCATGCTCATCTGCGCGCGGCTCTCGATCTGGAACACGCCCACAGTGTCGGCGGCGCAGATCATGTCGTAGGTGCTTTCGTCTTCCGCCGGGATGTCCTGCATCTGGAAGTCGAAGCCCTTGCGCTGGCCGATGAAATCGAGCGACTTGCGGATGGCGGTCAACATGCCGAGCGCGAGCACGTCGACTTTCAGCAGGCCCATGGCGTCGAGGTCGTCCTTGTCCCATTCGATCACGGTGCGGTCGGCCATGGCGGCGTTTTCGATCGGGACCATGCGCGACAGCGGCATCTGGGTCAGCACGAAACCGCCGGTGTGCTGCGAGAGGTGGCGCGGAAAGCCCATGAGCTGGCCGGTGAGCGCCACGAGCTGACGCACCTTCAGGCTGTCCGGGTCCAGCCCCGCTTCGGTGATGCGCTCGGGCGCAAAACCATCCTCGCTCCACCAGCGGTGGCCGCTGCCCAGCGTGTCCAGTGCAGCCTCGTCGAAACCCAGCGCCTTGCCCACGTCGCGCAGGGCGCTGCGGGGTCGGTAGCTGATGACGGTGGCGGTGAGCGCGGCGCGCTCGCGGCCGTATTTGGTGTAGAGGTACTGGATGACTTCTTCGCGCCGCTCGTGTTCAAAGTCCACGTCGATGTCGGGCGGCTCGTTGCGCTCTTTGGAGATGAAGCGCTCGAACAGCACCGCCGTGCGCGCCGGGTCCACCTCGGTCACGCCCAGGCAGTAACACACCGCGCTGTTGGCCGCCGAGCCGCGGCCCTGGCAGAGGATGTGCTGCGAGCGCGCGAAAGCGACGATGTCGTACACGGTGAGGAAGTAGTGCTCGTACTGCAACTCGCTGATCAGCGCCAGTTCGTGCTCCACCTGTTGCTGCACCGAGGCGGGCACACCCGCGGGCCAGCGCCGGCCCATGCCTTCGTAGGCCAGCTGGCGCAGGTAGCTCGCCGGCGTTTCGCCCGGCGGCACCACTTCGCTGGGGTACTGGTACGCCAGCTCGTCGAGCGAGAAGTGACAACGACCGGCGACCTTCAGCGTCTCGGCCAGCAAGGCCTCGGGGTAGCGCTGCGCCAGCGCCAGGCGCGAGCGCAGGCGCTGCTCGGCGTTGGGCGCGAGCGCGTGGCCGCATTCGGTCAAGGGCCTGCCGATGCGCGTGGCGGTGAGCACGTCCTGCAGCGCCTTGCGGGAGCGCACATGCATGTGCACGTCGCCCACGGCCACCAGCGGCACGGCGGTGAGCTCGCTGCTCTGGCGCAGCCGGTGCAGGCGCATCTCGTCGTCCATCAGTCGCAGCTGCTCCACGCCGAGCCAGCAGCGGCCGACGAAGTGCAGCAGCAGCCAGCGCGCCACGGTGTCCATCTGTGCCTGCGTGCTGCCGCGCTGCGGCACGGCGATCACCAGGCAGTCGGCCAGCGCATCGGCGCTGATGTGCTTCAGCGTCAGGCGGTACGTGCCCTTGGGCGCCGTGCGGCGCAGCCGGGTGATGAACTCGCAGAGGTTGCCGTAGCCGTTGAGATTCGTGGCGAGAACGACGAGGGTGAACGGCGCGTCGCACTGCACCTGGAACTGGCTGCCCACGAGCAGCTTCAGGCCTTGCTCTTTGGCCGCCACGTGTGCGCGCACGATGCCGGCGAGCGAACATTCGTCGGTCAGGGCGAGGGCGGTGTAGCCCAGCGCCTGCGCGCGCTCCACCAGCTCTTCGGGGCGGCTCGCACCGCGCAGGAAGCTGAAGTTGGACAGGCACAGCAACTCCGCGTAGGAGGGAATGCCAGAGGGTTGTGGCGTCACGGCGAGAGTGCCCCCTCCGGCGCGAAATGCCCGAACCCAGGATGCGGTGGAACCGGCTTTGCCGGGCCACTCGCATCGCGGCGGGGGTCAAGAAAATATGCCATGCAAGAACCACGCAGGCGCCTCGTCCAGCCGCGTCTGGAACACCCACAACACGCCCGCGTGCGCCGACTGCGCGACCCAGTAGTCGCGCACCACGTTGCGGATCTGGCCGGCGGCCTCATCCCGGTCCCACCAGCCGCCTTCCACCCGCTGCGGGCCAGCGAGCAGCTGCAGTTCGCCCTGGTAGTACGGCCGGTTGGCGCGCACCAGCAGCTTGAGCGGGGCGCTCAGGATGAAGCCCGGCTGCGGCAGCTCGCTGCCCATGGCGGGCTTTCGGGGCAGGGGCTCGGGCGCCGGTTGCCAGCGGCACATCCACTCGGGCCGGTGGTCTTCGCACAGCACCGGGCGCATCACACGCTGAGGGCCGAGGCGGGCGGCGATGCGCTCCAGCACCAGGGGCAGCGTCTCGCTGCCGGCGTTGTCGTCGGGCAGCCAGGAGGCGCTTTTTTCCTCCAGCGGCATCACCGCGTCGGCGACCAGTTCCAGGTCGCCCACCGGCGCCAGCAGTTCCACCCGGGCCAGGTGCTCGCCGAGCAGGCGGCAGAGGTGCTCCAGGTTGCGCGTGGGCTCGGCGGTGCGCACGGTGAGGCTGCCGCCATCGCCCGCCGATTTCGCGCGCATCGCGTCGTGCGCCCAGTGCAGCGTGAAGGCGGTGGTGCCGCTGTGGCGCGCGGCGAGCCAGCCACACAGCGCCAGCAGCAGGCGGCGCGCGCCGAACAGCAGGGCCGATGCATCGTCCACGCGGAACATGAGTTCCAGCCGCTGCGCGAAGCGCTCGGGCAGCGCGATCCAGCGGTGCACCTCGGGCGCGCGGCCGTAAGCCTGGTCGAGCGCGGCGAGCAGCTGTTTGTCAAAGCGCCGGCCGACGCCGCCGCGCGGCAGCCGCCGCACATCGCCCAGGCTGAGGCAGCCGATGTGCGCGAGCGTGAGGCGGTGCGGACGCACGGCGCTGAGCGTGTCCATGGGCAGGGCGTCGAGCAACACGTCCAGGGGTTGGCGAAAACCGTCTTGCACGCCAGCGCGCGCCAGCGCCAGCGCGGCCAGGCTGTTGGGCGCCCAGGCGATCCGGCTCACGCCCAGCTCGGTGCCCTCCGAGACCACACGATCACACAGCGCGTGCCAGCCGCCAAACAGGCGCACGCTCGCCGCCAGCTCCATGACCACGGCTTCGTCAGCGACAGCAACCCGGGGCGTGAATTGAAGGGCCCAGAGCGCCAGCGCCTGCAGCGCCGCGTCAGTGGGCGAGGCGGTGTCGTCGGGAGCCGGCAGACGGAGCGCTGACCAGAGCATGGCCGGCCTCGCTGGGAAGAGGGAACGGGGCGGTCTGCGGTGCCGGTTCGAGCGGCAGCAGGGTGCTGGGCTTCTGCAGCCGCGGCGTCAGGATGGCCTGCAGGCCGCCGGGCACCGAGGGCAGGTGCAGCGTGGTCTCCAGCGGCGGGCCCTTGCGCTTGAACACGTCGACCAGCAGTTCCCAGTCGGCCCCCACGCTGGCCAGCAGGCGCAACGGCGCGGCCGACGATTCGCGGGCCGCCGTGGCGGGCCGGCACAGGAACACCGGGCCGGCGCAGCCCGCGGCCAGCACCTGCAGGCGGCGCACCTGCTCGGCGCGCACCTGCGGCAGCCAGGCGATGAGCGCACCGCAGGCGTTGGCCTTGACCAGCTGTTCGGTGGACCACAGGCGCTCGGCCGGCGTCTCGGCCATCACCCAGACCAGTTGCTGCTCGGCGATGCCGTCCAGCCGCAGGCCCGGCGGGTGTGGCGGCCGGGGCGGGCCGACCAGCACCACGCTGCGACCGGCGGCACACACCTGGCGAAGCAAGGCCCCAAGCAGCCGCCATTCCAGCGTGCCGCTCTGGGCGCTCAACAGTTCGGTGACGCCGTGGCCGGGCCAGCCGCCGCCGGGCAGCACGGCGTCCAGCGCCTCGAAGCCGCTGGACCAGGTGGCCGCGACCGGGCTGCCCAGCTGGTCGGCGCGCCAGAGCGCGGCCGCCACGGCCGCAGGCAGGGCGCTGGAGAGCGCGCCCGGCGCAGGCACCGGGCGGGGGGCATTGTGGGCAGGCCGGGCCAACGGAGGGTCGGACGGGCGGGCTGGGGCGGGGGAGGGCATGATCCATCAGATACTGTTCATGCGTACAGTATCTGAAAGTCGACCCGCTGTCCAGCCGGGCCTAGGGGACGGGTGTTCCGGCGTTGTTCAAATCCGTTTCCATAGCACCGAAGCGCCACCCGCTAGGCGTGAAATGGTCCAGCCCAGGGCACCGCCGGGCCGGCTTTGCCGGACGGCCAGTGCGCCTTGCAGGCCGCAGCCTCGCCAGAGGCGAGGCTTCTTCGGGCCGTCCAAGCCTGCGCAGGCAGGCTCGGAGCCGCGGCCCTCAGCCCCCTTTGAGGGGGTCGCGCGAAGCGCGGCGGGGGTGTTTCATCCCAGCTCAGATCCGGGACTCGGTGTAGGTGCACGAAAGGTCGGGGTTGGCCGCCTGCGCATCGCGGCACATGGCGTCGAAGGTGGCGCGATCCCGTTCGGCCTCGTTGGTGTTCCACACACCCATGCCGGCCGCCACACCCAGCACCGGGCAGAGCGCGGCGAAGGCGCCACCCGAGGCGATCGTTCCGATGATGCAGAGGTTGTTGGCGGCAGCACCCCAGCCGAAGGCGCCGTACATGCCCCACAGGCGGGGTTGCTCGGCGGGCGGAGCTTCCTTGATCTGCTGGTAGGCCGCGACCTTGATGCCCAGGGTGAGGATGCCCAGCGGGTTGGCTTCCGCGGCCCCCATCAGCAGGCCGATACCGGTGGAGCCCACGTCGGCGATCTGGCCGTTGACGGCCTGGCTCTCGCCGACCTGCGGTGTTTCGGCGCGGGCCGCGTTCCAGGCCAAGACCATCGCAGCGGCCATCAGCAGACGCAGCCCCAGGGTCCGACCACGGGTGTGCCAGCGGGTGCCCGGGTGTTCACGCTGGTGCACCCCTGCGGTGATGCGGGGGGCCAGGCAGGTCAACGGTTGGACTGAGGCATTCATGGCGCGATTCCTTTAGTACTTAAGTCCCGGGTCCGAAAACCGGTTGAGCGGTTCATGACCAGAACACCTTTCTTATCGGCCGGCGATCCGGAAAATTTCGGCCAATTTCGGGCCTTTCTGTCAAACGATGAGCAGCCGGGCGTGTGGTAGCCGCTGCGCCCGCGCGCAGTCACCCGGGGCCGAGTTGGTGGATGGACACCACACCGGGCCGGATTTGGTGCTTGAAAAGCAAACATCCGGGCAGATGGCCGGGGACGGTGACAAAATGTTCGAAGCCACGCCACCACCCACCATGTCACCACCCGCCGGGCGCCCGGACTCACCAACGAACCACCCGGATATGCACCGGCCGAGTGGGCGGCGGCTGGCATGGCAGCGCTGGCAGACAGCGGCCCGCGCGGGTCTGTCGATCGGTGTGCTGACCGTGTGGCTGGGTCTGGCGGCCTGCAGCGAGCCGCCGGTGCCCGCGCTGACCGTGGGCATGAACACCTGGGTGGGCTACGACCCGCTGGTGCTGGCGCGAGACCGGCAGCTGATCGACACGCAACAGATCCAGGTGGTGGATCTGTCGTCCGGCTCGGAGACCCTGCGCCATTTCCGCAACGGCCTGCTCGATGCGGCCGCGCTCACGCTGGACGAAGCCTTGCGCCTGACCGACGAGGGGTTCGATCTGCGGGTGGTCGCCGTGCTCGACACCTCCACCGGTGCCGACGTGGTGCTGGTCAACCCGGCCGTCCAGAGCCTGGCGCAGCTTCACGGCACAGGCATCGCGGTGGAGGGCACCACCGTGGGCGCGCTGATGCTGGAGCGCCTGCTGCAGGCGGCGGGGCTGGAGCAGACCGATGTGAATGTGGTCAGCATGGAGGCCACCTTGCACCTGTCCGCGCTGCGCAGCGGGCACGTGAGCGCGGCCGTGTCTTACGAGCCGGTGGCCGGTCTCCTGCGCGCGGCGGGCTACAAGGACATCTTCGACAGCCGCCTGATGCCGGGCGATATCGTGGACGTGCTGGTGGTGCGTGCCAGCACGCTGCAGGAGCGCCCCGCCCAGGTCGATGCCCTGCTGGCGGGCTGGCAGCGCGGACTGCAGGCGCTGCAGGAGGGCCCCGAGGCCGCGGCCCGCCTGCTGGCGCCCGGGGTGGAACTCTCGCCCGAGGACTACCTCGCCACGCTGCAGAAGCTGACCTTCTATTCGACAGAGCAGTCGCTCGAACTGCTGTCGGGTGCGCCGCCGGTGCTGGGGCAGGACGCCTCGCGGCTGGTGACGACGCTGCAGACCATGGGGCTGATCAAGGTAGCGCCCGACTGGCGCCGCCTGCTGGCCCCCGAGCCGGCCCGGCGCCTGAAGGAGGTTGCCGAATGAGCTGGACCCGCTGGCCCTTGGCCATTGCCGGGCGCTGGCTGGTGCCGCTGCTGATGATCGTGTTCGCGCTGGCGGTGATGAGCATGCATTACCAGCACCAGATGCGCCAGATCGATCAGGATGTGTCCGCTCAGGAAAGCCAGCGTCTGCGCGAGCGGCTGAGCATCGAACAGGCGCGAATCGATGAGCAGGCGGGCCTGGGCAACAGCTTGCTGCAACACCGGCTGGTGGGCGGTCTGGCCCTGCACCAGGGGCTGAACCAGGCTTATCTGGTCGGGCCTGAAAAACGGGTGTTGTCCTCGCTGTCGCGGCTGGACATCGGGCAGCCGCTGAGCGCGGTGTTGTCCCGGGTGGGGGGGGCTTCGAGCCCGCTTCAGGCACTGGCGATGGCGCCGTTGCCGTCGGCCATCGTGGTGCAGCGGCTGGCTCAGCAGCCGGTTTTCGTCGGGCTGGTCCCGCTTCAGGGGAACCAGCGTTTGCTGGTGCAGGTGGACATGAGTTATCCGCTGGCGCTGCGCCGCGTCAGCGAGCAGGCCGAGCTGGTGCGGGAGGGGCTGGTGTTGCTGGTCGCGGTGGTGCTGCTGGCGGTGCTGTTGCACCTGCTGTGGTTCCGCCGCGCGAAGAGTCTGGCCCTTGCGCTGACCGCCATGGGCGCGGGCAACCTGTCCGTGCGCACCGGCCTGATCGGGCGCGACGAACTGGCCCACATCGGCGAGGTCGCCGACCGGATGGCCGAGCAGTTGCAGGCCGGGCAGGATCGCATCCGCCGCATGAGCGACATCCTCAACCGCTCGCCGCTGGTGGTGATCGAGTGGCGCAACACCGAAGGCTGGCCGGTCCGCTACGTGAGCGATTCGGTGAGCCAGTGGGGCTACGTGCCGGCCGATCTGCTCAACGGCCCCTTGCAGTACATCGACCTGATCCACCCCGACGACGTGCAGCAGGTGAGCGACGAGGTGACGCGCTACTTCGCCCAGGGGCCCGACGAGTACCGGCAGGAATACCGCATCCGCAAGGCCGACGGCGGCTGGGTCTGGATCGAAGACCGCACCTCGCTCACGCGCGACGAACGCGGTGAAGTGGACACCATCAGCGGCATCCTGCTCGACACCACGGTGCAGAAAGAGGCCCAGCTGGCGCAGCGCGAGCAGGCCGAGCAGCTGCGCATGTTCTACGAGCTGCCGTTCCTGGGCATGGCCATTTCTTCGCCGCTGGACAAGCGCTGGCTGCAGGTGAACGACCGCCTGTGCGAGATCCTGGGCTACCCGCGCGAGGAATTGCTGGACATGAGCTGGGCACAGATGACTCCGCCGGGCGACCTGGAGCGCAACGTGGCGCTGTTCGACGAGCTGCTGGCGGGGTTGAGCAGTGGTTACCAGATGGCCAAGCGCTTTGTGCACAAGGACGGCCGCATGGTGCACACCGAGATCGATGTGCGCGCCGTGCGCGACCGCGACGGACACATCCGCCAGCTGTTTTCCACCATCCAGGACGTGACCGTGCGCACCCAGGCCGAAGCGGCGTTGAAGGACTACAAGGAAATGCTGGAGCAGGCCGAAGCGCTGGTCCAGCTGGGCAGCTGGGCGGGCGACGTGGAAAGCCAGCAGTTGACGATTTCTGCGCAGCTCGTTCGCAATATCGGGCTGGACCCGGCAGGGCGGATGCCGTCGGACGCAGAGTATCTTGCGCGCATCCACCCCGATGACCGTGCGATGGTGGCCGAAGACATGCAGTGCATCCGAACCGGGGGGGATGCGGGCGAACTGGTGTTCCGCACCGACCCGGCCCATGGCCCGATGCGCTGGCTGCGCCGCACCGTGCGCCGCATTTCGCGTGAAACCGAAGGCCGCGGGCCGCGCTACATCGGCACCCTGCTCGACATCACCGAGGCGGTGGCCGCCGAGGCGCAGCTCAAGCGCCTGAACCAGGAGCTGGAAGAGCGCGTGACCGAGCGCACCGCACAGCTGAGCCAGGCCAACATGGAGCTTGAAGCCTTTTCCTACACCGTGTCGCACGACCTCAAGGCGCCGCTGCGCGGGATCGACGGCTACAGCCAGCTGCTGGTGGAGGAATACGGCGACCGGCTCGACGACGAAGGCCTCCGGTTTGTCGAGCGCATTCGCAAGGGCGTGCAGCAGATGAGCGACCTGATCGTCGATTTGCTGGCGTATTCGCGCATCGAGCGCCGAGACATGGTGCACGAGCCGGTGGCCCTGCTGCCGCTGGTGGAACAAATCGTGGACAGCTACCACGCCGACATCGAGAAGCAGGGCGCCGAGGTGCGCCTGGCGATGGAGCCTTTCACGCTGCCGCTGGACCGCGAGGGCATGGCGGTGGTGCTGCGCAACCTGATCGGCAACGCGCTGAAGTTCAGCCAGGGCAGCGCGTCGCCCCGCATCGAGATCGGCGCCCGCCACGAGACGGGCCGGCGTATCCTGTGGGTACGCGACAACGGCGTCGGCTTCGACCTGAAATACCACGACCGCATCTTTGGCATCTTCCAGCGCCTGCACCGGGCCGAAGAATTCCCGGGCACAGGCGTGGGCCTGGCACTGGTGGCCAAGGCGGTGCAGCGCATGGGGGGCCGTGTCTGGGCGGAGAGCCAACTCGGCGCCGGTGCCACTTTTTATCTGGAGTTTCCTGAATGAATGCCACAGTTGCCGTGCCCCCGATCCTGCTGGTGGAAGACAACCCGATGGATCTGGACCTGACGCTGCGCGCGTTCAGCAAGAAGAAGTTCACCAATCAGATCCAGGTCGCCCGCGATGGTGAGGAGGCCCTGGCTTTCCTGCCGCGCTGGGAGGCGGGCGAGGTTTTGCCGGCGGTGATCCTGCTCGACATCAACCTGCCCAAGGTCAATGGCCTGGAGGTGTTGCGCCAGCTCAAGGCGCACGAGCGATTTCGCCGCATTCCGGTGGTGGTTCTGACCTCGTCGCGTGAAGACCGGGACCTCACGACCGCCTACGACTTGGGCGTCAATTCCTACATCGAGAAGCCGGTGAACTTCAGCAAATTCATGGACGTCGTGGAGCACATCGAGCTGTACTGGTGCGTGCTCAACGAGCGCCCTCTCTGACAGACCACAACCGTCCCATTTCACGAGCCCAGAGGAGAGCTTCAATGATCAAGATCCTGATTCCTGTAGACGGTTCCGAGCACGCCTTGCTGGCGGTGCGCCATGCCCTGCGACTGGTGAGCGCGGGTCTCAAGGCGCGTTTCGTGGTGGCGAATGTGCAGGAAACGGCGACGCTGTACGAACTGATGGTGGCGCACGATCCGGCGGTGCTGGAGCAGGTGAACGAGGCCGCAGGCCACGATCTCATGCGCTCGGCCGTGCACCTGCTGCAGGCAGCGGGGCTGTCGGTGACGCAGGACACGGCCACCGGAGACCCGGCGAACATGCTGGTCGAGATGGTGGAGCGCAACGGCTGCGAGGCGGTGATCATGACGGCGCACGGTGGCGGTCTGCGCGCGGCGGTGCTGGGCTCGGTGTCGCAGGAGATGGTGCGGCTCTCGCCGGTGCCGGTCACTCTGGTCAAGCCGCCGGTGGACGAGCCGGTCGATGACGCGGTTGACGACATCGCTGGCGAAGCGGGTATCTGATTTTTCTCGCTTCTCGCCCTTTCGGGTGAGTTGCCGACGTGTCGGGTGGCGGCGCGTTGCACGCCCAAGGGTGGGGTTGCCGCGAACGCCGGGCGGTCAACTGCGCTCATGTCCCCCGGCGGCCTGCGGCCGCCTCCTCCTTTACTTCGCTGCGTCAACCACCCGCCGTTCGCGGCCTGCACATGGGTGGACGCTCATAGCGGGAATACCCGCGCGCAAGTCACTGGTGTTTGCAGTCGGCCTGCACGCCGGCGATCAAGGCAGGCCTCTTCGTTCGCTTACCCACGCGCCACCGGTCTGGCGAGGTGGGGTGTTCTGCATAGCGAAGTAAAGGAGGAGGTGGCCGCAGGCCGCCGGGGGACATGAGCGGCGCAGAGCGCCCGGCCTCGCCAGACCCGCCAAGACCCAGACGGACCCAGAGCGGTTCCTCACAGCACCTTTCCTTGCATCCCGCACATCCGGAGGGAACAATCAGGATCACCGTTTTGATGGGTTTACAAATTACGTTTAGAGAAACGTATTTACTGATGTGAAATTATCGGCTACAGTCCAACCCTGACAACGCCACCGCTTTTCTCCAGCGGAGGTGACAACGAAGGAGCAAACACCGGATGGCCACCTACACCTACCCCACCTTCCCGTACACCGGCCCGGCCGACCTCATGCAGGGCGCGCCGCAGCGCAAACCGCTGGTCGTCATCGGCGCCGGTCCGGTCGGCCTCGCCGCCGCCATCGACGCCCGCCTGCAGGGGCTGGACGTGCTGCTGTTCGACGAAGAAGACAGCGTCTCCTTCGGCTCGCGCGCCGTCTGTTACGCCAAGCGCGCACTCGAAATCCTCGACCGCCTCGGCGTCGGCGACCCCATCGTCGACAAGGGTGTGAGCTGGAACGTGGGCCGCACCTTCCTGCGCGAAGAAGAGGTCTACCGCTTCAACCTCGTGCCCGATGCCGGCCACAAGCGCCCCGGCATGATCAACCTGCAGCAGTACCACCTGGAAGAAGCGCTGGTGCACCGTGCCGAAGCGCTGGGCGTGGACCTGCGCTGGAAATACAAGGTGGTCGGCGTCGAGCCGCTGGCCGACGGTGCGCGCGTGAGCATCGAAACCCCCGACGGCAACTTCGAGATCGACGCCGACTGGCTGATCGTCGCCGATGGGGCGCGCAGCAACGTGCGCCGCCAGCTCGGCCTGGACATCGAAGGCCACGTGTTCAAGGACCGCTTCCTGATAGCCGACGTGATCATGAAGGCCGACTTCCCGGCCGAGCGCTGGTTCTGGTTCGACCCACCGTTCCATCCCAACCAGAGCGTGCTGTTGCACAAGCAGAGCGACAACGTCTGGCGCATCGACTTCCAGCTCGGCTGGGACGCCGATCCGGAAGAAGAGAAGAAGCCCGAGAACATCATTCCACGCGTGAAGGCCATGCTGGGCGACGAGCGCGAGTTCGAGCTGGAGTGGGCCAGCATCTACACCTTCCAGTGCCGGCGCATGAAGAACTTCCGCCACGGGCATCTGCTGTTCGTGGGCGATGCGGCGCACCAGGTCTCGCCGTTCGGCGCACGCGGTGCCAACTCCGGCTTCCAGGACACCGACGACCTGATGTGGAAGCTGGCGCTGGTGATGAAGGGCCTGGCGCCCGAGCGACTGCTCGACAGCTACGACGCCGACCGCACCTACGCCGCCGACGAAAACATCCGCAACTCCACCCGCTCCACCGACTTCATCACACCCAAGAGCGCGGTCAGCAAGCTGTTCCGCAACGCCGCGCTGGAGCTGGCGCGCACGCAACCGTTTGCCCGCAAGCTGGTGAATTCCGGGCGGCTGAGCGTGCCGGCCTTCCTGGTGAACTCGGCCCTGAACACGCCCGACGCGGATGCTTTCGACGGTGACATGGTCCCGGGCGCGCCGCTGGACGACGCGCCGGTGCGGGTCGCGGGGCAAGACGCCTGGCTGCTCGATCAGCTGGGCAACCGCTTCCAGTTGCTGGCCTTTGCCGACAGCGTGGAGCAGCTCGACCCGCTGGTGCGCGCGCAGGCCGCGCCGCTGTCCAGTGCTTCCATCCCGGTGGAGGTGGTGCTGGTCACGGCGCACGCCGACAAAGTGTCGGACAAGGCGGCTGGCCTCACGGTGCTGCACGACCGCGACGGACTGATGGCCCAGCGCATGGATGCGCGTCCCGGCACCTGCTACCTGATGCGCCCCGACCAGCACGTGGCCGCGCGCTGGCGCCGGTTTGACGTCGCCGCCGTGCGCGCCGCGCTGGCCCGTGCGACCGCACAGACCACCCCTGAAACCGTGGCGGCCTGAACACCACCCGAGGAGACACAACATGCCCTTGCAACTCCAGCCCAACCTCGCCGAACCCGGCCAGCGTTACTTCCGCGACTTCACGCCCGGCGACGATTTCTACGAAGCCCTGATCGAGACCCACCGCGACCTCAGCGACGAACAGAGCCAGCTGCTCAACGCCAAGCTGATCCTGCTGCTGGCCAACCAGGTGGGCGACATCAGTGCCCTCAAGCAGGCCCTCGCCATCGCCCGCGAAGGCGTCTGAACCCATTCACCCGAAGGAAAACACCATGTCCAACATCCGCAAGATCCACCATGTCGCCTACCGTTGCAAGGACGCCAAGACCACCGTCGAGTGGTACCAGAAGCACCTGGGCATGAACTTCGTGCTCGCCATCGCCGAAGACCAGGTGCCCTCGACCCACGCACCCGACCCTTACATGCATTTGTTCATGGACGCGGGCGGCGGCAACATCCTGGCCTTCTTCGAGCTGCCCAATGCGCCCGAAATGGGCCGCGACCCCAACACCCCCGACTGGGTGCAGCACATCGCGCTCGAAGTCGATACCGTGGCGGAACTGGAAGCCACCAAGGCTCGCCTGGAAGCCGCCGGCATCCCGGTGGTCGGTGTGACCGACCACACCATCTTCAAATCGATCTACTTCTTCGATCCGAACGGCCACCGCCTGGAGCTGGCGGCCAACACCGCCACGCCCGAGATGATGAAGAAGCTCGACGACGTGAAATGGGACATGCTCAACGAATGGTCGAAAACCAAGCGCGCGCCCAAGCACGCCGCCTGGATGCACGAAAAAGAGTTCACATCGGTCTGAACACCCCCGCCGCGCTTCGCGCGACCCGCTCAAGGGGGCTGAGTGCCGGCCCGGCGGTGCCCCTTGGCTGGGGCTTCTCATGCGTTGCGGATCACGCTCCGGCGCGGTGAACATCGGGTATCCGATTTTTGTGCTGCCGTTCGTCGGAACAAGGCGGTGAAAAGGGCTCAAGTTCGGGGATGCACGGCCGAAACCTCAGAGGACCAGCGGAATTGTCTTGATCCGCTGGTCCCGTTCTCAAGGGGTTTGCCATGATCAGTTTCACAACCAGCCAGCCGGTGCATTGGCCGCCAGCCGCGTCCCCCGTGGTCGCGCCAGTGGCCATCGTCTCGGCCGTCCAGCCCACGCGGGCCCTCTCGCGAGACACGCAGACGGGCACGAACACCGGTGGACGAGACGGTCAGGCGCAGGCCACACGGATGGCCAGCGGTGGAAAAGACGCGGCCGAATCCACCGCGCCGTCAACCGCGCCTTTGTTGCCACGGGAGCAGGCCGACGGGGGCCGCGAAAACGCCCCGACCAGCCAGGCCGAGGCGGCGGAAAAGGCAGAACGCCTGGCAGCCGAAGCCCTGGCACAGGAAAAGGCGGCCCAGAAACTGCCACTGCAGGACGTGCTCACCAGCGTCTGGAAGGCCAGCGCTGCGGTGGTTGACGTGGTGCTCGGCCGGGAGCAACAGCTGCAGGTCGCCGAGAGCTCGACCGGCGTGGGGTTATCGGCTGCGATCACACCGGTGGCCACCGATACAAGCCCGGCCCAGGTGACCGGCACCGCGGTCCCCACGTCGGTGTCGAACAACGCAGCGTCTACGCAGCCGGGCGAAGGCCGTCCCGGCCAGGAGCCGGTGGCCTACACCGAGCAGGGCACCAGCAGCTGGGCGCCGCTGGAAGCGGGCAGTCTGATCAGCCGCCGGGTCTGATCAACAACCACGCCCAAAACAAAGGGCAGGTGCCATGCACCTGCCCTTTGTTTTGGCGGGACTGCCGACCGAATGGAGGGCCGTATCGGTACTTTCATGGCGCCGGAGCACACCCCGATGCACGAAGCGGTGCAAACCAGGGCGCCGCCGGGCCGGCCTTGTCGGACGGCTTCATGCCGCCTGGCGCAACTCGAAGTGGCGCAAGGCCTTTTGTGTGAGCTCCATCTCGCGCAGCAGTTGCTGACCCAGCGCCACCGGCACCACGTCCTGCGTCTGCGTGGCCAGGTGTTCGATCTGGGCAGACGTTTTCACCAGCGCGCGGAAGCCCATCAGCATGCAGGTACCCTTGAGCTTGTGGGCGTTGTAGCCCACCGCCGCGTGGTTGCCTTCGGCCAGCGCCGCCAGCAACACGTGCACCGTACCCTCCGGGGGTTCGAACACGGTCTTGAGCAGCTCGTCGAGCGAGTCGTCCGGCATCATGGCCACGATCTCGGTGTACGACTCGGTGTCGACCAGGCCCGCGGCTGAAAGGCTCAGGTCCGGCAGACGCACCGGCAGCTCGTACGACGACAGCGGGAACGGGTTTGACGCGCGCGTGTTCAGCGCGCCCAGCAGCGATCTGTGGCCAGGCTCGTCGAGCAGGCCGCAACGTGCCAGTGCACGCTGCAGGTCGCTGGCCTGCAGCGGTTTGCTGGCGAACTCGTTCACACCTACGTCCAGCGCGCGCTTGCGCGTGTCGTTGACGACGTCGGCCGTGACCAGGATCACCTTGATCTGCGACGCCGGGCCGTCGAGCTGGCGGATGGCTTCGGTGGTGGCCATGCCGTCGAGCACCGGCATGTGGTAGTCCAGCAGCACCACGTCAAACGTGTGCATCGCCAGCAACTGCAGGGCTTCCTGACCGTTTTCGCAGAAGGTGGCTTCGTGCCCCATCTTGTCGAGCAGGATGCTCATGTACTTCAGGTTGATCGGGTGGTCTTCGGCCACCAGCACGCGCAACTGGCGCGTCTGACCGCTGCCGGCCGGGATGACATGTTCCTCGGCCGGGTCCTGCGCCTCGGGCAGTTGCAGGCGCACCGTGAACACCGAGCCCACGCCGGGTTGGCTGCTGACTTCGATGTCGCCGCCCATCATGCGGGCCAGGTTGCGCGAGATCTCCAGACCCAGACCGGTGCCGCCGATGCGGCGACGCAGCGAGTTGTCGGCCTGGTAGAAGCGGGTGAAAAGACGCTCCAGGGTTTCCGGGTCCATGCCCACGCCGGTGTCGCGCACCGCCAGGACCACACCGGACTGTCCGTCGGGCGCGCGCGTGAGTTCGGCGATCACGCTGCCCTTGGGCGTGAACTTGATGGCGTTGTTGATCAGGTTGAACATGATCTGGCGCAGGCGGGTGGCGTCGGCCATGACCCATCCGGGCAGGTCGGCTGCGGCGTACATGTTCAGGCTCAGGCCCTTGTCGCGCGCAGCGACCTGCATCAGACCGTCCACCTCATGCAGCACACCCGGCAGGTGGATCGGCGCCACCGACAGCTTGAGCGTGCCCGACTCCAGGGTCGAGACGTCGAGGATGTCGTTGAGCACACCGAGCAGGTGCAGCGCAGAGTCGCGGGCGGTGCCCAGGTAGTCGCGCTGCTGGCTGGACAGCGTGGCATCGTCGAGCAGGTTGAGCATGCCCAGCAGGCCCTGGAACGGGGTGCGGATCTCGTGACTCATGTTGGCCAGGAAGACGCTCTTGCCGTGGTTCGCCGCTTCGGCCTGGTCGCGCGCTTCGGCGAGCTCCTGGCTGAGCCTTTCCAGCTGGATATACTGCCGCTGCTGGCGCCGGATGTGGCGGATCAGCAAGCCGAGGAAGAGCAGCATGATCACGATCTGGCCCGCGGCCAGACCGATCACCAGCAGGCCCTGCTGTTGCAGCTGCTGGTTGCGTTCGTCGAGGAAACGCGCGACGGCCCGGTTGGCCTCGCGCGTGAGTTCGGCCAGCGGCAGCTGCAACGCGTCAACGCGGTTCAGCAGCAGCTGGCGCTGCTCGGGGTTGTCGATCAATTGCTGCGATTGCGCAAACAGCGGATCGGCGATCTTGACGAAGTCGTTGATCAGCGCCACCGTGGTGGTGTATTCGTACGATGCTTCGAGCAGGTCGCGGCGGGGGATTTTGGTCAGCAGGTCGATGCGGCTGAGGAAAACCTCGTAGCGTTCGACCAGTGTTTCGCCATCCACTTCGGGGCTGCCGGCGTGCGTCAGGCTCTGCCTGAGCCGTCCCAGTTCGCGTTCGAGCTGGTAGGCCTGCCACATGATCGAATCGACCTGGTTGTTCGACACGTCGTCGAGCAGGCGGAACTGCCGCCACTGGATCCAGCCCAGCGGGGTGAGGGTGATCGCCAGCAGCAAGGTGAGGGCAATGACCCATTGCCGACCTTGCCAGCGGGCCAGATTCGGCAACTGGAACATCATTGCACTTCCAGGGCCTTGAGTTGCCAGATCGAACGTTCGTAGTAGGTCGAGGTGCGCAGTTCGGCGGCGCTGTCAAAGTTGTAGACCACAAACAGCGGGCCCTTCTCGCGCACAGGGATGGCCCGGTCGTCGATCAGGCGAGCGACCACCAGCTTGTACTTGGTGGTGTCGTCCACGGGGATGCTGATCTTGTAGTCGTTGATGGCCACGGCGCTGATCTTGCTGCCGCTGGCCTTGACCGCGGCCAGCACGTCGGCCAGCAGCGGGCCGGTGAACTTGACCGGCTTGTCAAACCAGGGCGTGCTGGTGGTGAAGGTGTGCTGCGGCAGGGCCTCGATCATCTTCATGTCGAAACGCGCCTTGTCGCCGGCGTTCTTTTCGGCGATCTTGCCGGTGATGGTCAGGATGGCGCGCTCCTTGGGTGCGTCCAGCGCGAGCGCGGCACCGGAGATCAGGAGACCGGCGAGCAGCAGCCCGGAGGTGAAGGTGCGGCGGGTGTTCATGGGCGTCATGTTCAATGTCAGGGTGGTGGGGCAATGGACTTCAGATGCGGTGGCGCACCAGGGCGGGGTTGCTGGCCAGGCGGTTGAGCAGGGCGGGGGTGATCTGCGAAAGCGGCAGGACCTCGTGCGCCGCGCCGGCCTGAATGGCCATGCGCGGCATGCCGAAGACGACGCAGCTGGCCTCGTCCTGCACGTAGTTGTAGCTGCCGGCGTCCTTCATCTCGCGCATGGCCTGCGCACCGTCGGCACCCATGCCGGTGAGCATGATGCCCAGCGCGTTGGGGCCGAGCACGCGCGCGGCCGACTTGAACAGCACCTCCACCGAAGGGCGGTGCCGGTTGACCGGCTCGGTGTCTTCGACCACGGCGACGTAGTTCGAACCGCTGCGGTCGATGCGCAGGTGGTGGCCACCGGGCGCGATGTAGGCGTGGCCGGGCAGGATGCGCTGGCCGTGGCGCGCTTCTTCCACGTTGATGCGGCAGAGCGAATTGAGCCGCGCCGCAAAGCTGGTGGTGAAACCCGGTGGCATGTGCTGGGTGATCACGATGGCGGGTGAGTCGGCCGGCAGCGGCACCAGCACCTCGCGGATGGCCTCGGTGCCGCCGGTGGAGGCGCCGATGCAGATGATTTTTTCGGTCGACAGGCGCGGCAGCGGTGCGCGGGGCGGCTCGCTCACGCTGAGACCGGGTGCTGCACCCGCTGCCGGTGCCGGCGAGGCGGCGGGCGCGGGGCCCAGGCGCTTGACGTGGGCGCAGGCGGCGACACGGATCTTGTCCACGATGTCGGTGGCGAGTTCCTGCAGGCCGCTGCTGATGCCGATGCGCGGTTTGGCCACGTAGTCCACGGCGCCCATTTCGAGCGCGCGCAGGGTGATCTCGGCACCCTGCTCGGTGAGGGTGGAGACCATCACCACCGGCATCGGGCGCAGGCGCATCAGGCGCGAGAGGAATTCGAGCCCGTCCATGCGCGGCATTTCCACGTCGAGCGTGATGACGTCGGGGTTGAGTTCGCGGATCATCTCGCGCGCCACCAGCGGGTCGCTGGCCGCCCCCACGCAACGCATGTCCGGCTGGCGGTTGATGATCTCGGTCAGCAGGCTGCGCACCAGCGCCGAATCGTCGACCACCACCACTTTGATCTGGGCCATTTCAATCCTTTTTGGGGAAACGCGTGCCTTGCCCAAAAACACCGTGGAACCGGCTTTGCCGGGCCACTGGTGTTGCCCCCTTGAGGGGGGATGCGGCTGCGCGCAGCGAGCAAGCGACGGGGGTGGTTGTCATGTGTTCAGAACAGATCGACCGAGCCGCCGGACGTGGTCTTGGCCACCATCGCCGCGCTGCCCTTGCGCTCCTGCGTTTCCAGCGTCTCGGGGTGCGAATGCGCCAGGCGCTTGCACATGGCTTTGCCGGTGGCCGGGAAATAGCACACCTTGCGCGGATGGATGTCGAGCACGTCCCTGGAGATCACGGCGATGCGTTCGGTCTGCAGGTAGTCGAGCACGAATTCCGTGTTGCGTTCACCGACATTCATGGTGGTGAAGCTGTGCATCACCTGGCCACCGCCGAACACCTTGGCCTGCATGGTCTCGCGCCGGGCGCCGAGCTTGATCATCTCGTTGATCAGCAGTTCCATGGCGTAGGAGCCGTAGCGCCCGGAGGTGTCACCGTTGCCCTCGGGCAGCATGAAATGGTTCATGCCGCCGACGCGGACCTTGGGGTCCCAGATGCAGGCGGCGATGCAGGAGCCGAGCACGGTCATGATCATCATGTCCGCGGTGGTCACGTAGTACTCGCCCGGCAGCACCTTCACGGCGTCGTGCTTGAAGTGGTGGTCGTGGTAGAGGAACGAGGCCTCACCCGGCTTGCGGGGTTGTGCCTTCAGGGCATCCAGGCTGGGACTGCGCATGAGACCCGTCGCAGCGAAGGCGGGCATGGGGGGGCGGACCGGGCTGGGGGCGGCATCATATGCGCTCATACACCGTCTTTCCGTGCAGGGTGAACAGGCTGCGCGCGTCGCTGAAGTTCTCCGCGTGACCGACGAACAGCATGCCGCCGGGTTTCATCACCCGGTGGATGCGCTCCAGCACCTGGCGCTGGGTGGCGGCGTCGAAATAGATCATCACGTTGCGGCAGAAGACGACGTCAAAGGGTTCGCGAAACGGCAGGTCCTGGATCAGGTTGACGCTCATGAACTCCATGTGCTTTTGCAGCTCGGGTTTCACGCGCATGAGGCCGGCGTTGTTGCCCTTGCCACGCATGAAGTAGCGCTGCAGCCGATCGGGGCTCAGGCCCTTCACGCCTTCGCTCTTGTAGACCCCGCGCGCGGCGGTGGCCAGCACCTGGGTGTCGATGTCGCTGTTGACCAGGCTGAAGTTGCCGCTGCTGCCCAGCGCCTCGGTGGCCGTCATGGCGATCGAATACGGTTCTTCGCCGGTGGAGGCGGCCGAGCACCAGATGCGCCAGGGCTGGGTGCGTTTCGCGGCCAGCAGATCGTGCAGGATTTCAAAGTGGTGCTGCTCACGGAAAAACGCCGTGAGGTTGGTGGTCAGCGCGTTGATGAACGCCTGCCATTCGGGACCGTCGTGTTGCTCCAGCCCGTCCAGATAGCTCTTGAAGCTGGTGTGGCCGGTGTCGCGCAGGCGGCGCGAGACGCGGCTGTAGACCATGGCGTGTTTGCCGTCGTGCAGGCTGATGCCCGCCTTCTTGTAGATCAGCGCCTTGATGCGCGTGAAATCGGCGTCGGACCAGAGGAACTCGCGGCCCTGGGACAGGGGGCCGTCGTCCAGCCCCGCCAGATCCTGTGGAGGCTGGGTGGCGCGAAGCGGAGGGCGGGTCGATTGCAGCATGGAGACACCAGGTGGACGGCGGACTTGGAACGCGGAATCAGTGCCTCGAACGGCGCACCAGACCCGAGGTGTCCAGGATCAGGGCCACCTTGCCATCGCCCAAGATGGTGGCGCCCGAGATGTTGGGCACCTTGCGGTAGTTCGACTCCAGGTTCTTGATCACCACCTGTTGCTGTCCCAGCAGCTCGTCCACCATGAGCGCCACGCGGGCGCCGTCGGACTCCACCACCACCATGATCGGGCTGGCCGGGTTGTATTCGAAACGCGGCACCTGGAACACCCGCTCCAGTTCGATCACCGGCATGTATTCGTCGCGCACCTTCACCAGCTGGGCGCCCTGCGCCACGGTGTTGATGTCGCTCGGCCGGATCTGGAACGACTCGATCACCGACGACAGCGGCAGGATGTAGACCTCGTCGCTGACGCGCACGCTCATGCCGTCCATGATGGCCAGCGTGAGCGGCAGGCGCACCTTGACGCTCATGCCATAACCTTCGGAGGAGTCGATCTCGACCGTGCCGCCCAGCGAGGCGATGTTCTTCTTGACCACGTCCATGCCCACGCCACGGCCGGACACGTCGGTCACGACCTCGGCGGTGGAGAAGCCTGGCGCGAGGATCAGGTTCCAGACCTCGGCGTCGCTCAGCGAGTCGGGTGCGTCCATGCCTTTTTCGCGTGCCTTCTTCAGCAGCTTCTCGCGCGAGAGGCCCTTGCCGTCGTCGCGCACCTCGATCAGGATGGAGCCGCCCTGGTGCGAGGCCGAGAGCGTGATGTTGCCGTGGTCGGACTTGCCCTTGGCGCGGCGCTCGTCGGGCATCTCGATGCCGTGGTCGCAGCTGTTGCGGATCAGGTGGGTCAGCGGGTCGGTGATCTTCTCGATCAGGCCCTTGTCGAGTTCGGTGGCCTCGCCGTGGGTGATCAGCTCGACCTTCTTGCCCAGCTTGCCGGCCAGGTCGCGCAGCATGCGCGGGAAGCGGTTGAACACCACCGACATCGGAATCATGCGGATCGACATCACCGCTTCCTGCAGGTCGCGGGTATTGCGGTCGAGGTCGGCCAGACCGGCCAGCAGGGGCTGGTTGGCGGTGCTGTCGAGCTCGCGGCTCTTTTGCGCCAGCATGGCCTGGGTGATGACGAGTTCGCCCACCAGGTTGATCAGCTGATCCACCTTGCTCACCGACACGCGCAGCGTGCTCGATTCGGGCGAGGTCGGGGTGGGCGCGCGCGCCTCAACTTTGGGGCCAGCGGTCGCCACCGGCGCTGGTGTCGCCACCGGTGCGGTGTTGGCGGTGGGCGCCTCCACGGGCACCCCCGGGGCGCCGTCGAAGAAGCCGAAGTCGGCGCCGGGTGTCGGGCCTGGCGCCTGGGTGGCCTGGGCGGACTTGTCCACGATCTGGATCTGTTCCTTGCTCACGTGGAACGTGAACAGGTCCATCAGGTCGGTGTCGCTGGACGTGGTGTGCACGCGGTAGACGCGCCGGTCCGCTTCATCGCAGGGCAGCGCTTCGATGCGGCCCAGGCCGGTGATGTCGCGGAACAGTTCGGCGATGCAGTCGGCCTCGGCCGGGTTGTCCATCGGACCGATGTGGATGTCCAGCTCACGTTCGCCACTGGCGGCGGGCGGGGCGGCGATGACCGGTGCGGCCTGCGGCGTGTTGACCGGTTCCGGCGTGCTCACCACGGGCGCGGCCACAGGTACCCCGTGGGCCAGCCGGCTGATGCGGCTGACCAGATCGGATGTGCCCGGAGAGTCCACGTTGCGGCCCTGGTGGCGCGCCAGCAGCAGGCGCAGCGCGTCGGACGATTCCAGCAGCACGTCCACCATGGGCGGCGTGGGCTGCAGTTCGTGGCGGCGCAGCTTGTCCAGCAGCGACTCCATCTGGTGCGTGAGCTCGGCCACGTCGGCAAAGCCGAAAGTGGCCGCGCCGCCCTTGATGGAATGCGCGCAGCGGAAGATGGCGTTGAGTTCTTCGTCGTCGGCCTGCTCCAGGTCCAGGTGCAGCAGCATCTGCTCCATCTGGTCCAGGTTTTCGCCGGCTTCCTCAAAGAAAATTTCGTAGAACTGGCTCAGGTCGATGTTGCCACCGAGGTTCGCGCCTTCATTCATCATTTCACCCATGTATGGCTCCTGGATCGGGGACGTGTCGTGGCGGTCTTCAGCGGATGACCTTCTGAATGACCTCGATCAGGCGACCCGGATCAAACGGCTTGACCAGCCAGCCCGTGGCACCGGCGGCACGGCCGGCCTGCTTCATCAGGTCGCTCGACTCGGTGGTCAGGATCAGGATGGGCGTGGTCTTGAATTTGGGGTGCTCGCGCAGCTTCCTGGTCAGGCCCAGGCCGTCAAGCCGGGGCATGTTCTGGTCGGTCAGAACCAGATCGATGGCGTGGTTCTGGGCCTTTTCAAGGGCGTCCTGGCCATCCACCGCTTCCACCACGTGAAAACCGGCACCGGTCAGGGTGAACGACACCATTTTTCGCATGGACGCCGAGTCGTCAACGGCAAGAATCGATTGCATGGAGTACTCCGTGTTTCGAACACATATCGGCAAAAAGGGCCGGCTGCTTTAGCTTTAGAACAGGTCGATGGAACCGGCGTCCATCTCGTTCTGGGTGACGGGGCTGGGCCGGTCGGGCGTGGGGTCGATGTACAGAGGCAACTCGTCTTCTTCGGGCTCCATGGTCTCGTCGGCGAGCTTCCAGGCGCAGCCCTGCAGCACCTTGCCGGTGTGCACGATGAGCTGGGTCGCCATGTCGTGGAACTGCAGCTCGGTCACGGCCTGGTGCAGGCTGTGGCGGATGCTCAGGAGATCGTCGGTGTCTTTCTGCGACGCCAGGTTGCCCAGCGCGTGGTTGGCCGTGCTGAAGCGCTCCAGCAGGTTGCCCGTGGCGTGATCAAGCAGGCCTTCGAGCCGCTTCAGATCGGTCATGGCCATCAGCAGCGAGTCCTGGATGTCGGCCACCAGGTTCACGGGCAGGGACACAGACGGTGTCGTCTGCTGCATCATCGGGTGGTCCATGGTGTGCGGTGCGTTGGGTGTATCGGGCTGTGGGTGAGACAGGTCTCGGGCTGTCGGGCATTACAATTTTCCCGACCATAGACATCCTGTATCGGCAGATAACGGGTCAAATTCAGCAGCATTTCGCCGCCTTGCCCCCGGGAGTCTGGCCACCCGTCCGACCCATCCACCAAATAGCGGCATGCCAGAACACACCGACAAGCGCCTGGTGCGCATCCTCCACCTCGAGGATTCCCGGGTCGACCACGCGCTGGTCAAGTTCGCGCTGCAACGCAGCCAGATGAACTGCCAGCTCACCCTGGTCGACACCCTGGACGATTTCCGGCGCGAACTGGCGTCCGGGCAACACGACCTCGTGCTGGCCGACTACCACCTGCCCGGTTTCACCGGCATGGACGCCTGGGAACAGGCCCTCCAGAACGGCATCGACATCCCCTTTGTGATCCTCTCGGGCGCCATCGGCGAGACCGCTGCGGTCGATGCCATGCACCGCGGCGTGAGCGACTACCTGCTCAAGGACAGCATGAACCGTCTCTCGCACGTCATCGAGCGCGCGCTGGAGGTGAGCGAAACCCGGCGCGCCAAGGCCCGCGCCGACGCCGAACTGGCCGATTCGCGCCGTCGACTGGCCGAGCTGGCCGAACACCTGCAGACCAGCATCGAACAGGAGCGCGCCGACATCGCGCGCGAAATCCACGACGACATCGGCGGAGCGCTGGCGGCGGTCAAGCTCGACCTGTCGTGGGTGGCGCGCCGCACGGTCGAAGCCGACATGCGCCAGCACATGGACACCGCGCTGGAGATGTTGCAGCACGCCCTGGGCGCCAGCCAGCGCATCATGATGAACCTGCGTCCACCCATCCTGGACCAGGGCCTGGTGGCCGCGGTGCAGTGGCTCGGCGCCAGCTTCGAGCAGCGCACCGGCCTGCGCGTGCACGTGCGCCGCTCTTCGGAGCAGATGGATGTGCCGCGCGAGCTGCAGCTGGTGGCCTACCGCACCGCGCAGGAAGCGCTCACCAACGTCGCCAAACACGCCCACGCCAGCGCGGTGGAGATCGACCTCAGCGACCGCGAGGGCGTGCTCACGCTGGAGGTCAGCGACAACGGCCACGGCATGAGCGCCGACGCCCTGCGCAAGGCCCAGTCGTTTGGCCTGCTCGGACTCAAGGAGCGCGCCGAGAAGGTGAACGGCTGGCTCGACGTCAGCTCCTCCGGCCGCGGCACCTCGGTCATCTTGTCGGTGCCGCTCGGCGGCTCAGGCACCTCCAGCAACCATCAGGAAGACCCCCATGATCAAGGTGATTTTGTGTGACGACCACGCCATGGTGCGCCGCGGTATCCGCGACACCATCTCGGAGGCGGTCGACATCCAGGTGGTGGGCGAGGCCGGCAGCTACCCCGAGCTGCGCGAGCAGTTGCGCAAGAGCCCCTGCGACGTGCTCGTGCTCGACCTCAACATGCCCGGGCGCGGTGGCCTGGAGGTGCTGGCGGCGCTGAGGGAAGAGGGCTCCCCCGTCAAGACGCTGGTGGTCTCCATGTACCCGGAAGACCAGTACGCCATCCGCTGCCTGCGCGCGGGCGCCCGTGGCTACCTCAACAAGGCCGGTGACCCGGCCGAACTCGTCAACGCCGTCCGCACGGTGCAGCAGGGGCGCAAGTTCGTCACCCCCGAAGTGGCCCAGATGCTGGTGGACAACCTCAACGCGCCGGAAGACCAGGAACTGCACGCCAGCCTGTCCGAACGCGAACTGCAGACCCTGCAGAAAATCGCCTCCGGCAAGAAACTCTCTGAAATCGCCGAAGAACTCATGCTCAGCCCCAAGACGGTCAGCGTCTACCGCGCGCGGGTGCTGGAGAAACTGCACCTGAGCAACAACGCGGAGCTGACGGTTTACGCGATCCGCAACAGCCTGGTGTGAACCCAACGGGCCGCCGGGGTCCGTGCCTTGACCAGGGACCTGACCACTCAAGAGGTGCATCGTGAACATCGAACAATTCATGCAAGGCTACAAGGCGGCGTGGGAACAACGCGATGAGTCCCTGTTCGTGGCCCTGTTCGCGGAAGACGGCGAATACCACAACACCCCGTTTGCCGTTCAGCGTGGCGCCACCGAACTGGCCGCCTACTGGCAGCGCGTGAAGCTGCAGGAAGACGTGCACGTGGCGTATGAAGTGCTGGCTTCCAGCGCGACCGGTGGCATCGCGCACTGGCACGTCACCTACCAGGTGGCCTCCGAAGAACTGTTCCAGATCTGGGCCCAGTCCACTGGCACCCACCTCGTGGCCCGAAACCCCGGCGACCCCTTGCCGCGGATGGTGCTGGATGGGGTGTTGAAAGCTGAATTTGAGGGTGACGTGTGCCAGCGCTGCCAGATCTGGTGGCACAGCCAGCCGCAGACCCCGTGAACGCACACGTGCCATCCTTCTCGACAAGGGCATCGAACAGGGGCGGGGGTTCAGACATGAAGCGGCGGATTTTCATGGGCGTGCTGTTCTGCCTGACTGTCGGGCTCACAGCCTGCAGCAAGGACGATCCCCAGGCTTCTCTCGAAGCCGCCGTGCAGCAGTTGCAGGACCAGATCGAAGCCCGCGACACCGGGGCGGTGATGGACCTGCTCGGTGCCAAGTTCCGCGCGCAGGACACATACGACGCCGACTGGGCGCGCAAGACCATGACGCTGATGTTCCTGCGCTATGCGCAGGTGAAGGTGATCGCGGTGTCGCGCAACAGTCGCATCGATCCACCGGGCTCGCCCATCGGTCTGACCGAGGCCCAGGTGGTGGTGACGGGCGCCCAGGGTCTGATCCCCGAGCGGGTGGCGCCGTATGCGGTGACCCTGGAGTGGCGCCGCGAGGGCGCGGACTGGAAGCTGCGTGATCTGCGCTGGGAGTGAGGGGCGCGCTGCGGGGGTGCTTCGTCGTCAACCGCCGGTGAAGATGTCTGTCGCCAGTTTCAGCAGCGCGACCACCGGGCCGTCGAGCATGGGCAGCGTGGCGGCGATGCCGATCAGGCCGGCCGTGATGGTGAGCGGGAAGCCGATGGCGAAGGCGTTCATCTGCGGTGCGATGCGCGAGACGAAGCCGAGCACGATGTTGATGAACAGCAGCAGGCCGATCATGGGCAGCGCGATCCACAGGCCATAGCGGAACACCACGGCGCCGAGCTCGTGCAGGCGCAGGCGGTTGATCGATTCGAAGGCGCTGCCGCCGAGCGGAAAGGTCTCGAAGCTGGACACCACCGCCTGCAACACCATGAGGTGACCGCCCAGCACCACGAACAGCAGCATGGTGATGTTGCCGAAATAGCGGCCCACGGCGCTGGTCTGCGAGTTGGTGGAGGGGTCGAAGAAGCCGGCGTAGTTCAGGCCCATCTGCAGACCGATGACCTCACCCGCGAGCTCGACCGAAGAGAACACGATGCGCACCGCCAGGCCGATGGCCACACCCACCACCACCTGCTGCAGCACCACGGCAAACGCGTCGGGATCGGTGAGGCCGATGACGGGTTGCTCGGGCAGGACCGCCTGGGCACACAGCGCGATCAGCATGGCCAGCGCCACCCGCGTGCGCATCGGCACCGACCGGGCCGAGAAGATGGGCGCGCTGGAAAACACCGCCAGGATGCGCAGGAACGGCCAGAACACCGGCGACACCAGCGCCATGATGTCGGCTTCGCTGAAGGTCGGCATGTTCGGGACCTACAGAAGGGCTGGCGAGGGGGAGGCCAGCCCCAGGGCACCGCCGGGCCGGCTTTGCCGGACGGCCAGTGCCGCCCCCCTGGGGGGGTGACGCGAAGCGGCGCAGGGGGGAGCCATCTAAATGGCGTAGTCGGGGATCGACAGGATGGTGGTGCGCAGGAAGTCCACCAGCGTGGTCATCATCCAGGGTCCGGCGATGGCGAACACCGCGATGGCGGCGATCAGCTTGGGCACGAAAGACAGCGTGGCTTCGTGGATCTGGGTGATGGCCTGGAACAGGCTCACCAGCAGACCGACACCCAGCACCGTGGCGAGCACCGGCGCGGACACCATGAGGATCAGGAAGAGGGCGTTTTGACCGAGGGTGAGGGCGGCTTGCGGGTCCATCAGTATTCCTTGTCGAAGAGATATCGGGCCGCCGCCGGGCCGCTCCCAAGGCGGACCAGCCCCCTCGGGGGGCAGCGACCCGCGGAGCGGTGGAGCGTGGGGGTGCTCATGTCGCGAAACTGGCGGCCAGCGAACCCAGCAGCAGGTTCCAGCCGTCCGCCAGCACGAACAGCATCAGCTTGAACGGCAGCGCCACCAGCACCGGCGACAGCATCATCATGCCGAGCGACATCAGCACGCTGGCGACCACGAGGTCGATCACCAGGAAGGGGATGAAGATCATGAAGCCGATCTGGAAGGCGGTCTTGAGTTCGCTGGTGACGAAGGCCGGCACGATGACGCGAAAGGGCGCGGTCTGCGCGGTCACGTCGGCGGGCAGTTTGGCGAGCTTGGCGAAGAGTTCGAAGTCGCTCTGGCGCGTCTGCTTGAGCATGAAGGCGCGCATGGGCTCCTGGCCGCGTTCGAGCGCCTGCTCGAAGCTGATCTGGTTGGCGGTGTAGGGGGCGTAGGCGTCCTGGTAGACCTTGTCGAGCGTGGGGCCCATCACGAACAGCGTGAGGAACAGCGACAGGCCGACCACCACCTGGTTGGGTGGCGCCGACTGCGTGCCCAGCGCCTGGCGCAGCAGCGAGAGCACGATGACGATGCGGGTGAAGCCCGTCATCAGCAGCAGCACCGCGGGCAGGAAGGAGAGCGCGGTGAAAAACAGCAGGGTCTGGATCGGCACCGAGTAGCTGGCGCCGCCCGCGCCCTGGCCGATCACCAGCGGCAGCGAAGCGCCGGCAGCGGGGACCGGCGCGGTCTGGGCGATGGCCGCGCCGGACAGGCCGAGCAGCAAGGCCAGGGCCAGGGGCTGGCGCCAGCGGAGGTCAGCGGGGGCCATGGGGGCCTTTCGTGAACTGGGCCAGCCGGGCCGCGAAGCCACTGGCCGGCGCAGCGCCAGGCGACACGGGGGCGACCACCTCGGGGGGCAGCGGCATCTGGTGCAGCGCGGTGATGCTGCCGGGCGCGACACCGAGCACCAGGCAGACGCGGTCGGCGCCTTCGCCCAGCTGCACCGTGACCACGCGTTGCTGCGGCCCGAGCGAGAGCGTGTTCATGAGCTGCAGCGCCGGGCCCTTCTGGCTCGCGATGCCGGGCAGGTGGCGGCGGTAGCGCTGGAGAAACCAGGCCGCGGCCACCATCAACAGCAGCAGCACCAGCGCGGGAGCGGCATTTTGGAACATGTCAGTTCTTCGAGACCCGGCGCATGCGCTCGGAGGGCGTGACGATGTCCGTCAGGCGGATACCGAATTTGTCGTTCACCACCACCACCTCGCCCTGGGCGATCAGGTAGCCGTTGATGAGCACGTCCATCGGCTCGCCGGCCAGCGCATCGAGCTCGACGATGGAACCTTGCGCGAGCTGCAGGATGTACTTGATCGGCACCTTGGTTCGACCCAGTTCAACCGTCAGCTGCACCGGGATGTCCAGCACCATCTGGATGTCCTGCATCGGGTTGCCGTGGGCGGTGACGGGCTGGGTGTGGCTCTCGAAGGCGGGTGCGCTGTCGGCCGCTCCAGAAGGCGCGCTGGCCTGTTCTTCCAGGGCCTGGGCCCAGTCGTCGGCAACGCTGTCTTGGTTCATGGTTTCGGTGCTCTCAGTTGACATAGGAATCTCCCAGCCAGGTCAAATCGGGTCCGCGCAGATTGCGCTCGATACGCAGGGCGTACTTGCCTTTGTGTGTGCCGTACTGGCATTCGAAGAGCGGCACCCCGTCCACATGGGCGCGGATCGCGGGGAGGCGGTCGAGTTCGAGGAAGTCGCCCACCTGCATCGCCAGCAGTTGCTCCACCGTGGCCTCGGTCTGGGCCAGTTCGGCCACCATGGTCACCTCGGCCGCCTGGATCTCGTGGCTCAGCAGCTTGACCCAGCGGCGATCGACTTCGATCGCGTCGCCCTGCACGCTGGAGTACAGAACATCGCGGATCGGCTCCAGCGTGGCGTAGGGGATGCAGATGTGCAGCGAGCCCGTGATGTCGCCGATCTCCAGCGTGAAGCTGGTGGAGACCACGATCTCGCTCGGGGTGGCGATGGTGGCGAACTGGGGCTGCATTTCCGAGCGCTGGTAAGACAGCTCCAGCGGGTACACGCCGCGCCAGGCCTTCTTGTATTCCTCGGCCACCACCTCGACCAGCCGGTCGATCACGCGCTGCTCGGTGGGCGAGAAGTCGCGCCCTTCGATGCGGGTGTGGAACTTGCCGCTGCCGCCAAACAGGCTGTCGATCACGCCGAACAGCAGGGTCGGCTCGCAGACCACCAGACCGTTGCCGCGCAGCGGGCGCACCGCCATGATGTTGAAGTTGGTGGGCACCACCAGCTCACGCAGGAACGCGCTGTACTTCTGCACCTGCACCGAACCGACCGAGATCTCGGGGCTGCGGCGGATGAAGTTGAACAGGCCCAGCCGCAGGTTGCGCGAGAAGCGTTCGTTGACGATCTCCATGGTGGGCATGCGCCCCCGCACGATGCGCTCCTGGCTGGAGAGGTTGTAGCTGCGCACCCCGTCGGTGGGGGCAACGTCTTGCTCCAGCTTCTGGCTCTCGCCGGTGACGCCTTCCAGCAAGGCATCGACTTCTTCCTGGGACAGAAACGAGTCGGACATGGTGGACTGCCGGTTTACTGGACGATGAAGCTGGAGAACAGCACACCCTGTACCGGGTTGGCCGCTGCCTGGCTGCGCTTTTTCTTGCCTGCGGCGCCTTCGGCCCCGGGCTGGGCGGTTTTGTAGCCCATGACCGTGGCGATCTCGCCCATGATGTCCGCGGCCAGTTTTTCCTTGCCCTGGATCGTCAGGATCTCGTCGGCCGTGCGCTGGGAGATCTGGATCAGGATGCCGTTGCGGATGGTGGGCATGTAGACCTTGATGTCTTCACCGGTCTGGGCGTCCTTCAACTGCAGGGTGATCGAGGTCTGGATGAAGCGGTTGCCGCCCGGATCGGCGAGGTTGACCACCATGCTGTCCAGCGGCAGGAAGGTGGGCGGTGACTTGGGGTCGTGGCTGTTCTGTTCGGCCACCACGCCGTCCTCGTCCTCCTCGTGGTCGGCGGTGTTCTTCTTCAGGACGAAGAGGGCCGCACCGGCGGCCAGCAGTGCCAGCACGACCACGCCAACGATGATGAACAGCAGTTTTTTGCTCTTCGGCTTGGCGGCTGTGGCATCAGCGGCGGGGTTGGCGGGGGCGGCAGCGGCAGACATCGGGTTCCTCCAGTGGGCGCCCTGTTGGGGGCGGCACACGCTCGAAAACGTGTGGGGTACGGAAGAATTATTGAGCGCCCCTGTCGCTCGCGTAGCACGGAAAAGAGCGGGAAAAGCCTGTTATTCGACGGCCTCAGCCACCCGGACCGCGCCGCCGCTACACGAACATGTCCAGCGGCTGGCTGCCGTCGCTGCGCGGACGGGGCTGCGCCGGCGCCTGGACCGACGAGGCCGCGGCGGCGTCGGAGGCTGCAGGCGCGCGCGCGCCGCGGGTGCCGGTCTGGGACCCGGGTTCACCCGGCTGGCCAGGCTGCCCCTGGCCTTGTTGCTGCGCGCCGACCGAGACACCGCCGAGCTGGATGCCGCTGCGCTGCAGCAGGTCCGAGAGCTGGGCGCCAGCGCTCTGCTGCAGGCTGGCCCGGGTTTCGGCGTTGTCGCTGCGGAAGTCCACGTTCAGCTCTTCGCCGGCGAGCGAGAGCCGGATGTCGATGGCTTCTTCGCTGCCTTCGCCCACGCGCAGGCTGGCCTGGCGCAGGTTCTGCGGGTTCCAGGCCCCGAGGCCCGCGGCGTCTTCTTCGGCCAGGGTCTCGAAGGGGGCCGAAGCATCGGCTTCCTCCAGTGGGTATTCCGCCGGCCCCGGCGAAGCCTGTTCGCCGCTCTGGCCGGGCTGGCCCGAGCCGGCATCGGCACCCGGCATGGCGGCCGACACCAGGCCCGCGCCCACGGCCCCCGCCGCCAGCGGGGCGGTGGTGGCGGCTGCGTTGAAGCGTTCGTCCAGCGTCACGGTGCTGCGCACCTGGGCGGCCAGGCTGTCGGTGTGGCCTGTCACGCTGACGTTGAAGGCGTGCCGGGTCGTCGACACCGACTGCGCAGCGGCGTTGCCGATGGCCGTGGTGCTGTGCCAGGCGGCGGGGTGGGACGTGCCTTTTCCGCTGGCGTTGCGGGTGGCATCGGTCGCCGGCTGGCCCTGGGCGTTGCGCAAGGCCTCGGCGCCTGCACTGCCCGGGGCGGCCGTGGCGCGCGACAGGGCGGCCAGGGTCTGCGCATCGGGCTCGGTGGCGTGGTCGAGCACGGTCATGTCGGCCGGCAGCGGTGTGGCGCCGGTGGGACCGTCGGCGTTGGTGGCGGGTGTCTGGCCGGCCTGTCCGGTGAGGCGTTCGTTGCCGGCGGCGCCAGTGCCAGCCGGGTTCGCGCCAGGCAGCTCGGCCGCAGCATCCATCGCCACAGGCGCGCCGGGCCAGGCCAGCAGCGCGGCCAGGGGGTTGTCCGAGGCCTCGGGCAGCAAGGCCTGGGTCGGGTCCTCGCCCAGCTCGTCGCTTCCCTGGCCCAGGGTCTTGCGGCCAAGGGCCGGCGGGTCGTCAGCCCCCAGGCCGGCGCCATCGGCCGGCAGGTCGCGGGTGGCGCTCAGCAGGCCGAGCAGGCTGGCGAACAGGCTGTTGTCGCCCGCGGCGGGTGTGCCGGGGCGCTGGCCGGTGGCGGGCGCGTTGCTGCGGGTGGTCGGGGCGGCCTGGCTGGCGCCGCTGGAGGCGGTGGCGGGTGTGCTCATGATCGAAGTCCCTGGGACTGCGCCAGGCGGTGGCGCAGGTGGATGGTGAGGGCCATTTCGTCGGTGCTCTTCTGGTCCTGGCGCAGGGCACGCAGGTTCAGGGCATCCAGTTTGCGTTCGGTGTATTTGCGCAGGCCGGCCACGTCGCGTTCGGCCGCATAGACCTGGGCCTGCCCGCGTTGGATCAGTTCGTCGCGCTGGGCCAGCACACCGCGCTGGAACTCCCTGGCGTGGTCGATCTTCTGCATGAACTGGCGGTGGTGGTGCAGCAGCGCGGCGTCCACACCGGTGCTGGTGCAGCGGGCGTTCCAGCGCTGCTGGGCTTCGTCGGCGTAGGTCTGCAGCTGCTGCATCTGTTCGTGGGCGACCTGACGTTCGCGCTGGAGCTGGCCCAGCGCGCTGAGCGCTTCATCGCGGCGCTTTTCCGCGAGTTCCACCACCTTGTTCAGCGTCTGGATGTTGCTCATGTTCTATAGGGGTTCTGGTTGGGTCGGGCCTGGCGGTTCGGGGCCTCGCGGCCAGCCTTGTCTTCCTGCAGTGCGCCCGCGAGCTGACTCAGGCAGTCTTCCATGCCGGCGGCTTCGTTCATGTCCTGCATCAGGAAACGTTGCAGCGCGGGGTAGAGCAGGATGGCACGGTCGGTTTCCGGGTCGCTGCCGGCGGCGTAGGCGCCGAGCTGGATCAGGTCGCGGCTTTTCATGTAGCGCGAATACAGGCTGCGGAACTTGCGCGCCAGCTCCAGGTGCACCGCACCGGCCACGTTGTGCATCACGCGCGAGGCCGAGGCTTCGACGTCGATGGCCGGGTAGTGGCCCGATTCGGCAAGCGAACGCGAGAGAACGATGTGGCCGTCGAGGATGGCGCGCGCGGCGTCGGCGATCGGGTCCTGCTGGTCGTCGCCCTCGCTGAGCACGGTGTAGAAGGCGGTGATCGAGCCCTTGCCGTTGAGGCCGTTGCCGCTGCGCTCCACCAGCTGCGGCAGCTTGGCGAAGCAGCTCGGCGGGTAGCCCTTGGTGGCCGGCGGTTCACCGATGGCCAGGGCGATCTCGCGCTGCGCCATGGCGTAGCGGGTGAGCGAGTCCATGAGCAGCAGCACGTGCAGCCCGTCGTCGCGGAAACGTTCGGCGATCGCGGTGGCGTAGGTGGCGCCCTGCATGCGCACCAGCGGCGGCGCGTCGGCGGGTGCGGCCACCACCACCGAGCGCTTGCGGCCTTCCACGCCCAGGATGTCTTCGATGAATTCCTTGACCTCGCGGCCACGCTCACCGATCAGGCCGACCACGATCACGTCGGCCTTGGTGTAGCGGGCCATCATGCCGAGCAGCACGCTCTTGCCGACGCCGGAGCCGGCGAACAGGCCCAGGCGCTGGCCGCGGCCGACGGTGAGCAGGGCGTTGATGGCGCGCACGCCGGTGTCCAGCGGTTCGCGCACCGGGTCGCGGTCCATCGAGTTCAGCGGCTGGCGGTCCAGCGCCTCGATGTCCACGTGGGTGATGGGACCGAGGTGGTCGAGCGGGTTGCCGTGCGAGTCCACCACGCGGCCCAGCAGACCCCGGCCCAGCGGCAGGCGCAGCGCACCGCGGTCGTTGGGGGAGGGCGGTTTGTTGACCTGGCCCACGCGCGGCACGGGGCGGTAGGGCGCGAGCGGTGTGACGGTGGCGCCGCTGGACAGGCCGTGCGTATCGCCAGCGGGCATGAGGAATGCACGGTCGCTGGAGAATCCGACCACTTCGGCCAGCACCGGTTCGCGCGAGCCGTTGCCGATCAGGCATTGCGAGCCCACCGGTACCTTCAGGCCCACGGCTTCGAGCACCAGGCCAGCCAGCCGCGTGAGCGTGCCGCGCACCTCCAGCGGCGTGTGCACACTCGCGTTGCTGCGCACATCGTCCATGAAATGGCCCCAGCGGCTTTCACCACCGAATACGCTGTCGGTCATGTCAGTTTCTCCAGTTCGCCGGAACGCGATCCGCAACGCGAGCAGCCATCCAACCCAGGGCACCGCCGGGCCGGCTTTGCCGGACGGCCAGTGCCGCCCCCTGGGGGGTAGCGCGAAGCGCTGCAGGGGGGACCCATTCAAACATCGGCGTTCTCCGGATTCCATGGCGCATTCAGGCCCAGGTTGGCGATCGCGCGCAGCCAGCGCTTCTCGATGGAGGCGTCCACGCCGGTGCTGGCCGACTCGACCAGGCAACCACCGGGGCTGATGTTGTTGTCGGCCACGAAATCGGGTGCGGACGGGCCAAGGTTCTCCAGCAGCGCGCCTTTCATGAGCGCGAGATCGCCCGGGTTCATGCGCACCGTGGCGGGCAGGCCGTCGTCGACCAGCTGCGCCAGCGCCTCGGTGATCACCGGCCTGAGGTGCTGTGTGTTGCACTGCATTTCCTGGCGCACCACCTGGCGCGCGAGGTCGCAGGCCAGATCCAGGATGTGGCGGGAAATCTGTGCCTCGCTCTTTTGCAGGTGTTCTCGGGTGTTGTGCAGCAGCTGGGCCATGCGCACCGCGGTTTCCTCGGCGGTCTTGCGCACGGTGGCCTCCAGCGCGTCGCGCACTTCCTGGCCACCGGCGGCGTGGCCCAGGGCATAACCTTCGGCATGCGCCTGTTCGCGGATTTCGTTCAGGGCCTCGGCTGAGGGGCCGTCGATCACGGGCTCGCTGGTCTCCGCCACCACGGCCGGGGCGTCTTCGCTGCCGTCCATGGCCGAGAAGCGCCAGGCCGAGCAGCCGTCGATCTCCTCCCGCGGAATGAAGCGGGTGTGAGCGCTGGATTTAGACGAAGCCTTCATCGTCGCCTCCTCCCAGCACGATCTGCCCTTCGTCCGACAGGCGCCGCACGATCTTCAGGATTTCCTTCTGCTGGGCTTCCACTTCGGACAGCCGCACAGGGCCGCGCGATTCGAGGTCCTCGCGCAGACCTTCGGCAGCGCGCGTGGACATGTTGGCGAAGACCAGTTCGCGCAGTTCCGAGGTGGCGCCCTTGAGTGCGATCACCAGCGATTCGGAAGGCACTTCCTTGAGCACCATCTGGATCGACTTGCCGTCGAGCTTGAGCAGATCTTCGAAGGTGAACATCTTGTCCATGATCTTCTGCGCCAGGTCGGCGTCGAAGACGCGGATCGACTCGATCACGGAGTTTTCGATCTGCGTGCCCATCATGTTGATGATCTCGGCCGCGGTCTTGACACCGCCCATGGAGGTCTTGCGGATCTTGTCGCCACCCGCCAGCACCTTGTAGAGCACCTCGTTGAGGTCCTTCAGCGCCGTGGGCTGGATGCCTTCGAGCGTGGCGATGCGCAGCATCACCTCGTTGCGCGTGCGTTCGGTGAAGTTCTTCAGCACGTCGGCGGTCTGGTCCGCCTCCAGGTGCACCAGGATGGCCGCCACGATCTGCGGATGCTCGTTGCGCAGCAGTTCCGCAATCGACAGCGGATCCATCCACTTCAGGCTCTCGATGCCCGAGACATCGCCACCCTGCAGGATGCGGTCGATCAGCAGCGAGGCCTTGTCGTCACCGAGGGCGCGCTTGAGCACCGCACGCACGTAGTTGTCGGTGTCGGACACCAGCAGGCTGTGCGAAGCGGCTTCGTCGGTGAACTTCTGCATCACCTGGGCGACCCGGTCGTGCGACACGGCGCGGGTCTTGGCGATGGTCTCGCCGAGCTTTTGCACTTCCTTCGGGCTCAGGTGCTTGAACACCTCGGCCGCCTCTTCCTCGCCCAGCGACATGAGAAAGATCGCGGCGTCCTGGATTCCCTGGTCTTCCATGATCGTGTTTCCTTAGCTATGCGAAGAACGCATGCACGCCGGGGTCGAACCCAGCGCATCCGGAGCGAACTGCCCCAGCCGAGAACGCGGCGGAACTGGCTTTGCCAGGCCGCATCGCGTTGCCCCCTTAAGGGGGTCGAGCGAAGCGAGGCGGGGGTGTTTCATGGTCATGCCGGCGCCTCGCCATTGACCCAGCCCTTGACGATGTTGGCCACCGCCATCGGGTTTTCCAGCGCCAGGCGCTTGGCGTCGGCCAGGCGCAGCGTTTCCGGCGTCGCCTCGTTGCTGGTGGTGGGCATCGGCAGGCCGGGGCGCTCGGGCTGGTCGTTGACCATGGCGTTGAGCTTGGCCTCGGCGGGTGGCAGGGCGGGCATCTTCATCAGCTTGAGGCCGGGGCGCACCATGCCCAGCAGCACCAGCAGGCCCATGCCCACCATGCCCAGCGGCCAGGCCAGGCCACGCGCCAGTTCCATGTTCTCGGGCTGGCGCCACCAGGCGACAGCCACCTCTTCGGGGGCTTTGGAGACATTGAAGACCGCGTTGACCACGTTGACCGAGTCACCTCGATCCTTGTTGAAACCGATGGTCTCGCGCACCAGGGCGGTCATCTGTTCGAGTTGCTCCGGGGGGATGGCCGCCGTGGTTTCCTTGCCGCCCTTGTCGGTGCTGCTGCGGTGGTTGACCACCACGGCGGCGCTCAGGCGGCGCACGGTGCCGCTGGCTTCGCGCACCACCTTCACGGTCTTGTCCACTTCGTAGTTGATCAGCGACTGGCGACGGGTGCTGGCCGCCTTGTCGGCCGCACCGGCCGCGCCCAGGGCCGCGGCTTCGCCGTTGATCGGGGCGGTGCCGGTGGTGGGGGGCTGGTTGGTGGTGGCACCGGGCACGCCGGCGGGCAGGGCGGCGGCGGGGCTGCCGTCTTCGACGATCTGCTGGCTGCGCACGGCGCCCGCTTCGGCGGACTGGTTGGGCTTGTGCAGTTCCGAGGTCGACTCGACCAGCGAGAAGTCGACGTCGGCGCTGACCTGCGCCTTGACATTGCCCTCGCCCACCAGCGGCTCGATCATGTCGAGGATGCGGCGGGTGTACATCTGCTCGATCTGCTGGGTGTACTGCAGCTTCTGGGTGTCGGCGCCCTGGGACTGGCCTTCGGGGGTGGACGACAGCAGGTTGCCCGCATCGTCCACGATGCTGACCGCCTTGGGGTTCATCTCCGGCACGCTCGACGCCACCAGGTGCACGATGCCGGCCACCTGGGCCTTGTCGAGCGTGCGCCCGGGGTGCAGGGTCAGCAGCACCGAGGCCGAGGGTTTCTGCTGTTCGCGGAAAAAGCCGTTCTGGTTCGGCAACGCGAGGTGGATGCGCGCGGTCTGCACGGAAGAGAGCGACTGGATCGAGCGGGTGAGTTCACCCTCCAGCCCACGCTGGAAGGTCAGGCGTTCCTGGAACTGGGTCATGCCGAAACGGTTGGCTTCCATCAGCTCGAAGCCGTTGACGGTGCCCTTGGGCAGGCCCAGCGAAGCCAGGCGCAGGCGCGTGTCGTGCACCTTGTCGGCCGGCACCATGATCGAGCCACCACCTTCGGAATGTTTGTAGGGCACGTTCATCTGGGAGAGCTGGGCGACGATGGCGCCGCCGTCCTTGTCGCCCAGGTTGGTGTAGAGCACGCGCCAGTCGGGTTGCTGGCCCATGAAGAACAGCGCCAGCGCGATCGCCACCAGCGCCAGCGCACCCAGGCCGAGGCGGGTCTTCTGGGTCCTGTCCATGCGCGACAGACCCTCGCCCAGAGCGCTGCGGCTCATGGGGCGGATATCCAGTTCAGCGACGGTGTTGCTCATGGCAGGGCTCGGGAGTTCGGTCAATGTCGGGGGGAATCACCCCTGTTGCGACCGATTATTCGGCTCCCGGGCCGGTGCCATAGCGGGGAAAAGGCCCCGGTTTGACCCCCTATTCCCGGAGCGCCGCCTGGCGCCCTTCAATAGCATCAAAGCCTGCTCACTTTGTGTAGAAGGACACCGCCATGGACCTGCGAATTTCCCCCTTGTCCAGCCAGGCACTCAACCCGGCTGGCCAGACCAAGCGCCCCGGCGCGGCCGGTGGTGTGGGCGGCGGTTTTGCCGACAACTTCAAGACCGCGCTCAAGGACGTCAGCGCGGCGCAGAACGAAGCCACCCGCCTGCAGAAAGAAGTCCAGCTCGGCAACCCCAACGTCAGCCTGGAAGAGACCATGCTCGCCATGCAGAAAGCGCAGATCGGCTTCCAGGCCACGCTGCATGTGCGCAACCGCATGGTTCAGGCGTACACGGACATCATGAACATGAGTGTCTGACCCTCCCCCGTTGCTTGCTCACTGCGTGTAGCCGCATCCCCCCTCAAGGGGGCGATGCCCTCGGACCGGCAAAGCCGGATCTTCGGCATCTCTGGGTTGGGGCACGTTCTCCGGCCAGTTCCCTGCGGTTCGGTTTCTCTTCTTCTTTCTCGCTTTCTTCTGCTTCAACGGCGTGCATCCGGCGCGAAGTTTCTTGAACCCAGAACGCCGCGGAACCGGCTTTGCCGGGCCGCCAGCGTTGCCCCTTGAGGGGCGGAGCTGGCTACACGCAGTGAGCCAGCGATGGGGGTGGTCCTCGTCCTGCGCGGGGGGGTCTCAGTGCACCCGGGTGTCCATCATCAACGCCAGGTCGTTCAACCACGGCTCGGCCAAGTTGCGGATCTCGGCGTCGGTGCGCAGGATGCGTTTCATGATCCGGGTCTTTTCGGTGCGCTCTTCGGGCGCCAGCCGGACGCTGCGGGACTTGCTGCGCAACTGGGCGATGAGCAGTGTGCACGCGCCTTCCAGACGCACCACCTGGTCCCAGTTTTCGGTCTGGGCGGCCTCCAGCATCTTCTGGCTGGCGTTTTCGATCGCTTTGTAATAGTCCAACAAGCTGTGCTCCATGATCAGGCTCCACGGCCCGTGAGGGGCTGAAGGGGGGTGGGCAGCGAACCCTTGATTTGTTGCCACGACTGCGCCAGGGGTTCGATGAGCTGGGTCACCTCTTCGAGCGGCTTGGGGTCGTTGCGCAGGTTTGCCTGGGTCAGGCGCACCACGCAGTAGCTGTAGAGCTGCTGCAGGTTGGCGGCGAGGTCGCCACCTTGTTGCAGGTTCAGGCCGGCCTTGAGGCCTTCTTCGGTGATGCGCACCGCCTTGCCCAGTGCGGTGCCCTTGGCCTCGACGTCACCGCGCGACATGGCGCCACGCGCCTGGGCGATCGATTGCAGCAGGGCGTCGTACAGGAGGCCAACAAGCGTGTGCGGGTCGGCCCCCTGAACGCTGGTTTCGACGGCGACCCGCTTGTAGGCCGATGCGGCGCGTGAATTGACAGAGGTGAACATGGTGTCATTTCCTTGTGTCTGATGCCTTTTTTTATCGGCATCTGCGCCCGGGACTGTAGTTTCTGACATGTTCAATTGCGACGAATTGTTCCAGGTACTCAAGGACTTGAAGGCGCGCTACCCTGCCTCGGAAAATGGCCGGATCTGCCGGTCAAACGGCCATGCCCGTGCGTTGGCAGCAAGGGTTCAGCTAGCCCTTGTTCCACAGCGTGATCTGCTGGCTGACGAAGGCGTTGAGGCCACTGAGCTTGGCCACGGCGGCGTCCATGGCGTTGTATTGCGCCAGGTAGCGGGTTTCAGAGCGGGCAGCACGGTCGTTGACTCGCTGCTGCTCCAGGCCATTCCGATCGATCGATTTCTGCAGCGCGCCGGCCTTGGTGCTGACCAGGCCATCGGCATCGATCAGGCCCTCGGCGAAGGCCTTGATCTTGCGACCGAAGCCTTCCGTTGTGGCACTGCCGGTGTCCACCGTGAACAGGTTTTTGAGGCCATCGAGGTTGGACAGCGAGGCGTCGAACTTCCCGGCGTCGAGGGCCAGGGCACCACCCGTTTTCAACTCGATGCCGACGTCGGTCAGGCGCGTGTGGGGCGTGCCTCCGGTGACCGAGCGCATCATGCCGCGCAAGGCGTTTTGCAGCCCGGTGGCGGTGGAGTCGCCTTGCAGCGCGCCCGCCTTCTTGGTGCCAGCGTCGTAGCGTGTCGCATTGGACAGCGTGCTGTTGAGCGTGTTGTAGGCGTCGACGAAGGCCTGCACGTTGGCGCGCACCGCTTCGGTGTCGGCGCTGACGTCGATCTCCACCGGCGCGGTGGTGACCTGGCTGAGCTGGATGGTCATGCCGGGCAGGGTGTCAGCGAGCCGGTTGCTGGCCGATGAGACCGACACACCGTTGACGGTGGCCAGGGCGTTCTGCCCGCTTTGCGACAAGGCCATCCCATTGGCATTGCCCACGCTGAAGGCCAGGCGCGACAGGCCGCTGGCATCGGTGTCGTTGCCGTCGTCGTCAGCGACTGTGATGCGAAAACCGTTTTCCAGGCCGGTCTCTTTCGAGCGCACCAACAGGCGTTCACCCGAGGCGTCCTTGAGCACGGTGGCGCTCACGCCCGCGTCGGCGTCGTTGATCTTGGCGGCGATCTCGGCGAGCGTGTCTTCGCCGGGGTTGATCGTCACGGAGACCGGTGTGCCACTGCCCGCGGTGAAGCTGCTGCCGCTCCAGGCACCGAGTTCGATCGTCATGCTGCCGGAGCCGACGCCACTGCCCGTGGCCACAGCGGTGGATGCGGTGGACTGCGCCTTGGCCAGCTGCTGCACGGCCATGGTGAGCGAGGTGGCGGGCGCGCCGGCGGCGACGGTCACGCCGATGGCCGCGCTGTTCGACGAAGTGGCGGTGACCGAGCTCCAGCCATTGGGGGACGCGAGCTTGGCGGCTGCGTCTCCCAAGGCCGAAAACTGCGACTTGATGGTGCCGTAGGTGGAGAGCCTGGTCTGGAACGAGTTGGCCTGGGTCTGCAACTGCTTGAGCGGTGCCTTTTCCAGCGCCACCAGTTGCGAGACGATGCTTTGCACGTCGAGCCCGCTGCCGATGCCGGGCGAAGAGATGGTGGCCATGTGGTGCCTTCCTCAGGATGGACGCACCGCACGCGAAGGCATGCGGTCTGTGCATCCCACGAATGGGAGCGCGGCGGGGCAGGGGTCTGCCGCCGCCGCTGGCTCGCACCACCCTGCGGGTGGTGCGCAGCGTTCGGTGCCGATCAGCGCAGCAGGGACAGCACGCCCTGGGGCAGCTGGTTCGCCTGGGCCACCATGGCGGTGCCGGCCTGTTGCAGGATCTGGCCGCGCGACAGGTTCGAGGTTTCCGTGGCGAAGTCGGCGTCCATGATGCGGCCGCGCGAAGCAGCCTGGTTCTCGGACGCGACCTGCAGGTTGGAGATCACGGCGTCGAAACGGTTCTGCACGGCACCGAAGGTGGCACGGGCGGTGGTGATCTCGTCGATGGCATCGTCGAGGTCGTCCATGGCGGCCAGGGCGTTGGTGTCGGAGGTGATGTCACCCGCCGTCACGGCGGCCACACCCGTGCCCGTGGTCAACACGGTGGTGGACACGGCGATCTGATCGGTGGTCACGTTGTTCGCGCCCACCTGGAAGGAGAGGCTGGCGGCCGTGTTCAACAGATCCACGCCGTTGAACTTGGTGCCGGTGAGAACGCGGGTGACTTCGTCGTTGAGCTGCTGGTATTCGGCGTTGAGGTTGGTGCGGTCCGACGCAGAGTTCGAGGCGTTGGCCGACTGCACGGCCAGTTCACGCATGCGCTGCAGCGAGTCACCCACCTTGCCCAGTGCGCCTTCAGCGGTCTGCGCCATGGAGATGCCGTCGTTGGCGTTGCGGATGGCGACGTTCATGCCCTTGACCTGAGCGTTCATGCGCTCTGCAATGGCAAGGCCGGCGGCGTCATCTTTGGCGCTGTTGACACGCAGACCCGAAGACAGGCGCTGCATGGAGGTGGCGAGGGCTCCCGAAGACGCATTCAGGTTGCGCTGGGCATTCAGGGACATCACGTTGGTGTTGATCGAGCTCATGTTTAACTCCTAAAAATTTACAAAGTAGTCCGGCATCACTGCCAGTCCCAACGACAGCCACAGGGCTGGCCGCCATGACCGGAGCTTCCGCAGCGCCAAGTCGGCTGGGCCCAGGGCCTCCGACCGTCTCGCCGCTTCTGCTTGCCGGACGACGAACCTTTTTAGAAGTTCGTTGAGTTCAATTTCGGTGGTCCGGGCCTATTCTTTAGCGTCCTGATGCAAAGATTTCTCTGGATAAGCGCGGGATGCGTGTGCCATTTCTCGCGTTATCGCAGCCGCCCGGTGCGCGCAGGGCTTGGCGCCGGAGGCCCGTTGGTGTGGCATCGGCACGCCGCGCCATGTCTTGATGACCGCTGGATGGTGGGGCACAAAACCACCGCCAGGCCCCGGCCCGCCCCGGCCGCACCCGCCACCCGTGCCCGCCGCCTATCCCGCCGTGTGTAACAACGATGTAGGAAAAAACCTGACACGGCACGGCGCACTGCCTGACAGTCCAAACAGCCATTCGCCGATTCAAGAAATTTTTACGCTCGACACAATTACATACATCGGGAAAGCAGATGTAAGCAAGTCGCTCACCAAGCCGACCCGGGACTCAAGGAGAATTTCATGGACAGCGAACAAATCTTGGCCGAAATCCGCGAAGCCAACCTGACCTACCTGATGCTGGCGCAGAACCTGATCCGCAAGGACCGCGCCGAAGCGCTGTACCGCCTGGGCATCACGGAAGAAGCCGCTGACCTGCTGGGCATGCTTTCCACCGCCCAGCTCCTGAAGATCGCTTCGAGCAACATGTTGCTGTGCCGCTTCCGGGTGGACGACGACCTGGTGTGGAACCTGTTGACGAACCACAACGTGAAGAAGGTCGACAACACCACGACGACCCAGCTGCATGCGTCCATCCTGATGGCTGGCCGGTTTGCCGAGTCGATGACCCCTGCACATTGACCCCCCTGCGCCGCCTGCGGCGTCACCCCCCAGGGGGCGGCGCTGACGGCCCGGCGAAGCCGGTTCCTCGGCGCCCTGGCATTTCAATCGTCTTGTATCTGGAGTTCGCATCATGGCCACGCCCAAAAGCATCTTGAACGAGTCCCGCGACATCGAGCGCGCTGTGGCCCTGATCCAGCTGGGTGCGCGCCTGCAGGTGCTGGAGTACGAAACCAGCCTGTCGTATGAGCGTCTGCTGCGCCTGTACAAGGAAGTGGCGGGCAAGTCGCCTTCGAAAGGCCAGTTGCCTTTTTCGACCGACTGGTTCCTGACCTGGCAGCCGAATGTGCATTCGTCGCTGTTCCTGAACATCCACGAGTACCTGTCCAAGACCAGCGAGCTCGAAGAGATCGACACCGTGATCAAGGCCTTCCGCCTGTACAGCGAGCAGATGACGGCCAGCGCCATCGAACCCCTGTTGTCCATCACCCGCGCCTGGCGCCTGGTGAAGTTCGTCGACAACGGCATGCTCACGCTGACCAAGTGCTCCTGCTGCGGTGGCCACTTCGTGACCGAGCCGTACGAAAACGCCCGCAACTTCGTCTGCGGCCTGTGCAAGCCGCCGGCGCGTGCGGGCAAGGGTGTGGCCAATGGAGGCTTGAGGTTGCACTGACCCCCCGCGCCGCGCCCAAGGGCGCGTCACCCCCTCAAGGGGGCGATGCGAGTGGCCCGGCGAAGCCGGTGCCACCGCATCCTGGATACAGACACTTCGCACCGGTTGTCAAGCTTTGAAAAGGACCCCTCAGTGGGTCCTTTTCGCGTTCATGGCCTCCTTCACTCGGCCCTAAAGTTGACCGATAGAAATCTCAGTTGCTGGAATTCCCTGGTGTGTGCCGATCGTGGTGAAGCTGCGAGCCCGGCCTGCGGTGGAGCCGGCTTTGCCGGGCCACTGCGGGCGCCCCCTTGAGGGGGTGACGCCGAAGGTGGCGCAGGGTGATCCTTTCAAAGGTCTGGAACATGTTTGTCGTCATTGGTTTTCTCGTCTCGATGGCCTGCATCTTCGGGGTGTACATCTTCCACGGCGGCAACATCGGCGTGATCCTCACCGCGTTGCCGTTCGAGCTGATCACCATCCTGGGTGCGGCCATGGGGGCCTTCTTCATGAACAACCAGATGAAGGTCGTGAAGGCTTCGGCGAAGGGCCTGGGCGCTTGTTTCAAGGGCAGCAAGTACACCAAGTCGCGCTACCTGGAACTGCTGGCGCTGCAATACGACATCCTGCAAAAAGCCCGCAAGGAAGGCCTGATGGCGATCGAGCAGGATGTCGAGAACCCCGACCAGTCGCCCGTGTTCAAGAAATACCCCACCGTGGGCAGCGACCACCACGTGGTCGAGTTCATCACCGATTACCTGCGCATGATGGTCTCGGGCAACCTCAACGCCCACGAGATCGAGTCGCTGATGGACGCCGAGATCGAGACCCACCACCAGGAGGCGCATGCACCGGTGGCCGCCATCGCGCGTCTGGCCGGCGGCCTGCCCGCTTTCGGCATCATTGCCGCCGTGCTCGGTGTGGTGAACACCATGGGCTCGGTGGGCCAGCCACCGGCGGTGCTGGGCGGCATGATCGGCTCGGCCCTGGTGGGCACCTTCCTCGGCATCTTGCTGGCCTATGGCGTGGTCGAGCCCATGGGCGGCCTCATGGAGCAGAAGATGGAAGAAAGCGGCAAGGAATTCCTGTGCATCAAGACCACCCTGCTGGCCAGCATGCAGGGCTACGCGCCCAGCACAGCGATCGAGTTCGGCCGCAAGGTGCTGTTCTCCGACGTGCGCCCCAACTTCGCGGAGCTCGAAGGGCACGTGAAAGGCAAAAAATGAGGACGCACCATGGCTGACGGCAAGAAGCTCCAGCCCATCATCGTCAAGCGCATCAAGAAGGGCGGACATGTCGCGCACGGGGGTGCGTGGAAGATCGCCTACGCCGACTTCGTGACGGCCATGATGGCTTTCTTCCTGCTCATGTGGTTGCTGGGCTCGACCTCCAAAGGCGACCTCGAGGGCATCGCCAGCTACTTCAATGCACCGGTCAAGGTCTCGCTCCTGGGTGGCGACGGCACGGGCAACAGCGACAGCATCCTGCCCGGTGGGGGCCGTGACCTGGCCAAGTCGGCGGGTCAGGTGGACGGCGGCGACGCCGAACGGGCGGCCAAACTCATCGGTGCGCAGATGGCGCGTGCCGAACTGGCGCGCAAGGACGCACAACGCATCGACGCGCTGTACGAGAAGATCAAAGACATGGTGGCCAACAACGCCGCCTTGCAGGACTTCGGTTCGCAGATCAAGCTCGAACGCACGGGCGACGGCCTGCAGATCCAGATCGTGGACGATCAGAACCGCCCCATGTTCGACGTGGGCAGCGCGCTCGTCAAACCCTATATGCGCGACATCCTGCGCGCCATCGGCGCCACGCTGGTGGATGTGGACAACCGCATTGCGCTGGCCGGCCACACCGATGCCACGCCGTATGGCAGTGGCGATCGCGGCTACAGCAACTGGGAGCTCTCCAGCGACCGGGCCAATGCCTCCCGCCGCGAGCTGGTCCTGGGAGGCCTGCCCGACAGCAAGCTGGCCCGGGTGGAAGGCCTGGCGTCGAGCCGCCTGCTGGATCCCGAGCAACCGGTTGCCGCCATGAACCGGCGCATCAGCATCCTGGTGATGACCCGCGAAGCGGAGCAACGCATGATGCCCGCGGGTGATGCCCCCGGGGCACCCGGTGAAGACGCCACCCTGCCGCTGGAACCCGGCGCCACAGGTCCGGCGGCGGCGTTGCCGGCCACCGAAGCACCCGCACCGGCCGCAGCGCCCCCGGTGGCCACCGCGCCGCCGCGACCTTTTGGTCTTCCCGATCTACAGAAACTGGCCGAAGTGCCGAAACCTCGGGAAGAGTTTGGTGTCCCGAAACCCCGTTGACCTTCCTCAAGTTCCCGCCCCCGGAGGCCCACCATGTCCAGCCCCATGAAATTCCTGATCGTTGACGACTTCTCCACCATGCGCCGCATCGTGCGCAACCTGCTCAAGGAAATCGGTCATGCCGATGCCGACGAAGCGGAAGACGGCGTCATTGCCCTCGCCAAACTGCGCAACGGCACGTTCAACTTTGTCGTCAGCGACATCAACATGCCCAACATGAACGGGTTCCAGTTGCTGACCGAGATCAAGAAGGACGAAACCCTCAAGCACCTGCCGGTGCTGATGGTGACGGCCGAGGCGCGCAAGGAAGACATCGTGATGGCGGCCCAGGGCGGGGCGGCAGGCTACATCGTGAAGCCCTTCACCAAGGCCACGCTGGAAGAAAAGCTCGCCAACATCTTCAAAAAACTGGGCCTTTGAGCCTGTCAGGGAGTTCAGCATGAGCAGCGACAACGTTCAAGACAGCCAAGGCAACCCCGAAATGTTCCAGCAGCTCGGCAGCATCACGCGCCAGCTGCACGATGCGCTCAAAGAGCTCGGCTACACCGACAAGCTCAAGGGCACGGTCGACCAGTTGCCCGATGCGCAGAGTCGCCTGTCCTACATCGCCCGCCTCACCGGCGAGGCTGCCGACAAGGTGCTCAACCACGTGGAAGGCGCCAAAACCGAACAGGCCCAGATCACGCGCCGCGGCCGCCAGCTGGTGGACTCGATCAGCACCGTGCCGGGGCTTTCCTCGGCCATGCCCGAGTTGCTCAAGTGGTCCAACGAGGTGGTGCAGAACAGCGAAAAGTCCGACGCCCGGCTGACCGAAATCATGATGGCGCAGGATTTTCACGACCTCACCGGCCAGGTGATCGCGCGCGTGGTCCAGCTGGCGTCCACCATCGAGGAACAGTTGCTGGCGCTGTTGCTGCAATCCGCGCCGTGTGGTGTGCCGGGCCAGGACAAGGTGCTCGAGCTCGACGGCCCGGTGGTCGCCCCCGAGGGACGGACCGATGTGGTGAGCGACCAGGCGCAGGTGGACGATCTGTTGGCGAGTTTGGGGTTCTGAGACACCCCCCCGCGCCGCGCCTGCGGCGCGTCACCCCCCAGGGGGCGCCACTGGCGGCCTGGCAAAGCCAGTTCCGCGGTGGCCTGGGCTCGGGCATTTCTCTCCGGTGAGGTGCCTGTTCATTTGAAGATATTCCGGGGCCGCTGTTTTCTGGCCGCCGCTCCCGGAAAAGCGGGACCCAAGAGGGCTTTATCGCCCTTTAGTTTTTCCCCCTGACTTCCACAATCTGACCCATCAACCCGATGTGTCAGCACCATGGACTCTTCCAGTCAGGACAAGAACCTACCCGCCACCGCGCAGCGCCTGAAGAAGGCCCGCGACGATGGCCAGGTGGCGCGTTCCAAGGACTTGTCGAATCTGTCGGTGCTCGGTGGCGGCGCGGTGTTGCTGATGGTGCTGCTGCCCATGGGCTTTGAACAGTTGCGGACCAACCTGCAGCAGCAGTTGCACTTTGACCACCTGGCGCTGCAGCAGCCGCAGATGGTGGTCGAGCGGCTGACGGGGGTCTTCGGCCAGGGGCTCATGCTCTACCTGCCGATGGGTCTGCTGATGATCGCGCTGGCCATCGGTGTGGCGTTTGCCTCGGGCAGCTGGGCACTGAGCACCAAGCCCATGACGCCCGACCTGAGCCGCCTCAGCCCGCTGGCCGGTATTGGACGCCTGTTCTCGCGCCAGCAGCTGGTCGAGACCGTCAAGCTCACCGCCATCACGGCCGTGCTGGGTGTGGTCGCCTGGCAGTTCGTTGCATCGCATGTACAGCCCTTTGGCACCCTGCTGCTGCGTCCGCTCGAAGGCGCGCTCGGGCAGCTCGGCGCCTGGATGAGCACGGGCGTGGGCTTTCTGCTGCTGGTGGTCACCGCGGTGGCCCTGGTGGACGTGCCGCTCCAGAAATTCCTGCACGGTCACCGCCTGCGCATGTCGCTCGAAGAGGTCAAGCGCGAGCACAAGGAAAGCGAAGGTGACCCGCACATGAAAGGCAAGCGCCGGCAGCGCCAGCGCCAACTGGCCCAGCGCAACAGCATCGGCGCGGTGCCCCGGGCCGACCTGGTGGTCATGAACCCGACCCACTACGCCGTGGCCATCCAGTACGACGACGCCTCCATGGGCGCGCCGCGCGTCATCGCCAAGGGCGCCGACCTGCTGGCGCTGAAGATCCGCGACGTCGCCAAGGCGCACAAGATCCCGGTGCTGCAGGCGCCCATGCTGGCGCGCGCTCTCTACGCCCACGCCGAGATCGACGACGAGATTCCCTCGGCCCTGTACACCGCGGTGGCGCAGGTGCTGGCCTATGTCTACCAGCTCAAGGCCGCCATGGCCGGGCGCGGTGCCATGCCCGGCGACATGCCCACGCCGCAGGTGCCGCCCGAGCTCGATCCCCACTTCAAGAAAAAGCCTGCCCCGGAGGTTGCTGAATGAACGCCCAACTGAAGTTCCTCCAGCAGTGGTCTGCCCGTCACGCGGCCTGGCTCAACGGCCTGGCCGCGCCCATGCTGGTGATCACCGTGCTGTCGATGATGGTGCTGCCGCTGCCACCCTGGCTGCTGGACACCTTCTTCACGCTCAACATCGCGCTCGCGCTGGTGGTGATGATGGTCTCGGCCTACATGCGCCGCCCGCTCGACTTCTCGGTCTTCCCCACCGTGCTGCTGCTCACCACGCTGCTGCGCCTGTCGCTCAACGTGGCGTCCACCCGCGTCGTGCTGCTCGAAGGCCACACCGGTCCGGGCGCGGCCGGTGCGGTGATCGAGGCCTTCGGCCACTTCCTGATCGGTGGCAACTTCGCGGTCGGTTTCATCGTCTTCGCGATCCTGGTGGTGATCAACTTCGTGGTGATCACCAAGGGCTCGGAGCGCATCGCCGAGGTCTCGGCGCGCTTCACCCTGGATGCCATGCCCGGCAAGCAGATGGCGATCGACGCCGACCTGGGCGCGGGCCTGATCGACGAGAAGGAAGCCAAGCGCCGCCGCCTCGAAGTGGGCGACGAAGCCGAGTTCTTCGGCTCCATGGACGGTGCTTCCAAATTCGTGCGCGGCGACGCCATCGCCGGCATCATCATCCTGTTCATCAACATCATCGGCGGCCTGATCATCGGCATGGTGCAGCACGGCCTGGGCGCCGGTGAAGCGGCCGACAGCTACATCCTGCTGGCCGTCGGTGACGCGCTGGTGGCGCAGATCCCCTCGCTGCTGATCTCGGTGGCTGCGGCCATGGTGGTCTCGCGCGTGGGCAAGGACGAAGACCTGGGTGGCCAGATCGTCGGCCAGATGTTCGTCTCCAGCAAGGTCATGGGCATCACCGCCGCCGTGCTGTTCATGCTCGGCATCGTGCCCGGCATGCCGCACGCGGTGTTCCTGAGCTTCGCGGCCATCGTGGGTGTCATCGCCTGGTTCCGGTTCAAGGAAGAAAGCAAGCCCGCACCGGTGGCGGACGAGGCCCCCGCCGCCAACGACGGCGAAGCCACCTGGGACGACCTGCAGCCGGTCGACCTGCTGGGCCTGGAACTGGGCTACCGCCTGATCGCCATGGTCGACAAGACCCGCCAGGGCGACCTGCTCACGCGCATCAAGGGGGTGCGCAAGAAATTCGCCCAGGAGGTGGGTTTCCTGCCGCCGGCCGTGCACGTGCGCGACAACCTCGAGCTGCGCCCCAGCGCCTACCGCATCACGCTGCGTGGCGTGGTGGTGGGCGAGGGCGAGGTGTTCCCCGGCATGTTCCTGGCCATCGACCCGGGTGGCATCGGCACCCCGCTCATCGGCACCCCGACCACCGACCCCGCCTTCGGCCTGCCGGCGCACTGGATCGAGGACAAGCAACGTGAGAACGCGCAAATGGCGGGTTTTACCGTGGTTGATTCCGAGACCGTGCTGGCCACGCATCTTTCACACTTGATGCAAGTCCAGGCCGCGAGATTGCTCAGCCGGACGGAGACCCAGGACCTGGTCGAACACGTGACCCGCCTGGCCCCGAAACTGATCGAAGAAGTCGTGCCCAAGATGATCTCCATCGCCACCTTCCAGAAAGTGCTGCAGCTGCTGCTGGAAGAGTCGGTGCACGTGCGCGACATCCGCACCATCATCGAGGCCATCGCCGAACACGCCACCGTCACCACCGACCCGGTCGAGCTGGCCCGCCGTGTGCGCATGGCACTGGCCCCGGCCATCGTGCAGCAGATCTACGGCCCGGTGAAAGAACTCGAAGTGATCGCCATCGAACCCGGTCTGGAGCGCTTGCTGATGCAGGCCCTTTCCGGTGCCGCCGGTGGCGCGCTGGACCCCGGCGTGGCCGAGATGCTCAGCAAGTCCGCCACCGACATCGCCAACAAGCAGGAAGAAAAGGGCGTGCCCGCCTGCCTGCTGGTGCCCGACGCGATCCGCAACGCCATGGCGCGCCTCCTGCGGCGCGCGGCACCCCGTCTCCAGGTGCTCGCCCACAGCGAGATCCCTGAAACCCACCTCATCCGTATCGGCCCGATTCTTGGGGAGCTTGCAGCATGAACATCCAGCGATTCACCGCGTCGACCTCGCGCGAAGCCATGGCCAAGGCGCGCAACGCCTTTGGCGACAGCGCCGTGATCCTCTCGTCCCGTTCCACCGGGGACGGCTTCGAGGTCATGGCCGCGGCCGAAGAAAGCCTGGCGCCGATGGCCCCTCAAGCCCCGCAGACCGGTCGTGGCGAGCGCCTGCCGCCCATCGTGACCCGGCCTTCGGCCGGCCGCGCGGCGCAGCCCCTGCCACCGGGTTCCGACTCGGTGGAAGAGGACACCGAAGCGCTGTCCATGAGCACGCTGTCGTTCCAGGAATACGTGCGCGAGCGCATGCTGCGCAAACGCCGCGCCGCCCTCTCGGGCGAGCCGGTGGCGCCGCAAGCCCAGCAACCCGCCGTGGCCTCCGAGCCGCGCCGCATGGCCGCCGAACCGCGCACGGCCTCTCAGATCCAGGTGCCGGTGCAGCGCTTCAACGGCAGCGCCGCGGCCACGCCCCGCGCCGAGGCATCGCCCCTTCCCATCCGCACCCGCGCGGTGGTCCAGCCCAGCTGGGAAGACTCGCTGCCGCCGCAGCGCCAGGCCGAACACGGCGGCCCGAGCGTGGCTGTGGAACTCTCGGCGCTCAAGGACATGATCGAGGAGCGCTTCAACACCCTGGCCTGGCTCGGTTCGTCCAAGCAGAACCCGATCCAGTCGCAGCTGATGCTCAAGCTCATCCGCGCCGGCTATTCGCCCGCCATGTCGCGCGCCGTGCTCGAACGCGTGCCCGCCGACAGCGCCGCGCCCGACGCCATGCGCTGGCTGATGGACGTGCTCAGCCGCAACCTGAAGACCGCCGCCCCTGGCGCCGGCCTGTGCGACGAAGGCGGCGTGATCTCCCTGATCGGTGCCACCGGTGTCGGCAAGACCACCACCGCCGCCAAGCTCGCCGCCCAGTGCGTCAAACAATACGGCGCCGGCAGCGTGGGCATGATCACGCTCGACACCTACCGCGTCTCGGGCTACGAACAGCTGCGCGCCTACGGCCGCATGCTCGGTGTCGTGGCCCACCTCGCACACGACCGTGCGGCGCTGGTGGACCTGCTCAACCTGCTGGCCAACAAGCGCATGGTGATCATCGACACCGCGGGCCTGGGCCAGCGCGACCAGCGCATCCAGGACATGCTCGACGTGCTCGACGTGCCCAAGGTCAAGAAGACCCTGGTGCTCAACGCCGGCTCGCACGGCGACACGCTCGACGACGTGCTCACCGCCTTCAAGTCCAGCACGCTGCACGGCGTGGTGCTCTCCAAGGTGGACGAAGCCGTCAAGCTCGGCCCGGCCATCGATGCCCTGATCCGCCACCAGGTGGTCTTGCGCGGCGTGGCCAACGGCCAGCGCGTGCCCGAGGACTGGCAGAACCCCGACGCCGCGTCGATGGTGCGCATGTCCATGGGCACCGAAGGCAAGTCCGCCTACGACCCGGTCTCCACCGACATGGGCTTCTATTACTCGCAGGCCTCGTCCCGCGGCCTCGACCTGGGAGCGTCCCATGTTTGAATTTGGCTGGGACCAGGCCGCCGGCCTGCGCTCCGAAACACCCCCCAACGGCCCGGCCATGATGCCGGTCGCCAGCACGGCGCAGCCGGCACGGGCCTACGAGCTGCTCTGCACGCTCGCCACCCACCTCGGTGCCCTCGGACACCAGGCCGTCATCGTCGATGGCACGGCCAGCGAATCGACACCGCGCCGCGGCAACGATGGCGGCCACCTCGGCTTGCTGCACGTGCTGCAGGACCCTTCCATCGCCGGTCTGGGCCGCGCACCCGAAGGGGCGGAATGGCTGGTCATGCCCGGTGCGCAAGGCCTGCAGACCCTGCAGCAGACCGCCCGTGCGGCGGGTGCCCCGGTGGCGCTGGCGCGCCTGCTGGTGCCTTTTTCCCCGGGTACCCTGGTGCTGCTGTACGCACCCGCCATGCACCTGGCTTCGCTGCTCAAAGGGTCGCAGGCGCGCGCGCTGGTGCCCGTGCTGCCGCTGGCGCAGGCCAGCATCGACGCCTACGGCTCGCTCAAGCTGCTGCACGGTGCCGGGCTGTCGCCGGTGCTCGCGCCGCTGGACCACGATCTGGAGCCCGCGCAGGCCCCGCTGCAGCAGGTGGTGCAGGCAGTGACCGATTGCGCCCGGCGCCACCTCGGCTATGCGGTCGACACCTGGCCACTGGAGAACTGGGCCACGCGCGTGCAAGCGAGCGCCCAGGTCATGCCCGTCACCGAACACCTGCACACCCACGAAGGGCAGCGCGGTCAGCGCCACACTGCCCCGGGCGCCCGCCAGCTGGCCGCCCACACACCCTGGAGTTGACGACGATGTACACCGCCAAAGGCACCCTCAACCGGGACGACCAGTTGCGCAAATACAGCCCGCTGGTGCGCCGGCTGGCACACCACATGATCGCCAAGCTGCCGCCCAGCGTGGAGATCGACGACCTGATCCAGGTCGGCATGATCGGCCTGACCGAAGCCATCGCCCGCTTCGAGCCCGCGCAGGGCGTGCAGTTCGAGACCTTTGCCAGCCAGCGCATCCGCGGCGCCATGATCGACGAACTGCGCGAGGGCGACTGGATGTCGCGCGGCTCGCGCAAGAGCCAGAAGGACATCGAAGGCGCGGTGCACCGCCTGCAGCAGAAGCTGCACCGCGCACCGCTGGAATCCGAGATCGCCAAAGAGCTGGGCATGACCCTGGTGGATTACCAGTCGCTGCTGGCCAAGGTTCGGGGCACGCAGCTGGTGTACCTGGAAGACATCAGTGGCCACGGTGACGACGAAGACAGCTTCCTCGACCGCCACATGGGCGAAACCGATGCCGAGCCCTCGGCCGTGCTGCAGGACCACCGCATGCGCGTGGCCCTGGTGGCCGCGATCAAGGTGCTGCCCGACCGCGAACAGCAGATCATGAGCATGTACTACGAGCACGACATGAACCTGAAGGAAATCGCGGCCGTGCTCGGCGTGACCGAATCGCGCATCTGCCAGCTGCACAGCCAGTCCATCGCGCGCCTGCGGGCCAAGTTGCGGGAGCACTAGGGTCTGTCAACTGTGGGCGCCGACGCCCATTTGAGCCACCATGCCGGCTGAATGTTGAGCCAGGGGGTGGAGGCCGGCTCGAGAGGGGCGGCCGTGGACAGGGGCAGGTGCTGTCCGGCACGCTCTTCTACAACCCCTTTCTCAGGCGCTGGCCGCGTTGCAGAAGTCCGGGTCAAGGTGCGTCGGCCTTCGATGCCTGTCTGAGTCCGTCGAGGAAGGTCGTGAGTTGCCTGGGCTGTTCGCTGCGCCGGTACTTCAGTCGGTGTCCACCGGTTTGCGAATGAACGAGGGAACACAGTAATGGCTGTATTTCTCAAGCTTCAGGCGGTGATTCTTCAAGAAATCATCGACGGCATCTGTGGCGCCGGCCACCGCGTTGTAGTCGTCCAGGACAATCAGGCCACCCGGCACGACGCGTTCATAGAGAAGTTCCAGAGCGAAGGAAGTGGGCTCTTTGACGTCCATGTCCAGATGCAGAAAGGCGATTCGCGTCGCCGGATACCTTTCCAGGAATTCCGGGACGGTATCAAAGACGTTGCCCTCGTTCAGAATGAAATTCTGGAAGTTCTTTTCCTTGAAGATGTGTTCCACTTCCTGGCGTGAGAGTCCTTCGCCGCCCGCTTTTTCAAAGTCTTCAATGAAATCCAGATCCACTTTCTGGGTGATGTGGTTGACAGGAAATTTCCCGAAGGCATCGAACCCGACAATTTTCCTGGAGTGGTCGTTCTCGAGCAGGTTCCTGAATGTGGCGAGTCGAACCAATGAGGCGGCTTTGTATACGCCCAGCTCGAAGATGTCGCCCGGCAGGTCGATGATGCTTTTGTACAGCTCGTAGTGGGCCAGCATCTTGTTCATTCGCGCGGGATGGCTGAACCAATAGAACGCGTTTTCGTAGTCCCACACCTGGCTCTTGGACAGGCCTCTGATGGCTGGGGACTCTTGCCGGGTGTGCGTATCCATGGCTGTTTTGGTGTGTGAAGGTGGTTTCGGGGGCGGTTGGCGAGTGCGGGTGTCTGCGGTCACCAGGCGGCTGCGCCAAAGGCGGGATCACGGGTTTTATGGTGCCCAGGCCAGAAGAAATTCGTTGATGGCCTCATCGAGGTCGGCACGCAGGGGCCGCTCAAAGTTCCTGAGCAGAGCGGCGAGACGGTGTGCGCTGGCGCTGACCTGGGTGGGCGCGATATCCAGAAGAAAGTGTTTCAGATAGAACGCCATGCGCTGTTCGATGGTCGCTTGCCGAGACGGCCAGTCGGCACCGTCCACCAGCTGGTTCATGAACGTGCGGATGTCCGCGCAGTCTCCGTGGTAGTACGGGCCACCGTCCACATGCAAGAAGCTCCTGGCCAGCAGTCCGAAGCTCTTTTTGTAGGCCACCGCGTAGGCTTGCACCGTGCTCAGGGTGAAGATGAAGTGGTCGGCGGCATCGAGCAATGTGTGCACGTTTTCGCGCAACGAGATGACACCGGGCTCGCCATGGATGCGCAGCTCGTGGGCTTGGCCCCGGTTGAAGGGGTGTTCCTGAACGAGCAGGTAGTGGCCACCTTCCGTGCAATAGCGCTTGATCTCCTCAAAGATGTGGAGGTAGTTGCTGCGGCTCAGGCCGTGGAGCTCGGCCAGGGTGCCGTCGCCCGCAAACAGGAAGGGCTCGCTGTGCGTGAACAGCGCAAACACCTTGGCATCCGCTGCGATGCCCAGGCGCTGGCGCAGTTCCGCGCCACTTTGCACTGGCGCTGCGGCGTATCGACCGTTCTTGTCGCTCATCAGCCGCTGCCTCATGTGGTCCAGTTCGCCAGGACTCGGCGCGTAGCTGTTGATCAGGCTTTGGGCCACCAGGCTGCGTCCCACTTCGGAGAGGTGGTGGTTGTCCGCCACGTCGAACATCAGTGTGTGGGGCATCCAGCCGCGTTCGGCCGACCAGGTGGGCAGGCTGTGGCGGCGTGCCACCTCCAGCATCAGTTGGCTCAACGGATGGGTCGATTGCCAGGCGATCACCGCGACCGGACCCAGGGCCGTGATGAGTTGATGGAGGAATGCCGAGGCAATCTGGATGCTGGCGCGGGCCAGCGTCTGGTCGCAGCCGTACCAATCCTGCACCTTGCGCTCGAACAACGGGCACGGAAGCGGTGCCGACGACAGATCGATGCTGGACGGGTACTGGGCCGGGAAATCGGTCAGGAGGTAGGGGACCGGCAGGCTGTTGAGCGCTGGGGCCATGGGTGTGGTGCTGGCGATGACCAGGGAGTGCCCTTGCGCTTGGAGCGCGCTTGACGCGCTGTGCCAGAACGCATGGATGCCCGGCTCCACGTCTTCCGGCACGAAATTCAGTGCCAGCACGATGCCGCGGGCCGGCACGGCCGGTGGCGCTTCCGCCGCGGGCAGCAGGTGGCAGGATTCGATCGGTGCGTTCATGGTGAAGAAGGCGCGCGCGGCGCTTCAGAAGAAGCCGTAGTCGCTGACCAGGGAGTCGACGCCCACGCCCAGGGAAATGTCGACCAGGATCTTTTTTTCGTTCGAAATGCGGCGGTACACCTCGTCCAGAACCTGTTTCTCGATCTGGCTGGGGATGACCACCACGCCCTCGGCGTCGCCAAACACCAGGTCGCCCGGGCTGATGCTCACGCCATAGAGCTGGATCTTCTTGTTCATGTGGGCCACGGTGGCGCGCTTGCGGACGTCCTGGCAGGAGTAGCCCGCCGCGAACACCGGCAGGCCGATGCGTTGCACCTCCACGGAGTCGCGCGTCTTGCCGCCCACCACCACCGCCGATGCGCCCGAGCGGATCGCCAGGTTGGCGTTCAGCTCGCCGAAGTAGGCGTAGTCCGCCGCCTCGTTTTCCACCACGATGATGTCGTTGGGCACGATCTCCTTGTAGGAATGCAGTGCGCTGTAGATGCCCCGGAAATCCTCTCCCTCTTCGAGCAGGCGCAGCTTCAGCGTCTTGGCCCGACCGAGGAACTTGGCGCTGGCGATGTTGGGCGCCAGTCCCCGGACGATCTGGTTGGTGTAGCCCAGATCGTCCAGCAGGTCGGACAGCAGGCAGCTGTTGAGGTGGTTCTTGATGTTGGCGAGCAGGTGGCGGTCTTTCTCGCGCATGCCCGCGGCAATCAGATTCGCCATCTCGAAGTCTTCGGGCCAGTTCACATCAAAGGCTTCCAGCGGCGACGCCTCGATCATGGCCGGGTGGTCACCGACGCGCCGCCCGGTCTTGAGCGCGGCTTCGCGCGTGATGACATACAGGCCCATGGTCTCGGCGATCACGTCGGGCAGGTCCACGCTGTTGGGGATGTGCTCGATATCGTAGGCCGGGCGGCCGTTGGCCCAGAGGTAGTGCTTGTCCTTGCGGACCAGCACCGCCGAGTCGTGGGCGCCGCCGGGCGTGGCAACAATGTCCACCGCACGGCGCAAGGTCTCCACCTCGATGAACGGGCTGGTGCCCAGGATCTGCACATAGACGTCGGCTTCGACATGGGCCACCTCGTTCATGAACAGGCGGTTGCCGTCGGTCTGGTTGGAGGCGAGCGCCGGGTCGCGGCGCATGAACTTGCAATGCACCTCGCTGGCCATGTCGATGATCTCCTCGGACTCGGTGTCGAGGTACACCTCGTCGATGAAGTCGCAGGCCGCCAGCTTCTCCAGCGTGTGCAGGAACAGGGGTTTGCCATCGAGCAGCTTGGTGTTCTTGTTGTTGATCCGGGCGCTGGCGCCCTTGGCGGGCAGGAATGCAACGACCTTCATACGGACTCCTCAATGGGACGTGGGGTGGATGTCTGGGCAGGGGCAGTTGCTCCGCGGGTGCCTTGCGATGGCTCGATGTTTGAACCGTCGCGTACCAGCACCGGGCGGAACACCACGCGGATCATGAATTTGCCGTGTTCCTCCGAGCCGCAGGCCGGGAAATACATCATGCCGCCGGTGCTGAACTTGACCAGCGTGCCTTCGACCTGTTCCAGGCCGTCGAGAAACACCGCCTCGCCCAGCGCCAGGTCTTCGCCCGGTTCCTTGTCGTCCAGTGGCACCTTCTGGATGCTGTCGAGCTGCAGCCACTCGTGGGTCTGCCCCAGCAGCAGGCTCTGGTCGAAGGCGGCGCTCATGGGCAGGTGCAGTCGGTAGTAGCCGTCGAAGGTGGCGGTGGCCAGCGTCTGGACGAGGGCGTGCTGGTCGCGGTTCGCGATCAGCGTCGGAATGCTGGTGCTCCGGAAGCTGGCTTCGGACGGTGCGAGGCTGTAGCCGAACCGCTGCGCCGACAGCAGCGTGGTGGCCAGCGAGATGTCCATTTGCCGCATCTCCATGGGGTAGCTGATGCGCATCGCCTTGAGTTCCTGGGTCATGAGGGCGAAGCCCTCCCTGCGGTACTCGTGGACACCGGCCTGCAGGTTGGCCGTGGGCAGCAGCAGGTCGGTCCCCAGGTTGAAGTCGAACTCGAACGCGGAGAGGCATTCGATCTCTGGCGCACTGGGGAAGTAGAGCAGTCGGCCGAGGTCGGCCGCCGCCTGCTGCGCCAGTTCGAGTGGCGTCTGGCGCGGTTGGTGGCGCTCGGGTGTGTGCGCCATGTCGGCCACGAAACGCAGGCAGGCGGCCTGGATGTCGGCCACCACCTCCGACTGCGGACGCGCGGTATTGGACTGGCTTCGGATGGGTTCACCCTGTTCGGTGTAGTCCACCGTGCTGGCCTCGGGTGTGGTGCACATCATCTCGAACAGGCCGATGTACGCCGTCATGGCCAGGATCAGGCGTTCGTCGGCCCAGCTGGCATCGATCAGGCCCTTGCGGTCGGTCTGCAGGCCCTTGACGCGGCTCGCGATGAGGTAGAGGCCAAAGAGATCGACATCCATGGCCTGCTTGAACACCGGGGCCAGCCGGGTTTGTGCCGTGCCGCTGTAGCCGAGGTCCACCAGGACCAGGGTCTCCCCCGGTGCCAGACCGGTGCGCTGCCTGACATGGGTGAACATGCGCTCGCGAAAGGCGGCCGACTGTTGGAACACCAGTTTCAAGGTGTCGTCGCGCAACACCAGGCGGGTGAAGGTGTGGGTCGGCTGGTCCGATCGGTTGGCCTGGTCCAGCAGCGCCTGGGCCTTGGCGGACGGCAGCAGCAGCTGTCTGGCCATGGCCGGCATGGAGCTCTCCGACAGGCTGCCCGCCAACAGCTGGACCACGTCGGCCTTGGTCTGGAGCGAGGATGCGATGGCCGTGAATCGCGAGAGGTTGATCTGGTGCAAACCCTCGGCGCCCATCAGGACCTCGCACACCTTCGCGGGCAGGTAGCCGTCGCGCAGCAGAAAGGCGATCCTGACGCGCTTGCCGGCCGCCTGGAGCGCCTGGAGTTGCTGCTGGATGAAGCGGCCAAAGCTGTAGAGAATGGGGCCCAGCGAGCGGTAGCCGATTTGCTGCGCCGCGCTCAGCGTCTCGGTATCGGTCGCGGCGAGCAGGCCGTGAAAGTAGCTGGGCAGGGCGTGCGTGTGGCGCAGCTCGGGCATGAGCTGAACGGCGGCGCTGGCGCGCTGCTCCAGTTGGCTGGTGACGGACGCCGGATGTTGTCGCAGCCAGGCCGAGGCGATGCCATGCGGCGCCGGGCCTTGCAGGTCGGCGTGGCGGTTGTCCCCCAGATGAAACACCTGTTGCGGCTGGATTTTTTCCCGCCGCAGCACCTCTTTCCAGATGCCCGAGGTCTTGGAAGCACCGAAATCGCATGAGCAATAGATGTGCGAAATGGCGTCGGCGGTCTCTCCCATCAGGGCGCCGAGCATGTGGCCGAGCTGCTGGCCGGTGAAGTAGATGTCGCTCACCACGATCACGCGCAAGCCCTTGGCGCGCGCGCTGCGGATCAGTCGCGCGATCGGTTCGAAGATGAAGGCGTGCGCGATCTCGCAGGCGATTTCGACCTCGCCGGCCTCGACGATGCCTTGGGCGTCTGCGTGCGGCAGCAGTTCCCGGTGGATGTCTTCCAGGGTGACTTCGCTGTTGCCGGTGAGCAGCTGCTTGCGGCGGCGCAGTTCCGATTCGCCTTTGGCCCGCAAGGCGGCGGTGATGCCGGCCGAACGGAAAGGCTCCAGCGACTGCAGGCTGAAAAACACATCGGTCGGTCGGGCCACCTTGCGCCACAGGATGGTGTCAAAACAGTCGAGCGAAAGGACCTTGGTCTGGGGCGCAAGCTGCTCCAGCAAGGTGTCCAGTTCGTGAGCGCCAATTTCTTGATTCATGGGGGAGACTTCCTGCCGGGCATGGAGCCGTGAGCGCAGGGCTGGCCGAGGTCCTGCCTTGCGGGGTGAAAGTCAATGTAGCAGCGCGCTTTCGGGCTGAAGCCCTGAACACATCGCCCTGAAGACGGTTGTTCGGACGATTGCCCCATGAACAGGCCCTGATCGGCGCGCCCGCCCCGGGCGGCACGATCACCGGCTGAATCAATCCACCAGGTACTGCGCCACGGCGTCCTCGTCCCATTCGATGCCCGTGCCCGGCCGGTCGGACACCACGGCCTGGCCGAGTTCGATGCGCAGCGGCGACCGCAGCACCGGATTGGCCCAGTCCACGTACTCCAGCCAGTGGGCGGTGGGTGTGGCGGCCAGCAGGTGGGCACTGACTTCGGGAAACAGGTGGCTCGACAGCGGCATGCCGGCTGCCTCGGCCAGGGCCGCGGCGCGTTGCCAGCCCGAGACACCGCCGATCTTCATGGCATCGGGCATGCCCAGGTCCGATGCACCGGCCGCCAGCGATTTGGCCATGTCGTGCGTGCCCCACCAGTTCTCGCCCATCTGCACCGGAATGCGGGTCTGGCTGCGGATCTGCGCGTGGCCGCTGAAATCGTCGGCCAGCGTCGGCTCTTCCACCCAGTGCAGGTCTTCGTCCTGCAGCGCGTCGGTGCGCCGCACCGCCTCGGCCACCGACAGGATCTGGTTGTAGTCGGCCATCAGGGCCACGCGCTCGCCGATGGCGCGCCGCACCGCCCAGACCACTTCCACGTCGGTCCGCGCCTCGACATAGCCCAGCCGGACCTTGATGGCCTCAAACCCGTGGACCAGCAGGTGCTCGGCTTCGACGGGGGCATCGTGGCTGCCGATCATGCCCAGCCCGCAGCTGTTGTAGGCCGGTACACGGTCGCGGTCGGCGCCGAGCAGCCGGGCCAGCGGCAGGCCCTGGGCCCGCGCCTGCGCGTCCCAGGCCGCCATGTCGATGCCCGCCAGTGCCATGCCCGTCACCCCCTTGAGCCCGAGCAGGCGGAACATTCCCTGCAGCTTGCGCTCCAGCGCCAGCGGGGCCACCGGGTCGCCCTGGATCAGGGGCGACAGGTTCTCCAGCAGCTGCACCACCGGCTTGAGCACCAGCGGCGTGTAGCAGAACAGGTAGGTGTGCCCGGTGACGCCCTGTTCGGTGAGCAGGTCGATCAGGGCCAGCGGCGCGATCTGGATCGTGCCGCTGCTGGTGCGCAGCGGCAGTGGCATGGGCACATGAACCGCGCGCACGCGCAGTTCACGGATGGTCAGCAAGGCGGTGGTGTCCACGGGCATCTCCTGCGGCGGGAGCGGCGCGATGGCCGGACTTCGGAGTTGCACGTTAAATCCGGCCGAACGGCGGGTCAAGTGCCAGGGCGGCGGGGGGTCCGGCGCGCAGGCACAAAAAAACCGGCCAGGGCCGGTTCGTTTTGGTTTTCCATGGCACCCGAGTGCCACCTGCAACGCATCAGGCAACGCCCCCCAGAGGCACCGCCGGGCCGGCTTTGCCGGACGGCCAGTGCCGCCCCCTTGAGGGGGTCGCGCGAAGCGCGGCGGGGGTGTTTCAGCTCAGGCGGAGAGATAGCCCCGACCGGCGCCACCGATGGAGGAGGCCGGGCCGGCGAGGCGGTTGTAGGTGGAGGGCTGGGCCTGCTGCGGCAGCAGGCTGTTGAGTGCGCGCTGGCTTTGCGCACCCGCGCGCAGCACGGTCTGGCGCAGCTGCCCAAAGCGCTGCGCGGCCTGCAGCATGTCGATGCGCAGGCTGCTGCCGGGCACGGCGAATTCGGCGGTCTTCGGGGCCTTCTGCAACACCGTCTGGACCTGGGCGCTGGCCTTCTCCACACCGTCGGGATCGCTGTCGAGCAAAGCCCGTTCCAGACGGTCCAGCCCGGTCTGCAGCGAGGCGATCCAGGGGTGGGTGTCGGGGGCTTGGCTCATGGCGGTGGTCTGGTGAGGGGTGATCAGGCGCGGTTGCCGCTGGCGCCGCTGAGCATTTCAGCCGCGTTGGACAACATTTTGTCAGCAATCGCTTCGGCGTTGACCTGGAAGCTCCCGTTGGCGATGGCCGCTTTCATGGACTCGACCTTTTCGGCGTTGAACACCTCGTTGCCGCTCGCGGTGGCGCTCTGCATCGCCGACACGGTCGACGACGACAGCGTGACGGTCACGCCCGCATTCGCCTGCGGCTTGGCCGTCGCCCCGGCAGCGGCCGCACCCTGGGCGCCAGCCGACGGGTTGTCGGCCGTCTTCTGCGGCCCCCCGGCGACGGAACCAATGTAGGAATCCGGTGATGATGATTCGACTTTCATTTCACTCTCCAAACCTCGAATTCGAGGCGTTGTGGAATGACTATCGGCACAAAAGAGGGCGTACTTAAGGTCTTTTTTGCTGAATAGATCACGAAAACTGCTGACAAAGCGGTACTGGCGGGCTCAAAGCCGGACCTCCACCAGCGGTCCATCGCGCACCGTCCCGGTGACCACGCGACCGCCGTTGAGCCTGACGCGGACCGTCTGGCCCACGACGCCCACCCCCATGGCCTCGCCGCTGACCACCACCTGAAAGCCAGTGCCTTCGCTTTTTACCTTGACCTGAGCGCCCCGGTCAAATGCCGGCACCGGGCGCACCATGTTCTCGCGCAGGGTCTGCCCCGGGTTCAGCGCAAAGGCCGCCTGCTGGCCGATCCAGCTCTCGGGCGTGGCCAGCACGCTGGCCGACTGCTCGGCCCAGTCCATTTCGGCCAGTTCGGCGTCTTCTTGAACCAGGGCGGTGCCGGCGGGCACCGGGCGCCTGAGCACCCAGGCCGGGCCCCAGGCCTTGATGGTGACGGGCACAAACACGTTCCAGCGCACCTGGCCTTCGAGGCAGCGCAGGCCGATGCGGCTGCGCCCCCAGAGGCGGGTGCCCGGGGGCAGATAGGGTTCGATGCGCGGGCAGGGGCTCAGGCGCAGGCGCGAGTCGAGCGCGCCCATGACCACCTCGGGCCGCAGCACGCCGCCGGCGTTTTCAGTGAGGGCGTTGGCCAGGGCCGGTTCGACATAGTCGCGCGCCATCTGCGCGAGCAGGGCGCGGTCGTCGGCGCTGGTGGCCGGTGCCACGGCGAACTGCGCCCGGGCCGGCCCGCTCAGGCCGGCGAGCAGCAGCCCGGCGGCGAGCCACCCGGCGGCGCTGGCTCGGGCGGATCGCAGAAAACAGAAAGAAGTGTGCTTGTTCATCGGGAAGACCTCTGCAGGCGGTCCGGCTGCTGCCGGCGCAAAGGCGGACGGGGGTGCCCAGCCCATGCCTGCTGTGAGCCACTTTAGGCCGGCCCGGCAACCATCAAAGCGGCGAAATGCCCGACTAAGTGGCGTTTGTTCCGGCCATTGCAGGGGCTCAAGTTTTCCCATACTTGCGTTCATGTCGGTGCAAGCCTGCGCTTTTGCCGCCCCCTCAACCCTGTCTGGAGAACGCCATGCTTGAACAGATGACCGCAGGACTGAACTTCCAGTCCAACGCGCTCCTGCTGCGCTCGCAGCGCCAGCAGGTGATCGCCAGCAACATCGCCAACGCCGACACGCCCGGCTTTGTGGCCCGCGATTTTGACTTCGCCGCCGCGCTCAAGGACGCTGCGGGCCTGCAGGATCCGTCGGGTCTGCGCTCGGCGCCGGACCGCACCCACGCGCAGCACCTGCGCCTGGGTTCCACCGATCCGCGCAGCCCGGACATGGCCTACACCGTGCAGACCCAGCCCAGCCAGGACGGCAACTCGGTCGACCTGGATCGTGAGCGCGCCAACTTCGTCGACAACAGCATCCGCTACGAGTCCACGCTGCGTTTCATCAATTCGCATGTGAAAACCATGTTGAGCGCCATCACTGGTCAATAAGGAGCTTGTCATGTCCATGTTTGCCATCTTCGGTGTCTCGGGCAGCGCGATCAGTTCGCAGTCGCAGCGTCTCAACGTCGTGGCCAGCAACCTGGCCAACGCCGATGCCGTGGCCGGACCGGACGGCCAGAGCTACAAGGCGCGCCAGGTGCTGTTCCAGACCGTGCCCATGGGTGGTCCGGGCAACGCGGGCGTGAAGGTGCAGGACATCCAGGAAAGCGACGCGCCCGGGCGCCGCGTGCACAACCCCAGCCACCCCAGCGCCGACGCCGAGGGCTACGTCACCCATTCCAACGTCAATCCGGTGGAGGAGATGGTCAACATGATGTCGGCCTCGCGCTCCTACCAGAACAACGTCGAAGTCATGAACACGGCGAAATCGCTGCTGCTCAAAACGCTCCAGATGGGGCAGTGAAAGGCCTTTGAACCATGCTCACGTCAGCCCTCGATCTCAGCAACCTCGGCACCACCGTGGGCAGCACCACGGCGGTCAACAGCAACAACGCCTCCGATCCCCAGGCCTCGCAGGACCGTTTCCTCAAGCTGCTGGTCGCGCAGATCAACAACCAGGATCCGCTCAACCCGATGGACAACGCGCAGATGACGACCCAGATGGCGCAGATCAACACGGTCAGCGGCATCCAGGAACTCAACGCCACGCTCAAGGGCATGGCCGAGCAGTCGGCCGCACTCGGCTCCCTGCAGGGTGCCGCGCTGATCGGCCGTCAGGCACTGGTCGAGGGCGATGCGCTGGCCTTTGACGGCAGCACCGGCAAGGGCGCCTTCAACCTCGCGGCCGATGCCGGCTCGGTGGAAGTGGACGTGATGGGCAGCACCGGCCAGGTGCTGGACACGATCAAGCTCGGCGCCAAGGGCGCGGGCCAGCACAGCTTCAGCTGGGACGCCGGCAGCATCGACCCGGCCACCGTGTCGCGCTTTGTCGTGCGCCCGGTCTCCACCGGCGGCGAGGCGGTGGCCAACACGGCGCTGTCCCCCCAGCGCATCGATTCGGTCAGCTTCGCCAACGGGGCGATCTCGCTGCAACTGGCCAACGGTCGAGCCGTGGCCTACGACCAGGCCCGCGGCTTCATGTGAGCACGGCTCTTTCTTCATCCCACTTTTCAAGGACATCACCATGGCTTTCCAGCAAGGTCTCTCCGGTCTGAACACCGCCAGCCGCAACCTGGACGTGATCGGCCACAACATCGCCAACGCCAACACCGTGGGCATGAAGGCCTCCCGCGCCGAGTTCGCCGAGCTCTACGCCAGCTCCATCAACGCCTCGGGCGGCGTCAACTCCGGCATCGGCGTGACCGTGGCCACCGTGTCGCAGATGTTCACCCAGGGCAACATCAGCGTCACCGGCAACGACATGGACGTCGCCATCAACGGCAACGGCTTCTTCGAGCTCGCCATGCCCGATGGCTCCATGGCCTATTCCCGCGCCGGCATGTTCAAGCTGGACCGCGAGGGCGCCATCATCACCAACACGGGCGGCCAGCTCATGGGCTACCCCACCGACGCCGCGGGCGTGCGCCAGGGCTTCGATTCCGTGCCGCTGACCCTGCCCACGGGCGGTCCGATCCCGGCCAAGCAGACCACCGCGATCGCGGCCGAATTCAACCTGGACGCCAGCGCACCCATCGCCGCCACGGTCGTGCCGCCCACGCCGCTGGGCACCTACGCCACCTCGCTCAACGCGTTTGACGCCCAGGGCCTGGAGATCCCGGTCGGCCTGGTGTTCGACAAGATCGGCAACAACCAGTGGAACGTCTACACCAGCGTCAACAACGCCGACCCGGCCCTTTCGGTCCCGTTCGCCATCACCTTCCTGGCCGACGGCTCGCTCGACCCGGCCACCGTGATCCCTCAACTGCAACTGGCTTCGCCCAACGACCCGGCCCTGACCTTCAACGTGGACCTGGACTTTGGCGCGGCCACGCAGTTCGGCGCCGACTTCTCGGTCTCCGACCTGACGCAGGACGGCTACCGCCCGGGTGAGCTCACCAGCCTGGGCATCGACGAGTCGGGCGTGATCATGGCGCGTTATTCCAACGGCCAGTCGCAGGCCGCGGGCCAGATCTCGCTGGTGAACTTCCGCAACGTGCAGGGCCTCGTGCCCACCGGCGGCGGCAACTGGGCCACGACCTACGAATCGGGCGAGCCGGTGCGCGGCGCGCCGGGCGAAGGCAAGCTCGGTGCCCTGCGCTCGGGCGCGCTGGAAGACTCCAACATCGACCTCACGGGCGAGCTGGTCAACATGATGACCGCGCAGCGCGCCTACCAGGCGAACGCGCAGACCATCAAGACGCAGGACCAGGTGCTGAGTACCCTGCTCAACATGCGTTGATGAACGCTGAGCGCGACGCGAACAGGAGTCTCCCATGGACCGCATGATCTACACCGCCATGACCGGCGCCAACGCGGCGCAGCAGCGCCAGCAGGTGCTGGCCAACAACCTGGCCAATGCGTCCACGCCGGGCTTTCGCGCCGAGCTCGCCACCTTCCGCGCCGTGCCGGTGCGCGGCGACGGCTCCACCACGCGCGTCTTCGCGCTCGAAGCCACCGCCGGTCACCTGGACACCCCCGGTCCGATCAACCCGACCGGGCGCAGCCTCGACGTCGCCGCCAAGGGCGACGCCTATTTCGCGGTGCAGGGCCTGGACGGCACCGAGGCCTACACCCGCGCCGGTGCCTTTGAAGTCAACGCCGATGGCACGCTCGTCAGTGCCCAGGGCCTGCCCGTGCTCAGCGACGGCGGCGCGCCCATCGTCGTGCCGGCCAACGCGCAGATCGACATCGGCGCCGACGGCAGTGTCAATGCCCGCGTGGGCGACCAGCCGGCGCAGGCCCTGGGCAAGCTCAAGCTCGTCACATCCGATGGCGAGAACCGCCTCAGGCGCAGCGAAGACGGTCTGTTCCGCGGCACGCAGGGTGAGCCGCTGCCCACCAACGCACAGGCCCGCGTGCAGAGCGGTGCGCTCGAAGGCAGCAACGTGAACCCCATCGAGGCCATGGTCGGCATGATCGCCGTCTCGCGCCAGTTCGAGCTGCAGATGCGCATGATCCAGAACGGCGAAGCCAACGACAAGACCGCCAGCCAGCTGCTGAGCCTGAACGGTTAACCACCCCATTTCACGCGGAGATCACCATGATCAATTCCCTCTGGATTTCCAAGACCGGCATGCAGGCCCAGCAGACGCAGCTGGACGTGATCTCCAACAACATGGCCAACGTGTCCACGAACGGCTTCAAGCGCGCCAGCGCCGTGTTCGAGGACCTGATGTACCAGAACCTGCGCCAGGTCGGCGCCGCCGACACCGAGCAGAACAACCTGCCCACCGGCCTGCAGATCGGCCTGGGCGTGCGTACCGTGGCGACCTCGCGTTCGTTCACGCAGGGCAGCCTGCAGCAGTCGGGCAACCAGCTCGACCTGGCCATCAACGGCAGCGGTTTCATCCAGGTGGCCCTGCCCGACGGCACCACCGGCTACACCCGCGACGGCAGCCTGCAGGTGGACGCCCAGGGCCGGCTCGTCACCGCCAGCGGCCTGCCCGTGGCCGGTGACATCACCATTCCCGCCGAAGCCCAGAGCGTCACCGTCGGCAACGACGGCGTGGTCACGGTCAAGCTGCCGGGCAATGCCCAGCCGCAGCAGGTGGGCAACATCGAACTCGCAAGCTTCGTGAACCCGGCCGGCCTGGAGCCGCGCGGCGGCAACCTCTACACCGAGACCGTGGCCTCGGGCAATCCGGTCAACGGCGCGCCCGGCTCAGCGGGTCTGGGCACGCTGATGCAGGGCTATGTCGAGACCTCCAACGTCAACGTGGTGCAGGAGCTGGTGACCATGATCCAGACCCAGCGCGCCTACGAGATGAATTCCAAGGCGATCCAGACCTCCGACCAGATGCTGCAACGCCTCGGCCAGTTATGACCCGCCCCCGTTGCTTGCTCGCTGCGCGTAGCCGCATCCCCCCTCAAGGGGGCGATCCTGGCGGCCCGGCGAAGCCGGTTCCGCGGGATCCCTGGTCGAAAACCCTTCGCGCCCCCGCAACGCTGCATCGAAAGACCATCATGATCCGCGCTTTCCTGTTCCAACTCGCCCGTCCGCTGGCCTGCCTGGGCGTTGTGATCCCCCTCACCGCCTGCATGACCAAGCCGGTCGAGGTGGTGCCGGCCGGTCCCATCAACTACCCGGCCGTTGCGGTCGCTACGCCCACCAACGGCAGCCTGTTCCAGACCGCGCGCTACCGCCCCGCGTTTGAAGACCCGCGTGCGCGCTGGCCCGGTGACACCCTGACGGTCCAGATCACCGAGAAGATCAGCGCCAGCCAGTCGTCTTCCGCCTCGATCGACCGCAGCGGCAGCGCCTCGGGCGGCGTCTCGGCCCTGCCGGGCATCGTGGCCAAGGAGCTCACGCGCGACCGCAACTTCAACCTCGGCGGTGAGTCCGAAAACAACTTTGCCGGCAAGGGCGACAACGAAAACGCGAACGACTTCTCGGGCGTGATCACGGTCACCGTGCAGCAGGTGCTGCCCAACGGCCACCTGCTGGTGGCGGGCGAGAAACAGATCGGCGTCAACAACAACGTCGACGTGCTGCGTTTCTCCGGCACGGTCGATCCGCGCCACGTGCGGCCCGGCAACGTGGTCGCGTCCACGCAGGTGGCGAACGCGCGCATCGAGTCCAAAGGGCGCGGTGCGGTCAGCGAAGCGCTCTCAATTGGCTGGTTGTCGCGGTTCTTTTTGAACGTTTTCCCGTTCTGATGCGGCCTAGCATCAGGGTCATGAAGTCCCAGTACCCGGTGAACCCCATGCACCCGCCGTCCCACCACACCCGCACGGTTGCCCGCACCGGCCGCATGGCCTGGCTGCGCCAGCTGATGGTCTGGAGCAGCCTGCTGCTGGCGGGCCTGGCCTGGCTCGGCTGGCCACAGGACGCGCACGCGATCCGCATCAAGGAAATCGCCGCGGTGCAGGGCGTGCGCACCAACCAGCTCACCGGTTTCGGCCTGGTCGTCGGTCTCGACGGCACGGGCGACCAGACCACCCAGATGCCCTACACCTCGCAGGGCATGAGCAACTACCTGCAGCAGCTCGGCCTGAACCTGCCAGCCGATGCCAAGGTGCAACTCAAGAACGTGGCGGCGGTGCTCGTGACCGCGCAACTGCCGGCGTTCGCCCAGCCGGGCCAGATGATCGACGTCACGGTGTCCTCCATGGGCAACGCCAAATCGCTGCGCGGTGGCACCCTCATCACCACGCCGCTCAAGGGCGCCGATGGCGAGATCTACGCGCTGGCCCAGGGCAACCTGCTGGTCGGTGGCGCGGGTGCTTCGGCCGGCGGCAGCAAGGTGCAGATCAACCACCTGAGCGCCGGGCGCATCCCCAGCGGGGCGCAGGTCGAGCGCAGCGTGCCGACCGCTTTCGCCCTTGGTGACACCATCGACCTCGGCCTGAATTCGTCCGATTTCCTGACTGCGAGCCGGGTGGCCGAGGCGGTCAATGCCAAGATGGGTGCCGGCACCGCCAGCGCCGTGGACGGTCGCGTGGTGCGCCTGCGCGCGCCGGCCAACCCCGACGCCCGCGTGAACTTCCTGGCCGAGGTGGAAGAGCTCCAGCTCGAAGCCACGATCCCGGCCGCGCGCGTCATCATCAACACCCGCACCGGTTCCATCGTCATGAACCAGGCGGTCACGCTCGGCTCCTGTGCCGTGGCGCACGGCAACCTTTCGGTCACCATCAGCTCCACGCCGGTGATCAGCCAGCCCAACCCGCTGTCCAGGGGCGAGACCGTGGTGGCCGAAAAAGCCGACATCAAGATCAGCCAGGACAGCGGCGCCATCATCCAGATGGACGCAGCGCCGCAGCTGTCGGATCTGGTGCGCATGCTCAACGGCCTGGGCGCCACGCCGCAGGACCTGCTCGCCATTCTCCAGGCGATCAAGGCCGCCGGCGCGATGAACGCCGAGCTCGAGGTGATATGACCCACCCCCGCCTCGCTCCGCTCGTCCCCCTCAAGGGGGCAATGCCTGCGGCCCGGCAAAGCCGGTTCCGCGGCATTCTGGGCTCAGACACTTCGCTCGGGAGGAACCGGTCGTGAACACCCCTGGTCTGTCCAACCAACGCCTGGCCAGCGACCCCGGGTCGCTCAACGCGCTGAAGTTCAGCGCGGGGCAGGAAGGCGACAAGGGCAAGGCCGCGCTGAAGGAAACCGCGAAGCAGTTCGAGGCGCTGTTCATGCGCGAACTGATCAAGAGCATGCGCGAGGCGACCATGAAGTCCGGCCTGCTCGAAGGCGAGGGCGGCAACCTGGGCAACGACCTGCTCGACCAGCAGTTCGCCGTGCAGCTCTCGGGCATGCCCGGCGGTCTGTCGGGCGCCATCGAGCGCCAGCTCAGCCGCCAGATGGCGCCTGCCGACCCGGCCGCCGCCGATGCCGCGAAGGCCGCACCGGTGGCGAACGCCGCCCCCATGGCCAGCACCGTGTCGCGCGCCTCGGGCGGTACGCGGCAGGCCGGCTTCGTGGACCAGCACAGCCAGGCCGCGGCCCAGGTGGCGCGCGAGTCCGGCATTCCGGCGAGCTACATGATCGGCCAGGCCGGCCACGAAACCGGCTGGGGCAAGAGCGAGATCCGCCACCGGGACGGCTCGCCGTCGTTCAACCTCTTCGGCATCAAGGCCACGTCCGCCTGGAAGGGCAAGGTCGCCGAGATCACGACCACCGAATACGTCAACGGCACACCGCGCAAGACGGTGGCGAAATTCCGCGCCTACGACTCCTACGCCGATTCGTTCCGCGACTACGCGCGCCTGATCACCAAGAGCCCGCGCTACGACCAGGTGATGGACCAGGTCGGTTCGGTGCAGGGTTTTGCGAGCGGCCTGCAGAAAGCCGGCTACGCCACCGACCCGCAGTACGCGGCCAAGCTCAGCCGGGCCATCAACATGACCCTGAGCCTGCAACGGGCGCAGACATGACCACCCCGCTGCCAGCCCACTTCGTGAGTCACTGACATGTCCTCCGCCCTCAACATCGGTGCCAACGCGCTGTCCACTAACCTGGCGGCGCTGCAGGTCATTGGCCACAACATCGCCAACGCCAACACGGCCGGCTACTCGCGCCAGACGGTCAATACCCAGACCGCCGGCTACCAGCAGCTCGGCGGCAACTATTTCGGCAAGGGCGTCGAGCTGGGCACCGTCTCGCGCTCGCACGACGCCTACCTCACGCGCGAAGCGCAACTGGCCACTTCGGTGGCCGCGGCCGACACCGAGCGCCTGGCCAAGCTCACCAAGCTCGAATCGCTGTTTCCCACCGGTGCGAGCGGGCTCGGTGCGGCCATGAACGACATGCTCAACGCCTGGGCGGACGTGGCCTCCGCGCCCACCAACCAGTCGGCCCGCGTGGTGGTGATCGCGCGCGCCGACGAGCTGGCCGCCCGCCTGCGCGACACCGCCGGCCAGATGGACGCGCTGGCCTATGGCGCGCAGCAGCAGGTGGAAAGCTCGGTGACGGCGGTCAACCGCCTGGCGCAGGACATCGCCACCATCAACCAGCGCATCATCGACACGGGGAGCTCGCGCGGCGAGCCCAACGACCTGCTCGACCAGCGCGACGCCCTGCTCAGCGAACTCAACCAGTACGTGCAGACCAGCACCGTGGCGGCCGACGATGGCAGCGTCAGCGTGTTCGTGGCCGGCAGCCAGCCGCTGGTGCTGGGCCGCCAGGCCAACGCCCTGGTCGCCACGCGCGACACCACCGACAACTCGCAGCTGCGTGTCTCGTTCGTGCAGGGCGGCGTGACGCGCGAGCTGCCCCAGACCGCGCTCGGCGGCCAGATCGGCGGCGACCTGGAATTCCTGAACGAAGACCTGCCAGAGATGCAGAACCTGCTCGGGCGCATGGCGCTGGCGCTCAACACCGAGATCAACACCCAGCACAACCTGGGCGTGGACCAGCTGGGCAATCCGGGTGGCGACTTCTTCGTGCCCGCGCCAGATGTCGCCGGCCTGCCCGCCGCCAGCAACACCGGCACGGCGCAGATCCACAGCGAGGTCAGCGACCCGACCGCGCTGATGGCGTCGGACTACCGCGTCCGGTTCGAGGCCGGCGGGGTCAGCATCCAGCGCCTGTCGGATGGCGTGAGCACCTCGTTCGCCAGCCTGCCCGCGGATCTGGACGGCCTGAGCTTTCAGCTCGACGCCGGCGCCAGCGCCGTGGGCGACAGTTTCCTGGTGCGCCCCTACGTGAACGTGGCGCGCGCCATGACCCTGGCCATCGGTTCGCCCGACAGCCTGGCCGCGGCCAGCCCGGTGGCCGTGACGCCCGGCACCGACAACGCCGGCGGCATGAGCATCGAGAGCCTGTACGCCACCGACCCCTCGGCCAACCTCACCGACCCGGTGAACATCACTTTTCTGGCCGACGGCAGCTTCACCGCCACCGGCCTGGGCCCGGGCAACCCGGCGCCCGACAACGTCGGCCCGCCCGCGAGCTACAACTACACGCCGGGCCAGCCGATCCAGCTCAACGGCTGGAGCCTCACGCTGCGCGGCAGCCCGAGCGCGGGCGACAGCTTCGACATCGCCGCCGCCCCCGCCGGCAGCACCCAGCAGAACGCCGGCAACGCCAAGGCCGTGCTGGCGCTGCGCGACCAGGCCACCTTCGAAGGCGTGGCGCTGGCCGACGGCTACAACAGCGTCCTGTCCCACCTCGGCACCCAGGTGCAGGGGGCCAAGTTTTCGGCCAGTTTTTCCGGCCAGCTGGCCACCAGCACCGAGACCGCGCGCGCCGCGGTCTCGGGCGTCAACCTCGACGAAGAGGCGGCGCGGCTGCTGCAGTTCCAGCAGGCCTACCAGGCCTCGGCCAAGTTCCTGCAGATCGCGCAGAGCACGTTCGACACGCTGCTGCAGACCGTGGGCCGCTGAGTGAACGCACCCGAAGGAACCCCGCCATGAGAGTCGCCACCGCCAACAGCTACGACAACACGATCGCCGCCCTGAACAAGCGCCAGGCCGACCTGACCACCCTGCAGGAACACATCTCCACCGGCAAGCGGGTGCAGCGCGCCAGCGACGACCCGGTGGCCGCCGTGCTCTCCGAAGCCGCGCAGAACCGCCTGTCGCGGGCTGAGGCGGACAAACGTTCCCTCGAAGCCTCGCGCACCAGCCTGACCCAGGCCGAGAGCGCGCTCGGCGATGCCGGCGAGCTGATCCAGGACGTGCGCGACTTGCTGGTGGCGGCCGGCAACGGCGGCTACGGCGGCAACGAATACAAAGACCTGGCGCAGCAGATCGAGGGCCTGCGCGAGCGCCTGCTCGGCGTGGTCAACCAGAAGGACAGCTTCGGCCGCACCCTCTTTGGCGGCCTGGGCGGCTCGTCCACGCCCTTTGTCGAGCTCTACGGCCCCAGCGGCGCCGGGGTGGTGCGCTTCGACGGCCAGCGCGGCCAGGAAGCCACCGGCATCAACAGCCTGCCGCAGACGCTGGACGGCAACGCCATCTGGATGCGCGTGCCCGAAGGCAACGGCACTTTCCGCCTCGACCTGCCGGCTGGCAACACCGGCAGCGTGCGCACCGACATGGGCCAGGTCACCAACCCGAGCGCGCTCACCGGAAACGACTACAGCATCGGCTTTGCCCAGGTGGCCGGCGTGATGCAGTACACCGTGACCAACACCACCACCGGCACGCCGGTGGCCGGCCAGGTCGGCGTGCCCTACATGTCGGGCAGCTCCATCGAGTTCGACGGCATGTCCTTCCAGATGCTGGGCCAGCCCGCCAGCGGCGACACCGTGGAGCTGCTCCCGGTGACGGCGCCGACCGATCTGTTCCAGGTGATGCAGAACGCGGTGGACGCGCTGCGCGGCGCCAGCACCGGCCAGTCCGCCCAGCTCACGCAGACCATCGGCCGCTCGCTCACCGAGCTCGACGCCGGGCACGACCGCGTGCTGCTGGCACGCGCCCAGGCCGGCGAATGGCTCAACCGCGGCGAAGCGGTCGACGGCCTGCTGTCCGACCGCATGGTGGACCACGAGAGCGAAAAATCGCGCCTCGAAGACCTGGACATGATCAAGGGCATTTCGGACTTCCAGAACCAGCAGACCGGGCTGCAGGCCGCGCTGCAGTCGTATGCGCAGGTGCAGCGCCTCTCGCTGTTCCAGTACATCGGGTGATGCATGCTCCACCACCACACGGTTCTTGACAGCGTCGCGCTGACCTACCAGCCGGTGTGGAACCGCCGCCGCCAGCTCGCGGCCGTGCGCTTGAACGTGCTGACCGTGCACCACGAGTCGGTGGACGCCCAGCACCTGATGCAGAACCTGGGCGGCGACTGGCCCGCCGCCGCGCCGCTGCTGATCCTCTCGTTCGCCTCGGCCGCGCTGCTGGAGCAGGCCCTCAACACCGAGCCGGTGCACCACACCTGGATCGAGGTGCCGGGCGCCTGGTTCACCACACCCGAGGGCATGGCCCGGCTGGCCGTCGCCATCCGCCGAGGCCACCAGTTGCTGCGCCACGCGCCGCTGGCCGATGTGCGCCGCGAAGTGATCGCGCCGCTCGATGTGCGCAGCCTGCTGTGCCCCAGCGCCGAAGAAGCGTTGGAGGCCCTGCGTTCCCGGCCGCTGGACGGCGCGTCTCCGGTGGTTCGGCGCAGCCCGATCGTGCCCGGCCAGTTGTACGAAGGCGTCTGCAGCCACGCGCTGGCCACCCACTGCCTCGACGAGGCCGAGGCCTGGGGGCTGGCGGGCTGGCCCGAAGACGACGTGCTCCACACCTGGCGCCACCAGCCCATGGCCTGTGACGCCAGCGTGATCGCCCAGATCCGTCAGGCCATCGACCGCGACAGCTCGCTCGACCAGATCGAGCGCTTCGTGCGCCAGGACCCCGTGCTCGCCTACCGGCTGCTGCTGCTGGTCAACTCCGCCGCCTATGGCCTGAAGCACGAAATCGACTCCCTGCGCCACGCGATCATGATGCTCGGCTTCACCGCCCTGGGCACCTGGCTCTCGACCCAGCTCCCGGGCAGCGACACCGATGCCGCACTGCACCCGATCCGTTATGCCCAGGTCATGCGGGCCCGCCTGGCCCAGCACCTGCTGGACCCGAGTTCTGAAGAAAACCTGCGCGCCGAGGTCTACCTTGCGGCCCTGTTCGCCCAGCTCGACCGCCTGGAACAACAACCGCTGGACGATTTGCTCAACAAGCTGCCGCTCTCGGGCCGCATCTACGATGCCCTGCTGCGCCAGGACGGTCCTTACCACCCGCTGCTCGACATCGCCCGCGCGCAGGGCGAATTCGATCGCCCGCACCAGTTGCCGGCCATCTGCGAACAGCACGACATGGGTCTGGAGGTCGTCAACCGTGGCCTCATCCGCATGCTCGCCACCAGCCGCGACCACGGCGGCGCACCGGAGCCGGCGCACCGGGCCTGAAGGGCCGGCGCGGCGTCAAAGGGCGCGCTACCATCGCGCGCATGAACCCGTCGCCGACCTCAGCCCCCCACCACACCAGCGCGCTCGTCCTCTTTTCGGGCGGGCAAGACTCCACCACCTGCCTTGCCCACGCCCTCGCGCGCTACCCCCGCGTCGAAACCATCGGTTTCGACTACGGCCAGCGCCACAGCGTGGAGCTGCAGGCGCGCCTGGTGGTGCTGCGCGAACTGCGCGAGCGCTTCCCCGCCTGGAGCGAGCGCCTGGGCGAAGACCACATGCTCGACCTCGCCGTGCTCGGCAAGGTCAGCGAAACCTCGCTCACGCGCGACATGGCCTTCCGCATGGAAGAAAGCGGCCTGCCCAACACCTTCGTGCCCGGGCGCAACCTGCTGTTCCTCACACTCGCCGCCGCGCTCGCCTACCGCCGCGGCATCCAGGTCATCGTCACCGGCGTCTGCGAGACCGACTTCAGCGGCTACCCCGACTGCCGCGACGACACCATGAAAGCCCTGCAGGTGGCGCTCTCCCTCGGCATGGACCACCGCTTCCTCATCGACACCCCGCTGATGTGGATCGACAAGGCCGCCACCTGGCGCATGGCCGAAGAACTCGGCGATGCGACGGGCGTGGCCGGTGGCGGGAAAGCCATGATCGACCTCATCGTCGAACACACCCACACCTGCTACCTCGGCGACCGCGAGCACCGGCAGGCCTGGGGTTACGGGTGCGGGAGCTGCCCGGCTTGCGAGTTGCGGGCTCGGGGCTGGGCAGGGTATGCAGGGATGGAATGAGCCGGCGAGTGAACAGTAGCGCAACCCACTTGAAAGAGGATCGATCATGGCCACCACGATTCCCGAACCCACGACCGATGTCCTGCAGGCCTTCGCCGATGCCTGGAATCGCCACGACATCGATGCTCTCATGGCGTTCATGACCGACGATTGTGTTTTTGAATCGTCGGCAGGGCCCGACGTCTGCGGCACCCGCTACGCCGGCCCTGAAGCCGTTCGTGCGGGATTTTCAGAGGTCTGGACGACCTTTCCCGATGCCCACTGGGGGCATGCGCGTCACTTTGTTCAGGGGGAGCGCGGCGTCTCGGAGTGGACCTTCACAGGGACGCGGGCTGATGGCAGCCGCGTGGAAGTGCACGGGTGTGACCTGTTCACCTTTCGGGACGGCAAGATCGCCTTGAAGAATTCCTATCGCAAGAACCGCTCACCGGCCAGCGCCGGGGCGAATCCGCCACGCTGAAGTCGCCCGGCGAGCTGGAGATATCAACCGGAGTCCGTGCACCCGAACCCGTTTCAGGCCGGGTCGCTGGCTGGCGGTGTCACCCGCACCGGCCCCTGGTGTCCCACAGCCGGGCGCGAGCGCGCATCCACCACCGCCCAGGCGAACACGCCCAGCCCGGCCAGCGCCAGCAGCGCGCCCACCCAGCCGGTGGACGTCCAGCCCAGGCCGGCGCTGATGGCCACGCCACCGAGCCAGGCGCCGAGCGCGTTGGCCATGTTGAACGCCGAGTGGTTGAGCGCCGCGGCGAGCACCTGCGCTTCACCCGCCACGTCCATCAACCGGATCTGCAGCGCCGGACCGATGGCGACCACGGTGCCGATGAGGAAGATGTTGATGGCGCCGGCCACCACGTGGTGCGCGGTGAAGACAAAGGCCACCAGCACCACGACGGACCACACCAGCATGCCGCCCACGGTGGGCATGAGCGCACGGTCGGCCAGGCGCGAGCCGAGCACGTTGCCGATCACCATGCCGAGGCCGAACAGGGCGAGCACCACCGGCACGCCGGCCAGCGGCAGGCCGGCCACTTCGATCATGGTGGGCTTCACATAGCTGAACACCGCAAACAGGCCACCGAAGCCGATGGCGCCGATGCCGAGCGTGAGCCACACCTGTTTGTTGCGCAGCGCATCGAGCTCGCGCAGCGGGCTGGCGTCGGCGGGTGCCGCGATGGCGGGTACCTCGCGGTGGATCATGCCCGCGGCCAGCAGGGCGATGCCGCCCACCAGCACGAAGGCGGCGCGCCAGCCGAACAGCTGGCCCAGCCAGGCCGCCAGCGGCACGCCGAGCAGGGTGGCGAGCGTGAGACCCGTCATCACCAGGCCGACGGCACGCGCCCGCTGGCCCGGCGCGGCGAGCCCGGCCGCCACCAGCGCGGCCACGCCGAAGTAGGTGCCGTGCGGCATGCCGGCGATGAAACGCAGCGCGTTGAGGCTGGCGTAGCCCGGTGCGGCGGCGCTGGCGAAGTTGCCCAGCGCGAACACCAGCATCAGCGCCACCAGCAGGGCGCGGCGGCCCCAGGTGGCGGCGAGCACGGCGAGCACCGGCGCGCCGATCACCACGCCGAGCGCGTAGGCGCTGATGACGTGGCCGGCCTGCGGGATGGTGACGCCAATGTCCAGCGCCACCTCGGGCAACAGGCCCATGATGACGAACTCGCCGGTGCCGATGGCGAAGCTGCCGAGACCCAAGGCGAGCATGGCGCGGCCGGGGTGCGCCGCGGGGATGGCGGGGGAGGTCGAGCCAAGCTCGGAAACTGAGGGACTGGACACGGGCGGCGGGTGGGAAAGGGCTGGGCCACGCAGGCGACCCGGTGCGGAAGTGGGAGCGGGGGCAGGGAGCGCTCAGGCTGTGTGCGCGAGCGCGAACCCGCGATCGTGCCACCGCTGGCGAAACCGGGTGCAGAACCTTGGTAGAAACCCTTGGTTTTGCACGTTCATGCGCAGTGCCCGCAGGGCGCTCAGGATGCCACGAGCTGGTAGCGCGGCGGTTCGTCCGGCCCGCGGCTGTCCGCCTCGGGCTCCAGCGTCCAGAGCCGCTGGTGGAAGGCGGCCACGGTGGGCCGGTGGGCAATGGACACCATGGCGCCGTTCTCTTTCGCCACCATGGCGTTCAGGCGTTCGTACAGCGTGCGTTCGGCGGTCTCGTCCAGCGCGCTGCTGGCTTCGTCCACAAACAGCCAGCGCGGTTTTTTCAGCAGCGCGCGCGCAATCGCCAGGCGCTGCTGCTCACCGCCCGAAAGCTTCTGGCCCCAGGTGTCTTCGCGGTCGAGTTCGTCGGCCAGGTGCGGCAGCAGCGCGTCGCGCAGCGCCTGCTGCAGCGCGGCGTCGGTGTACTGCCCGGCCAGCGCCGGGTAGGCCAGCGCGTGGCGCAGCGCGCCGTTGGGGAAGTAGGGTCGCTGCGGCAGGAACATCACGCGCGCATCGAAGTCGGCCGGCCGGCGCACGCGGCTCTTCGCCCAGGGCCAGATGCCCGCGAGCGCGCGGAAGAGGGTGGACTTGCCGCTGCCCGAGGGGCCTTTGATGATCAGCGTGTCGCCCGCGGCCACCTGCAGGCCGGCCAGCGCCAGCAGCTCGCGGCCATCCGGCAGGCCGAGCTGCAGGCTGTCGATGGCCAGTGCATCGGGTGCGCCGGTGGTGGTGTCGGTTGCGGCGGCGGCCACCGCGGTCTGCAGTTGCTGGAAGCTGGCCTCGAAGCTGGTCAGGCGGTCGGTGGTGGCGCGCCAGGCGGCCAGGCTGTCGTAGTTGTCGACGAACCACGAGAGCGAGTCCTGCACGCGGCCGAAGGCCGACGAAATCTGCATCAGCTCGCCAAGCTGGATGGCGCCGCTGAAGAAGCGCGGCGCGGCCACGATGAATGGGAACACCACGGCGGCCTGGCCGTAGCCGCTGGTGAACCAGATCAGGCGCTTCTGCATGCGGATCAGGTTCAGGTAGTTGGCCAGCACGGCGCTGAAGCGGCCGCCGACCTGTTCGCGTTCCACCGGCTCGCCGCGGTCGAGCGCGATGGACTCGCTGTATTCGCGCACGCGCACCATGTGGTGGCGGAAGTCGGCTTCGACACGCTGCTGGCGGAAGTTGAGTGCGATCAGCGGGCGGCCCAGGTAGTGCGCGATCACGCTGCCCGCCGCCGCGTAGAGCACCGCCATCCAGACCATGAAGCCGGGGATGGTGTAGGCGCTGCCGTTGTACGAGAACGCGAAGCTGCCCGAGAGCGTCCACAGGATGCCGACGAAACTCGCCAGGGTGACCACCGCGTTGAGCAGCCCCATGGAGAGGCTCACGGTGTAGGTGGTGAACTGGTTGATGTCCTCGGAAATCCGCTGGTCCGGGTTGTCGGGAATCGCGTCCTCGGCCTTCGAGAAGCGCGCGAGCTCCAGGTGGTAGAAGGCCTTGTTGGCGAGCCAGCGGTCGAGGTAGTGCGCCGTCATCCAGGCGCGCCATTTCAGCTCCAGCAACTGGGTGAGGTAGAAGCGGTAGACCGCGATGATGATGAAGCCGAACGCGAGGTAGGTGAAGCGCCCCAGCTCGCGCCAGAACACGGCGGCGTCCTTGTTCTGCAGCGCGTCGTAGAACACGCGGTTCCACTCGTTGATGAGCACCAGCATGTAGACCGCGCCCAGGTTGAGCGCCACGATGGCCGCCAGCAGACCCCGCGCTTTCCATTTCTCTTCCGACTGGAAGTAGGGCAGGGTGAGCGCGCCGACCTTGGCGGCGAACTGGCGGAAGCTCTGGAGTTTGGACATGGGTTCGGTCATGGAGTCATCCGTTCGAGATGCCGCTGGCCACATGCCCGGCCGGCACGTGCATCGCCGCCGACTCGATGTGGCCGGTCTGGTCGTCGAAGAAGAAGTCGGGTTCGAACTCGCGCAGGAACTCGCCCTTGGGCAGGCCACCGAGGAACATGGCCTCGTCCACTTCGATGTTCCAGTCCATCAGCGTGCGGATGGCGCGTTCGTGCGCGGGGGCGCTGCGCGCGGTGACCAGCGCGGTGCGGATGTGCATGGCGCTGGTGCCCTCGGCCTGCAGGCGGTGCAGGGCTTCGAGCAGCGGCTTGAACGGACCACCCGCGAGCGGCTGGCCAGCGTGGCTGGCTTCATGTGCCTGGAAAGCCGAGAGGCCTTCGGCCTGGTAGACGCGTTCGGCCTCGTCGGAGAACAGCACGGCGTCGCCGTCGAAGGCGATGCGCACCTCGTGCGGGTGCGCGTCGCTGGCGTGCACCGACAGCGGGTACACCTGCGCGGCGGGCACGCCGGCGTCGAGCGCGGCGCGCACGTCGGCCAGGTGGGTGCTGAGGAACAGGTTGGCGCGCAGCGGCCGCAGGTAGCGCCAGGGCGGCTGGCCGCGCGTGAAGCTGCCGCGCTGGATCGGCAGGCCGTAGTGCTGTGCCGAGCGGAACACCCGCATGCCCGAGACCGGGTCGTTGCGCGAAAGGATCACCACTTCCACCCGCTGCGTGCTGACATCGTTGAACGCCAGCAGCTTCCGCACCAGCGAAAACGCCACACCCGGCTGGGCAGGCACCTCCAGCCGGTCCAGCTGCAGCTTCATGTAAGCCCGGTCGTCACCGGTCTCGAAGAGGTGGTTTTCTTCTTCGAAGTCGAACAGCGCACGCGATGAAATCGCGACAACGAGCTGACCGTCAAGCGTTACAGGCATGGGGAAAGATCTCCGCGAACAAAACCATCAGAAGCCGGAAGCGTAGCCGAACAGCGAAGAGGGACGACAAGAGAGGGGAAGCCCACCGGAAACGCGGCGGAACCGGCTTTGCCGGGCCGCGCGCGTTGCCCCCTGGGGGGTGACGCGCCCTTGGGCGCGGCGCGGGGAGTCAGCGGACCAGTTGGTTGAGCTGAATGATCGGCATCAGCACCGCCAGCACGATCAGCATCACCACCGCGCCCATGCCCACGATCAGCAGCGGCTCCAGGATGGTGGCGAGGTGCATGGCGCGGCGCTGCACCTCGGCGCCGAGTTGCTTGGCGGCCCGGCCAAGCATGGCCGGCAGCTGGCCGGTCTGCTCACCCATGCGCGCAAACATCGCCAGCAGCGGCGGAAAACGCTTCTTGCTGGCCATGGCCGATGCCAGCGGAGCGCCTTCGCGCACCAGCACCAGGGCGTCCAGCGCATCGGCGCGCATGGCCTGGTTGCTCAGGGTTTCGGCGGCGGTCTGCAGCGCACGCAGAATGGGCACGCCTGCGGCCGCCAGCATGGCCAAGGTGGCGGCGAAGCGCGCCGCGTTGTAGCCGCGCGCGAGCTTGCCCACCAGCGGCAGGCGCAGCCAGGCGGCGTCCATGACCAGGCGCATCGCCGGCTGGCGCCGTGCCACCACCAGCCCGCCCGCAGCAGCGATCAACACGCCCAGCATCAGCCAGCCGTAACTGCGCACGAAGTCGCTGAGGGCCAGCATCATCACGGTGAGGACGGGCAGGGCGCGCTTGCTGCTGGCAAAGACGCCAGCCACCTGCGGCACCACATAGCTGACCAGAAACACCACGATGACGATCGCCACGATGGTGACGATGGCCGGGTAAAGCGAGGCGGCGATGAGCTTGTTCTTGAGCGCTTCGCGTTCTTCCAGGTCATCGGCCAGGCGTTCGAGCACGGTGCCGAGTTGGCCGCTTTGTTCGCCCGCGGCGATCACGCCGCAGTAGATCTCGGAGAACTCGCGCGGGTGTTGGGCGAGCGCGCGGGCAAAGGGTGAACCGCCGTTGACCTCGGAGCGCAGCGAAGCCACGAGACGCTGCTGGTCTTCTTCCTCGGCCTCTTCGGCCAGTGCGGACAGGGCACGTTCCAGCGGCAGCCCGGCCGAGACCAGACCGGCGAGCTGGCGCGTCCAGATGGCGAGGCGGGTGGCGTTGAAGATCCGCCCGCCCCAGAGCGTGATGTTGAGTCCGCTGCCCGCGGCCGATCCCTGGGCACTGACCGCGGGCTCGACCAGCAGCGGCACCAGGGCGCGCGCACGCAACAGGCCGCGCGCAGCACGGGCCGTGTCGGCGTCGATCAGGCCTTTTTGCGTGGCGCCCTGGGCGTCCAGGGCCTCGAAGGAATAGGCGGGCATGCGGTGATGTTAGCGTGGCCTGTGCGCCACCCGGCCACGACCACCCGCGCTGCGTCGCCTTGGCCTCAGGTGAGTTCCAGGATGGTGCGCAGGATCTGGCGGTGCGAGCCGAGCGCGGGGGACATGGTCCAGCGCTCCAGCCGTTCGTTGCCGATGCGCACCATGCCGGTGTGCTGGTTGATGTCGGCATCCAGGGCCTCGGTGTCCCCGACGAAACCGAGCTTGCGGCGCACCAGGTCCACGTCCTGCGGCTTGCCCGTCAGGAAGGTCCAGCCGGGCTGTATGTCGTACTGCTTGATGTAGTCGCGCAGTGCGGCGCTGTTGTCAAACTCGGGGCGCAGGGTGATGGAGTACATGAAGACGTCCTTGCCCAGCCGTTTGCCCAGCGCCTGCTGCACCTGTTTGAGGTTGGCCGTACTGGAGGGGCAGATGCCGGTGCAGATGGAATACATCATGTTGATGGCGACCACCTTGCCCTTGAGCAGGTCGTCATAGAAACGGACCTTGCGGCCGTCGTGGGTTTCGAGCACGACGTTGGGGAAGTAGTCGGCCATGGAGTTGGGCCGCTCGGGCGTGCGGCGGGGCGCACGCGCCTCGGCCGGGCTCACCAGGGACGCGAGCGCCGCGCCGCCAGCGAGCCGAAAGAAATCACGTTTGCTGTTCATGTCGGTTCTCCAGAGTCGTTGGATTGCGGTGTGGTCGCGGTGACCTAGTCCTCGACATCCCAGCGGACCATCATGGCGTGGTCTTCGTGCGAGAGGTTGTGGCAATGCATCAGGTACTTGCCGGTGAAGTCGCGGAAGCGGATGAGGACACGGACCACCTCGTCCGGCGCGAGAACGTACACGTCCTTGCGGCCACGCTCGTGGGGCGGCGGTGGCACGCCGTTTCGGCTGAGGATGCGGCCTTCCTCCAGGTGGATGTGCACCGGGTGGTGCCAGGAACCGTTGCCCTTGAGCACCCAGATTTCAGCGGTGTTGCGTTTGACCGTCGCACCGGCCTTTTCCGGGTCGAAAATCTTGCCGTTGACAGTCCAGATGGCGTTGTCCTTGTCGAACTCCCAGCGCCGGGTCTTGATCACTTCATCGCGCTTGAGGGGCGGCAGCGGGCGCAGTTTCGCGGGTACCTGGCTGACGTCGGGTTCCAGCGGATCGAAGTCCACGTCGAAGCGCAGCAACTGTTCTCCGGGGGTGGTCAGGCCGTCAGGTCCCTTGCCACTTTCCATCAGCAAACGGTTCACCAGGTACAGGCGCGTGCCGTGCGGGTACTGGCTGAAGTCGATCACGATGTCGCCGCGTTCGGCCGGCGCCAGGCGCACGGCGTTCATGGTCAAGGGTGCGGGCAGCAGGTTGCCGTCGTTGGCGATGTAGGTGAAATTCTGGCTGGTGCTGCCGTTCATGAGGTAGAACTCGTAGAAACGGGCCACGCTGGCATTGATCATACGGAAGCGGTACTTGCGGCGCTGCACCTTGAAGAAGGGTTTGATCTTGCCGTTGACGGTGATCTTGTTGCCCAGGTGCCCAGGGGTTCCGGCCAGGGGGTTGTAGGAAACGTAGCCGCTCTGGTCAAACAGGAAGTCGGCGATCACCAGCGGGATGTCGTACTTGCCCACGCCGCTGGGCAGGCGCAGGGCGCGCGGGTTGGTGTCGTGTTCGTTGCCCGAGTCGAACGCGTCGAACAGCAGGTAGGTTCCGGCCATGCCGCGGTAGACGTTTTGCTCCGTGAAGTCGTGCCGGTGGTCGTGGTACCACAGGGTGCCCAGTGCCTCGCGCCAGTCGCCACGGCCATTGGGGTCGGTGGAGAAGCCGGGGTAGCGGTTCATGAACGCATGGTCCTTGAACAGACCGGGCCGTGTGAGTGTGGGTCCGTATCGCAAGGAGCCCCAATAGTCACCGGCAAAACCATCGCTTTCCGAGGCGCAGTGCAGGTTGTGCAGGTGCACCGAGATCTCGGGTGAACCAAAGCCGACCGCATAGGGATCGAGCTCGTTGTGGAAGCGCACCAGCACGGGCTGGTTGTACCGGGCCACGATGCAGGGCCCCGGGAAAATGCCGTCGTAGCCCCAGATGGGCTGGGTGGGCAACTGCGGGTGGAAGGAGTGCATGCCTTCCTTCACATGGATCTCATACAGTTTCCTGGGCGCCTGCCCGGTCCAGGTCTGGTGGGGAAGCCGACCCGCCTCGCCCTCCACCGGGTATTCGCCGGGGGGCGGATTCAGCGACGCCACCGTCTTCTTGGGCACCGGCACCGGCAGGGGCACCATCCAGGCCGAGGTGGTCGGGCCTGGGGGGGGCAGCTTGGGCTGGTCGCCACCGGGAACGGCCTGGGCGCGTGCATCCCGGTTCAGATGCAGGGCGCCTGCACCGGCGATGGCAACGCCCAATGCGCCAGCCTGGATGGATTGCCGCCGGCTCAGCCGCGGCATGGTTTGAGTGGTGGTATCGGACATTTCGTTTCTCCCGAGCGGGTGACTGGGGCAAGGGCCGGGGAATGCCGGTTTCCTGCTACCTGGGCGGGCTGACATGTTTGTCAGTAGGGTTCTGTAACGGCCGTTGGGTCCGGAGCAGAGCACACGCTTTTGATTACATGTGTGACCCGTTGACGTCAGTGTTTTTCGTGCGGTGTAACGCGTCAATCAATAGAAATGGGTACGCAAGACCTTGGTTGTTAAATGGATAATGTTTCCTTAAGTACTCAAAAGTATCCAAACATTGATACCTGAATGTCGTCAGAACACCTTGAATCAGCCTGGATTGATATCTGTCAGTTGTTTCAGAGTGTTTGTATCCTTATGTAACTTTTACATTAATAAGTTTCATGTGACGTTTTTTCCTTCCCATGAGGGATGGCGTTGACGGGCTGCTCGACCCCCAAGGTCTGGGTCGGACGTCAAAGCGCAGCATCACGGCGTGGTCCTCGTGGGAGAGGGAGTGGCAGCGCATGAGGTCCCTGCCGGTGAAGTTCCTGAAGCGGATGAACACATCCACCCGTTCAGCTCCCAGATCTCGGTCGTACCCCGTTTGACGTCGACGGCGGATTTTTCAACGTCGGGGTCTTTTCGTTCACCACCCAGATGTCGTTCAGTTCCTTTTTGAACTCGAACTGGCGCCGGTTCACCACCTGATGCCGGGCGGTCGGTGGCAGGTCCCGGAGCTTGGCCGGCACCTGGCTCACGTCGGGTTCGGCGGGTTCGCTGTCGACGTCGAAGCCGCGGCAACGCCAACGGCCTCCTGCTGGATGGACTGCCGACGGTTGAAGCGCGGCCCCTGATGGGTGGTGGGTTCCGACATGCTGTTACCTCCGGGCTGGCTGAGGGGAAACCGCCAGAAGATGCCTGGTCTGGCCGCCAGGACGGGTCCGTCACGTGTGTCAAGGGGGCACGCAGGCTTCAGCAGAAGTGCGCCTCCTCTCCCCGCGCATTTGTTTACACGTGTGCGCCGCTGAGCACAGTTTTTGCCCGGCCCGATTCAGCGTCAATCCATAAAACTGGCGACGGCCCTGCCCGGCCTTTTCAAGCGTGCTGAGCGGGAAAGACCACGGTTCAGACACTCATCCGGGCGCCAGACGTCGCTCAAGCGGGTGGTGTTGACAATGCCTGCGCCCCACCGTCAACACCTTGGTCACGTCTATTTCAATAACTTTTGAGTCTTGAAGAAGCGCCGTGAAAGCCGCTGGCTCCAGAGCATCGGTGCCTGTCTGGACACAGCGGCCCGGGGCGGGGCGCTGCCACCGGGACGCCTTCAATCCCGCGTGGTGCGCAGGACTTCTTCCTGGCTGGTCACGCCGGTGTTCACCAGCCGCTGGCCGTCTTCGCGCATGGAGCGCAGGCCCGTCGTTGTCGCCGCTGCCAGCAGCTCGCTTTCGGCCGCCCGGCTGTGGATCAGTGCACGGATCGGGTCGTCCACCACCAGCAGTTCGTAGACACCGGTGCGGCCTTTGTAGCCCGCGTTGCAGTGCGCACAACCGGGCGCGGTCCAGCGGCCGTTTTCGTCCTGGCGCCGGCAATGCACGCAGAGCTTGCGCACCAGGCGCTGCGCCAGCACGCCCAGCAGCGAGCTCGACAGCAGGAAGGGTTCGACGCCCATGTCGGTCAGGCGCGTCACGGCGCTCACCGAATCGTTGGTGTGCAGCGTGGCGAGCACCAGGTGGCCGGTGAGCGAGGCCTGGATGGCAATCTGCGCGGTCTCGAAGTCGCGGATCTCGCCGATCATGATCACGTCCGGGTCCTGGCGCAGGATGGCGCGCAGGGCCTTGGCGAAGTCGAGGTCGATCTTGGGGTTGACCTGGGTCTGGCCCACGCCCGCCAGTTCGTATTCGATCGGGTCTTCCACCGTCATGATGTTGAGCGTGCCGGCGTCCAGCCGCTGCAGGGCGGCGTAGAGCGTGGTGGTCTTGCCCGAACCGGTCGGGCCGGTCACTAGGATGATGCCGTGCGGCTGTTGCACCAGGTGTTCGAACTGGGCCAGCACATCGCCCTGCATGCCAACAGCTTCGAGGTTGAGGCGGCTCTCGCTCTTGTCCAGCAGGCGCAGCACGGCGCGTTCGCCGTGGGCGCTGGGCAGGGTGGACACGCGCACGTCCACCGCGCGCGTGCCGATGCGCAGCGAGATGCGGCCGTCCTGCGGCAGGCGTTTTTCAGAGATGTCGAGCTCGGCCATGATCTTCAGGCGCGAGATCAGCGCGGCGTGCAGCGCGCGGTTGGGCTGCACCACCTCGCGCAGCACGCCGTCGATGCGGAAGCGCACGCTGGAATGGCGCTCGAAGGGCTCGATGTGGATGTCGCTGGCGCCGTCGCGTGCGGCCTGCGTGAGCAGGGCGTTGAGCATGCGGATGATGGGCGCGTCGTCGGCGGTTTCCAGCAGGTCTTCAATCGCCGGCAGCTCCTGCATCATGCGGCTCAGGTCGGCGTCGCTCTGCACCTCGCTCACCACCGCGGCCGCGCTCGATTCGCCCTGGGCATAGGCCGCGCTGATGCGCTGCGTGAGGGCGTCGCCCGGCTCCCACAGGAACTCGCGCACCTCGTGGCACCGCAGGATCTCCGAGAGTGCCGAAAGGCGCTGCGTCTGCACCGCCGGGTCGGCCGCGGGCGTGCTGCTGCCCAGCAGGGTCAGGCCCTGGCCATCGTCTTCGAGCAGCCACAGGTGCTGGCGTGCAAAGGCGTAGGGCAGTGGGTGTCTCATGGGATCAGTTGGCCGGGGCGGCGGGCGGTGCCGGCTGCGAAGCCTCGGGTGCGCGCTGGGGCGGCAACACAGGCGCGGTGTTCACGCGCACCACGCTGCTGGGCACCGGCTGGGCGTCTTTCTGCGCGGCGCGCATGAGGTCGTAGCGGTCGAGCGAGAGATTGGTCGTGGCACGCGCGTCGCGCAGCACCACCGGGCGCAGGAACACCATCAGGTTGGTTTTCTTGCGGCTGCGGGTCTCGCTCTTGAACAGGTTGCCAAAGAACGGCACATCGCCCAGGCCGGGCACCTTTTCCTGGTTGCCGGCGTATTCGTCCTGCAGCAGGCCGCCCAGCACGACGATGCCGCCGTCGTCCACCAGCACCGTCGATTCGATGGTGCGCTTGTTGGTGATCAGACCCGTGGCCGAGTTGATCGACGACGCCTGCACGCTGCTGACCTCCTGGAAGATGGTCATCTTGATGGTGCCGTTTTCGCTGATCTGCGGCTTCACGCGCAGGGTCAGGCCCACGTCCTGGCGCTCGATGGTCTGGAACGGGTTGACCGAGCCCTCGTTGCTGCCGGTGTTGGTGAACTGGCCGGTCACGAAGGGCACGTTCTGGCCGATCACGATCTTGGCCTCTTCGTTGTCCAGTGTCAGCAGATTGGGCGTGGACAGGATGTTGCCCTCGCCGTTCTGCTGCAGGAAGCGCGCCAGAAAGCCGAGGATGTAGACGCCGTTGCGTTGCTGGGCGCCGCCGATGTTCAGGCCGGTGCCTGGCGCTGTGATGCTGGCGGTGTCACCCTGCGCGATGGGCAACAGGTTGGTCAGGATGTTGTTGCCGCCGGTGCCGAAGTTGGTGCCCATCAGGCCCACCACGCTGTCGCCGAAATTGCCCAGCGGGCCTTGCCACTGGATGCCGAATTCGGCTGCCTTGTCGGCGTTGACCTCGGCGATCAGGCTTTCCACGTAGACCTGCGCGCGCCGCCCGTCGAGCTGGTCGATGACGGCGCGCAACTGCCGGTATTGCGGCTCGGGCGCGGTGATGATGAGCGCATTCGTGGCCGGATCGGCCTGGATCTGTCCACCGGTGGACGGGCTGGCGCTGGCGGCCACCGGTGCCGTGGCCTGCGGGCTGCCAGCGGCGGTGGACCCGGTCGCCGCACGGATGGCGACGGCGGTGGGGGCGCTGGTCGGTGCACCGGTTCCGCCCGTGCCGCTTTCGCCGGCCATGGCCGCGCGCAACGTGGTCGCCAGCGAGGTGGCGTCGGCGTTTTTCAGGTAGACCACATGGATGTTGCCGCTTGCTTCCTGGCCGCGGGGCTGGTCCAGCTTGGCCACCAACGAGCGCACCAGCGCCAGGCGCGCCGGGTTGGCCGCGCGCAGCACCAGGGTGTTGCTGCGCGGCTCGGCCAGCAGGGTGGTCTTGTAAGAGGTGTCGGCGGTCTGACCAGCGCCCACGGTGGCCGGCTCGATCAGGCGCGTGATCAGCGGGGCGATGTCGATCGCGATGGCGTGCTGCAGCGGAATGATCTCGACATCGGAGGCGCCGGCCACGTCGAGCGCGGCGACGATGCGCCCGATGCGCTTCAGGTTGTCGGCGTAGTCGGTGATCACCAGCGAGTTGTTGCCGGGGTTGACGTTGATGGTGTTGTTGGGGCCGATCAGGGGACGCAGCACCGGCACCAGGTTGTTGGCGGCCTCGTGGTTGAGGCGGAAGATCTGGGTCACGATCTGGTTCGACGAAGCCAGTGAACTGACCGGGCCGGCGTTCACCGGGTTGCCCTGCAGCTTGGCATCGGCCTCGGGCACGATCTTGTAGAGGCCGCCGGTGTCCACCAGGGCAAAGCCCAGCAGCCGCAGCGCGGCGCTGAACTGGTTGAGTGCGGCCGCAGGAGAAACGGGCCGGTCGGTGGACAGGCTGATGGTGCCCTTGACGCGTGGGTCGACCACCACGTTGCGCCCGCTGATGGACGCCATGGTGCGGGCGACCGCTTCAATCTCGGCGTCGACAAAACTCAGCACCACGGGCTCGCTGCGCCCGCTTTGCGCCAGCGCGACCGGCCCGGGCAGCAGGCACAGGCAGCCGGCCAGGGTGAGCGCCTTCAGCAGACCCGCTGTCTGCCCGGATATCGGATGGACCCGGGTGGGCTGGGCTCGGGAGGGTATGCGGTTCATCGCTTGATCCTATCGCGAAGTGCTGGGCATCGGCGGTGCCGCGCTTCAGCCAATGTTCAGAATCGAGCGCGGTCCCTGCCGGCGCCCGAGGATGTTGAGCAGGTTGTCCAGCGCTTGTTCGCGCCCGGGAGCGGCCTGGGCCTCGCCCTGGAAGCGCAGCCGTCCGCCCACCCACTGGCCGCTGCCCTGCAGCCGCAGCCCGCCGCGCAGCGTGCTCAGGTTCAGCGTGGTGCTGTGGCCGTCGGCCGCGGCTAGCAGTTCCAAGCGGTAACTGCCCAGCGGGCGCAGGGTGGACAGGCGGGACGCCATGTCCAGCGCGTCCACGGTCAGGCCACCTTGCAGGCCCAGGCGACCCTGCACCTGCTGCACGACCAGGCCGCTGGAGCGCAGCGCGAGCTGGCCATCGGGCCGCAAGGTGTTCCAGGGGGTGCCCAGACCCACCAGCAACACGGCGGGCCACTGGCTGCTGAAGGCGGCGATACGCAGTTCCATGCCCTGCCAGCCGGGCAGCAGCAGGATGTCCAGCGGCTCGGGCGAACAGCAGGGTGTGTTGAGCTGGAGCGCGACGGCTGGCTGGCCCGAAGCCCAGGCTGGCGCCAGCCGCCAGCGCAGCCCCAGGGGCAGGGCGCTCAGGCTGCGGCTGCCTTCGCCGCCGGTGAGCAGCAGGTCGGCCTGGCCCTGCCAGACGCTGCCGCGCGCGTTGACCAGTTGCACCTGGCCCGCGCTGGCGCTGTGCATGGCCGCGGCGAGCCAGCGCGCGGGCGCAAACAGCAGCATGGCCAGCAACAGGCCCAGGCTGCCGCCGAGCCAGGCCAGGCGCACGGACCAGCGGCTGCTCATCGTTCGTCCGACTGCAGACCGGGCCCCGCCAGCACCAGTTGCCCGCTCCATCCGACGGGGTTTGCCTGCTGCTGGAGCTGGGCCTGCACTGGCAGCAGACGGGCATTGACGCGCATCTGGTTCAGCCACTGGGACAGGGCCTCGGGTGCGGTGCCCCGGAAATTCACGCTCGCGCGATCACCCTGTACCGACACCTGCGCCGTGCCACCCAACTGGCTGGTGTATTGCTCCAGCGCGCGCAGCGTGGCGGCGCGGCCGGGCGGCGGGCTGGTGTTGAGCGAGCGCAACTGTTCGGCGCTGGCGGCCAGTTGTTGCATCTGTGCCAGTTGGGCGTCCAGCCGGGCATGGCGTTCGGGTGCCTGGCGCAGCGTGCTCAGGGCCGGCGCGAGCGCCAGCCACCACAGCAGACTCAGGCCCACCACCCAGGCGGCGGCAAACACCGCGCGCCGTTCGCGGGGCGACAGGCGTTCGAGCGCTGCGCCCAAACCCTGACCGAAACGGGCCAGGACGGTGGTGGGTCGGGTGCGTGTGTTCATCGGTGTCAGGGGGTTGCCGGGCGCAGGGTGAGCTCGGTGTCTTTGACCTGCGCCTGCCAGCCGCTGCGCTGCAGGGTTTGCTGCAGCGTTGGCAGTGCGTCTTCGCTGCCGGGTGTCATGGTGAAGCGGCCTTCGGCGCTGCTGAAATCGATGCTGCTCAGTGCGGCTGCGGGGGCGTCGGTGGCCCGACCCAACACGCCGAGCATGGCTTCGAGGTCCCCGTGGGCCAAGGTGCCACTGGCCCGCTGCAGGCGGGTCAGCTCGCGCTGCATCTGCAAGGGGGCGTCGAGCACCAGCTTGACTTGCGGAAAGCTGCGCTGCAGCGTCTGCCCCAGGGCCTGCTGTTTGGCCGCGAGCACGCGCCGCTCCTGCCAGGCGGCGGCATTCAGGCCGATGAGCTGGACCACCAGCAGCGCGGCCAGCCCCCAGCGCGCAGACCGCCAGGCCGGCGCGCTGCGCCATTGGCGCAGGGTCTGGCGCAGGCGCTGGCCGCGCCGGGCGGTGCTGGACAGGCTGAGGTCGAACTGCGCCAGATTCCATTCGGACTGGGCGCAGCGCAGCAGCCAGGCCGGCAGCGCCACGAGCTCGAAGCGCTGGCCGAGCAATTGTTCGGCTTCGGCCGCGGCGGCGGGCTCGGCCAGCCACTGGGTGGCGCCGTCGGGCGTTTCGGTGTCCCCCGGGATGGGCATGACCAGGGCCGCCACGCCGGCGCTGCCGGGTTGCAGCGGCGTGCAGACCACGCCCAGCGCGCTGGCGCTCGCGAGCCAGGGCCGACCGGCCTGGTGGTGGGCCCAGTGAACCGTCGGAGAGGCCACGCTGCGCGACGATGCCAGGTGCGGCCAGATCGACGGCACGATGCGCGAAACCGGGCGGCCCGTGTCTTCCAGGACCTGCAGCCAGCCTTTGAGCCAGGCCTTGTGACAGGCGGCGATCCACACCGTCTGCCCGGATCGGCCACCCGGTTCGAGCGCGAAATGCAGCTCGCCGCTGTCGCTCAGCAGGTGTTCTTCCAGCACGCCGTCGAGCACGGCGCGCAGCCTGGCGTTGGCGACACGGGGCAGGGTGGCGCGGTGCCAGGACACGGCGTGGGGTGGCAGGACCAGCACCACGTCGTCGTCGGCGGGCAGCAGCGAGGCCGCGCAGGTGCCGTGCTCGGCCAGTTGTTGCCCGTTGCCTGAGCGCGCCCAGTCCAGCGTCGCACCGGAGGCTGTGGCGCTGGCGACGGAGAACGAAGTGGGTGTGAGGATCAGCACGTCGGGCCTGGGTCAGGGAAGGGTGCGCGCACGCGGGATGTTCTGCATTTTAGGGACCGGCAGCGTACCGGCGGATCGTCTATGGTGTCGGACACCCTGCCGGCGTGTCATGGTCGGGCGGCGACGCGCTCGCGCCACCGGACGTTGACATTGAGCCCGTTGCGCACCACCAGTGAATGTTCTTCGGTCACGGTGTCGTCCAGCCGCAAGCGGACCCGGACCTCGAAAAAGCGGCTGCGCACATCGTGTTGCTGGCTGTTGACGGTCTCGTTGGTGGCGCCGGGAATGCGGGCCTGCGCGCCAGGCAGATCCCTGAAGGGCCGGTCGGCGCGCTCGCTGACCAGCAGCTGCGCCTGGGCCAGGTCCAGACCGGGGATGCTGGCGCTCAGCGCTTCGGCGCTGGCGGTGTTCAGGTTCAGGGTGCTGCGTTCGGGCAGCACCGTGACGTGGGGTTGCAGGGCCTTCAGGCTGGCCGGGCTGACCCCCAGCCATCCGAGCTGCGCGAAGCGCGTCGGGAGCAGCGGCGTGGGCGAGGGCTTGGGGTCGTTCAGCGCCAGGTTCGACGTGCTCAGCAGGGCCGAAACCAGGTTGTCGAGTTCGGCCTGCGGCCGGTCCAGCAACTGGTAGAGCTTGGTGAAAGCCGCCAGATCGGGCGGCGAGACCTCGACCTGGGTTTTCGCACCGCTGCCGGTGCGGCGGACCAGGTTCAAGGCGTTCAGGCGCGACTGCGCGTCGGACATTTCGCCCGACATGAAGGCCGGCAACATGTCGTCGGCGCTGTTGCTGTTGTTGTTCTTGTCGGCGGCCAGAAAACTGGAGAGCTGGGCTTCTTCGAGCGGTGTGGCCCAGGGCTCGCCCAGGTGATCGGCGTGGCCGCTGTTGCGGTTGCCCCGGGCATCTTCCCGCAGGATCAGCCGCGCCCAGTCCAGCGCACCGGTGAGTATCCAGCTCGCCTGCACGCGCTGGCGCTCGGCCGCCTCCACCTCGGCCGAGCGCCATTGTTGCCACACCGCGGCCGAGGCCAGCGTGGCGACCAGGGTCACGACCAGCATGGCCAGCAGCAGTGCCGCGCCGCGCTGGCGACCGATGGGGCGTCGGCGGTTTTTCATCATGGCGATCCGGCCGCCAGGGTCGGCCGCACCCAGTCGCGCACCAGCGTGCCCGAGAGGCCTTGGCCCGCAGACAGTTCGAGCACCAGGCGCACCCCGTTGGGCAGCAGGCTCACCCCCGCCACGCCACGGCCTTCATTGCCGATGGACGACAGCGGATTTCCCCAAGTGGCGCCACGGTGGTAGAAAAGTTGCCAGCGGTCGATGCCGATGAGTGCGAGTGCGGTGTCGTTGGTGCCCGCCCCATCGCGCTGCTGTTCACCGAGTCCCCATTGCGAGGCCCGTTCCCAGGCTTGCGCGAGTTCGTCGCGGCGGCGCAGTGGCGGCGATTGCCAGCGCGTCCATTGCGGGCCGCCGGTGCCGCCGGCCGTCGGGTCCTTGCGCGTCCAGGCGACCACCCGGATGCCTGGGCTCTGCAGTGCGTTTTCGGTGCTGTCGCGCCGGGTCAGGCGCAGCACGCGGCCATCAAAATCCAGCGCACCCAGTTCGCCGGTTTCGACCAAAGCGTCCAGATCGGCACCCCACTGACCCAGCGCCGCCTGCAGCCGCAGGATCTCGTCGGCGCGCTGCTGGGTGATTTCCTGGGCGCGATTCATGCCATCGAGCGAGCGCCAGCTGAGCAAGGCCAGCAAGCCCATCACCGCCAGCGCCACCAGCAGCTCGATCAGCGTGAAACCGCGGTGCTGGTCGTGCGACGACCCGCGCCGCACGAAACGGTCCAGCCCAAGGCTCCGCCGGGCCGGCTTTGCCGGACGGCCAGTGCCGCCCCCTTGGGGGTCGCGCGAAGCGCGGCGGGGGTGTTTCACCTCAGTACCGCCCCATCACCGTGGACAAGGTGAGCAGCCGCGCGTTCACCCCTTGCACCGGCCCCTCGACCACAGCGTCGACGCGCCGGAAGTTGGGGTTCGGCGTCGGCAATACGGCCAGCCGCACCTGCAGCTGCCGTCCCGCCTGTTCGCAGTTGCTCGTGCTCTCGCCCACACCCGGCAGCTGGCGGTTCAGGCGCAGCTTGGTCAGTTCGTTTTCGGCACAGAGCTGGGCCAGCCATTGATCACTTTGCCGCTCCGCGGCACGGGTGAGGGCGCCGGTGGCCTGCATGCCGGCGGCCAGCGTGATCGCCACCACCGCCAGCGCGACGAGGATTTCGATCAGGGTGAAGCCCTGGGTACGGCTTTCACGAAAACGCGCGGTGTTCATGGTGCAGCGGTCTCGGGCAACACGGCGAACGGCGAGAGCCCATCGGTGCCCAGCGTCAGCTGGTGCGCGCCATGCATCAGCCGCAGGCGCTGCGCCGCGATCAGGGGCTCGGGACCCAGCACCAGGCTGCTCGCTCCGGTGGGCTGGGCGATCTGCACCCGGGTCTCCGGGTGCAGCCAGCTGCGTTCGTTCGCCAGAGAGGCTGGCGCCTGCGGGCGCGCCGGCGCGCCCAGGAATTCGAACCCCTCCGCTGTCGGCCGCCAGTACACCGGCACGCCGCTGCTGCGCGATTGGGCACGCGCCGATTCGAGCAGCGCCGACAGGCGCAGGGCTTCGGTCTCCAGCCGGCTGGCGTCGTTGTCGCGCAAGGTCAGGCTCACGCCGGCCGTGGCCAACGCCACGATGGCCACAACGACCATCAGCTCCAGCAGGGTGAAACCGCGCTGGGGCAGGCTGGTGCGTGGAGCAACTGGCAGCACCTCAGCACTCCAGCAATGCGTCTGGGCGCGAGGACAAACAAGCGGGATTCAATAGGCTCCTGCAAGCGAGGTGCATCCGCCCAGCGGGTGCCGAAGATCCGGCTCCGCCGGTCCAAAGGCACCGTCCCCCTGGGGGGAAGCCGCGCAGCGGCGCAGGGGGGAGTTCGTTCACTGCCAGCTGCCGACGTCGGCGTCGCGGCCTTCGCCCCCCGGCTGGCCGTCAGCGCCCAGCGACAGCACGTCGACTTCGCCGTGCACGCCGGGGTTGAGGTACTGGTACGGACGGTTCCAGGGGTCGCCCGGCAGCTTCTCCAGATAAGGGCGCCAGTTGGGTGGCACCGGGTTGATGGTGGGCTTGACGAGCAGTGCGTTCAGGCCCTGCTCGCTCGTGGGGTAGCGCTGGTTGTCGAGGCGGTACAGCTTGAGTGCCTGCATCAGGTTGTTGACGTCGGTCTTGGCCGCGGTGACGCGGGCGTCGTCGGCGCGATCGAGCACGTTGGGCACGATCAGCGCGGCCAGCACGCCGATGATGACCAGCACCACCATCAGTTCAATGAGCGTGAAGCCGCGCTGCAGCGAACGCCGCCAGGTGGGTATCAACGCAGTGGTGTGTGGGGACAGAGGGTGGTGTTTCAAGGCGATCTCCCGGGAGCAGATGGCTGGGGTGCGCCGGTCTGAACGGCATCCAGCGGCAGGCACACCCACAGAGGGTCGTGACAGTCGGTCGATCATAATGCGGCCATGAACAAACGGGCATTCTCCGGGCGCGTCTTCAACCCTGTGGCCAGTGCGGCAGCGGGCTGGGCGGGAGGCCGTTTCTGGCCTGCTCTGGCCGCCGGCTTGTTCTGGCTGGCGGCGGGCTTGAGTGCCGGGTACTGGGCGCTGCGTGCGTGGGGGCAGGGGCCTTTGACCCCGCTGGCCGCGCTGGCGGTATCGGCGCCCCAGGCCGACGTGGCCGCGGTGGCCCGCGCGCTGGGATCGCGTCCGCAACAAGGAGTGGCCGAGGGCGCGCCGCCGCCGCCCGCGACGCGTTACCGGTTGATCGGTCTGGCGGTTCGCCCAGGGCAGGGCGGCGCAGCCCTGATCGCTGTTGACGACCAACCGCCGCGCCCCGTCCGGGTGGGCGATGCGCTGGAGGCGGGGTTGGTGCTGCAGTCGGTGAACGGCCGTGAAGCCCGGCTGGGACCCCAGCGCACCGGGCCCAGCACGGTGCAACTGATCCTGCCGAAGGTCGAGGACTGAAAGACCCCGGTTCAGTGCGTCAAGAGCCGCTGGGCCGCCTGCAGCAGGGGCCAGGCCAGCAAGGTGCCCACACCCTGACCCATGCGCAGCTCCATGTCCAGCAGTGGCTGGGCTTGCAGGTGGATCAGCAGCAAGCGGTGGCCCGGGTCAGCCGACCGGTGGGCAAACACCAGGTAGTCCGCCACAGCAGGGACCAGGCCGCGCGCCACCAGCGCGGCCGCTCCGGCCACAAACCCGTCAACCAGCACCACGCGCCGCTCGCTCGCAGCCTGCAGCATCGCGCCGGCCATCATGGCGATTTCAAATCCGCCCATGGCGGCCAGCGCGTCCAGTGGCTTGACCGCTTTGCGGTGCCGGCTGGCTGCGGCGAAGAGTTTCTCCAGCTTGTGCTTCAGCCAGACCTCGTCCGGGCCGGCGCCGACTCCACAGGCGTCGCTCAGTGGCACACCGCAAAGGCGCGACAGCAGCAGCGCTGCACAGGATGTGTTGGCCACGCCGACATCGCCGAGGGCGAGCACGTTGCCGGGCAGGTGCTTCACCACGTCCATGCCCGCGTGCAGGGCGGCGATGGCCTGCGGTACCGACATGGCCGGACTCAGCACCATGTTGCGTGTGCCGTAACCGATCTTGCGCAGCAGGAGGGGGACTTGCGACGGGGCATCGCCGGGCGGCAGGATGTGGGAGGCCACACCCGCATCCACCACGGTCAGGTCGAATCCCTGCTGCTCGGCCAGGCTGTTGACCAGTGACGTGCCCTGCAACATGTGCAGCACGCGGAGACGGGTGAGGCCTTGTTCAGACTGCGAGACGCCCTCGTCAGAAATGCCGTGGTCGCCAGCAAACACCAGCAGTTGCGGTTGGTCGAGACGGATCTGATCGAAGATCAGCGGGCTGGTGTGCTGGATGCTGGCCAGTTGCACGGCCAGCGTTTCCATGCGGCCCAAGGCGTGTTCGGGCTGGTGCTCCGGCCGGAGCTGTTGCCGCAGAGAAATCGCCAGTTCAGCGTTATCTGTGGGCGCCACATGCGGCCACTGCGGTTCGGGCAAGGCCGTCCTGTTCCGGGGTTCTTCAACCACTGTTTCAGTCCTTGCGTCCATGGTGTCGGTGCCTCAGCTTTTGAGAAACAGACGGTACACCGGATTGGCGGTTTCCTCGACGTACGGGTAGCCCAGTGTGTCGAGGAAGCGCGCAAACGCTTTGTCGTCCTTGGGCGGCACCTGGAGCCCAACCAGGATGCGGCCGTAGTCAGCGCCCTGGTTGCGGTAATGAAACAGGCTGATGTTCCAGCCCGGACGCATGAGGCTGAGAAACTTGAGCAAGGCGCCCGGCCGCTCGGGAAAGACGAAGCGCAACAGACGCTCGTCCTGGGCCAGCGGTGAATGCCCACCCACCATGTGGCGAATGTGTTCTTTGGCGAGGTCGTCGTGCGTGAGGTCCAGCGCCTCGAAACCCTGGCGCTTGAAATTGGTGGCGATCCTGGCCGACTCGCCCTTGCCCTGCGTGGTCAGTCCCACAAAAACGTGCGCCGTGTTGGCGTTGCCGATGCGGTAGTTGAACTCGGTCACGTTGCGCGGTCCACCGGGCAGGTCGCCGATGGTTTCCAGAAAACGTTTGAAGCTGCCGCGCTCTTCGGGGATGGTCACGGCGAACAGGGCCTCGCGTTCTTCACCCACCTCGGCGCGTTCGGCCACGAAGCGCAGCCGGTCGAAGTTCATGTTGGCACCGCACAGGATGGCAGCATAGGTTTCGCCCTTGGTCTTGTGCTTGGCGACGTACTGTTTGACCGCAGCAACGGCCATCGCGCCTGAGGGTTCGACGATGCTGCGCGTGTCGATAAAGATGTCCTTGATGGCCGCACACACCGCGTCGGTGTCGACCACCATGAACTCGTCCACCAGACCACTGGCGATGCGGAAGGTTTCTTCGCCCACGAGTTTGACGGCTGTACCGTCCGCGAAGAGACCCACATCGGCCAGCGTGATGCGCTGGCCCGCCTGGACCGATTGCATCATGGCGTCGGAGTCCACGGTCTGCACGCCGATCACCTTGATCTCCGGGCGCACCGCCTTGATGTAGTTGGCCACGCCCGAAATCAGCCCACCGCCGCCTATCGCTACGAACACCGCGTCCAGGTGGTCCGAACCCAGACTTTGCAGTTGTCGCAGGATTTCCATGGCAATCGTGCCCTGGCCGGCGATCACGTCCGGGTCGTCAAACGGGTGCACGAAAGTCAGGCCCTGCTTTTTCTGCAGCGCCACCGCGTGGGTGTAGGCATCGGAGTAGCTGTCGCCGTGCAGCACCACGTCACCGCCGAGCGCCCGAACCGCGTCCACCTTCACCTGTGGGGTGGTGGTCGGCATCACGATCACCGCGCGGGTGCTCAGCTTGTGGCCGCCCAGCGCCACGCCTTGGGCGTGGTTGCCGGCCGACGCACAGATCACGCCCTTTTTCAGCTGCTCGGGGGTCAGCTGCGCCATCTTGTTGTAGGCACCGCGCAGCTTGAAGCTGAACACGGGTTGCTGGTCTTCGCGCTTGAGCAGCACTGTGTTGTGCAGACGCCGGCCCAGGTTTTTTGCCGGTTCCAGGGCCGATTCAACGGCCACGTCATAGACCCGGGCTGTCAGGATCTTCTTGAGGTATTCGGCGGGTGTCAGCGTTGTGACGGGGGACGAGGCCGGCAGAGCGGCAGGGGCGGCGGGCTTTTTGGGGCTGACGGGCATGGTGTTTCCTCGGTGCTCATCATATAGAGCGCGCCAGCCGGCCAAAAAAAACCCGGACTGGAAGAACCGGTCCGGGTTTAAATCCACCCTTGGAGGGCAGAGGAGACAACCTTCAATACAATGACGTCAGTATAGCGCTCGCATGCTGCATCGCAACATCCTGAATCCTGAATTTGCTCCTTTTTAGGGAGCAGATTCAAAAATCGTCGTTTATTTCACATCTGGAAGCTTCATGGAATGCACCGTCTCCTGGACAGGCGCCACCGGCACCCGATCGCACATGGGTTTTGTGGCGGAAACCGGCAGTGGTCATGTGCTGGCGATGGACGGTGCTCCAGACGCCGCGAAACCTGAAAATGGCGGGGCCAACATGGCGCCGCGGCCCATGGAAACACTTCTGGCAGGCACTGGTGGCTGTACCGCCTACGACGTGGTGCTGATCCTGAAACGTGGCCGTCACGATGTTCGGGGCTGCAGCGTCAAGCTCAGCACCGAACGGGCCGAGACCGATCCCAAGGTCTTCACCAAGATCCACATGCATTTCACGGTCACCGGCAAGGCCATCCCGCCCATGGCGGTGGAGCGAGCCATTGCCATGAGCCACGACAAATACTGTTCCGCCAGCATCATGCTGGGCAAGACGGCGGAAATCACCACCGGTTTCGACGTGCTGGAAGCCTGAGCCCACGCTGAAGGGGGCTTCAGGCGCTCAGATCCGATGCGCCACCGTCGTCATCACACGGGCGGCAAGCCGCATCAGGCCCCTGACGGGTTCTGGCAACTCGGTGGCACCCGCGTGTTGGGCCTCGCGGGCGTGGCGTGCTTCGTCGTCCTTCATCTGAGCCACGATGGCCCGTGACGCCTGATCACCGGGAGGCAGGCGGTCCATGTGGCTCGCCAGATGAGCTTCCACTTGGCGCTCCGTTTCCACCACAAAGCCCAGGCTAACGCCCGGCCCAAAGCGCCCTGCCAGCAAGCCCAGTCCAAAAGCACCCGCATACCAGAGCGGATTCAGCAGGGAGGGACGTGCGCCCAGTTCGTCCAGGCGCTGTCGGGTCCAGGCCAAGTGATCGGTTTCTTCTTTGCCTGCGGCCTCCAGCTGGACCGCCAGTGCCGGATGGGTCGTCCGTTGGTTGGCCCGGGGTGAGCGTGCCGCTAGCGCTTGTGCGGTGTACAACGCCTGAGCGCACACCTCACCAACATGATTCACCCTCATCAGGGCGCCAGACAAAATCCGGTCTGATTCACTCAGTTGCTCGTCGCCACACTCGGGAACAGTGGGACAGGCGCGCGAGGCGCGAGGATGCACAAAAATAGTGCGTAACGCCGAGTCGGCGGCATTGAGCAGGGCATCCATAAGCAAATCTCCAGGAGGTTGGTTCGGTACCAATTGGGCCGGACAGAAAGCCATTTTCCCGCAGATAGGCGACATACCTAGTATTTACCCTTATTTTGTTGACGGTTCGAAACGCCTTGGGTTGTATGACTTGTGGCCTGTTTGCAACAAAGCGATGCCCCGATGGCTGAAAGCTTTGCATCGGGCTTCCCCTTCTGGTGCAATCGCAACAGCTTCCACGAACGGAGGTTGGCTCGAGGGCTTAAGACCCACGGCCTCTTATTCAACCTTGGAGATACTCTCAATGAAAAAGACCCTGATTGCTCTGGCCGCCGTGGCTGCCACCGGCGCCGCCTTCGCTCAATCTTCCGTGACTCTGTACGGCGTGGCCGACGTGGCACTGACCAAGTCGACCGACACCTCTGCGGCTGTGATGAGCGCTGGCGCTTTGAACAACGGTACCAGCCGTTGGGGCGTGCGCGGCACCGAAGATCTCGGTGGCGGTCTGAAGGCAGGCTTCACTTTCGAACAAGGTCTCAGCTTGGGCGACGGCTCCATCTCCACCTCCGGCGCTGGTGATTTCGGACGTGCAGCCTGGATGAACCTGAGTGGCGGTTTCGGTGACCTGCGCCTGGGTCGCAGCCTGACCCCGGCGTTCTACGGCATCGCCGCTTGGGAACTGACCGGCACCGCCAACTACTCAGTGGTCGGCTCGCAGTTCGGTTTCCTGGGAGCCGCCCGCAGCAGCGCCCAGATCATGTACACGACCCCCAGCATGGCTGGCTTCTCCGTCGCCTTTGCTCACGTGCTGAAGGGAAATAACGTGGTTGAAGGCGTTGAGCGTGCACGCAACAACCTGAACGCCATCTACCGCAATGGCCCAATCGTTGTCGCCTTCTCCTACGACAAGCTCCAGGATGCCGAAGCCGGCAAGGTGCTGGGCGCCAGTTATGACTTCGGTGGCTTCAAGCTGGCTGGTTCCGTGATGGATCCTTCCGGCGTTGCCAAGGGTTTCACGCTGGGCGGCAGCACCACCATGGGCCCTGTGACCCTGACGCTGGATGTCGCACGCGACACCGAAGCCAAAGACACCGATCTGCTGGTTGAAGCCAAGTACGCTCTGAGCAAGCGCACCTTCACCTACGCAGCGATCGTCCGTGATGGCAAGGGTGAGGATGCCAAGAACTTCAACCACTTGGCTCTGGGCGTTCGCCACAATTTCTGATCTGGCGCCGGCTTGAGCCGGCGACCGCTCCGAATCAAAAACCCTGCCGGTTGACCGGCAGGGTTTTTTTATTGGTGGTTTCGTTGCATGTGGTCTTATGGCTCACTTCTGGTTTCTTCTGGGGTAGGTCGCTGTGTCAAAAAACCGACAAACTTGAACAAGCCTGGTCGTTTTTTGCGGGAAAACCCTTGTGGGGCCGAGAGCGCGGTTTAGTATTTGTAGCGTGATTTCGCTTCACAGCCGGTTTCGATATACGGGACTGGATTTTTCAAACAAGGAAACATCTCATGAAAAAGTCTCTGATTGCTCTGGCCGTTCTGGCTGCTTCGGGCGCTGCCATGGCCCAGTCCAGCGTGACCCTGTACGGTATCGCCGACATCTACGTGGCCAAGGTCAAAGGCCAGTCGGCTGCTGCCGGCAGCGGTGGTGTGAACACCAGCCGCGTGGGTTTCAAGGGCTCTGAAGATCTGGGCGGCGGTCTGTCTGCCATCTTCCAGTTCGAGCAAAAGCTGAGCTTGGGTGATGGTTCGACCAACGACAAGCTGTTCGATCGTCAAGCCAACGTCGGCTTGGCCGGTGGATTCGGTACCCTCAAGCTGGGTCGCAACTGGAACGCCATGGACGACGTCTTTGGTGCTTCCAACAGCGGCTTTGACTCGGCGCTGTCGGCCAACGCGATCTGGCAGAACAGCTACACCGGCGCTGCCGATGCTCAGCTGTACTACGCCACGCCTGAATTCGCTGGTGTCAGTGGTGCTGTGAGCACGCAACTGACCGGCAACGTTCCTGCTGGTGCCAAGCGCATCTCCGCTGGTCACGTGAAATACGCTGGTGGCCCTGTGGCTGTGGCCCTCGGCTACGAAACCAACGAAGTCGGCCAGAAGGGCACCATGCTCAACGGCTCGTACGATCTGGGCGCTGCCAAGCTGCTCGCCAGCTACTACACGACCAAAGACACTGGTGGCGTTGCCGACGCTAAAGTGAACTCCTACCAGCTTGGCGCTGACATTCCCTTGGGCGCGTTCACGCTGTCCGTGGGTTACGCCAGCTCCAAGGCAGACGGTGCTTCCGAGAGCGACAGCGCTTTCGGTGTGGCCGCAGCTTACAGCCTGTCCAAGCGCACCATGGTGTACACCGGCTTCCGTGCTGAAGACCGCAAGGCAACGGGTACCGATGCCGACATCTTCGCTATCGGCCTGAACCACAAGTTCTGATATCCCAGACGGCCCTGAGGCCGTTGGATTCGCAGAACAAAAGCCCCCGGGGACGCTTCCCCGGGGGCTTTTTCATTGGTGGGTCGGCTGTCTTATTGCGCGTTTCCAGCAACTGGAGTGGCTTTGGTTACCGTCTTCTCCAGCTTGGGCTTGGCGGGTGCTGAAATGGCCTGGTGTGCGACGCCATTGACGGTCAGTCCTTCCGCTGACAGCTTCGCCGCGCGTTTTTCGCCGATACCGGAAACCCGCTGGATCAGGTCCGCCCAATCCTTGAACTTGCCCACCTTGCGTTCACTCAGAATGCGGGTCGAGGTGCCTGGACCAATGCCTTTGATGCTGTCGAGATCGGCTTCGCTGGCGCTGTTCACGTCAACGGCGGCAAATGCGCTGGCGGCGATCAGCGCGAGTAAGGCCATCATCATCTTCCTGATCATTCAAAACTCCCTGGCTAAAGATTGCAAAAGCGCTGTTGCTCGGGTTTGAGCTGGGCGCGACGTTGGCGTGCCACACACACCTAGGCGAAATTTAGAGGAGTCGGCATTGAATGTCCCTCCCGCGTTTGGGGGATATGCGGGATTTTTGAATGAATGGGCCTGAGCTGATACATAAATAGTGTGAAGTATGTACTTGACAAACCACGTTCAAAAGCGAATAATCGGGCCACTCAGGAGCAACAACCATGGCCGAAGCAATCCTCAACCAGCCTCAGTTTCAAGACGTTGACGCAGCAAGAACGTACTTGGAGGCGCTTCGTTGGCCGAACGGTGTCGTCTGCCCTCACTGCGGCGTCGTTGGTGGCGCAAGGCAGATGCAAGGCATTGCCCATCGGACCGGCTTGTGGAAGTGCAACGATTGCCGGTCACAGTTTTCAGTGACCGTTGGTACTGTTTTCGAAGACAGCAAGGTCCCGCTTAACAAGTGGCTTATGGCTGTGCATTTAATGTGCGCAAGCAAGAAAGGCATCTCCGCCAAACAGCTTGAGCGCATGCTCGGTGTGACTTACAAGACCGCATGGTTCATGTCCCACCGTATCCGCGAAGCGATGACGGGCGACAACTCGACGCTGCTTGGCGGTCCCGGTTCATCTGGCATCGTTGAGGCCGACGAAACCTTCTGGGGCACCGCCACAGACGCGAACGGCAAGAAGCTGGAGCAGCGACCCGGTGTCCATCACAAAATGATGGTGGTGTCGCTGGTCGAGCGCAACGGCAACAAGCGTTCGTTCCACATCCCCAACGTCAACGGCAAGACGCTCGGCGCGGTGCTCAAGTCTCAGATCAGCGCCAGCGCCCGTCTCATGACCGACGAGGCCCGCGCTTACAAGACGTTTTCTAAAGCGTTCGCCTCGCATGAAACCGTGAGCCACGGTCAGAACGAATACGCTCGTGGCGACGTCACCACCAACACCGTAGAGGCATCGTTCGCGCTGCTCAAGCGCGGCCTGATCGGCACTTTCCACAGCGTTAGCGAGCAACATTTGCAGCGGTACTGCAACGAGTTCGACTTCCGCTGGAACACCCGTCAATCTCAGGGCGTCAACGATGTGGCACGCATGCAAATAGCCCTAAAAGGCATCGAGGGCAAGCGCCTCACTTATCGTGGCTAACTTGAAAGAAAAGATGTCTGGGAAAGCACCAAGCGGGAAGCCGCCATCCAGCGAGCCGCAAGTAGAAAACATGTCTCCACCAGGGTTCAACCAGGTCCTGTTGCGGATGTTGGCGACACCGCCGCCGAAGGGCCTCCCGCCTCAGAAAACTAGGGCGGGCAAGAGGCCTCAAAAGCCTAGCAAAAACTGACTGACTCGCTATAATTAAGTGGTGCGCACGGTGGGATTTGAACCCACATACCCTGCCAGGTGGCGATTTTAAAGATCGCTGTGTCTACCGTTTCACCACGCGCGCAGTTTGTGGAGGTGAGGGGATTTGAACCCCCGGGGACTTGGATGGAAAGCCGGACCCCATACCAGATCACCCCCCTAAACATTCAAAGGGGTCCAATCATTCTTCTGGTTGGACCTCTTTGTCTTTCTTGGGGCCGACTTTGTGAGTTGGGGCTAGTTCTTTCCAGCCCTCAACGTACAGCTGCAGCATCTTGGTTAACCTGTCCCAGTCAGTTGGCGCCCAGTCCGCAGGGATGACGATCTTTACTCGGCGGTCGATTGGAATTGGAATGTAGAAGGTCTGTGTACCGGTGCTGCCAGCACCACCGGCGCCATCATCAGCTGGATCATCGTCATTGTGGCCATTGCCATTGCCCAACTTTCCGGCGTCCTTCTTGGGTTTTGGCTGCGACGGCACCCGCGGCTGAGTTGGCACCTTAAGGTTTGACGACACCTTGATGCCTGCAAACTTCGCCATGCCTAAAAAGAAGGCAACACCCCGATAAAGAGTGCTGCCTGTCGGACCTTGCAGCTTGAACAGATCAACGAACTGCTGCTGAGTCGCGCGCTCGATGTTGAACTTAGTGGTGTCGAAGAGCCAAGGGTATGCGCTCCTCAGAATCTCACCCATCAAAACTTTGCGCTCGTCATCTGTGGCAAGAACATAGGTTTTGTATGCCGGTGACGGTACGCCTTTATCGTCAACCAACTTCAGGTACTTCAGCCCCGACAGCAGCTCGTTCGCAGTTGCGCCGGAGAAGTTCGTCATCAGTGATTTATCAACCACGTCGGTGACGTGGCCGTCTTCACGGCGCTGAGTAAAGAACGTCTCCATAGATCTGTATGAGACGTAAGAAGGAACCAGTTGTTTGTCTGTTGCCATTTCGAACCCTTTTCGCCCCTGCCAGAGACGGTGCTCGATTTTAAACAGACCCAATCTGTAGCGACAAGTGATATCGCAAAGGAAACTACAAATATCTTTGGTTTGTCATGTATACACTTCACTAAATAGTTGTACATATGAGACGCTGGAGCCAATCGATGGAGGCTGCGGGGACAACTTGCCGGTTTTGTGCCACCGCGCCGTGGGCCATTGAACGGGTCGGGCTGGGCAAACCTGTGGAGATGAAGTCGGTGTCCAGCCAGAGACCGCTAGGGTTAGTCCCGTTCTGGGTTGTGGAACGGTTGTTGCATAGTGCGGCTACCGTCATTCATTTAGATGTCAAGCAATGAGAACACCGCTCACGCTCTGGTGTGCAGCGTTGGCCGTTGGGGTCCGCATTCCCCGAATCAATCAGGTGATCCCATGGACCATAAAGAAAAACACCGAGGTGGTGCACCGCACCGACAACCGGATGGACTTGCGCCTCATCAAGGTAAACTGATTTCAGTCAGACGGCAGGGTGTCGCCCACCGGCTGGGTTGACCCTCTCTTCTTCCCCACAAGATGTTCGCATTCATTCTCAGGCGCCTGGCGCAGGCTGTGGTGGTGATGGTCAGCGTGGCCTTGATCGCCTTCATGCTGTTCCAGTATGTGGGTGATCCGGTCGTCTTCCTGTTGGGGCAGGACGCCACGCCAGAACAGATTCGCGAACTCCGCGTCGACCTCGGGCTTGACCAGCCGTTTGTGGTGCAGTTCTGGCATTTCCTGGTCAACGCCGTTCAAGGCGAATTCGGACTCAGTCTGCGCCAGGGGGCCAAAGTGTCACGGCTGATCGGTGAGCGCTTGCCGGCCACGCTGGAACTGGCGCTGGTGGCTGGCGTGATGGCGCTGGCGCTGGGTATTCCCATGGGCGTGTACGCAGCGCTCAAGCGCGGCAGCTTCACCAGCCAGCTGTTCATGACGATCTCGCTGCTGGGGGTTTCGCTGCCCACCTTCCTGATCGGCATCTTGCTGATCCTGGTGTTTGCCGTGCAACTGGGGTGGTTTCCCAGCTTTGGCCGTGGCGACGTGGTGCAACTGGGTTGGTGGAGCAGCGGGCTGCTGACTGGCAAAGGCTGGTTGCACATCACGCTGCCAGCGATCACGCTGGCGATCTTCCAGCTCACGTTGATCATGCGGCTGGTGCGCGCCGAGATGCTGGAAGTGCTGCGCACCGACTACATCAAGTTTGCCCGCGCGCGCGGCCTCACCAACCGGGCCGTGCACTTCGGACACGCCCTCAAAAACACCCTCGTGCCCGTGATGACGATCACAGGCTTGCAATTGGGTGGCCTGATCGCCTTTGCCATCATCACCGAAACCGTGTTCCAGTGGCCGGGCATGGGCCTGCTGTTCATCCAGGCAGTGACCTTTGCAGACATCCCTGTGATGGCGGCGTACCTGTGCCTGATCGCCCTGATCTTCGTGGTGATCAACCTGATCGTCGACCTGCTGTATTTCGCCGTTGACCCGCGCCTGCGTGCCGACAAAGCGGGAGGGCACTGACTTGCTGGCGCCCCGCATCAAGGCACATGGCCGCGCGTTCGCGCACATCGCGGCGTACCACCCCGAGCTCACCGCGTTGAGGCGCGATTTGCACTCGCACCCCGAAATCGGTTTCGAGGAGCACTACACCGCGCAGCGTGTGGTCGAGGCGCTCAAGGTGTGTGGCGTGGACGAAGTCCACACCGGCATCGGCAAGACCGGGGTTGTGGCGGTGGTTCACGGTTGTCAGCGCCAGAGCGGTCGCATGATCGGTTTGCGGGCCGACATGGACGCCCTGCCCATGACCGAACACAACGACTTTGCCTGGAAGTCCCTCAAGCCCGGGATGATGCATGGCTGCGGCCACGACGGTCACACCACCATGCTGGTGGGTGCGGCGCGCTACCTCGCCGCAACCCGGCAGTTCGATGGCACGGCGGTGTTGATCTTCCAGCCCGGCGAAGAGGGATTTGCCGGCGCCAAGGCGATGATCGAGGAAGGTTTGTTTGACCGTTTTCCCGTGCAATCGGTTTACGCCATGCACAACTGGCCGCAGATGCGTCCGGGGACGGTGGGCATCAACCCCGGGCCGATGATGGCCGCGGCCGACCGCATCACGATCGAGATCACCGGCAAAGGCGGCCACGGCGCACACCCGTATCAGACGGTGGACCCGGTGCTGGTCTCGGCCCACATCATCACGGCACTGCAAAGCATTGTTTCGCGCAATGTGCGTGCGATCGACAGTGCAGTGGTGAGTCTGTGCGCGATGCAGGCTGGCGACATGGGCGCCTTCAGCGTAACGCCGGGCAAGGCGACGCTCGTGGGCACGGTGCGCACCTTCAGTCCGGAGGTGCAGGACTTGGTCGAGCGCCGGCTGCACGAGGTGTGTTCCGGTGTGGCGTTGGGACTGGGCGCCGCGGCCCATGTGAATTACGAGCGCATTTACCCCGCGACCATCAACAGCCGCCAGGAGGCCCGGTTCGCTGCCGAAGTGGCTCAGAAGCTGCTGGGGCACGACCACGTGGACCGCGACCTGGAGCCCAGTATGGGCGCCGAGGATTTTTCTTTCATGCTGCAGGTCAAGCCCGGGGCCTATCTGCGGCTCGGCCAGGGCGCCGAAAACGGCGTGGGCAGCTGTTTTCTGCACAACAGCCGCTACGATTTCAACGACGATGTGCTGCCGCTGGGCGCTGCACTGCACGCGGGCCTGATCGAGCAGGGCATGCCGCTGGCCAGCGCCGACTGATGTTTTCCACTTTCCCAACCACGCCTAGGAGCGACTCATGAAGTTCAAGCAAACGTTGACGGTCTGTGCGGTGGCCGCCGCCCTCGCCACCCTGGGAGCCGCGCAGGCGCAGACGGTGCGCATCGGCAACCAGGGCGATGCGCTGTCGATGGACCCGCACTCGCTCAACGAGTCCTTGCAACTCAGCGTGACGGGCAATGTGTACGAGCCCCTGGTCACCCGCGGAAAGGAACTGCAGCTGGAGCCCGCGCTGGCCACCAGCTGGAAGCAGACCTCGCCCAACGTCTGGCGGTTCGAACTGCGCAAGGGCGTGACGTTCCATGACGGCAAGCCTTTCACCGCCGACGATGTGTTGTTCAGTTTTGCCCGTGGGTCGGGTGATGGCTCGGACATGAAGAGCTACACGAACGACATCAAGGAAGTGCGCAAGATCGACGCCTACACGGTCGAGTTTGAAACCAAGGCACCGTTCCCCATCCTGCCGGGGGTGCTGTCGTTCTTCTACATCATGAGCAAGCAGTGGAGCGAGGAGAACCAAGCCACCCGTCCGGTGGACCGCCGCAAAGGTGTTGAGAACGCCGCGTCGTTCCGCGCCAACGGCACGGGACCGTTCCGCCTGCGCGAGCGACAGCCCGGCGTGAAATCCAGCTTCGTGCGCAACGGCAACTACTGGGGCAAGATCGAAGGCAACGTGGTCAACGTGGAATACACCCCGATTGGCAACGATTCGACCCGCGTGGCCGCGCTGCTGTCGGGCCAGGTGGACGTGATGGAGCCGGTGCCCGTGCAAGACGTGGCACGCGTCAACGCCAGCGGCAAGGCCAAGGTGCTCCAGGGTCCCGAGCTGCGCTGGATTTTTCTGGGCATGGACCAGAAGCGCGACGAGTTGCTGAATTCCAGCGTGAAGGGCAAGAACCCGTTCAAGGACAAGCGCGTGCGCCAGGCCTTCTACCAGGCGATCGACATCAACGGCATTCAGAAAACGGTGATGCGTGGTGCGTCCACGCCGGCGGCGCTGCTGGTGGGCCCGGGCATCAACGGGTTTGATCCCGCCATGAACACCCGCCTGCCGTACGACACCGAGGCCGCCAAGAAGCTGATGGCCGAGGCCGGTTACCCGAACGGCTTCGAGGTCGGCATGAATTGCCCGAACGACCGCTACGTGAACGATGGCGCCATCTGCCAGGCGGTGGCGGCCAACCTGGCGCGCATCGGTGTCAAGGTCAACCTGCAGGTGGAAACCAAGGGCACCTATTTCCCCAAGGTGCTCAAGCGCGACACCAGTTTCTACCTGCTGGGCTGGTCGCCCAGCACCTACGACGCGCACAACGTGCTGAATGCACTGATCCGCTGCGTGGACGACAAGGGGTCGGGCCAGTTCAACCTGGGTGCCTATTGCAACCCGAAGGTGGACGAACTCACGCTCAAGATCCAGTCTGAAACCGACCAGGCCAAGCGCAACGCCATGATCAAGGAAGCGTTCACCCTGCACTCGAACGACGTGGGTCATCTGCCGCTGCACCAGCAGGCCTTGGCCTGGGGTGTGGCCAACAACGTGCAGTTGACGCAACGGGCCGACAACCAGATGCCGTTCCGATACATCAGCGTGAAGTAGCGCTCCCCCCTGCGCCGCTGCGCGGCTTCCCCCCAAGGGGATGCCAGCAGCGGCCCCGGCATAGCCGGTTCCCGCTGGCCCTGGATGGGCTTCCCTTCTGTTCCGCCACTTGGCTGGTTCACACCCATCGAAAGCACCTCACTTGATTGCCTTTGTTCGCCGTTGGCTTGACAGTGATGTCGGCCACAGTTTCCGCACATCGCCCACCGCCATGGTCGCGGCAGCGATCGCCTTCGTCTGCCTGTTCTGTGCGGTGTTTGCCCCCTGGGTGGCCCCGCACAACCCGTTTGACCTCGCCACCCTGGAGTTGTCCAATGCGCGCCTGCCACCGGCCTGGAGCGAGGGTGGTGTGTCCCAGTTCCTGCTCGGCACCGACGATCAGGGGCGCGACATCCTTTCTGCCCTGATATACGGCGCGCGTATTTCGCTGGCGGTGGGTCTGGCTTCGGTGGTGCTGTCCGTGGTGATCGGTGTGGCGTTCGGTCTGCTGGCGGGTTTTCTGGGGGGGTGGGTGGACGCCTTTCTCATGCGCCTGTGTGACGTGATGCTGTCGTTCCCAGCCATCCTGGTGGCGCTGCTGATCGCGGGCGTGGGGCGCGCTCTGTTTCCGGATGCCCACGACTCGCTGGCCTTTGGTGTGCTCATCCTCTCGATCACGCTCACGGGCTGGGTGCAGTACGCTCGCACGGTGCGCGGCTCCACCATGGTGGAGCGCAACAAGGAATACGTGCAGGCCGCGCGGGTGACGGGCGTGGCGCCGCTGCGCATCATGCGCCGCCACGTGCTGCCCAACGTCATGGGGCCGGTGCTGGTGCTGGCCACCATCCAGGTGGCCACCGCCATCATCACCGAAGCCACGCTGTCGTTCCTGGGCGTGGGCGCACCGCCCACTTCGCCCTCGCTGGGCACGCTGATCCGGGTCGGCAACGACTACCTGTTCTCGGGTGAGTGGTGGATCACCATCTTCCCGGGCGCGATGCTGGTGCTGATCGCGCTCTCAGTGAACCTGCTCGGCGACTGGCTGCGCGACGCGCTCAACCCAAGACTCCGGTAAACCACGATGAGCCTGTTGCAAGTCAAGAACCTCGTTGTCGAGTTTCCCCACCGAAGGGGCACCTTGCGTGCGCTCGACGACATTTCCTTCGACATCGCGCCCGGCGAAATTCTCGGCGTGGTGGGCGAGTCCGGTGCGGGAAAATCGCTCACGGGCGCTTCCATCATCGGTCTGCTGGAGCCGCCCGGGCGTGTGGCATCCGGTGAGATCCTGCTGGAAGGCCGCCGCATCGACAACCTGCCGTTCGATGAAATGCGCAAGGTACGCGGGCGCCAGATCGGCGCCATCTTCCAGGATCCGCTCACCTCGCTGAACCCGCTGTACTCGGTCGGACGCCAGCTGATCGAAACCATCACCACACACCTGCCGGTGAATCAGGCGGAAGCGCGCAAACGCGCCATTCAGCTGCTGCGCGACACCGGTATTCCGGCGGCCGAGCAGCGCATCGACCACTTCCCGCACCAGTTCTCGGGAGGCATGCGCCAGCGGGTGGTGATTGCGCTGGCGCTGGCGGCCGAGCCGCAGCTGATCGTGGCCGACGAGCCGACCACCGCGCTCGATGTGTCGATCCAGGCCCAGATCATCACGCTGCTCAAGACCATCTGCAAAGAGCGCGGTGCCGCCGTGATGCTGATCACGCACGACATGGGCGTGATCGCCGAGACCTGCGACCGCGTGGCCGTGATGTACGCCGGGCGCATTGCCGAGATCGGCCCGGTGCATGAAGTCATCAACCACCCGGCCCACCCGTACACCGCCGGACTCATGGCCTGCATTCCGGACATGAGCGTGGACCGCGAGCGCTTGCACCAGATCGATGGCGCCATGCCGCGGCTCAATGCGATTCCGGCCGGTTGTGCCTACAACCCGCGCTGCGACCGGGTGTTTGCCCGCTGCCACGCCGAGCGCCCCGATCTGATGCCCGCGGGCGTGACCCGGGCGGCTTGCTGGTTGCATGCCGGGTCGTCCGCGGCGCAGATCCTTGCGCAGGGGGTGGAGGCATGAATTCGGACCAGACTGATCCAGCGGTGTTGCGCCACGAGCCAGCGCTGGCTTCATCGCAGACACCCGTGCTCTCGCAAGAGGGCTTGCCAGAGTCCCAGGCGCCGCTGGTACGTGCCACCGACCTGGCCAAAACCTTCGACGTCTCGGCACCCTGGCTCAACCGGATGCTTGAACGCCAGCCGCGACAGCTCTTGCGCGCGGTGGACGGGGTTTCTTTTGACATCCAGCGCGGTGAGACGCTGGCCCTGGTGGGCGAGTCGGGCTGTGGCAAGAGCACGGTGGCGCGCCTGCTGGTGGGGCTGTACGAGCCGACCCGCGGCGGATTCGAGTTTGACGGGCAGGATGCCCATGCGGCGTTCAAGACGCCGGCGGGCCGCCAACTGCGTCGCCGCATCCAGATGATCTTCCAGGATCCATACGCCAGCCTCAACCCGCGCTGGGTGGTGGAAGACATCATCGCCGAGCCGCTGCGCGAGCACGGCATCGAGACCGAACCCGTGGCCCTGCGCGCTCGCGTCGATGCCTTGTTGCATTCCGTGGGCCTGTCGCCGCACGACCGCGTGAAGTACCCGCACCAGTTCTCCGGCGGGCAGCGCCAGCGCATCTCGATCGCGCGAGCGCTGGCCACGCAGCCCGAGTTTCTGGTCTGCGATGAGCCGACTTCGGCGCTCGATGTGAGCGTGCAGGCGCAGGTGCTCAACATCATGAAAGACCTGCAGCGCGAGCGCGGTCTGACCTATCTGTTCATCAGCCACAACCTGGCGGTGGTGCGTCACGTGAGCGACCGGGTGGGCGTGATGTACCTGGGGAGGCTGGTGGAGTTGGCGCCCAAGCACACGCTGTTCGACACCCCGCGCCACCCTTACACGCGCATGCTGCTCGACGCCATTCCCAAGATGCACGACACTGGTCAGGCGCGGACGCCGGTGTCAGGCGAAGTGCCCAACCCGCTGAATCCGCCCAGCGGCTGTGCGTTCAATCCACGCTGCCCGCATGTGAATGAGCGGTGTCGGAACGAGCGGCCCGAGTTGCAGATGATCGGTGGTGTTCGCATCGCGTGTCACGCAGTGGAAGAAGGCAGGATCTGATGGGCGGCGGGTGGGCGTTGGCGCGGACAACGGGCGCTCCCCTCCGCGAATGTCCCCCGGCCTGCTGCGCAGGCCTCCTCCTTGACTTTGCTGCGGGAAACACCCGTTGTCCTCAGGCCTGTTCGGCCCACGTGCCTCCAAACCTCAGGATGCCGTGGAACCGGCTTTGCCGGGCCATTGGCAGTGTCCCCCTCTGGGGGAAGCCGCGTCAGCGGCGCAGGGGGGAATGTTCAGCCCTCAACGCGCACGGTCAGGCGTAGCGCTTGCTCCGCAGGTTGTTCTTCATCTCCTTCAGCAGCGGCTGCAGCTTGCTGCCCCCGATGCGCAGCGCCAGGCAGGTGGCGACCACGTCGATCACCATCAGGTGCATGAGCCGCGAGGTCATGGGGCTGTAGCGGTCATAGCCTTCGGGGTGGTCGGCCGAGAGGTGGATGTGCCCCGCTGCCGCCAGTGGTGAGCCGCTGGCGGTGATCACGATGACCGTGGCGCCGTGCTTGCGGGCGATGTCGGCCGCGTCCATCAGGTCGCGCGTGCGGCCCGAGTTGGACACGATCACCAGGCAGTCGCCCGGCCCCAGCAGCGAGGCGCTCATGACCTGCATGTGGCCGTCGCTGTAAGCGATGGCGTTGATGCCCAGGCGAAAGAACTTGTGCTGCGCGTCCTGCGCCACGATGCCCGAATTGCCAGCGCCGTAGAACTCGATGCGGCCGCGGTTCTTGTAGGTGGCCAGCAGCGCGTCCACCGCCTTCTCGATCGAGTGCGTGGACGCGTCGTTGCGGTATTTCAGGAACGCCGCCACGGTGTTGTCGATCACCTTGACCAGCACGTCGCCCACCTTGTCGTCCACGTCCACACTTCGGTGGATGAAGGGCACACCCTCGCTCACCGTGCCGGCCAGCTTGAGCTTGAAGTCCGACAGGCCGTCGTAGCCCATGCTGCGGCAGAAGCGCACCACAGTCGGTTTGCTCACGTGCGACCGTTCGGCCAGCTCGGACACCGGCAGGCTGGCAAAACTGCGTGGATCGAGCAGCACGAGTTTGCCCACCCGTTGTTCGGCGGGTGCCAGAGAGGGCAGGGAGGCTTTGATGCGGTCGAGCATGAGGAACAATCGGGTTACGAAACAGGTTACATGGAGATTGTGAAACCTTATTACACCCGATAATGGCGAAATGAACCAGCTCGACGCACTCAAACAGCTCACCACCGTGGTCGCCGACACCGGGGACTTCAACCAGATCGCCGCCTTCTCGCCCCGCGACGCGACCACCAATCCGTCGCTCATCCTGAAGGCGGTGCAGAAGCCCGAATACGCCCACCTGCTCAAGGATGCGGTGGCGAAATACGGCGCCCAAGGGCTGGACGAGGTGATGAACCGCCTGCTCGTGAGCTTCGGCTGCGAGATCCTGAAACACATCCCCGGTCGCGTGTCGACCGAGGTGGACGCGCGCCTGAGCTTCGACACCGAAGCGACCGTGACCCGCGCGCGTCGCATCATCGATCTTTACCAGGGCGAGGGCGTGCACATCGACCGCGTGCTGATCAAGATCGCGTCCACCTGGGAAGGCATTCAAGCCGCTGCCCGCCTGGAGCGCGATGGCATCCACACCAACCTCACCCTGCTGTTCTCGTTCGCCCAGGCCGTGGCCTGTGGTCAGGCGAAGGTGCAGCTGATCTCGCCTTTCGTCGGCCGTATCTACGATTGGTACAAGAAGAACGCCGGCGCGAGCTGGGACGAAGCAGCGATGGCGGGCGCGAACGATCCAGGCGTGAAGTCGGTGCGCGCAATCTACAACTTCTACAAGAAGCACGGCATCGCCACCGAGGTGATGGGTGCGAGTTTCCGCAACGTGGGCCAGATCACGGCGCTGGCCGGTTGCGACCTGCTGACCATCAGCCCGGACCTGCTGGCGCAGCTGGCGGCGAGCGAAGCGCCGCTGGCGAAGGCGCTGGATGCCGGCGCTGCCAAGGCCATGGACATCCCCTTTGTCACTTACGACGAAGCCGGTTTCCGCTTTGCGATGAACGAAGACGCGATGGCGACCGAGAAGCTGGCCGAAGGCATCCGTGCGTTCGTGGTGGACACGATCAAGCTCGAAGGCATGATGCGTTGACCCACCCGAAGTCCCCTCGTTTGGGGGCATCAATGAAAAAACCCCGCGAAGCGCTTCGCGGGGTTTTTTCTTGGGATTTCGTCAGCGTGCAGTGATGCAATCCGACGCAGCATGAGGCGCCAGGTCAAGGCGCAAGGGCGTAGACAGTGGCAGCGCCACGGGCAAGCCCTTGCAACGCCGGCCTGGCGTCTCAGGCAAGGCGCAATTACATGCCCATGCCGCCCATGTCACCCATGCCACCCATACCGCCACCACCCATGGCAGGTGCGTCATCCTTCGGGGACTCGGCCACCATGCACTCGGTCGTCAGCATCAGGCTGGACACGGAAGCGGCGTTCTGCAGCGCGGTACGGGTCACTTTCGTTGGGTCCAGAATGCCCATTTCGATCATGTCGCCGTAGGTGTCGTTGGCGGCGTTGAAGCCGTAGTTGCCCTTGCCGGCCAGGATGGCGTTGACCACCACGCTCGGCTCGCCACCGGCGTTTGCCACGATCTCGCGCAGGGGCGCTTCGATGGCTTTCAGCACCAGCTTGATGCCGGCGTCCTGGTCAGCGTTGTCACCCTTGATGACACCAGCGGCCTGGCGTGCGCGCAGCAGGGCTACGCCACCACCGGCCACGATGCCTTCTTCCACCGCAGCGCGCGTGGCGTGCAGGGCGTCTTCGACGCGGGCTTTCTTTTCCTTCATCTCGACTTCGGTGGCTGCGCCGACCTTGATCACGGCCACACCGCCGGCCAGCTTGGCCACGCGTTCTTGCAGCTTTTCGCGGTCGTAGTCGCTGGTGGCTTCTTCAATCTGCACGCGCACTTGTTTCACGCGGGCTTCGATGTCAGCGGCAGCACCGGCACCGTCGATGATGGTGGTGTTTTCCTTGCCCACTTCGATGCGCTTGGCCGAGCCCAGATCGGCCAGGGTCACTTTTTCCAGCGTCATGCCGACTTCTTCGGCGATCACTTTGCCGCCGGTCAGGATGGCGATGTCTTCCAGCATGGCCTTGCGGCGGTCGCCGAAGCCAGGGGCCTTGACGGCGACAACCTTCAGGATGCCGCGGATGGTGTTGACCACCAGCGTCGCCAGGGCTTCGCCTTCGACGTCTTCGGCAATGATCAGCAGCGGACGGCCGGCCTTGGCGACCTGTTCCAGCGTGGGCAGCAGGTCACGGATGTTGGAGACCTTCTTGTCGTACAGCAGTACGAAGGGGTTGTCCAGCAGGGCAGCTTGCTTTTCCGGGTTGTTGATGAAGTAGGGCGACAGGTAGCCGCGGTCGAACTGCATGCCTTCGACGACGTCGAGTTCGTTTTGCAGCGACTTGCCGTCTTCCACGGTGATCACGCCTTCTTTGCCCACTTTGTCCATGGCATTGGCGATGATGTCGCCGATGCTGGAGTCGGAGTTGGCGGAGATGGAGCCGACCTGGGCGATTTCCTTGCTGGTCGTGGTGGCCTTGGAGGCCTTCTTCAGCTCTTCGATCAGGGCTTCCACAGCCTTGTCGATGCCGCGCTTCAGGTCCATCGGGTTCATGCCGGCGGCCACGTACTTCATGCCTTCGCGCACGATGGCCTGGGCCAGCACGGTGGCGGTGGTGGTGCCGTCGCCAGCGTTGTCCGAGGTCTTGGAAGCGACTTCCTTGACCATCTGGGCGCCCATGTTCTGGAGCTTGTCCTTGAGTTCGATTTCCTTGGCCACGGACACACCGTCCTTGGTCACGGTGGGGGCGCCGAACGAGCGCTCGAGCACCACGTTGCGACCCTTGGGGCCCAGGGTGACCTTGACCGCGTTGGCCAGGATGTTCACACCCTCGACCATGCGTGCGCGGGCTTCGCCGCCGAAAATGACGTCTTTTGCTGCCATGTTGATTTCTCCGGATTCAGTAAATGGGGATGGATGAGAGAAGAATTACTTCTCGACGACTGCGAACAGGTCGTCTTCTTTCATGACCAGCAGTTCGTTGCCATCGACCTTCACGGTCTGGCCGCTGTATTTGCCGAACAGAACGCGGTCGCCGACCTTGACGTTCATGGCGGACAGTTCGCCTTTGTCGTTTTTCTTGCCGGGACCGACGGCCAGGATTTCGCCCTGGTCGGGCTTTTCAGCAGCGGCGTCGGGGATGACGATGCCGGAAGCGGTCTTGGTTTCGCTGTCGATACGTTTGACGATCACGCGATCGGCGAGAGGACGAAGGTTCATTGCATCTCCTGAGATTGAACGGATGAGGGGTTGGGTCAGTCGGTCAAGACCGACCGCAAGGGTCGGGTATGGCCTCTGATCGACTTGGAGCAAGGTGTTAGCACTCCACTCCAGCGAGTGCTAATGATAAGGGCGCTTCGGTGGTATTTCAAGGGGCGCAGCGGTTTTATCCCCGTCCAGGGGGCTTTCATGAACTGGCGCCATATCTGTCGTTTAACTGTCGAATCTGGCAGTGCTTCCAGATTCTCAGATCCGAAAATTGTCCACCAGGTGCTGCAAGTCCTTGATTCTTGGTGATTTCGTGGACTGGCACGGTTCTTGGAACAGGGGTCGGTGTGCACACCAGTCTGGCGTTCGACGCCAAACACCCTACACAGCGGCACCCGCAAGAAAGCACCTATGTCCACGACCACCGCCAACCAGCCCCTGGGCCCCGTGCCCGAGGACGAGCCCAGCGAGCTTGAGGTTTCGCTCTACGAATCGCACAAGAAAATCCACCCGCGTTCGGTCTCGGGCTTCTTCACCCGCTGGCGCTGGGCCATGGTATGGGTCACGCAGATCGTTTTTTATGGTCTGCCCTGGCTGAACTGGAACGGCCGCCAGGCCATCCTGTTTGACCTGCTGTCACGCCGGTTCTACCTGGGTGGGCTGGTGCTCTACCCACAGGATTTCATCTACCTCACCGGTTTGCTGGTGATGGCGGCGCTCTCGCTCTTCCTGTTCACGGCTGTGGCCGGGCGCCTGTGGTGTGGCTACGCCTGCCCACAGACGGTCTACACCGAGGTTTTCCTGTGGATCGAGAAAAAGATCGAGGGTGATCGGTCGGCCCGCATACGGATGGACGAGGCGCCGCTGTCAGGCGCCAAGGCTGGCCGCAAGGCCATCAAGCACACCGCGTGGATCCTGTTTGCGCTCTGGACCGGTTTCACCTTTGTCGGCTACTTCACGCCCATCCGTGGTCAGGCGGCTGACGTGGTATCCGGTACGCTGGGCGCCTGGCAGACCTTCTGGATCTTTTTCTACGGCTTTGCCACCTACGGCAACGCCGGGTTCATGCGCGAGCAGGTGTGCAAATACATGTGCCCCTATGCACGCTTCCAGAGTGCCATGTTTGACAAGGACACCCTGATCGTCACCTACGACACCGCCCGCGGTGAACCACGTGGCTCGCGGGGCAAGAAGGTGGACCCGAAAGAAAAAGGCCTCGGTTCGTGTGTGGACTGCACCTTGTGCGTGCAGGTCTGCCCCACCGGCATCGACATCCGCAAGGGCTTGCAGTACGAGTGCATCGGTTGCGGCGCCTGTGCTGACGTGTGCGACGAAGTGATGGACAAGTTTGGCTATGCGCGCGGCCTGGTCAAGTACTCCACGCAAAACGCCATGACCAGTGGCTGGGACAAGGCGCAGATCATCCGCCGGGCGCTGCGCCCTCGGGTGCTGATCTACACCACGGTGCTGACCGCCATCGCCATCGCCGTCGGGGTGAGCCTTTACAGGCGCGTGCCGATGAAGGTGGACGTGATCCGGGACCGTGGCGCACTCGCCCGCATGGTCGAACAGGGCCGCATCGAAAACGTGTTCCGGCTGCAGATCATGAACGCCACCGAAGCAAAACAGGTGGTGCAACTGGGCGTGGACGGTATGGATGGCATCGTGATCGCTTCCGAAACCAGGGTCGAGGTGTTGCCGACCGAGGTGCGCACCCTGGCTGTGCGGGTGCAGGTGCCACCGGGTGCGTCCAGTGGTTCGCACCCCATCGTGTTCAAGCTGCAGTCCACCACTGAGGCAGCGATCCAGCTCGACGAAAAATCGGTCTTCCTGGTGCCGCGCTGACAACGTTTTGACCGGGCCGTCTGCAGTCTGTTGTGGGGCGGCCTGTGACCGGTCTCAGAAGTGAGCGAGGTGGCCACCTTCCACCATGAGTACCAAGCCAGTGACGCAACTGGCCGCGGGACTCGCCAGGAACGCGGCCACCCCGGCGATTTCATCGGGTTGCCCCCAGCGAACGAGCGAGCTGCGTTGGCGCAGCCAGGCCAGCGTCTGGGTGTCTTGTCGCGCTGTTGGTCGCGGTCGCGTAGTAGCCCGGTGAGATGGCGGTGACGCTGATGCCCTCAGGCCCGGGTTCGGCGGCCAGAGCGCGGGTCATGGACAGCCCCGAGGCCGCGGCCGACGCCGATGACGGTTTGCCCATGCAGGGCGAACAGGCTCTGCACGAATGGAAAGGGAATCGTGGTGAGATCGGCCGGGTTCACGCACCCATTGTGGTGACGTGAACCCGTCGGTTCCAGGATCTCGTATCGTCAGATCGCCAGTTCCGCGAGTGACGACTTGGGAAATTCCAGCTCGTGTTCCAGACCCTCGAAAGGCAGGGTGAAGTAGAAGGTGCAGCCTTCACCGGGCGCCGTTTCGGCCCAGATGCGGCCGGCGTGGCGCTCGATGATGCGTTGGGACAGCGCAAGGCCGGTGCCATTGCCTTCGAAGTCCATGGAGTGGTGTTGCCGCTGGAACATCACAAACAGGTTGTGGGCTTTTTCCAGATCGAACCCCACGCCGTTGTCATGGATGAAGAAGGTGCGTCCGCCCACCGGGTTGACCTTCCAGCCAATTTCAATGCGGGCGTGTTCGCGGGTGCGGGTGTATTTCACAGAGTTGTTCAGCATGTTGCTGAACACTTCGGCCAGCAACATCGCATCGCCGCGCACGACCGGCAGGTCTTCCTCCACCACCCATTCGATCGAGCGATGGGGATTCTCCTGCTTCAGGTGGGCAATCACGCCGTCGAGCAAAGGCGCCAGTGGCACCGGCTGCGCCTCGATCGCCACCCGCCCGAGCCGTGCGTATTCGAGCAGGCCTTCGATCATGATGCTCATGCGCTTGCTGGCCTTGGCAATCGAGTTGAGGTATTGCAGCGCCAGACTGTCGCTGGATTCGCCCATCTGCTCCTGCAGCAGGCTGACAAAGCTGGCGATGTGGCGCAGCGGTGCGCGCAGGTCGTGCGACACCATGTGCGAGAACACGTCGAGGTCCTTGTTGGCCGCCACCAGTTGCTGGGTGCGTTCGGCCACGCGTTTTTCGAGCTCGCGGTTGAGGTCGTTCATCACGTCCTCCAGACTCTTCGCCGCGGTCATGTCGCGCGTGATGCTGGACAATCCCTGCAGTTCACCCGCTTCGTTGCGCAGCGCGGTCAGCACGGTGTGGGCCCAGAAGCGCGAACCGTCATCGCGCAGTCGCCAGCCACGGGTTTCCCACTGACCGTGGGATTTGGCCAGTCGCAGGACCTGTTCCGGACTCACCTCGTCCTCGCCAGCGTTGTCGGTGGCCAGCAGCTTCGTGTAGGGCTCTCCCAGCATCTGGGCGCGGGAATGGCCGTGCAGGCGCTGGGCGCTCTCGGTCCACTCGGTCACCGCACCGTTTTCGTCCACGAAGTAGATGCAGTGGTCCTGGATCGCGTCGACCATCAGCCGGTATCGCTGCTCGCTCTGGAACAGCTCAGCACTGCGTTCGCGCACCCGTTCTTCCAGATCGCGGTTGGCTTCGAGCACGAATTCCTCGGTACGCCGGCGTTCGCTGATGTCGTGCATCTCGATGAAGATGCCCTCGACCATGCCGTGCTGGAAGTCGGGGATGTAGTGGATTTCATAGAAGCTGGTGGTGCCGTCATGGGCGACGCGTTCGGCTTCGAAGTTCTGTGGTTGACCGCTGAGTGCCTCGGCAAAGTGCGGCAAGATATCTGGCATCAACTCGGCGCGCACCACCTGACTCAGGTGGGTGCCGACCAGTTCGCTGGGCATCTTGCCGTAGCGGCGTGCGTGTGCGGAATTGGAGAACCGGCAGATCAGGTCTTTGTCGTAGTAGGCCAGCCGGACCGGGATGCGGTCGGTGATGGTCTGCAGAAAGCCATCGTGAGCCGCCACGCGCTGTTCGGCGGCCTTGCGATCGCTGATGTCGAGCACGGTGGTGTTGGTGTGCAGGAAGGCGCCGTGCTCGTCGTTGACAGCGGTCGACGAGAGCAAGGCGAGGAATCGGGTACCGTCTTTGCGCTGCACCTCGATCTCCATGGGCAGCGCACGCCCCGATTGCCTCAACGAATCCATGCGCGTCTGCAGCAAACCGCGCCACGAGGGGTCGATCAGCGCGAACAGATCCAGTTCGTTGATCACTTCTTCGCGCGCATAGCCCAGCCAGTTCAGCAGCGTCTGGTTGATGTTGACGAAGCGAAGCTCGGCGTCCAGCGACAAATGGCCGCTGGGTGCCTGCTCGTAGAGCGACTGGGCACGCGCCAGTGCGCGCTCCAACTCCTGGGTGCGCTGGGCGACCAACCGCTCTAGTTCAGGGTTGGCGAGGTCGTTCGGGTCCAGGCCGACAGTGATATCCATGGTTGAATGCTCCAGGTCGTTTCGATGCACAGCGGTTCAATTCTGTACCGTTCATATCGGACACCGGGAGGAAAAATTCAGGCCTGTGTGTGTCGGTCAAGCAGGGCAACACCATTTCTGGAGTCAAAAAAAGCCCCAGGGTCAGGCTTGGGGCTTTGAGGTGTATGTTGGTGCTCGCTTACAAAACCATTTAAAACAGAAGGTCTTTCTCGCGCGGCGTCATGGCGCATCCCTTGATATGGAGTTCATGGGATGCGTCGAAGAAGCTTTTTTTACAGGCCTGCCGCTGCGCGCAGCACTTGCGCCTTGTCCGTGCGCTCCCAGGCGAACTCGGGCTCTTCGCGGCCAAAGTGGCCATAGGCCGCGGTCTTCTCATAGATCGGGCGCAGCAGATCCAGCATCTTGATGATGCCTTTGGGGCGCAGGTCAAAGTGCTCGTTCACCAGCGCGGAAAGCCTCTCGTCACTGATGACGCCCGTGCCTTCGGTGTAGACCGTGATGTTCATCGGTTTGGCCACACCAATGGCGTAAGCCACCTGGATCTGGCACTGCTTGGCGAGACCGGCGGCGACGATGTTCTTCGCCACGTAGCGCGCGGCGTAAGCGGCCGAGCGGTCCACCTTGCTCGGATCCTTGCCGGAGAACGCGCCACCGCCGTGCGGGCAGGCACCTCCGTAGGTGTCGACGATGATCTTGCGGCCGGTCAGGCCGCAGTCGCCCTGCGGGCCGCCGATGACGAAACGCCCGGTCGGGTTGATCAGGTACTTGGTGTTCTGCAGCCATTCCTTGGGCAGCACCGGCTTGATGATTTCTTCGATGATGGCTTCGGTGAACGAGGCTTTCATCTGGTGCTGGTTCTCGCTCTGATCCGGGCTGTGCTGGGTGGACAGCACGACGGTGTCGATGCTGTGCGGCTTGCCGTCCACGTAGCGCATGGTGACCTGGCTCTTGGCGTCGGGACGCAGGAAGGGCAGTCGGCCGTCTTTGCGCAGTTGGGCCTGGCGCTCCATCAGGCGGTGCGCGTAGTAGATTGGCGCAGGCATCAGTTCGGGCGTCTCGTCGCAGGCGTAGCCGAACATCAGACCCTGGTCGCCGGCGCCGGTGTTGAGGTGGTCGTCAGACGCGTGGTCCACGCCCTGAGCGATGTCGTTGCTTTGCTTGTCGTAGGCCACCAGCACGGCGCAGCCCTTGTAGTCGATGCCGTAGTCGGTGTTGTCGTAGCCGATGCGCTTGATGGTGTCGCGCGCGACCTGGATGTAGTCCACGTGCGCGTTGGTGGTGATTTCACCCGCGAGCACCACAAGGCCGGTGTTGGTCAGCGTCTCGGCTGCCACGCGGCTGCGCGGGTCCTGCTTGAAGATCGCATCGAGGATCGCATCGGAAATCTGGTCAGCCACCTTGTCGGGATGGCCTTCAGAGACGGATTCTGAAGTGAAGAGAAAGTCGTTCGCCATGTATAAACTCCAGAGTTGGTTGATCGGCGTTGCCGGTCTTCTGGATTCGGCGAACGCTTTAGCGGAATTTGTGAATCGCCCCGCAATTAGTTCAATAACTCGGCGATGACAGGATTTTAGGGCATGCGTGGGTCTGGATGCCCGTGCTGCAGGCCATGACCTGTTGCCGACACCGGCTGTACGCCCACCGCCGGTATATTTCGACGGCCATGCTGGCCTCTTGAGCATTTCGTGACCGTCCTCTTTCAACTGCTTTTCCGTTTTTTTTCATACATGCCGCTGCCTGTACTGCACGCAGTAGGCTGGGTGGTGGGCTGGCTGAGCTTCCTGCTGTCGCCGCGTTACCGGCGCCGCTTGATGGCCCATGTTCGCCAGGCCGGTTTCTCCCGCAGGGTGGCGCTGGCTTCGGTGGGCGAAGCGGGAAAAATGGCTGTCGAAACCACCCGGTTGTGGTTGGGAGCCCCGATGAAAGTGGGCTGGGAAGGGGCTTCCCTGATCGAAGCGGCGATGGCCCACGGCTCTGGCGTGCTGTTCCTGACGCCGCACCTGGGTTGTTTTGAGATCACGGCGCAGGCGGTGGCGCAGCGTTTCGGTGAGCGTATGACCACCACCGTGCTGTTTCGCCCCTCACGCCAACCCTGGCTGCGGGATCTGGTGGCCCATTCCCGTGAGCGCCCGGGCCTGTTGACGGCGCCGACCACGCTGGCTGGCGTGAAGCAACTCATCAAGGCGCTCAAGACCGGGCAGGCCGTGGGGCTCTTGCCGGACCAGGTGCCGCCCGCGGGCCAAGGCGTGTGGGCGCCGTTCTTCGGGCGTGAGGCCTACACCATGACCTTGTCGGCCCGCCTGGCACGGACGCCAGGCGTGCAGCCGGTATTGATCTGGGGCGAACGGCTCTCCTGGGGGCGCGGGTTCCTGGTGCATGTGCGCCCCTTCCCGGGTCTGGCTGAGGAGGGCCTGAGCAGCGACCCGCAGATGGCTGCCAGACAGATCAACCAAGCCATGGAGATGCTGGTGCGAGAATCGCCGGCCCAATACCTCTGGTCGTACGATCGCTACAAGCAACCCCGTCAACCCGAGTCCCCGGATACCGGCGCCGCGCCCCAGCGCTGAAACGGCCCGGTGCTCACCGCAGTCATTCATGTCCACAATCCCCCCCCCAACTCCTCACAGTCCATCGGGCACCAAAACCTGGGGTGGTCGACTGGGCGTGGGTTTCATGCGCTTGCTGGCCCGTTTGCCCCTGTCATGGGTGCGTGGACTGGGCTGGCTGTCGGGGCAGGTGCTGCATCTGGTGGCCGCTCGGCGCCGGGACATTGCTCGCACCAACTGGGCGCTGTGTTTCCCTCAGGACAGCGAGGCCGAGCGCAACCGCGCTGTGCGCCGGCATTTTGTGTATTTCGCGCAATCCTGGCTGGACCGGAGCTGGGTCTGGGAAGCCAGTGAAGCGGTGACCCGACGTCGCCTGAGGCTGGTCGGGGCGGTCCATGAACTGGCCACCGACGGGCCGATTCTGGTGTTCGCTCCGCACTTTGTGGGACTGGACGCTGGCGGAACCGCACTGGCCCTGGGGTTTCCGCGCAGGTTCATCAGCCTGTACGCCCGTCAACGCAATGTGGCCGTGGATCAATGGATTCGGGCGGGTCGGCTGCGGTATGGCTCGGTCAGGCTGGTCGAAAAGCACCAGAGCATGCGCTCGCTGGTGCAGGCGTTGCGAGCGGGGGAGGTGCTGTACCTCTTGCCGGACATGGACATGGGGCCGGCGGAGTCGGTGTTCGTGCCGTTTTTCGGGGTGAGCACCGCCACCGTGCCCACCCTGCCGCGGCTGGCCCAGATGGGGCGTGCGCGCGTGGTGCCGGTCATCAGCCGGATGACGCCCAGTGGTTACGACGTGGAAGTGCTCCCTGGATGGGACGGCTATCCCGGTGGTGACACCGTGGCCGACACCGCGCTCATGAACCAGCATCTGGAACAGATGATCGCGACCATGCCTGAGCAGTACTACTGGGTGCACAAGCGCTTCAAGACGCGACCGGCGGGTGAAGCGTCTCCTTATGGACGTTGATGAACACGGCGGCAACCCGGTGAGCGTCTGACGGGCGGCGAGTTCCTTCCGAGTGGCTGAGCTCAGTCCAGCGCCGGCGGCTCGTCGTCTCCTGCCGCATCGGGTTGCTCCACGGGTGCCACGGTCTCGCCATGGGTCCAGTCCCACAAGAGCCGCGCCATTTCGTCCAGCCCCTGCTTCTTCAACGCAGAAAACAGGCGGGCCTCGCCACCGCCACACTGCAGCTTTGCAATGGAGAGGGCCTTGTTGGCCTCGGCTCGCGTGAGTTTGTCTGACTTGGTCAGGAGGATCACGAACTTCAGGCCGCTCTGCACCCGGGGGCGAATCACGTCCAGCAGGATTTCATCCAGTTCGGTCAAACCCAGGCGGGGGTCGCACAGCAACACCACCGCCTTGAGGTTTTCGCGCGTCATGAGGTAGTTGCCCATCACGCGCTGCCAGCGCAGCTTGGCCTCGCGCGGCACGGCGGCGTACCCATAGCCTGGCAAATCGGCCAGCACCGCGTCGGTCTGCCCCTGCTTGCCCAGCGAGAACAGATTGATGCTTTGAGTGCGTCCTGGCGTCTTTGATGCGAACGCCAGGCGCTTTTGCTGGGTCAGTGTGTTGATGCAGGTGGATTTGCCCGCATTGGATCGGCCCACAAACGCCACCTCGGGAACGTCCAGCGTGGGCAGGTGCTCCAGCTGGGGTGCTGTGGTGAGGAATCGGGCGGTGTGCAGCCAGCCGTGCAGGCTTTTGATGTCGGGCGGCGCGGCGTCTTGGCCCTCCCCGGAAACGTGCACGGAAGGGGTGCCGGGCGAGGTGGTGATCGGTGCGGGGGCGGTATTCTTGACTTGAGTCATTTGGGTGTCCTGTGAGGCATTGTAAAATTGAATGCTGTACGGCCCGAAAGCCGCGAACTTCTTCAAACCGACGCGTCGCAAACGACGCCGCCCCGACATGAAATTGCCCGTTTCTTTCCTTTGCGTGGCTGCCGCTGCAGCCCTGTCGTTCAGTGCACATGCGCAGTCGGTCAAACCCGATGCTGCCAAGGGTGCCGCCACCTACGGGCAGGTTTGTGTGGCTTGCCACGCAGCCGACGGGAATTCGGTGATTCCAGAGAATCCGATGTTGGCGCAGCAGCATCCAGAGTATCTGGTCAAGCAACTGCAGGAATTCAAGTCCGGTAAACGGGCCAACCCGATCATGCAGGGCATGGTCGCGGCGCTGTCCGATGATGACATGCGCAACATCGCCTGGTGGCTGGCCGATCAAAAGGCGCGCGAAGGCTTCGCGACGGACAAGGATCTGGTTCGTCTGGGTGAGCGCATCTACCGTGGCGGCATCGCTGATCGACAGATCGCGGCTTGCGCGGGGTGCCACAGCCCCACCGGCGCCGGCATTCCCTCGCAGTACCCGCGCCTGAAAGGGCAGCATGCCGGGTACACGGCGACCCAGCTGAAGGCGTTCCGGGACGGCACGCGTGCCAACCACATCCAGATGACCGGTGTGGCGGCCAAGCTGAACGACCGCGAAATCCAGGCGGTGTCGGACTACATCGCAGGCCTGCGCTGACCGGACAGGTGCTTAGCCCCGAGGTTCCCGGGGATATAAGCGGCAGTTAATATTTGGCGGCACAATGCGGGTTTATCTTTCTTTGCATTGAACCGCCACACGAACAAAGCATCACATCAGGGCGCGTTCTGGGTTGTTCCAGATCCGCCCTGTTTGTTTTTTTACGACGCCTAAATGACCGTATCTACCCAAGGCCTGCAGATCCGTACCGGGTCGCGCTTCGCCAGTCAGCTGGTTGAGCTGTTGTCGTCCATGCGGTTTGCGATTTCGCTGCTGACGGTGATCTGCATCGCGTCGGTCATCGGGACCGTGGTCAAGCAACACGAACCCCTGAACAACTACGTCAACCAGTTCGGCCCGTTCTGGTCCGATGTGTTTGGCAGTGCCCGGCTGTTCACGGTCTACAGCGCCTGGTGGTTTCTGCTGATCCTGGCGTTTCTGGTGGTCAGTACCAGCCTGTGCATCGCGCGCAACACGCCCAAGATCCTGGTGGACTTCAAGGCCTTCAAGGAGAACATCCGCGAGCAAAGTCTCAAGGCTTTTCCGCACCGGGCCGAAGGCGCACTGCCTGAAACGCCTGAGTCGGCGGCCAACCGCATCGGTCAAACCCTGCTGGGTTCAGGATGGAAGGTCAAGCTGCAGTCGCGAGAAGGCGCGGGTGGCACCGGCTGGATGGTGGCCGCCAAGGCGGGATCGGCCAACAAGATCGGCTATCTGGCGGCACACAGCGCGATTGTGCTGGTGTGCCTCGGTGGCCTGCTCGATGGCGATCTGGTGGTGCGTGCCCAGATGTGGTTCAACGGCAAGACGCCGTTCACCGGTGGCGGCCTGATTGCCGATGTGGCCCCTCAGCACCGCCTTTCTCCCAGCAATCCGACGTTCCGGGGCAACCTGCTGGTGACCGAGGGCACTACGGCGGGCACCGCGATTCTGGCCCAGTCCGATGGCGTGCTGCTGCAGGATCTGCCGTTTTCGGTTGAACTCAAGAAGTTCATTGTTGAGTACTACGACACCGGCATGCCCAGGCTGTTCGCCAGCGACATCGTGATCCACGACCACGAGACGGGCGAAAAGAAGGCCACGCGGGTTGAAGTGAACCATCCCGCCAGCCACCGCGGCATCAACATCTACCAGTCCAGTTTTGACGATGGTGGGTCGCGCGTCAATCTGCAGGCGGTGCCCATCAACGGGCCGGCCAAGGCGTTCGAGGTGTCGGGCGTGATCGGTGGCACGTCTGCGCTGAGCAATGGGGACCAGAAGCTCACACTCGAGTACACCGGCCTGCGCGTGATCAATGTGGAGAACTTTGCTAATCAGGGGGGCGAGGCGTCGGGCACGGATGTGCGCAAGGTCGACCTGCGCAGTTCAATCGAGAGCCGCCTCGGCTCGGGTCACAAGCCGGGTGCCGAAAAAACCTTGCGCAACGTGGGCCCCAGTTTCAGCTACAAGCTGCGCGACGCGGCGGGCCAGGCGGTGGAATACAACAACTACATGCTGCCCATGGAGATCGATGGTTCGCGCATGTTCCTCTTTGGCATGCGTGAAACGCCGTCCGAACCTTTCCGGTACCTGCGCATCCCTGCCGATGATCAGGACAGCATTGATGGTTTTGTGCGTCTGCGCGCGGCCCTCCTCGATCCGGCGCTGCGTGAACTGGCCGTGCGCCGATACGCGGTTTCGGCGGTCGAAGCGGGGCGCACCGAGCTCTCCGATGCACTGCAGGCGTCTGCCGGTCGGGCGATTGATCTGTTTGCCGGCGCCGAAGCCACCGAGGCCCCGGTGGGTGATCCGCCCATCAAAGGGGGGTTGCAGGCGGTGTCGGCGTTTCTGGAAAGCAATGTGCCCGAGGCAGAACGTGAGCGCGCCAGCGATGTGCTGGTGCGCATCCTCAACGGAACGCTGTTCGAGCTGTTGCAGGTCAGTCGCGAACGGGCCGGTCTGCAGCCGCTGGAGCGCAGTGATGCCACGCAGCAGTTCATGACGCACGCCGTCATGAGCTTGAGCGATGCTTTCTATTACCCGGCCCCGATGACCTTTCAGCTCAAGGATTTTGAGCATGTGCAGGCCAGTGTGTTCCAGGTGGCGCGCGCGCCCGGCCAGAGCATCGTGTACCTGGGTTGCGTTTTGCTGATCCTGGGTGTTTTTGTCATGCTCTATGTGCGCGAGCGGCGCGTGTGGGTGTGGCTCGCGCCTGCGGGCGCGGGGCATTCACAGGCCACCATGGCCCTGTCGTCCAACCGCAAGACGATGGAAGCCGATCAGGAGTTTGAAGTGTTGAAGTCCCAGTTGTTGAAGGTGCCCTCATGAATACCGCTACCCAGACCTTTGAACTCAAGCGGGGCCAGAACGGCTCCGGCTTGGAGCCCGGCTATTTCTCGCGTCGCAATGTGTGGGACTGGCTGTTCGCTGTTCTCGTGATAGCGGGCGCGGTGTGGAGTTTCGTGCGCTACAGCCCAGCCATGGACGTCTATGAAAAGGCCATTCTGGCGGGTGCGGTCCCGGCAGTGATCTGGCTGGGCTGGTTCTGGCGACCCCTGCGTGTGCTGATGGTGGTGGTGACGGCGCTGTCCTTGCTGGCCATCTCGCTGTACCAGACGCCGGAAGGCACGGCCAATCTGGCGCGCGCCGACCAGGTGTTCATGCTCAAGTATTTCATCTCCAGCCAGTCGGCCATTCTCTGGATGAGCGTGCTGTTCTTCATGAGCACCATCTTCTACTGGGTTGGGATGTTCACCCGCGCAGGCAATGCGTTCGAAGGCTTGGGGTCGCGCCTGGCCTGGGTTGCTGTGACGCTGGCGTTGGTGGGCACCATGGTGCGCTGGTACGAGAGCCACCAGATTGGTGTCGGCATCGGTCACATTCCTGTGAGCAATCTGTACGAGGTCTTTGTGCTGTTCTGCTGGATGACAGCGACCTTTTACCTGTATTACGAAGAGCAGTACAACACCCGTGCGATGGGCGCTTTTGTGATGCTGGTGGTGAGTGCGGCCGTGGGCTTTCTGCTCTGGTACACCGTGGTGCGCGAAGCCCACGAAATCCAGCCGCTGGTGCCCGCGTTGCAGAGTTGGTGGATGAAGCTCCACGTGCCCGCCAACTTCATCGGTTACGGCACCTTTGCGCTCTCGGCGATGCTGGCGTTTGCCTACCTGATCAAGCAGAGCGCGAGCGAGTCGCGCTGGTACAAGCTCGCGCCTCTGTGGTTGCTGGGCATCGTTCTGTGTTTTGAGCCCATCGTCTTTCGCACGTCGGCCGCGGAAAAGGGCGGCAGCTACTGGTTCGTGTATTTCGGCATTTCGGCGCTGATCGTGGCCACCATCCTGTTCGGCCGCCGCCGCATCGCGGAGCGACTGCCGAGTTTCGAGGTGCTGGACGACGTGATGTACAAGGCCATCGCGGTGGGCTTTGCCTTTTTCACCATTGCCACGGTGCTGGGCGCCTTCTGGGCCGCCGAAGCCTGGGGCGGCTACTGGAGCTGGGACCCGAAGGAAACCTGGGCGCTGATCGTCTGGCTGAACTACGCCGCCTGGCTGCACATGCGGTTGATGAAGGGCTTGCGTGGCACGGTGGCGGCCTGGTGGGCCTTGGTGGGGCTCGCGGTCACCACCTTCGCCTTTCTGGGCGTGAACATGTTCCTCTCGGGCTTGCACAGCTATGGCGAGCTGTGAGGTTCTGCCACCCCTGAATCCTGCCATGTAGGCGGTACAGGATTCGGGGCGGAGCGGGGGGCTCGATGTCCCGATCAGGAACTTGGTAAGAAATGGTCAGCTCCTACGACTGACGTGAATCAAAGGAGCCTTTCATGATCATCCGTTCAGCCGACACCGGGTACTGTCATCCTTTTTCGAGCGAAATCACGTCCCGGTCCGCTTATCTGAGGCGTCGTGAGTGGTTGCAGCGCTTGGCGCTGGGGGCCGGTGGTGCTGCGCTGGCAGGTTGGGCCTCGCGCGACGCCCTGGCCTCGGTGACCAGACCTGGCAAGCTCGCTGCGCTGACGGGTGCCATTTCCCAACTGCCCGGGGCTTCGACAGTGGAGAAAATCACCGCTTACGAGCACGCGTCGACCTACAACAATTTCTACGAATTCGGCACCGACAAGTCGGACCCCGTGGCGCGCGCCAAATCGCTGAAGACGAGTCCTTGGACGGTCTCGGTCGAGGGCTTGGTGAACAAGCCCAGGACCTACGGGCTGGAGGAATTGCTCAAGCTGGCCCCCATGGAGGAGCGCATTTACCGGCTGCGTTGTGTTGAGGGCTGGTCCATGGTGATTCCCTGGGTGGGCTATTCGCTGGGTGCGTTGATCCGGGCGGCGCAGCCGCTGGGCAGCGCGAAATATGTGGAGTTCGTGACGCAGGCCGATCGGGATACCATGCCGGGCTTGCGCTCCAGTGTGTTGTTGTGGCCGTATGTCGAGGGCCTGCGTCTGGACGAGGCCATGCATCCGCTGACGCTGCTGTCGTTTGGCATGTATGGCGAGGTGTTGCCGAACCAGAACGGCGCACCCGTGCGCCTCGTCGTTCCGTGGAAATACGGTTTCAAGAGTGGCAAGTCGCTGGTGAAGATCCGGTTCACCGACAAGGAACCCCGCACGGCCTGGAACATCGCGGCTCCGCAGGAGTATGGCTTTTTCTCGAATGTGAATCCTGACGTGGCCCACCCGCGCTGGAGTCAGGTCACGGAGAGGCGGATTGGTGAAGAGGGCGGCCTGCTGGCCAAACGCCGCAAGACTCTGATGTTCAACGGCTACGAGCCCCAGGTGGGGCAGCTTTACGCGGGCATGGACCTGCGCAAGTTCTTCTGAACTTCTCTGGCATTGCATTCGCAACGCAGCGCTTGTGGACGCCCGACTTTCCGCTGATCCTTCAGACCGATCTGGTGCGGTGGATTCCGTCACCTTGCCGCGCAAGGCAGGGTCGCGCGTGAACCGGTGGCTCATGGACCGCACAGCCAAACCCTTGCTGTTTGTTTTGTGGAGCCTGCCGGTTGTCTGGCTGTTTTGGGCCGCCTGGAACGAACAGCTGGGCGCCAATCCGGCCGAAGCCCTGATCCGCTCGCTGGGTGACTGGACGCTTCGAGCGCTCGTGCTGGTTTTGCTGGTGACGCCGTTGCGCGTGATGGCGGGCTGGCCTGCGTTGGCACGGTTGCGGCGCATGCTGGGGCTGTTCGTGTTTTTCTACGCCAGTCTGCACCTGCTGGCCTACGCCTGGTTTGACATGGGTTTTGAATGGCGTGAGGTGCTGACCGATCTGGCCAAGCGACCGTTCATCCTGGTCGGCTTTCTCTGCTGGGTGTTGCTGCTGCTCCTGGCCGGCACTTCGTTCAACCGGGCCATCCGGGCGTTGGGGGCTGCGCGCTGGAGATTGCTGCACCGCTGCGTGTACGCCGTGGCCTGTCTGGCGGTGCTGCACTTCTTCTGGATGCGCAGCGGCAAGAACGACTTTGCGGAAGTGGGTGTTTACGCGGTTCTGCTGGCCTTGTTGCTGGGCTGGCGTGTGTGGAAACGCTGGCGGCCCAAGGACCCTCTGGGGCGTTGAATATGCTTGAGTAGGCGAACGGATTGCTGGAACAGCGCTTTCACGATCGCGGCCACGACCAGGAAACTTTGCGGCCCCGGATTGACAGCCTCGAAAGGAAGTTCAGCGCTGCGGCGACTCGTCCAGCGAATCGGTCGCGTTGGGTACCGTGTCCGCTGGTTTCGGCGCGGCAGGCCGGGCCTCGGGTTGCGCGCCGGGCAGGTACAGCGGACCCTTTTGACCGCAGCCGGCGCCCGCCACACTCAGGGCGACCAGGATCGTGCCGCCAGCGATACGGACATGGGCGAGCGCTCCGCCTAGAATTGGATGCATCTTCATAGTGGGTGCATTGTAATGACCGATATCGAATATCTGGATCGCGCCGAGGCCTTGCTCCGTGCCATAGAACTGGCTTGCGACCGCATCAATGATGAGACTGCCGCGGACATTGACAACCAGCGCGTAGGCGCCATGGTGACGTTGACCTTTGCCAACCGTAGCCAGATCATCGTGAATTTGCAGAAACCGCTGCAGGAGGTCTGGATGGCGGCGCGCGCGGGGGGCTTTCACTACAAGTACGACGGTGCCCAGTGGATGGACAGCAAAGGGCAGGGCGAATTTTTTTCGCACCTGTCCCGTTGTGCAACCGAGCAGGCGGGCCAGCCGCTGACGTTCAGTTCCTGAACAGGTCCAGGATGGTGCGCCGGTCCTCGGTGGCGTTGGGCTGAGTAGCGGCCTCTGGGGACGTGACATCGCTTTCAACCTGGCTACCGGGCCACGGGTCCTGCAAGCCCAGGCCATGCACACCCTGGCCAGGGCCAAACTCCTCGTAGTACCAGTCGCCACCGACACGAATCACGCCCGACGGCGGTTTGTACTCAACCACTGGCACCCCTTTGAGTGCTTCTGACATGTAGTCGATCCAGATCGGCAGGCTCAAGCCGCCACCGGTTTCGCGGCTACCCAGATTGCGCGGCGTGTCGTAACCCACCCAGGCAGTCGCCACGAGGGAAGGGTGGTAGCCCACGAACCAAGCGTCCATGGAGTCGTTGGTGGTGCCCGTCTTGCCGTAGACGTCCGGCCGTTTCAGCGTTGCCTGGGCACGCGCAGCCGTGCCGGTTCGGGTGATTTCCTGCAGCAGGCTGCTCATGATGAAGGCATTGCGTTCGTCGATCACCTGGCTCGATGCGTCCACTGCTTTGGGAGGTTCATCAAAAAGCACTTTTCCACGTTGTTCGACAACGCGGGTGATCAGGACGGGTGTGACGCGATGACCGCCATTGGCAAACACGGCGTACCCAGTGGTCATCTGCATCGGAGTGACCGCACCGGCGCCGAGCGCCATGGTCAGGTAGGGAGGGTGCCTCTCTGGCGGGAAACCGAACCGGGCGACCCAGTCCTGAGCGCTTTTTGTTCCAACGAGCTGTAGCACGCGGATCGACACCATGTTCTTGGACTTGGCCAGTGCGCGGCGCACCGACATCGGTCCCTCGAACTGTCCGTCATAGTTCTTGGGCTCCCAGGGCTTGCCACCGGTTTGCTCGGCGCTGTAGAAAAGCGGCGCGTCGTTCACCACGGTCATCGGTGTCAGGCCTTTTTCAAGCGCGGCGGAGTAGATGAAGGGCTTGAAGCTGGAGCCCGGCTGGCGCCAAGCCTGGGTCACGTGGTTGAACTTGTTCTTCTGGAAGTCGAAGCCACCGACCAGCGCGTGCACCGCTCCGGTGTTGGGATCCATCGCCACGAAGGCAGACTCGACCTCGGGCAACTGGCTGATGCGCCACCCGTTGGCAGAAGTCCTGACCACCCGAACCACGGCCCCCGGACGGAGTTTGATCGAAGGGGCAGCTTTTTCCGCCAGTCCCGATTGCACGGGGCGCAGGCCTTCGCCGGTGACGGCGAAGGGCTCGCCATCCTGTCGAACCACCACTACCTTGCGAGGAGCGGCTTCAAGCACGACGGCAGAGAGCAGGTCACCGTTGTCGGGGTGCTCCGCCAACACGCTATCGATCACATCTTCACGTGCAGCTTTGTCCGCCGGAAGGTTGATGAAGAGTTCGGGGCCGCGGTACCTCTGACGGCTTTCGTAAGTCAGGATGCCACGGCGTAAAGCTTGGTACGCGGTTTGTTGTTCGCTGGACTGAAGCGTGGTGGTGACGGTAAGGCCGCGGGTGTAGGCTTCTTCTCCGTATTGGGCGACCATGGACTGGCGAACCATCTCGGCAACAAATTCACCGTGAACCCGTTCAGGTCCGCCTAGCGGGCGAAGTCTGAGTTCTTCGATCCTGGCTGATCGGGCCTCTTCGGCGGTGATGAACCCGTTTTCGAGCATGCGATCAATGATGTGCAGTTGCCTGGCACGGGCGCGTTTGGGGTTGGAAATGGGGTTGTACGCTGAAGGTGCTTTGGGCAGGCCTGCCAGCATGGCTGCTTCGGCAATGCTCACGTCCTTGAGCGGCTTGCCAAAGTACGTCTGCGACGCGGTGGCAAAGCCATAGGCTCGCTGACCCAGAAAAATCTGGTTCATGTAGATCTCCAGGATCTGCTCTTTGGTGAGCAGATATTCCAGCTTGAATGTGAGCAGCACCTCATAGATTTTGCGGGTGTAGCTCTTTTCTGCAGACAGGTAAACGTTTCGGGCCACCTGCATCGTGATGGTTGATGCTCCCTGACTTTTTGCCTGGCCCAAATTGGCCAGCACCGCCCGGAGCATGCCTCGGTAGTCCACGCCGCCATGCTCGAAAAACCGGGAGTCCTCAATGGCGAGGACGGCATTCTTCATGACATCCGGGATGTCTTTTATCGGCAGGAGGCTGCGGCGCTCTTCGCCAAATTCGCCGATCACCAAGCCATCGGCGGTGAGCACCCGAAGGGGCAACTTGGGCCGGTAGTCGGCCAGGGCGCCCACATCGGGCAGATTGGGATAGGCCACGGCCAGTCCGATGCCCACCCCCAAAAAGAGCGCAACCAAGGCCGCCAGCACCAGCCCTGTCAGACCTGCCAGCACGCGTCCAAGCCACGCCAGCAGGCCCGCTTTCTGGGAGTCGGTGGGCTCGGACGAGCGGGAGGCAGCGGGATCGTTTTGAGGCATGCGAACAGTCAAGGCGAAGGAGGCTGATTATAAAAATCGGCCTGTTGTGAAGGTGTCAGAGCAGAAGCCGTTATTGTGAGTTGTTGTGTGTTTCTTATCTTTCTGCGTGCTGCCGGTCTGCCGGGAGTGGTTGGTTTGCGTATGCTTTTGGCAACGTTCTCTTCTGTGTCAAAGGTAGAAAATCTTTGCTGCACAAGGGGCTTGCTGCTAGCATTCAAGTGAAATCTTAAGTCTGGCGCCTTGCCGCGCTTCTATTTTTTGGGGGTCACCTTGATCTCATTGGGGTCGTTTTTCAGCCGTGATCCAGCGCCGTTGTTGGGCATCGACGTCAGTTCGTCCAGTGTCAAACTGGTTGAGTTGAGCCGTAATCGCTCCGGTGATCTGGTGTTGGAGCGTTGTGCCATCGAGCCCCTGGAGCGAGGGTGGATCACCGATGGGAACATCGAAAAGTTCGATGAAGTCGCCGAGGCCGTGCGCCGGGTTGTCCGCAAAAGCGGCAGCAAGACCAAGAATGTGGCCATGGCGTTGCCCGCATCGGCCGTGATCACCAAAAAGATCGTTCTCCCTGGCGGGCTGTCTGAAAAAGAGCTTGAGGCGCAGGTCGAGTCGGAGGCCAACCAGTACATCCCCTTCTCGCTTGATGAAGTCAGTCTCGATTTTTGTGTCGTTGGGCCAAGTGCCAACTCGGTCGGAGATGCCGAGGTCCTGATCGCGGCTTCACGCAAGGAGAAGGTGTCTGATCGGCAGGGACTTGCTGAAGCCGCAGGCCTCAAGCCGGTCATCATGGACGTCGAGCCCTACGCCTCCCGGATGGCCGCTGGACGGGTGATTGAAACACTGCCCAATCAAGGCGTGGATTCTCTGGTGGCATTGTTTGAGGTGGGTGCCTTGACCACCAGTATGCAGGTGATGCGCAACGATGACGTACTGTATGAGCGCGATCAAGCTTTTGGAGGTGCCCAGTTGACGCAGTTGATCGTGCGTCAGTATGGTTTTTCTGCCGACGAGGCTGAGGCCAAGAAGCGATCGGGCGACTTGCCGGATGACTATCGATCAGCCGTGCTGAACCCATTTATTGAAAGCATGGCACAAGAAATTGGGCGTGCTTTGCAGTTCTTCTTCACCAGCACCCCCTACAACAAGGTTGACCACATCTTGCTGGCCGGAGGCAGTGCGGCATTGCCCGGTTTGATCGAAGGGGTCACCCATCAGACTTCGTTTGCTTGCATGGTGATCAATCCGTTCGATGGTATGGAAATGGCCACCAGCGTACAGGCACGAAAGATCGCGCGTGAAGCCCCATCCTATCTAACCTCCACTGGCTTGGCGTTGCGGAGGTTTTACCAATGATTTTGATCAATTTGTTGCCTCATCGTGAGGCTGCGAGAAAAAAGCAGAAAGAGCAATTCTTTGCACAGCTGGGGCTGTCCGCCCTGCTTGGAGGCATCATCTGTGGTGCCGTGTTTACATGGTATCAGGGGCAAATTGCGGAACAGCAGCAGCGGAATTCGTTTCTTCAAAGCAAGACGAAAGAGCTGGATGCTGAAATTAAGGATATTGCGAGCCTTCAGGCGCAAATTGCTTCTCTGCGAGCCAGGCAAACCGCTGTAGAGGGGCTGCAGGCGGATCGAAACATGCCGGTACACCTGCTTGACGAACTGGTGGCGCAACTGCCAGACGGTATTTATCTGAAAAGCATGAAGCAAGAAAATCAAAGCGTCTTGTTGGAGGGTGTGGCCCAATCTCAAGAACGGGTTTCTGAGTTGTTGCGAAATCTTGCGAACAACTCGTCTTGGCTCGGGAAGCCTGAGTTGATCGAAATCGTTGCAGCCAACGCAACCGGTTCAAATCGCGAGCAGCGCAGGGTATCGAATTTTAAGATCAGAGTGGCTCTCAATCGCCCCACTGGTTCGAATGGAGTTGGGCAGGGTGCTGCGGGAGCAACACCCCCGGCGCCAGGAAAAATCTGATCGGGGTAATCATGGCTCTATCACCTACCATCAACCTCGATTTCAAATCGGTTCAGGATACGCTTCAAAGGCAGTTTTCTGGCCTTGATCCCAATGATCCTTCTTCCTGGCCATCGCTGCCGCGGAATCTACTCTATATATTTGTTTGCGCCGCTGTTATTGCCGGTCTTTGGTTTTTTTGGCTCAAGGCTGTTGATGAGGAGTTGTTGACTGAGCAAACCCGGGAACAGCAGTTGCGAGAAGACTATCGAAAGAAGCTGGTTCAGGCAGTCAATCTGGATGCGTTGAAGAAACAGCTTGAACAGGTTCAGCAGTACGTTAATCAACTGGAGAAACAACTTCCCAGCAAGGCAGAAATGGATGCCTTGTTGTCTGACATCAACCAAGCAGGCTTGGGTCGCAGTTTGCAGTTTGAACTGTTTCGCCCAGGCCAAGTCTCTGTGAAAGAGTACTATGCAGAACTTCCGATAGCCGTTCGCGTAACAGGTGGGTACCACGACATTGGATTGTTCGCGGCAGACATTGCTAACTTGTCTCGCATTGTCACATTGAACAATTTGTCGCTTGCTCCTGTAAAAGATAGAGATGGCATCCTGACCATGGATTGCACTGCAAAAACATTCCGGTATCTCGATCAAGAGGAGATCGAACTGCAGCAAAAAGCTACGTCGGAAAAAAAAATGCCTAAAGGAGTGTCTAAATGATCCGGCGCAGGTCAGGTGGCCAAATCGGCGTTGCGTTGCTGGCTTTTTCACTGGTATTGCTGCAGGGGTGTGGAAGCTCTGAGCAGGAAGAGTTGAGCCTCTGGATGCAAAATGAGAGAAACTCCATCAAGCCCGATGTCAAACCAATTCCGGAGCCCACAAAATTTGAACCATATGCTTACGGAGGTGAGCGGCTTGTGGAGCCTTTCAGCAGCGAGAAATTGGCAAGTATTCTGCGCGGAGGACAGGCGCTACCCGCTGGAAATTCCGCTTTGATCGATGCAGAGATGAGTCGTCGGAAGCAGCCGTTGGAGGCTTTTCCGCTGGATACCATGTCGATGGTTGGCAGTCTGAATCGTGCTGGACAGCTCGTTGCCTTGGTGAAGGTGGATCAACTCCTTTACCAAGTAACCCAGGGCAGTTACCTGGGTCAGAACTATGGACGGGTGTTGAAAATCACCGAAAATGAAATCAACCTGCGCGAAATTGTGCAGGATGCAGCAGGTGAGTGGATTGAGCGTCCGGCGGCCTTGCAGTTACAAGAGGAAGTTTCCAAATGACAAAATCCTATAGCGTGACCATCTCTAAGTCAAAAGAGCGGAGTCTGCGCAAGCTGTCACTGTTCATGGTCATAGCCATGACTTCGTTTCTGGCCCATGCGCAAAATGCCATCCAGTCTTTGACTGGCGGCATGCAGGCCGGTGTGGAGGTTGTACGTATCGACACTACAGAGGCTTTGACTGCACTGCCAACCGGATTCACGATCCAGTCGCCTGCTCGGATTGCGTTGGATTTCCCAGGTGTGGTGAATGCCATGGGCAGAAATAGCGTAGAGCTGAATCAAGGGAATTTGCGATCGGCCAACGTGGTTCAGGCGGGAGACCGGACTCGGGTTGTGATCAATCTGAAGCAACCTGCTGCCTATCAAGCCAAGCTGGATGGAAAATCGTTGTTGCTGGTTCTTGATCGTACGGAAGCAGCCGGTGCACCGCCACCAAACGGTCATGCTATGTTTTCCCAAGTGCAAACCGATCACACGGTTGCACTCAAAGATATTGATTTCCGAAGAGGCGTTGGTAATTCAGGGCGGGTGGTGGTTGATCTTGCGGACAATCAGGTTGGTGTCGACATCCGCCAGCAGGGTAAGGACCTTGTCGTGGACTTCTTGCGAACATCTTTGCCGGAAGGATTGAACCGCAAGCTGGATGTGACCGATTTTGGCACTCCCATCCAGAGCGTGGTCACCAGTCAGATTGGTGACCGTGTTCGCATGGTGGTGACGCCCAAGGGCAACTGGGAACACTCGGCATATCAGAGTGACAATCAGTTTGTGCTTGAAGTTCGTGAGCAAAAAATTGATGAATCCAAGCTTACTCAAGGACCTGGCTATAACGGTGAGAAATTGTCGCTCAATTTCCAAAATATTGAAGTCAGGTCGCTGCTGCAGGTCATTGCGGATTTTACCAACTTCAATATTGTCACTTCGGATTCAGTAAGTGGAGCTGTGACACTGCGTTTGAAGGATGTCCCGTGGGATCAAGCTCTTGACATAATACTTCAGGCCAAAGGCTTGGGAATGCGGAAGAGCGGAAATGTTCTCTGGATTGCTCCCCAGGATGAAATTGCAGCGCGCGAGAAGCAAGAGTTGGAAGCAAAGGCCTCTATTGAAAGTCTGGAGACACTGCGCACTCAGAGTTTTCAGATGAATTATGCGAAAGCCAGCGAGGTAGCTGTTCAGTTGACTGGGCCTGGAGGTTCGGCTGGTGCTGGTGCTGGTGCTGGTGCCCGTATTCTCTCAAATCGAGGTAGCGTGATCGCCGAACCAAGAACAAATCAGCTGTTCGTGACGGATGTTCCAACGAAACTGGAGCAGGTTCAGCAACTTATATCAAAATTGGATATTCCAATTCGCCAGGTATTGATTGAAGCTCGAATTGTCGAAGCTGATGACAGATTTGGGCGATCCTTGGGAGTTCGATTGGGTGGGAGTGATCTCCGTGGTGTTCGCGGTGGGGATGCAGGATATGCGGTGAATGGTCAAAATCGTGTTGCTATAGGTGGTAGCTATAACGCTGTTTCGAGTACCACTGCTGAATCGGAAAATGTGTTGGATACTATAAACACCAGTTTCGTTAATTTGCCATCTGCTGGCATTGGTGGTTCTTTGCCTGCAGCCTTTGCTGTGTCGCTCTTTAGTTCTGCAGCAAATCGCTTTTTGAATCTCGAAATATCAGCTCTTGAAGCCGATGGGCGAGGGAAAATTGTTTCGAGTCCTCGAGTTGTGACTGCAGACCAAGTAAAAGCCTTGATTGAACAGGGGACGGAGTATCCATATTTGCAGGCGACCTCTAGCGGCGCTACTTCAGTAGCCTTCAGGAAGGCCAATTTGAAACTTGAGGTTACGCCTCAGATCACCCCTGAAGGCGGTATTATCCTTGATGTTGATATCAATAAAGACAGTCGGGGTGAAACAGTAGCTGCTGGTATTGCAATTAACACCAAGCATGTTCAAACTCAGGTGTTGGTTGAAAATGGGGGTACGGTCGTCATCGGTGGTATCTTTGAACAAAATGAAACAGAAGATGTAACCAAGGTGCCGCTGTTCGGGGACCTTCCAGTTGTTGGAAATCTTTTTAAAAATAGAAACAAGACTTCAAACAAGTCTGAATTGTTGATCTTCATCACACCAAGAACCATTGGCGACCGTGGTGTCGCCAGATAAATATGATTGGAAATTGATATGAGTAAGATGAGTTTTATTTTGAGATCGGTGTGTCTTTTTGGTTTTGTTGCCGCATTGGCTTCCTGTGGTGGAGGTGGCGGGGATGCTGGGGATTCTGCCGAGTTTGCAGCTGTTCCTGATGCTGTGAATATCAAGGCAGGGGATGGGGATTTGTCTTGCCAAGGAACGGCAGGAATTCAAACGACCTTTACCATTGTGGGGGGGCAGCCGCCTTTTCGTATCGTAAATTCTTTTCCCCAGTATCTCTTTCTTGATCGTACAGAGGTTTCTGGTCAAGATCCGAAGTTCAAGGTCACAACGCTCACCGGTTGTGGAGAGGACCTAACGGTACTAGTTCTTGATCAGCATTCTCGTTCTGCTACGGTCGCTTTCACTGTGGAGAAGGGTGACGAGATCACTGAGTGATCTTTAACATCTGTGCAGCGTTGCTATCGGACGTTTAGAATGTTAATGAGATGGTTCTCTCGATGGGGTTTTTGATTGGTCGCCGTAGAGGTATCTACGCTTTTGCGTGGTATTGATGCAATTGTTGATTTCTTTGGTGGGGTTGCCAGGGTCTGGCAAGACAACCGTGGGTCGCCAATTGTCTCGCAGGCTTTTGGTTCCTTTCTTTGACTCTGATCACGTGATCGAGCAACGCCTCGGGTGCTCAATTCGCGAATATTTCGATCGAGAAGGCGAAGACAGCTTTCGTGATCTCGAAGCTGCTGTGATTGATGAATTGGCGCGGGGGGAGCCTTGCGTGCTATCGACCGGTGGTGGCGCCGTGTTGCGCGCGGCGAATAGGACTTGTCTTCGCGAACGCAGTCACGTGGTGTATTTGAGATCTTCTCCTGAGGAAGTTTTCAGGCGTCTTCGGCACGACCGGAACAGGCCTCTTCTTCAGGTTGCTGACCCACTTCAGCGGCTTAGGGATCTGTTTGCGCAACGGGACCCCCTGTACAGGGAGACTGCGCACTATGTGATCGAAACAGGGCGACCTTCCGTGTCATCCCTTGTCAACATGATCATGATGCAACTGGAACTGGCCGGCGTGGTGAAAGATGTTCTACCGGCTGGGCAAGACATCAGAAGGAGCTGACATCAGGTCTCTGTCCAGGTGGGGCGGTCGGTGGGCTGCCTTTCTGACTGCTCCCGGAGGCTCTACACTCTGGCCCCATGCACGAGACCACACCATCCGCGACGCAATCCCAGGTTGAAATCCACTTGGGTGAACGGAGCTACAACATTGCCATTGGCGGCGGCTTGCTTGGGTCGCTAGACAGCTACGCTGGCTTGCCCTGCGCCAAGAATGCGCTGATCGTGACCAATGAGACGGTTGCGCCGCTGTACCTTCAGACCTTGGCTGACGCCTTGAAGGGACAGTATCCCGTGGTGGGCCAGGTGGTTCTGCCCGATGGTGAGGCCTACAAAACCTGGGCCACTCTCAATCTGATATTCGATGCCTTGCTTGAACAGGGTTGCGACCGCAGAACAGTGTTGTTTGCCCTGGGTGGAGGTGTCGTCGGGGACATGACCGGCTTTGCCGCAGCCAGTTACATGCGAGGGGTGCCTTTTGTGCAGGTACCCACGACGTTGTTGGCCCAGGTTGACTCCTCAGTGGGGGGGAAAACCGGCATCAATCATCCGTTGGGCAAAAACATGATTGGCGCGTTTTACCAGCCGCAGCGGGTGATCTGCGATCTGGATACGCTCAAGACGCTGCCCGAGCGGGAACTGAGCGCAGGCTTGGCCGAAGTCATCAAATACGGTCCCATCGCCGACGCGGGTTTTCTGGACTGGATCGAGACAAACCTCGATCGGCTGCGAACCCGTGATCCTGTCGCGTTGGCTTTTGCGATTCGACGCAGCTGTGAAATCAAAGCCCATGTGGTGGGTGCTGATGAGCGGGAGGCAGGTCTTCGGGCAATCCTGAATTTCGGTCACACCTTTGGCCACGCCATCGAGGCCGGCATGGGATATGGGCAATGGCTGCACGGTGAGGCGGTGGGTTGTGGCATGGTCATGGCTGCGCGCCTGTCGCAGCGCCTGGGTTTGATCGATGCCACGTATGTGGACCGTCTGAGCCGTTTGATAGAGCGGGCCGGCCTGCCCGTTGTGGCGCCAGTGCTGGACGCTCAGGACAACGCGGACCGCTACCTGGCGTTGATGCGTGTGGACAAAAAGGCGGAGGCTGGGGAGATCAAGTTTGTGTTGATTGACGGTTCCGGACAGGCGGTCGTCCGCAGCGCACCAGACAGTTTGGTGACCGAGGTGATCCAGTCCAGTTGTCGCCAGTGAGCACCTTGTGCCTGCAGATGGTGGCAAGCCGGGTGGAGACATGGGCTTCGGGATGGAGGTGAACAACGGAATGGGCCTCGCGCCGTATGCGTGTCATCCTGGCGGCAGCAGGGGCCGGCGTTTCAGCGAACCCGAAGCACCCACGCGAACCGCGTTTCAACGAGACCGCGATCGCATCATCCACAGCACGGCTTTTCGCCGTCTGGTTTACAAGACCCAGGTGTTTCTAAACCATGAGGGTGACCTGTTCCGTACCCGCCTGACCCATTCTTTGGAGGTTGCGCAATTGGGTCGAAGCATCGCCCGTTCGCTGAGCTTGAACGAAGACCTGGTGGAGGCGGTCGCGCTGGCGCATGACCTGGGCCACACGCCGTTCGGACACGCGGGCCAGGATGCGCTGAACGCTTGCATGAAAAACCAGCCTTTGTCGCAGAATACGCCTCACGCGAGTGAACAGTCGGGCTTTGAGCACAACCTCCAGAGCTTGAGGGTGGTCGATGCGCTCGAGGAGCGTTATCCCGATTTCGACGGGTTGAATCTCACTTTCGAGACCCGGGAGGGTGTTCTGAAACACTGTTCCCCGGCGAATGCAAAACGTCTCTGTGCCCAGGATGCCTCCGGCGTGGCGGTGCGTTTCTTGACCGGTGGTTCGCCTTCCCTGGAGGCGCAACTGTGCAACCTGGCTGACGAGATTGCCTACAACGCACACGACATCGACGATGGCGTACGCTCCGGTTTGCTCAGCATGGAGCAGCTTGAGGCCGTACCCCTGTTTGCACGGTATCACCGGCTGGTTCTGGAGAAGCACCCGCGACTCGACGGCCGCCGGCTGTTGTTTGAGGTGATCCGGCGGATGCTCAGCGATCAGGTGTACGACGTGATCGACACCTCGCGCTCAAATATCGAGAAATCACGGGTCGACTCAGTGGATGAGGTGCGGGCACATGGCACCCTGGTGTCTTTCTCAGAGGCGATGCGGGACCAGTCCGTGGAGCTGAAGCAATTCCTTCTGCGCAATCTGTACCGCCACCCGCAGGTGATGGAAACAACCGAACGGGCCCGGCGTGTGGTGACCGAGCTGTTCGCCTTCTACCTGGCTCAGCCTCATGAGCCACCAATGAGTCGCCAGCCCGACACGCACCGGGCGCGGGCTGTTGCCGACTACATCGCAGGCATGACCGATCGCTTTGCGATTCGAGAACATGAGCGCCTGAGCGGTAAGGTGCTCTTTCCTTGACCGCGTCCGAATCCGCTTTTGTGCCTGAGCGCAATCCTGTGGTGTTGGCGGCGGTTGTGGTCGGGGTTGGCGTCGTTTGCGCGTTGCATGTGGGCAAACTGCCGGTCGCCATCCCTGTGTTGCAGACTTCTTTGGGGCTCAGTCTTCTTCAGGCAGGGTTTCTGTTGTCCCTGGTTCAGCTCGCCGGGATGACTCTAGGCCTCATCGTGGGGTTGATGGCCGATCACCTGGGACCGCGACGCGTGATGCTGACGGGTCTGGGTTTGCTGGCATTGGGCAGCGCGCTGGGTGGCTTGTCGACCGGGGTTCACGGGCTGCTGGCGACCCGGGTGCTGGAAGGGCTGGGATTCCTCCTGGCTGTGCTGCCCGCCCCGGGCCTGCTGCGCCGGCGGGTCCACGACCCGAAAACGCTTGCGCGAGCACTCGGTTGGTGGGGGGCCTATATGCCACTGGGGACGGCGACAGCACTTCTATGTGGCGCACCGTTGTTGGCGCTGATCGGATGGCGTCCGGTGTGGCTGTCGCTGGCCCTGCTGACGTTGCTGGCCGCCATCGGACTAGCCACGCAGGTTTCGGGTGACTCTGCGGGTGCGACGGATGCCAGTCCGCTGGTAGTCGGAGGAGCGCCGAGTCCATGGACCCGCGTTCAACAGACGCTGGTTGCGCCGGGGCCCTGGCTGGTTGCTCTGGCCTTCTTTCTGTATTCGGGGCAGTGGTTGGCGGTGGTGGGATTCTTGCCCACCATCTACAACCAGGCAGGCTACAGCGGAGCGGTGGTTGGGGTTCTGACGGCGCTCGCCGCGGGCATCAACATGGTGGGCAACATCGGTGCTGGCCGGTGTCTGGCACGAGGCATGCGTCCCGGCGTGTTGTTGTCAACGGCTTACCTGGCCATGGCTATGGGGGCTGTCGTGGCCTTCGGGGCGCAAGGTCATCCGGTGTGGCAGTACCTGGCCGTGCTGCTGTTTTCCGGTGTGGGTGGACTGATCCCGGGCACGCTGTTCAGCTTGGCCGTCGTGTTGGCGCCAGGGGCGGCAACAGTCTCCACCACGGTGGGCTGGATGCAGCAGTTCTCGGCACTGGGTCAGTTTCTCGGGCCGCCCTTGGTGGCGTGGGTTGCCACGCAGACGGGGGGGTGGCACTGGACTTGGGTGGTGACGGGTACTTGCTCATTGCTCGGCATCGCGTTGGCGGCCTGGTTGCAGCGCGCCTGGGCAGACCAGGCACTGCGCTGATCGCAGGGCGTCCGCTGGCGGCGGACCATGGCATTCGTGAGTTGCAAAAATGGGGTCAGAATCTACAGCTTGTTCACCTCGCTGACCGGATTGAGAAATGGCCCGCTTACCCCGCCTTACCCTGCCTGGTTACCTCCATCATGTGACCCAGAGGGGAAACAACCGCCAGTCCATCGTGCTGGACGATGCCGACCGCACAGCGCTTCTTGACGCGGTGGCCGAAAACGCCAAAAAGTACCAGGTCGCGTTGCACGCCTATGTGCTGATGGACAACCACGTTCATCTTCTGCTCACACCCGAGACGGCAGATGGCGTGCCTCGCATGATGCAAGCCATCGGCCGGCGTTACGTGCGTCACTTCAATGCCCGACATGGACGCACAGGAACGCTGTGGGAAGGCCGCTACAGATCGACTCTGCTGCAAGCGGAGCGCTATTTGCTGCCCTGCATGGCCTATCTGGATCTGAGTCCGGTGCGTGCCGGGTTGGTGACCGATCCCGTGCACCACGTCTGGTCCAGCCACAGGCATTACGTCGGGCAGGGTTCCGACCGGCGCATCACCCCCCATCCGGTTTACTGGCGCCTGGGCAACACGCCTTTTGCGCGGGAAGCGGCGTACGCCGAAATGGTGCGTTCTGGATTGAGCGAAGCGCAGTTGACCGTGATAACCAACGCGCTGCTGCATGGGTGGCCGCTTGGGGAGTCCGACTTCATGGCCGCACTGCAGGCACAAACCGACAGACGGGTAAGCAAGGGCAAACCGGGCCGACCCCCTTCGCGGCGAACACCAGCCAGCGATTGATCAAAGTGGTCAATCAAATCAAAGGCTTGCGTTTCATTTTGATGTGTCCCTTATTATTTTTTCAACTTTCTCTATTCAATTTAATACTACTCTGACCCTATTTATTCGACTTGGCATTTTTGTTGCATTGCACTAAGCTCTGCACCCCGCGAATTTTGTTTTCATGCCCTCGAACCGAGAAGGAAGCGCCATGACCACGGCAGCCGAACAGCAGCAACTCCAGCAACAGGGTCTGTACGACCCGGCCAATGAGCACGACGCCTGTGGCGTCGGCTTTGTCGCTCACATCAAGGGCGAGAAGAGCCATGCGATCGTGCAGCAGGGCCTGAAGATTCTTGAAAATCTGGATCACCGCGGCGCAGTGGGTGCTGACAAACTCATGGGCGATGGTGCCGGTATCCTGATCCAGTTGCCCGATGCGCTCTACCGCGAGGAAATGGCGGCGCAAGGCATCACGCTGCCACCGCCCGGTGAGTACGGCGTTGGCATGATCTTCATGCCCAAGGAGCACGCCTCCCGCCTGGCCTGTGAACAGGAAATGGAGCGCGCCATCGCTGACGAAGGCCAGGTGTTGCTGGGCTGGCGCGATGTGCCGGTCAACAAAGACATGCCGATGTCGCCCACCGTGCGCGAAAAGGAGCCCGTCCTGCGCCAGGTGTTCATCGGTCGCGGCAACGACGTGATCGTGCAGGACGCTTTGGAGCGCAAGCTCTATGTGATCCGCAAGACCGCCAGCGGCCACATCCAGTCGCTCAGGCTCAAGCACAGCAAAGAGTATTACGTGGTGAGCATGAGCAGCCGCACCGTGATCTACAAAGGCCTGCTGCTGGCAGATCAGGTGGGCACTTATTACAGGGATCTGCAGGACACCCGCTGCGTTTCGGCCCTGGGTCTGGTGCACCAGCGCTTCTCCACCAACACCTTCCCGGAGTGGCCACTGGCCCACCCGTACCGCTATGTGGCGCACAACGGCGAGATCAACACCGTCAAGGGCAACTACAACTGGATGAAGGCGCGCGAAGGCGTGATGTCTTCACCGGTGCTGGGCGCTGACCTGCAGAAGCTGTACCCGATCAGCTTCGCCGGCCAGTCCGACACCGCCACCTTCGACAACTGCCTGGAGCTGCTGACGATGGCTGGCTACCCGCTGGCCCAGGCCGTGATGATGATGATCCCCGAGCCCTGGGAACAGCACACCACCATGGACGAACGCCGGAAGGCCTTCTACGAATACCACGCCGCCATGATGGAACCCTGGGACGGCCCGGCTTCCATCGTGTTCACCGACGGCCGCCAGATCGGTGCCACGCTGGACCGCAATGGCCTGCGCCCCTCGCGCTACTGCATCACCGACGATGACATGGTCATCATGGGTTCCGAATCGGGCGTATTGCCGGTGCCAGAAAACAAGATCGTGCGCAAGTGGCGCCTGCAGCCCGGCAAGATGTTCCTGATCGACCTCGAACAGGGCCGCATGATCGACGACGAGGAGCTCAAGGCCAACCTCGCCAACACCAAGCCCTACAAGCAGTGGATCGAGAACCTGCGCATCCGCCTGGACGACGTGGAAACACCGGTCGCCGGTGAAAGCGCGCAGGAGTTGCCCATTACGCAGACCGAGCCGCAGTCCGCCGGAACCGAACACGTCACACCCGAGTTGCTGGACTGCCAGCAGGCCTTTGGCTACACGCAGGAAGACATCAAGTTCCTGCTCAGCCCCATGGCCGCCAATGGCGAAGAAGGCATCGGCTCCATGGGCAACGACAGCCCGCTGGCCGTGCTGTCCGACAAGGACAAGCCGCTCTACAACTACTTCAAGCAGCTGTTCGCCCAGGTGACGAACCCGCCGATCGACCCGATCCGCGAGGCGATCGTGATGTCGCTGGTGTCCTTCATCGGCCCCAAGCCCAACCTGCTGGACATCAACCACGTCAACCCGCCGATGCGCCTGGAAGTGAGCCAGCCGGTGCTGGACGTGGCCGACATGGCCAAGTTGCGCGACATCGAAGGCGTGACCCAGGGCAAGTTCCGCAGCGCCACGCTGGACATCACCTACCCGGTGTTCTGGGGTCGTGAAGGCGTGGAAGCCAAGCTGGCGTCGCTGTGCGCCGAAGCGGTGGATGCGATCAAGAGCGGCCAGAACATCCTGATCATCAGCGACCGTGGCGTGAGCGCCACGCAGGTGGCGATTCCTGCCCTGTTGGCGCTGTCGGCGATCCACCAGCACCTGGTGCGTGAAGGTCTGCGCACTTCGGTGGGTCTGGTCGTGGAGACCGGCACCGCACGCGAAGTGCACCACTTCGCCGTGCTCGCCGGCTACGGCGCCGAGGCCGTGCACCCGTACCTGGCGATGGAAACCCTGGCCGCGATCTGCAAGGACCTGCCGGGCGACCTGAGCGCCGAGAAGGCGATCTACAACTACGTCAAGGCCATCGGCAAGGGCCTGTCCAAGATCATGTCCAAGATGGGCGTGAGCACCTACATGTCGTACTGCGGCGCCCAGCTGTTCGAGGCCATCGGCCTCAACAGCGAAACGGTGGACAAGTACTTCTCTGGCACGTCCAGCCGCGTCGGTGGCATCGGCGTGTTCGAGATCGCTGAAGAAGCCATCCGCATGCACAAGGCGGCCTTCAGCGACAACCCGGTGCTCGCCACCATGTTGGACACCGGTGGTGAATACGCCTGGCGTGCCCGCGGCGAGGAGCACATGTGGACGCCCGACGCCATCGCCAAGCTGCAGCACAGCACGCGCGCCAACAACTGGAACACGTACAAGGAATACGCCCAGATCATCAACGACCAGAGCAAGCGCCACATGACGTTGCGCGGTCTGTTTGAGTTCAAGATCGACCCCAGCAAGGCGATCTCTATCGACGAGGTCGAGCCCGCCAAAGAGATCGTCAAGCGCTTCGCCACCGGTGCCATGTCGCTGGGTTCCATCTCCACCGAAGCGCACGCCACGCTGGCTGTGGCCATGAACCGCATTGGCGGCAAGAGCAACACCGGCGAAGGCGGCGAAGATGCGCTGCGCTACCGCAACGAACTCAAAGGCATCCCGATCAAGCAGGGCCAGACCATGTCCGACCTGCTGGGCAAGGACACCTTCGAGGTCGACTACGTGCTGCAAGAGGGCGACTCCATGCGCTCCAAGATCAAGCAGGTGGCGTCGGGCCGCTTCGGTGTCACAGCCGAATACCTGAACAGCGCTGACCAGATCCAGATCAAGATGGCGCAGGGCGCCAAGCCCGGCGAAGGCGGCCAACTGCCTGGCGGCAAGGTGTCGGACTACATTGGCAAGTTGCGCCACAGTGTGCCGGGCGTGGGCCTGATTTCGCCTCCGCCGCACCACGACATCTACTCGATCGAAGACCTGGCCCAGCTGATCCACGATCTGAAGAATGTGGCGCCGCACAGCTCCATCAGCGTCAAGCTGGTGTCGGAAATCGGTGTCGGCACCATCGCTGCGGGTGTGGCCAAGTGCAAGGCCGACCATGTGGTGATCGCCGGCCACGACGGCGGCACCGGTGCTTCGCCTTGGTCGTCGATCAAGCACGCGGGTTCGCCCTGGGAAATCGGCCTGGCCGAAACCCAGCAGACCCTGGTGCTCAACCGCCTGCGCAGCCGCGTGCGCGTGCAGGCCGACGGCCAGATGAAGACCGGCCGCGACGTGGTCATTGGTGGCCTGCTCGGTGCCGACGAGTTTGGCTTCGCCACCGCGCCGCTGGTGGTCGAGGGCTGCATCATGATGCGCAAGTGCCACCTGAACACCTGCCCGGTGGGCGTGGCCACGCAAGACCCGGTGCTGCGCAAGAAATTCACCGGCAAGCCCGAGCACGTCGTCAACTACTTCTTCTTCATCGCCGAAGAAGCCCGCCAGATCATGGCGCAGCTGGGCATCCGCAAGTTCGATGACCTGATCGGTCGTGCCGACCTGCTGGACACCAAACAAGGCATCGAGCACTGGAAAGCCAAAGGCCTGGACTTCAGTCGCCTGCTGGCCATGCCGGCGGTGCCCGCCGACGTGCCGCGCCTGCACACGCAGAACCAGGAACACGGTCTGGAGAAGTCGCTCGACAACATCCTGATCGCCAAGAGCCGTCTCGCCATCGACAAGGGCGAGAAAGTGCGTTTCATGGAAGCGGCGCGCAACGTCAACCGCTCGGTCGGTGCCATGCTCTCCGGCGCCGTGACCAAGGTGCACGCCGAGGGCCTGCCAGACGACACGATCCACATCCAGCTCGAAGGCACCGGTGGCCAGTCGTTCGGTGCCTTCCTGTGCAACGGCATCACGCTGTACCTGATCGGTGAAGCCAACGACTACACCGGCAAAGGCCTTTCCGGTGGCCGCGTGGTGGTGCGCCCCAGCCTGGACTTCCGCGGCGTGGCGACGCAAAACATCATCGTGGGCAACACCGTGATGTACGGTGCCACCAGCGGCGAGGCCTTCTTTGCCGGCGTGGCCGGCGAGCGCTTCGCGGTGCGTCTGTCGGGCGCCACCGCAGTGGTGGAGGGCACGGGCGACCACGGATGTGAATACATGACCGGCGGCACCGTGGCCGTGCTGGGCAAGACCGGCCGCAACTTCGCCGCCGGCATGAGCGGCGGTCTGGCCTATGTGTACGACGAAGACGGCCAGTTTGCCAAGCGATGCAACACCGCCATGGTCAGCATGGAAAAGGTGTTGAGCACGGCCGAGCAGGAAGCCACGATCGACAAGGCCATCTGGCACCGTGGACTGAGCGACGAAGCGCAGCTGAAGAAGCTGCTCGAAGACCACAACCGCTGGACCGGCAGCAAGCGCGCACGCGAACTGCTCGACACCTGGGTCGAGTCGCGCGGCAAGTTCGTGAAGGTGTTCCCGAACGAATACAAGCGTGCCCTGGGTGAGATCAACGCCCGCAAGACGGCCGCCACCGCCACCACCAAAGCCCAAGGTACGGCGAAGCAGGCCACGGCCGCCGTCAAATAAGCCCAGACACACGGATACGAAGGATCAACATCATGGGAAAAGTCACCGGCTTCATGGAATACGAGCGTCTGGAAGAGGGCTACAAGCCCGTGCCCGAGCGCCTGAAGGACTACAAGGAGTTCGTCGTCGGCCTCGATGACAGCCAGGCCAAGGTGCAGGCCGCGCGCTGCATGGACTGCGGCACGCCGTTCTGCAACAGCGGCTGCCCGGTCAACAACATCATTCCGGACTTCAACGATCTGGTTTACCAGGCCGACTGGAAGAACGCGATCACCGTGCTGCACAGCACCAACAACTTCCCCGAGTTCACCGGCCGCATCTGCCCAGCGCCTTGCGAGGCCGCCTGCACGCTCAATGTGAACGGCGAGGCGGTGGGCATCAAGTCCATCGAACACGCGATCATCGACAAGGCCTGGGCCGAAGGCTGGGTGCAGCCGCAGCCGGCCAGGATCAAGACCGGCAAGAAGGTTGCCGTGGTCGGCTCCGGCCCGGCCGGCATGGCCTCAGCCCAGCAGCTTGCGCGTGCGGGTCACGACGTGACCCTGTTCGAGAAGAACGACCGCATCGGTGGCCTGCTGCGTTACGGCATCCCCGACTTCAAGATGGAGAAGACGCACATTGACCGTCGCGTCGAGCAGATGAAGGCCGAAGGTGTGGTGTTCCGTACCGGTGTCATGGTCGGCGAGCTGCCCAAGGACAGCAAGGTCACCAACTGGGCCAAAGAAACCGTCACACCCGAACAGCTGCAGAAAGATTTTGACGCCGTGCTGCTGACCGGTGGCTCCGAGCAGAGCCGCGACCTGCCGGTTCCGGGCCGAGACCTGGACGGCATCCATTTCGCCATGGAGTTCCTGCCGCAGCAGAACAAGGTCAACGCGGGCGACAAGCTCAAGGGCCAGTTGCGCGCCGACGGCAAGCACGTCATCGTGATCGGCGGTGGTGACACCGGCAGCGATTGTGTGGGCACCAGCAACCGCCACGGCGCGGTCAGCGTGACCCAGTTCGAGGTGATGCCCCAGCCGCCCGATGTGGAAAACAAGCCTCTGGTGTGGCCCTACTGGCCGCTCAAGCTGCGCACCAGCTCCAGCCACGAAGAGGGTTGCACCCGCGAGTTCGCCATCTCCACGAAGGCCTTCAAGGGCGAGAAGGGCAAAGTCACTGGCCTGACCACCGTGCACGTCGAAATGAAAGACGGCAAGCTGGTCGAAATCCCTGGCACCGAAAAGGACTACAAGGCCGACATGGTGCTGCTCGCGATGGGCTTCGTGAACCCGGTCGCCAGCATCCTGGATGGTTTCGGGGTCGAGAAAGATGCCCGCGGCAACGCCAAGGCCAGCACCGACTTTACGGGTGGCTACGTCACCAATGTGCCCAAGGTATTTGTAGCCGGCGACATGCGCCGAGGTCAGAGCCTGGTGGTCTGGGCGATCCGCGAAGGCCGTCAGGCCGCACGTTCGGTGGACGAGTTCCTGATGGGATTCTCCGACCTGCCACGTTGATCCCTAGGGTTTCCTCGCTATGAAAAAGGGAGAGATCGACCCGCGTGCGACAATGCGCAGTCATTTTTCCTGGCCCCATGAGCGACTCCACCTTCATTGATATAGATCATGTGACGTTTGGCTACGACAGCCGCCGAATCATCCTGAACGACCTCTCTCTGCGATTTGCGCGCGGAAAAGTCACGGCGGTGCTCGGTGGTTCCGGCTGCGGCAAGACCACCTTGTTGCGCCTGATTGGCGGCGTGCATGCCCCCAACAGCGGGCGCGTGGTGTTTGATGGCGAAGTCGTGGACACGGGTGACAAGCACCAGCTGTTCCGTCTGCGCCGCCGACTGGGCATGTTGTTTCAGTTCGGCGCCTTGTTCACCGACCTCTCGGTGTTTGACAACGTGGCCTTTCCGCTGCGTGAGATGACCGATCTGCCGGAGCCGCTGATCCGCGACATCGTGCTGATGAAGCTGAACGCGGTAGGCCTGCGGGGTGCGGCGGGACTGCGCATCAGCGAGGTGTCGGGCGGCATGGCGCGACGCATTGCTCTTGCGCGGGCCATTGCACTGGACCCCGAGCTCATCATGTACGACGAGCCCTTCGCCGGGCTGGACCTGGTGTCCATGGGCGTTGCGGCCAAACTGATCCGCACGCTCACCGACGTGACGGGCGCGACCACATTGCTGATTTCGCACGACGTGCCCCAGTGCATGGCGATCAGCGACTGGGTGGTGCTCATGGCCACGGGTGGACGCATCGTGGCCCAGGGTACGCCGGCCGAGCTGATGGCCAGCACCGAACCCGAGGTGCGGCAGTTTGTGCGCGGCGAGCCCGATGGCCCGGTCAAGTTCCACTACCCGGCGCCGCCGGTGGCGGTCGATTTCGGTCTGGAGGCTTCGCGATGAACCCGCTTCAGCATGTGGGTCGTCGAGCCCTGGACGTGTTCGCGGCCTGGGGTCACGGCGCCGTTTTCTTCATTGAACTGATCAAAGCCGTGCCCGCTGGACTGGCCCGTTTTGGCCTGGTCGTGACGCAGATCCACGCCATTGGCAACCGTTCGCTGGTCATCATCCTGGCCTCTGGGCTGGCGGTCGGCTTCGTGCTGGCCCTGCAGCTCTACAACACCCTCACCAATTTTGGTGCCGCCGAGTCGCTGGGGCTGGTGGTCAACCTGTCGCTGGTGCGGGAATTGGGCCCCGTGGTCACGGCGCTGCTGTTTGCAGGCCGGGCTGGCACGTCGCTCACCGCGGAAATTGGTCTCATGAAGGCTGGCGAGCAGATCGCCGCCATGGAACTGATGGCGATCGATCCGCGCAAGCGGGTGCTGGCACCGCGCTTCATCGCCGGTGTCATTGCAATGCCCTTGCTGGCGGCATTGTTTTCCGCCATCGGCATTCTGGGTGCCTGGGTTGTCGCCGTTGGTTTGATCGGCATTGATGCGGGCAACTTCTGGTCGATCCAGCAAAACGGTGTGGACGTGTGGCGCGATGTCGGCAATGGCGTGGTCAAGAGTGCGGTGTTTGGCGTCATCTGCACGGCCGTGGCCTTGTACCAAGGCTATGAAACCGAAGCCACGCCCGAGGGCGTTGCCTACGCGACGACACGCACCGTGGTGACGGCTTCGCTGGGCGTGCTGGCGATGGACTTCATCCTCACCGCCCTGATGTTCTCGACCCCTTGATCACTGAGCAGTTTACGTATGAACAAAAGAAGCACTGAAATCCTTGTTGGCCTGTTTGTCGTGCTGGGCGCGCTGGGCCTGCTTTTCCTTGCCCTGAAGGCGGCCAACCTGGGCAGCTTCTCCAACGGAGGGGAGACCTACGTGGTGCAGGCGCGGTTCGACAACATCGGGGGGCTGAAAGCGCGTGCGCCGGTGCGCTCCGCGGGGGTGAATGTCGGCCGGGTCACCAGTGTCGTGCTGGACACGCAGACCTACCAGGGGTTGGCCACCATGGAGATCAACAAGAACGTGGTGTTTCCCAAGGACTCCTCGGCCAAGATCCTCACTTCAGGCCTGTTGGGCGACCAGTACATCGGCATCGAACCCGGCGGCGATACCAACAACCTTGCCAATGGCGACGTGATCACGCAGACCCAATCCGCGGTGGTGCTTGAAAACCTGATCGGACAGTTTCTGTTCGACAAGGCCGCTGATGGTGGTGAGAGCAAGGCGCCCTGAGTGAGAATCCGTTCGGGTGCTGCATCTGAAGGAGGAAACAAAACATGAAAAACAGAACCTCTGAACAACTTCCTGGTGCGCTGCTCCGCTGGGTGTCCGGTGGCATCTTGTGTCTAGTGCTGGCCGGTTGTGCCACGGGGCCGAATGCAAATCCGCGTGATCCTTGGGAGCCGTTCAACCGCCAGGTGACCGAGTTCAACGACGCGGTGGATGGCGCGGTGCTCAAGCCGGTCGCTACCGTTTATCGCGACATCACGCCCGACCCTGTGCGGACCGGCGTGAGCAACTTCTTTGAGAACCTGCGTGACGGCTGGTCGTTCATCAACGCGTCGTTGCAGTTGCGCCCGCGCGAAGCGGTCGAAAACTTCATGCGCTTCAACGTCAATACCTTCTTCGGACTCGCCGGGGTGTTGGATATCGCGTCCGAGATGGGCATCGAGCGCACGCGGCTTGACTTCGGGCAGACGCTGGGCCGCTGGGGCATTCCTTCGGGTCCATACCTGGTGCTGCCGATCTTCGGGCCATCGTCGGTGCGGGATGCGGCGGGTTTCACCATCGAGGCACGTGGGGACTTCGTGCAGGGCCTCTCGGATGTGGCGTTGCGCAATTCGCTGTACGCGCTGCGGGCTGTGGAGACGCGGGCGAACCTGCTGCGTGCCACCACGATGCTCGATGGGGCCGCATTGGACAAATACAGTTTCACCCGCGATGTGTACCTGCAACGCCGTGAGAGTCAGATCGAGGACCTGAAGGACAAGGGCATCGGCTTGCAGAACGGCGACGGACAACACACCGATACCAAATAATTACACGCCGGATACACAAGCGCGGAACCGCTGGCTTAAAGTGCCCTCACATGTGGGGTAACGGTTCTCCAGTCCGGTGGACCACCGCTACAAAGAAGGAATTTCAGATGATGCAACGTCGACAATGGATATACCGTCTGCTCGCAACCAGCGCGCTGCTGGCCAGTCCTCTGGTTGCCACACAGGCTTTTGCCGCCGATGAAGCGCCCGATGTGCTGGTCAAGCGCATTTCCGGCGAGGTCATGGATGCCGTGAAGGCCGATGCCGCGATCCAGAAGGGGGACATCGGTCGTATCGTGACCTTGGTCGACACCAAGATCATGCCGAACGTCAACTTTTCCCGCATGACATCGTCGGCCGTGGGGCGCTATTGGCGCCAGGCCACCCCTGAGCAGCAGAAGCAGCTGCAGGACGAGTTCAAGATTCTGTTGGTGCGTACTTATGCGGGCGCACTGGGTGAAGTCAAAGACCAGACGCTGAGTTTCCGTCCCTTGCGTTCCAGGCCCGAAGATACCGAGGTCGTGGTGCGTTCGGAGGTCCGCGGGCGGGGTGAACCCATCCAGCTGGACTACCGGCTGGAGAAGACACCGCAAGGCTGGAAGATTTACGATCTGAACGTGTTGGGGGTATGGCTCGTCGAGACCTACCGCACCCAGTTCGCGCAGGAAATCGGTGCCAAGGGCATTGATGGCCTGATCGCCACGCTGACCCAGCGCAACAAGGCCAGTGCCCCCAAAGCGGGTTGAACACATGAGCGACGACAGCATGGTGGTGGCTGCTGCGGCCCGGTTGCCGCAGCAGCTGACCCTCAATGAGGCGGTGCAGACCCTGGAGCAGCTCGGCACCGCGCTGGCCAGTCAGACGGCAGCGTCCTTGCAGATCGATGCGAGCGGGCTGGAGGTGTGTGACTCATCGGCCGTTGCGGTTTTGCTGGAACTCCGTCGGCGGCTGCTGGCGCAAGGCAAGACCCTGCAGGTTACTCACATTCCTCAACGTTTGCGCGATCTCGTCGGCCTTTACGGCATGAGCGAGTTGTTGCCAGGCTGAGGTTGCGGGCAGCCGTGCGTGGTTAGCTCCGGGGGGAACCGGCAGGGCTGTTGGCACCGTACCCGCAGAGTCGTTGCGCACAGGCTTAAAATACAAAGCTGTCCCGCCGTGATCAGATGTCCTGGTCAGGGCCGGTGATCTCGTGGTCCCGCACCCGCAATGCCTGCAGTTTCATTTCAGAACGTCTCCAAGATCTATCCTTCTTCCCGCGGCGACCTGCATGCGCTCAAGGCGGTGTCATTCGATATCCAGTCCGGTGAATTTTTCGGATTGCTGGGCCCCAACGGAGCGGGGAAAACCACCCTCATCAGCATCCTCGCCGGGCTGGCCAGCGCCACCGGTGGGCGCGTGCTGGTGAAAGGACACGATGTTCGAACCGACTACCAGGCTGCGCGCCGTGCGCTCGGTGTGGTGCCGCAGGAACTGGTGTTTGATCCCTTTTTCAACGTGCGTGAAGCGCTGCGTTTCCAGTCCGGTTATTTCGGCATCCGCCACAACGACGCCTGGATCGACGAGTTGCTCGCGGGCCTGGGCCTGACCGACAAAGCCGGCGCCAACATGCGCCAGCTTTCTGGTGGCATGAAGCGCCGTGTCCTGGTGGCGCAGGCACTGGTGCACAAGCCGCCGGTGATCGTGCTTGACGAGCCCACCGCAGGCGTGGACGTGGAACTGCGCCAGACCCTGTGGCATTTCATTTCCCAGCTCAACAAACAAGGCAGCACGGTGCTGCTGACCACCCACTACCTGGAAGAAGCCGAAGCGCTGTGCAACCGCATCGCCATGCTCAACCGCGGCGAAGTGGTGGCGCTGGACCGCACCTCCGAACTGCTCAGGCGTGCGGCGTCGAACGTGCTGCGTTTCAAGACGGATGACACGCTGCCCGACGATCTTGCGGCGATGGCCCGGGTCACCGGGCGCGTGGTGCAACTGCCCGCCAACGACGCGCAAGTGGTCGAACGCATTCTGGCCAGCGTGCGCGAAGCCGGTGTGCATGTGGACGACATCGAGATTCGTAAAGCCGATCTGGAGGATGTGTTCATTGAGGTGATCGAAGGCAGCAACTTGGCGCACCGTGCGCAGGAGGGGGTTACGCCGCCGGGCCGTCCCAAGGCGGAAACCGCCCCCATGGGGGGCAGCGAGGACACGCCAGTGCCGAGCGTGGGGGCGAATTCACCATGACCGGCTGGCAAATGCTGTTCTACAAAGAGATCCTGCGCTTCTGGAAGGTGGGTTTCCAGACGGTGGCCGCCCCGGTGATCACCGCCATCCTGTACATGATGATCTTTGGACACGTGCTCGAAGACCGCGTTCAGGTCTACGAGTCGGTCAGCTACACCGCGTTCCTGTTGCCCGGTCTGGTGATGATGAGCGTGCTGCAGAACGCGTTCGCCAACAGCAGCAGCTCGTTGATCCAGAGCAAGGTCATGGGCAATCTGGTGTTTTTGCAGCTCACGCCGCTGTCGCACCGCGCCTGGTTCGTGGCCTATGTGGGCTCGTCCGTGGCGCGCGGCCTGGCCGTGGGCGCGGGAGTGATGCTGGCGACCTGGTGGTTTGCCCGGCCCACCCTCGAGGCGCCGCTGTGGATACTCGTCTTTGCATTCCTGGGGGCTGGCCTGTTGGGCGCGCTGGGGCTGATTGCCGGTCTGTGGGCGGAAAAGTTCGATCAGATGGCCGCGTTCCAGAACTTCATCATCGTGCCCATGACCTTCCTCTCGGGCGTGTTCTACTCCATCCATTCCCTGCCGGATTTCTGGCAAACCGTGAGCCACCTCAACCCGTTTTTCTACATGATCGACGGCTTCCGCTATGGGTTCTTTGGCGTCAGCGACGTCTCGCCCTGGTTGAGTCTGGGTCTGGTCGGGAGTGCGTTTGTTCTGGTCAGTGCCGTGGCGCTGCACCTGCTGCGCATCGGCTACAAAATCCGCCACTGATTCCATCGAACGCCATGACCGCTGACCAACTGCAACAACTGATCGCCGCGGGCATGCCCTGCGAGCACCTTGAAGTCACCGGCGATGGCCGCCACTGGGCGGCCGTGATCGTTTCCCCGGCTTTCGAGGGCCTGCGCGCCATTGCCCGGCACAAGCGGGTGTACGCCACGCTGGGTGAGCGCATCCAGAGCGATGAAGTGCACGCGCTGTCGATGAAGACCTACACCCCCGCCGAATGGGCGGCGAAATGACCCCCCCGGCGCCGCTTCGCGTCACCCCCCAGGGGCGTCACCTGCTGCCCGGCGAAGCCGGTTCTGCGGTGATCTGGACCCGCGCGGTGCAGTGGTGGTTGTCCGGCACTAACTGAAAGACTTCTCTCCCATGGACAAACTGCGCATCACCGGTGGACGCCCCCTCAATGGCGAAGTGACCATATCCGGAGCCAAAAACGCTGCCCTGCCTGAGCTGTGTGCCACCTTGCTCACCGCCGAGCCGGTGACGCTGACCAACGTGCCGCGTCTGCGTGATGTGGCCACCATGCGGCTGCTGCTGGACAACATGGGTGTGCAGTCCGAAACGCACGGCGAGCGCGGTGGCATGAGTTTCCGGGCGCCCGACTCGCTGACACCCGAAGCACCCTACGAGCTGGTCAAGACCATGCGTGCTTCGGTGCTGGTGCTGGGCCCGCTGCTGGCGCGGTTTGGCCACGCCAAGGTGTCGCTGCCGGGTGGCTGCGCCATCGGCTCGCGCCCGGTGGACCAGCACATCAAGGGCATGCAGGCCATGGGCGCCGAGATCCTGGTCGAACACGGCTACATGGTGGCGCAGCTGCCGGCGGGCAAGACGCGCCTGCACGGTGCGCGTATCGCCACCGACATGATCACTGTGACCGGCACCGAAAACTTCCTCATGGCCGCGGCACTGGCGGAGGGCGAAACCCTGCTGGAGAACGCCGCCCAGGAGCCCGAGATCACCGATCTGGCCGAGATGCTGATCGCCATGGGTGCCAAGATTGAAGGCCACGGCACCAGCCGCATCCACATCCAGGGTGTCGACCGTCTGCGCGGCTGCACCCACCAGGTGGTGGCCGACCGCATCGAGGCTGGCACCTTTTTGTGTGCGGTGGCCGCCACGGGCGGTGACGTGATCCTGCGCCACGCGCGGGCCGAACATCTGGACGCGGTGATCGACAAGCTGCACGACGCGGGCGCTGAAATCGAGGCCGGTGACGACTTCATCCGCGTTCGCGCCTCGGGCCGCCTGAAGGCGCAGAGCTTCCGCACCACCGAATACCCGGGTTTCCCGACCGACATGCAGGCCCAGTTCATGGCGCTCAATTGCATTGCCACGGGTTCCAGCAAGGTCACCGAAACCATCTTTGAAAACCGCTTCATGCACGTCAATGAGCTGGTGCGCCTGGGTGCGAAGATCCAGACCGATGGCAAGGTGGCGGTGGTCGAAGGCATTGACAAGCTGTCAGGCGCCATCGTCATGGCGACAGACCTGCGGGCCTCCGCCAGTCTGGTGATTGCCGGTCTGGTGGCCGAGGGCGAGACCATCGTTGACCGCATCTACCACCTGGACCGTGGTTACGACCAGATGGAAGCCAAGCTGCGCGGCATTGGCGCAGACATCGAGCGCATCAAATGATCACACTCGCCCTCTCCAAAGGCCGCATCTTTGACGAAACCTTGCCGCTGCTCGCTGCTGCGGGTATCGAGGTGCTCGAAGACCCGGAAAAGTCGCGCAAGCTGATCCTGCCGACCAACCAGCCCGGCGTGCGCGTGGTGCTGGTGCGGGCCACGGACGTGCCCACCTACGTCGAGTACGGCGGCGCCGATCTGGGCGTGACCGGCAAGGACACACTGATCGAACACGGTGGCCAGGGCCTGTACCAGCCGCTGGATCTGCAGATCGCCAAATGCCGCATGAGCGTGGCAGTGCGCAACGACTTTGACTACGCCTCGGCCATGCGCCAGGGCTCGCGCCTGAAGGTTGCAACCAAATACACCACGATTGCACGAGAGTTCTTCGCCAGCAAGGGCGTTCATGTGGACCTGATCAAGCTATACGGCAGCATGGAACTCGCGCCGCTCACCGGCCTGGCCGATGCCATCGTCGATCTGGTGTCCACCGGCAACACGCTCAAGGCCAACCATCTGGTCGAGGTCGAACGCATCATGGACATCAGCTCGCGCCTGGTGGTCAACCAGGCCGCTCTCAAGCTCAAGCAGGCCGCCATCCGGCCCATCCTCGACGCATTCTCCAACGCCATTCCAAAGAACGCCGTTCTGTCATGAGCCCCACCGCCGCGCCCCTCCGTCTGTCCACCACCTCGGCCGATTTCGAGGCGCAGTTCGCGGCCCGGCTGCATTGGTCGGCGGACACGGACAGCGCCATCGAGCAGCGCGTGGCGGACATCCTGGCCGATGTGCAGCAGCGCGGCGATGCGGCGGTGCTGGCGTACACGGCGCGTTTTGACGGCCTGAGCGTGGACAGCCTGAAGGCACTGGAGCTGACCCAGGCCGAACTGAAAGCCGCGTTTGACAGCCTGCCCGCCGTCCAGCGCGACGCGCTGGAGTCCGCCGCGCGCCGCGTGCGCAGCTACCACGAGGCGCAGAAACGTGCCAGTGGCGAGAGCTGGAGCTACCGCGATGAAGACGGCACCCTGCTGGGTCAGAAGGTCACACCACTGGACCGCGTGGGCATTTATGTGCCCGGTGGCAAGGCGGCTTATCCATCCAGTGTGCTGATGAACGCCATCCCGGCACATGTGGCGGGTGTGGCTGAAATCATCATGGTCGTGCCCACGCCGCGTGGCGAGAAGAACCCTCTGGTGCTCGCAGCGGCCTATGTGGCCGGTGTCACGCGCGCCTTCACCGTCGGCGGCGCGCAAGCCGTGGCCGCGCTGGCCTACGGCACGGCCACCGTGCCCAAAGTCGACAAGATCACCGGCCCGGGCAACGCCTACGTGGCCAGTGCCAAGAAGCGCGTTTTCGGCACCGTGGGCATCGACATGATCGCCGGACCGAGCGAAATCCTGGTGCTGGCCGATGGCAGCACACCGGCCGAGTGGGTTGCGATGGACCTGTTCTCTCAGGCAGAACACGATGAGCTGGCGCAGAGCATCCTGCTCTGTCCGGACGCGGCCTACATCGAAGCCGTGCAGGCCGCCATCGACCGCCTGCTGCCCACCATGCCGCGCGCGGCCATCATCGCCAGGAGCCTGAACGACCGCGGCGCGCTGATCCAGACGCGCAACATGGAAGAGGCCTGCGCCATCAGCAACCGCATCGCGCCGGAGCATTTGGAGGTGTCGAGCAGTGAGCCGCACCGCTGGGAGCCGCTGCTCAAACACGCCGGCGCCATTTTCCTGGGGGCCTACACCAGCGAAAGCCTGGGCGATTACTGCGCCGGTCCCAACCACGTGCTGCCCACCAGCGGCACGGCCCGTTTTTCCTCCCCGCTGGGTGTGTACGACTTCCAGAAACGCAGCAGCCTGATCGAGGTCAGCGCCTCGGGCGCCCAGACTCTGGGCCTTATCGCCGCCGAGCTGGCCTATGGCGAAGGCCTTCAGGCCCACGCTCGTGCTGCGGAGATGCGCCTGAACGAAGTTCCCCCCATGCGAGTCGCGAAATGAACGCCATGAACATCCCGAACCCGCTGCGTTTCATCCGCCAGGACATCCAGTCCATGCACGCCTACGCCATCCAGGAGTCGGCTGGCATGGTCAAGCTGGATGCGATGGAGAACCCATTTTCACTCTCCCCCGAACTGCAGCAGAAACTCGGTGAGCGCTTGGGTGCTGTGGCGATCAACCGCTACCCCGGCGGCCGCATCGACGAGCTGAAGCAGGCGCTGGCGCGCTACGTAGACCTGCCCGAAGGCTGTGCCCTGATGCTGGGCAACGGCTCGGACGAGCTGATTTCTCTGCTGGCCATGGCCTGCGACGTGCCCGGTGCGTCCATCCTGTCGCCCATGCCGGGTTTCGTCATGTACGCCATGGGCGCACAGCTGCAGGGCCTGGCATTCCACGGCGTGCCGCTCACGGCCGACTTCGAGCTCGACGAGGCCGCCATGCTGGCCGCCATGCGCGAGCACCAACCCGCCATCACCTACATTGCCTACCCGAACAACCCCACCGCCAATCTCTGGGACGCAGGAGTCATCCGCCGCCTGATTGCCGAGGCCGCCACGTTCGGTGGTCTGGTGGTGATGGACGAGGCCTACCAGCCCTTCTCCAGCCGCAGCTGGCTCGACGAGATCCGCGCCAACCCGGTGGCGAACGCCAACGTGCTGCTCATGCGCACGCTCTCCAAGTTCGGTCTCGCCGGTGTGCGCCTGGGCTACATGCTCGGGCCCCAGACGCTGATGCACGAGGTGGACAAGCTGCGCCCGCCCTACAACGTGAGTGTGCTCAACGCCGAATGCGCGCTGTTTGCGCTGGAGCACGCCGATGTGTTCGCCCAGCAAGCCGCGCAGATCCGCGAGCAGCGGGCGGTGCTGCTCGATGCGCTGACCCGGATGCCGGGCGTGACGCCGTTCCCAAGCGACGCCAACATGGTGCTGGCGCGTGTGCCCGATGCACAACGCTGCTTCGACGGGTTGAAGGCGCGCGGCATTCTGGTCAAGAATGTTTCTAAAATGCACCCATCGCTGGCCAACTGCCTGCGTCTCACGGTGGGGACACCCGCCGAGACCGCGTTGCTGATCAGCGCCCTGCAACAAACCCTATGACCGTCATGTCCTCCGTTTCCCCTGCCGCTGCCGCCGACCGCGTGGCCGAGGTCCAGCGCAACACCGCGGAAACGCAGATCAGCGTGTGCATCAACCTCGACGGTTCGGGTGCGGCGAAGCTGTCCACCGGCATCGGGTTCTTCGATCACATGCTCGACCAGATCGCCCGCCACGGGTTGATCGATCTGGACATCCAGGCCCAGGGCGACCTGCACATCGACGGCCACCACACGGTGGAAGACGTGGGCATCACGCTCGGCCAGGCCTTTGCCAAGGCCGTGGGCGACAAAAAGGGCATCCGCCGCTACGGCCACGCCTATGTGCCGCTCGACGAGGCGCTGTCGCGCGTGGTGGTCGATTTCTCGGGCCGTCCTGGCCTGCACATGCGCGTGCCGTTCAAGAGCGGCATGGTCGGCGGCTTCGACACGCAGCTCGCCTTCGAGTTTTTTCAGGGTTTCGTCAACCACGCCGGCGTGACACTGCACATCGACAACCTGCACGGCGAAAACGCCCACCACCAGGCCGAGACCGTGTTCAAGGCGTTTGCCCGCGCGCTGCGCATGGCGCTGGAGCGCGACGCGCGCCTGGGTGACGTGATTCCCTCGACCAAAGGCTCGCTCTGAGTTTTTCTGCTCCCTCGCTCCGATGAAATCCAAGACAGTCGCCGTGGTGGACTACGGCAGCGGTAATCTGCGCTCTGTGTCGCAGGCCGTGGTGCATGTGGCCGCGGGCAGCGGTCTGGAAGTGCTCGTCACGTCCGATCCCCAGGCGGTCTTCGACGCCGAACGCGTGGTGCTGCCCGGGCAGGGCCACATGGCCGACTGCATGAACGAACTGGCGGCTTCCGGTCTGAAAGAGGCCGTGTTGCACGCAGCAGCGAACAAACCGCTCTTTGGTGTCTGCGTGGGCATGCAGATGTTGCTCGACCGCAGCGAAGAAGGCCCGACCGATGGCCTGGGTCTGATTCCGGGCGAGGTCGTGCGCTTCCGTCTTGAAGGCCGCCTGCAGGCCGACGGCAGCCGGTTCAAGGTGCCGCAGATGGGCTGGAACCAGGTGTTCCACAATCTGGGCCGCGGAGCGGCACATCCGCTGTGGGCTGGCATCGATGACGGCGCCTATTTTTATTTTGTGCACAGCTATTACGCGCACCCGGCCAGTCTGCGGCATTGCGTGGGCGAGGCCGACTACGGCGGGCGGTTCGCTGCGGCGATCGCCCGTGACAATATTTTTGCGACCCAGTTTCACCCCGAAAAGAGCGCCGATCAGGGGCTGGCGCTCTACCGCAACTTCCTCCACTGGAATCCCTGAGTCCTTCCGCTTGTATTGACACCATCATGTTGCTGATTCCCGCCATTGATCTCAAAGACGGCCAGTGCGTTCGCCTCAAGCAGGGCGACATGGACCAGACCACCGTGTTCGGCGAAGACCCGGCCGCCGTGGCGCGGGGCTGGGTCGACAAGGGCGCACGCCGCGTGCACCTGGTAGACCTCAACGGTGCCTTTGCCGGCAAGCCGAAAAACGAGCAAGCCATTCGCGCCATCCTCAAGAACATCGGCTCTGAGGTGGACGTGCAATTGGGCGGCGGTATCCGCGATCTCGACACCATCGAGCGCTACCTTGACGCTGGTCTGCGCTACGTGATCATCGGCACCGCTGCGGTGAAGAACCCGGGGTTCCTGCAGGACGCCTGCACCGCCTTCGGCGGCCACATCATCGTGGGCCTGGACGCCAAGGACGGCAAGGTCGCCACCGATGGCTGGAGCAAGCTCACCGGCCACGAAGTGGTGGACCTGGGCAAGAAGTTCGAAGACTACGGTGTCGAATCCATCATCTACACCGACATCGGCCGCGACGGCATGCTTTCTGGCATCAACATCGAAGCCACCGTCAAGCTGGCGCAGGCGCTGTCCATCCCCGTGATCGCTTCGGGTGGTCTGTCCAACCTGGAAGACATCCGAAAACTCTGCGATGTCGAGGACGAGGGCGTCGAGGGCGTGATCTGTGGCCGCTCCATTTACAGCGGTGACCTCGATTTCGAAGCCGCGCAGAATCTTGCTGACGAGTTGAACGGCTGAGCATGCTCGCCAAACGCATCATTCCCTGCCTGGACGTGACCGGTGGCCGCGTGGTCAAGGGCGTCAACTTCGTCGAGCTGCGTGATGCCGGTGATCCGGTGGAGATCGCGGCACGCTACAACGAGCAGGGCGCCGACGAACTCACGTTTCTCGACATCACCGCCACCAGCGATGGGCGCGACCTGATCCTGCACATCATCGAGGCGGTGGCCTCGCAGGTGTTTATCCCGCTGACCGTTGGTGGCGGTGTGCGCACGGTGGAAGACGTGCGCCGCCTGCTCAACGCGGGCGCGGACAAGACCAGCTTCAACTCGGCAGCGATTGCCAACCCGCAGGTGATCCGCGACGCGTCAGACAAATACGGTGCGCAATGCATCGTGGTCGCCATCGATGCCAAGCGCCGCCACGGCGACGATCTGGCTGCTCGCGGAGCGGGGTGGGATGTCTACAGCCACGGAGGACGCAAGAACACCGGGCTGGACGCCATCGCCTGGGCGAAGCAGATGGCCGATTTCGGTGCTGGTGAAATCCTGCTCACCAGCATGGACCGCGACGGGACCAAATCAGGGTTTGACCTGGCACTCACCCGGGCCGTGGCCGATGCGGTGGATGTGCCGGTGATCGCCTCGGGCGGCGTGGGCAACCTCGACCACCTGGCCGATGGCGTGCAGCAGGGCGGGGCGGATGCCGTCCTGGCCGCCAGCATCTTCCACTATGGTGAATACACCGTGGCCCAGGCCAAAGCGCGTATGGCCGAGCGCGGCATACCGGTGCGGATCTGACCGCAAGCGATTCAGGTGTTGTGCGGAGGGGTGTTCTGCCACTGCCGCTCCATCCGGTCTTCCAGTTCACCGATGCTCGCCTCCAGACCGTTGCCGGATTGTTCGATGACCCGGGTCAGCGCAGCCTGTGATTGCTCCATCTTCTGCTGCACTTTTTCCGACAGTTCCAGTTCGCGCGCGGCCGCGGCCTGCATCTCGGTTTGCAGGTACTGGCGCAGTTCGGTGAAACGGGACGCTTCGGCCTTGTCGGCGAGATGGCGCTGTTCGGTTGCCTCTCGCGTGATGCGTCGCACTTCCATGAGATGGACCGTCTGGTAATAAACCAGCGCGAGCAGAAAAACCACCAACACCAAGGTCAGCATGCCCAGCAGCACCAGTCCCAGTGGGGCCTGTACCTGGGTGAATCCGAAGTTGAGCGCCGTGGGTTGCAGAACCTGTTCGACATTGAGGGCCACGAAGCCGGCGATCAGCAGAATGAACAGGATGAGGATGAGCGTTCGGATCTTCATATCGGGAGCCTGTTGGTGAACCCGTTCCCGGAGTGGAGCAGGTGTTGATAAAAAATCCATCCTACCGTCATTCGGCCTGCGCCTCTGTCGGGTGCCGCACACATGGTAGATTCCCGCTATGAAATGGTTGGACGAAGTGAAATGGGACGCCCAGGGGCTGGTCCCGGTGATCGCGCAGGAAGCGACCAGTGGCGATGTGCTGATGTTCGCCTGGATGAACCGCGAAGCGTTGCAGAAAACGGCCGAACTCGGCCGCGCGGTGTATTTCAGCCGCTCACGCAACAAGCTCTGGTTCAAGGGCGAAGAGTCGGGCCATGTGCAGACGGTGCACGACATCCGCCTCGACTGCGACAACGACGTGGTGCTGCTCAAGGTCACTCAACTCGGCCATGAACCGGGCATCGCCTGCCACACCGGGCGCCACAGCTGCTTCTACCAACGCCATGAAAACGGGCAATGGCACGCGGTCGACCCGGTGCTCAAAGATCCCGAATCCATTTACAAATGATCCCCATGTCTTCCACCGATGCCTTGGCGCGCCTGGCCGCCGTGATTGAAAGCCGAAAACCAGCGAATGGTGGTGATCCCGAAAAGAGCTACGTCGCGCGCCTGCTGCACAAAGGTCCTGACGCCTTCCTGAAGAAGATCGGCGAAGAGGCCACCGAAACCGTGATGGCCGCCAAGGACTGCGACCACGGTGGTGACGGCCAGAAGCTGGTCAATGAAGTGGCCGATCTCTGGTTTCACTGCATGATCGCGCTCGCGCACTATGGCAAGACGCCCGCTGACGTGGTGGACGAGCTCTCGCGGCGCGAGGGCCTGAGTGGCCTGGAAGAAAAAGCGCTGCGCAAGGCGGTGGCGCGCGAAGCCGAGTCCAAATCCTGAAAGGTCCAACATGGGCGACATCATCGACGTCAAAACCGTCGACAGCAAGAAAGCCGAGTCGCTCAAGACGATCGGCTGGGTCAGCTACCTGCTGCATCTGATCGTGGCTGTGGCCGCAGTCATTCCTGGAGCGCAAGTGGGCGCTGGACTGCTGATCGTTGCGTTGATCATCGACCTGGTGAAGAGGTCCGACGCCGAAGGCACCTGGCAGGCCAGCCATTTTTCATGGCGCATCCGCACCGTGATCTGGGCTGGCGTGCTCTACGTGGTGACTTTCCCGCTGTTTCTGTTGTTGTACCTGCCTGGTGCGATCGCCTGGGCCATCATTTCCATCTGGTTCCTCTACCGCATCGTCAAGGGCATGGTGCGCATGAACGCCAGCCAATCCCTGCCCGACTGACCATTCCTGCCCATGAGCACGCACGACCCGGACTGCATTTTCTGCAAGATCATCGCTGGCCAGATCCCCTCGAAGAGGGTGTACGAAGACGAGGACTTGCTCGTTTTCCATGACATCCATCCGTGGGCGCCGGTTCATTTTCTGATGGTGCCCAAAACGCACATCGCTTCGATGGCTCAGCTCACACCCGAGCACGAGCGTCTGATGGGGCGCATGATGGTGCTTGCACCGAAACTCGCTCTGGAGCAAGGGTGCAATCCGTATCCCGATGGCGGATTCCGCATGGTGTGCAACACCGGCACCGAAGGTGGACAGGAAGTGCGGCATCTGCATGTGCACATCATGGGCGGACCACGTCCCTGGTTGCGGGGCTGACAACGGCCGGGGGGGTATTTGGCGGAGGCGCGGGAATTCCCTTTGAGGGACTTCTGAACTCTGACCCGGGCTTAGAATCCCACCCACAGCGTCCAACGCTCTATTTCAATATCTGGAGAAAATTATGGGTTCCTTCTCGATTTGGCACTGGCTGATCGTGCTGCTGATCGTCGTGATGGTGTTCGGGACAAAAAAGCTCAAGAACATCGGCTCCGACTTGGGTGGTGCCGTCAAGGGATTTAAAGACGGCATAAAGGAGGGCGGCCAGAGCGCGAACGACGCCGCCTCGACGCCTCCCGGCCAAGTGACGCAAGACACTCGGACCGACAAGAACACCATCGACGTCGAAGCCAAGCAAAAAAGCTGAAGTTGTGACACCCGCGGTTGTTCTCTGAACCGCTGTGACCTTGGCGCGGGGCATACCCGCGCCAGCCTTGATTTCCGGATGACCGATACATGATTGATCTGGGCATTTCCAAGCTCGCCCTCATCGGGGCGGTGGCGCTGATCGTCATCGGTCCTGAGAAGTTGCCCCGCGTGGCGCGCACCGTGGGCGCCCTGCTGGGCAAGGCCCAGCGTTACGTTTCGGACGTCAAGGCGGAGGTGAGCCGCTCGATGGAGCTTGAAGAGCTCAAGAAAATGAAGGAGTCGGTCGAGAGCGCGGCCCGCGATGTCGAATCGTCGGTGCAGACGGGTGCCGGTGATTTCGAAAAATCGTGGTCCGAAGCCACCGCCGGCCTGGACGGCAGTACGGCCTCTTACGACGATGCGCTGGGCTCCATCGGCTCCGACCTGCACCCGGTCTACAAGCACCCCAAGAAGAACTGGCGCATCAAGCAGAAGGCCATGCCCCAGTGGTACAAGGCCCGCACGGGCATCCGTACCCGCACCCAGTCGGGTGCCGCGCGCGTGGCGCGCTTCCGTCCTCGCTCCACTACCGCTCCCCGTTGATGTCCGACCCCAAAGATTCCACCGACGAACTCGCCGGTTCCGAGCAGCCTTTTGTCCAGCATCTGATGGAGCTGCGTGATCGGCTGCTCTACGGCATTGTGGGATTGGCCATCTGCATGGCGCTGCTGGCCTTCTGGCCGGGCCCCAGTGGGCTGATCGACCTGATCGCGACGCCGATCAGGGCCCACATGCCCCCGGGTGCCAAGCTGATCGCGGTGGGCGTGTTTTCCCCGTTTTTCGTGCCCATCAAGGTGCTGGCCATGGCGGCCCTGCTGCTGTCGTTGCCGTGGTGGATGTACCAGATCTGGGCCTTTGTGGCTCCGGGCCTTTACAGCCATGAAAAGCGCTTTGCCATCCCACTGATCGTGCTGGGCAGCCTGCTGGCCTACGTGGGCATTGCCTTTGTGCAGTTGTTCGTGCTTGACAAAATGTTTGGCTTCATCCAGCAGTTCACCCCCGCCAGCGTCGCGGCCACGCCCGACATTGCGTCGTACGTGGAAGCCATTCTGTCGCTTTACCTGGCCTTCGGTCTGGCGTTCCAGGTACCTATCGTGGTGGTGTTGCTGGTGAAGACAAACATGGTGACGGTGCAGAAGCTCAAGGCGTTCCGCGGCTATTTCATCGTCGTCGCATTTGTCATCGCCGCTGTGGTGACGCCGCCCGATGTCATTTCACAGCTCGCTCTGGCGGTGCCCATGTGCCTGCTGTATGAAGTGGGCATCTGGGGCGCGCAGTGGTTCATCAAGAACACCGCTGCGCCTGAAACGCCAGCTGAAGATGCACCGGCCAAGTGATTTGATTTTCTGCTTGGTGGCCCAGTCTGATCAGTGAGGCCAGTGCCAAGCTGGAATTCACTCAACCTGTCGGGGTGGCGGGGTGCGCTTTCCAGGGGTGATGTCAATGCTGCTTTTTCCGTCTTTGCGCACGACATCCAGCGTGGCCGGCGTGCCCGGCTGAAGCGAGGCGACGGCAGACAGCAATTGCGCCACATTGGTGACACTGCGACCCGCGACGCCCACGATCACGTCCCCAGGCCGGATGCCAGCCTGTGCAGCCGGCCCATTCTGCAACACGCCGGTGATGATGACGCCCGTGCCTGATGCCAAGCCAAAGCTCTCGGCCAGTTCCGGCGTCAGGTCCTGCGGCTCCACGCCGATCCAGCCGCGAGTGACCTGACCATCGCGCACGATGGCGTCCAGCACGCTGCGCGCGGTCGACGTCGGGATGGCAAAACCGATGCCCATGGAGCCACCTGAGCGCGAGTAGATGGCGGTGTTGATCCCCATCAGGTGGCCATTGGTGTCCACCAGCGCACCGCCCGAGTTGCCCGGGTTGATGGCCGCATCGGTCTGGATGAAGTTCTCAAAGGTGTTGATGCCGAGCTGTGTGCGTCCCAGCGCGCTGACGATGCCGCTGGTCACGGTTTGGCCCACACCGAAAGGGTTGCCGATGGCCAGCACCTGATCCCCAATGGCAAGGGCGTCGGAATCGCCCAGCGTGATCACTGGCAGATCCTTAAGGTCGACCTTCAGAATCGCCAGATCGGTTTCGGGATCTGTGCCGATTACTTGAGCTGCACTTTTGCGACCATCGTTGAGGATGACCTCGATCTGGTCGGCTTCTTCGATCACGTGATTGTTCGTCAGGATGTAGCCTGCGGGGCTGACAATCACTCCGGAACCCAGACCCGCCTGGGGCTGAGCTTTCCCCTGTTCGCCGAAAAAGAAGCGGAACCAAGGGTCTGCATTCTGGCTCCCGGCTTCCGCGGCTTTGCTGGTGTTGATGCTGACCACCGCAGGTGAGGCCGCGCGTGCGGCAGCGCTGAAACTGTTGGTCGCTGGGAGGGCATTTCTCGGTGCGGGGGCTTCCAGCACAGGGACCACCGAGGTGAAGGTGGGTTTGCGGTTCAGCCACTCGGGCTTCAGCGTGGCGACTACAAAAAAGGCCGCCAGCAACACGGTCACGGATTGGGCAAAAACCAGCCAGAGTCGTTTCATTTCGGATCAGGGAGTTCAGGTCTAGGGTTGCGGCCACTGGGGAGCGGATGAGGCCGCTTGACCTCATTGTGCTGCATATGGCATCTTGTGTTCAGAGTTCAACCCGCTTGATGCACGTCAATGCGGGTGATGCCCACACCGGTTGCAATGGCGGTCTATCAAGCAAGGAATGGAATACCCAATGAAAGCCATGACGGATCTTTTTTCAACCGATTACGGCCTGTTCAGCATTGCCGGCATCCTTTTCATGATCGGTATGGCGATCTGGTTTTACCGCTTTTTCATGCGAAAGATGGCTGAATCCGAGCGCGCCCAAGGCGCTCAGCGCTGAGTTTTGCGCTCTGGAGTGGGCCCGCATCAGGGTGCCGCTTGACACAGGGGCTGTCAGAATAAGGCCAGTACTTGGCAGGCGTATCGTGCGTTTGTCAGACAGGTACCTTTGTTGGCTCCTTGCTCATGAACTCCCCAGAATCTCACGTCACTCGCACGACCCTGCTGTCATCCTTTGACGAGTTGTTGCAGCCCGCATTGTTTCGCGACCATGGTCCCAATGGACTGCAGGTGGAGGGGCGGGACGAAGTGAGGAAGCTGGTTTCCGGTGTCACCGCGAGCTTGGCTTTGATCGATGCCGCCATCGCGGAGAACGCCGATGCCATCCTGGTCCACCATGGTCTTTTCTGGCGAGGGCAGGATGGGCGGGTCACCGGATGGATGAAGCAACGCCTGGCGCGCTTGCTGGCGCACGACATCAACTTGTTTGCCTACCATCTGCCGCTTGATGCCCACCCCGCGCTGGGCAACAACGCGCAGTTGGCCCGACACTTGGGCATTGAACTGCATGCGGGCCCCGAGAGCCGGTTCGGTGAGCAGTCTCTGGGCTTTCTGGGGCGGCACTCCATGGCTTCTGCGTCCGCGCTGGCTGAGCATGTCGCCCAGGCGCTGGGTCGGCCGGTGACCATGGTGGCCGAGCCGGACCGGCCCATTGAACGAATCGCCCTGTGCACTGGCGGTGCTCAAGGGTATTTCGAATCAGCCATCGCGGCAGGCGCCGACGTCTTCATTACCGGCGAAATCTCAGAACCACAAGCCCACTATGCCCGGGAATGCGGCGTGGCTTATATCGCCTGCGGGCACCATGCCTCCGAACGTTACGGCGCACCGGCAGTGGCAGGCCATGTGGCCGCAGAGCTGGGTCTGCAACACGTCTTTATCGACATTCCCAATCCAGCCTGAGCCATGGTGGCGGTATGAATGCATCGGAGCAAGTGTCAACCACGCCGCACATTCCTGTGCTGGTGACCATGGGCGATCCGGCGGGCGTTGGCCCCGAGATCATTGCAAGAGCTTTGCGCGAGCGGCCAGAGCTGCAGCGTCAACTGGTGGTGGTGGGCGACATGGCGACGCTGGAACGCGCGGCGCTGGCAACCGATGCGAATGATGATCGTGCGACGCTGGGTTTTGTCCAAATTCCCGACCTCTCGCACTGGGGTGAAATGACTGAGAATCATGTGTCTGTCATTCAGGCCTGCGAGTTGAAGCAGCCCGTAGCCTGGGGGCGGATAGACGCACTGGCGGGCAGGGCAGCGGCTGATTGCATCCGGTTTGCTGCCGAAGCGGCGCTCAAGGGAGAGGCCAGGGCGGTGGTGACCGCGCCCATCCACAAGGAGGCGCTGGCCGCGGCTGGGGTCTCGCACCCGGGCCACACAGAGTTCCTTCAGGCGCAGGCTGCCGCGCACCAGGGGGTGTCCGTTGACGCCTTGCCAGTGCGCATGATGCTGAGTTGCCCCGGGCTGAGCACGGTGCTCGTGAGCATTCATGTTTCTCTGCGGCAGGCGCTGGAGGCGGTGACGGTTGAGCGCATCTTGCAGACGCTGAGAATCACGAGTGCGCATTTCCACCGGTGTGGCCTGCCACTCGCGCGCATCGCTGTGGCGGGGCTCAATCCGCACGCGGGTGAAGGCGGACTGTTTGGGCGGGAAGAGCTGGACATCATCTCGCCGGCCGTGCAACAAGCGGTGCAAGAAGGAATGCAGGCCAGCGGGCCGCACGCACCCGACACGGTGTTTATGCGGGCTCGTCAAGGCGATTTTGATGTGGTGGTGGCCATGTACCACGACCAGGGACTCATTCCGGTGAAGTTGCTGGGGCTGGAGCACGGGGTGAACACCACTTTGGGTCTGCCGTTTGTGCGCACCAGTCCCGACCACGGCACGGCCTTCGATCTGGCCGGAACCGGGCGTGCAAGTGCCGCCAGCCTGTTGGCAGCGATCGACGCCGCGCTGCAGATGACTGCGTCAAGTTCCACATGAAAAAAGGAGAGAAGCCGCGCCAACGCGGCTTCTCTCCTTTTGCGCTTACCCGCGGCCGTTTACTTGCGCAGGCTGTCGCGGATCTCGCGCAGCAACACCACATCTTCAGGGGTGGGTGCAGGTGCTGCTGGAGCAGTTGGTTCGTTGCGCTTCAAGCGGTTGATCTGTTTGACCATCATGAAAATGATGAACGCAAGAATCAAGAAGTTGATGGCGACGGTGATGAAGTTGCCGTAGGCCAGGGTAGGCACGCCCGCCTCCTTGAGCGCAGCCAGCGTGGGTGCTGTGCCTTCAGGGACAGTGCCCAGGGCGACGTAGAGGTTGGTGAAATCCAGTTTGCCGAAGATGGATCCCACGATGGGCATGATCACGTCCTCCACCAGAGAGCCGACGATCTTGCCAAACGCGCTACCAATGATCACGCCGACCGCCAAGTCGATCACGTTGCCTTTGACGGCAAATTCCCTGAATTCCTGCATCATGCCCATGCCGCTACCTCTGAAGATGGTTGAACAACTGCCTGGCCGCTTCCTGCGCCAGCGAAACCATTTTCCCATGGGCGCGTAGGTACGGGTCTTTCAATTCCAACCACTGACTCAGGTCAACAGCCGGGTTCCGGCGCCAAGCCACAATACGGCGCGAAGTGCCACGGGCAACCAAAAATGGCCTTGTTACGCTCCGGTACAATGCAGGGTTGCCCCTAGTATTTCCGTCACGAACCGTCATTGAAAGATCCTCATGAGTGAAGCAACCGTTGATGCGACTGTGGACAACAGCCGCCGCACGTGGCTGATCACATCCTGCGCCATGGGTGGTGTGGGAGCAGCTGCCGTCGCCGTTCCTTTTGTGAGCACGTTTCAGCCTTCCGAACGAGCCAAGGCGGCAGGGGCGGCTGTTGAAGTGGATATTTCCGGCCTGTTGCCCGGCACCAAGATGGTGGCCGAATGGCGCGGCAAGCCTGTCTGGATCATGCGCCGCAGCGAACAGCAGCTGGCCGATCTGGAGAAAATCGAGCCGCAGCTGGCCGATCCCAATTCGGAGCGCAAGTCGGTTCCGACGCCTGCGTACGCGCTGAACCGCCACCGCTCTATCAAGCCCGAGGTCTTTGTCGGCGTCGGTATCTGCACCCACCTGGGCTGCTCGCCCGGCGACAAGTTCACGCCCGGCCCGCAGCCATCGCTGCCGGATGACTGGGTTGGCGGCTTCCTGTGTGCCTGTCATGGTTCCACTTTCGACGTTGCTGGTCGCGTGTTCAAGAACAAGCCGGCTCCTGACAACCTGGAAGTGCCGCCCCACTACTACCTTTCAGACACAACGCTGCTGATTGGCGAAGAAAAGGCCTGACCGGCACCCGCAGGCAACCGACCACAGAGGCAATCCATGGCTGAATTCAAAGAAATTTCCCCCGACGCCCCGCTGGGCCAGAAAGCACTGAACTGGGTCGATAACCGGTTCCCGCTGTCCAAGCTCTTCAATGAGCACATGGCCGAGTACTACGCACCAAAAAACTTCAACTGGTGGTACATCTTCGGCTCGCTGGCCCTGCTGGTGCTGGTGATCCAGATCGTCACCGGCATCTTCCTGGTGATGCACTACAAGCCCGACGCCAACCTCGCATTCGCCTCGGTCGAGTACATCATGCGCGACGTGCCTTGGGGCTGGTTGATCCGCTACATGCACTCCACAGGTGCGTCGGCGTTCTTCATCGTGGTCTACCTGCACATGTACCGGGGCCTGATTTACGGCTCGTACCGCAAGCCACGTGAACTGGTGTGGGTGTTCGGTTGCGCCATCTTCCTGGTGCTGATGGCTGAAGCGTTCATGGGCTACCTGCTGCCCTGGGGTCAGATGTCCTACTGGGGTGCCCAGGTGATCGTGAATCTGTTCTCGGCCATTCCCTTTGTTGGTCCTGATCTGGCTTTGCTGATCCGCGGTGACTTTGTGGTCGGTGATGCCACGCTCAACCGCTTCTTCAGCTTCCACGTGATCGCTGTGCCGCTGGTGCTGCTGGGCTTGGTGGTGGCGCACATCATCGCGCTGCACGAAGTGGGATCCAACAACCCGGACGGCGTAGAGATCAAGGGCCCCGGCGCACCGAGAGACGCCCATGGCCATCCGGTCGACGGCATTCCCTTCCACCCCTATTACAGCGTGCACGACATCTTTGGCGTGTCGTTGTTCCTGATGGTGTTCTCGGCGATCGTGTTCTTTGCGCCCGAGTTCGGCGGCTACTTCCTGGAGTTCAACAACTTCATCCCCGCCGATCCGCTGGTGACACCGCTGCACATTGCGCCGGTCTGGTACTTCACGCCGTTCTACTCGATGCTGCGTGCAATCACCAGTGAAATGATGTATGCCCTGATTGCCTGCGTGTTGCTCGGCGCGTTGCTGGGCGTGGCCAAAGCCAAACTCAGCCTCGTCATGAAGGGCGCAGTGGTGGGCGGTGCCGTTGTGCTCGTGGCGCTGATGATGGCCATTGACGCCAAGTTCTGGGGTGTGGTCGCCATGGGTGGCGCCGTGATCATCCTGTTCTTCTTGCCTTGGTTGGACAACAGCCCCGTCAAGTCGATCCGCTACCGCCCGAACTGGAACAAGTGGTTGTATGCCGTGTTTGTCGTCAACTTCCTGATCCTGGGCTATTTGGGTGTGTTGCCACCGTCGCCCGTGGGTGAACGTGTTTCGCAGGTCGGTACCCTGTTCTACTTTGGCTTCTTCCTGCTGATGCCTTGGTGGAGTCGGCTCGGCGAGTTCAAGCCGGTGCCGAACCGCATCAACTTCAAGCCTCACTGAGACACACCAGCACAAGCGGAGAATCAAGCAAATGAAAAAAATCCTTCTGGGCTTTGCACTGGCTCTGGGGCTTTCGGCCAGCGCACTGGCTGCAGGCGGTTTTGGCGTACCAATTGAAAAGGCGCCCAACCGAACCAACGACGTGGCGGCCCTGCAAAACGGCGCCAAGATCTTTGTCAACTACTGCCTGAGCTGCCATTCGGCATCCTTCATGCGCTACAACCGTTTGCGCGACATTGGCCTGACCGACAAGCAGATCGCGGAGAACCTGACTTTTGCCACCGACAAGATCGGTGACACGATGAAGGCCTCGATCAATCCCCGCCAGGCGAAAGAGTGGTTCGGTGCCAATCCGCCCGACCTGACCGTGATCGCGCGCTCGCGTTCCGGTGCTGGTTATTCGGGTGCGGACTACCTCTACACCTTGCTGCGCAGCTATTACCGCGACGAAACCAAGCCGACCGGCTGGAACAACCTGGTGTTTCCGAACATCGGCATGCCCCATCCGTTGTGGGAGCTCCAAGGCGAGCGCAAGCCCGTCATGGAAAAAGTGAGCAGCCATGGCCACGAAGTGGACGTCCTCAAGGGCTGGGAGCAAGGCAAAGCGGGTCGTTTGAGCGCAGCTGAATACGATCAGAACGTGGGTGACCTGGTGGCCTACCTGCAATGGATGGGCGAACCAGCCCAAAATACCCGGGTGCGCTTGGGCGTCTGGGTGATGCTTTTTCTGGCGCTGTTCACCCTTGTGACATGGCGTCTGAATGCCTCTTTCTGGAAAGACGTCAAGTAACTCACGCACCGCTTCGGGCTTCCGGTTTGATCCGAATGGCCTGAAAATCCACAGTGGTTGGCCTGTTGCCGTACACGAGCGGTCAGGTCGGCCACTGTTTTTGCATTAAGGAGACTCCTCTATGATGGTTTTGTATTCGGGAACGACTTGTCCCTATTCCCACCGCTGCCGCTTCGTCCTGTTTGAGAAGGGCATGGATTTCGAGATCCGCGATGTGGACCTGTACAACAAGCCCGAAGACATCAGCGTCATGAACCCTTATGGCCAGGTGCCCATTCTGGTTGAGCGTGACCTGATCCTGTACGAATCGAACATCATCAATGAGTACATTGATGAGCGCTTCCCCCACCCCCAGCTGATGCCCGGTGACCCCGTGGACCGTGCACGCGTGCGGCTGTTTTTGCTGAACTTCGAGAAGGAGCTGTTTGCCCACGTGTCCGTGCTGGAATCTCGCAGCACGAAAGGCAATGACAAGGCACTGGAAAAGGCACGGGCCCACATCCGTGACCGCCTGACCCAACTCGCGCCGGTGTTCCTGAAGAACAAGTTCATGCTGGGTGACAACTTCTCAATGCTCGATGTGGCCATCGCGCCGTTGCTCTGGCGTCTGGACTTCTATGGCATCGAACTGAGCAAGAACGCAGCGCCGCTGCTCAAGTACTCCGAGCGGATTTTTTCGCGTCCAGCCTACATTGAAGCACTGACGCCTTCTGAAAAAGTCATGCGCAAGTGATGGGTCGTGGCGGCTTTGCCATGACCTGTTGACGAGACACAGACCTTCATACATCCATGAGCCTCCCTGATCAGGACACCCCTTCCACCCGTCCTTACCTCATCCGCGCGTTGCACGAGTGGTGTGTCGACAACGGATTGTCGCCCTACATCGCCGTCCAGGTGGATGGGTCTGTGAAGGTGCCTTTGGAGTTTGTGAAGAATGGCGAAATCGTCCTCAATGTGAGTTTTGACGCGACCAGTTCGTTGCACTTGGGCAATGAGTTCATCGAGTTCAAGGCCCGGTTTGGTGGCGTTGCTCGGGAGATCGTGGTCCCCATCGATCACGTTGTTGCGATCTATGCGCGCGAAAATGGACAAGGCATGGCGTTTCCGGCACCTGCTGCGGGTAGCTTTGCCGGCCTCTCGTCTTCGGATGCGGTGTTGGCGCCTGTTCGAGCCGACGACGCCGAGCGGGCCAATCTGCGCGCAGTGCCCAGTGATCAAACGGCAGAGGCCAAGTCTGCGGCGACGGATGAACCGCCACCCCGTGGTCCGAACCAGGGTGGTGGGCGTCCAACGCTCAAACGGGTCAAGTAAAATCAAACGTTAGCTATCCGCCGCTTTAGCTCAGTTGGTAGAGCACTCGCCTTGTAAGCGATAGGTCGTCTGTTCGAGTCAGACAAGCGGCACCATTTGATGGATGTTCGGGTTGCAGTGTTTGGGGGCAGGGCTACTCTCTGCGCACGATTCAGCGTTGAGGTGTCTGTACCTTGATGCGAATATTGCTGACGCGTGCGCCTTGGTGCGTGAGGGTTTGCTGCAGGGCGGGAAGCAACTGACGCAATTTGGTTGAGGCGGCGGCGCTGCTGACCAGCAGGCACCATTCGGTTTCATGTATGGGGCCGGCCTGAACCTGACGCCGCAGAGCAGCCGGAATCAGGTGCTGGATCTGTTCCAGGCACCGTTGGGATTCGCGGATTCGTTCACGCAACGCGGCCAGCGTGGGGGCGGCACTGGCAGCCTGTTCCAGGCTGAACTGGGTCTGATATCGGTGTTCGGGCATGGGGTGTCTCGGGGCTGACCCGTTACCGTCAGAAAGGTTTGAAACGTGCACATCATTATCACGGATGCCTGGCTCGCCAAGAGTCGGGCGTTGCATCTGAACGGTATCAGACTCGTTGCCATGGGAGCGTTCGCGTCGCTCTTGATGATGTTGGGCGCGGTGGCTGCTTACCACTGGGTCTTTCTGGAAGGTGTTCGCCAGGGTTGGCCCGGTTTTGGTTCTGTGGCCCGTCTGGTGACGCAAGGCGAACTCGACTCCAAGGAGCTCTACATGCGCGAGAACCTGGATGCGATGGCTCGCAAGCTGGGCGAGATGCAAGGTCGCATGGTGCAAATTGAATCGCTTGGCGAGCGTGTGGCGGGATTGGCAGGCATCAATCCCCAGGAATTCAAGATTCCCGCGGGTTCCGGCGGTGCGCTGGTGGGCGGGCGAGATCTGACGGTCGATGAACTGATGGCTGCCATGGACCAACTCGACCGCAACACCGGTTCGAGAGTCGATTGGTTGACGGTGGTGGAATCTCGCCTGTTTGATCAGAAGATCCTGCGCACCATGGTGCCCACCGAGGAGCCTGTGCAGGGGGTCCGGGTGGGTTCTCCTTTCGGTTTCCGCATTGATCCCATCACCGGGCGTTCGGCCATGCACACGGGACTGGATTTTCCCGCGGACACGGGAACCCCGATCCTCGCTGCCGCAGGCGGTGTGGTGGTGGTGCAGGAGGTCCACCCTGCCTATGGGAACATGGTGGAAATCGATCACGGCAACGATCTGATCACCCGCTACGCACATTCCTCCCGCGTGCTGGTCAGGAAGGGCGATATCGTCAAGCGGGGGCAGAAGATCGCAGAGGTTGGCTCTACCGGGCGATCGACAGGACCTCATTTGCATTTTGAGGTCTGGGTATCAGGGGTTGTGCAAGATCCCAGGCGTTTCCTGGACGCGGGCGAAAACCTCGCGGCAGCGCAGCTGGCACCGAGAGGTCCGCGCAGGCAGTGAGTGCGCCTTGGTGCGCCAGTTAAAATCCCCACTTTGCTCTTGAAAGAGCAGCATTTGCAGGCACATCAGGGGTTTACCGCCTTTGTGCAGCAACCGCTGGCAAGAGCCCTCCGATTCCCTTTTGCCTGTCCGGCACGTCTTGGCACGTTGTCGGTGCAGGCCCGCATGTATGGCCACAAACATTCTCACCAAAATATTTGGTAGTCGCAACGACCGCTTGCTCAAGACCTATCGCAAAACGGTGGAGCGGATCAATGGCCTTGAACCGCAGTTCGAAAAACTCAGTGACGAAGACATCAAGGCCCAGACCGAAGTTTTCAAGCGCCGCATAGCGGATGGTGAGGCGCTGGAGTCGGTGTTGCCGGAGGCGTTTGCGTTGGTGCGTGAAGCCAGCAAGCGTGTGATGAAGATGCGCCATTTCGATGTGCAACTGGTCGGTGGCCTGGCATTGCACCATGGCAAGGTGGCTGAAATGCGCACGGGTGAGGGCAAAACGCTGACTGCCACGCTGCCGGTGTATCTGAACGCGCTCACCGGCAAAGGTGTGCACGTGGTGACGGTCAACGACTACCTGGCCAGCCGCGATGCCCAGTGGATGGGCCGGCTCTACACCTTTCTCGGACTCACAGTGGGTATCAACCTGCCGCAGGCGCCGCGCGAAGAGAAGCAAGCTGCCTACCGCGCCGACATCACCTACGGCACCAACAACGAGTATGGGTTCGACTACCTGCGCGACAACATGGTCTACGAGGCCGGTGATCGCGTGCAACGGGGGCTCAACTACGCCATCGTGGACGAGGTGGACTCGATCCTGATCGACGAGGCCCGCACGCCGCTGATCATCAGCGGCCAGGCGGAAGATCAGACGCAGGTTTACATGGCGATCAAGCAATTGATTCCGCACCTGACCCGCCAGGAGGGCGAGGCCGACCCGCGCACCGGTGAGGGCGTGACCAAGCCGGGTGACTTCACGGTTGATGAAAAATCGCACGCGATCCACATGACCGAACAGGGCCACGAGAACGCCGAGCGCCTGCTCAGCCAGGCCGGCCTGCTGCCCGAGGGCGCATCGCTCTACGACCCGGCCAACATCGCCCTGATGCACCACCTGGTGACTTCGCTGAAAGCACACCACCTCTATCACCGGGACCAGCACTATGTGAACCAGGGTGGCGAGATCGTTATCGTGGACGAGTTCACCGGGCGACTGATGTCGGGCCGCCGCTGGAGCGATGGCCTGCACCAGGCGGTGGAGGCGAAGGAGGGCGTCGCGATCCAGCCGGAAAACCAGACGCTGGCGTCCATCACGTTCCAGAACTATTTCCGTCTGTACGGCAAGCTCTCGGGCATGACCGGTACGGCCGACACCGAAGCCTACGAGTTCCAGGAAATCTACGGCCTGGAAACGGTGGTGATTCCACCCAACCGCGTCAGCAAACGCACCGACCAGCTCGACCGCGTGTACAAGACGACACCGGAAAAATACGCCGCAGCCATCGAAGACATCCGCGAGTGCCATGAGCGTGGCCAGCCGGTGCTGGTGGGGACTTCGTCGATCGAAAACTCGGAAATCATTGCCGCGCTGCTGGTGAAGGAAAACCTGCCTCACGAGGTGCTCAACGCCAAGCAGCACGCCCGCGAGGCCGACATCATTGTCCAGGCCGGGCGCCCCGGTGCCATCACCATCGCCACCAACATGGCGGGTCGCGGCACCGATATCGTGCTCGGCGGCAACCTGGAGAAGATGACCGCAGCCATTGAGGGCGACGAGTCGCTCGACGAAGCGACCAAGGTCTCGCGTATCGAAGCTCTGCGCCAGCAGTGGCAGCTGGACCACGAAAAGGTCAAGGCGCTGGGTGGTCTTCGCATCATCGCCACCGAGCGCCACGAGAGCCGCCGCATCGACAACCAGTTGCGCGGGCGTTCGGGCCGCCAGGGTGACCCGGGCTCATCGCGCTTCTACCTGAGCCTTGACGATTCGCTGATGCGGATCTTCGCTGGTGACAAGGTGCGCGCCATCATGGAGCGCCTGAAGATGCCTGAGGGGGAGGCGATCGAGGCCGGTATCGTAACGCGCAGCATCGAAAGCGCGCAGCGCAAGGTTGAGGCGCGCAACTTCGATATCCGCAAGCAGCTGCTCGAATACGACGACGTGTCGAACGACCAGCGCAAAGTGATCTACCAGCAGCGCAACGACATCCTCGACGCGGAAAGCCTGCGCGCCCAGATCGATTCGCTGCGCGATGGCTGCTTCACCGACCTGGTGCGCGAATACGTGCCCGAAGGCAGTGTGGAAGAGCAGTGGGATCTGCCAGGCCTGGAGCGCGTTTTGCGCGAGCAATGGTCGGTCGATGCGCCGGTGGCTTCGTGGGTTTCTGATGCCGAGTCCATCGATGCCGAAGAAATTGTCGAGCGTGTGCTGGTCGCGGCCAAGGGGGTGTTTGATCAGAAGGTCGGCATGGTGGGTGAGGAGAACTTCACTCAGTTCGAGCGCATGGTGCTGCTGCAGACCATCGACAGCCAGTGGCGCGAACACCTGTCTGCGCTGGACTATCTGCGTCAGGGCATTCATCTGCGCGGCTATGCGCAGAAGCAGCCAAAACAGGAATACAAGCGCGAAGCCTTTGTGCTGTTTGGTCAGTTGCTCGACAGCGTGAAGAACGATGTCAGTCGCATTCTTATGAACGTGCGTGTGCAGTCGGCAGAGCAGATCACCGAAGAAGCCGAGCAGATGGAAGCACGGGGTGAACAGATTGCCAATGTGACCTACACCGCGCCCACCGAAACGGGCGAGGTCGAGAGCCGGTCGGGCGCCGGTGATACAGGTCTTGCAGGCAGTGATCCCGCCGTGGCGCGTGTTGGGCGCAACGACCCATGTCCGTGTGGCAGTGGGAAAAAATACAAGCACTGCCACGGTTTGCTCACTTGATCCTCCTTGCGCCGCTGACGCCGCCTCTCAGGGGGGCAGCGCCCGCGGCCTGACCAAGCCAGTTCCTTGGAGTTGTGGCTTGAATGCCCTTCGATCTTTGCGTTTCTCAATCTGGAGTCTGTTGCCATGGCTGTGAACTACACCGCGCCCCAAGCCGAGGATCTGTTATCGGTTGCCGGTGTGCGCATTGGCGTGGCCGAAGCGGGGATCCGCAAGACCAATCGCAAAGACCTGACCGTGTTTCTTCTTGATGAAGGATCTGCAGTTGGGGCTGTTTTCACGCAAAACCGCTACGCAGCGGCGCCAGTCCAGGTGTGTCGGGATCACTTGGCGGCGGGGCAGGGCATCCGTGCCATGGTCATCAACACGGGCAACGCCAATGCCGGGACGGGGGAGCCGGGGCTGCAGAACGCGCGCCAGACCACCAACGCCCTGGCGCTGGCTCTGGGCGTGCAGCACGAGCAGGTGCTGCCGTTTTCCACTGGCGTGATCATGGAGCCCTTGCCCCTGGACCGTCTGCTGGCCGGCCTGCCTGCTGCGTTGTCAGATGCTGGTGGCGCGGAGGGTGCCACCGGTTCGCAATGGCTCAAGGCGGCGGAGGGGATCATGACCACCGACACCCTGCCCAAAGCCATCAGCCGCCAGGCTGTGGTGGGTGGCAAGACCGTGACGGTGAGCGGCATTGCCAAGGGTGCGGGCATGATCCGACCCAACATGGCGACCATGCTGGGCTACATGGCCACCGACGCAGCCGTGGCGCCTGCCTTGATGAACTCGCTGGCCAAGCGCTTGGCCGACAGTTCGTTCAATCGCGTGACGGTGGATGGAGACACCTCCACCAACGATTCCTTCGTGGTGGTGGCCACGGGCCAGGCCGGCAATGCCTTGGTGACTTCGCTGGACAGCCCCGAGGGGCAGGCCTTGCTGGTGGCAATGACCCAGGTGGCCCAGTTTCTGGCCCACGCCATCGTGCGAGATGGCGAAGGTGCAACCAAGTTCATCACCGTGCGGGTGGAAGGTGGGGGCTCATCGGCCGAATGTTTGCAGGTCGCTTATGCGGTGGCCCATTCGCCGTTGGTCAAAACGGCCTTTTTTGCCAGCGATCCGAATCTTGGCCGCATCCTGGCGGCGGTCGGGTACGCCGGCATTGCCGATCTGGATGCCACCCGGATCGAGTTGCATCTGGGTGACGTGCACGTGGTCACGGCGGGCGGCCGCCATCCGGACTACCGCGAGGAAGACGGCCAGCGTGTGATGAAGGATGCCGAGATCCTGGTCCGCATTGGTCTCGGCCGTGGGACGGCGGTGGAGACGGTCTGGACTTGCGACTTCAGCCACGACTACGTGACGATCAACGCCGACTACAGATCTTGACCCCTTCCGCCGCGCCGTGCGCGGCCCCCTCCGGGGGCGACGTCTGCAGCCTGGCAAGGCCGGTTCTGCGATGTCTCCGGAAGGTTTCCTTGTGCGCTGAGGGCTTGCGATGAACGAAAAATTTGAACGACTGATCGAACGGGCCGAACAGCTGATCACCCGCATCGAAACGGTACTGCCCCAACCGCTGGGTGCGCCGGACTGGAAGGCATCGGTGGCCTACCGCTACCGCAAACGCAGCAGTGGCCATGGTGTGCTGGAGCCGGTGCGGCATGTGGCCCACATGCGCCTGGACGATCTCCAGGAAATTGACGGCCAGAAAGACAAGATTCAGCGAAACACCCTGCAATTCGTGAAAGGCCTGCCGGCCAACAACGTGCTGCTGACCGGGGCACGTGGCACCGGCAAGTCGTCGCTGGTCAAGGCCTGTCTCAATGAGTATGCGGGTCAGGGCCTTCGACTGATCGAGGTGGACAAAGCCGATCTGGTGGATCTGCCCGATATCGTCGATGTGGTGGCCGATTGTCCCGAGCGCTTCATCGTGTTTTGCGATGACCTCAGTTTCGAAGATGGGGAGCCCGGCTACAAGGCGCTCAAGTCGATTCTGGATGGCTCGGTATCTGCCGCCGGGCAGAACGTCCTGATCTACGCCACCAGCAACCGACGCCACCTGCTGCCCGAGTACATGAAGGAAAACCTCAGCTACACGCACACACCCGACGGGGAAGTGCATCCGGGCGAGGTGGTGGAAGAAAAGATTTCTCTGTCGGAGCGCTTTGGTCTCTGGGTGAGCTTCTACCCGTTCAGTCAGGACGAGTACCTGAGCATCGTGTCTCAGTGGCTCGCAGCGTTCGGCATTTCGTCCAGTGACACTGAGGCGGCACGGCCTCAAGCGCTGGTCTGGGCATTGGAGCGCGGGTCCCGCAGTGGCCGCGTGGCGTACCAGTTTGCCCGCGACTATGCGGGCACCCATGCCGCAGGAAATGCCCGACCTGTGCCCGGGCTAAAACCATGAACGATCCGGTGCTGGTGGTGGATGCGGAACACACGCGCGACACGTCGCCCGAACGTCCGATCGTTGATGTGGCTGTCGGGGTGTTGATTGCGCCCGGCGGTGAGTTTCTTCTCACGAGTCGCCCAGAAGGCAAGGTGTACGCAGGGTATTGGGAGTTTCCGGGCGGCAAGCTGGAGGCAGGGGAAACGGTGGAGCAGGCCTTGCGCCGCGAGTTGATCGAAGAGATTGGTTTGACGATCGGCGCCGCATTGCCCTGGCGCGAAAAACTGGTTGACTATCCCCATGCCCTGGTGCGGCTGCACTTCTGCAAGGTGCATGACTGGTCGGGTGAGTTGCAGATGCACGAGGGACAGACGTTTGCCTGGGAGCGTCTGCCCGTTCGCTGCTCACCGGTGCTGCCCGGCACGGTACCGGTGCTGGAATGGCTGATGGAAGAGCAGGTCACCTGAGTCGGTCAGACGCGGCGTCAGCCCAGGTCAGCTCTGCTCAAAATCGGGATCTGTGTTGGGGGTTTGTTCAGGCAGTTTGAAGCGTTCGCTGGCCCAGGCTCCGAGGTCCAGGTTCTTGCAGCGCTCACTGCAGAACGGTCGGTAGATGTTGCTGGGAGCGTAGATGCTGGGACCTTTGCAGGCCGGGCATGCAACGGTTTTCACGGTGAATTCGGGTTCCGGCATCAATGCTTCAGGCGCAGAGCGTCAACTCGAAAGATGCATCTTCTTGGGCCAGATGCAGGCGTTCGTCGTCGCCCTGGCGCATCAATCGAACCGACAGCAACAGCCGGTTGCCGCTGATTTCCGGAATCAACCCGAATGAGGGATTGATGCCGAGACGCAGCAGCTGAAAAGTTCGACCCTGGGGCAGATTCTGTTGAAATTGACCACCCGGAGCCACCACCTTTTGTGGTGAACCTGAATCGCGCAGCATCTTCAGCAGCAGCACAACCGCTTCTGCCAGGGGGGCCAGTGTCTGGACCCAACGCTGCAGATCGGCTTGACGCTGTTCGACGCTGTGGTGTTGCCAGTGGAAGTAGGCTGGGAGGTCGAATTCGCAAGTGCCACCGGGGATGCCGATGCGGCTTCTGATGCTCATCAACCAGTCGTTTTCGGTCAGGGACAGACCGGTTTTCCCCGGCAGGTTGTTGAGCTGGGCGAAGCAGGTGTCGAGCTGCGCAATGACTTCGTTCAGAGCGCGCTCAGAGATCGCCGGGTTGCCTCGGTAGCTATTGAGCTGCTGTTTGTGCCGTTCGATGTCTTTGAGCACATCCGACTTCATGTCGACCCGGGAGGCGACATCCATGATCTCGAAAATGGTCTGGATGGCAAAGTGATGGTCCAGTGCGTGCGTGCGGGGCAGCAGTTCCGCCAGTCGCCGGAACAGGTGCTCCAGCCGCAAATAGGTGCGAATGCGTTCGTTGAAAGGATATTCGTACAGGATCACGGCGGCAAGGGTTCGCAGAGGGCGTTGGTATGCAGGCCTTTCATCATAGCCCGATCTGGTCAGCGAGCTGCCCGACGATTCGTCGCAAAGGCTGTATCTCATTGCCATTGTTGAAGATCACCAAGTCTGCCGCGGCGAGTCGCTTATGCCGCGGACTCTGACTGTTGATGATGCCTTCGATCGCCGTCCGGTCCAGGCCGCTGCGCGAAGTCACCCGCCGAATCTGCGTCGCTGTCTCGCAATCCACCACGAGCACGAGGTCCAGCTGGGGCCTCCAGCGAGGCGATTCCACAAGCAACGGCACGTCAAACACCAGGCCGTGGGCTGTGGCGGTCTTCGCCTGGCGCTGGATTTCCTGGGCGACCAGCGGGTGCACGATGGACTCCAGCAACCTTCGGGCATCCGGATTCGTGAAGACATGGTCACGCATGCGTTGGCGGTCCAGTGAACCGTCTTGCGCTATGAAGGCTGGGCCGAACGATTGCGCCACGGCGGGCATGGCGCTGCCTCCGGGTTGGGTGCACGCTCGTGAGATGGCATCGGCATCGATGACAGTGGCGCCGCGTTCACGCAACAGCTGTGCCACTGTGCTCTTTCCGCTGCCGATACCGCCCGTCAGCCCGAGTCGCAGCGCTGGACGCATGGCCGCCATGGTCAAAGTCCGATGGTGGCGAGAATGGACGAGGGGCCGAAAATCATGGCCGTCAGCCCGGCAAGCGCCAGAAAGGGACCGAACGGAACGTAGCCACCCTCGCGCAGCTGGCTGGACACTTTGAGTGCGATCCCGATGGCTGCGCCGATGAGCGATGCCATCAGGATGACGGGGATCAGCGCCTGCCAGCCAAACCACGCGCCGAGCGCGGCAAACAACTTGAAGTCGCCATAGCCCATGCCTTCTTTGCCCGTGGCCAGTTTGAAGGCCCAATACACCATCCACAGGGAGAGGTAGCCAGCCACCGAACCCCAGAGTGCATCGGTCAGGGTGGTGCCGCTCAACCCCAACGCTGCCGCGCAAAGACCGGCCCACAGCAAGGGCAGGGTGATGTCGTCTGGCAACAGGGTTGTGTCCCAGTCGATGCAGGCCAGCGCCAAAACGGCCGCTGCAAAACCACTCCAAGCCAGCGCGGTCCAGCCCAGCCCCCAGCGCCAGCCACACCAGGCAAACAGTGCTGCGTTGAGCAATTCGATCAGGGGGTACCGTGGGCTGATACGGGCTTCGCAGCTGGCGCATCGACCACGCAAGGCGATGTAGCTCAGGACCGGGATGTTCTCGAACCAGCGGATCTGGTGTCCGCAGTGCGGGCAGCGCGAACGGGGCACCATCAGGTTGAAGCGCGGCGGCGCTTCCGCCGTCGGAGGTGCCTCGGATGAATGGCCTTGAAGCCCGGCACATTCGGCCGCCCACCGCAGCTCCATCATTTTGGGCAGACGGTGGATCACCACGTTCAAAAAACTGCCCACGAGAAGCCCGAGCGTGCCCAGCGCCAATGCGTCGAGCGCCTCCACCATCGGCATCAAATCACTTGACCCAGTTTGAAAATCGGCAGGTACATCGCCACCACGATGCCTCCGATGATAGTGCCCAGGATGACGATGATGATGGGCTCCATCAGGCTGGACAGTCCTGCGACCATGTCGTCCACTTCCGCCTCATAGAAGTCGGCTGCCTTGCCCAACATGTGGTCGATGGAGCCGGACTCTTCACCAATGGCGCACATCTGCAGGACCATGGAGGGAAAGATGTTGGCGTTGGTCATGGCGTTCGTCAGACTGGTGCCGGTGGAAACTTCCTGCTGGATCCTTTCGGTGGCAATCGCATAGACCGAGTTCCCCGATGCACCGCCCACCGAATCGAGCGCTTCGACCAGCGGGACGCCAGCCGCAAACATGGTGGACAGGGTGCGTGTCCATCGGGCGATCACGGATTTTTCGACCAAGGTCCCGAAAATCGGCATTTTGAGCATCAACCGATCCATGAAACGCTGCACCTTTTCATTGCGTCGCCAAGCTTGCATGAAAAAATAGAAGCCGCCACCCAGACCGCCAAAAATCAGCCACCAGTACTCGGTGAAGAACTCGCTCATGGCGATGACGACCAGCGTAGGCCCCGGCAGATCGGCGCCAAAGGAAGAAAAGACATCCTTGAATGCCGGGATCACGAAGATCATGATCACGGCCACGACCACAAAGGCGACGATGACCACCGAAATGGGGTACATCAATGCCGACTTGATCTTGGACTTGATGGCCTCGGTTTTTTCCATGTAGACCGCCAACCGATCCAGCAACTCTTCCAGAATACCGGCAGCTTCGCCCGCTTCGACCAGGTTGCAATACAGGCTGTCGAAATAGAGCGGGTTTTTCCGAAATGCCGCGCTCAGTGATGTACCGGTTTCGACGTCGGACCGGATGTCATTGAGCAACTTCGAGACACTGGGGTTGGGGTTGCCCCGGCCGACGATATCGAAGGCTTGCAACAGGGGAACACCCGCTTTCATCATTGTGGCCAGTTGCCGGGTGAAGACGGCTATGTCTTTGGGCTTGATGCGCTTGCCGGAGCTCATCCGCCGCTTTTTGATCTTGCCGGGGACAATGCCTTGCCGCCGCAACGCAGCAAGAACCTGGTTTTCACCCACGGCTCTGGTTTCTCCCCGCACCTGCTTGCCGTTGCGGTCCTTGCCTTCCCATTCAAAAACAAAGTCCTTGACGCTTTTGGATGCTGCGGTTGCCATGTGGTCCTCGGATTGTGGGTCTGTACTGGCTTATTCGTTGGTGACGCTCAAGACTTCTTCCAGAGAAGTCATGCCTTGCCGTACCTTGAGCAACCCCGATTCACGCAGGGTACGCACACCTTCTTTGCCTGCTTGCTGCGCGATATCAAGTGCACTGCCACCCTTGAGGATGATGCGCTGGATTTCCTCAGAGATGGGCATGACCTGGTAGATGCCCACCCGACCTTTGTAGCCGTTGTTGCAGGCAGAGCAGCCTACAGGCTTGTAGGGTGTCCAGGTGCCATCCAGGTCTTCCGGCTTGAACCCCGCATCGATCAGCGCCTTGCGTGGCACGTCGAGCGGCGCTTTGCATGTCGGGCAGAGCCGGCGGGCCAGACGCTGCGCCGTGATCAGGATCACGCTGGAGGCAATGTTGAACGTGGGGATGCCCATGTTCATCATGCGAGTGAGTGTGGTCGGGGCATCGTTGGTGTGCAGGGTCGAAAGCACCATGTGACCCGTTTGCGCAGCCTTGATGGAGATGTCCGCCGTTTCCAGGTCTCGGATCTCACCAACCATGATCACATCAGGATCCTGTCGCAAGAAGGCCTTCAGCGCTGCAGCAAACGTCAGGCCTGCTTTTTCGTTGACGTTGACCTGGTTGACGCCTGGCAGGTTGATTTCCGATGGGTCTTCCGCCGTGGAAATGTTGATGCCCGGCTTGTTCAGGATGTTCAGGCAGGTGTAGAGCGACACGGTCTTGCCCGAGCCGGTCGGACCGGTGACCAGGACCATGCCGTAGGGTCGACCGATCGCCTCCATCAGGCGCTTTTTTTCTTCTGGTTCGTAACCCAAGGCGTCGATGCCCACCTTGGCGCTGCTGGGATCCAGGATACGGATCACGATCTTTTCACCAAACAGGGTCGGCAAGGAGCTGACCCGGAAATCGATCACCCGATCAGGACCGACCTTGAGCTTCATCCGCCCATCCTGAGGCACACGCTTCTCGGATATGTCCATGCGGGAAATCACCTTGATGCGCGAAGCCAGCTTGTCTTTGATGGCAATGGGCGGTGAAGCAATCTCCCTGAGCTCTCCATCGATGCGAAATCGCACCCGATAGTTGTGCTCATAGGGTTCAAAGTGCAGATCGGAGGCGCGCATGTTGAATGCGTCCAGCAGCATCTTGTGAAGAAATTTAACAACGGGGGCGTCATCGACTTCAGACGACAGGGTCTTGTCGCTGGCTTCGGTGACAGCCGCATCGGCTGTCATCTCGTCGAACTCGAAATCACCGCCGATGATGTTGTCCATGGCCTCGTTGGCCGTGGTCGACTGGGATTCCACCAGTTTGCTGAGCTTGTCAAATTCGGCAATCACCCAGTCGACACCCATCTGGGTGGCAAACTTGATTTTTTCGGCCGCCTGTTGATCTGCTGGGTCGGCGGTGGCCACCATGAGGCGGTTGTTGCGCTTGCTGAGCACAACGATGCGAAAGTCCGCACAAATTTTGGCGTCCAGCAAGTCCTTGGGCAGGCGCTGCACGTCAATGGCGTCCAGATCCAGCAGCGGGGCCGCAAACGCAGTCGACATGGTGTGCGCCAGATCGTAGGCAGACACCGCACCAGAACCGGTCAGTTCAGCAATGAACGTGGTTCGGCCACTTTGCGCTTTCTTGTAAAGGTCTTCAGCAGCCTTTTGCCCCAGCTTTCCTGCGGACACCAAGGCGCGCCCCAAGCCTGGCAAAGCCATGGTGGAGGTATCCTGGATCACTGTATCAACAGACGCCATAGAGCCGTAATCTATCGTAAATCAATGACTTGGCGGCCAATATTGACGCAACTTGTGCTGAATTCGCCGATTCAGGCATTGTGGTCGTTGTATCCAGGTTGCGAAACGGCCAGCAGCGACCCTTGAGGAGGTTGCTGTGGCGGTTGGTGCCGATACCGAATGTGGTCGGGGTGAGAGGATTCGAACCTCCGGCCTCTACGTCCCGAACGTAGCGCTCTACCTGGCTAAGCTACACCCCGATGGACCTGTCAGGTCAATCTTCCGGCGGCTGCGATACCGCCGTTCGCTGTGATCAGGAGCGTCGCTCCATCAAGCCAGCGGGCAATTGTAGCAAAGCCGCACTGTAGTCATTGACGGGCAGCATGCGCGCCGCGTCCATGGCTCTCTGGGCTTCAATCATGGCGCTTTGGCGCGCGGATTCCAGGGCGCCGTTTTTCTCGATGATGGTCAAAATATCAGTGAGGTGGGTGAGGTCGCCCTCTTCGATCGCCTTGCGGAGCACCGCTTTCTCGGCAGTGCTCGCTGTACGCAAGGCGCAGATGATGGGCAACGTGACTTTGCCCTCGCGCAGATCGTCGCCAAGGTTTTTGCCCAGCTGGTCTGCGCTGCCTTCGTAGTCCAGGACATCGTCAATGACCTGAAAAGCAGTGCCCAGTGCTTGTCCATAGGTGGCGCACAACGCCTCGACCCGGGCATCCGAGCTTGCGAGAATGGGTGCGAGTCGCGCGCTGGCTTCGAAAAGTTTGGCTGTCTTTGATCGGATGACGCGCAGGTAGGCTGCCTCGTCCAAGGAGGCATCGCGCATGTTCACCAGTTGCAGCACCTCCCCCTCGGCAATCACGTTGGTGGCATCCGAGAGCACTTGCATCACGCGCATGTCGTTGACATCCACCATCATCTGAAAGGCGCGTGAGTACAGGAAGTCGCCCACGAGCACGCTGGGGGCATTGCCGAAGCGTTCGTTGGCCGTTGCTCGACCACGCCGCAGGGTGGATTCGTCCACCACATCGTCGTGCAGCAAGGTTGCGGTATGGATGAATTCCACGACGGCCGCCAGTGTGTGGCGATGGGGGTGCTGACTGCCCAAGGCGCCGCTGATCAACAGCAGTAGCGCGGGACGCAGGCGCTTTCCTCCCGCTGAAATGATGTACTGGGCGACTTCCCTGACCAAGGGCACTTCGGTTGTCAAGCGTTCGCCAATCACCTGGTCGACCCGTTGCATGTCTCCCTGGATGATGTCCAGCGGATTTTTCATGGAGATTTCAGAGTGGGTCAAGATATGAGCGGGCAGTGATCTGGGTGCGGGATGGCGGTGGCAGGGATTATAGGAACCGAGCAGGGGCTGTTTCTCGTGTTTGAGGACGTCATGATCGCCGTGCGTCCGTTCTGGCTGGAGCCGCTTGATTGAGTGGGCTGGTCATGCTAAAATATTTGGCTTGGTGGAATTTCGTCTACCAAGATTCCATTCGTGGAAATTTTTCAAGAGGTTCATATGTACGCGGTCATAAAAACCGGTGGCAAACAGTATCGTGTTGCTGCTGGCGAAAAAATTAAAGTAGAACAGATTGCTGCGGATGTGGGTCAAGAGATCGTGTTTGATCAGGTTCTGGCAGTCGGCAACGGCAGCGAGATCAAGGTTGGCACTCCCTTGGTTTCCGGCGCAACGGTCACAGTCACGGTTCTGGCTCACGGCAGGCACGACAAGGTTCACATCTTCAAGATGCGCCGTCGCAAGCACTACCAGAAGCGCCAGGGTCACCGTCAGAATTTCACCGAACTGCAGATCTCGTCGATCGCAGCCTGAGGAGTAGGTCAGCATGGCACAGAAAAAAGGCGGCGGCTCAACGCGAAACGGGCGCGATTCCAAGCCCAAGATGCTCGGCGTGAAAGCGTTTGGCGGGGAACTGGTCAGTGCCGGTTCCATCATCGTGCGTCAGCGCGGTACCAAGTTCCACCCCGGTGTGAACGTGGGCGTGGGCAAAGACCACACCCTGTTTGCCACGGCAGACGGTCATGTCAGCTTTGCCATCAAGGGCGAGTTGAACCGTCACGTGGTGAGCATCACGCCCGTCTGAGGCGGGGTGTCCTGGTGCTGCCGGATTGATTCCAGGCGGTGCTCCAGGCGCAGGTGATGTCCTGATTGCAGAAGGCCCGCCCATGCGGGCCTTTTGTGTTTGTTTATCGCAGGAATACAGATCATGAAATTTGTGGACGAAGCCACGATCGAAGTCGCCGCCGGTGATGGCGGCAACGGCTGCGCGTCGTTCCGGCATGAGAAGTACAAAGAATTTGGCGGCCCCGACGGCGGTGATGGCGGCCGCGGCGGCCACCTGCTGGCGGTTGCCGATGCCAGTCTCAACACCCTGGTCGATTTCCGCTACACGCGCCGCTTTGAAGCCGGGCGGGGTGAACACGGCAAGGGTTCGGACATGTTCGGCGTCAAGGGCGACGACATCGTGCTCAAGATGCCGGTGGGCACCATCATTGCGGATGCCGAAACCGGCGAGGTGCTGCACGAGTTGCTGGTGCCGGGTGAGGTGATCACGATTGCCAAAGGCGGCGACGGTGGTTTCGGTAACATGCACTACAAAAGCTCGACCAACCGTTCGCCGCGCCAGAAGACGCCGGGTTGGGCCGGTGAACGCAAGGTCCTGAAGCTGGAGCTCAAGGTGCTGGCCGATGTGGGGCTGCTCGGCATGCCCAACGCGGGCAAATCGACCTTGATCGCAGCGATCTCGAACGCGCGCCCCAAGATTGCCGACTATCCGTTCACCACGCTCTATCCCAATCTGGGGGTGGTGCGTGTGGCGCCCGAGAAGAGTTTTGTTGTCGCCGACGTGCCCGGTTTGATCGAAGGCGCTTCAGAGGGAGCAGGTCTCGGTCACCAGTTCCTGCGCCATTTGCAGCGCACGCGCTTGCTGCTGCACATTCTCGACGTGGCACCGTTTGACGCCGGCGTCGATCCGGTGGTGCAGGCCAAGGCCATCGTCGCCGAACTCAAGAAGTTCGATCCCAAGCTGCATGCCAAGCCGCGCTGGCTGGTGCTCAACAAGCTCGACATGGTGCCCACGGACCAGCGCGAAGCCTTGGTTAAGGACATCGTCAAGCGCCTCAAGTACAAAGGCCCGGTGTTCGAGATTTCTGCGCTGACGCGTGAGGGATGCGAGCGCCTGATTCAGGGTGTCTACGAGTACCTGGCCAAGGAATTCCAGTCACACCAGGCACCGGTGGACGTGGATCCCCGATTCGTTGAAGATCCCCGCGGTCTTTGAGACCGCGCCTCCGCCACAGCAATGGATGAAGCGAGCCCATGGCAGCAGTTGAAACCCGTTTGAACCCCAGTCTCGATCAGTCCGGGGTCTTCAAGTCCGCCCGGCGCATCGTCGTCAAGGTGGGCTCCAGTCTGGTCACCAACGAAGGCCGGGGCCTGGACGAAGAGGCCATTGGCCAGTGGAGCGACCAACTGGCTGCCTTGGTGCAGCAAGGCCTTGAGCTGATCATGGTCAGCAGTGGCGCTGTGGCCGAAGGCATGAAACGTCTGGGCTGGAGCGAGCGCCCGAGGGAGATCAACGAATTACAGGCGGCAGCCGCCGTGGGCCAGATGGGCCTGGTGCAGATGTACGAGAGCAAGCTCAGCGCCTGCGGCGTGGGCAGTGCCCAGGTGCTGTTGACACACGCCGATCTGGCCGACCGTGAGCGTTACCTCAACGCCCGTTCAACCTTGCTGACCCTGCTGCAGCTCGGTGTGGTGCCGGTGATCAATGAAAACGACACCGTCGTCAACGACGAAATCAAGTTCGGCGACAACGACACCCTGGGAGCGTTGGTCGCCAATCTGGTCGAGGCCGATGTGCTGGTGATCCTCACCGACCAGAAGGGGCTCTACACGGCCGACCCTCGGCGCGATCCGAGCGCGCGGTTCGTCGATCTGGCTCGGGCTGGTGACCCCGAACTCGAAACCATGGCCGGTGGCGCGGGTTCCGGCATCGGCAAAGGCGGCATGATCACCAAGATCCTGGCCGCCAAGCGCGCTGCCGGATCTGGCGCATCCACGGTCATTGCCTGGGGACGTGAACCGCAGGTGTTGCTGCGTCTTTGCGCCGGTGAAGCCATCGGCACCTGCCTGGTGGCCGGGACACCCAAGAACCAGGCGCGCAAGCGCTGGATGGCCGACCACTTGCAGCTGCGCGGCTCGGTGCGGGTCGACGACGGCGCTGTGCAAAAGATCCTGGGTGAAGGCAAGAGTCTGTTGCCGATCGGCATGACGGCCGTCGAGGGCGAATTCTCCCGCGGTGATGTGATCGCGGTGCGCGACGGCGCGGGCCAGGAAATCGCGCGCGGCCTCGCCAACTATGCGAGCTCGGAAGCGCGCCTGTTGTGCCGCAAGTCTTCAAATGACTTTGAGCGTTTGCTGGGGTATGTGGCGGAATCCGAGATGATTCATCGCGACAACCTGGTCCTGTCGCGCAGCTGACCCAGCGCGACGCCGCTGCGTTTCACAGCGGTCGTGGCATGTCGACGTTGTTCGAATCGCCTGTGCGCAGATCGCCCTGTGGATCGGGGTCGAAGCTTGCCCCCGGGGGCAACTCCATGCACGGTGGCGCTCCGCTCGAATACGCTGCATGAGGCCCGTCATCCATGCCCCGCTGGCGCCCGGCGCCCCGCAGGTAGCGGTTGCGGTGTTCGTTCCTGGGCAGGTAGCGCGCGAGTTCGGTCAGCGCCATTTCGTAGACGCCGCGCTTGAACTCCACCACCACGTCCAGCGGCACCCAGTAGTCGTGCCAGCGCCAGGCGTCGAACTCAGGGTGGCTGGTGGCACGCAGGTTGAGATGCCAGTCCTGTGCGACCAGACGCAGCAGGTACCAGATCTGCTTCTGACCCTTGTAATGACCGCGCGCATCGCGGCGGATGAATCGGTCCGGCACCTCGTAGCGCAACCAGTCCCGCGTGCGGGCGACGATGCTCACGTGCTCGGGCATGAGACCCACTTCTTCGTGCAGCTCGCGGTACATCGCCTGTTCGGGCGTTTCGCCCCGGTCGATGCCACCCTGCGGAAACTGCCAGGAGTGGGAGCGAATCCTCTTGCCCCAGAACACCTGGTTTCTCTGGTTGAGCAGAATGATGCCGACATTGGGCCTGAAGCCTTCTCTGTCAAGCATAATCAACCCCAAATTTTTTGAACTGTCTGGATTATGCATCGCCCCTTGCGGCTTGCGAAGTGATTGCCCACCCGTTGCATCGCAATGAGGGGTAAATCCCGATGCCCGACGGGCATCGCCGACGCTGATCCGGCCCCACCGATTCCGTTTGAACGACCCACACTGCCCCACGGCAGCCGTACCCATGAAAGCCTCCCAGTTCTTTATTTCCACCCTCAAGGAAGCCCCGGCCGATGCGGAGGTGGTCAGCCACCAGCTCATGACCCGCGCCGGCATGATCAAAAAACTGGGCGCAGGCATCTACAGCTACATGCCCATGGGCTTGCGGGTGATCCAGAAGGTGGAAGCCATCGTGCGCGAAGAGATGAACCGTGCTGGAGCGGTCGAGCTGACCATGCCGGTGGTGCAGCCGGCCGAGCTCTGGCAGGAAACCGGGCGCTTTGACAAGATGGGGCCCGAGCTGCTGCGCATCAAGGACCGCCACGGCCGGGACTACGTGGTGCAGCCCACCAGTGAAGAGGTGGTGACCGATATCGCTCGACAGGAGCTGCGCAGCTACAAGCAGTTGCCGAAAAATTTCTACCAGATCCAGACCAAGTTCCGCGACGAGCGCCGGCCGCGTTTTGGCTTGATGCGCGGTCGCGAGTTCATCATGAAGGACGCTTACAGCTTTGATCGCGACGAAGCCGCCGCCAAGGCGAGCTACCAGGTCATGGCCGCGGCCTACCGCCGTATCTTCGACCGTTTTGGCTTGCGCTACCGCGCGGTGGCGGCCGACAGCGGTGCCATTGGCGGCGACCTGAGCGAAGAGTTCCAGGTGATCGCCACCACGGGTGAAGACGCCATCGTCTATTGCCCCACCAGCGATTACGCGGCCAACATGGAGAAAGCCGAAGCGCTGGCGCCTGCCGGACCACGCGCGACCGCGGCCAATCCGATGGTCAAGACGCCGACGCCGGGCAAGAGCACCTGCGCCGACGTGGCCGAGTTGCTGGGTGTGCCGCTGGCCACGACCGTGAAGTCGCTGGTGCTGGCGACCGACACGCTCAACGAGGCCGGTGAGATCGTGAAGAGCCAGGTCTGGCTGCTGCTGCTGCGCGGCGACCACGACATGAACGAGGTCAAGGTCGGCAAGGTGCCGGGCCTGGACGCCGGGTTCCGTTTCGCCACCATCCCCGAGATAGAGGCGCATTTTGGTTGCCAGCCCGGCTACCTCGGGCCCATTGGCCTGAAGCTGCCCGTGAAGCTGGTGGTGGACCGCGAGGTGGCGGTGATGGCCGACTGGATCTGCGGCGCCAACGAGCTCGATTTCCACATGACCGGCGTGAACTGGGGGCGCGACCTGTCCGAACCCGAACTGGTGGCCGACCTGCGCAATGTGGTGGAGGGCGATGCTTCGCCGGATGGCCAAGGCGTCCTGGCCATTGAGCGCGGTATCGAAGTGGGCCACGTTTTCTACCTTGGCACCAAGTACAGCAAGGGGATGGGCGCCACGTTCCTCGGGGAAGACGGCAAGCCCGCGCATTTCGAGATGGGTTGCTACGGCATCGGCATCACGCGCCTGCCGGCGGCGGCCATCGAGCAGAACCACGACGAACGCGGCATCATCTGGCCCGATGCGATCGCCCCGTTCACCGTGGTGGTCTGTCCCATCGGCATGGACCGCAGCCCCGACGTGAAAGCCGCTGCCGAGCAGTTGCACGAGCAACTGGTGGCCGCGGGCGTGGATGTGTTGCTGGACGATCGAGGCGAACGCCCGGGCGCGATGTTTGCAGACTGGGAGCTGATTGGTGTGCCGCACCGCGTGACCATCGGCGACCGTGGCATCAAGGAAGGCCAGATCGAATACCAGCACCGCCGCGATCCGGCCGCCACCAAGGTGGCCGTGGCCGAGGTACTCGACTTCCTGAAGGGCCGGATCGCCGCATGAAGGCCCGGGCGGTCGTCGCGATGGATGGTCTCGATGGCCATGCATTGACACGCCGCAACTGTTTGAGCGCGGTCAGCGCCTTCGGGTTGGGCAGCCTCGGATGGCTGGCCGCGTCGGAGCCTGCGTGGGCCGGCCGCCAGGTCGAGGAGCCCCTGGCCGACTCGGTGCGTTCGGTGCTCAGCGCGGCCATCGCCAACAGCGCGCCCCCGGTGCCGGATTTCAGCGATACCGAAAAGCGGCTGTCGCACCTACGCTGGCTCGGTGCCATGAGTGACCGGCTCAAGAAGCGCAAGCCCGACTTCCAGACCCGCATCGAGTTTCTGCAGACCGTCTGGTACGAAACGCGCCGCGCCGGGCTGGACACCACCATGGTGCTGGGGCTGATACAGGTCGAGAGTGCGTTCCGCAAATTCGCCATTTCGCGTGTCGGCGCACGTGGCTACATGCAGATCATGCCGTTCTGGTCACGCCTGATCGGCGACGGGGATCCGTCCCGGTTGTTCAACATGCAGACCAACCTGCGCTTTGGCTGCGTGATCCTGCGCCACTACCTGGACCGCGAGCGCGGTGACACCTACCTGGCGCTGGGCCGCTACAACGGCAGCCGTGGCCGGCCGGAGTACCCGAACGCGGTGTATGCCGCCGCCCGCAACTGGATCCACCCGGACGCCTGAGTCCGGACCTCCGTGTGGGCTGGTTCGCTGTTGGCGCCTACTGCAGGAACCCGATCCGCGACTTGCCGTTGCCCGCCTTCGGCAGGTCGTCTGCCGCCACGCTGTAGCGGTTGTCCAGCCGGGCATTGCCAAAGGCGGTGACGAGGGCCCGGCGCATCTCGCGGGGCGCCAGGCAGGCCAACTGGTCGAGCACATCGTCCGACGGCTCCGGGTCGAAGCGTTGGCCCCAGTCGTGTTCGCCCAGGATGCTGCGGTACAGGTGGGCCGCGATCTTGCGTGCCGCTTCGGGTGAGGGCGCTTCGATCTCGAACACGTTCATGCGGTTGAGGATCGGCTCCGGAATCGCGCGCTCGTCGTTGGCGGTGGTGATCCAGATCACCTGGCTGGCGTCGATCGGCACTTCGGCGAACTCGTCCACGAAGTTCTGTGCCGTGTCGTGCTCCAGCAGGCTGTAGAGCGCGCCCAATGGGTCGTACTGCGCATCGGCGCTGGCCTTGTCGATTTCGTCGACCACGATCACCGGGTTGGCGTATTGGCCGTCGACCAGAGCCTCGAACACCTTGCCGGGTTTGGCGCCTTTCCACTGCGACGAAGACCCCGACAGCAGCCAGCCGGCCGTCATCGAGCTCATCGGGACCAGGCTCATGCTGGTGCCCAGCAGGTCGGCGATCTGTTTGGCGAAATGGGTCTTGCCCACGCCGGGCGGCCCGAGCAGCAGGATCGGGGTCACCTCCAGGCTGTCGCGGCTGTCCTGGCTGAGGGCCACGTGGCGCTTCACGTCGTCCAGCACCTCACCAAAATTGGGCAGCAGGTCGTAAAGCGGTGCCATGTCGGGCACGCCCGATGGCTTGACGGCAAAGCGTTGGGGCCCGCGTTCGAGCATGCGTTGCCAGGTGTTGCGCAGGCCCTCGTAGTCGCGCTCGTTGCCGCTGGCCTGCAGGTGAGCCAGCTTGCGCTCGACCTCGTCGGCGCTGAACACGCTGCGCATCCGGGCGATGGGCAGTCCGAGGGAGGGTGAAGCGACCAGGCTGCGCGAGCTCATGCGGTTCTCCTGTGGGGTTCGGCGACGCTTTCATTCAAGCACAAGACATGCCAGAGCTCAATGCAGGAAAAGCCGTAATACAGCCCGCTGTGTGAGGTTTCGGGCATCAGCGTGTCAAAAGACGCAGGCCAGAAAGCACAAAGCCACCCGGAGGTGGCTGGGCAGGGGGCGGAGCGGCTTCAGGCCTGGCCGTTGATGACCTGCTGCAGTTCGCCCGACTCGTACATCTCCATCATGATGTCCGAACCGCCGATGAACTCGCCCTTGACGTAGAGCTGCGGGATGGTGGGCCAGCTGCTGTAGGTCTTGATGCCCTGGCGGATGCCTTCATCTTCCAGCACGTTGACGGTCTTCACCGTCTTGGTGTCAACGCCGCAGGCTTTCAGGATCTGGATGGCTCGGCCGGAGAAGCCGCACATGGGGAAACTGGCATTGCCCTTCATGAAGAGCACGATGTCGTTGGATTTGACCAACTGGTCGATTTGGGTCTGGGCGTCGCTCATGGCAAATAACTCCTGATCTGGGCGGGCCGGACGCGGCCCGAAAACAGCCCGGATTATCGCTGTTGCGGCCAGATCCCGCCGCTGCACCGTTCAATGCCCGCGAGGTCGCAGCGGCTGGCGACTTGCCCGAACCCTTGCTGCACCAGCAGGGCGCGCACGGCGGCGGCCTGATCGTGCCCATGCTCCAGCAGCAGCCAGCCGCCCGGGGCCAGCGCCGTGGGTGCGCTGGCGATCAGCGTACGGATGTCGTCCAGCCCGTCGCTGCCCGAGGTGAGTGCGCTGAGCGGTTCGTGGCCGAGGGCTGCGAGGTGCGGGTCGCCTTCGGCGATGTAGGGCGGGTTGCTGGCGATCACGTCGAAGCGCTGGCCGGGCACCGCCTGCAGCCAGGAACCCGCATGGAAGTCCACCGCCAGGCCCAGGCGTTCCGCGTTGGCGCAGGCCACGGCCAGGGCATCGGCGCTGGCATCGGTGGCGGAAACCGCCACATCGGGGCGCTGTGATTTCACCGCCAGGGCGATGGCGCCGCTGCCGGTGCCGAGGTCCAGAAAGCGCGGGAGAGCGGGCGGCGGGGCCAGCACGTCCAGCACCCAATGCACCAGGGTTTCGGTGTCGGGCCGGGGCACGAGCACGCGTGGGTCCACCTGCAATTGGAGGCCGAAAAAGGCCTTTTCACCCGCCAGGTAGGCGACCGGCTCGCCGGCCAGGCGGCGGCGCACCCGTTCGGCGTAGCGGGCTGCGGCGTCGGCGGGCATGGGATCGGTGTCGTGCGCCAGTAACCAGGCGCGGTGATTCATGTCACGGCCCAGCGCCAGCAGCAGCAGCATCTGGGCGTCCAGCCGGTCCAGGCCCTTTTGCTGGGCTTGTGTCAAAGCGTCTCGAAGGTTCAACGCGGTACTCACAAGCTGTTGCGCTGCTCTAGTTCCGCCAGCAGCTCGGTGCCGCGCGCCACCTGCAGGGCGTGAATCACGTCGCCCAGGTCGCCCTCCATCACCTGCAGCAGCTTGTAGAGCGTGAGGTTGATGCGGTGGTCGGTCAGGCGGCCTTGCGGAAAGTTGTAGGTGCGGATGCGGTCGCTGCGGTCGCCGCTGCCGATCAGGCCCTTGCGGGTGGCGGCTTCTTTGGCGGCGCGTTCGCTGCGGTCTTTTTCCTGCAGGCGCGCGGTCAGCACCTGCAGCGCCTTGGCCTTGTTGCTGTGCTGGCTGCGGCCGTCCTGGCATTCAGCGGTGATGCCGGTGGGCAGGTGGGTCACACGCACGGCCGAGTCGGTCTTGTTGATGTGTTGTCCGCCGGCGCCGCTGGCGCGGTAGGTGTCGATGCGCAGCTCGCTCGGGTTGAGTTTGATGGCCTCGGTCTCGTCGGGTTCGGGCATCACGGCCACGGTGGCGGCGCTGGTGTGGATGCGGCCCTGGGTTTCGGTGACCGGCACGCGCTGCACACGGTGGCCACCCGACTCGAAGCGCAGCTTGCCGTAGGCGCCGTGGCCCACGATACGCAGCACCACCTCTTTGTAGCCGCCGAGTTCGCTCGGCGATTCGCTCACCACCTCGACCGTCCAGCGCTGGGCTTCGGCGTAGCGGGTGTACAGGCGCGCCAGATCGCCAGCGAACAGGGCCGACTCGTCGCCGCCGGTGCCGGCGCGAATTTCCATGAAGGCGTTGCGCTCGTCGTCCGGGTCCTTGGGCAGCAACAGTTGCTGCAGTTCCACGTCCAGCGTTTCCATATCGGCACGGGCGCTCTGAATTTCTTCTTCGGCCATCTCGGCCATGTCCGGGTCTTGCAGCAGCTCGGTGGCCGAAGTTTGATCGGCTTCGCGCTGCAGGTAGCGGTTGAACACTTCAACCACGGCGCCCACCTCGGCGTGTTCCCGGCTGAGTGCGCGAAAGCGGTCCATGCTGTCCACCACGTCGGGTGCGGCCAGCAGGGCGTCCAGCTCGTGGAGCCGGGCGCGTTGCCGCATCAGGGTGTCGCGGACGAAGGGTTTCATGGAGCGGGCAAAGGGGTTCGGGAGGCGTCGCGTGAGCGGCGGGGTGGCTGACGCGCCGGGGCGGACCAGCGCGCTGGGGCAAGGGCGCTAGGAATTGCGCGGCGGCTTGACGGGGTCGTCGCGCAGAAAGAGGCGTGAGACGGTCTGCGCGGTGGCGGCGCGCGTGTCGGCATCGCCCGCGCGCAGTTCGGCCAGCGTGCCGTGCAGCATCTTTTGCGTGAGGCCGCGCGACATCGCCTCCAGCACCGCGTCGACCGGTTCGCCCCGGGCCAGCAGTTTTTTGGCGCGCGCCATTTCGGCACTGCGCCAGGCGTCGGCCTGGGCGTGGATCTGCTGGATCAGCGGCACCATGCCGTTGGCCGGGTCGCGCTGTTCCATCCAGTGCATGAAGCTGAGAACGCCAGCGTCGATGATGGCTTCGGCCTGGGCCACGGCGGCCTGGCGGTTGTCCTTGCCGGTCTGCACCACGGTGGCGAGGTCGTCCACCGTGTAGAGGTAGACGTCGCTCAGGCCTTTGACCTCGATCTCGATGTCGCGGGGCACGGCGAGATCGACCATGAACATGGGGCGGTGCTTGCGCTTCTTGAGCGCGCGTTCGACGGCACCGAGCCCGATGATGGGCAGCGTGCTGGCGGTGCAACTGACCACGGCGTCGAACTCGTGCAGGCGGTCGGGAATGTCGGCCAGGCGCATCACCTCGGCGCCGAAGCGGCCGGCCAGCTTTTCACCGCGTTCCAGCGAGCGGTTGGCGATCGCCATGGCCTTGGGCGTCTTGGCCGCAAAGTGCGTGGCGGCGAGTTCGATCATCTCGCCGGCGCCGACAAACAGCACCTTGATGTCTTTCAGGTCTTCGAACAGCTGCGACGCCAGCCGCACCGCAGCCGCGGTCATGCTGATGGAGTGGGCGCCGATCTCGGTCGAAGTGCGCACCTGTTTGGCGACCGCGAACGAGCGCTGGAACAGCTGGTGCAGCGTGGTGCCCAGGGCGCCGGCCTCGTCTGCGGCGCGCACCGCGTCCTTCATCTGACCCAGGATCTGGGCCTCGCCCAGCACCATGCTGTCGAGCCCGCTGGCGACGCGGAAGGCGTGTCGCGCGGCCTGGTCTTCGCGCAGCACATAGGCGTGGTCACGCAGCACGTGGGTGCTCACGCCGCCGGTGTGGGCGAGCCATTCCAGCGTGGGTTCCACGGCGGCCTGATCGCCCGCGCCATAGAGCTCGGTGCGGTTGCAGGTGGAGAGCAGGGTGGCCTCGGGTTGGCGCGCCAGACTCTGGCGGTAGCCGTTCAGCGTGGGCTGGATCTGGTCGAGCGCGAAGGCAAACCGGCCCCGCAAATCGAGCGGAGCCGTGTGATGGTTGATGCCGAGGGCCCAGACAGACATGGCCCGATTATAAAATTGCCGGCTCTTTGACGTTCCGGCATGCCCAACATGACATTTTTCGCCCTGCTTGGGCACCTGGCCAACTTCGTCGCGCCGGCCCTGGTGATGGCCGCCCTGCTGTGGCTCGGGCCGCGCATCGGTCGCGGCAAACGCGCGGTGCGCTGGCGGCCGGCGGTCGAGGTGGGTGTGCTGGCCGGGGCGGGTGTGCTCGTGCTGCTGGGGGGGCTGATCCTGTTTGGCCGCGACGGCAAGATGTTCACCTACGCCGCGCTGGTGCTGGCCCAGGGCACGCTGGCCTGGTGGATGCGGGCCAGGTAGCTGAAACACCCAACGCCGCCGCGTTTCAGGTGGGCGGGAAGGCATCCACCCGGTCGGTGATCAGGCCGTCGATACCCAGCGCCAGCAGCCGCTGCACCGAGCTTGCTTCGTTGACCGTGTAGGCCAGGGTGCGCAAACCCGCCTGGTGCACCTGGGCCACGTTGCTGGCCTCCCACAGGTCCTGTTCACAGACCACCGCCTGGCAACCGAGCTCGACGGCGGTTGTCAGCCAGCCTGACCACAAGGTTTCCAGCAGCAGGCCACGCGGCAGTTCGGGCTGGGTCTCGCGCGCACCCTGCAAGGCATCGGGTTCAAACGAGGTGAGCAGGGGTGGGATGGCCTCGGGGCGCTGCGCCCACAGGCGGGCGGCCTCTTGCGCCACCACCCGGCCTGTCTCCCGCGCCAGACCTGTCGTGGGCTTGATCTCGATGTTGAGCAACCCACCGTTGGCCAGGCAGAAACGCGCCACGGCTTCGAGTGTGGGCAGCGGCTCGCCCGCATAGGCTGGCGAGTGCCAACCGCCGGCGTCAAGCCGGCTCAGCGCCACCCAGGCCTGGTCGCCGCCCAGGCCCTGGCCATTGGTGGTGCGGTCCAGCGTGTCGTCGTGCAGCAGGAACACCACGCCGTCGGCGCTGAGCTTGGCGTCGCATTCGGCCATGCGGAAACCGTGGGAGGCGCCGAGGCGAAAGGCAGCGAGGGTGTTTTCGGGGGCCAGCTTGCCGGCGCCGCGGTGGGCGATCCAGCGCGGGTAGGGCCAGGGCGACCTTGCCGCTGGGTGGCTCTCGTCGGGGGACGGGGTGTGGGGCGTCGTCATGCCCCGGATTGTCGCTGGCCGGTCTGCGCGTCGAACCAGTGCATGCGGTCTTCGCGCGGCCGGGCTTGGATGGTGCTGCCGATGGCCGGCGCGCCCTGGTCTTCGTGGGTGCGGATGATGAGCATTTCGTCGCCCAGGCGCGCGTGCACCAGGCGTTCGGCCCCCAGCAGTTCGACCGTTTCCACCTGGAGCGCCCAGCCGTTGTCGCCGATGTCGATGTGTTCGGGGCGGATGCCGAGCAGGCTGCCGGGGCGTCCGCCCGGCGCGTGCTGGAGCAGGTTCATGGGTGGCGACCCGATGAAACTGGCCACGAAGGTGGTGGCCGGGCGGGTGTAGACCTCTTCGGGGGTGCCGAACTGTTCCATCTTGCCGGCGTTCATCACGATCATGCGCTGTGCCAGCGTCATGGCTTCGACCTGGTCGTGGGTCACGAACAGCGATGTGATACCGAGCTCGCGGTGCAGTTTCTGGATCTCCAGCCGGGTCTGGGCGCGCAGCTTGGCGTCCAGGTTGGAAAGCGGCTCGTCGAACAGAAAGACCTGGGGTTGGCGCACGATGGCACGGCCCATGGCCACGCGCTGGCGCTGACCACCCGAGAGCTCGCGCGGTTTGCGCGTCAGCAGGTGACCGAGTTCGAGGATGCCGGCGGCCTTGTCCACGCGCTGCTTGATCTCGGCGATCGGCACTTTCTTGATCTTCAGGCCATAGGCCATGTTGTCGAACACCGTCATGTGCGGATAGAGCGCGTAGTTCTGGAACACCATGGCGATGTCGCGCTCGGCCGGCTCCAGCGTGTTGACCACACGCTCGCCAATGCAGATGTCGCCACTGCTGATCTCTTCCAGGCCGGCCACCATGCGCAGCAGCGTGGACTTGCCGCAGCCCGATGGGCCGACGATGACGATGAACTCGCGGTCGGCGATCTCGGCGTTCACACCGTGGATCACTTGCAGCTCGGTCTTGCCGGTGCGGTAGCGCTTGACCACGTTGTGCAGGGAAATGGAGGCCATGGAAATCTCTGTTCTTGTACGTTGATGCGGGGGCTTATTTCTCGGTGTCCACCAGGCCCTTGACGAACCAGCGCTGCATGAGCATCACCACCAGCGCGGGCGGGATCATGGCCAGCACGGCGGTGGCCATGACGATATTCCAGTCGGTGGCGGCGTCGCCGCCGCTGATCATGCGTTTAATGCCGATCACCACCGGGTACATGCTCTCTTCGGTCGTCACCAGCAGCGGCCAGAGGTACTGGTTCCAGCCGTAGATGAACTGGATCACGAACAGCGCGGCGATCGAGGTCGTGGACAGCGGCAACAGCACGTCTTTGAAGAAGCGCATCGGGCCCGCGCCGTCCATGCGCGCCGCCTCCACCAGTTCGTCGGGCACGGTCAGGAAAAACTGGCGAAACAGGAAGGTGGCGGTGGCCGAGGCGATCAGCGGCACCGTGAGGCCTGCGTAGGTGTTGAGAAGCCCCAGGCTGGCCACCACCGAGTAGGTGGGCCCGATGCGCACTTCCACTGGCAGCATCAATGTCACGAAGATGGCCCAGAAGAAAAACATCCGGAACGGGAAGCGGAAGTAGACGATGGCAAAGGCCGACAGCAGCGAAATCGCGATCTTGCCGATGGCGATGACCAGGGCCGTGATCAGGCTGACCATCATCATCCGGCCCACGGGTGCATTTGACGCCGCGCCCATGCCGGTGCCCTGCAACGCCGCCGTGTAATTCTCGATCAGATGGCTTCCTGGCCACATCGACATGGGCGCATGCAGGATTTCGGAGGCGGTCTGCGTGGAGGCGACAAAGGTCACGTACAGGGGGAAGGCGATCAGGAACACGCCCAGGATCAGTACCGCGTGCGAGAGCACGCGCAGCAGGGGGTTGCGTTCGACCATTCAGCGGCCCCCGTTAGGCTTGCAGCGCAGGCGCCGGGGTTGGGACGTGTGACACCACATCATCAGTACTGCACTTTCTTCTCGACGAAGCGGAACTGGATGATCGTCAAGACGATGACGATCACCATCAGCACCACGGACTGGGCGGCCGAACCGCCCAGGTCGAGGGCCTTGAAACCGTCGTAGTAGACCTTGTAGACCAGGATGGCGGTGTCCCGCCCTGGCCCGCCCTCGGTGGCCGCGTCCACGATGGCGAAGGTGTCGAAGAAGGCGTAGACCACGTTGATCACAAACAGGAAGAAGGTGGTGGGTGACAGCAACGGAAACTGGATGGTCCAGAAGCGGCGCCACGGCCGCGCGCCATCGATGGCCGCTGCTTCAATCAGCGACTTGGGAATGCTTTGCAGACCGGCCAGGAAGAAGAGAAAGTTGTAGGAAATCTGTTTCCAGACCGCGGCGATCACGATCAAGGCCATGGCGTGGTCGCTGTCGAGCAGGTGATTCCACTCGAAGCCCAGGCCGCGCAACGCGTGGGAGACGATGCCGATGGACGGTGCGAACATGAACAACCACAGCACGCCGGCCACGGCGGGTGCCACGGCGTAGGGCCAGATCAGCAGCGTGCGGTAGACCAGCGTTGCCTTGACCACCCGGTCGGCGAACACCGCGAGCAGCAGCGAGATGCCGATCCCCAGGCTCGCGACCAGCACCGAGAAGACTGCGGTGATCTTGAACGAGGCCAGGTAGGTGGGGTCGTCCAGCAGGTTGGCGAAATTCTGCAGGCCCACCCATTCGGTGGACAGGCCGAAGGCGTCGGATTGCTGAAACGACTGCAACAGCGCCTGGGCGGCCGGCCAGAAAAAGAAGATGGCGATCACCGCCACCTGGGGAGCCAGCAGGATCCAGGGCAGCCAGGTCGAGCGGAAGACGACGCGTTTTTCAGAAGCCACGGTTTTCATCAAAAATCCCCCGCCCGGGTGACTGGACGAGGGAGACGAGAAGGCTAGGACGGGCCGAGGTCCGCCCGGATCGAACTCAGTTGGCTTTCTGGAAGCGTTCCAGTTGTTCGTTGCCGCGGCTGACGATGGCGTCCAGGGCTTCCTTGGCCGACTTTTTGCCGGCCCAGACCTGCTCCAGTTCCTCGTCTTCGATGGCGCGCACCTGGATGAAGTTGCCCAGGCGGATGCCGCGCGATTTGTCCGTGGTTTTGCGGATCATCTGGTTGACGGCGACATCGGTACCGGGATTCTGCTTGTAGAAGCCCGACTGTTCGGTCAGCGCGAACGATGCCAGCGTGATGGGCAGGTAACCCGTGCGCTGGTGGCTCTTGGCCTGGATCTCGGCATTCGTCAGGTAATTGAAGAAAGTCGCCACGCCTTTGTATTCCGCAGGCTTCTTGCCTCCCATCACCCACAGCGACGCGCCGCCAATCACGGTGTTTTGCGGCGCACCGGCCACGTCCGGGTAGTAGGGCAGGGGCGCGATGCCGAAGTCGAATTTGGCGTTTTTCTTGATGCTCGCGTAGGTCGACGACGAGGCCGTGGCCATGGCGCATTCACCGGAATAGAAGGATGCGTCGGCCTTGTTGCCGCGGCCGCGGTAGACGAAGAGGCCTTGTTTGGCCATGTTCGAGAGGTTCTCGATGTGGCGCACGTGCAGCGGGCTGTTCACGGTCAGGCGCGAACTGGTGCCGCCAAAGCCATTGCCCTTGCTGGCGAACTCGGTGTTGTGCCAGGTCGAGAAGCTCTCCAGCTGGGTCCAGCCCTGCCAGCTGGTGGTAAAGGGACAGCTCACGCCAGAGGCCTTGAGTTTGGCCGCTGCGAGCACCACCTCGGGCCAGGTCCTGGGGGGCTGGTTGGGGTCGAGACCAGCCTTCTTGAACAGGTCCTTGTTGTAGTTGAAGACAGTGGTTGAGCTGTTGAACGGGAAGCTCAGCATCTGGCCGTTGGCGGCCGTGTAGTAGCCCACCACGGCTGGGATGTAGACCTTGGGGTCGAACTTGTAGCCCGCGTCGGCGAGCACCTTGCCAACAGGCACCACGGCGCCCTTGGCGGCCATCATGGTCGCGGTGCCGACTTCGAACACCTGCAGGATGTGTGGCGCATTGCCCGCGCGGAAGGCCGCCACGGCGGCCGGCATGGTTTCGTCGTAAGTGCCCTTGTACGTGGGCACGATCTTGTATTCCTTCTGGCTGGCGTTGAAGCCGTTGGAGAGGTCCAGCACCCAGTCGTTGAGGCCGCCGGTCATGGAGTGCCACCACTGGATTTCGGTCTGCGCGTGGGCCGGACCGCTCATGAGGGTGGCGAGGGCCAGCAGGCCGGAGAGGGGGATGAAGGGCTTGCGCATGAATGACTCCTTTTGGGACGTACGGAAAGCCGCAGGGTATCGGCCCCATGTGACAAAACCATTGCACATGCGTTTCCAGGGTGTGACAACAGGGGTTTCCACGAGGGAGGTGGGTGTATGTTGCGCTGCGGTACCATCTTGGGTTCTGTACTGTCATGCTGGCGACTGCCACACACATGAACGCTCCCACGCCGCTTTCGCTCCTCGTTACCGCTGCCGACGACGCGCCACGCCTGCGCGAGATTCCGTACAACTACACCTCCTTTTCGGACCGGGAAATCGTGTTGCGGTTGTTGGGCGAGCGGGCCTGGGGCCTGCTGGACGAGTTGCGCGCCGAGCGCCGCACCGGCCGTTCCGCGCGCATGTTGTACGAGGTGCTGGGCGACATCTGGGTCGTGCAGCGCAACCCCTACCTGCAGGACGACTTGCTCGACAACCCCAAGCGCCGCGCCGCGCTGGTGGATGCCCTGCACCACCGCCTGGGCGAGGTGCAGAAGCGCCGCACGCCGCAGGACGATGCCGCGCGCGACACGCTGGTGGCCGAGCTGCTGACGGCGGCCCGTGGGGCGGTGGACAGCTTTGCCCGCTCGTTCGAAGAGATGGCCGCGCTTCGCCAGCGCGCCACCAAGGCGCTGCGCCGCCTGACCGCCAAGGACAACATCAAGTTCGATGGCCTCTCGCGCGTGTCGCACGTGACCGACGCCACCGACTGGCGCGTGGAATACCCGTTCGTGGTGCTGACGCCCGACACTGAAACCGAGATGGCCGAGCTGGTGCGCGGCTGCTTCGAGCTGGGTCTGACCATCGTGCCGCGCGGCGGCGGCACCGGCTACACCGGCGGCGCCATCCCGCTGACCTGGAAGAGCGCGGTGATCAACACCGAAAAGCTCGAAGCCATGACCGAGGTAGAGTTCGTGGCCGTGCCCGGCCACGCCGAGCCGCTGCCCACGATCTGGACCGAAGCCGGCGTGGTGACGCAGCGCGTGGCCGATGCGGCAGAGCGCGCCGGCCATGTGTTCGCGGTGGACCCTACTTCCGCAGAAGCCTCGTGCGTGGGCGGCAACATCGCTATGAACGCCGGTGGCAAGAAGGCAGTGCTCTGGGGCACGGCGCTGGACAACCTGGTGAGCTGGCGCATGGTGACGCCGCAGGCGCAGTGGCTCGAAGTCACGCGCCTGGACCACAACCGCGGCAAGATCCACGACGCCGAAGTCGCCACCTTCGAGCTCAAGTACTTTGAAGCCAACGGCAAGACGCACGTCCGCACCGAACAGCTGGTGATCCCCGGCTCGACCTTCCGCAAGGAAGGCCTGGGCAAGGACGTGACCGACAAGTTCCTGGCCGGCCTGCCCGGCATCCAGAAAGAGGGCTGCGACGGCCTGATCACCAGCGCGCGCTGGCTGGTGCACCGCATGCCCGAGCACGTGCGGACCGTGTGTCTGGAGTTCTTCGGCAATCCCAAGGACTGCGTGCCGTCCATCGTGGACATCAAGGACTTCATGTTCGCCGAGATGAAGCGCCCCGGCGGCGCCATTTTGGCTGGCTTGGAGCACCTGGACGACCGTTACCTGAAGGCGGTCGGCTACGCCACCAAGAGCAAGCGCGGCACCTTGCCCAAGATGGTGCTGGTGGGTGACATCGTGGGCGACGATGCCGACGCCGTGGCCCGCGCCACGAGCGAGGTGATCCGCCTGGCCAACGGCCGCAGCGGAGAAGGCTTCGTGGCCATCAGCGCCGAGGCGCGCAAGAAATTCTGGCTCGACCGCAAGCGCACCGCGGCCATCAGCAAACACACCAACGCCTTCAAGGTGAACGAAGACGTGGTGATTCCGCTGCCGCGCATGGGCGAGTACACCGAGGGCATCGAGCGCATCAACATCGAGCTCTCGCTGCGCAACAAGCTCAAGCTCTGCGAAGCACTGGAAGCTTTCTTCACCCGCGGCCAGCTGCCGCTGGGCAAGACCGACGACGCCAATGACATCCCCAGCGCCGAGCTGCTGGAAGACCGCGTGCAGCAGGCGCTGGCACTGGTGCGCGAGGTGCGCTCGCTCTGGGCCGGCTGGCTGCGCGACGTGGACACGCTGTTCCCGCAGCTGCAGGACCATTCACTGCGTGCGAGCTGGAAGACGCAGATCCGCGCGCCCCTGCAAGGCATCTTCACCGGTGCGGCGTTCGGCCCGATCCTGGCCGAATGCACGGCCATCCACCAGCGCGTGCTCAAGGGGCGTGTGTGGGTGGCGCTGCACATGCATGCGGGTGACGGCAACGTGCACACCAACATTCCCGTCAACAGCGACGACTACGAGATGCTGCAGACAGCGCACGAAGCGGTGGGCCGCATCATGGTGCTGGCACGCAGCCTGGACGGTGTGATCTCGGGTGAACACGGCATCGGCATCACCAAGCTGGAATTCCTGACCGATGACGAACTGCGCCCCTTTGCCGAGTACAAGGCCAAGGTGGACCCGGAGGGCCGCTTCAACAAGGGCAAGCTGATTCGCGACCTGTCGGGCGTGAAAGGTCTCGCCGAGGACAGCAGCCTGCGCAGCGCCGATCTCTCCAACGCCTACACGCCCAGCTTCGGCCTGATGGGCCACGAGTCGCTGATCATGCAGCAGAGCGACATCGGCGCCATCGCCGATTCGGTCAAGGACTGCCTGCGTTGCGGCAAGTGCAAACCCGTGTGCGCCACGCACGTGCCGCGCGCCAACCTGCTCTACAGCCCGCGCAACAAGATCCTCGCGACCTCGCTGCTGGTCGAGGCCTTCCTGTACGAAGAACAGACGCGCCGCGGCATCAGCATCAAGCACTGGGAAGAGTTTGAGGACGTGGCCGACCACTGCACGGTCTGCCACAAGTGCCTGTCGCCGTGCCCGGTCAAGATCGATTTCGGCGACGTGACCATGAACATGCGCAACCTGTTGCGCAAGATGGGACAGAAGAGCTTCCGCCCGGGCAATGCCGCGGCCATGTTCTTCCTGAACGCCACCAACCCCGAGACCATCAAGTTCATGCGCTCGGCCATGGTGGACGTGGGCTTCAAGGCGCAGCGCATGGCCAACAACGTGCTGAAGCTCGCTGCGCGCAAGCAGACCAGCGCCCCGCCCGCCACGCTGGGCCCGGCGCCGATCAAAGAGCAGGTGATCCACTTCATCAACAAGAAGATGCCCGGTGGCCTGCCCAAGAAGACGGCGCGCGCGCTGCTCGACATCGAGGACAAGGACTACGTGCCCATCATCCGCAACCCGGTGGGCACCACGGCTGAGACCGAGGCGGTGTTCTATTTCCCGGGCTGCGGCTCGGAGCGCCTGTTCAGCCAGGTGGGGCTGGCCACGCAGGCCATGCTCTGGCACGCAGGCGTGCAGACCGTGCTGCCGCCGGGCTACCTGTGCTGCGGCTATCCGCAACGCGGCTCGGGCCAGTTCGACAAGGCCGAGAAGATCATCACCGACAACCGGGTGCTGTTCCACCGCGTGGCCAACACGCTGAACTACCTGGACATCAAGACCGTGGTGGTGAGCTGCGGCACCTGTTACGACCAGCTGCAAGGCTACGAGTTCGACAAGATCTTCCCCGGCTGCCGCATCATCGATATCCACGAATACCTGCTGGAAAAAGGCATCACCTTGCCGGCGGGGCAGGGCGGCTACCTGTACCACGACCCCTGCCACACACCCATGAAGCTGCAGGACCCGATGAAGACGGTCAAGGCGCTGGTGGGCAACAACGTGGTCGAGAGCAAACGCTGCTGCGGCGAGAGCGGCACGCTGGGCGTGACGAGGCCGGACATTTCGACCCAGATCCGGTTCCGCAAGGAAGAAGAGATCAAGAAAGGCGAGGCGCAGTTGCGCGCCGCCGGCACCGTGGGTGCCAAGGACAACATCAAGATGCTGACCTCGTGCCCGAGTTGCCTGCAGGGTCTGACGCGCTACGGCGATGACCTGAACAATGGCTTGCTTGAAGCCGACTACATCGTGGTCGAGATGGCCAACCAGATTCTGGGCAAGGACTGGTTGCCCGAGTACGTGGCGCAAGCCAACCAGGGCGGCATCGAACGCGTGCTGGTCTGATCACAGTCAACCAACCGGAGACAGCCATGGCAGGACTCGACAAAAACACCCCGACACCGCAGGACATCACGGTGCACAGCCAGTCGCGCGTGCTGCAGGTGAGCTTTTCAGATGGCAGCGACTTCCGCATCCCGTTCGAACTGATGCGGGTGTTTTCGCCATCGGCCGAAGTCCAGGGCCACGGCCCGGGCCAGGAAGTCCTGCAGACCGGCAAGCGCGAGGTCGACATTCTGGCGCTGGAGGCCGTGGGCAACTACGCGGTGCAGCCCACATTCAGCGACGGTCACGACAGTGGCATTTATTCGTGGGACTACCTGTATTTCCTGGGCAGCCAGCAGGACGCGCTGTGGGCCGACTACCAGCAACGACTCCTCCAGGCGGGGGTTGACCGCGACGCCGCCATGCCGGAGAAAGCAGGCTCGGCTTGCGGAAGCCACTCACACTAGGAACGGATTGCGCCATGGCCTCTACCCATTTCGGTTTCAAGACGGTTGACGAGCGTGAAAAAGCGCAGCACGTGCGCAGCGTGTTCGATTCGGTCGCGCCCAAATACGACGTCATGAACGACCTCATGTCGGCCGGTCTGCACCGCCTCTGGAAGCGCTACACCCTCACCGTGGCCAACCCGCAGCCAGGCCAGCAGGTGCTGGATATCGCGGGCGGCACGGGTGATCTGTCACTGGCTTTTGCCGCCAAGGTTGGCCCGACAGGTCGCGTGGTGCACACCGATATCAATGAAGCCATGCTGCGCGAAGGCCGCAACCGCCTGCTCGACAGAGGGGTCGTGCTGCCCACCATGGTGTGCGATGCCGAGAAGTTGCCCTTTGCCAGCGACTCGTTCGATTTTGTGTCGGTGGCGTTTGGCCTGCGCAACATGACGCACAAGGAACTTGCACTGGCCGAGATGCATCGCACCCTGAAGCCGGGTGGCAAATTGCTGGTGCTGGAGTTTTCCCGGGTGGCCAAACCGCTGGAGAAAGCTTATGACTGGTACTCGTTCAACATCCTGCCGAAGTTGGGCAAGCTGGTGGCCAACGATGAGCACAGCTACCGCTACCTCGCCGAGTCCATCCGCATGCACCCGGGGCAGGAGGAATTGCGGCAGATGATGAAGTCGGTGGGATTCGGGCACGTGGACGTGCACAACCTCAGCGCCGGTGTGGTGGCCTTGCACGTGGGCATCAAGTGTTGATTCAGCAGGTTTTTTACGTCAATTGAGGGATGGAACAATGAGCAGGTTGTGGTCGGTACTGTTGGTCTGCGCGATGGCGCTGGGGGCGCATGACGCCTCGGCCAAGCGCCTGGGGGGTGGCTTGTCCATCGGCAAACAGTCGGGCAATGTGACCCAGCGCTCCACGGCGCCAGCGACCCAGCCAGCCACGCCGCAGCAGGCGCCTGCTCAAAACGCAGCGACCCGGCCGACCACGCCAACGCCCGCCTCCGCAGCCGCCCCCAAGCGTCCCTGGGGTGCCATGCTGGGTGGCCTGGCAGCCGGTCTCGGCCTGGCCTGGCTGGCTTCCTCACTGGGTTTGGGTGAAGGCTTTGCCCAGTTCCTCATGCTGGCTTTGCTCGCGGTGGTGGTGGTCGCCGTGATCCGCATGGTGATGCGGCGGGGGTCCGCGGCCGCCAAACCGTCCGGACTGGTTTACCAGGGTGCGGGCGCTTCGGACATGGCTGCAACGCCGCGGGGTTACAGCCCGCAGAACGTGGGCAATGACGCGTCGGCCCGTCCCTGGGAGAGCGGTGGCCCAGCGGGTGCTGGTGGTTCCATGATCGGTTCGGCGCTGGCGGGTTCTGCCTCGTGGGGCGTGCCCAGCGACTTCGACGTTGAGGGTTTTCTCAAGGCTTCCAAGACCAACTTCGTGAACCTGCAGGATGCCTGGGACCGGTCCGACATTCCCAGCCTGCGGGCCATGATGACCGACGGCATGCTGGAGCAGATCAAGAGCCAGCTGGCCGAACGCGAGCAGACCAGCGGCAGCAGCGTCAACAAGACCGATGTCGTGATGCTCGAGGCCCAGTTGCTGGGCATCGAGGAACTGGACGACGGGTACATGGCGAGCGTGGAGTTTTCCGGGATGATCCGGGAAGACGCTTCGGCCGGCCCCAATCCGTTCCGCGAAGTCTGGAACATCACCCGGCCCAAGAGTGGTTCGGGCGGCTGGCTGGTGGCCGGGGTTCAGGCGCTTCAATAACGGTGCCTTGGCGGGATGGTCCCGCGTTATCCGTCAAAATCGGGGGGTCATGAAAAATGTACCCCCCGTTTTTTCGTCCGGCGCCGAGAGCGGCAGCCGATCGCCCCTGGGTTTTTTGCAGTCCCTGCTGGGCAGCATCCGTCCGCCCGACTGGGTGGTTGACGAGCTGCAGAACCGCCTGGTGCTGTTCCTCAACCACGTGCTGATGCAGGAGCCGCAGGCACAGGAACGTCTCAGGCGCCAGAAGGGCAAACCGGTGCGGGTGCAGTGGGGCGACTTTCACCTCACGCTCGCCGCCACGCCCGCCGGTCTGCTGGAGCGCCCGGCCGCTGGCGCCCAGCCAGAGCTCACCGTGTCGCTGACACAGACATCGCCGTTTGCGCTGGCCCAGCATGTCATCGCTGGCGACAAGCCGGGCGTGGACATCCAGGGTGACGTGCAGCTCGCCGCCGAAGTCGCCTGGCTGGTGGACAACGTGCGCTGGGACGTGGAAGAAGACCTGTCCCGCGTGGTGGGCGACGCCACCGCGCACACGCTGAGCCGGTTTGCGCGCGCAGGCGCCCAGGCTGTGAAGGCGTTTGCCGCGCGCCTGCCTGAAGGCTTCCCGCCACGTCCGCCCTTCGCTTCGCCAGCTGGCTCCGCGCCCGAAGCGGCCGCGCCGGCCGCGAATGCGGATACCCCGGGCGGTGGCGGTGGTGCCGCATGACGCGTCTCTTTCGCGGCGTTTTCATCGTCTGGGTGGTGCTGCGTTACGGGCTTGATGAGCTCGTGCTGTCCAGCTTCCGGCACCCCACGCTGCGCCTGCTGACCCGGCTTGTCTCCATCGGCCGCAATCTGGACAGCCCTCGCGGCGAGCGGCTGCGCGAGGCGCTGGAGCGGCTGGGTCCGATCTTCGTCAAGTTTGGCCAGGTGCTCTCCACCCGGCGAGACCTGTTGCCGCCCGACATTGCCGACGAACTGGCCCGCCTGCAGGACCGCGTGCCGCCCTTCCCGAGCGCTGTGGCGGTGGCCACGATCGAGCGCGCGTTCGGCAAGCCGCTCGACGCTGTGTTCACGCACTTTGACCAGGTGCCGGTGGCCAGTGCTTCCATCGCGCAGGTGCACTTCGCGACCTTGCGCGATGGCCGCCATGGTGGGCGCGAGGTGGCGGTGAAGGTGCTGCGGCCCAACATGCGGCCGGTGATTGAAAAAGACCTGAGCCTCATGCGCACGATGGCGGGCTGGGTCGAAAAGCTGTCGGCAGACGGCAAACGACTCAAACCGCGCGAGGTGGTGGCCGAGTTCGACAAGTACCTGCACGACGAACTCGACCTGCTGCGCGAAGCCGCCAACGCCGCCCAGCTGCGCCGCAACATGCAGGGGCTCGACCTCGTGCTGATCCCGGAGATGCTCTGGGACTATTGCCACACCGAAGTGATGGTGATGGAGCGCATGCATGGCCTGCCGATCAACAAGGTGGACGAGTTGCGCCGCCGGGGTGTGGACATCCCGAAACTGGCGCGCGACGGCGTCACCATCTTTTTCACCCAGGTGTTCCGCGACGGCTTCTTTCACGCCGACATGCACCCGGGCAACATCCAGGTCAGCGTCGATCCGGCCACCTTCGGACGCTACATCTCGCTCGATTTCGGCATTGTTGGCACGCTGACCGAGTTCGACAAGGAATACCTGGCGCAGAACTTCACCGCTTTTTTCCGGCGGGATTACAAGCGCGTGGCCGAACTGCACATCGAAAGTGGCTGGGTGCCGCCCGACACCCGGGTGGACGAACTGGAGTCGGCGATCCGCGCTGTCTGCGAGCCGTACTTTGACCGCCCGCTGAAAGAAATCTCGCTGGGCATGGTGCTGATGCGCCTGTTCCAGACCTCGCGCCGCTTCCAGGTGGAAATCCAGCCGCAACTGGTGTTGCTGCAGAAAACCCTGCTGAACATCGAAGGGCTGGGCCGCGATCTGGATCCGGAGCTGGATCTCTGGAACACCGCCAAGCCGTTTCTTGAAAAGTGGATGGTTGAGCAGATCGGACCGCAGAAATTGTTGCAGCAGCTCAAGGCCGAGGCGCCGCACTACGCCAAGCTGCTGCCTGCGCTGCCGCGGCTGGTGCACGACTTCCTGCAGCACAAGCCGCACGAACTGCGGCGCGAACTCGATGAGCTGCTGACCGAACAGCGCCGCACCAACCGGCTGCTGCAGGGGATCGTCTGGGGCGGGGTAGGCTTCCTGATCGGTCTGATGTTGATGCAGGTGCTCACGCGGGTGCGACTCTGGTAGACGCTGCCGGTGGTGGACCTGGTTTTGCCGGTCCTTGCACATCCGGGAACCACCCCCAATTTATAATGACGGGTTTTGTTCTTCTACCCTTCGGATCGGGATCGACGGGCCGGGTGTGATACCCACCCGCGGCCCGTTTGTTCTCCGAAGCGATCCCGGCTCTCATGCAGCCGGTCACCTACAGGTTCCGTCATGCCGATTTATGCCTACAAGTGCGCGTCCTGCGGCCATGCCAAGGACGTGTTGCAAAAGATGTCCGACGACCCGTTGAGCGTCTGCCCGGCCTGTGGTCAGGCCAGTTTCCAGAAGCAGGTCACCGCCGCCGGCTTTCAGCTCAAGGGCTCGGGCTGGTACGTGACCGACTTCCGCGGTGGCAACGGCGGCAAGGCCGCACCGGCCGTGGCGGGTGCCGACACTGGTGCCAGCGCACCGGACGCGGCTGCCAAACCGGCGGGTGAGGCTGCCGCCAGTCCGGCACCCGCCACCAGCACCGCGACACCGACACCGACACCCGCTGCGGCTCCGGCAGCCAGTTCGACCCCCACCTCCTCGACCTGAGTTCGCTCCCGATGCCTTCCTTGCGCAAATGGCTGCTGGCTGGCCTGCTGGTCCTGGTGCCCCTGATCATCACCCTCTGGGTGCTGGACTGGGTGGTGGGCACGCTCGACCAGACGCTGCACATCCTGCCGCAGAGCTGGCAACCCGACCAGCTGTTCGGCTTTCACATTCCCGGCCTGGGCGTGATCTTCGCGCTGGTGGTGGTGCTGTCGATCGGGGCGCTGGCTTCCAACATCATCGGCAACAAGCTGGTGCACTGGTGGCACGCGCTGTTGCACCGCATTCCGGTGGTGCGATCCATCTATTCCGGTGTCAAGCAGATTTCCGACACACTGTTCTCCGAGAAGGGCAATGCGTTTCGCAAAGCGGTGCTGGTGCAGTGGCCGCACGCCGGCATGTGGACCATCGGTTTCCAGACCGGTGCGCCCAGTGGCGAGGTCCTTGCGCACTTGCAGTCCCAGCCGGGCCGCATCGGCGAATACGATGAATTCCTGAGTGTGTTCGTGCCCACCACGCCCAACCCCACGGGTGGCTATTTCGTGATGGTGCGCCGCAGCGATTGCCTAGAACTGCAGATGAGCGTGGACGAAGCGCTCACCTACATCGTCTCCATGGGCGTGATCGCGCCCGGTGCCCCCAAAAACACCTTCCCCAAAGTGGCAGCGCCCGGCGCGACCACCCACCCGACCTGATGACTCCCCGCCGTGAAACACGGCGAACCTGCTGAAAGAAGAACCGATATGGCCATGCGCTCCCACTATTGCGGTCTGGTGACCGAAGCCCTGCTGGGCCAAACCGTGCAACTCTGTGGCTGGGTCAACCGCCGCCGTGACCATGGTGGTGTGATCTTCATCGACCTGCGCGACCGCGAAGGTTATGTGCAGGTGGTCTGCGACCCGGACCGCGCCGAGATGTTCAAGACCGCCGAGGACGTGCGCAACGAGTTCTGCGTGCAGGTCACCGGCCTGGTGCGGGCGCGTCCCGAGGGAACCACCAACGACAACCTGAAAAGCGGCAAGATCGAAATCCTCTGCCACGAACTCAAGGTGCTCAACGCTTCGGTCACGCCGCCGTTCCAGCTCGACGACGACAACCTGAGCGAAACCACGCGCCTGACGCATCGCGTGCTCGACCTGCGTCGCCCCTACATGCAGAACAACCTGATGCTGCGCTACCGCGTGGCGATGGAAGTGCGCAAGTTCCTCGACGCCAACGGCTTCATCGACATCGAAACCCCGATGCTGACCAAGAGCACGCCCGAAGGCGCGCGCGACTACCTCGTGCCCAGCCGTGTGCACGACGGTCACTTCTTTGCACTGCCCCAGTCGCCACAGCTGTTCAAGCAACTGCTCATGGTCGCCGGCTTCGACCGCTACTACCAGATCACCAAGTGCTTCCGCGACGAGGACCTGCGCGCCGACCGCCAGCCCGAGTTCACGCAGATCGATATCGAAACCTCGTTCCTGACCGAGGAAGACATCCGCGACATGTTCCAGGGCATGATCAAGACCGTGTTCCAGAACACCCTGGGCGTGGACTTGGGTGAGTTCCCGGTCATGGCCTACAGCGAAGCCATGCACCGCTTCGGTTCCGACAAGCCCGACCTGCGCGTCAAGCTCGAATTCACCGAACTGACCGACGTGATGGCCGATGTGGACTTCAAGGTCTTCAGCGCGCCCGCCACCATGAAGAACGGCCGCGTGGTCGCCCTGTGCGTGCGCGGCGGTGCCGAGATCAGCCGCAGCGAGATCGACGCCTACACGGAGTTCGTCAAGATTTACGGCGCCAAGGGCCTGGCCTGGATCAAGGTCAACGAAGTGGCCAAGGGCCGCGACGGCCTGCAAAGCCCGATCGTGAAGAACCTGCACGACGCGGCCGTGGCCGAAATCCTCAAGCGCACCGGCGCGCAGGACGGCGACATCATCTTCTTTGGTGCCGACAAGGCCAAGGTGGTGAACGATGCCATCGGCGCGCTGCGCCTGAAGATCGGACACAGCGAACTGGGCAAGAAGAACGGCCTGTTCGAAGCCCGCTGGGCGCCGATGTGGGTGGTGGACTTCCCGATGTTTGAACACGACGAAGAAGCCAACCGCTGGACCGCCGTGCACCACCCCTTCACCGCTCCGAAAGACGGCCACGAAGACTGGATGGTCACCGCGCCCGAGAAGTGCATCGCCAAGGGCTACGACATGGTCTTGAACGGCTGGGAAATCGGTGGTGGCTCGGTGCGTATCCATACCGCTGCGGTGCAGCAGAAGGTGTTCGATGCGCTCAAGATCACGCCCGAAGAAGCACAGATCAAGTTTGGCTTTCTGCTCGACGCGCTGCAGTACGGTGCACCGCCCCATGGTGGCCTGGCCTTCGGCCTGGACCGCATCGTCACGCTGATGACGGGTGCCGATTCGATCCGCGACGTGATCGCCTTCCCCAAGACCCAGCGCGCCCAGTGCCTTCTGACGCAGGCGCCGAGTCTGGTGGACGAGAAGCAGCTGCGCGAGCTGCACATCCGCCTGCGCAATGTGGATCTGGCCAAGCCGGTCTGATCGCCGACGGTTACAAAATGGAAGGGCGCTGTTTCAGCGCCCTTTTTCTTTGTCTGGACCTGCCCGATGAGCTCGAACCGCCGTTTCAAGATCCCGTTGTCCGTGCTGGTGGTGATCCACACACCGGCGCTGGAGGTGTTGCTGATCGAACGCGCCGATGCGCCAGGATTCTGGCAGTCGGTCACGGGTTCAAAAGATGCCGAAGACGAGCCGTTCGAGGCCACGGCAGTGCGCGAGGTATGGGAAGAAACCGGACTGGATGCGCGTGCTCCCGGTCACGTATTGACGGACTGGGCGCTGGAAAACCGCTATGAGATCTACCCGCAGTGGCGTCACCGTTACGCGCCGGGGGTGACGCACAACACCGAGCATGTCTTCGGCCTGTGCATTCCGCAGCCAGTGACCGTGACCCTCAATGCGAGGGAACACCGTGCGCAGCGCTGGTTGCCACGGCTGGAGGCCGCCGACCTTTGCTTTTCCCCATCCAACGCCGAGGCGGTGTTGCGCCTGCGATCCGGACTGTGCTGATTCAATGAAGTGAGCAAGCAATTCTTGGACCTGAATGCTTGTGCGCCAGGGCTCAAAATCACGGTGCCATGCGCACGCCATTGAGCCAAAAGTTACGAAACCACCCAAAAATTTGAACTTTACTGCTTCAGTTGGCGCTATTTAGTGCCTCTTTTGGTAACCTCGCACCCAGAACTAAAGTAACAAATAGGGCTACTAGTTACTTTTGGTTGCGATAGACCATCTACTGAGCAGCATGAACAAGTCACACAAATCGATCTGGAACGAATCCTTGGGAACCTATGTGGCTGCGGCGGAAACCGCCAATGCCACGGGACGAAAGACATCGTCCGGTCGCAAGGCGCGGCGCGTTCCACTGCGAGCACATGCAGGTCAGTTGGCGCTGGAGCAGCGCATTGTGTTTGATGCGGCCCTGCCAGCCACGTTGGTGGAGGCCCAGACCGAAAGCGCGGCGGGACCGGATCCCGTGCTGGCTGAGCTGGATCAACTGGAGGCTGAACGCGCGGAGGCTGAGTCTGCCGCGTACGTTCCGAGCGAGTCCACGGAGCAGGCGGCTGTCGAACGCGACGTCGTCGCAGCGAGCGACGAGGAGAGCGAGCCTGTTGACGAATTGATGGTCGGTGAGGCAGATGAAGTGCAGTCGGTGGATGCGGAGGGATTGTTGGAGGATGGGCTCCCTGGCGATGCTGCAGCTGAAGCCGAAATGGTTGAGGCGGACGAGACCGAGCGGGTTGAAATCATCTTTGTCGACTCGGTCGCCGCGGGTGTTACCGAACACCTGGACTGGCATCCGGGGGAGGTCTATGTTCTTGACGCCAACCGGGACGGTGTTGAGCAGATGGCCGAAATTCTGAATGGCCGTTCGGGCATTGATGCCATTCACATCATCAGCCATGGCACGCCGGGCCGTCTGGAGCTGGGCAACTCAGCGCTGGACACCACCTCGATCACGGGGATGCACGCCGACGAGCTGGCCATCATCCGCGCCGCGCTCTCCGAAGAAGCGGACATCCTTCTGTACGGTTGCGACGTGTCGTCGTCTGCCGACGGTGTGGCCTTTGTCGAGGCCCTGGCCGATGCCACGGGCGCCGATGTGGCGGCTTCCAGCGACGACACCGGGGCCGAGGCCCTGGGCGGCGACTGGGTGCTGGAGACCCAGGTGGGCGACGCCATTGAGACCACGGTGATTGCAGCGACCGAATGGGCGGGCCTGTTGACCACTGCCATCAACGTCGGAAGCGGTGCCTTCCTTGGGTCGGCGGGCATGTCTATCTACAGCATCGATGCCACCACCGGCAAGGCCACGCAACTGACGACCGTTCCAGCAACAGTGGGAGGTGTGGCGATCAACACCGCCAACGGCATCAACTCGTTGTCGGTCAACCACACCGCAGGACTCATCTACTACACCTCCAACACCTCGGCCAACACCAACGTCGCGCTGTTCGCCTACGACTACATCAACAACGTCCACATTGTTGTGGACAACAACCTCACCACGGGCCTGGCCACCAACGTGACCGTGGGTGCCACCGGCGTGGGCAGTGGCGCCGCCACCTTTGTCGATAGCACGGGTTTCATGTACCTGGGTGTCGAGAACAACCAGGGTGGCGACGGCGGCGGGACCACCTCCGACGACACCATCTACCGTCTCACCTTTTCCGCAGATGGGCGGACCGTGACAGGCATCGCCACCCTGGTCATCAACATCACCGGCAACGACTGGGGTGATCTGGGGTACAACTCGGCCAACAACACGCTTCAGAGCTCATCATTGAATGGTGGGACGGTCAACGTCACCCGCTACACGCTGAACGCTGCGGGCACATCCGCGACCAATGCTGGCACCCTGTCTGTTGCCACAACCAATACCCAGGCTTCCGAGACACAGGCTGGGGGGACCTATCTGCTGAGTACCGCCATTCAGCAGTACAACCCGACCACCGGTGCCCTGATTGGCTCTGCCGTCAATATCACCACCAACGGCACCACTGCTCTGGGCGCTCTGAACGACGCGGCCAGCTGGACGCCGCCAGATGCGCAGATTGGGGATCGGATCTTCACCGATACCAACGCCAACGGAACGTTCGATGGCACCGACTCCGGCATCGCAGGCGTCACGGTCCGGCTGGTGGACGACGTCAACAACAACGGTGTGGTGGACGCGGGTGAGCGTGTGCTGGCCACTGATACCTCCGACGCCAGTGGCCTATATCGCTTTACCGGGGTGCTGCCCGGAAACTATATCGTTCAGGTGACCGATACCGGCAACGTGCTGGGAGCGGGACGCACTTACACCACCGCAGGCGGCAACACCAATGCAAGCGCCGATGTCACGCAGATTGGCTCTACCAATCTGGCTATCGACTTCGGATTGAACAACCGTGCGCCGGTCAACGTTGTGCCAGGTACGCAGACCATGCCCGAAGACGGTTCGTTGAACATCACTGGTGTGTCGACGAGCGATCCCGATGGCAACCTGGCCACTACCCAGCTGACCGTGACCAATGGTGTGTTGAATGTAAGCCTTGCAGGCGGGGCAACCATTTCGTCCGGCGCGAATGGCGGCAACACACTGACCTTGTCCGGCACTGCCGCGCAAATCAACGCCGCGCTGGCCTCGATCGGCTACCAGCCGACGGCCAACTACTTTGGCCCAGCGGTGCTGACGGTCCGCTCGACCGACGTGGCTGGGCTTCAAGACACGGATACCGTCAACATCACCGTGAACGCCGTCAACGACCCGCCGGTGGATGGTGACGAGACCAATACTGTGACGGAAGACACGACGCTTACCGTGGCAAACGGCGCTGCAGGTGATCTGTTGAACAACACGACCGATGTGGACGGAGGCACGCCGACGATCACGCAGTTCGCAGTGGCCGGTGACGTCACGACATACACGGCTGGGCAATCGGCGGTTATTGCTGGTGTGGGATCTTTGACGATCAATGGCAATGGCAGCTACAGCTTCACGCCCGTGGCGAACTACACGGGAGCGATCCCGGTGGCGACCTACACCGTCTCGGACGGAGCCGGTGGGAGCGACACCTCCACACTGACGCTGACGGTGGTGCCGGTTAATGACCCACCGGACGCGGTGAACGACACGCAGGCGGTGGCGCCGCAAGTGGCGACGGTGGTGAACCTGCTGGGCAACGACACGGACCCCGACGGCGACCCGCTGACGGTGAGCACGGCCACGCTGGCCGACCCGAGCCAGGGCACGCTGACCAACGTGGGCGGCGTGTGGAGCTTCACCTCGGCCGCGGGCGTGAGTGGGCCGGTGGTGATCAACTACACGATCGTGGACCAGGACGGGGCCACGGACAGCGCCACGCACACGATGAACGTGGCCAACCAGCCACCGGTGCTGGTGGACCCGGACCCCACGCCCGGGACGCCGAACATCGACCCGACGGACCCGAACAACCTGCTGGTGCCGGCGGTGGACAACGTGCCGGTGTCGGTGGACCTGGACAACTACTTCACGGACCCGAACACGGGTGACACGCTGACGATCACGCCGGACCTGAGCGGAGTGCCGGCGTGGGTGACCTACGACCCGGTGACCAACGTGCTGGGAGGCACACCGCCGGTGGACAACGCCGGGCCGGTGACCATACCGGTGACGGTGAATGACGGCAACGGCGGGAGCTTCACGGGCACGATCACGATCGAGCCGGTGAACCCCGGGCCGGACGCGGTGAACGACACGCAGGCGGTGGCGCCGCAAGTGGCGACGGTGGTGAACCTGCTGGGCAACGACACGGACCCCGACGGCGACCCGCTGACGGTGAGCACGGCCACGCTGGCCGACCCGAGCCAGGGCACGCTGACCAACGTGGGCGGCGTGTGGAGCTTCACCTCGGCCGCGGGCGTGAGTGGGCCGGTGGTGATCAACTACACGATCGTGGACCAGGACGGGGCCACGGACAGCGCCACGCACACGATGAACGTGGC
>NZ_JBMBRA010000009.1:0-202085 GCF_048590325.1 Hydrogenophaga sp. ZJX-1
TATGAAGGTCATCGTCCCCGTCAAACGCGTGGTGGACTACAACGTCAAGGTGCGCGTCAAGGCCGACCAGTCCGGCATGGACCTGGCCAACGTCAAGATGAGCATGAACCCGTTTGACGAGATCGCGGTCGAAGAAGCCGTGCGCCTGAAAGAAAAGGGCGTCGTCACCGAGGTCATCGCTGTTTCCTGTGGCGTCACGCAGTGCCAGGAAACCCTGCGCACCGCCATGGCCATCGGCGCCGACCGCGCGATCCTGGTGGAAACCGCCGAAGAACTGCAACCGCTGGCCGTGGCCAAGCTGCTCAAGGCGCTGATGGACAAGGAACAGCCCGGCCTCGTGATCCTGGGCAAGCAGGCCATCGACGACGACTGCAATCAGACCGGCCAGATGCTCGCCGCCCTGGCCGATCTGCCGCAGGGCACCTTCGCCAGCAAGGTCGAAGTGGTCGACGGCAAGGTCAACGTGACCCGTGAAGTGGATGGCGGCCTGGAAACCCTGAGCCTCAGCCTGCCGGCCATCGTCACCACCGACCTGCGCCTGAACGAGCCGCGCTACGTGACCTTGCCCAACATCATGAAGGCCAAGAAGAAGCAGATGGACATCGTCAAGCCCGAAGACCTCGGCGTGGACGTGAGCCCTCGCCTCAAGACCCTGAAGGTCAGCGAGCCGCCCAAGCGCGGTGCCGGCATCAAGGTGGCCGATGTGGCCGCCCTGGTGGACAAGCTCAAGAACGAAGCCAAAGTGATCTGAGGAAGAAACAACATGACCGCACTCGTCATTGCCGAACACGACAACGCCAGCATCAAGGGCGCCACGCTCAACACCGTCACCGCCGCCGCCCAGTGCGGGGGTGATGTGCACGTGCTCATCGCCGGCCACAACGCCGGCCCCGCAGCAGCCGCCGCTGCCCAGATCGCGGGCGTCGCCAAAGTCATCCACGCCGACGCCGAGTACCTCGCGCACGGCCTGTCCGAAAACATGGCCGCCCAGGTGCTGGCCATTGCATCGGCCTACAGCCATATCCTGTTCCCTGCCACCGCCAGCGGCAAGAACATCGCCCCGCGCGTGGCCGCCAAGCTCGACGTGGGCCAGATCAGCGACATCACCAAGGTGATCGCCGCCGACACCTTCGAGCGTCCGATCTACGCCGGCAACGCCATCGCCACCGTGCAGAGCGCCGACGCCACCAAGGTCATCACCGTGCGCACCACGGGCTTTGATCCCGCCGCCGCCGCCGGTGGATCGGCCGCCGTGGAAACCCAGGCAGCGCAGGCCGACAGCGGCAAGAGCACCTTCATGGGCAGCGAGATCGCCAAGAGCGACCGCCCCGAACTGACCGCCGCCAAGATCATCGTCTCGGGTGGCCGCGCGCTGGGCAGCGCCGAGAAGTTCAACGAGGTCATGACCCCGCTGGCCGACAAGCTCGGCGCCGCGCTGGGCGCGAGCCGCGCCGCGGTGGACGCGGGCTACGCCCCGAACGACTGGCAGGTGGGCCAGACCGGCAAGATCGTCGCGCCGCAGCTCTACGTGGCCTGCGGCATCTCGGGCGCGATCCAGCACCTGGCCGGGATGAAGGACAGCAAGGTGATCGTGGCGATCAACAAGGACCCGGAAGCCCCGATCTTCTCGGTGGCCGACTACGGGCTGGAAGCCGATCTGTTCACGGCGGTGCCACAGTTGATGGAACGCGTGTAAGGAATTTGCCTTTTCAAAAATCTGGCAAATCACTTCTTTTTTCGAGGCTTTGGCTCGAGGACCGGTTAGGGTCAGACCACCATCCGGATGGTGGGGAAACGGTCGATTGGCGCGGCGCCAAACGGGTCCCGGAAGCCGTATAACCGAAGTACCTCGTACAGCCGCCATTCCGGCCAGCGCTGTTCGCCGTACCCAACAGCTGCTTCGTGGCAGTCAGCGTGAGCACGTCATGGAGCTATGCGGTTGAGACCGGACAGCTCATCGCGGTTCCATTTTCGTCACCGCTGGTGAACTGGAAAATGTACCTGGCGCGTACACGCCGCGACAGCGGTGCGCTGGCCATCAAACGTGTCCTGCAAGTAGTGGAACAGGAGCTTGAACGGCTACTGGCCAGTGGGGCATGGCCAAACGCACGCCGGTTGGTTCCGGATACGTCGTTGTCGCTCGCTTGAGCGGCTCTGCTCTTTGTGTTGTCCCGCTGTTCCGTTTCTTCCAGTTCCACAGGGGACCGCTCCGTGGAGTCTCACTCTATTCAGCCCTTTCCAAACTCCGAAGCTGAACTGCGAAGTTCGTTGAGAATTGCGTTGGTCTCTCGGCCAATCTCACCAACAGATTGGCACGGCGCTGCTGGCGTTAGACCGAACTTCGGTGCAGGCGCCGGTTGCGTGATGCCTTCGACAGTGACAAACGTTCCTCGCGAGATGTTGTGCGGATGACCGGGAGCTTCATCGAGATCAAGGACGGGTGCGAAGCAGACATCGGTGCCTTCAAGCAACTCACACCACTCTTGTCGTGTCTTCTTCGCAAATACGTCGGAGAGCTTTGCTTTAAGGGTGGGCCACTGGCTGCTGTCCCACTGCGCGTCGTATAGGGGATCGTGCAAATTGCACTTCTCGCGCAGCAGCTTGTAGAACTGTGGTTCCATGGGCCCGATCGAAATGCACTTGCCGTCCGCGCACTGGTACGTGTTGTAAAAATGGGCTCCTCCATCTCCGTTGTTGGTGCCAGCCTCGTTGCTCCAGAGCCCAGCGGAGTGCCAGCCTTGAACCAGCGCGGTCAACAGGGCCGCACCGTCTGTGATGGCTGCATCGACGACCTGTCCTTCCCCTGTCCGCTGTGCATGGGCCAACGCAGCCAGGACGCCAAAGGCCAGCAGCATGCCACCGCCACCAAAATCTCCGATCAAGCCGGGTGCAACCGTTGGCGCCTCGCCTGCGCGACGGTTGGTGTGCAGTGCGCCTGACAGCGCCACATAGTTGATGTCATGTCCGGCCGCCTGCGACAAAGGACCGGTTTGTCCCCAGCCTGTCACACGCCCGTATACGAGTGAAGGGCGCAGCTTCAGACAGACCTCGGGCCCGATTCCCAGCGACTCCATCACGCCGGGCCGGAACCCTTCTATCAGGATGTCGGCGCGAGTGATCAATGCCAGGGCCGTCTGCTGACCCTCTGGACTCTTGAGGTCCAGTGCTATCGATTCACGTCCTCGCGACAATACATCGCTCTTGCGCGCAGTCAGGGCACCCATGCCAGAAGCCTGGCCTGGTTTGACCGGACGATCGATGCGGATCACCCTTGCGCCTTGGTCCGCAAGCATCATGGCGGCAAAAGGCGCTGGACCGAGTCCGGCAAACTCGACAACGGTCAGGTGCGACAGAGGTCCGGCGCGCATCATCACATCTCCAGGACGAAGCCGTCCTTGTCGACCGTCTTGTTGCTGACCAGGAAGGCCTCATTGAGGTCAATGCCAAAGCCGGGGCCTTCGTTGGGATAGCAAAGACCAGCCTCAAACCTGGGAATGTTCAAGGCGATGTCGGTGCCCGGGGCAATGTTCTTGCTCTCCATGGTGCCGTGAATCATCAACGGTCCGATGGACTCGTTAAGACCCTGTGTGGCCCATTCATTGGCCGTCCACAAATGAGCCGAGGGGCTATGCTCCAGGCCGGAGCCGATCATGCAGCCACAGTGGACGGGCAGGCCCGCCAGCCGTGCCATCGTGAGCCACCGCTGGGATTTGACCAGTCCTCCGGCTTTCTGAAGCTTCAGGAACAGACCGTCGGCCGCACGACGATCAATGATTTCCTTGAGGTTGTAGAGCTCCTGCGCGGACTCGTCGGCATAGATCGGCGTCTTGACGGCAGCGCGAAGGCGAGCCATGCCTTCAATGTCCCAGTGGGCGAGAGGTTGCTCAATCAGGTCCAGACCGGCAGAGTCGATCCTGCGGATGATGTGCAAAGCTTTTTCGTAGCTCCAGAAGCCGTTGGCGTCGATGGTCAAATACGCATCGGGGCCGACGGTCTCACGAACAGCGTGGACCATGTCGATGTCATCTTGGATCGTGCCATAGCCGATCTTCATCTTGAACAACGCAAAACCGATGTCCTTGGCACGCTTGGCTTCGGCCGCGACATCATCGGGTTTGCCGGCTGACAAAACCCAGCCCTGCCGTGCAGCCTCAATGGTGCGACCACCGAGTAGGTCGTAAACAGGCACACCCAGCAGCTTGCCTTTGAGGTCGTGGAGTGCGAAGTCGACGGTGGCCTTGGCCTGGTTGTTGTCACGCACCAGCAAATCCATCTTGGAGACGATCTTCTCGATGCTGCGAGGGTCTTCGCCCAACAGGATTCGGGGAGCGATGACATGGCGAATCATTGCCATGATCGATTCCTGGAGCTCGCCGCGATACCAGGAAGAGGTGTCGCCCGAGTCGGAGAAACCGACTGTTCCATCATCGCAGGTGAGTTTGAGCACCACGCTATCGATGGAAGTGATGCGTGTGTTGGGCATGATCACCGGCTTCTTCAGTGGCGTGGAAACCGGGGTGCATTCGACTTTGACAATCTTGGTCATGGCGTGGGATCAGGGAAATGGGTGCAAAGAGGCGCTGCGCAAAGCCATGGGCCCGCGCAGTGCAGCGGGAAGGTCAGAGGGGATAGGCTGGGGCGCTGTTGCGGATGGTCGTCCACTGCCACTGGGTGAACTCGTCCCAGTTGGCCGGGCCACCATGGCGGGAACCGTTGCCTGAGGCGCCGCGGCCACCCATGGGCATGGTGCCGTCATCATTGACGGTCTGATCGTTGATGTGCAGCAGGCCCACGTTCAGTTGCTCGCCCATGGCCATTCCGCGGCCGATGTTCTGCGTGTGAATGCCGGCGGAGAGGCCGTACTCGCTGTCATTGGCCAGCGCGATAGCCTGGCTGTCGCTGTCGAAGGCACTGATGGCAACCACCGGTCCGAAGATCTCTTCCCGGAACACAGGCATGTCAGGTGTCACGTCAGACAGCACGGTAGCGGGGTAGAACTGGCCATTCGGTGTTCCGCCGGCCAGCAGCTTGGCGCCCATGCGAATGGACTCCTGAACGATGCGATCGACCCGCTGCACCTGAGCAACGGTGATGATGGGACCCAGGGCCACGGGCTGGGTGTGGGGGTCGCCCACAGGCAGTGCCTTGGCCTTTTCAGCCATGCGGGTCGCGTAGGTTTCATACAGGCTGCGATGCACCAGATGACGACCGGCGCTCATGCAGATCTGGCCCTGATGCAGCCAGGATGCCCAGGAGCCGCCACAAATGGCCATTTCCAGATCAGCGTCTTCCAGAATGATGAGCGAGTTCTTGCCACCCAACTCCAGCGCCACCTTCTTGAGGTGCTTGCCCGCGAGTTCACCCACGCGCCGGCCCACTGCCGTGGAGCCTGTGAAGGAGATCATGGTGACGTTGGAATCTGTCACCAACGCTTCACCCGCTTCTGCCGCACCCGGCAGCATGTGAAGGACCCCCTTGGGAAGGCCTGCGGCTTCGAGTATCAGAGCAAGCATCACGCCGCCGCTGACTGGGGTGCGCGCGTCCGGCTTGAGGACCACTGCGTTACCAGTGGCCAAGGCTGGAAGAACGGCGCGGCTGGAGAGCAGAAATGGAAAGTTGAAGGGAGAGATCACGCCGACCACGCCGTGTGGCACACGTCGCGCCAGACTCGTGACGCCGTCCACGCTGGGCAGTACGAGCCCTCGGGATTGGGTCAGCATGGCCGCGGCTTCGTGGCAATGGTGGATGACCGAATCGATCTCGAACGTCGCCTTGGGCTGGATGCCGCCGGTTTCCCGGACGATCCATGTGGCGAAAGCCTGGCGGTTGGCCTCGAGCAGGTCAGCGGCCTTGCGGAAGATCCTGGCCCGCTCGCCATAGGGCATCGCGGCCCAAGTCTTCTGCGCCTGCTTGGCCAGCATGGCGCTGTCCTGCACGTCCTGGGCATTGGCCAGCGCAACCTTGGCCAGCACCTGCCCAGTGGCGGGCTCGATCACATCAATCTGTCCGCCGGACAGCGTCTTCCACTCTCCGGCCAATGCTTTCGCGGACCAGTCCATGGTGTTGAGCAAATCGGTTGTCATGTGTCATCTCCTGATGGTGTGTCTGTGGTGTCCTGCTTGTTCGCGAGCTCGTTCTTGCGTCGGTTGACGCACCGCTCCGTTCTCATTCAAGGCCAGGCCGACTGTAGATGTGGATATGCAATTTGTCAACCAACCGGTTGGTTGACAAAATTGCAGTACACACACAGAATCGGGTCAACGCTTGCACGCTGCAAGTCAGATCAACCTGCCAACCGGAGAGACAACTTGACAACGACTTACCGCTCGCCATGGATGACCGAGGAGCTGGACATGCTGAGGCAGACGGCCCGGCGTTTTTTCGAGGACGAAGTGGCCCCACACGCAGAACGCTTCCGTCGTCAACACCATGTGGACCGGGAGGTCTGGGAGAAGGCCGGTGAGCTGGGCTTGCTGTGCATGAGCATTCCCGAGGAGTACGGTGGCATGGGCGCCAGTTTCGCGCACGAGGTGGTCGTTATGGAGGAGCAGGCACGCATCTGTGATACGACCTTCGGCTTCATTCCGGGTGCACTCAACAGCCCAGGGTTTTTCCACGGAACAGCCACACAAGAGCAGCTGCTGCGATGGATGCCCGACATCGCTCGTGGAAAGAAGATGATCGCTGTGGCCATCACCGAACCCGATGCCGGTACCGACGTCAAGGCGCTGCGCACATCTGCGCGACGCGATGGCGATGACTATGTGCTCAATGGCAACAAAATTTTCTGCACCCTGGGCGATCAGGCGGACATGGTTCTTGTGGCGGCGCGCACAGGTGAATCAGGTTCCGGTGCCAGGGGCATTTCGCTGTTCATGGTGGAAAAGGACAAGTGCCCGGGGTTCAAGGTGTCCAAGATCATCGACAAGATTGGACAAAACGCTCTCAACACCGCCGAGGTCTTTCTGGAAGATGCTCGGGTACCGGCGGAGAACCTCATTGGCGGCGTGGAAGGCAAAGGCTTCTTCCAGCTGATGGATGTGTTTACTCGGGAGCGTTTGTCCATCGGCATTGTCGGGATCGCTTGCGCAGAGCGAGCCATCGAGTTGACGGTTGAGCATGCCAAGAACCGCAAGATGCTGGGGCAGACCCTCTGGGACTTTCAGAACACGAAGTTCACGCTTGCGGAGTGCCTGACAGAGGCACGAATCGGCCGGGTGTTCATCGACAACGTCGTCAAGGATATGGTCGACGGCAAGTCCTTGCAGCCCAACGACGCCATGATGGCCAAGTGGTGGGGGTCGCACAAGCAGTGCGAAATCATCGATCGTTGCCTGCAGCTGTTTGGTGGTTATGGCTATTGCACCGAGTATCCGATCGCTCAGCTCTACATGGACGCACGGGTCGCGAAGATCTATGGCGGATCGAATGAAACGCTCAAGGATGTGATTGCTCGATCCATGTGACGGGCGTTGGCCCTTCCAAAAGAAAGAAGCCCGGAATCACTTCCGGGCTTCTTTCTTTGCTGTAGTGATCGGTATCGATCTGCCTCGATGACGCAACTCGTCAGGCGGCGCCTGTGCCGATGCCTTTGACCAGTGTCTCGACGAAGTTGTCAGCCACATCCTGGATTGAAAACTTGCCCTTGCCTGAATGCCAGCGAGGCACCCAGTTGAGGGCTCCAAAGAGGAGTGCAGACACCATGCCTGGGTGGCAGGGTCGAATCACCCCGGAGGCAATGCCCTCGGTGATCAGTGCCCGCACCGTTTGGTCCAGGCGTCGCTGAAACTGACGAATGTCATCACCGGTCATGTTGTCCAGAGGGCCTGCGCCAACCAGCACAAGACAACGCCCGAAGTCGTTGTTCTGCGCCTCAGCAAGGCTTCGAACAAAGAGGCGCAATCGATCAAGGACAGGTAGCTTTCGATCCTCCATGCTCTTCATGACGCTGTCCAGATTCCCGAAGGACTTGACCAGGCACTGGTAGAGGATGCTCTCCTTGTTGTTCACGTAGTGGTAGAGCGTGGCCTTGTGCATGCCAAGGCGGTCCGCGATCATATCCAGCGAAGTCGACTCATATCCGTTCTGAGCGAACAGCTGTGCAGCTGTGCGAAGAATGGCTGTGAGTTTGTCCTCGTGCCTGGCACCGGGCGAAGCTTTTCGGCGTGAGGTGGCGGTTTTGACCGCCGCCCTTTTGCGAGCTGTTGTCTTGGTTTGCTTTTCAGTGAGGATCGCGTCAGGCATGGTGCAATTATTGTGCGGAAACGACGCCAGAGTCGATGAGGGCCTGGATGCGTGTGGCGTCCAAGCCGACTTCGGCAAGAATCGCACGGCTGTGCTCGCCCAGGAGCGGTGCGCGATGCCTCACCTGGCCCGGCGTACCTGAGAGTTTGACGGGAATGCCAGGTACGCAGACTGGAGTGGCTGACCCTGGATGCTCCACTTGCGGAAGCATCTCCCGGACAGAAAAGTGAGGGTCAGCGAAGATCTCAGCTGCGTTGTAGATGGGACTGAAAGGCACCTTGCCGCCGAAGAGCTCCTTGAGCTCCGCTTTGGTCTTGGTCTTGGTGAAGCGCTCGATGGCCTCACGCAGCGCAACATGGTTTTCCCAGCGAAGTGCTTCTTTTGAGAAGCGCGGGTCTTCCATCAGCTCGGGCTGCCCAATGAGCTGGCACAGCAGTTTGAACTGCGGATCGTGTGGCGCCGCGATGGCGATCACCCCATCCTTGACATAGATGGTGCCGAAGGGGGCAAGACCCGGAATCCCGTTGCCCACCGGCTCGGGGGAAACGCCGCGGTAGCTGAAGGTACTGACCACCAGTTCCGACAAGGCGAGGATGCTGTCCGTCATGGCGACATCCACATACTGTCCGGCGCCGCTGCTCCTTGCGTTCCAGATGGCCGCCATCGTGCCGAAAGCAGCAAACAGTCCCGAAACCGTATCGCCGGCGCCGCCGCCCACCTTGACGGGATGATCCTTGTCCTCGCCGGTCACACCCATCCAGCCACCCATGGCCTGGGCGACAATGTCAAACGCAGGCCAATCCATGTATGGACTCGTGCCCCCGGACCGGTCACCAAAACCTCTTACCGAGGTGTAGACCAGCCGCGGATTGACCTCACGCAGCCTCTCGTAACCCAGACCCAGTTTGTCCATCACGCCGGCACGATAGTTCTCTACCAGAGCGTCTGCTTGTGATGCCAGAGTCTTGAGGAGTGACTGACCATCAGCTGATTTCAGATTGATGGCGATCGAGCGCTTGTTGCGGTTGCAGGACTGGAACAGGCCCCCGAAGTGCCGCTGCTGGTCATCGTCCCTGAACGGGCCCATCCGTCGGAAGAAGTCCCCTTCCAAGGGTTCGACCTTGATGACGTCCGCGCCGTGGTCGGCAAGGATCTGTGAACAAAAGGGACCAGCGAGCGCGTGAGTAAGGTCAAGAACGCGCAAGCCGCGCAAAGCGCCAGTCGTGGGTGTCATGCAAATATCCAATCAACCAAATGGTTGGTTGATAATAGCAAACAAATCTTGCTGTCGCAAACAGCGGACAGCTGCAAACACACATGGCGACTTCGCGCCAGTGGACCGGAAGGCATTCACAGCCACGGAAAACCCAAATCAAGCGGGGTGAGGGCCGTGGAGTGCTTGAAGTGTCAGCGTAAACCCTAATTGTTCAGAGACCTTGATACCCCCACACTACATTTATCAACCAACTGGTTGGTTGATAAATCAGAATATCAACGGTCCTTTCAGGCCTGACGAGTCCTGAGACCTACCCTTTTCATGGAGACATGCTGTGATCAATCTCAAAAAACTGCTCATTGGTGCCGGTGTTCTGGCGTCCCTGGCACTGCAAGGAGCAGGCGCCAGCGAGGTCACGCTGCGCCTGCACCAGTTTCTGCCTCAGACTTCGAGCGTCCCGGCCATGGCCATCACCCCGTGGATCGAGAAGGTTGAAAAGGAGAGTGGTGGACGCATCAAGGTGCAGCACTTCCCGCTGATGCAGGCTGGAGGTACGCCATCCCAGTTGTTTGATCAGGCGCGTGACGGGGTCGTAGACATCATCTGGACCGCGCTGGGTTACACGCCTGGTCGGTTCCCTCGATCTGAAGTCTTTGAGCTTCCCTTCATGGCGAACAAGGACGCTGAAAAGTCATCGTTGGCTTTTCATGAGTACGTGACCACCTATGCGATGGAAGAGTTCAAGGACGTCAAGCTGCTGGCTGCGCATGTCAACGGTCCGGGTGTGTTGCATACGAAGACGCCAGTCAGAACGCTGGATGACCTCAAGGGGATGCGCGTACGAGGAGCCTCGCGTATTGTCAACATCACGCTCGAGCAACTCGGGGCGGTGCCCGTGGGCATGCCAGCGCCTGCTGTAAGTGAGGCACTTTCAAAGGGTGTCATCACAGCAACCTCGCTTCAGTGGGAGGTTGTACCTGCTCTGCGGATTCAGCAGATGGTCAAGAACCACACGATCACGGCCGGCGACAGGGGTCTGTACACCGGGACCTTTGCTTTCGTGATGAACAAAGGTACCTACGAGAAGCTCCCAGCAGACCTCAAGAAGGTCATCGACAACAACAGCGGTGCCAATGTCGCAGCACTCTTCGGCAAGGCAATGAACGAGGGTGACAAGAGAGGTATCGATGCTGTCAAGAAGGAAGGCAACACGATCATTACCCTGGATGCAGCCGAGACCGCACAGTGGCAACGTGCCACCTCCCGTGTGCGTGCGATGTGGTACCAGGAGGTAGGTAAGCGAGGCATAAATGGGGACAAGCTGGCTGCGGAGGCGGATGCCTTGATTGCAAAGCGCAGCAAGTAACTTTCAAATCCAATAAGGGCCGGTGAGCACAGTCTGCCCCACTGGATCAGCCTGCCCAATAACTTGCTCACCTGGCATGGCTGTTGACAAAACGCTGAATGGACCCAGTCCCAGGATTTCGAACCGATCAGTTACAGAGAGACCCGGCATGATGAACGCCCCAAGCGGGCAGGAGCATGTCGTGAAGAAGAGCAAGTTCACCTAGGCGCAAATCGCCTTTGCCCTCAAACAAGTCGTGGTGCGCCTGCCTTGGGGAATGCCGCTGGCCCAAAGCAGTGGCATTAAATGCGCGGCTCAACCGCCGGTGCTCGCAATGGGGCTGAGACATGGGTTTCATCCCCACCAGCCGCACCAACCATCACAACGACTTGCGTGGGTTCCTCGTGACCCACGCGACAGTCCAGCATGCACCTCTTGAGCTGTTCATTCGGTCGCATGCGACAGGTATCCTTCACGGATGACCCAGTTCAGTTTCGAATTTGACCCGCCCAAGCCCACGGAGCCACCGGCCGCGGCACCCGTTGTCGCACCCCTGGCGCTGAATCTGGAGCAGATGGCGCAGTTGCTGGAGCAACACGCCGACTACCGGGTCCTGCGCCGGCTGTTGCCCTGCATGGACTACGGTCCCCATCCCGGCAACCCGGGCGCCGGCCTGCGCGTGCTGGTGCTCGACACCGAAACCACCGGACTCTCCCACCAGACCGACAAGGTCATCGAGCTGGCCATGTTGCTGGTGCAGGTGGACCCCGACACGGGCTTGCCGTGGGGGCCGGTTGAGGTCTTTGAAGGTTTCGAAGACCCCGGCATGCCGATTCCGCCGACGGCGCTGGCCGTGACGGGCATCAGCGACGACATGGTCAGGGGTCAGCGCCTGGACGACGAGCAGGTTGCGGCCATGGTGTCGAAGGCCGATCTGATCGTGGCGCACAACGCCGGGTTTGACAGGCCTTTCGTGGAGGCCCGTTTCCCCTGCTTCGTTTCCAAAGCCTGGGCCTGTTCGTTCATGGACATCGACTGGAAGGCGGCCGGTTCGGGCTCCTCCAAGTTGAGTGCGCTGGCCAACGATCAGGGCTGGTTCTACGACGCGCACCGCGCCCAGGTGGATTGCCATGCCTTGCTGCAGGTGCTGAGCCAGCCCACGGGCCCCGGCGCCACCACGGGCCTGAGCCAACTGATCACAGCCGCATCGTTGCCCAGCTTCAAGCTGCGGGCGACAGGCTCACCCTTCGAGTCCAAAGACAAGCTGAAGGCCCGGGGCTACCGGTGGGATGCGGACGCCAGGGTCTGGACCTGCACGCTGGCGAGCCAGGCGCTGCTGGAGGCCGAGCTGGCATGGCTCAAGGCCGAGGTCTATGGTCGGCGCAGCGCGCGGCTGGACATCGAAGCGATGGACAGCAGCGTGCGTTATTCAGCGAGGCCCGGTCGAACCGTTGAACAGGGCTTGTAGGCCCGCAACCGCGTGTTCACGCCGACTCCCAGTTCGATCGCAACGCCTCGGCCTCGGTGCGGTACAGCCGCAGCAGTTCACCCTCGGGCAGTTCACCGGCTTTGCGCAGCAGCGCCTCCACCGGCAGTTTCAAGCCCACCAGGTGCAGTGCGATGCCCTGGCTGGCCAGCTGTGTGCGCAGGCGACCGAAGGCTTCGACGCCGGTGGCGTCAACCCAGTTGATCGGGTGCGCGAACAGCATCACGTGGCGCGTGTCCGGGTGCTGGGACAGGTGTTGCGTGATGGCCAGTTCGAAGCCGTTGACGGTGGCAAAGTCCAGCGCGGCGTCCATGCGCAGGGCATAGGTGTGCTCGTTCAGCGGTGGCAGTTGCCAGAGGTGGCGGTCGCGCAGGCTGCCGTCGGTGTGCAGGCCCACTTCGATGATGCGCGGGTGCAGCCGCAGGTACAGAAAGTGCGACAGCGCCATCAGCATGCCCGCGAGCACGCCCCAGTAGAGCTGCGGTGCGGCCAGCACCGTGATGGCAAACGTCAGTGCTGCCGTGACCGCCTCCACCCGCGACAGCCGCCACAGTTGCAAGAAGGCCCTGGGCTTGATCAACCCCAGCACGGCCACCACCACGATCGCTGCCAGCACCGCCAGCGGCACGTAGGCCAGCAGCGGCGTCAGCAGCAACAGCGTGAGCAGCACCACCGCCACGGAGAACACCGTGGCCCAGCCGGTGCGTGCGCCGGCATAGAGGTTGAGCGCCGAACGCGAAAACGAGGAGCTGGTGGGGAACGCTCCCACCAGGGCAGACGACAGCTTGGCCAGGCCCTGGCCGATCAGGTCCTGGTTCTGGTCCCAGCGTTGGCCGCGGTCACCGCTGTCGACCTTGGCGCTCGACGCGGTTTCCAGAAAACTCACCAGCGTGATCACCAGCGTGGGCAGCAACAGGTGGCGCAGCGTTTCCCAGCCTGGCCAGCCCGGCACGAAAAGAGCGGGAAGCCCCTGCGGCAGGGCGCCGATCACGCCACCGCCCGCGGCCTGAAAGCCGGTCCAGTAACTCAGGCCCGCGGTGCCCACCACCAGCAGCAGCACGCTGGGAAAGCCGGGTCGCCAGCGCCGCGCCAGCGTCAGGGTTGCTGCGGCCCCGAGGCCGAAAGCCAGCGTGGGCCAGTGCAGCCGGGGCTGCGTCAGCAGGGCGGCCCAGCCGTCGGAAATACCCAGCATCGCCGGCAGTTGTGAACCGATGATCAGCACCGCCGCGCCCTGCGTGAACGCCATCAGCACCGGCGAGTTCACCAGGTTGAGCAGCCAGCCAAAGCGCGCAAAACCCAGCACGACCTGCAGGCCGCCACTCAGCAACGCCAGCCACACCGCCAGCTCGATCCAGCGCGCGCTGCCCGGTTCGGCCAGTCCGGTGAGCGAGGCGCTCACCAGCAGGCAGGTGAGCGCGGTGGGGCCGACCGAGAGCCGCACCGACGAACTGAACAGCACCGCGATCAGCGCCGGCAGCATGGACGCGTAGATGCCCGTCACCAGTGGCATGCCTGCCAGCGCGGCGTAGGCCACGCCCTGCGGAATCACCATCAGCCCGACCGTCAAGCCAGCCAGTGCTTCGCTGCGCAGCAGCGCGGCGTCGGGCCGGGGCCAGTTGAGAAAGGGGAAGAGGCGGTGCAGGCGGGGCATGTGTGGATGCTACCCGGGCTCGGGTGCGCTGGCAGACACGCCCGCCCGGCTCACGGGCGCACCGGCGCCCGAGCGCGCCTGTCCCGCCAGTGGCGCGGGCCTACCAGTGCGCGTGGATGCGTCCTTCGACCACCCTGGACTCGAAGCGCTTGAGCGGGCTGTTGCCTTTCTTGATGCAGGCACCGCTGTGGGCATCGAAAGCCCACTGGTGCTTGGGGCAGGTCAGGGTGCCGTCCTGGAGGGCCAGTTCGGGAATGTCGGTGCTCTGGTGCGGGCAGCGGCTGTCGAACACGTTGTAGGTCTGCTGGTCCCGGTAGACGAACAGCCCCCGGCCGTCGCATTCCGTGCGGACCACCGCGCCATCTTCAATTCCGGCGCTGTCGATCACGTCGTGCCACCGGGCCGCCCGGGTGAGCACCTCCGGATCGAACTCGGGGATGTTCATGGCCAGGATGATGTCCACCGCCCAGACGATCTTGGCCAGCCCCAGCGTGGGAAAGGCCATCAGCAGTGCGTCCAGCACCTCCATGGGTGTGCAGCCCTCGCGCAGCGCGCGGCCCAGGTACTGCTTGAAGCCGCGTTCGGTCTGTGAATCGACCTTGGTGATGACCGAGATCAGGTTCCGGGTCTTGGGGTCCAGGTGTTTGCCAGCATCCTTCAGGAAGGCAAAGTAGTGGCTCAGCGCGTCGGGCCGGGCCTTGAGCAGGTAGTTCAGTGCGTCACTCATGGTCAATCGCTTTCGGTTGTCAACAATGCAAAACCAGCACCGGGTGTTCGGTCAGGCCCATCACCTTCTGCGCCACGCCGCCCACCAGGGCGCGGCCAATGCGGCCGTCGTCCCGGCTGCCCATCACGATCAGGTCGGACCGGCTCTCGGTCGCCGAGGCCAGAATCTCGGTGAAGGGCTTGCCACAGCGCACCTCGCCCTGGGCCGCCACGCCGCCTGACCCGGCCAGTGCCAGCATCTCCGCGATGAAGGCCTCGGCCTGGGGACGCAGGCCCTCCGTGGCGACCACGGTCACCAGGTGCAGCGGCAGGCTGCACTGGGCCGCCACCGCGACTCCGACGGAGAACACCTGGCGCCCTTGTGGACTGGGTTCGGCGGTCACCAGCACGCGCTGGCTCCACATGCGGGCGCCGCGCGGCACGATCAGCACATGGCAGGGCGCGTGTGCCACCACCTTGCTGACCATCTCGCCCACCAGCAAATTGGCCAGGAAGCTGCGCTTGCCGCGCCGGCGGATGATGATCAGGTCGCTGGCCTGTTCCCGGGCTTCCTGCACGATCTCCTGGTAGGGCTCCTCCCCGCGGCGCAGGCGCAGCTCGATCGTCACACCGGCCGCTCCGGCGAGCTCGCGCAGATCGGCGATCCGCTTCGCCGCCTCGCTCTCGGCGCGGGCCGCGATCTGGGGCGCCAGGGCCTCGTACTCCGGGTTGCTGACCAGGGGCATGACCGTTTGCAGCGGCAGCTGGCAGCGCGTGGCCATGCCGAAAGCCACGTTTTCGGCGCCGGTGTCGTAGGCCGTGTGTTCGGTGGCCAGCAGCAGACGCGTGAAGAGATGGCCCATGCTCAGTGCCCTCCCGTCAGCACACCGGAAGCGGCCAGCAGGACCACCGCCGCCACCAGACAACAGATCACGGCATAGGCGTGGTCGCGCCGCTTCAGGTACAGGGGGATCAGGCCCAGCAGGGGCGCCATCGAGCAGCCGGCCAGCAGGGCAATGCCGATGAGGTTGGCCATGTCGCCCTTGTGGGCCAGCGCCAGCCAGCCCCAGCCCGTGGGCGTGTCGGTGCGCTGCAGATAAGCATCCACCGGCAGGTTCCACAGGCCGGGCAGATCCTCCAGCGGGACATGGGGCGGCAACAGCCCGGTCAGGTAGGCCGCAAAGCTGAGGAACAGCGCCACGACGCCGACGCGTGTGCCCCAGTCGAGCAACAGCGCATAGCGCGATGCCTCGGCTTGCTGTTGCAGGGTGTTCGTGGATGGTGGGGTGTTCATGGCGAGGTCGCTTTCAGGCCCAGATGCCCAGGCCCTTGAGCAGCGCCCGGATACCCGCAAACAGCAGCAGGGCAATGACCATCCTGCGGATGATCGACGCTTTGAGCACATGCAGCAACCGGGCGCCCAGGCGCGCACCGAGCATCATGCCCACCACCGAGGGCACGGCGATCATCGGCAGCACCGCGCCCCGGTTCAGGTAGACCCACGCGGCGGACGAGTCCACCAGCGACAGCACCAGCCCCGACGTGCCTGCGGACACCTTGAGGGGCGCACCCATCAGCAGGTTGAGCGCCGGCACATTGGCCCAGCCCGCGCCGATGCCGAACATCCCGGCCATGACGCCGATGGCCAGGAACAGGACCAGCCCCATGGGCGTGCGGTGGACCTGCCAGTCGATGGAGCGCCCCGATGCGCCGTCGATGAACACGCCGTGAATGCCCAGGGCGGACGACAGGCGGTCGGGTTGCGGCACATGAGGAAATTCCGACTTCTTCGATACCAGCATCAGCGCCACGATTCCCAGCACGATCACGCCCAGTGCGGTCTGGATGGCCGCGGCAGGCAGGGCCAGGCCCAGCAACGCGCCGGCAATGGAACTCATGCAGGCCAGCAAGGCCAGGGGCAGCGCCAGGCGCAGGCTGGCCAGGCCGCCCCGCAGCAGAAAGGGCCCGGCGGCCAGGGCACTCGCCAGCGCCACCAGCAACCCGGCGCCGCGCACAAAGTCGAGATGGAAGGGAAAGAAGCCGCCGATGATGGGCACGAACAGCGTGCCGCCACCGATGCCGGCGGGCACCGCCACGATGCCGATGAGGAAGCAGGTGACGAACAGGGCGAGTGGCCAGAACCACCAGGGCATCGCACTCCCGGGCACCGCGCTGTCGCCAGCGAACGCCAGGTCGGGCAGCATGAAGAACCAACCCCAGGCCACGCAGGCTTTCAAAACGGGCATCAACGACGCAAGGGTCGACCGGGGCATGGTGGACCGCTTTCAGGAAATGGTCTGGTAGTACAGGTTTTGCGGGTGGTTCGCCTGCGCAAAAAAGTACCAGCGCTCGGCCAGCAAGCCCAGGTACTGCAGGGCAAAGGCCGCCAGCAGCCAGGCCGTGGAGGCGCTGGACAGGGCCAGCGCCAGACACAGCAGTGGCAAGGGAAACACCAGCAGCAGGAAGATCCATTTCACCGAGCGCAGCAGCGCGGCGCTCTGGCCGTGGAAGAACTCCCGTGTGTTGAACGAGCCGCCCATGAAACCCTGCGCCTTCTGCACGATGCGCGGGTGCTTGATGCCGATGGCGCTTTGCACGGACGATTTGGGCTTGAGGCGGGCGTTACGCACCAGCGAGGCGCCGCGCGAGATCGCGGCCAGCAGCGTCAACCCGATGGCAGCAAGCGCGTAGGGGGGCACCAGATCGGGCATGTCCAGCAGGGCCGCGAGCAGCGTGGCCAGGGTGAGGCCCGATGCGCAACCGAGCAGCAGGTAGTTCAACAAGGTCAGGGGGCTGGCCCACTCCTGCAGGAAGCGGACCGAGGCGTAGATCATCGCGGTGCAGACGAACAGCGCCAGGCTGAGCAGGGCGGTCAGCGCGCCGATTGGCACGGTCTGGGTCCAGCCCAGATACTGGCCGCTGCCGTACACCAACAGCCCCAGCATGAACAGGGGCAGGGCGATGACCTCGCGCGACAGCCAGGACGTGCGCCACATCGTGGCCGAGCGCCAGGCGCGCTCGGGGCGTCCCAGGTGGAAGAACGAGGCGGTCAGCCCCAGCCCCGTCAACACCAGGGCCACCCCACTGCCCAGGAACAGGAAATGCCGGCCGGTGGCGGCGTCGGTATCGGACAGGAGCGTCAGCTCGGCGCCGTACAGCGCAAAAAACAGCCCTTGCGCGGCACCGATCAGCGTCGTCAAAAAAATGACCGAAAAAGCGGGTCTCATGGTGTGGGGGTGCTGCGGTTCAGGTGGCGAAATCTTCGTGTCCCGGGTCGCGGTGGGCGGCGTCGGCGGGCCGGCTGTCGATCTTCAGCGGGTTGTCCACGCGCTCCAGGTCTTCGGCATGGATCCGCATCGCCGTCTTGCGCCGGGGCAGGTAGTGGTTGGCCGGGCGGGTGCCCCACTCGGGCATGAGCTGGTAGCCACCGCGCTCGGCGATGGCCTGGGAGACCACGGACTCAGGGTCGTGCACGTCGCCGAACAGGCGCGCGTTGGACGGACAGGCCAGCACGCAGGCCGGCTTGCGCTCGCGCTCGGGCAGGGCCTGGTCGGTGACGCGGTCCACGCAGAGGGTGCACTTGGTCATGACCTTGCGCTGTTCATCGAACTCGCGCGCGCCGTAGGGGCAGGCCCAGGTGCAGTATTTGCAGCCGATGCACTTGTCGTAGTCGACCAGCACGATGCCGTCTTCGGCCCGCTTGTAGCTGGCGCCGGTGGGGCACACCGGCACGCAGGGTGGTTCTTCGCAGTGCAGGCACGACTTGGGGAAGTGCACCGTCTGCGTGATGGGAAACTCGCCCACTTCGAAGGTCTGCACCCGGTTGAAGAAGGTGCCGTTCGGATCGGCCCCATAGGGGTTCAGGTCGGTCAGCGCACCCGCCGTGCCCGAGGTGTTCCACTGTTTGCAACTCGTCACGCAGGCGTGGCAGCCCACGCACACGTTGAGGTCGATCACCAGAGCCAGCTGGGTCATTTGCGTCCTCCCTTGCCGGCAAACCAGGCCTGCCAGCGGGCAGGGGCCGCCTCGACCCCGGGCGCTCGGGGCACGGTCTTGAACTGCGGCCAGCTCTGTTCAGGCTCGCCGGCCTGCGCCTTGTAGATGCGCACGCGCACGTCGTACCAGGCGGCCTGTCCGGTGATCGGGTCCGAGTTGGAGAGGGACGCACCGGCGCTGGACGGCGGCAGCTCTTCCGAGATCAGGTGGTTGAGCAGAAATCCGCGCTGCGCTTCGTTGGCGTCCGGCGTCAGGTTCCAGGCGCCGGCGGACTTGCCGATGGCGTTCCAGGTCCAGACCGTGCCGGGCTCCACGGCCTCCGAGTAGCGGCACATGCAGCGCACCTTGCCCCACTGCGACTCCACCCACATCCAGCCGCCATCGGCGATGCCTTCGGCGCCGGCGGTTTTGGGGTTCACGAACAGGTAGTTGTGCGTGTGGATCTGGCGCAACCAGGCGTTTTGCGAATCCCAGGAGTGGTACATCGCCATCGGGCGCTGGGTGATGGCGTTGAGCGGGTACCTGACGGTGTCGGTGGCCTGCTCTTCCAGCGGTACGTAGTAGAACGGCAGCGGGTCGAAATAGGTCTCGACGCGTTTGCGCAGGTGCTCGGGCGGCTGCTTGCCCGCGCGTTTGCCCTGCGCCGCGCGCCGGAAGCCCTGCAGGAACTCCGAGTAGATGTGGATGACGATCGGGTCCTTGTCGCGTCGCAGGCCCATCTGCTGCGCCCACTCCATGTAGCCCCGGTTCCAGTTGCGCATGTACTGGTGTTCGGGTGGCATCTGGTGGTGGAAGACGCAGTTGTTCTTCTCGTACATCTCCCACTGCTTGGGGTTGGGCTCACCGCGCAGCGACTTCTCACCCGCCTTGCCGCGCCAGCCCGCGAGGAAACCGATGCCCGAGCCGGGCGCGGTTTCGTAGTTGACGATGAAGTCCGGGTAGTTGCGGAACTTGCGCGTGCCGTCGGCCTGCGTGAAAGCGGGCAACTTGAGGCGGCCGGCCAGTTCGACCAGCACTTCCTGGAAGGGCTTGCAGTCGCCCTTGGGCGGCACCACCGGGATGCGCACCGCGTCCACCGGTCCGTCGAACTCGGAGATCGGGCGGTCCAGCATGGACATGCAGTCGTGCCGCTCCAGGTAGGTGGTGTCGGGCAGGATGAGATCGGCAAAAGCCGTCATCTCCGACTGGAAGGCATCGCAGACCACCAGGAACGGGATCTTGTATTCCCCGCTGTGTTCGCCCTCGGTGTGCTTGTCGTTCAGCATCTGGCGCACTTCGGCGGTGTTCATGGTGGAGTTCCACGCCATGTTCGCCATGAAGATCAGCAAGGTGTCGATCGGGTAGGGGTCACCGCGCCAGGCGTTGGTGATGACGTTGTGCATCAGGCCGTGGGCCGACAGCGGGTGTTCCCAGGAGAAGCCCTTGTCGATCCGCACCGGCTGGCCCTGGGCGTCCACGAACAGGTCGTCCGGGCTCTCCGGCCAGCCCAGCGGCGCGCCATCGAGCGGGGTGTCGGGCTTGACGGCCTGCGGTCCCTTGGGCGGGCGGGCGTTGGGCGGCACGGCGCGCGGATACGGCGCCTTGTGCCGGAAGCCCCCCGGGCGGTCGATGGTGCCCAGCAGCGACATCAGGATCGCCAGCGCGCGGATGGTCTGGAAACCGTTGGAGTGCGCCGCCAGACCACGCATGGCGTGAAAGGCCACCGGGTTGCCCTTGACCGAGGGGTGCCGCTGGCCCCAGCTGTCGGTCCAGGCGATCGGCAGCTCGATCTTCTGGTCGCGCGCGGTGATGCCCATTTCATGGGCCAGGCGCCGGATGGTCTCTGCCGGGATGCCGGTGATGCCCTCGGCCCATTCCGGTGTGTAGGGCTTCACGCGCTCCTGCAGCAGCTGGAAAGCCGGCACGGCGGCGGTGCCATCGGGCATCTTGAAGTGCCCCAGCAACGCCGGGTCCGCGCCCTCGGCGTGATCGGCGACCGGGCTGTCGGTGAGCCGGTCCCACCAGTGGAAGTTGGCGGGCCGCAGCGGGTTGACGGTGTCGCCGTCGGCCTTGCGCAGGAACATGCCGAAGTCGTCGCTGGCCGCGTCCTGGTTCACCAGCTGGCCGGCGTTGGTGTAACGGGCCAGGAACTCGCGGTCGTACAGGCCGAGCTTGATGAGTTCGTGGATCAGCGCCAGCAACAGGGCGCCATCGGTGCCGGGTTTGATGGGCACCCACTCGTCGGCGATGGCGGAATAGCCGGTGCGCACCGGGTTGATCGACACGAAGCGCCCGCCGTTGCGCTTGAACTTCGACAGCGCCATCTTCATCGGGTTGGAGTGGTGGTCTTCGGCCGTGCCGATCATCACGAACAGCTTGGCGCGTTCCAGGTCCGGGCCGCCGAATTCCCAGAACGAGCCGCCGATGGTGTAGATCATCCCGGCGGCCATGTTGACCGAGCAGAAGCCGCCGTGCGCCGCGTAGTTGGGGGTGCCGAACTGGCGCGCAAACAGGCCGGTCAGGGCCTGCATCTGGTCACGCCCGGTGAACAGGGCGAACTGCCTGGGGTCGGTGGAGCGGATCTTCTGCAGCCGCTGCTCCAGCATCGAGAAGGCGGCTTCCCACTCGATCTCGACAAACTCGCCGTCGCCGCGTTCGCTGCCGGGCTTGCGCAGCAGCGGCCTGGTGAGGCGGGCCGGCGAGTACTGCTTCATGATGCCCGACGAACCTTTGGCGCAGATCACGCCCTGGTTCAGCGGGTGTTCGGGGTTGCCTTCGATGTAACGCACCTCGCCGTTGCGCAGGTGCACCCGGATGCCGCAGCGGCAGGCGCACATGTAACAGGTGGTGTTGCGTGTCTCGGTGGTGGCCCCCGCCAGCGGGGGGCTGCAGGGATCGTGAAGCGGGGTGGCGGACATGCGTGGGTGTCTTTTCGTTAAAGAGGGAGCCATGCCAACCGTCCACCCTCGCTTCGCACAGGCCGGACTGTCAGTGGGGTCTTATTAAAGACAGGGGGCGCAGCCCCGTCTATTACCGACACGGGTGAGCCGGCATCACCCAGATGGGTAGCGTGGCCGGTGCCGGGCGCGCTGGGCCGCCGTCTGGCGAACCCCGGGAGGCGCCCTCGGGCGACTTGGGGTTTTCGCCATGTATCCGTACATGCTTGTGCACTACCATGGTTTGCCCACAAAGCGATACCCCACCGGGTTTCCACCCCACGACATGTCCACGCTCACAGTCAACCCTTCGCAGGATGGCGCCGCCACCGCCACCTGGGGTGCGGCGTCGCCGGGGACTTCGGGCGACGACGACCTGGAGCTGCTGCTGCAGCGCTTCCTGGTGTCCATTGCCGCGCTGGCCGGCGCCCAGGCGGGCGCTGTGCGGGTGCTGACCGATGACGGGCTTCACATGCGGCTGGTCGCGCAGCAGGGCCTGCCCCCCCATGTGCAGGAGGCCGAGCAGCTGGTGGACCGGGGATGCGGCATGTGCGGCACCGCGGGCGGCGCCGACGGGCTGGGCTGGGTGGACGATCTGCGGTCCTGTGACCGGCAAGGCGGTGGGCACTATTTCGGCGGGCAGTGCAAAGGCGTGCTGGCCATATCGCTGGTGCACGCCGATCAGGTGCTGGGCATCTACAACCTGTTTTTTGAGTCCAGGGTCCAGATCCCGCCAGCCACGCAGACCATCCTGCGCCTGATCGGGCAACTGCTGGGCCTCTCGCTGCACAACGCCCGTATCGAGCGCGAGCGTCTGCGGGTGACCGTGATGAAGGAACGCCAGGAAATGGTCAACGAAGTGCACGACTCGATCGCGCAGACACTGGCCTACGCGCGCATGCGCCTGCCCCTGCTGAACGACGCCATGCTGGCCCACGACGACACGAGGGCCATCAAGTATTTCTTGGACGTCAAGCAGGCGGTGGGGGAGGTGCACGACAACCTGCGCGAGGTGATGACCTATTTCCGCACCCGCATGGACCCGCTGGGCCTGCTGCACGCGCTCCAGAGCCTCGCCGACGGGTTCTACGGCCGCAACGGCATCGCGCTGGAGATCCGGAACACGGTCCGGCACCTGAACCTGCCCGATGCGCAGGAGGTCCAGGTGTTTTTCATCGTGCAGGAAGCGCTGGCCAACATCGCCAAACACTCCATGGCCCGCCATGCGGCAATCATCATCAACAGGACACCCGAAGGCCTCGAATTCGTGGTCGAGGACGATGGTCTGGGCATGGCCGCGCCGGGCGTTTCCACCATCGTGACATCGGCCAAGGAGCTCGCGGCGCCCACCCATTTCGGGCTGGAGATCATGCAGAGCCGGGCGCAGCGCCTGGGGGCGAGCCTGGAGGTCGGCGACAACGCGGGGGGTGGTACCCGTGTGCGCCTGCTGTTGCCCACGCCCCCCGCCGCCACCGCAGTACACACACCATGACGACGCCCGCCACGCAGGCCATGCAGACCCGGGTGATGCTGGTCGACGACCACGCGATGTGCCGCAGCGGATTGTCTGAATTGCTGCAGAACCGCAGCGGCATGGTCGTGGTCGCGGCCACCGGGGATCGTGAGCAGGTCATTCCCCTGTTGCGCGAGTTTCAGCCCGAGCTGATGGTCCTGGACCTGAGCCTGGGCCCGGTCGACGGCTTGAGCGTGCTGCGCATGGTGCGCACCGAAGGCATCGAGGTGCCAGTGGTCGTGCTGACCATGAGCAACAGCGAGGAAGACCTGTCGGCGGCGCTGCGCGCCGGCGTGCGCGGCTACCTGCTCAAGGACATGGACCCCGACGACGTGATCGAGTCCATCGGCCGCGCCGCGCGCGGCGAGCTGGTGGTGGCGCCGACCATGGCGGTCAAGCTGGCCCAGATGTGGCAGAGCGGCCAGAAGGGATCGGTCAAGCGCGACCTGGTGGACACCCTGACCGAGCGCGAACGCCAGGTGCTGGACCAGGTGGCGCGTGGCAAGAGCAACAAGGTGATCGCGCAGGCGCTGGACATCAGCCACAACACGGTCAAGCTGCACGTGCGCCACATCATGGCCAAGCTCGATCTGGGTTCGCGCGTGGAAGCGGCGGTGTTTGCGTTCGAGCACCGCACCTCGTCCGAACATCCGGGCAAGGGCGGGGAGCCGGAGAACCCTTCCGGACGCCGATCTTCCTGACAGCGCTTGCGTTTCAATTGGCTGCTGAAGCGTTGAGCGGCGGCAAGGGCTGCTCCACCTCGTGGTGGGCGGGTGACAGCTGACTGGCGGCCCCGGTCTGCGGGTCGAACCAGTGCAGCGTGCCGTGCAGTCTCACCACGTCGCCCACGATCAGCAGGCTGGGCGATGTGAAGCCGCTGCCCGCCACCTTGGCCGGGAGGTCGCTCAGCGTGCCGGTGAGCACCTGCTGCGTGGACAGCGTGCCGTGCTGCACGGCGGCGATCGGTCGCGTGGCGGGGGCGCCGTGCGCCATCAGCTGGCGGCAGATGTCGGGCAGGGCGTTCAGCCCCATGTAGATCACCACCGTCTGGTGCGGGCGTACCAGCGCTTCCCAGTCCAGGTCGGCGCTGCCGTCCTTCAGGTGGCCGGTGACGAACAGGCAGCCCTGGGCGTGGTCGCGGTGCGTGAGCGGGATGCCGGCGTAGCTGGCCACGCCGCAGGCGGCGGTCACGCCGGGGATTACCTCGAAGTCCACGCCGTGAGCGGCGAGCTCCTGCATTTCTTCGCCGCCGCGACCGAAGACGAAGGGGTCGCCCCCCTTGAGGCGGACCACCAGCTTGCCTTCGCGCGCCAGCTGCACCAGCAGCCCGTTGATCTGCTCCTGGCGCATGGTGTGTTCGTTGCGCCGCTTGCCGGCAAAGATGCGCTGTGCACCGGGCGAAGCGAAGTCCAGCACGCCCGAAGACACCAGGTTGTCGTAGACGATGACGTCGGCCTGCTCCAGCAGGCGCACAGCCTTGAGCGTCAGCAGTTCCGGGTCGCCAGGGCCGGCACCCACCAGGTAGACACAGCCGCGTGACCGGTTGGAGAAAGGTCGGATGTTCATGGGTATCGGCTCCCTGTTCCACAACCGCCACCCGTGCCACAGCCACCGCTGCCGCAACCACCACCGCCACTTCCGGTGCTGCAGCCGCTGGCGGCGGGGGGCTGGGCCACCAGCTGCTGGCTCACGAAAATGAAGTTGAACTGGCCCGGCTCCAGCTCGACGAAATCGAGCACGGTGTCCTCCAGCAGGTCGACGTGGGCCGCGGCGATCACCACCGCCACGTCCTCCAGCATCAGGCGCGTGTCGTTGTCCGCGACATCGTCAAAACCCATGCCGTAGCCGATGGAGCCGTCGGGCTCGCGCCGCGCGGCCACGCGCAAGGCCAGTTGTTCGGCGTCGCTCTCGCGGGCCGCCTGTCGTATCTGTTCTGCTGCGGTTGCTGTGAGTGTGAACATGCTGCGGGCCACCTTTCAGTGTTCGCCTTTGGTGCGCAACAGGCCGGCCAGCCGGTTGCCCTGTTTCTGCGGGCCCCCGCGGGGGAAGAGGTCGTGCAGGTGGTGGTTGCTGCCGCGCTCGGGGCCCCAGACCACCGTGAAGTGTTTGATCATGGCGCGCACCTGGGCCTGCACGCCGTGCTCGGCGTAAAACGCGCGCAGGAAGTGCACCAGCTCCCAGTGCTCTTCAGTCAGCGTCAGTTCTTCCTGCGTGGCCAGCGCGCGCACGAAGTCTTCCGACCAGTCGCCGAGGTGGCGCAGGTAGCCCTCGGAGTCGGTTTCGACCGGGCGGCCGTTGACCATCAGGATGCGGGTGAACGCGTCCGGTGGCGAGGTCAAGGTAGCGCTCACTGGACGACCCTCCGTGCTGCGCACTGCGGGGCTGAGCGCCTTCGGGACGGCCGGTCGGCGCTCATGCTGCGAGCCTCTGCAGTGGCTCAGCGCGGGCGAACAGCGAACGCCGGGCGCGCACGAAGTCGACAAAATGGCGCGCCCAGTCGGTTCCCGCCACGCTGCGCAGGTGGGAATAGGTGGCCAGCAGGTTGTGCGTCACGACGCCATCGTGTTGCCCATCGATGCCGTGGCCGCGCGTGATCCGCCAGGCGTAGCGTGTGTCCGCCGGCAGCCCGTCCAGGCTGGAATAGTGGAACTCGTGGCCGCGCACGGACTGGCCTTGCAGACCGGCCCAGGGCATGTCGCTGGTGGCGCTCAGGTGCACATAACCGCGCCCCACCGGCTTTTGATGCAGCGTGGCATCGCCCGCCACCGCGCCCACCATGGCGCAGCGCTCGCCGCGCCATTGCAGCGAACGAGCGAGGTACATCAGGCCGCCGCACTCGGCGTAGGTCGGCAGACCGGCCGCGATGGACCCAGCGATCTGGGTGCGCAGCGACACATTGGCCTGCAGCTCGCGCATGAACAGCTCGGGGAACCCCCCGCCGATGAACAGGCCGTCGATGGCCTCGGGCAGCGCCGGGTCGCACAGGGTGTCGAACGGCAGCAGCTCGGCGCCCGCGTCGCGCAAGGCCTGCAGGTCGTCCGGGTAGTAGAAGCCGAAAGCGCGGTCCTGCGCCAGGGCGATGCGCACGGGCCGCGTTGAACCGACCACCGGCGCCATGGGCATGGGCGACAGGTTCAGCGCCGGCGCACTGGCGGCCAGCGCCCGCACTTGCGCGAGATCGACCTGGGCCGCGATGCGTTCGCCGATCAGCGTGATCTGCCGTGCGGCGTCGGCGTGTTCGTTGCTCGGCATCAGGCCGAGGTGGCGCTCGGCCACCGCGAGGTCGGTGTCTTCGGCGATGGCGCCCAGCACCGGTACGTCGGTGTAGTGTTCGATCACGGCGCGCAGCTTGGCCTCGTGCCGGCTGCCGCCCAGGCGGTTCAGGATGACGCCGCCGATGCGGATGCGGCGGTCAAAGGCCTGGTAGCCCAGGATCAGCGGCGCGATGCCGCGGGTCATGCCGCGCGCATCGATCACCAGCAGCACCGGCAGGTCCAGCAGCTGCGCCAGCGCGGCGTTGCTGTTGCTGCCGTCGAGTGCCAGGCCGTCGTACAGGCCCTTGTTGCCTTCGACGATGCTGATGTCGGCCCCGGCGGCCTGCCGGGCAAACACGGCACCGATCTGTTCCGGCGTCATGAGGTAGGGGTCGAGGTTGTGACAGGCGCGGGCGCTGGCCCGCCCCAGCCACATCGGGTCGATGTAGTCAGGCCCTTTCTTGAACGGCTGCACCGCGAGCCCGCGCGCCGCCAAGGCAGCGCACAAGCCCAGGCTGACCGTGGTCTTGCCCGAAGACTTGTGGGCGGCGGAGATGAGCAGGCGGTCCATGGGCTCGGCCTCTCAGGACTTGGCGGACACAAAATCGTCCTGCGGCATGAAGTCGAAGGCGCGCACGCCCACGACCGTCAGCAGCAAGGCCGCCCCCAGACCACCGGCACCGAGCAGGAACTCCGGCAGCGAGGGCACATAGTGTGCGATCACACCGTCACCGAAGCTGCTGCTCACGGCGTGGCCGGGGAATATCTCCAGCGGGAAGGCTTGGCCGCCGACGATGAAGACATAGAGGAAGGCAAACGCACCGGCCACGACCAGCACCGAGGCGGCGAAGGTGGTGCGCGCGCCCGAGAGCTTCGGGTGGAACAGCAGCACCAGCGGCAGCACCGAGCCGACCAGCACATAGCCGGCCCAGAACAGCAGCGGGTAGAGGCCGCCGTCGACGAGCAGGAAGCGCTCGAAGGCGGCCTGCCTGGCGTAGTACAGGTTGGTCAGGTGGTAGACCGCCACCAGGTACAGCGAGGCAGCGATGAACACCCCCAGCAGGCGGGCCATTCGGCGCCGGATCGCGCTGTCGAGCACACGGCCCTCCCATACATACATGGTGGACTGGGTGACCAGAAAGACCGCCAGGCCCCAGCCGAAGCTCAGCACGATGAACAGCGGCGCCAGCAGCGCCGACTGGTAGGCCTGACGTGCCACGAGAAAGCCGAAGATCGAGCCGGTGCCGGTGGTCAGCACGAAGCGCCAGACCAGGGCCGCCAGGCCGGCTGGCTTCGAATACCCGTTCATGCGCCGCTCGAACATGGTCCACAGGTAGACCGCGACGATGGCCGTCATGCCCGAGTAGAGGAAAACGTTCCAGGCGAAGACCGATTTGAAGTTGTAGTGGGTGGCTGCGACGATCACGCGGTCGGGCCGACCCAGGTCCAGCATCAGCACCATCAGGCCGCCCATCAGCAGGGCGATGCACAGCAGGCCCGAGAGCGGCGCGCGCGGCTTGTAGACCGTCTGGCCGAAGACCGATCCGATCGAAGCGACGTTGAGCACCCCCGAGGCCGCGACGATCATGAAGATCGCGAACACGTGGGGCAGGCCCCAGACGACCTGGTTGTTCATGCCGGTGACGATGTGGCCGTGCAGTTCCATGTAGTGCGCCGCGCCCAGGCCGACGGCCGTGATCGCACCGGCCAGAATGGCGACCAGCCAGAAGTTGCGGGTGTCTTCGCGGGTTCTCATGGTCTGGTTCTCTAGGACGAGATGCCGTGGTAGCGCACACCCGGGTCCAGCTTCAGGTCGGCGCGCAGCTGCGCGGTCTGGATCTCGCGCACGCGCTTCGAAATCTCGCTGGTCGGGTCGTTGAGGTTGCCGAAGACGATGGCGCCATGTCCGGCGGCGCTGCAGGCCTGCACGCAGGCGGGCTGTTCGCCCCGGTCGACCTTGTGCACGCACATCGTGCAACCCTCCACCGTGCCCATGCCGCGCGGCACGTCGGGCTTCTGGTTCGTCTGGGGTTCGTGGACGAAAGAGCGTGCCTTGTAGGGGCAGGCCATCACGCAATAACGGCAACCGATGCAGATGTGTTTGTCCACCAGCACGATGCCGTCGGCGCGTTTGAACGAGGCGCCGGTCGGGCACACGTCCACGCAGGGTGGCTCGGCACAGTGCTGGCACATCACCGGCAGCGACTGCGTGCGGCCGGTGCGGATTTCCTTGATCTCGATCTTGCGGATCCACTGCGCGTCCGTCGGTCCGGGGTTCTGTGGCAAACCGTTTTCCGTTTTGCAGGCGGTCACGCAGTCGGTGCACCCGCTGCTGCATTTGGTGCTGTCGATCAGCATGCCCCAGCGCACCTGGGGGTCGGCACCGGCCGTGGGCGCGCCGGTGGCGGGCGCAGCCTGCGCGATCTCGATCAGGCGCACGCCGGGCGCCAGCAGGATGCCGGCCAGGCCCGCGGCGGCCATGCCCAAGAAGCCGCGGCGCTCGGGCTGGACAAGGTCTTTTGAAGGGATTGGGGTTTCCGGCTTCATGGCTGGGACCTCGCAGAGGGGGTCTCGATGCCGAGCGTGCGCACCAGCCGGGCCAGCTGGGCGGTGGTGCCGGATGGATGGACCAGCGGGTGGAAGACCGACGCCGCCGCCGGCTGGGTGGCGTGGCACTCGAAGCAGTCGATCTTCACCGCGGCAAAGCTGTGGCAGCTGACGCAGAAGTTGGTTTGGGTGGCCGCCACACTCTGGGTGGTCTGGCTGGCATGGCACTCGATGCAGGTCTTCAGGCTGTACTTTGCACCGCGCAGGCCGCCGTGCACGGTCTCGTCGCGCTGGTGCTTGAGGTATTTCATGTGGTCGCGCCGCATGGTGGCCGGGTCTTCCACGCACTGGCCACCGCGCGCCGCCTCGATGACGGGCTTGGGCACGCGGCCAGACGGTGGCTCCACCGCATGGGCAGCGCCAGCCATCAGCCACCCAGCAGCGAGTGCCAGGACGCCAAGCCAGGGGACACTGCGGAACCGGCTTTGCCTGGCCGCTGGTGTCGCCCCCTGCAAGGGGGGAGGCGCAGCGCGCGCAACCTGGGGGTGTGCCATCTCTACTCTCCCAGGCCCATCTGGATATAGCCGGTCGGGCAGACGTCCTGGCAGATGTGGCAGCCGATGCACTTGCTGTAGTCGGTGTCCACATAACGTCCGGTGGTGGACTTGGACTTGGGCACCTTGAACACGGCGGTCTGCGGGCAATAGACCACACAGTTGTCGCACTCGAAGCACTGGCCGCAACTCATGCAGCGCTTGGCCTCGGCCTGCGCCTGGGCTTCGACGAGCGCCTGAAGGCGCTCGTCGAAGTTGCCCAGCGCCTCCTCTGCCGTGAGGCTGACGATGGTGCGCCGGTTGCGTGGCGTGTACGCAAAGTGGCCGAGGAACAGCTCCTTGTGCGAGATCACGTAGCGGTCGGAGCGGTTGTCGAAGTTGTGGATCGCCACGTTGCTTTTGTCGGTGCCGTGGATCGGCCCGTGCACCTCGCTGAAGCTCAGCCCTTTCTCGATCATCTTGCGCTGGAGATCAAAGACGTGCACATCGATCTTGGGCCGTTTTTCCAGCGCCTCGCCCTGCAGGAATCGGTCAATGCCCTCGGCCGCGATGGCGCCGTGGCCGATGGCCGTGGTCAGCAGGTGCGGGCGGATGATGTCACCGCCGGCGAACACGCCCGGTTGCACCTGGTAGTTCTTGTCGGCCGGCACCGCGCCCTTGCCGTTGTTGAACTCCTCCAGCCCGGTGAAGTCCACCGCCTGGCCGATCGCCGAGACGATCAGGTCGGCAGGCAGGTCCTCCTCCGTGCCTTCGATGTTCTTGATCTCCAGCTTGCCGCCCACGATCTTCGCCTCGCAGCGGATCACGCGCAGCGCGGTGGCGCGCCCGTCCGGCCCGCGCACCACGCCCACCGGCGCCAGGCCGCCGCGGATGGCGATGCCTTCGGACAGGGCGTGCTCGACCTCGTGCTTCGAGGCCTGCATCTTGTCCACCGCGAAGATCGAGGTCAGCGTCACGTCCGCGCCCTGCTTGGCCGAGACCGAGGCCACGTCGTGCGCCACGTGGCCGGCGATGGCGAACTCGGGGCGGTCGCTCTCGTGGATCTGGTCGATGTGGCCGAGGCGGCGCGCCACGGTGGCGACGTCGATCGAGGTGTCACCACCACCCACCACCACCACGCGCTTGCCCACATGGCGCAGGCGCCCATCGTTGAAAGCCTTGAGGAACGAAGTGGCCGTCACGCAGTTGGGTGCGTCCGCCCCTTCCACCGGCAGGCTGCGGCCGGACTGGGCGCCGAGTCCGAGGAACACGGCGTCGAAATCGGCGCGGATCTGTTCCATCGTGATGTCGGTGCCGATGCGGCAGTTCGTGCGCGCCACCACACCCAGGTCCAGGATGCGCTGGATCTCGGCGTCGAGCACCTGGCGCGGTGTGCGAAAACCCGGAATGCCGTAGCGCATCATGCCGCCGAGTTCGGCGCGTTCGTCAAACAGCGTGACAGCGTGGCCGCGCAGCGCGAGCTGGTAGGCCGTTGACAAACCGGCCGGTCCGCCACCGATCACGGCGACCTTTTTGCCGCTGGAAAAATCCGGCTTCTTGAACGCCAGATTGTTGGCGATGGCGTACTCGCCCAGGAAGTGCTCGACCGAATTGATGCCGACGAAGTCCTCCACCTGGTTGCGGTTGCAGCCCGACTCGCAGGGCGCCGGGCAGACCCGGCCCATGACGGAGGGGAAGGGGTTGGCTTCGGTCAGGCGGCGGAAGGCGTATTCCTGCCAGGGCATGCCGGCCGGGGGTTTCTCGACGCCGCGCACGATGTTGAGGTAACCGCGGATGTCTTCACCCGAGGGGCAACTGCCCTGGCAGGGCGGTGTGCTCTGGATGTAGGTCGGGCACTTGTGCGAGTGGTCGGCGTTGAAAATCTGCTTCTGCCACGGCCCCGGCTTGTGGTCGCCGTCCTTGTAGCGCCGGAAATTGAGGGGCTGGACGCTGATGGATTCGGGGTTGGCTGACATGAGATGTCTCCTGGGATCGTTGTGTGGTCGCGGGACGTCGGGGCGGGCGCCTACTTGTCGCCGAGCCGGATGGCCTTGCTCACGAGCTGGTGCACACCACCGACCATGCTCATGTCAAAGCCGTACTGCGGCAGCACCTTGCTGAACTGCGCCTTGCAGATGGCGCAGATGGTGGCCATGAAGTTCACGCCGTGTTCGTCCACCACGTTCTTCAGCGCCTCCATGCGCGGCAGGGCTCCCTTGATGCGCAGCTCCAGCAGGTCGTCGGTCAGCAGGCCGCCGCCACCGCCGCAGCAGAAGGTGCTTTCATGGATGGTCCCGGCCGCCATGTCGTGGAAGTTGTTGGCCACCGCCTTGATGATGTCGCGCGGGATGGTGAACTGGCCGCCGGCGAAGTCCCCCATGCGGGAGGCGCGCGCCACGTTGCACGAGTCGTGGAACGTGATGATGCGGTTGTCGTTCTGCTCTTTGTCGAACCGCAGCGCGCCGCGCACGATCAGGTCGTGCGTGAACTCGCAGATGTGCATGGGCTGCTTGTAGCGGTGGTCCAGCTGGTTCTGCAGCTCGATGGCAAACGGGTCCTTGCCGCCGGCGCCGATGCCCACCAGCGTGTTCCAGAAGCTGTAGGCCACACGCCAGGCGTGGCCGCATTCGCCCACCACGATGCGCTTGACGCCCAGCTCCAGCGCGACTTCGCGGATGCGCAACGCGACTTTGCGCAACTGCTCGTAGTTGCCGATGAACAAGCCGAAGTTGGCCGCTTCGCTGGCCATGCTGGAGAGCGTCCAGCTGACGCCCGCGGCGTGGAACACCTTGGCGTAGCCGATCAGGCTGTCCACGTGCGGCTCGCTGAAGAAATCGGCCGAGGGCGTGATCAGCAGCACCTCGGCGCCCTTCACATTCAGCGGGAAGCGCACATCCACGCCGGTCTCGTCCTTGGTGTCTTCTTCGAGGCCCAGCAGGGTGTCTTCAAGCGCCGGTCCGGGGATGCCCAGGTTGTTGCCGATGCGGTGCACCTTGCCGATGATCTCGTTGGAATATTTCTGGCCCATGCCGATGGAAGCCATGATCTCGCGCGCGGCCATGGTGACTTCGGCGGTGTCGATGCCGTAGGGGCAGAACACCGAGCAGCGGCGGCATTCGGAGCACTGGTGGTAGTAGCTGTACCAGTCGTCCAGCACCCCGCGCGTCAGGTCCTTGGCGCCGACCAGCCGGGGGAAGTGTTTGCCGGCAAAGGTGAAGTAGCGGCGGTAGACCTGCCGCATCAGGTCCTGGCGCGCCACCGGCATGTTCTTCGGGTCTTCGGTGCCGAGGAAGTAGTGGCATTTGTCGGAGCAGGCGCCGCAGTGCACGCAGGCGTCCATGTAGACGCGCAGCGAGCGGTACTTGCCCAGCAGCTCGCCCATCTTGGCGATCGCCTTGGCTTGCCAGTCCTCCACCAGCTCACCCGGAAAGCCCAGGTTCTTCTGGATCGCCTCCGACGCCACGAAGGGCTTGAGGTGCGACGTGGCACCCACCTGCACCAGCGGGATGACCGGGTAGGGCTTCAGCTTGGGGGTGGTGAATGCGGCGGTGGCCATGGCGGATGGGTGCTCCGTTTATTTGTCCAGGGCCGCGGCCCAGGTGGCCAGGTGGCGGGCTTCACGCGGGTTGTCGGTCATGGTGCGCGTGGGGCTGAAGAACAGGCCGGGCGCATGCAGCAGCTTGCTGATGGGAAAGATGATCATCAGCAGGGCCACCAGCGACAGGTGCACCAGCAGCACCGGGTCGGCGGGCAAGGGCTGCACGCTCAGGCGCATCAGGCCCAGCATGAACACCTTGACCGCCACGATGTCGGTGTGCGCGACGAAGCGCATCGCCAGGCCGGTCAGGCCGATGGCGATCAGCAGCGCCAGCATCAGGTGGTCCGAGGGGGTGGAGATGTAGCGCACGCGGTCCACCAGGAAGCGCCGCGCCCACAGACCGGCCAGGCCGGCCACCATGGCAAAACCCGCGTAGGTGCCGAAGGGTTGCACCATCGCAATGGGCAGCCAGACCGGCTCCTGAAAATAGCGCACATGGCGCAGCACCACCAGCAGCAGCGCGGCATGGAACATCCAACCGAACAACCAGGTCCATTTGCTGGAGCGGAACAGGCTCTCGAAAAACACCACCTCGCGCGTCAGGCGAAAGCCCACGCCGGTGGGCGTGAGCGGCGCGGGCGTGACGGCGATCTTCAGCGGCGCGGGCGTGACCGCGTACTGGCGGATCTTCATCGCCAGGCCGACCACGAAGATGGCGGTGGCCAGGTAAAACAGCGCAGCGAAGAAGATCGAGAGAGCGCTCATCACATGGACCTGGGTCGGGGTGGCGAAGGGGTCAGGAAGTCGGGCCGACCCGGCAAGCCGGGTGGATGCTGCAGCTTCAGACGCAGCCGGTCGGCTTGGGCAGGCCGGCGATCTTGCAGGCCTGCTTGGCGGGGCCATAGGGGAACAGGTCGTACAGGTACTTGCTGTTGCCCTTTTCTTCGCCGAACTGCTTGCCGATGGCCTTGGTGAGCACGCGCACGGCGGGGGCGATCTGGTACTCGTTGTAGTACTCGCGCAGGAAGTTGATGACTTCCCAGTGGTTGTCGGTCAGCGGGACTTTCTCTTCTTCGGCGATGTGCTCGGCGATCTCCTTGTTCCAGTCGGCCAGGTTGATCAGGTAGCCCTCTTCGTCGGTTTCGTAGGTGGCGCCATTGATTGCGATGCTCATGGTGATGTCCTCAGGTTGTCGGAATGAAAAGGGGTGGAATGCCGGCTTCAGAGCCAGCTGTTCGAGACGCTGTGTTCGGCCACCAGGTCGACGAAGCCGGCGTAGTCCACCAGCGTCACGTTGCCCAGCGTCCGGGCGGTCATGCCACGCGCGTCCAGGTCGGGTTTGAGGGCGTAGAACCGGACCGTGTGGCCGGCGTCTTTCAGGCGCTCTTCCAGCGGGCTGCCGGCGGTGGCGGCGTAGACGCCGTCTTCGATCAGCAGCACGGCGTGGCCGGGCTGGGTCATGCGCAGGCAGCTCTCCAGCGAGCCGGTCTGGTGGGGGGATTTGTTGACGATGTGCAGCATGGGGTTCTCCTCAGAAACTCAGGACCACGTCCTGCTGCGCCATCAGCTCGGCCATCTGCGCCGTGTCCAGCACCTCCACCGGCACCAGCAGATCGGCCTCGCTCAGGCCGCGCTGCGCCAGCGAGGCCTGGTCGACGTAGAGCTTCTCCACGTCGTAACCCTCCAGCGCCCGGTAGCTGGGCGAGAAGTTCTTGATGCCGATGTCCTTGGTCTGCTGGCCCTTGACCAGCTCGTAGACACCGTCGTCCATGAACACCAGGCTGACGTCCTGGTCGAGCGTGGCGGTGATCAGCACCACCTCCAGGCTCTCCAGCGCGTAGATCGTGCCGTAGGGGGCCTTGCGGTTGACGAACATGAATTTTTTCATCGTGCTTTCCGTTCAATCGCCGAAGGTCACGAGGCGGTCGGCCTTGATGCCGCTGTCCACCAGCTGGCCCAGGCCCGAAATGCGAAAGCCCGGGGCCAGCACCTCGTCCTTGATGCCGCGGCGCAGCGCGGCCGCCACGCAGACCACCAAGTCGACGTTGTGCTCGGCCTTCAGCGACGACCAGCGGTTGACGATGTGGCGGTCGTCCTGCGGCGGCTCGGTCAGCCGCGTGGCGTTGTTGACACCGTCGTGGTAGAAAAAGACGCGCTGGATCTCATGTCCCTTGGCGATCGCCGCCAGGCAGAACTGGTAGGCGCTGTCGGAGGCCTGGTGGGTGTAGGGCCCCTCGCTGACGAGTAGTCCGAATTTCATGGGCTGGGTCCGCGGGCGTTGGTCAGAAACGGATGTGGGTCGATGCGTTCAGGCTGGAGCGCGAACCGCGCCAGTCGTCGATCAGGTACTTGGTGAACGGCAACTCGCATTTCTCGAAGAAGTTGGGCCAGCCGATGCGTTCCACCCAGTCCGACAGGCGCTCCCAAGGGCGGGCGTCGGCCTTGTAGGTGTAGAGGATCTTCTTGACGATCTCCGACACCTCGGGCCAGCGCGGCGGGTTGTTCGGGATGCCCGAGGCGACCATCTTCATGAAGGTCGGCTTGCCGCGCGCGTTGGAGTTCTTGCCACCGACCCAGATGGCGAATTTGGAGTGCTCCGGGTCGTTGATCTGCATCGGCGGGCAGGGCGGGAAGCAGGCGCCGCAGCAGATGCATTTCTTCTCGTCCACCTCCAGCGAAGGTTTGCCGTTGACCAGCGCCGGACGGATCGCGGCCACCGGGCAGCGCGCCACCACCGCCGGGCGTTCGCAGGCATTGGCCACCAGGTCGTGGTTGATCTTGGGTGGCTTGGTGTGCTGGATCACGATCGCGATGTCGGCCTGGCCACCGCAGTTGATCTCGCAGCAGCTGGTGGACAGGTGCACGCGGTTGGGCATGTCCTCGCGGATGAACTCGGTGTAGAGCTCGTCCATCAGGGCCTTCACCGCGCCCGAGGCGTCGGTGCCCGGGATGTCGCAGTGCAGCCAGCCCTGGGTGTGCGCGATCATCGACACCGAATTGCCGGTGCCACCCACCGGGAAGCCGCTTTCGGTGAGGGCCGAGATCAGCGGCGCCACCTTGTTCGGGTCGGCCACCATGAACTCGATGTTCGAGCGGATGGTGAAGCGCACATGGCCCTCGGCGTAGGTGTCGGCGATGTCGCAGAGCTTGCGGATCGTGTGCACGTCCATCTGGCGCTGGGTGCCGGCGCGCACCGACCAGACCTCGTCGCCGCTGTGCGAGACGTGGTGCAGCACGCCGGGCCGCGGCCGGTCGTGGTAGCGCCAGTTGCCGTAATTCTTGAGCAGGGTCGGATGCAGGTACTGCTTGTTGTCCGGCACGCCGCTCTCGATGGGGGTACGCATTTGGGCCATGGGTTGCCTTCCCGGGTTGGACGGTTGAGAAGAAATCGGGCGGGAAAAGAGAGCGCTGCGCCGCTCAGGCCGCAGCCTGCTTGCGCGCCATGTACTTGGCGGCTTCTTCGTCCCAGTCGTCGGTGCGCACGTAGGGGTTGGTGCGCGGGGTGGACACCATGTTGGGGTCCACCTCCAGCTCGATGCCTTCGAGGAAATTGACCAGGCCGATGCGCTCGATCATCTCGCCGGTGCGCTCGTGTTCGAGCGCGTTCTCGGCGAAGAAATCGATGATCTTCTGCGCCAGCTGGACCAGGCCCTTGTAGTCCTCTTCGGTCTTGAGCGGCATGAAGGGCACCACCACCGTGCCCATCAGGTCACCGATCTTGAGCGTGCGTTTGCCGCCGACCAGGATCGTGGCGCCGGTGTCGGTGCCATGGGCCAGCGCGCCGGTCATGACGTTGATGCAGTGCATGCAGCGCACGCAGTTGCCGTTGTCGATCTCCAGGCACTGCGTGTCGTTGATCTTCACGCTCGAGATCTTCGGGCCCTGGGCCACGTCCTTGACCTCCTTGAGCAGGATGGTCTTGGTCGGGCAACGGTTGATGACGTCGTTCACCAGCTCGTTCATGCCGTGTTTGTCGAACCACTTGCGCGCCAGGGTTTCGTCGGTGCGCATGTTGTCGCGCCACGTGCCGATGACGGCCATGTCGGAGCGCTGGATCGAGTTCATGCAGTCGTTGGAGCAGCCCGAGAACTTGAACTTGAACTTGTAGGGCAGCGCCGGGCGGTGGATGTCGTCCAGGAAGGTGTTGAGCACCTGGCGGTGGGCCTTGGCCTCGTCGTAGCAGCTCTGCTCGCAGCGCGCCGCGCCGACGCAGCTCATCGAGGTGCGCACGGCCGGACCGGCGCCGCCGAGGTCGAAGCCGAGTTCGTTGAGTTCGTCGAAGGCGTCCTGCACCTTGTCGGTCCTGGCGCCCTGGAACATGATGTCGCCCGACTGGCCGTGGAAGGCGATCAGGCCCGAGCCGTGGCGCTCCCAGATGTCGCACATCTTGCGCAGCACGTCGGTGTCGTAGTGCATGCCGGGAGGCGGCTGCACGCGCAGCGTGTGGAACTCGGCGGCGTCGGGGAACTGGGGCTTGCCGTCGGCGTCCTTGAGTTCGGTGAAGCGCGGGATCACACCGCCGCCATAGCCGAACACACCCACCGTGCCGCCCTTCCAGTAGCCCTTGCGGGTGCGGTAGGAGGTTTCGAGCTGACCCATGAGGTCAACCATGTAGTCCTTCTCGCCGGCCAGCCGCTTGAGGCCGGTCACGAAGCTGGGCCAGGGGCCGCTCTCGAGCTCGTCGAGCATCGGCGTGTCGTGCATTTTCTTGGCCATGTCATGTCTCCTGTCGGGGTGCCGTTTGTGACAACGGCGGTCTCGCATCGTGGGCATTGCGGGGGCTCTTTCGGCCCGTCTTCCGGTGTGGGGTGCATCGTAGGAGCCGGGGTGGCCTTCTTGCTATCCCCCTCGTTGGCTAGGCGGGACTACCCAGATGGGTTATGCGGTCCCACCCGTCCCGGCTATAGACTGCCGGCCCCGGAATTGCGCCAATAGCGCATGAACCCAGAAACGGCCGATGCCCGCCCGTCGGCGTCGGCCCCAAGAGTGACGGAGACATGAGCCAGATCACCCCGCTAGACCGATTCCGGGTGCCCCTCGGTGGACAGGAGATCGAGCTGCAGCAGCACGACCACGACGGCGGCGGCATGAGCCTGCTGCGCACCCGCATCCGCGAAGGCAGCCGCTTCACAATCTTCGACATCGACCCCCAGACCGCCGAGCACTGGGGCCAGGCGCTGCTGCGCTGGGCGCGGGAACAAGCCAGCAGGGCGGAGGCCTCATGAGTCCGGACGAACCGCTGCTGGCCACCCTGGTCGACATGGTCTTTCCGCTGGAAGGGCACAGCCTGCCGCGCGATGCCGCGCCCGCCTTGCGGGCCGCTCTGGAGCGTGAAATGACGTGGCTGGCCGAAGAGCCGCTGGCCGGCATCCACCCGCTCAAGCTGGTGCCCGGCACCGACCCGGACGCCCTGCTGTCGCAGCGCACGCGCCTGCTGCTGCGGCTGCCGCGCGAGCGCATTGGCGCCGCCACCGAACTCGCCGGGCGCACCCTGCAGATCGGTGAACAGACGGTGACCCTGGGCCACCCGCACCCGCGCGAGCTGCTGCCGCACCGCACCCTGTACGCGTATGCGGTGGCCGCGGATGGGGACGACGAGATTGCCTTCATGCAGGCCATGAACGACGAACTGCAGACGCTGGCCGTGCGTTCGCAGGTGGTCTGCGGCAAGCGCCAGCAGCGCGACTGGCCCGCGGGCGCGCTGACCACCTTCAGCCTGATGCTGCACGGCCTCACCGCGAGCGATTCGCTGCGGCTGCAGGAGCTTGGACTCGGTCGCCACCGCCTGCTGGGTTGCGGCATTTTCGTGCCGCACAAGTCGGCCGCGGCGGTCGGCGAATAGTTCACTTCCTTCAACCCCCACAACACGGAGACACCAGCATGGGCTACCAGATCAATGGCGTTGAAATCGAAACCGATGCCGAGGGCTATCTGCTCGAACCCGACTACAGCGAAGAGGTGGTGCAGGTGATCGCGGCGGCCGACGGCATCGTGCTGACGGCCGAGCACTGGGAAGTCATCAACTACATGCGCGACCAGTACCGTGAGCACGGCCACACGCCCAACTTCCGCAACATGCTCAAGGGCTACGGCGAGATCCGCCAGGGCGTGGACAGCAAGTACCTGTACGACCTGTTTCCGCTCGGGCCGGCCAAGCAGGCGGCGAAAGTGGCCGGGCTTCCCCAGCCACTCGGCAAGGGCGGGTATTGAAATGACCCCCCCTGCGTCAGCTTCGCCGCCTTCCCCCCAAGGGGGACAACGCCAGTGGCCGGGCAAAGCCCGTTCCACGGCGTTTCCCGGCTGGGGCACTGCACCACGGGTGAGACTCTTGGCGCCTGCTTGAACATGGCCCTGCGCATCAAGAACCAGTGGTTTGACAACGGGCGACCGAAGTCCGCGAAGGAGACCGCGAGCGTCGTGGCCTTCATCGTCTGGCGCGTGACGCAGAACATGGTGAAGCAGATGCGCGAGGCCCGGTTCGACATCGACGTCGGCCCGCAGTACTTCGCCTTCATGCGCGAGATCCTGGGCTTTCTGCTCCAGGTGGTGGACCGCATGGCGTTCGAACGCATGGACGCCGAACAGCGCGCGGCATTCACCGGTGCGCTGGTGCGCCGCGTGGCCGAAATCCTGGAGGAGAGCGAGCAGGAATGGCTGGGCCATCCGCCCGAAGGCGCGGACAGCTGGCGCAACCAGTTCATCGACTTCTGCAATCAGCTTGGCGAGGCCTATGCCGACTTCGGACACGGCCCCGACGGGCCGGACTTTGGCTTCGTGCGCTACCTGGGCAGCCGCGTCGAGGCCGTGCTGCCCGCGAAGGACCGGCACTGGGTCAAGGACCAGCTGATGGCCTATGAGGTACCGGAGGCGCTGGAGATGGTGCGCCGGGGCATGCAGGGCGCGCTGTCCACCGAGCCTCGCCCCAAACGCCGCGCCTCGATGAGCGGAGACTAGACATGGCAGCCAGCACACCCAATCCGTTCGACCTCGACCAGCCGCAGGCGTATGCGCAGTGGCGCGCCGCCCGGCTGGCCGCCATGCCGCAGAGGGTGGAAGACCTGATCGTCGACGTGGCCGACCCGCGCTGCCTGAGGGTGGACGAGCGCGCGGCGCTGCTGCACACCTGCGCGCGCGCCAACATGGTGGTCTACCGCAGTCCGGTGATCGAAGAAGACAAATCGCTGCCGCGCCTGCTCGGGGCACAGCTCGGCCTGCACCGGCTCGACGCCAACTGGCTGGCCGATGAAGACGGCATCTCGCCGATCGCGGTGTCCACACAGCGGCCTGGCGCCCGCCCCGACTTCATCCCCTACACCGACAAACCCATCCGCTGGCACACCGACGGTTACTACCACCCGCTCTCGCGCCGCATCGAAGGCATGGTGCTGCATTGCGTGCGCGCGGCAGGCTTTGGCGGCCTCAGCGGACTGGTGGACCATGACCGGCTCTACATCGCGCTGCGCGACGCCAATCCCGCCTGGGTGCACGCGCTCATGGCGCCCGACGCCATGACCATCCCCGAGCGGGCCGACGACCACGGCGTGGCCCGCCCCGCGCAGAGCGGCCCGGTGTTCAGCGTGTTGCCGGGCCTGGACGGCGACCCCGCGCTGCACATGCGCTACACCGCGCGCACGCGCAGCATCGCCTGGAAGGACGAACCCGACACACGCGCGGCGGTCGCCTTCCTGGAGCAGTTGCTGTCCAGCGACGCGCCGTGGATCTTTCGCCTGCTGCTGCAACCGGGCATGGGCCTGGTCTGCAACAACGTGCCGCACGAACGCAGCGCCTTCACCGACGACCCGCAGCGCCCGCGCCTGCTGTACCGCGCGCGCTACCTCGACCGCGTCGCCGCGCCGCCCACGGCCGATCACCGCGCGCCGCAAGGGGCGCTGGCGGAGCTCCAGCTGTGAGCCACTGGCTGACCATCTGGCGGGCGGCCCAGCTCGTGGGCGTGTCGCGGGGCACGCTGCAGCAGCAGGTGCGCTCGGGCGCGCTGGTGCTGACCGAAGGCCTGGTGTCCACCGACGAGCTGCTGCGGCTCTACCCCGGCGTGCAGCTCGAAGAGACCGGCCTGCTGGAGCGGGTGGCGCACATCCGCGACGAGGCCTTTGGCAGGCGCTTGCGCGAGCGCCTGCTGCCCAGCCAGGAGGTGCTGGCGCAGCGGCTGTTCCACCAGACGCAGGAGCTGGCCGACGTGCGGCGCTGGCTGCAGCGCTACCACGCGCTGGTCATTGCGTTGCAGGCGCGCATCCATGCCCTGCAGGACGACGGTGCCACGCCGCTGGCGCTGTCGGAGCTGCAGGATTTTGTCGACCAGGGTCTGGCGCAGGCGCTCGCGACCGAACAGGCCGACCTGCTCACGGTGATGGACGACATGCTCAAAGTGATGACAGCCCAGGTGACGGTGCGCCCCAGCGGCCACCAGTTCTGTGTCGAAGGGCACGCCTCCCTGTTGCAGGCCGGCCTGCTCGCCGGGCTCAAGCTCAACTACGGCTGCGGCAACGGCACCTGCGGCATGTGCAAGGTGCGCGTGATCTCGGGCGAGGTGACGCGCACCCAGCCTTGTGACTACCCGCTGTCCGAAGCCGAGCGCGCCCAGGGCTATACGCTGGCGTGTGCCCACACCGCGGCCAGCAGCGAGCTGACGCTGGAGCTGCTGGAGGCCAGCGGCCCGCAAGACATCCCGCAGCAGCAGATCGTGACCACCGTGCGTGCCGTCACGCAGCTCGCGCCCGGCACGCGCCTGTTGCACCTGCAGACGCCACGCAGTCACCGCCTGCGCTTTCTGGCGGGCCAGTCGGTCACGCTGGGCCTGAACCGCGCGGACGGCAGCGACGCGCACGCCCTCTACCCCATCGCCAGCTGCCCGTGCGATGACCGCAACCTGCACTTCTTCATCGAGCGCCATGCACAGGACCCGTTTGCGCGCCAGCTGTTTTCCGACGGCATCCAGGCCGGCGACAGCGTCACGGTGTGGGGACCGGTGGGGGACTTCGTGCTGGCCGACAGCGCCCGGCCGCTGGTCTTCGCCGCCTGCGACACCGGCTTTGCGCCGGTCAAGAGCCTGATCGAACACGCCCTGGCGCTCGACAACGCGCCCTCGCTTTCGCTGTTCTGGCTCGCCACGCGGCCCGATGGGCACTTCCTGACCAACCAGTGCCGCGCCTGGTCGGAAGCCCTGGACCCGTTCGAATACGAGTTGCTGGCCGAGCCCGATGTGACCTTTGGCGCGCTGCAACTGGCGCAGGCCATGCGCGCCGATCTGTTCGAGATCGACTGCGACTTCTACCTCGCCGGACCGGCGGCCTTCGTGCAATCGCTCGACGCCGAGCTGCGTGCTGCCGGCGTGCCGGCGGCGCAGATCCATGCCCTGATGCTGGCCGAGCCGGTTGGGGAGATGGCATGACGGCTCAGCTCGATGACATGCCCGCGGCATCCGCCTGCAGCGGAAGCGAAGTCTTTGCCCTGCGCGTGCTCGGCACCAGCATGGAGCCCGAGTTCATGGAGGGCGAGATCATCCTCATCGAACCCGATGGCCTGCTGCGCGACGGCAGTTTCGTGCTGGCCCAGCACGGCGGCGAGTGGATCTTCCGTCAGCTTTGCCAGCGGGCGAACGGCTGGACGCTGCACGCGCTGAACCCGGCCTTCACCGACCGGCCGTTGCCGGATCTGGCGGCCGTGCGCGGCGTGATCATCCAGAAGGCGCTGCCCGGTCGGCGCCGCGCCAGCAAACGCTACGTCTGAGGAACCGCTGTGCCGTACTACATCTACCGCGTCAAACCCTTCGGCCAGCTCGACAAACTGGAAGAGCACGGCGCCTTCGCCGCAGCCTCCGGACAGGCCAAGGCGCTGCGCGCCGCGCTGCCGACCGACTCCTCCGACAAGGTGAAGGTGATCTTTGCGGAGAACGAATGGCAGGCCGAAGAGCTGCTGTGCCAGGTGCGCGAACCCGGGCACCCGGGCGAAGAATAGCCACACGGGGCCGGTCATGGTCGACGAGGCCGCCTACCGCCGCACCCAGGCCGAGGTCAACCGCCTGCCCTGTGTGTTCAAGGCGGCGTTGCTGGCGCGTCAGGCCGTGTGCGAGCTGGCGGTGCGGCACTCCGTGGCAGAGCGCGAGGTGCTGGCTTGCGGCCAGGCCCCGGCCCACCTGAACTGTGAAACGCTGGAGCGCCTGTTTGTGGAGCGGGCCACCTTTCCGCTGAAGCTGCCACCGGGCGCGCCGCTCACCCACGGCACCGTCATGCGCCTGCACTGCGGGGGCCTGCGAGGACTGCAGCAGGTGCTGGACGCCCCGCAACCCGATGTGCACCGCCTGGTGATGCAGGCCCAGGTGGAACATGGCAGTCTGGTGCAACTGCCCTGGGAGCACATCGTCGCGCAGATCGTGGCCTGGCAACCGCGGCGGCGCGCCTCGGCGCCAGACGCGTGAAGCGGCGGAGCGTGGGGATGAACGACCGCAGCGAAGGGCCGCCCCGAGCAAGGTCAGCCCCCTCGGGGGGCAGCGACCCGCGCAGCGGCGGAGCCCCGGTCCGCGCCTGACTCAAGAGGCGCGGGACGCTCGGGGGCACGCTGGATTCAGCGCTGCTGCCACTTCATCGTGGCCACGGCCCCGCCCACAATGCCCGTCAGCGCCAGGAAGGACCCGATGGCCAGTGTGGAGATACCCGACAGGCCCTGCCCGATCGTGCAGCCCATCGCCGTGACACCACCAAAGCCCATCAGCACCGCGCCGATGAGCTGGGTGCGCAGGTCCTCCATCGAGGCAAAACCTTCCCAGCGAAACTGCCGCGTGCTGACGGCGTAGGCGAACGAGCCGAGCACCACGCCGATGGCCGAGGCAATGCCAAAGGTCATGCGCAGCGACTTGTCGGTCCACAGCATCAGCATCTCCAGGTTGTAGGCCACCGGGGCGACGAAGCTCATGGACTCCAGCGTGCGGGTGTTGGTGGCGAAGTACACCGTCTCCATGGTTTCGGGGTCTTCGCCGTAGCCGAGATGGCCGGTCAGGTACCAGGCCGCCACGACCAGCAGGCCCAGCACCACCGCGCCGAACACGTGCGACGGGTTGCTGCGGAAGCGCTTGTCCTTGAACACGAACACCAGCAGGCCCAGCCCCACCACGCTCAGCGTGACCAGCAGCGCCGTCTTGTCCGGCAGCCCCGTCAGTTTGGCCAGCACCTGCGGCAGGCCCTGGGCGCTGAAGCCCCATTGCGACAGGTCCACAGCGACCGGGTCGAGGAAGCTGGTGCGCCACTGGCCAAACAGGCCCTTGAGCGTCATGTAGGCCGAGATCGCCAGCACCGTCAGCACCACCACCGAGCGCAGGCTGCCCCCACCCACGCGCACCAGGTTCTTGTTGGTGCAGCCGGCGGCGATCGTCATGCCCACGCCGAACAGGGCGCCGCCCAGCAGCAGCGACAGCCAGGGCAGCATGGGCCGCTGGTAGACCGATCTGGACAGGTCGATCTGGCCGAAGTAATAGAGCAGGTTGGCCCCGATCATCGCCACGGCGATGGTCAGCAGCCACATGCGCATGCGCCCCCAGTGCGCCATGTTGACCACGTCCGAGATCGCGCCCATGGTGCAGAAATTGGTCTTGTTGGCGACCACGCCAAAAATGAAGGCCAGGACAAAACCGCCCCAGACCACCAGCATCGACGGGTTCATTCCTTCGCTCATGTGCAGGACTCCATTTCAGGCAAAGATCACCGGCCGCGGCAGCGCTTGGCGGTAGCGGGCAACCACCGCGCCGTGTTGGTCGCCTTGCCGGCAGGGGACGGTCAGATGAACAGGCAGACGTCCGATTCACCGGCGAACTTCATGAAAGTCGCGGCGCCGCCGTATTCGACGTTGTCGATGAATTCGCTGGTCTCGAACTCAAACAGGTCCACCGTCATCTGGCAGGCAACGAACTTGACGTCAACCTCCAGGCAAACGTCGCGCAGCTCCTGCAGCGAAGCCACACCTTTGGACTTCATCTTTTTCTTCATCATCATCGTGGCCATCGCTTCCATGCCCGGCAGCATCTGCACCATCACCGGCATGGGCACCGGCATCGGCATGGCGGGGTTCGCCAGCGGGCTGATCTGCACGCCATCGAGGCTCTTGCGCAGCAGTTGCAGGCCGTAGAAGGTGAAGAAGATTTGCACGTCCCAACCCAGCGACGCTGCTGTGGACGCCAGGATGAACGGCGGGTAGGCCATGTCCAGCGTGCCCTTGGTGGCGATCAACGCCATTTTTTTGCTTGCCACGTTGCGTGTCTCCGGCGTGGTGAAAAGGCGCGAGGGGTTCAGGCCTTCTTGAGGTAGAACACGAACTTGCTGTTTTCGCTGCTCTGTTCGAGCAGGGCATTGCCCGTCTGTTCGGCAAACGCGGCCATGTCGCACACCGAGCCGGGGTCGGTCGCCACCACGCGCAGGATCTGACCGCTGACCATGTCGGCCAGCGCCTTCTTGGTCTTGACGATCGGCATCGGGCAGGCCAGGCCAGAGGCGTCAAATTCCTTGTTGAAATCCATCATTGTCTCCAGTGTTTTTTGACGGCCTTTGGGCACCGCATGGAGCTTGATTCTTCAAGAGGACGCTCGGCCCGTCTATCACCGCAAAGGGTGATGACGGGTAGCCCATATGGGTGATGTGGTTTTCCCCGTGGTGCCACGGGTCGGGGCCAGCACGCAGACTGCGTGCTGGCGGAGGGGCCTCAGCGCTGGGGCATGTCTTTCGCGCCGTAGCCCAGACTCACCGTTGCGTCGGGCGGGATCGGCGGCATGGTCGCGTCCCAGGCCAGCCACTGTTCGCGCATGCGCGCGAGCCGCCCGGGCTCGCGCCTGGCGAGGTTGGCGCGCTCGCGTGCGTCGGCCGGGATGTTGAACAGGTACTCGTGGCCATCCACCATCAGGTACTTCCAGTCGCCCTCGCGCAGCGCGCGCTGGCCCCGGTGGTTCATGCGCCAGTGCATCGGCCGCTCGAAACGCTGTGCCGGATCGCGCAGCAGGGCTTCGAGCGAGACACCGTCGAGCGGGTACGCCGGGTGCGGCTGGCCATCACCGAGCGCGAGCAGGGTGGCCGACCAGTCCATGGTCATGGCGTGTTGCGCGCTCACGCTGCCGGCGGGGATGGCCGCGGGCCAGTGCGCGACCCAGGGCACGCGGATGCCGCCTTCGGTCAGGTCCATCTTGCCGCCCACCAGCGGCCAGTTGTCCGAAAAGCGTTCGCCGCCGTTGTCGCTGGTGAAGACGATCAGCGTGTTCTCCAGCAGGCCTTCTTCGCGCAGTGCAGCCGTGATCCAGCCGATGCCTTCGTCCATGTGGTGGATCATGCGGCGGTAGGCGTTCACGTTGCCGCCGTCCAGATGGAACAGGTTGGCCGCCACTTCGGGCGCCACGTGCGCGTCGTCGCGTGTCTCCCAGGGCCAGTGCGGCGCGGTGTAGTGCAGGCTCAGGAAGAAGGGCGTCCCGCTTCTCGCCTCGTCGGCTCGGGCCTTCACATGCTCCACCGCCTTGTTGGAGAACACGTCGGTCAGGTAGCCCACTTCCTTGTGGGTGTCTTCGCCGATGTACAGGTCGTGGTCGCCGCTGGACGAGCAGTGGGTGAAGTAGTCCACGCCGCCGGCCATGATGCCGAAAAATTCTTCGTAGCCCGAGCGCAGCGGACCGAAGTGCGGCGGGTAGCCCAGGTGCCATTTGCCGATCAGCGCGGTGCGGTAGCCCGCGTCCTTCAGCAACGAGGGCAGGGTGGGCATCTCGGGCGGCAGGCCCAGCGTGGCGCTGCCCTTGCTGCGGCTGTTGATGGGCTCTTCCAGCGCGCCGCGCAGGCGGTACTGGTAGCGCATGGTGATCATGGCAAAACGCGTGGGCGAACACACCGGCGAGTTGGCGTAGCCCTCGGTGAGCTTCAGGCCACCGGCGGCGAGCGCGTCGATGTTCGGCGACACCGGGCCGTCCGGCCCTTCGCGGCCGCCGTAGCAGCCGAGGTCGGCATAGCCCAGGTCGTCGCTGACGATGTAGATGATGTTGGGGCGTTTCATGAATCGCTCAGTTCGCTTTCATGCCGGTGTTGCGCACGATCTCGCCGTAGCGCGCGTTCATGCCGGTCAGACGCTGGGTCGCGGCAGCGCCCGTCAGCCCTTCGAAAAACAGGTCCAGGTTTTTCAGGCGCTCCTTCACGTCGGGACGCTGCAATGCCTCGGCGATGCCCCTGGACAGCGTCTGAACCACGGCGTCGGGCGTGGCGGCCGGCACCATCACGAGGTACAGCACCTGGGTTTCCAGCGCCTTCAGACCCAGCTCGGCAACGGTGGGCAGTTGCGGCGCCAGTTGCGAACGCTGGGCGCTGGTCACCGCCAGGGGCGTGATCTTGCCGCTCTGCACATGCGGCAGCATGCCCGGCGTGGCCAGGATGCCGCCGTCCACCTCGCCGCTGAGCACGGCGGTCACGGCGGGCGTGTTGCCACGGTACGGAATGTGGGTGGTCTTGACGGGTGTGCTGCTGCCCAGCACGGCGGCGGCCAGGTGACCGGGGCTGCCGTTGCCGCCGGAGCTGAAGTTCAGGGTCCTGGCGCGCCCCTGGGCGAGCAGGTCACCAAAGCTCTTGATGCCCGTGCCCGGGTTGACGCCGATCAGCAGGCCCGAAGAGGCCATGATGATCACCGGCTTGAGATCGTCGGGCTTGAAGGGCATGCTCGCGTAGAGGTGCGGGTTCACGGTGAACGCGGTATCGATGCCGAACAGCACCGTGTGGCCATCGGGCGCGGCTTTGGCCACGGCGGCCGCACCGACGTTGCCACCGGCACCGGCCTTGTTTTCCACCACGAAGGGCTGTTTGAGCGTTTCCGCCAGCACGGCGGCCACCGAGCGCGCCAACAAATCCGACGGCCCGCCGGGCGGGAAATTGTTGACGAAGGTGACGGGCCTGGACGGCCAGGTTTGGGCCAGGGCGGCGGAAGTGCCGAAGGCGGCGACGGCGGCGCAGGCCAGGGCGGCCAGGGTGTGGCGACGGATGCGGTTCATGGTCATGCGGGTCTCTTCTCAGATTTGCAGGCGGTTCAGTCCAGCTGGATGCCGGTGGCCTTGATCGGGCCGGCCCAGCGCTGCAGGTCGGTTTTCTGGGCAGCGGCCAGCTCGGCGGGCGTGGAGCCCACCGGTTCGTAGCCCTGTTCCAGCAGCCTGGCTTTCAGTGCAGGCGTGCGCACGGCCTTGGCGACGGCGGCGCTCAGCATGTCGCGCACCTCGGGCTTCAGTCCGGCCGGTCCGTACATGGCGAACCAGGCGGTGGCTTCCATGTCCACGCCCTGTTCCTTGAGCGTGGGCACCTCGGGCACCTGCGGATCGCGCTGGGTGCCGGTCACGCCGATGATGCGCACCTTGCCCGCGCGGTGCAGCTCGGCGGTTTCGGTCACCACGTCGAACTTGTAGTCGATGTGCCCGCCCAGCAGCGCGGTGTTGGCGGGGCCTCCGCCCTGGAACGGCACGTGCGTCAGCTCGGCGTTCGCCTTCTGGCCGAACATCACGCCCATGAAGTGCGGCAGCGTGCCCTGGCCGGGTGTGCCGTAGGTGCTCTTGCCCGGCGCCGCCTTGGCCTTGGCCAGCATCTCGGCCACGTTCTTCGCGCCCGATGCCGGACCGGCCACCACGCTGAACTGGAAATGCGCCAGCAGCGAGATCGGCGTGAAGTCCGTCACCGCGTCGTAGTCCAGCTTCTTGTAGACGTGCGGGAACAGCACCATCGGCCCGCTCGGCAGCAGCACCACGGTCTGGCCGTCGGCCGGGGCGCGCTTGACGTGGCCGAGCGCGATGCGCCCGCCTGCGCCGGGTTTGTTCTCCACGATCACCGAAGAGAAATCGTTCTTCAGCCCCTCGGCCATGAGTCGCGCCAGCAGGTCGGCCGAGCCGCCGGGCGGGAAGCCCACCACGATCTTCAACGGGGGTTTTTCGGGGGTCTGTGCCTGGGCGGGCAGCAGGGCGGCGGTCGCGGCGAGGGCCAGCGTGCTGGCCACGAGGGTGCGTCTGAACATGGTTGTCTCCGGGGTTGGGCGGTGTTTTCCCGCTGTAGAGCCGCATGCTAGGCATTCACAATCAATTGCAGAAATCAATCATTCCCGGTGTTTTCCCTGAGACTGTGACCATGCATCTTTCCGACCGGGTCAGCGATCCGCAGCGGCAGGGCGATCTGCTGCTGTACCGGCTCCACCGCATCCAGAGCACCGCCGGCCGGCTGGTGGTGCAGCTGTGCGAGAGCGAATTCGGCATCACGCGGCGCGAGTGGCGCGTGCTGTCGGTGCTGAACGAGCACGAAGGCGTGTTGTCTTCCGTGCTGGCCGAGCACGCCATGCTGGACCGTGCCCGCACCTCGCGTGCGCTCACCTCGCTGGCGGCCAAGAAACTGGTCACGCGCCAGCCCCGTCCGTCCGACCGGCGCGAGGTGCACGTGTTCCTGACCGACGAAGGCCGGCGCGTGTACGGGCAGATCCTGCCGCGCGTGATGGCGATTAACCGTGAACTGGTGTCCAGCCTCACGGCGCTGCAGCGCCAGCAACTCGACGAGGTGATCGAGGCCTTGCAGGCGCAGGCCGGCCGCATGCTGGCGGCGTCGAAAGTACCGCTGGCACCGCTGGACAGCGGCGACTGAGGTTCAGCCCTGCGTTGATTCGTAGACCAGCACCGCCGCGGCCAGGTCTTCCAGCGCCGTGCCGACCGACTTGAACACCGTGCGCTCCTGCTCGGTCTTGCGGCCGGTGGCCACGCCCTTGGACAGCGTGGTCAGCGTGCCGCGCACATCGTCGGCGCGCAACACGCCGTGCTGCATCGGCACCAGCAGGTCGCCGCTTTTCTGTAGCGCCTCGTCGGTGTCGACGAATACGCGGGCGTCCTCGAAGCAGGCGTCGTCGGCCTCGCGCATGGCGGGCGTGAAACCACCGATCAGGTCCAGGTGCGAGCCCGGTGCGAGCCAGGCGCCGCGCACCAGCGGCTCGGTGGACAGTGTCGCGCAGCTCACGATGTCGGCCTCGCCGCAGGCGGCGGCCAGGTCGGTGCTGGCAAAGGCTGGCAGACCCGCCTCGCGCACCCGCGCGGCCATGGCCTGCGCCTCGGCGGGGCGGCGCGCCCACACCGTCACGCGTTCGATCGGGCGCACCGCGCGGAAGGCGGCGGGCAGCAGCTGCGCCACGCGGCCCGCGCCCACCACCAGCAGGTGCTTGGCGTCGGCGCGCGCCAGGTAGGACGCCGCCAGCGCCGAAGCCGCCGCCGTGCGGCGTTGCGTGATCTCGTCGCCGTCCACCTGCGCCAGCGGCACACCGGTGCGCGCGTCGAACAGCAGGTAGCTGCTGTGCAGGCCGGGCAGGCCGCGTTTGGCGTTGCCGGGCGCGATGTTGACGATCTTCACGCCGTAGTACTTGCCGGGCAGCCAGGCCGGCATGATCAGCGAGGTCATGCGCCGGCTGGCGAGGTCGCCCGCGCCTTCGCCGGCCGGGCTGGTGATCTCGTGCACATGGCGGGGCGGCACTTCGCTGCCGCCCGCGAAGCGCTCGCGCAGCGTGGCGATCAGGCGGTCAAAGGGCAGGGCAGCGCGCGTGGTTCTGGAATCAAAGAATTGCATGCTGCGATGGTAGCGCCCGGCCGGGTTGCTCATCGGTGCGCCCTGCACACCGGTCAGGCGCGGGCGCCTTCCTCTTCCAGCGCGCGGCCTTCGCCGGCTTCTTCCACCGTCTGCCCGTCGCGGATGTGGTAAATGCGTTTGAAGGTCGGGATGATCTTCTCGTCGTGCGTCACCACGATGATCGCTGTTTGCGCCTGACGCGCCATCTGGTTGAGGATGCGCATCACGGCGAGCGCGCGCTCGCTGTCCAGCGGCGCGGTGGGTTCGTCGGCCAGGATCACGGGCGGTTTGTTGGCCAGCGCCCGCGCAATCGACACGCGCTGCTGCTCGCCGCCCGAGAGCTGCGAGGGCTCGGCCCTGGCGCGGTGCTGCACGTCCAGCGCCGTCAGCAGCTCCAGCGCCCGCTCGCGCGATGGTGCGTTGGGCAGACCCGCCAGCATCGGCAGCAGCGCCACGTTGTCCGTCACGTCCAGAAAGGGGATGAGGTACGGCGCCTGGAACACGAAGCCGATGCGGTCGCGCCGCAGCGCGCGCAGGTCTTTCACTTTCCAGCCGTTGTCGTAGATCACTTCGTTGCCCAGCGTCATCTTGCCGCTGGTGGGTTCGATGATCGCGCCCAGGCATTTGAGCAGCGTGCTCTTGCCCGAGCCCGAAGGCCCGACCAGGCCCACCACCTCGCCGGGTGCCACCTGCATGTTCACGTGTTTCAGCGCCTCCACGGCCGTGTCGCCGTGTCCATAGACCTTGCGCAGGCCTTCGATCAGGATGCCGCCCAGGGCTGCGGTGTGCATGGGGTTGTTCATGTTGTTCATCCGATCGCTGCGCCGGGGTCCACCTTGAGCGCCACGCGGATCGCCAGCGTGCTGGCCAGCGCGCAGATGATCAAGGTGACGATCAGGCCGGTGACCGCGTCGCCCGGCAGCAGCAGCACGTATTTGGGGAACGCCGGTCCCCACACCGTGGCCGCCACCTTGCCCACCGCAAAACCGATCAGGCCCAGGCCCAGCGCCTGTTGCAGGATCATGCCGGCGATGGTGCGGTCGCGCGTGCCGATGAGCTTGAGCACCGCGATCTCGCGCAGCTTGCCCATGGTCATGGTGTAGATGATGAAGGCCACGATGGCCGCGCTCACGATGGCCAGGATCACGAGGAACATGCCGATCTGCTTCGCCGAGTTGGCGATCAGCTTCACCACCAGGATGTCCTCCATCTGGTCACGGGTGAACACGTTCAGGTGCTTCCAGCGGCGGATCGGCCCGGCCACCTGCTCGGGGTTGAACCCCGGCGCGACCTGCACCAGCACCGCGTTCACATTGCGGCTGCTGGTCTGCAGGGCCTGCACCGCCTCCAGCAGGCCGGGGCTGCCCGGGCGGTTGAAGGCCGGGTTGGCGGCGGTGCGCGCGCGGTCGTTGACGATGGCGTCGTTGTCCTTCAGGAACTGGGTTTCCTGCGCATCCTTCATCGGCACGAACAGCATCGGGTCGCCGCCCGACGACACCATGCGCCGCGTCAACCCCACCACGGTGTAGTCGTGGCGGCGGATGCGCACCGTCTCGCCCAGCGCAAAGCCGGTCTTCACATCGGCCACGGCCTCGTAGTGGCTGCGCGTGATGTGACGGCCCGCCACCAGGTAGCCCGGCGCGCCGGGCATGCCCGGTTCCATGCCCACCACCATCACCCGCTGGTCCCGCCCGCCTTTCTGCACCTGCATGGTCAGGTAGGCCACGTTGGCCGCCGCGGCCACGCCCGGCATGCCGCGCACGCTGCGCACCACGTCGTCCTTGATGCTCGACGATTCGGCGTAGGGTCCCTGCGTGTCTTTCTGCACCACCCACAGGTCGGCGCGGCTGTTGGCGAGCAGCGCGTGCGCGTCGTCCACCATGCCGCGGTACACACCGGCCATCGTCAGCGTCACGCCAATCAGCAGCCCCAGGCCCAGCCCGGTCAGCACGTACTTGCTCCAGCCGTGCAGGATGTCGCGACCCGCCAGGCTGATCACTTTTTGGCTCCCGCGGGCAGCAGCTGCTCCACCACCGCGATGCGTGCGTTGGCTTTCAGCGCGGTCTGGCTGTACCGCACCACCGTGTCGCCTTCATCGAGGCCGGTGATTACCTGCACCGTGCCGTCCAGGCCCTGCACGCCCAGCGTCACCGGCGCGAAGGCCAGCTCACCGTTCATCAGCCGCCACACGCCGGTCTGGCCCTCGTGCTGCACCACCGCCGCGTTCGGCAGCAGCAGGCTCTCGGCCGTGGCCGGCAACTGCAAAGTCACCTCGGCCATCTCGCCCACCGACACGCCTGCGGGCAGCGCATCAAACGCCACCATCGCCAGCCGCTCCTCGGTCACGCTGTCGGCCAGCGGCTCCACGCGCACCACCTTGCCGGCCAGTGCTTCGCCGGGACGCGAACGCAGCGTGATGCGCGCCGCCAGACCCGGCGCCAGCCCGGCGGACCGGCCCTGGTCCACGCGCAGCTTCACCCACAGGCTGGCCGGGTCCATCAGCCGCAGCACCGCCTGGCCCGCCACCACCGTGGTGCCGGCTTCGGCGTCGCGCGCGGTCACCACCGCCGCGGCGGGCGCCACCAGCTTGAGGTTGCCGCGCTGCTGCGCCAGCGCCGCACGTTCGGCGCGCAAGCGGGTGATGTCTTGTGCGCTGCCGCCCAGGTTGGCCTGCGCCGCCGCCACGCCCGCGTTGGCCGAGGCCATCTCTTGCGAGCGCGCTTCCAGCGCCCCGGCGCTGATGAAGTTCTGACGCGCCAGGTCTTCGTTGCGTTTCAGGTTCGCCGCCGCCAGCGCGCGCCGCGCCTGCGCGTCGCTCACCTGCGCGCCCGCCGCCTGCTGCGTGCTCTGCGCGCGGGCGAGTGAGGCGTCCAGTGCCGCCAGCCGCTGGTCCAGGTCCACCGGGTCCATCTCGGCCAGGGACTGGCCCGGTTGCACCGTCTGGCCCACGTCCACCTGCACGCTCCGCACGCGCCCGGCCACCGTCGGCCCGACCATCCAGCTGCGCTGCGCCTCCACCTGGCCAATGCCGAAGATGGCCGTGCTCACGCTGCCTTTTTTCACCTCGGTCACCTGCACCTTGGTGGGTGCCAGCGGCCCGGTGCGCAGCGCCACCCAGGCCAGCGCCGCCAGCAGCATCACGGCCAGACCGCCCAGCAGCAGCCGGCGCGAGAGTTGGGGGTTCATCTTCATGCGGTGGTCTCCTGGGTGCGCCGGGCCCGGGTGGGCGGCGCGGCAATGGCTTGTTGAAAAAGTTTGAACACGGCCGGCGCCAAAGTGTGCATCGCGCCCACCTGGCCACTCAGCAGCGACTGCATCACCAGCCCCTGCACCGAGCCGATGAACAGCACCGCCGCCGCCTGCAGGTCGGTGCCCGGCGCCAGCAGCCGCGCCGTCTGCGCCCGCTGCAGCAGGCCGGTGAGCAGCGTGCGGTAGGCCTGCATCAGCCCGCGCACGCGCGCCTTGAGCGGCGTGTCCTCGGGGTGCTGCAACTCCTGAAAAATCACCCGTGGCACGCCCGGCTGCTCGACCACGAAATCCACGTGCGCCATGAACACCGCGCGCAGCGCCGCCAGCGGCTGCGTCTGCGTGGCGGCCGCCGCGTGCAGGCGGGCCAGCAGGTCCTGGTGCGCGAAGTCGATCACCGCCAGCCAGATCGCTTCCTTGCTCTCGAAATGGCGGAACACCGCACCCTGCGTGATGCCCACCGCCTGCGCCAGCGCAGCGGTGGTCACCTCGGCCGGGCTGCGCTCGGCGGCCAGCGCCAGCGCAGCGGCCACCAGTTCGGCCTGGCGGGTGTGGGTGGATTGTTTGGTGGGCATGGGCAATTAATGTAATTGAGTGATTACTTATATTCAAGCGAAGAATCCGACGCTGCCGGCGTCTACCATCCGGGCCATGCCGCACCACAACCCCACCTCCGGGAACCCCTCCCTCCGCGGTGGCCTGCTCGCCTTGCTGGCCGCTGCCCTGTTTGGCCTGAGCACGCCGCTGGTGCAGCGTTTCGGCCAGGGCCTCGGTCCGTTCAGCACCGCCGCGCTGCTCTACGCCGGCGCGGCGCTGGTGGCCCTGTTCCAGCGCCGCGCCGCGGCATCCGAAGCGCCGCTGCGCCGCAGCGACGCACCGCGCCTGCTGGCCATGGTGGCGGCGGGCGCGGTGGTCGGCCCGGTGGCGCTGGCCTGGGGCCTGCAGCGCACCAGCGGTGCCAGCGCCTCGCTGCTGCTCACGCTCGAAGCCGTGTTCACGGCCGTGCTGGCCTGGCGCTGGTATGGCGAGGTGCTGGACGGGCGGGTCAAGACCGCCGTGGCGCTGCTGCTGGCCGGTGGCGCCCTGCTGGTGATCGACCAGGGCCTCTCGGGCCAGGTGCAGCTGCTCGGCCTGCTCGCCGTGGCCGTGGCCACCGTCGCCTGGGGCGTGGACAACACGCTCTCGCGCGGTGTGGCCGAGCGCGACCCCGGGCAGGTCGTGCTCGCGAAGACCGCGCTGGGCGCCAGCGTCACCGGCGCGCTGGCGCTGGCCTGGGGCGAATCGCTGCCCACGCTGTGGGCCACGTTGGCGCTGCTGGCCGTGGGCGCCACCGGCTACGGGCTCAGCCTGCGTTTCTACCTGCTCGCGCAGCGCCGCTTTGGCGCCGCGCGCACCGGCTCGGTGTTCGCGTTTGCGCCCTTCGTGGGCGCCCTCGGTGCCTTTGCCCTGGGCGAGCGCTCGGGCAGCGCGCTCATGTTGCTGGGCGGTCTGCTCATGGCCGTCGGCATCGTGCTGCACCTGGCCGAAAACCACGCCCACGAACACCGCCATGAGGTGCTCGACCACGAACACGCCCACACCCACGACGACGGCCACCACCTGCACAGCCACAGTCCCATGCCGGCCGGCCCGCACAGCCACGCGCACCACCACGGCTCGCTGCAGCACAGCCACCCGCACGCGCCCGACGTGCACCACCGGCACCCGCACTGAGCGGGCCGCCGCTCAGCGCCGCCGCAGTGCCAGCCCCAGCAAGGCCAGGCCGCTGAACGCGGCCCCCGCGTAGAAGGTGAACGACGCTCCCAGCTGGTCCCACAGCAGGCCGGCGATGGCGCTGGACAGCAGGAGGGCCACACCGCTGACCAGGTTGAAGAAACCGTAGGCCGTGCCGCGCAGATCGGCCGGCGCCGTGTCGGCCACCATGGTCGCCAGCAGGCCCTGCGTCATGCCCATGTGCACACCCCACAAGGCCACGCCGGCCAGCACCGTGACCCAGTGGGCGTTGACCGCCAGCACCAGATCGGCCGCGATCAGCACCACCAGGCCCAGCGCCAGCAACGTGCGGTGGTCCATGCTGTCCGACAGGCGGCCAAAGGGGTAGGCCGACGCCGCGTACACCAGGTTCATCGCCACCATCACCAGTGGGACCAGGGCCAGCGGCACCCCGCTCTGCTCGGCGCGCAGCACCAGAAACGCTTCGCTGAAGCGCGCCAGCGTGAACACCGCGCCCAGGCCCACCACCCACCAGTAGGCGCCGCCCAGGCGGCGCAGGTTCTCGCGCCGGATCGGGTTGCTGCGCCGTTCACCCGCGGGCCGTTCGGGTTCGCGCACGCCCGCCATCAGCAGCGCCACCGCCAGCAGCCCCGGCACCACCGCCACCCAGAACACCGCCCGGAAGTCGTTGGCCCAGAGCAGCATCAGGCCCACCGCCAGCAGCGGGCCGAGAAATGCGCCCACCGTGTCGAGCGACTGCCGCAGGCCGAAGGCCGCGCCGCGCATGTCGGGTGGCGCGATGTCGGCCACCAGCGCATCGCGCGGCGCACCGCGCACGCCCTTGCCCACGCGGTCGAGCAGGCGCGCCGTCAGCACGGTGCCGATGCCCGGCGCCAGCGCGAACAGCGGCTTGGTCAGCGCGCCCAGGGCGTAGCCGAACACCGCCAGCCACTTGCGTTTCCCCCACCAGTCGCTCAGCACACCCGAGAACACCTTGACGATCAGTGCGGTCGCCTCGGCCAGCCCCTCGACCAGCCCGACCACCAGGGCGCTCGCGCCCAGTGTGCCCACCATGAACAGCGGCAGCAGGCTGTGCACCATCTCGGACGAAATGTCCATCAGCAGGCTCACGAAGCCCAGCACCCAGATGGCGGTGGGCAGACGGGGTGCGGAAACAAGGGGCTTGTTCATGGCAAATGGGATCGGACGGTCTGTTGGCACGGGGCAGGAACGCAAGCACGTCCTTCACCGCCAAGATCATGCCAGCGGTATCCCCGGTCGGGTGGGCCCGCCAGCGGACGATCCTGCGGCCTGAAAAGCCGGACCCCCAAACCTTGGTCGACGGCCTTATGCAAGTGCCCACGACAGCATCGAAGCCGAAGCCGCCGACGACCAGCTGAGACGGAATCAGCGCAGTTGCTGCGGCAGATGGCCAGGTGGTCCGTGGCCCGTTGAGGGAAGCATCTCCGCGCCCGCCGCCTGGGTATGTGAGCGCGGGCTCACACGGTGCGGCTCATGCGGGCACAATGTCGCCTTCGTTCATGACGGCATGGCCGGCGCACACACTTGCGCTGGCGGTGCCGGTCCTTGCTGACAGCCCCGGCACAGCGCGCTTTTCCTGGCGCCGCTGCCACCCCCTGAAGCGCCCTGCATGGGCCCGGCGGGCCGGGATTCACCGTTACATCGGACCGGGCCGCCGCCGTCTTCTGGCTTGATTCCCCGGCTGCGCCGGTACCCGCATCGCCCAGGCTCGCACCTGAGCGGCGGAGTACCTTTTTTTTCCTGCGCAGCCGAGCGGGACGACCTTTTCCTGGAGGAGGCATCTCATGCAACTCATCGTGTCGGCCGGTTTGATCCTGGCCATGGTTCTGTGGGGCGTTGTCGCCCCGGCTTCACTGGGCGTGGTCTTCGACACCGCGCTGGCGAGCATCACGCGCAACTTCGGCTGGTTCTACCTGTGGGTGGTGCTGGGCCTGGTGGTGATGGCGCTGATCCTGGCGGTCAGCCGCTATGGCGACCTCAAGCTCGGCGGCGAGGACGACGAGCCGGAGTTTTCCATCGGGGCCTGGTTCGCCATGCTGTTTGCCGCGGGCATGGGCATTGGCCTGGTGTTCTGGGGCGTGGCCGAGCCGATCTCGCACTACGGCGCGCCGTCCCCGGGCATTGCCGCCCACACGCCGGAGGCCGCCAACGCGGCCATGCGCTACAGCTTTTTCCACTGGGGGCTGCACCCCTGGGCGGTGTACAGCATCGTGGCGCTGGCGATTGCGTTCTTCCAGTTCCGCCGGGGCGGCTCGGCGCTGGTGAGCACGGCGGTGGAGGCCCTGCCCTGGGCCCCGATGAAGAAGCTGGGCCCGGTGGTGAACGTGCTGGCGGTGATCGCCACGGCCTTTGGCGTGGCGGCGTCGCTGGGCATGGGGGCGCTGCAGATCAACAGCGGTCTGGCCTCGGTGATGGGGCTGCCGGTGAACAGCACCTCGCAGGTGGCGATCATCCTGGTGACGACGGTGCTGTTCCTGACCTCGGCCGTGACCGGGGTGACCAGGGGCATCAAGTGGCTCTCGACCTTCAACCTGATCGTGGCGGGCCTGCTCGCGCTGGCGGTGTTTCTGGTCGGGCCGACGGTGGCGATCATCGACACGTTCACCAACACGCTGGGCAGCTACCTGAGCGACTTCGTGCGCATGAGCCTGCGCATGACGCCCTTCCGGGACAGCGGCTGGGTGGGCGGCTGGACGGTGTTTTACTGGGCCTGGTGGGTGAGCTGGTCGCCGTTCGTGGGCCTGTTCATCGCGCGCGTCTCGCGCGGCCGGACCATCCGCGAGTTCCTGCTGGGCACGGTGCTGGCGCCCACGCTGGCGGCGTTCGTGTGGTTCTCGGTGTTCGGCGGCACGGCGCTGCACCTGCAGATCATGCAGGGACTGCCGATCGCCGAGGCGGTGAGCGCCGATGTGTCCACCGGCCTGTTCGCCATGTTCGACCACCTGCCCATGGGCGGGCTGATGAGCGGCGTGGCCACGGTGCTGGTGCTGGTGTTCTTCGTGACCTCGGGCGACTCGGCCACGCTGGTGCTGGGCATGATGAGCACGGGTGGCCATGAAAACCCCGGTGCGCGGGTGAAGATCGTCTGGGGTCTGCTGGTCTCGGGCATTGCCATCAGCCTGCTGCTGGCCGGCGGCGTGAAGGCGGTGCAGACGGCGACGATCGTGTTTGCGCTGCCGTTCACGCTGGTGATCCTGCTCATGGCACTGGCGCTGTGGCGCGGCGTGCGCGAGGACTGGAACGAGGAGCAGCGGCGCGACCGGGTGATGCGCCGGCGCATGCGCGACATGGTGGACCACGCGCCCGCCCCTGAGCGCGGCGTCCAGCACACATGACGATCGAACTGCTGCTGGCGCTGGGCAAGAGCTTTCTCTTCGTCTTCGCGGCACTGCTGCCGATCCTGAACCCGGCGGCCACAGCGCCGATTTTTCTCGGGCTCACCGAGGGTGCGTCGGCCAGCACCCGGGCACTGCTGGCGCGGCGCATCGCGCGCAACATGTTCGGGTTGATGCTGGGCTCGATGCTGGTGGGTTCGTATGTGCTGAGCTTCTTCGGCATTTCGCTGCCGATCGTGCGGGTGGGCGGCGGCCTGATCCTGGCGGCCACGGCCTGGCGCCTGCTCACCGCCACCCAAGCCACGGTGGACAGCCGCACCGAGCTGGCCGAGTCGTTCACCCCCGAGATGGCGCGGCGGCAGGCGTTCTACCCGCTCACCTTCCCGATCAGCTGCGGGCCGGGTTCGATCGCGGCGGCCATCACGGTGGGCGTGTCGTTGCAGGACGACCGGGCGCTGCTCTCGCTCGTGCGCATGGGCGGCGGCGTGCTGGCGCTGCTGGCGGTGGGCGTGTTGCTGTACCTGGCGTTCCGCTATGCGCAGCGCCTGCTGCGGCCGCTGGGCGAAGCCGGCACGGTGATCTTTCTGCGCCTGTCGGCATTCATCCTGCTGTGCCTGGGGGTGCAGATCGTGTGGGATGGGGCGAGCGAGCTGCTGCTGGGGCTGATGCGCCAGGCCGCAGCGATCTGACGCCCGCCCCTCGCGGGACGTGCTGGGTGGGCGACGGTCGGCGAGGCTGAGGCTTTGCATCCACCCTGATCCTGGCCGGACCAACACCGCTGAACAAGCAGTTCGCGGTGCTGTACCGAATTGGCCGGGCTCAACTCGGGCAAAAGCCGGCCGATAGAAGCAAGTACAAGGATCTGGGCATGGCCATGCCGTCATTTTTTTTGCTCTCTCCCTATGGCACTTCACGAAATCATTTACGTCAGTCTCGCCACGCACGAGATGAAGCAGGCGGAGCTGCTGGCTTTGCTGGACCAGGCGCGCGCACACAACGAGGCACACGGCATCACCGGGCTGCTGATGTACCACCGGCAGGAATTCCTGCAGTTGCTGGAAGGCGAGCGCGACGAGGTGGAGGCGCTGTACGCCACCATCTGCCGCGATCCGCGGCACCAGCAGGTGTACGCGATGTGGGAAGGGCCGGTGCAGACGCTCAGCTTCGATCACTGGGCGATGGGCTTTGTTTCGCCCGATGAAGCGGCGCTGCGTGATCGCCCTGGCTATGAAGGTGTGCTGAGCGATGGTCTGGTCAACGCGGGCAAGGGCTCCAACGGCAAGAAAATCCTGCTGCAACTGCGCGATGATTTTTTGCGCCCGGTGTGACAGGCTTTTTGTTTCCCGCCGCAGCGCAGCGCCCTGCTTCGGCTTTTGAATTGCCGCGTGCTCGCCGTTGTGGTGCTGTTGGTCCCGCGGCACACCGGGGTGCTCTGCCGCAGTTGCTGACCGGCTGAGGCGAGAACGCGGCTGGCTGCGGTCAAAACGGGCGTGAGGCACCAATCGCCCGCGGGCATCTGTGTTCAGGAATACACACTTTGTGCCGCGGTGGCGACCATATCCCTGAGCTTTTGAGCTTTGTCAACCCGATGAGGGCGTGCGCCGTATGGAATGCGCCTTCGTGCCCGGCGCATGGCTGGCGTCGGGTGCGCCCGGCCGTGCTGGCCGTGGCGGGTCGATGGACAGGATGTCGAAGGGTTCGTTTTGGGCAACGGTGCGCGTTTTCGTTTTCTGCTGGTCCTCGTGCTGTTGTTCAGCGTGGTGGCGGTGGCGGTGCTGTGGGGGCAGGGTCTGCGCTCGCAGGCGGCGCTGCGCGAGCAGGTGTTGCAACAGTCCGAGCAACGCAGCCTGCACCTGGCCGATGCGATGGCGGGGCAGGTGGGCAGCGTGTTCAGCGCCATGGACCTGGTCCTGCACGACCTGCGGCAGCGCTGGGTCGAGGCGCCCGAGCGGTTTTCGCCCGTGGCCGATGACCACCTGAAGGCGCTGCCCGCGGGCTTCGTGTCGCACGTTCTGGTGGTCAATGCGCAGGGCCACCTAGTGTTCAACAGCCTGGGCAAGGGGGAAGGCCTGTTCATCGGGGACCGCGCGTTTTTCCGGGATATCAGCAACGGGGTCGATCGCATGGTCATCGGGGCGCCGGTGTTCGGGCGGGTGACCGAGCGCTGGCAGTTCGCGGTGGGGCGGCCGATCCAGCACGAGGGGCGGTTCGTGGGGGCGGTCTATCTGATGGTGCCCACGGATGTGTTGGCGCAGCGGCTGGCGGCGCTGCACCTGTCGGCGCTGGATGTGGTGGCGCTGGTGCAGGGCGATGGCACCTACCTGGCACGCAGCCGCGACAACGGGGTGGCCATGGGTCGACGGGTTGAGGTCTCCCGGCCTTTCATGGCCGACGCGTCCTTGGGCAAGGGGACGTATCGCGCGGTCGGCTCGCTGGACCAGGTGTCGCGAACCTATGGCTGGTTCCGGTTGCCAGGGGGCAGCTCCGTGGTGCTGGTGGGGCTGGCGGACGATTCGGTGCTCGGGCCGCTGGAGCCGACGCTGCACCGTGGCCAGTTGTTCACCGCCCTGGTGTCCTTGCTGCTGCTGGCGGGGGGCGCCACCATCGCCGGTCTGCTCTGGTCCGTGGAGCGCGGGCGCCAGGCCGTGGGCGCCAGCGAGGTTCGCCTGAAAGAGGCGCAGCACATGGCCCGGATGGGCAACTGGGACCTCGACATCGCTTCCGGTCGCCTGCTCTGGTCGGACGAGGTGTTCCGGATCTTTGAACTCAGCCCCGGCGAAGGCAGCCCCACGCTCGACAGCTTTCTGCAGATGGTGCACCCGGAGGATCGCGAGCGGGTGCGGGCCGCGTTCGGGGAAGTCCGCAAGGCCCGCCAGACCTACCAGCTGGAACACCGATTGCTGCTGCCCGGCGGTGCCGTCAAACACGTGCGGGAAATGGCCATCAACGCGTTCGATGGTGACCGCCTGGTGCACAGCAAGGGCACCATCCAGGACATCACCGAAACGCGGCGGGCCGAGCTGGCGCTGCAGCAGCTCAACGAGGAGCTGGAGAAACGGGTGAGCGAGCGCACGCGCGAGATGGCGGTGCTCAACCGGGAGCTCGACACCTTTTCCTACAGCGTGTCCCACGATCTTCGAACCCCGTTGCGCGCCATCGACGGCTTTGCCAGCCTGCTGGCCGAGGAATCGGAGCGCCTGTCGGTCGAAGGGCGGGTGTTTCTGCACAAGATCCAGGAGTCGACGCGGCGCATGGGCGAGCTCATCACCGACCTGCTGTCCCTGGCGCACCACGGGCGCGCGCCGGTGCGCCACGAGAAGGTGAACCTCAGCGAGCTGGCGCGCGGGCTCGCTGCGGAACTGGAGCGGGGGGGAAGCACGCGCCAGATCGAATGGGCGATCGAAGACGATCTGCTGGTCGAGGCCGATCCCACGCTCATGCGCGTGGTGTTGCAGAACCTGCTGGGCAACGCCTGCAAGTACACCGGGCGCGAACCGCGGGCGCGCATCTCCCTCTCGCGGTCGGGCGTCGCCGATGGCTTGCAGACCTTCTGCGTGCGCGACAACGGCGCGGGTTTCGACATGGCCTACGCCAGCCAGCTGTTCCAGCCGTTCAAGCGCCTGCATGGCCAGAACGAGTTCGAAGGCACGGGCGTGGGTCTGGCGACGGTGCAGCGCGTGGTGCAGCGCCACGGCGGCAAGGTGAGCGCCGAGGGTGTGGTGGGGCAGGGCGCGGCGTTCTATTTCAGCCTGCCCAAGGAGGCGCCGGAGGCCGCGCCCCAGTCCACCTGGTGATGGCGTGGGGCCTTGCGTTCAGCCGTGAGCGGCCCGCAAGGCCTGCCGCAGAAAGTCCAGCACGGACCGACTGGCCTGCGCCGGGTCGGCAAAACCTTCGTGAGTGCCGTCCAGCGCCAGCAGGGTGGCGCGCGCACGGCCCTTGTGCTGGATGAGTTGTTGCGCATCGGCCAGCGGCACGGTGTCGTCTTGCGCGCCGTGCAGCAGCAGCACCGGGCATCGGGCCTGGCCCAGCGTGGCCAGCGGGGCGATGTGGTCGAAGCGCGCACCGATGACGCGTTCCACGTAGCGGTTGATCAGCCAGCCCAGCGGCCAGTAGGGCACATGGCGTTGCGCGAGCCAGCGCCGCATGACCCACTCGGGGTGCGCGAAGGCGCTCACGCTCACCGCGGCGGCCAGGCCGGGGCGGCGCGAGGCCACCAGCAGCACGGCCGCAGCGCCCACCGAATGGCCGAGCGCGGCGAGGCGCTGCGGGTCCACGTCGGGTTGCGCGGCGAGCCAGTCGAGCGCGGCCTCCAGGTCTTCGGCGAAGCGGGGCAGGGAGCTGTGGCCGGCGCGGCTGCTGCGGCCGTGGTTGCGCGATTCGGGCAGCAGCACGGCGAAGCCCGCCGCGTGCAGCGCCTGCGCGGCCGGTAGCAGGGTGCTGGCGTTGCCGCCCCAGCCGTGCAGCAGCACGACGGCGGGCGTGGGGTGCGGGGCCGATGCGGGCGCGGGCAGGTACCAGGCGAACAGATGCTGGCCCGCGGCGCCGGGGATCTGTACCTCGTGCGCGCGCAGGCCGAGTTCGGCGGGGATCGGGCCATCGGTGCTGGCGGCCGGGGCCAAGCCCCGGTGCAGCAGGTAGCGGGCACTGAGGAGTGCGGCGGCGAACAGGGCAAGCCCGAACCAGGGGGACAGCAGGGTCATGGTGTGTGGGGAGGGTCGGGGTGTTCAGCCGGTGCAGGCCGGTGGCAGCTCGAAGGTGGAGCGCTGGCCCAGGTGCTGGCGGTTCGTGCGCAGCCAGGCGTCGGTCGTGGCGCGGCCGATGTCGTGCAACTGGGACAGAAAGGCCCAGTCGGTCTGCGTCTTGCTGGTGGCGCTGAACTGCGCGAGCTGGACTTCGGCGTCGAGCCGGTGCAGGCGCAGGTCGTCCACGCGCTGGAACAGCGGGCGCCGGTAGGCGCTGTCGGGGCGACCGGCGTCCTGCAGCAGTTCCTTGAGCAGGCCGATGGTGCGCAGCTCCTTGAGCAGGCTGGCGTTGAAAGTGACTTCGCTGGCGCGGTCGAGGATGTCGCTGGCCTGGGTGGGCACGGCCTCGCGCCGGCTGGGGTTGATCTGCACCAGCAGCAGGTCGTCGGCCGCGGTCTCGCTGATCAGCGGCAGCAGCGAGGGGTTGCCGGCGTAACCACCGTCCCAGTAGGCCTCGCCGTCGATCTCCACCGCCTGGAACAGCAGCGGCAGGCAGGCCGAGGCCAGCACCATGTCGGCGGTGAGTTCGTCCTGGCGAAAGATGCGCAGGTCGCCGGTGGCCACGTGCGTGGCGGCGACGAAGAGCTGGGTGCGGTTGCAGGCGCGCACGCGCTCGAAGTCCACCGTCTCGGTCAGGATGTCGCGCAGCGGGTTCAGGTTCAGCGGGTTGAACTGGTAGGGCGAGAACTGGCTGCCGACGGCTTGCGCGAGGTTCTGCCAGGGCGCGACCACCGCCTGCAGCCACGGATGGCCCAGGCCCAGCAACTGGCCCATCGGTCCCGCCGCCAGGGCGTGGAACGGCGAGGACTCGGCGACCCGTTTCCAGAAGCGGCGCAGGCCCGTGCGGGCGCCTTCGCGGCCGCCTTCCATCAGCCCGGCGGCCAGCGCCACCGCGTTCATGGCGCCGGCGCTGGTGCCGCTGATGCCGGCGATCTCCAGCGTCTCGTCTTCCAGCAGGCGGTCGAGCACGCCCCAGGTGAAAGCACCGTGGGAGCCGCCGCCTTGCAGGGCAAGGTCGATCAGCTGGTGGCCGCCGGTGGAGCGGGCGGGGCGCCGGGCGGCGGCGGGGGTGCGTCGGGTGGCCATGCAATCTTCTCTCTGTGTCGGGGGCTCGGGCATTGTGCAGTGCAACCGGGCATGGCCCGCCGCCGCGCCGGGCGGTGCCTGTCTGGGACAATCGTCTTTTGATTCCGGTCCCGCATGTCCATTCCCACCGATACCCCCGACGATTCCACAGCCGATGCCGATGCCGATGCCGGTGCCCTGCCGGCGGGTCCGCTGGCGCGCGAGGCGCTGGCCCTGGCCGCGTTCGACCACGTGGTGTCACACGCGCCGGGCTTTCGCTCGCGCCCCGGCCAGCGCGAAATGGCGGCGCTGATCGCGCACACGCTGAGCGGCGTCTCGCTCGGCGATGGTTCGGTGAGCGGCGAGGCCGGTCTGCCGGAGCGCGGCATCGCGGTGGTGCAGGCCGGCACGGGCGTGGGCAAGTCGGCGGCCTATGTGTCCACCGTGATCCCGCTCGCGCTGGCGCAGCAGAAGCGCGTGATCATCTCCACCGCCACCGTGGCGCTGCAGGAGCAGCTGATCGCGAAAGACCTGCCGGCGCTGGCCGCGGCGCTGCCCGAGCCTTTCACCTATTCGCTCGCCAAAGGGCGCGGCCGCTACGTCTGCCGCCTGAAGCTGGACCAGCTCAGTGGCGGCGACGCGGCGAGCGCCGACCTGTTCGAGAGCGACGACGCCAGCGAAACCACCGACGCCTCGGCCTCCGGCATCGCGGCGCACACCGTGGCCTCGGCCGCGGCCAGCGCGCGCGCCGCCGAACGCTGGGGCGAACGCGCCAAGGTCTATGCGAAATGGACCGGGCAATTGGACGGCGGCGCCTGGGATGGTGATCGCGACCGGCTCGACGAGCCGCCCGAAGGCGAACTCTGGAGCCCGGTGGCCGCCGAGCGCCACAGCTGCACCGCGCGCCACTGCCCGAGTTACAACAGCTGCAGCTACTACCAGGCGCGCGCCAAGCTGGCGCAGTCGCAGGTGATCGTGGTGAACCACGACCTGCTGCTTTCCACGCTGGGCCTGCACGCGTTGCCCGCGCCGGAAGACTGCTACCTCGTGTTCGACGAGGCGCACCACCTGGGCGCGGTGGCGCAAGGCCAGTTCAGCGAGAGCATGGACCTGATGCGCAGCCAGTGGCTGGACCGCCTGCCGCGCGCGGTGGACGAGGTGGCCGGCGCGCTGCAGCACACGCCGGGCGTGGATGTGGCGTTGCTCGCGCGCGAGATGAAGGGCGCGCAGGGTGAGCTGGCGCGGCTGGCGATGGCGCGCATCGGCGCCCTGCCGGCGTGGGCGGCGCTCACCGGCCGCGCGCCCGGCCGCACGCCGGCGCGTGGCGGTTTCGACGCCGCGGGCGCGCCGGTGGTGGAGCGCTTCGAAGGCGGCGCACTGCCGCCCGAATGGATGGAAAGCGTGTCGTTGCTGCACGGCCGCGCCAGCGTCTTGCTGAAGGTGATGGAAGCAATGGCCACGCAGCTCAAGGCCAACGCGCGCGACAACCCGGGCGACGCCGCACGCTGTGCCCGGCTCTACAGCCGCCTCGGCGTGCTCGCGCCGCGCCTGCAGCACGCGCAGGCCACGGCCGAGCTCTGGCTGCAAGACCCGGCCGCGGGCCAGCCGCCGCTGGCCAAGTGGCTCGAAGCCGGCATCCAGCACGGGCTGGTCACGCTCACCGCCCACGCCTGCCCGCTGCAGCCCGGCAGCCTGCTGCGCCACCAGCTCTGGAGCAAGGTGCGCGCGGCGGTGGTCACCTCGGCCTCGCTCGTCACCTGCGGCGGCTTTGACCATTTCCTGCACGAGTCCGGCCTGGCGTTTGACGACGCCGTGGTGGCGCGCGAGGTGCAGAGCCCGTTCGACCACGCGCGCCAGGGCCGCCTGGTCGTCGTGCAGACGCAGGCCGATCCGAAAGACGTGGAGTCCTACAGCCGAGAGATGCTCGACGCGCTGATGGACGACCTGGCCAGTGTGCAGCGCGGCGCACTGGTGCTGTTCACCTCGAAAGCGCTGATGCGGCGCGCGCAGGAGCTGCTGGAGCGCGGCCTGCACCGCGAGCTGCGCGACAAGGTGCTGGTGCAGGGCGACGCCTCGCGCACCCAGCTGCTGCGCCAGCACGCCGAGCGCGTGGAAGCCGGCGGCGCGTCCATCCTGTTCGGTTTGCAGTCGTTCGGCGAAGGGCTGGACCTGCCGGGCGAGCTCTGCGAATGGGTGTTCATCACCAAGCTGCCGTTTGCTTCACCCAGCGACCCGGTGGGCCAGGCGCGCGCCGACTGGCTGAAGGCGCAGGGGCGCGATCCGTTCAGCGAACTGGTGGTGCCGGCCACCGGCGCGCGCCTGCTGCAGTGGACCGGCAGGGCCTTGCGCAGCGAGACCGACGAAGCGGTGGTGGTTTGCTACGATGCGCGCCTGCTGCGCCAGTCCTACGGTCGGCGCATGCTCAAAGGCCTGCCGCCCTACCGCCTGCAACGCCGCGCCGACGGCGTGCTGAGCGATGTAGGTCCGATGCAGGGCTTGAAATGAAATACCCCGTAAGGGGGCGGCACTGTTTCATGCGCCGGGGTGGCGCTGGAACGCCTGCAGTCCGTTTTCTTTTCCCAGCTGAGAACCAAACATGAATGTCGTTGTGAACACACTGCGCCGTCTGGCGCTGGCGGCGCTGTTGTGCCCGCTGACCCTGCCCCTGGTGCACGCGCAGGGGGCCGCGGTCCCTCTGGTGGCGGGCGCCGGGGCCACCTTCCCGGCCCAGATCTACCTGCAGTGGTCCGAGCACTACCGGCAGGCCCGGGGCGTGGAACTGCGTTACCAGCCCACGGGCTCGGGTGACGGCATCCGCCAGATCAGCGAGCGCAAGGTGGCGCTGGCGGGCACCGATTCGCCACTGTCGCCCGCTGAACTGGCGAAGCGCCGCCTGTTGCAGGTGCCGACCGTGGCCGGTGCCGTGGTGCCCGTGGTCAACCTGGGGGCGGGGGTGGACCGTCCGCTGCAGTTGACCGGCGAGGTGCTGGCCGACCTGTTCGCGGGCCACATCGGGCGCTGGAACGATCCGCGCGTGGCCGCGCTCAACCCCGGCCTGCGCCTGCCCGACCTGGCGGTGCGCCGCATCGTGCGCGCCGACAAATCGGGCACCACCGACGCGTTCAGCAGCTACCTGTCGCTGCTCAGCCCGGCCTTTGCCAGCGAAGTCGGCGCCAGCCAGTTGCCCCAATGGCCGGGCCAGGTGCTGGCGGCCGACGGCAACGGCGGCGTGGTCAAGCTGCTCGGGACCACCCCGGGCGGCATCACCTACACCAGCTACGACCGGGCGAAGAAGGACCATCTGACCATGGCGCGTCTGAAAAACGCCGCCGGCCAGTGGGCCGATGCCAACGAACGCAGCATCACCGAGGCTTTGCGCGCCAGCAACGTGCACCGCAAAGGCGAGGACACGGCCTCCACGCTGAACATGCCGGGCGGCAGCAGCTGGCCGATCACCGTGGTCACCTTCCTGCTGTTCGACGCCGCACCGGCACGCAGCGATACCCGCACCCTGGAAGCGCTGCGCTTTGCCTACTGGGCGTTCCAGCAGGGCGACCGGCTGGTGCATGACACCGGCTTCGTGCCCCTGCCCATCTCGCTGCAAGCCCGGCTGGCGGGGCGGCTCAGTTCGGTGCGTGCCACCGATGGCCAGCCGCTGGTGTTGCAATGAACTGATAGCCTGTCACCTTCCGTACCCGACCCTCTCACGAAAGCGACCATGATCTACGCCATCCTCAAGCTGCTGCACATCCTTGCCATCGTCGTCTGGATCGGCGGCATGGTCTTCGCCCACTTCTTCCTGCGCCCGGCCGCCTTGCAGCTGCCGCCGCCGCAACGCGTGCCGCTCATGCACGGCGCGCTGCAGCGCTTCTTTGCCGCCGTGCTGGTGTCCATCGCCACCGTGCTCGTGTCGGGGCTGTGGATGATCGGCCGCCTGGCCAAGGAGACGGTGCAGGCCGGCCTGGCCTTCAACATGCCGCTGGACTGGACCATCATGGCCACGCTCGGCATCGTGATGATGGCCATCTTCGGCCACATCCGCTTTGCGCTGTTCAAGCGCCTGAGCCAGGCGGTGGCGGCGAGCGACTGGCCGGCCGGCGGCGCGGCGCTGGCTTCGATCCGGATCTGGGTGGGCATCAACCTCGCCATCGGGTTGGTGATCATCGTGCTGACGCTGCTGATGGTTTGAACATTGCCGCAGGAGTCCACCATGCTCTCCCTCGAATTCCTCGTCACCTCGCTCATCGTGGTGCTCATTCCCGGCACCGGGGTGATCTTCACCGTGTCCACCGCGCTGCTGCAGGGCCGAAAGGCCGCTGTGCTCGCTTCGGTGGGCTGCACGCTGGGCATCGTGCCACACCTGCTGGCGACGATCTTCGGCCTGGCGGCGGTGATGCACACCAGCGCGCTCGCGTTCGAGGTGTTGCGTTACGCGGGCGTGGCCTACCTGTTCTACGTGGCCTGGGCGACCTGGAAGGACCGCAGCGCCTTCGCGGTGGACAGCCAGGCGGCGCAGCGCTCGGGCCGCGGCATCGTGGTCAAGGCACTGCTGCTGAACATCCTCAACCCCAAGCTGACGATCTTCTTCCTGGCCTTTCTGCCGCAGTTCGTGGACCCGGCCGCTGCATCGCCGCTGGGGCAGTTGCTGCTGCTAAGCGGCGTGTTCATGGCCATGACGTTTGCGGTGTTCGTGGTCTATGGCCTGCTGGCCCACGCCTTCCGCAAAGCGGTGATCGAATCGGCCCGCGTGCAGGCCTGGCTGCGCCGGGGCTTTGCCGCGGCTTTCGCCGGGCTGGGCGCCCAGCTGGCGCTGCAGGAGCGCTGAGCCTCAGAAGGTGCGAATGAATCCGGCGAGCCCGAGCGGGTTGGCCGGGTTCATTCACACCTTCTTAAGGCTTGCCGACCACCACTTCGCTGATCTGGATCAGCGGCGCGATGTCGGTGTAGTTCGGAATGTCGCCCATGATCTCTGTGGTGTGCGGCCCAAACGAGGTCTGGAAGTCTTCGACGCTGTCGAAGAACAGGTGGCCGCTGGCGGCGTAGGTGGGTGCCGAGCCGGGCGCACCGCCCGCCAGGCCTTTGTCCACGGTGTAGTACTTGAGCGGTGCACCGAGCCGTGCTTTCACCAGCGGCATGTGTTTGTCGCGGTAGTAGTCGTGGTTGAAGTGCGTACCGGGGGTGTTGGGGTACATCACGCTGACCTTGATCATGGTTTGTCTCCTGCTGGGTGGGGGGAAAGTGCGGAAGTCCGCCATCGTGCGCTTTTGTGCCGTTTCCGGCAACACCTTCGGTGACGGGTCGAGGTCCGGGTCAGGTTCGCTTTTTTTGGGAGTTCTCCATGGGCCACAGGCTTTGCTGGTGATCGACCACCACAACGCCACGTTGACCAACAGCAGCAGCGTCGGCCTGCGCACCACGGCCGTGGCAACGGCCGATGTGCGATGGGTTGACTGAAGGCGGGCCGGCGGTGCGTCGCCGCTACGGGGTGGCCACGCCGAGCGTCGAGAGCGTATTGCCCTGGAGCCGCTGCCACAACCAGGGCAGCGCCCGTCCCAGGTCCGGGCGCATGCCGAGCTGGGTCACCGGCACGTGGCCGACGGCCGTCGGCGAGCCGAGGTCGAAGCGGAAGGTGTAGGTGGGTTCAAGGCCCATGCGCAGATCGGTCAGCAGCAGGCGGTCCCCGCCGTTGTGCAGGCTGAAGAAGCCGTGGCTGAAGGCGGCGATGCGCGCCACCGGTTCGGTGTGGCCGTGTCGCTCGATGAGATCGCCACCGCGCGGGTACGCGGTCCAGCGCACTTCGGCCTGGTCGTCCAGCAGCGAGTAGTAGCCCTCGTGGTACTGCGTGGGCGTGGTCGCCACCAGGCGCCAGAGCACGGTGTTGAAGGGCGCGGGCGTGACGAGCAGACCTTGCGTTTCGATGCCAGCCTGCTGCAACGAAGCGCGGGCGATGCGGTCCACGTGTTGCTGCGCGCCGAAGCTCCAGGCGAGGTAGAGCGTGCTGAGCACCAGGCCCGCAGCGTTCCAGCGCTGGCCAAGTGGATTTTTCAGCCGCAGCGCCGCGACCACGCCCACGACGAGCGGCACGGTGTAGGCGAGGTCGATGATGAAGATGCTGCCGACCCCGTAGGGGTGGTCGGTGAAGGGCAGCAACAGCTGTGTGCCGTAGACCGTCATGGCGTCGAGCAGCGGGTGGGTGATGAGCACCAGCCAGAGCGCCAGCCACCATCTCCTGAACAGGGTTGCCTCGCCGTGCAGGCGCGAGACGATCCCCGCGAGCAGCGGCGCGGCCAGCGTCAGGAAAAACAGCGCGTGGCTCTCGGCGCGGTGCCGCGTCATGTTGAGGATGGGGTCGCCGTGGTCGATGAGGGCGTCGAGATCGGGCAGGGTGCCGGCGACAGCGCCCCACAGCGCGGCCTTCCACACAGCGGTGCGTCGGCCCATCACGGCCACGCCGACGGCGGAGCCGAGGGCGATCTGAGTCAAGGAATCCATGCAAAGAGCTTAGTGGTTGACGGAAGGTCGATGGGAATGAGGGACATGACGGAAAAGCTGGAGCCTCAGACCAAACAACTTTCCGGCGTGCCATGTCAGAAGCCGGAACGCGGTGGAACCGGCTTCGCCGGGCCCCTCGCGTTGTCCCCTGGGGGGTTACGCCGCAGGCGGCGCGGGGGGTTACGCCATCACCACGATGGGGAATTCGGCGCGCAGGCCGTCGGTGCCCGCCACGAAAGGCCTTGTCAGCGCGGCCTGCCCTTGTTCACCCAGCCGCCGCCACAGGAAGTCGCGCTCATTGCCCGGGTCACCCGCCACGTACATCTGCGTGGTCAGCAATTCCTGCCGATCCAGCTTGACCTTCACGTGGATGTGCGGTGTGCGGCCGCTGTAGGGCGCGGGCTTGAGGGTGCGGAACCGGTAGCGGCCGTCGCGCCCGACGGTCACCTGGCCGAAGCCCTGGAAGGCCGGGTCGGCTTTGCCGCCGTCGCCTGGGTGGTGGTAGTGGCCGGCCTGGTCGCATTGCCAGATTTCGACCACGGCGCCCGCCACCGGCACGCCGCGTGTGTCGGTGACCACGCCTTCGACCCAGGCTGGCTGGCCCTTGCCGTAGACCACGCTGCCGCTGCGCAGCAGGTCGAAGTCGGTGTCGGCTGGCAGGGCCACCGGGTAGAACGGGCCTTCGGTCTGGCCCGGGGTGGGGTGCAGGGCCGTTTGCGCGAGGGCGGGCGTGAGCCAGGCCGGGGCGGCGGTGGCGGCGAGCAGGCCGGCGCCGCGGGTGAGCAGGGCGCGGCGCGAGGGTGGGCGGTTCGACGGCATGGCTGGCTCCTGGAACGGGGGGATGGTTTCCGTTTGGGCTGGGCCGGTGGTTGCCGCTGGCGCCGGGGCCATCACCGGCTCAGCCCGAACGGGCGTCGGGGCTGGGCTGCAGATTGAGCGACACGAAACGGAGGCTGTGGTCGTCCGGGTCGCCGGGGTCGTCCGTTTCTTGGAAGCCCAGGTGGGCCGCAAGTTCCAGCATGCCGCGGTTGATGGCCAGCACCGTGCCCACCAGCCGCTGCGTGCCGCGCGCGCGCAGGTGCTCAATCATCTGGTCCATGAGCCGGTGGCCCAGGCCCGAGCCCTTGAGGTCGGAGCGCACGATGACGCCGAATTCGGCGGTGTGGTTGTCCGGGTCCACTGTGGCGCGCACGGTGCCCAGGGTTTCTTCGCCATCGCCTTCGATGTGGCGCGTGGCGATGAAGGCCATTTCGCGCGCGTAGTCGATCTGCGTCAGCCGCGCGAGCTCGCTGTGTTCGATGCTGCGGCGGCTGTAGAAGACGCGCAGGCGGATGTCTTCCGGGTCCAGCTTTTCCAGGAAGGCGCGGTGTTGCGCTTCGTCTTCCGGGCGGATGGGACGCAGCGTGACCGACTGCCCGTTCCAGTCCCAGGTCTCGATCAGCTCGGCCGGGTAGGGCCGGATGGCGAAGCTCGCCGCGCCGGCCGGCTGGCTCGCCGACAACCGCACGCGCGCATCGAGTGCCACCGCGCCCTCGTGGTTGGCGAGCAGCGGGTTGATGTCGAGCTCGGCCAGTTCGGGCACGTCGGCCAGCAGCTGCGACACGCTCACCAGCACCTGGGCGATGGCATCGATGTCGGCGGCGGGTTCGTCGCGGTAGCCCTTGAGCAGCTTCGCGATGCGGGTGCGCTGGATCTGCGCCAGCGCCAGCGGCGTGTTGAGCGGCGGCAGCGACAGCGCGCGGTCCGCCAGCACCTCCACCGCCGTGCCACCGGCACCGAACAGGATGACCGGGCCGAACACCGGATCGACGCTGGCGCCGATGATGAGCTCGTGCGCGTGCTTCTTGCGCACCATGGGCTGCACGGTGAAACCCTGCACGTCGGCGTCGGGCCGCAGCTCGCGCACGCGCATCAGCATGCTGGTGCAGACCTCGCGCAGCTCGCTGGCGCTGCCGATGTTGAGGCGCACGCCGCCGACGTCGCTCTTGTGGCTGATGGCGTGCGACAGGATCTTGACCACGACGGGATAACCCAGGGCATCGGCAGCGGCCTGCGCTGCGTCCGCGCTGGCGCCGACCACGCGCGTGGGCACCACCGGCAGGCCGGCGGCGCCGAGCAGGGCCTTGGCTTCGGGCTCGGTGAGCAGCTCGCGGCCATCGGCCAGCGCGGTGTGCACGATGGCGCGGATGGCGGGCAGGTCGGGGGCGTGCGCGGCGCCGCGCGCGGGCGGCGTCTGCAACAGTTCTTCCTGGTGCAGGCGGTAGGTGCGCAGGAAGTTGAAGGCGCGCACCGCTTCTTCGGGCGTGTTGTAGTCTGGAACGCCGGCTTGGCGAAAGGTCTGGCGCGCCTGCGCCACGGCGCCGTCGCCGAGCCAGCAGCCCAGCACGCGCCGGGGCTCGGCCGTCACCTGCGGCAGCATGGCCTGTGCGATCTCGCGGCTCGGCACGATGGCGGTCGGCGCGTGGATGAAGAGCACGGCGTTGGTCGTGTCGTGCGACAGTGCTTCGAGCGCGGCCACGTAGCGCTCGGCGGGTGCGTCGCCGATGATGTCCACCGGGTTGGCATGCGACCAGTTGGCGGGCAGCACCGCGTTGAGCCGCGCGCGCAGGGCGTCGTCCAGCGTGGCCATCGGCACGCCTTCGGCCGCCGCGGCGTCGGCCGCCATCACGCCGGCGCCGCCGCCGTTGGTGAGCACGATGAGCGGGCCCGAAGGGCCGTCGCGGAAACGCGCCAGCGTTTCGGCGGCGAGGAACAGGTCGTGCAGGGTGTCCACGCGCAGCATGCCGGCGCGGGCGATGGCCGCGTCGAACACCGCGTCGGAGCCCGCGAGCGCACCGGTGTGTGAAGCGGCGGCTGCCTGGCCAGCGGCCGAGCGACCCGCCTTGACCACGATCACCGGCTTGTTGCGCGCGGCGGCGCGCGCCGCCGACATGAACTTGTGGCCCTCGTCCACGCTTTCGATGTAGAGCAGGATGGCGCGGGTTTTGGGATCGCTGCCGAGGTAGTCCAGCATGTCGCCGAAGTCCACGTCGGCGCGTTCGCCGAGCGAAACGAAGTTCGAGAAACCGATGCCGCGCGAGCCGGCCCAGTCGAGCATGGCGGTGACCAGTGCACCCGACTGCGACACGAAAGCCAGATCGCCCGGCAGCGCGCCGATGTGCGCGAAGCTGGCGTTCAGGCCCAGGTGCGGCACCAGCAGACCGATGCAGTTGGGGCCGAGGATGCGCAGCGTGTGCACCTTCGCAGCGTCGAGCATGGCCTGCCTGGTGGCCTTGTCGAGCCCGGCGGTGACGACGATGGCCGCGCGCGTGCCGCGCTCGCCGAGCGCCTGGATCAGCGGCACCACGGTGGTCGCGGGTGTGCAGATCACGGCGAGGTCGGGCGCCTCGGGCAGGGCTGCCACGGTGGCGTAGACCTTCACGCCATCGAGCGCCGCGTGTTTGGGGTTGACCGGGTAGAGTCGGCCGGGGAAGCTGCCGTGCAGGTTGCGCCAGACCGTGGCGCCCACACTGGACGGGCGCTGCGATGCACCGAACACCGCCACCGAGGCGGGGGCGAAGAGCGCGTCGAGGTGGCGGATGCTCATGGGGAGGTCTCGGTTTTGCCGTTCTTGTTCGAGGACATGAACGCGATCAACGCCATGCGCATGGCTTCTTCGACCGACATGTCCACCGGCACCGTCCAGCTGCGCGGCACGAACACGGTGTAGCCGCCGATCATGTAGCCCATGGGCAGGTAGACGGCGACCTGGTCTTCCAGCTCGCCGATGCCCTTGGGCAGGCCTTTCATGCTCTGGCGCGTGACCAGGCCGACGATGCTCAGCTCGTGGCCGGGCATCTTGAGCAACACGACCTGCTGCGCGTCCTGCTCGTGCGGCGCGAAGTAGTCGGCGAAGTTCTTCAGCGACGAGTAGATGCTTTTCACCACCGGCAGGTTGGTGAACGGCAGTTCGATGTACGAGAGCAGCTTGCCGGTGGCACTCAGCGACATGAAAAAGCCCAGTGCCAGGATCACCGCCGCCCCGAGCGCAATGCCCAGCCCGGGCAGGTAGAAGTCGCCGATGAAGGGGCTCAGCAGCCAGATGGCCGTGCGCTCGGTCCAGGTGACGAACAGCACCAGCAGATACACCGTGATGGCGAGGGGCAGAAAGGTGATCAGGCCGCGAAAGAAGTACTGCGAGAGGCGCTTCATGGCGGGCTCGGGGAGGGCGGGTGGCGTCATGTTTCCAGCATAGCAGCCGGCATGCGGAACGGTGTGACGCCAGGGGGTTGCCCCGGGGCGTGGCTTGCAAAACCCGAAAGCGGCCCCATTTGCCTTTTTCTTGTGCCAAGCTGTTCCATGGCCACCGTCATGGCGTGACCCGCGCGCCGAAGCACTTCATACTCCCGGAACTCCCAACCGCCCGATGGCTCTTTCCCTCATGAATGGATTTTCTGACTTTCTGGAGCGCGTGCTGCGTGGGCTCCTCAAGCTCGTGCTGGTGCTCGCCGCCCTGGTGTTTGTGGTGAGCTTCCTGCTGGCGGCCCTCGTGGTGGTGGCGGGGGTGTCGCTGTGGACGCTGATCACCGGGCGCAAACCGGCCCCGGTGGTGATGTTCAGCCGCATGCGCGAGCAGTCGCAGCGCTACACCCGTGGCGTCTGGCCCGGTCAGGCGGGCGCGCCGGCGGGCGATGTGGTCGATGTGCAGGCCACCGAGGTACCTGAGGCCGCGGCCGGCGGATCACCAGACCCGGACGGTGCGGCATCGCCGGGACCGGATCGCGTTCTGCGCTGAACGGTCGGCGGCAATGCGCCGCGGCCCGGATCAGTCGGTGTCGGTTTCGGTTTCGGGGGCGGTCTTGCGCCGGGCCAGGGCTGCGTCGTAGAGCGCGTTGCGCGGCTGGCCGGTGATCTCGGCGCACAGGCGCACGGCGGTTTTCACCGGCAGCTCGGCCAGCAGCAGGTCGAGCGTGCGCAAGGCCGCGGCATCCAGGGTCGTTTCTTCGCCGCTGGCTGCGGCTTGCGGGTGCACCATCAGCACGAATTCGCCGCGTGTGCGGTGTGCGCCGGCCAGCAGCCAGGCGGGGAACTCGCGCGCCGGCAACTGCGCCACTTCTTCAAATTGTTTGGTCAGCTCGCGACCCACGGTGAGCGGACGCTCGCCCAGGCTGGCCAATTCTTTGGCCAGGGCTTCGATGCGGTGCGGTGCCTCCAGCAGCACGCAGGCGCGCGCATCGGCGCCGATCTGCTGCACCTCGCGCTGGCGTTCGGCCGCCTTGGGCGAGAGAAAACCGGCGAACACGAAACGACCGTTCCAGCCACCCGCCTGGTGGGTGAAGCCCGCCACGCTGAGCAGCGCCGTGATGCTGCTGGCGCCGGGGATCGGCACGCAGCGAAGCCCGGCCGCAGTCACGGCAGCGGTCAGCCGGGCACCGGGATCGCTCACGCCCGGCGTGCCCGCGTCGCTCACATAGGCCACGCGCTGGCCTTCCCGCAGGCGCTGCAACACGGTCTGCGCGGCTTCGGTCTCGTTGTGCTCGTGCAGCGCCAGCAGCGGCTTGTGCAGGCCATAGCCCTGCAGCAGGGCGGCGGTGTGGCGTTTGTCCTCGCAGGCCACGGTGTCGACCAGCGACAGCACCTGCAACGCACGCAGCCCGATGTCGGCCAGGTTGCCGATCGGTGTGGCCACCATGTAGAGCGCGCCTTGCGGATAATGCTGGTGAGCGGCCGCTTCGCGCGCGGCGGCCAACAGGGATGGAGTGCTTGCAGACAATGTGGTTTTCCAGAAAACAGGGGCCATCGGGTGCGGCCGAAAGCGGCCCGAACGTCACCACCAAGCAGCGCGGCGACGCGGCCGAGGACGCCGCGCTTGCGCACCTGCAGCGCCACGGCCTGCGCCTGGTGCAGCGCAACTTCAGGACGCCCGGGCGTGGCGGTGGCGAGGTCGATTTGATTATGCGCGACCGTGACGGCACGCTGGTGTTTGTCGAGGTGCGCCAGCGCGCCAGCGCCTCCCGCGGCGGGGCCGGTGGCAGCATCACCGCGTTCAAGCAGCGCCGCATCGTTTTCGCAGCGCGGCACTTTTTGCAGCGGCTCGGCTCAGAGCCCCCATGCCGCTTCGATGTGGTGCTGATCCAGGGGCGCACGGGTGTCCCGGAAGGCGAGCGCGGTGCGCCGGTGCACATCGAATGGCTGCGTGCGGCATTTGATGCGAGCGCAACTTTTTGATACGCCTCTCACCGCTATGATCCCCTCATGCTTTTGCAACGGATACAACAACAGTTCATCGACAGCGCCGATCTGAAGTACCAGTGTGCGCAGTCGCTCGCGCCGGTGGTGGAAGCGGCGATCGGCGCGGTGCTGGCCTGCGTGACCGGTGGCGGCAAGGTGCTGAGCTGCGGCAACGGGCCCTCGGCCGCGGCGGCCCAGCAATTTGCGGCCAGCTTTGTGGGTCGTTACGACCGTGAGCGCCCTGAGCTGGCGGCGTTTTCGCTGTCCGCCGACGCGGCGGTGCTGACCGGCATCGCCAACGATTTTGATGCCCGCGCGATCTTTTCCCGCCAGGTACGGGCCCTGGGCCAGGCGGGTGACGTGCTGCTGGCGCTGTCCACCAGCGGCAATTCGGCCAACATGATCGCGGCCATCGAAGCGGCCCACGAGCGTGACATGTCGGTGGTGGCGCTCACGGGTGCGCGCGGCGGACGCCTGGCGCAGCTGTTGCGCGACACCGATGTGCACGTGTGCGTGCCGCATGAGTTGCCGGCCCGGATTCTCGAAGTGCATCACCTGGTGTTGCACTGCATTTGCGACGGTGTGGATGCCCAGCTGCTGGGCCTGCCCGACACTTTGATCAACGAACAGGAGAACCTCGCATGAAACGTTTCCCGTCGACTGGCCGCCTGGCGGCCAGCATCCTGGGAGTGGCTGCACTGGCGGCCACCGTGTCTGCCTGCGCACCGCTGATGGTGGGTGGCGCCGCCATGACCGGTGCCGTCGTCGCCACCGACCGGCGCAGCTCGGGCGCACAACTGGACGATCAGGGCATTGAACTGCGTGCCGCCAACCGCCTGCGTGATTCGATGGGCAGCCGCGCCCGCATCAGCGTGACCAGCTACAACCGCCGCGCGTTGCTGACCGGCGAGGTGGCCAACGAGCGCGACAAAGCCCTGGCGTACGAGATCGTCGCCAAGACGGACAACGTGGCGTCGGTGTTCAACGAACTGGACATCACCAACAGCCCCACGCTCAAGGAAAAGGCAGAAGACGCGCTGCTGACCGGGCGCGTGAAGGCGGGCCTGGTGGACACCAAGAACCTCTCGACCAACTCCTTCAAGGTGGTGAGCGAACGTGGTTCGGTGTTCCTGATGGGCCGGGTGACCCAGCGCGAGGCCGATCAGGCCACGGAAGTGGCGCGCACGACCAAGGGCGCGCAACGCGTGGTTCGCTTGTTCGAGATCATTTCCGAGGAAGAGCTGGCCAGGATGAAGTGACCCCCTCCGCGTCGCAGGATGCGTTTCCCCTCGCCGCACTGCGCGCGACCCCTCTGGGGGACGGCACTGGCGGCCCGGCAGTGCCGGTTCCGCGGTGCCCTGGAATCAACGCCCCTTCCGGCGTGAAATGTCTTGTTCCGAGGATGCGATGGAAGCGGCTTTGCCGGGCCACCCGCATCGCCCCTCGAGGGGCGGAGCGGTAACGCGAAGCGAACTAGCGACGCGGGGTGGGTCAGCTGCACCCGTTGTGCTGCTTCCACGTCTCTTCGTGGCCGATAGCCTTGGCGAAGGCGGGCACCTGGCAGCGTTCGGCGTCGGCTACGCTGGCTTTGCCGGGTGTGGGCTTGAGGCCCATGTCCTCCAGCGTCGCCATGTCGTCAAAGCCACCCAGCGGACCGGTTTCATCCACCCAGGCTTTGGCCATGGTGAGGGTGCCCACGAACAGCACCAGCACGGCCGTCTGCGGCAATGAAACGCCCCAGCCTTTTTGCGCCGGCATCTCGCACACGCCGCCTGGGCAGAACTGGGCCTTTTCCCGTTTGAACACGTTGTAGAGCTTGCAGCCCAGGCAGATGCCGAACGCGGTCTCGAAGAACATCAGCGTCAGGCAGCTCGCGCAGACCAGCATGTTCACCGGGCCCATGAAGCGGTTGAGCACCATCAGGTAGAGCATGGCCAGGCCCAGCAGCAGGCCCAGGCCCCAGGCAAAGCGCTTTTGCGGCGCGCCCACCCAGTCGGGCGTTTGCTTGCGCACGATCCAGCCGCCGACGATCATGCTCGGCGCCCAGCGCGGGTTGAGCATGCGCAGTGTCATGTCGATCAGGAACACGATCACGAACAGGCGCGTGGGCTGGTAGTTGGCCGTCAGCAGCGCGTTCATGAACGACACCACCGCCGGGAAAAACAGCAGGCCGGCGGCGGCGCGCACGGTGCGCTCGTTGACCACGCGCACCGGATAGCCCTCGACGGCCTCGCCAAACTGGAAAAGTTTGTCCATTGTTGCCTCCGAATATTCGAATGGTTATGGTATCGAGATCTGAGTCCGCTGTCGTGGGGAAATTCCCGCATGCGCGCGATTCCCGGCCCGGCGGCTGAGCGTTACCCGGGCCTTCGCGAAAGGCCCTCAGCCCCTCAGGTGAGCGTTTTGAGCTTTCGGTATAGCGAGCGCTCACTGATGCCGAGACGTTCGGCCAGTTCGGAGCGGCTGCCGGTGTGGCGCTCCACCATCTCGCGCAGGGCGGCGCGTTCCAGCGTCTTGAGATCGGTGGGTCGTCCGTCGGGTGCCCCGCCCGGTCCGCCGGTCTGGGCCGGCAGGCCGGGTGGTGGGGCGGGGCGAAGCGCCGGACGGCGCCCGGTGGCGATCGCCTCGCGCACGTGTTCGGCTTCGATGCGCTCGCCGTCGCAGAGCAGGGCGGTGCGCTCCAGCAGGTTGCGCAGCTCGCGCACGTTGCCAGGGAAGTCCTGCGCCTCCAGCACGGCGAGCGCGGCCGGGCTGAGCTGCAGGCGGCGCGGCGCGGCCACGCGTTCCAGCAGGGCGGGCGCGAGCAGTGCCACGTCGCCGTTGCGATCGCGCAGCGAGGGCAGCTGGATCGGGAAGGTGCACAGGCGGTAATACAGGTCTTCTCGGAAGCGGCCCTCGGCCACCATGCGCTCCAGATCGCGGTGCGTGGCCGAGACCACGCGGATGTCGGCGTGGCGCAGCTCGGTGCTGCCGACGCGGCGGTAGGTACCGGTTTCCAGCAGCCGCAACAGCTTCACCTGCATGGGCAGGGGGATGTCGCCCACCTCGTCGAGGAACAGCGTGCCGCCGCTGGCCGCCTCGACCAGACCGCCCTTGGCCGTGCTGGCGCCCGTGAAGGCACCGCGTTCGTGGCCGAACAGCTCGGACTCGAACAGGTTTTCCGGTAGGCTGGAGCAGTCCACCGCCACCAGCGGCTTGCCCGCGCGCGGGCTGGCTTCGTGCACTGCGCGCGCCACCAGCTCCTTGCCGGTGCCCGATTCGCCCAGCAGCAGCACCGTGGCGCGCGAGGGCGCCACCCGCGCCACCAGCGCGAGCATGCGCTGGAAGGCTTCGGAGCGACCGATCAGCCCCTGGGCCGAGGGCTGGCCCTGCGCCACGCGCAGCGGCTCCATCTTCTCGACGTAAAACGCGGGTTGCCCGTCCGGTCCGGGCAGGGGCGAGAGCTCGATGTTCACGTACGCCTCGCCCTGGGGTGTGTGGTGCAGGTGCAGCACACGCTCACGCTGGCCGGAGGTGCGCGATTGCGCCAGCGGGCAGGATTCCCCGGCCTGGTCGCAGGGCACGGCGAAGTGGTGCGAAACCTCGTAGCAACACCGGCCGACCACGCTGCGCTCCGGGCTGTACTGGCGCCGGTAGGCCGCGTTGGCCGCCAGGATGCGGTACTGAGCGTCGAACAGGATGTGGGGCTCGGGCAGACCTTCGAGAAAGGCCGTGAGTTCGGGCAGGGGTTTCATGTGGGCTCCCAGGCGCGACGGCGCCGGCAGTGGCAACTGCCATTGTCTGTCATTTCTGGCATGCGCCGGGGTATGGTGAACCTGTGATCGGGTGGCTGAAACGGCTAAGTCATTGATGCGTAGAGGTTTTTTCAAATGACAGAGGGTGGCACGGTTCTTGGACGCGAGGGGGTCTGATTCCATCCACCCCAGAGCAGGAGACAAGACATGAAAAGCCCCACCAGGAAGCACCCTCCACCGCCGCGACTGCGGCGCGCCACCTGGCGGCTGCTGGCCGCGCTGTTGAGCGGGGTGCTCGCCGGCAGCGCTGCGCTGGCCGACCCGGCACCGGTCGTTCCAGCGGCCGAACCCAGCGCCGCAGCCGTCCTGGCCGCGGCACCGAAGAAGTCCAGATCCACCGCCGACCACAGCAAGTTCAAGGAACTGCAGGGCCCGTTTGCGAGCGGTTCCGAAGTCACCAAGGCCTGCCTGAGCTGCCACACCGAAGCCGGCAAGCAGGTCATGGGTACGCGCCACTGGACCTGGGAATACACCAACCCCGACACCGGGCAGAAGCTGGGCAAAAAGACCATGCTCAACAGTTTCTGCATCGGCGACCGCTCCAACGAAGCCTTCTGCCAGGCCTGCCACGTCGGCTACGGCTGGAAGGACGACAAGTTCGACTTCCACAACGAAAGCAAGGTGGACTGCCTGGTCTGCCACAACAGCGGCGGCTACAAGAAGCCCGCGGGCATGGCGGGTGAGGTGCCCACCGAGCGCACCGAACTGCCGCCGGGGTCGGGCAAGTTCATCGACCCGGTGGACCTGGCCATGGTGGCCAAACATGTGGGCAAGACCAGCACCGCCAGCTGCGGCACCTGCCACTACAACGGCGGCGGCGGCGACGGCGTGAAACACGGCGACCTCGACTCCTCGCTCAACAAGGCGAGCAAAGCACTTGACGTTCACCTCGCCAGCAAAGCCAGCGGTGGCGCCGGCTTCACCTGCGCCACCTGCCACCAGTCCGACGGCCACCAGATTGCGGGCAGCCGCATCAGCATGACCGCCTCCGACCCGCACGGCCCGATGCTGCGCGGCGACACGGTGCACGCCGGTCGCAACGCCGCCACCTGCCAGAGCTGCCATGGCGACAAGCCGCACAAGCAGCCCTCGCTGAGCGTGGAGCTGCTCAACAACCACACCAACAAGCTCGCCTGCCAGAGCTGCCACATCCCCGAGTTCGCGCGCGGCGGTGTGGCCACCAAGATGGCCTGGGACTGGTCCACCGCCGGCCAGCTCACGCCCGAAGGCAAGCCGATCCAGAAGAAGGACGAGCACGGCTACGTCATCTACGACAGCAAGAAGGGCGACTTCAAGCTCGCAGAAAACGTGGTGCCCGAGTACCTGTGGTTCAACGGCCAGGTGAACTACACGACGCAGGACATGAAGATCGAACCAACCCAGGTGGTCAAGATCAACAGCTTCATGGGCAGCCCCCACGACCCGAAGGCGCGCATCTGGCCGATCAAGCGTTTCGAGGGCAAACAGCCCTACGACAAGGTGCACCTGCAGCTGCTGGTGCCGCACACCGCCGTGCCCGACGACACCGCGTTCTGGTTCAACTTCGACTGGAACAAGGCCTTGCAGACCGGCGCCACCGCCACCGGCCAGCCCTACAGCGGTCAGCACGGCTTCGTGAAGACCGAGATGCTCTGGCCCATCACCCACATGGTCGCGCCATCGAAGAACGCCGTGGCCTGCGCCTCGTGCCACACCGGCCCAGCCAAGAGCCGCCTGGGCGACCTGCCCGGCGTCTACCTGCCCGGGCGCGACAGCCAGCCCTGGATCGACCGCCTCGGTTGGCTCGCCGTGGCGGGCGCTCTGGGTGGTGTGCTCGTGCACGCCATCGCTCGCATCGTTACCCGCCGTCGTTCAACCACCGGAGGCCACTGACATGGAACACGCAACCATCGCCCAGCCCGCCGGCGACGCACCGCCGGCCCGCATCTACATCTACAAGCGCTACGAGCGCTTCTGGCACTGGTCGCAGGCGCTGCTGATCATCACCATGCTCATCAGCGGCTTCGAGGTGCACGGCAGCTATGCGCTGCTGGGCTTCGAGCCCGCCGTGCGCCTGCACACGCTGGCGGCCTGGCTGCTGCTCATCCTCTGGGCCTTCACCATCTTCTGGCAGTTCACCACCGGCGAATGGCGCCAGTACCTGCCAACGCACAAGCGCGTGATGGCCATGGCGACCTACTACAGCTGGGGCATGTTCCGAGGCGAGCCCAACCCGTTCCACAAGACGGTGCAGAAGAAGCACAACCCGCTGCAGCGCCTGGCTTATCTCGGCCTGCTGGCCATGATCTCACCGCTGATCTGGGGTTCGGGCCTGCTCTACCTGTTCCGCGCCTTCTGGCCCTCGCTTGGCATCGATCAGTGGCTCACGCTGGCGTGGGTGGCCTGGGCGCACACGGCGGGGGCCTTCCTGATGCTCAGCTTCTTCATCGTGCACGTCTATCTGACCACCACCGGCCACACCCCCACCGCGCACATCAGGTCCATGGTGACCGGCTGGGAGGAGCTGCACGACGACACCCATTCCGCGGACACCCCGTCCGCCACGCCGCGAGGCTGAGGAGTTCACCATGTCACACGCCCCTGCATACCCCCTGCCACCCCAGCCCGGCATGAATCCGGAGCGCCGCACCTGGCTGCTGGCCACCAGCGCCATGGGTGTGGCGGCCACCGCCGCCGTCGCGGTACCCTTCGTGTCCAGCTTCGCCCCCAGCGAGCGGGCCAAGGCGCAGGGGGCGGCCGTGACCATGGACCCCTCGGTCGTCGAACCCGGCGAGCTGAAGACCGTCGAATGGCGTGGCCAGCCGGTGTGGGTGTTGCGGCGCACGCCGGAGATGCTCGCCAGCCTGGAGGGCACCACCGACCTGGCCGACCCGGCCTCCGAAAAAGAGCAGCAGCCCGACTACGCCACCAACACCCACCGCTCCATCAAGCCAGAGCTGTTTGTGACGGTGGGCATCTGCACGCACCTGGGCTGCTCGCCCGTGACCCTGCCGCAAGGCACGGTCAACCCGAGCGTGCCGGCCGACTGGAAGGGCGGGTTCTTCTGCCCCTGCCACGGCTCCACCTTCGATTTCGCGGGCCGCGTGTTCAGGAACAAGCCCGCACCCACCAACCTGGTCGTGCCGCCGCACAAATACCTCGCCGACGGCAGCCTGCTGATCGGCGAGGACGACAGCGGCGCTGCCTGATGCCTTTCGAGTGGAGCTCGGCATGAGGTCCTGTGCACGGCTGCGAGAGGGAGCCTGAGGTGTTGTTCCGCATCCTGCACGACGAACGCAGCGGCGAGCTGAGCTATGTGCTGGCCGACAACGATGCGCGCGAGGCCGTCGTGGTCGATCCGCGCAGCCGCGATCTGCCGGTGCTGCAGGCGTTGCTGGGTGAGCGCGACCTGCGCCTGCGCTGGGTGCTGCGCACCCACCAGCACGACCACCTGTTGACCCACGAATTCGAACGCCTGCGCAGCCTGGGCGCGCCCGTGGTGCAGGGCGAAACCCGTGAGGGCACGCACACCGTGGCCGATGGCGAGCGCCTGCCCGTGGGGCACGAGACCCTGCGAGTGATCACCACGCCGGGCCACACCGCCGGCTGCCTGAGCTTCGCCTGGCGCGACCGCGTGTTCTGCGGCGGCCTGCTGGCTGTGGACGCCTGCCCGCACCAGCCGCACCCGGCGGACCCTGCGGCGCTGTGGGACAGCATCAACCTGCGCCTCTTCACCCTGCCCGACGAGACCCTGCTGTTCGCCGGCCACGAGCCGCGCGCGCGTGCCGTGAGCACCGTGCTGGAGCAGCGCCGCTGGCACCCCTTCTTTGCCCGGCAGACGCGCGACGCCTTCCTGGCCCGTGTCGCCGCGTTGCCAACACACGCAGCCGCTGCCGCGACCATTGCACCCGGCCACAACACCCCGTCCGCCTGAACGGGCGGCGGCGCCCTGTTTGCCCCTCTTTTTTCACTCCGGAGTTTTCATGAAGCAACTGCATTTCCAGGAAAAGTACCCCATCACCGTGGTGGACATCGCCAAGACCGAGACGACCTGCAAGACCGTGGACGCCATCGCCGAGTACTTCAAGGCCTGCATCGCCGCGACGCCGCGCGTGAGCTACATCGCCACCTTCGACCACCTGGCCCACACCCAGGCCATCGGCGGCGACATCGCGCCCGGCATAGCAGCGGCGCTCAACGTGGTGTTCTGCTTTGGCCATGCGCTGCCCAACCCGCAGGTGCTGGCCGTGCGCCCGCGCTCCATCGGCATCGCCGACCTGGGCGAGCATTTCGTCATCAGCTTCATGGACGCGCCCATGAAACCCGCGAACGACGCCATGCAGGCCTGGGCCTTGGCTTTACGCAACGTTTGAGCGGTTGCGAAGGAAAACGATCATGTGGAAAGTCCTCAACTGGGCGCAGAAGCATCTGGTCTGGAGCATCCCGATCGCCATGGTGGTGGGTCTGCTGTTCGGGCAGGTGGCCGACCCGGCCTTCCTGCGCTGGGGCATCCTGCCGCTGACCTTCCTCATGGTCTATCCCATGATGGTTACGATGAACGTGCGCGATCTGCTCAAGTCCGGGGGCAACCGGCTGCAGGGCACGACGCTGGCCGTCAACTTCGTGCTCATGCCCGCCGTGGGTTACGCCATGGGCCTGCTGTTTTTCGCCGACCAGCCCATGGTGCGGTTGGCGCTGCTGCTGACCGCGCTGCTGCCCACCTCGGGCATGACGATCTCGTGGACCGGCTTCGCCAAGGGCAATGTGCCGGCGGCGGTGAAGATGACCGTGGTCGGCCTGATCGCCGGTTCGCTGCTGGCGCCGGTCTACCTCAAAGCCCTGCTTGGCGCGGTGGTCGAAATTCCGGTGCTGCGGGTGTTCGGGCAGATCGCGCTGATCGTGTTCCTGCCGCTGGTGCTGGGCACGCTCACGCAGCGCTGGCTGATCGGCAAGCACGGCGAAGCGCACTTCAACCAGAAACTCAAACCCAAGTTTCCACCGATCTCCACCCTCGGCGTGCTGGGCATCGTCTTCGTGTCCATGGCGCTCAAGTCCCGGGACATCTTTGCCCACCCGGCCTTGCTGCCGAGCCTGCTGCTGCCGCTGGTGCTGGTCTACGCGCTCAACTTCGCCATCAGCACACTGATCGGCAAGACCTTCTTCCAGCGCGGTGACGCCATCGCTCTGGTCTATGGCACCGTCATGCGCAACCTCTCGATCGCGCTGGCGATTGCCATGGGCGTGTTCGGCGAGCAGGGCGCAGACGCCGCCCTGCTGATCGCGCTCGCCTACATCGTCCAGGTGCAGGCCGCCGCCTGGTACGTCAAGCTCACCGACCAGCTCTTTGGCGCCCCACCCGTGGCGCCACCCCCAGCGGCTTCCAAAACCGCGTGAAAGGAAACCCCATGCCAACCCATCGTGGCGCGGTCACACCCTACGACGCCCTCGGCGGCGCCGAAGGCCTGCACCGCCTTGTCGACCGTTTCTACGCGCTGATGGACGAGCTGCCCGAGGCTTACGCCGCGCGCCGCATCCACCCCGAGAGTCTGGCCGGCGCCAACGAGGCCCTGTTCGAATTTCTCTCCGGCTGGTTCGGCGGCCCGCCGCTCTACACCGAAAAGAAAGGCCATCCGCGCCTGCGCATGCGCCACGTGCCTTACGCCATCGGCCCCACCGAGCGCGACGAGTGGGTGCTGTGCATGCGGACCGTGCTGACCGAACAGGTGGCCGACGAGCCCCTGCGTGCCGGCCTGCTCAAGGCCTTCACGCAGATGGCCGATCACATGGTCAACACCGGCGAGCGCGCCGGTTGCGGCCACGGTCAGGCGCAGGGCCAGCCGTGCGAGACCGCATGAAAAAGGCCCTCATCGCCCTGACGCTGGCCTTTGCGCTGCCCCTGTGCGCACTCGCCGGCCCCATCGAACCCGGGCGGCCCCTGCCGGCGCTGCGCCTCAAGAACCAGCACGGCCAGGCGTGGCAGGTGCCGGCCAGCACGCGCCTCGTGGTGTTCGCGGCCGGTCGCAAGGCCTCGAACCTGGTCATGACGGTGCTCGGGCCGCTGCACCAGGGCTTTCTGGCCAGCCGCCACGCGGTCTACCTGGCCGACATGAGCCAGATGCCCGGCCTCATCACGCGCACCTTCGCCTTGCCCTCGTTGCGCGAGCAGCCCTTCGAGGTGGGCGTGTCGCTCGATGAAACCCTGCTCGCCGGCTGGCCGCGGCAGACCGACGCGGTGACCCTCATCGGCCTCGAAGCCGGGCGTGTGACCCACTTCCAGTACGCCAGCAGCGAGGCGCAGCTGCGCACCGCGCTCGACCTCGCGCCTTGATCCCATTCACCCAACAACGAGCCCAAGAGGAGACCCCCATGGACGCCATCGACGCCTTTCAGGACCACTACCCCGACAACGTCGCGCACTGCTACGGCTGCGGCAGCCAGAACACGCACGGCCACCAGATCAAGACCGTGTGGGACGGCGACGAGACCGTCACCCGGTTCATGCCCGAGCCGTACCACACCTCGGTGCCCGGCTACGCCTACGGCGGGCTGATCGCCTCGCTGATCGACTGCCACAGCACCGGCACCGCCGCGGCCGCCATGTACCGGCAGGCCGGGCGCGACATGGACTCGCTGCCCGCGTTCCGCTTCGTCACGGGTTCGTTGCACGTGGATTTTCTGAAGCCCACGCCCCTGGCCGGCGAGCTGGTGATCCGCGGACGCGTGAAAGAGATCAAGGGCCGCAAGGTGGTTGTCGAGACCACGGTGTATGCGGGTGATGTGGCCACCGCGCGTGGCGAGGTGGTGGCCGTTCAAATGCCAGAGAGCTTCGGGTGACACCCCCGCCGCGCCGCGCCCGCCGCCTCCAGGGAGGCGAGGCCAGCGGCCCGGCGAAGCCGGTTCCGAGGCATCTCCGGGTGGCGGCCCGTCGCTCCGCAAACCAAATCAAAGCGGTGCCCCACAGGGCGCCGTCTCTTCCGGGTCGAAGCCGATCAGGAGGTCAGGCTGTTCACACCGGGCTGGAGCAGGTGGGCGGCCACGTCGGCCGGCTTGGCGGGCGAGCACCAAGCCTGCGCCTTGTGCCATGACGCTGCCGCTGTGGATGTTGACGAACAGCTCTTCGGCGTGGACAGTGCCGGTGGTCAGCAGGGCGATCAGGTGCTTGATGCAGGAACTCCTTGAGAATACGACTGGTGTTCCACCGCGACTGCAGTGGATGCCGCCCTTCTTTCTATACTCATCAGGGTATCCATGAGAAAACGCAAGCCCCTGTGAATGCTGCGGATTCAAGAACAACCAAATGAACGAACACAAAACCGATCCCGATCAACTGCCGCTCGTGCGTGACGAACTCGATGTGCTGGGCGACCTGGTGCCGCTGGCCGGGCAACGCATCATCGAACTGGGCTGTGGCAACGCGCGGCTGGCGCGCAGCCTGGTGCAGCGCCATGCGGGCAGCCAGGTGGTGGGGCTGGAGGTGGATGCCGTGCAGCACACCAAAAACGTCTCGAGTCCGCAGGAGCGGCTGTTGTTCGTGGCCGGCAGCGCCGAAGCCGTGCCATTCCCCGATGCGGTCTTTGACGGCGCGATGATGCTCAAGAGCCTGCACCACGTGCCGCTTGACGGCATGGATGCGGCGTTGGTCGAGGTCGCGCGCGTCGTCAAAACCGGCGGCTGGTTCTACGTGAGCGAGCCGATCTTCGGCGGTGCGCTCAACGAGATCGTGCGCCTCTACAACGACGAGAACACCGTGCGGCGGGCCGCGCAGGCCGCACTGGACCGCGCGCTGGCTGCCGGCACCCACTGGGAGGCCTCGGATGCGCGGCGTTTCGCGCAGCCCGCGCACTTCAAGGACTGGGACGAGTTCGAGCAGCGCATGCTCTACCCCAGCTTCGCCGATCACCACATCACACCCGCGTTGGTGGCGCGTGTGCGCGCCGCGTTCAATCCGCACTGCGGCCCCGACGGCGCGCACTTTGTGCGCCCCATGCACATCCGCTTGCTGCGCCGCAAAGGTTGACGGTACACCCATGACCGGGTGAGTCCCCTTGCGCGAAGTGTCCGGCGTCGGCCAATAATCCACCGGGTAGAACATCGACCGGCGCCCCGCAGCGGGGCGCCGGTCGTGCCACCCGAGACAAGGACGCTTCATGGAACTGCGGCAGTTGCGCTACTTCGTTCGCATCGTCGAGCTCGGCTCGATGAGCCGGGCAGCGCTGGACCTTGACATGGTGCAGTCCGCGCTCAGCCAGCAGATCACGCGGCTGGAGGGCGAGCTGTCCACGCGCCTGCTCCACCGCACGCCGCGCGGCGTGTCGCCCACCGAAGCGGGCGTGGCGTTCTTCCGCGAGGCGCAGCTCACCCTGCGCCATGCCGAGCAGGCCATGCGCGTCGCGCAGCAGGCGCGCCTGTCGGGCACCGTCAGCGTGGGGCTGGCGCCCACCACCTCGGCGGTGCTCGGGCTGCCGCTCATGCAGGCCATGCGCGAGCGTTACCCGGACGTGCGCCTGCACATGGTGGAGAGCATGTCGGGCCACCTCACCGCCATGCTCAACGCCCGCCAGCTCGACCTGGCGGTGCTCTTCGACACCCGGCTGCACCAGGCCCGGCAGGCCGGGGGCGGGCGGCGCTGGGGCGTGCAGCCGCTGCTGGAGGAAGACCTGTTCCTCGTGCACCGCGCCGCCGCGCCGCGCCTGCCCGCCGAGATCGCCATCGCCGACCTGGCCGACGAGCCGCTGATCCTGCCCACCGGGCCGCACGGTCTGCGCAGCACGCTGGACACGGCATTCGCCGGCGCCGGCATCGCCCCGCGCGTGGTGCTGGAGGTGGACTCGCTCGCCATGGTGATGGCCGCTGTCGACGCCGGCCTCGGTTCCTCGCTGCAGCCCTGGGCGGCCCTGGGCCGCTACCCGGACGCCGCGCAGCGTTTCCAGTGCGCGCGCCTCACCGACGCCCCCGCGCGCCGCGTGAACCTGCTGTGCACCTTGTCGGACGACGAGCTGTCGCCCGCCGCGCTGGCCGCGCGCGTGGTGCTGCTGGACTGCGTGCGCTCGCTGCTGAGCGACGGCCGGTGGTTCGGCGCCACCGCCCTCGCCGCCGTGCCCGACACCCATCACACTTCGTGATACCCCCATGACGTGAGCCCGCTGCACAGCGGGCGCTGGTCTTTCTACATTCCCTCATGCGCCGGATGCGTTCCTGCGCCCCACGAGAGAAAGCAGAAGGAGACCCATGTCAACGGACCCCGACGTCCTGGTGATCGGTGGCGGCAACGCCGCCCTGTGCGCCGCCCTCATGGCGCGCGAGGCCGGCGCCAGTGTGCTGCTGCTCGAAGCCGCACCGCGCGAGTGGCGCGGTGGCAACTCCGCCCACACCCGCAACCTGCGCTGCATGCACGATGCGCCGCAGGACGTGCTGGTCGACGCCTACCCCGAAGAAGAGTTCTGGCAGGACCTGCTGAAGGTCACCGGCGGCAAGACCAACGAGGCGCTGGCCCGGCTGGTGATCCGTGCCTCGTCGAACTGCCGCGACTGGATGCGCCGCCATGGTGTGCACTTTCAGCCCGCGCTGGCCGGCACGCTGCATGTGGCGCGCACCAACGCCTTCTTCATGGGGGGTGGCAAGGCGCTGGTGAATGCCTACTTCCGCAGCGCCGAGGCGCTGGGTGTGCAGGTGCGCTACGGGTCGCCGGTGGACCGCATCGAGATGGAGCAGGGTCGCTTCGTCGCCGCCCACGTGAACGGCGAACGCATCACCGCCAGGGCCTGCGTGCTGGCGGCCGGCGGCTTCGAGTCCAACCGCGACTGGCTGCGCGAGGCCTGGGGCCAGAACCAGCGCGGCGAATGGCCGTCGGACAACTTCCTGATCCGCGGCACGGCCTTCAACCAGGGCGTGCTGTTGCGCCACCTGCTCGACGACCACGGCGCCGACCGCATCGGCGACCCGACGCAGGCGCACATGGTGGCGATCGACGCGCGCGCGCCGCTGTACGACGGCGGCATCTGCACCCGCATCGACTGCGTGTCGCTGGGCGTGGTGGTGAACCGCGACGCCGAGCGCTTCTACGACGAGGGCGAAGACTTCTGGCCCAAGCGCTACGCCATCTGGGGCCGCCTGGTGGCGCAGCAGCCGAGGCAGATCGGCTACTCGATCATCGACAGCAAGGCCATCGGCCGCTTCATGCCGCCGGTGTTCCCGGGCGTGAAAGCCGACAGCCTGCCCGAGCTGGCGCACAAGCTCGGCCTGGATGTGGACACCTTCATGCGCACGCTGGACGGCTACAACGCCGCCTGCCGCGTGGGCACGTTTGACCACACCACGCTCGACGACTGCCACACCGAAGGCATCACCCCGGCCAAGACCCACTGGGCCCGCCCCATCGACACCGCGCCGTTCTATGGCTACGCCCTCAAGCCCGGCGTGACCTTCACCTACCTCGGCCTGCGCACCGACGACACGGCCGCCGTGCGCTTCAACGGTGTGCCCAGCGACAACCTCTTCGTCGCCGGCGAAATGATGGCCGGCAACGTGCTGGGCCAGGGCTACACGGCGGGCGTGGGCATGAGCATCGGCACGGCATTCGGCCGCATCGCCGGCACGAATGCGGCAAGGGCCGCCCGCGCCACCCCATCAGGAGCCCACCATGCAAACGCTTGAAGCCCTCGCGCGCGACGCCAGCGCGCTGGCCAACGGCGAGACCGTGCTGTCCGCCCCCGAAACCGAAGTGGCGCGCCAGATGCAGATCTGCAACGCCTGCCGCTACTGCGAAGGCTTCTGCGCCGTGTTTCCGGCCATGACGCGCCGGCTCGAATTCGGCCAGGCCGACATCCACTTCCTGGCCAACCTGTGCCACAACTGCGGTGCCTGTTTGCACGCCTGCCAGTACGCGCCGCCGCATGCATTCGCGGTGAACGTGCCGCAGGCCATGGCGCAGGTGCGCGGCCAGACCTATGTCGACTACGCCTGGCCGCCAGCGCTGGGCCGGCTCTACCAGCGCCAGGGGCTCACGCTGTCGCTGGCGCTGGCCGCTGGCCTCGCGCTGTTCCTGGTGCTGGCCGTGGTGCTGCAGGGGCAGGGCCTGGGCGCGCTGTGGAGCGCACCGGGTAGCAACTTCTACGGGATCTTTCCGCACAACCTGCTGGTGGGCCTGTTCGCGCCGGTGTTCCTGTTCGCCACGCTGGCGCTGGCCCTGGGCGTGCGGCGCTTCTGGCGCGACCTGACGCCCGCCACCAGCGGTGCGGCGCTGTCGGCGCCCGCCACCGCCGAGGCGGCCGATGCCGTGCTGCGCCTGAAGTACCTGGACGGCGGCCACGGCGAGGGCTGCCACAACGAAGACGACGCCTACACGCTCTCGCGCCGGCGCTTTCACCACCTCACCTTCTACGGCTTCCTGCTGTGTTTCGCCGCCACCAGCGTGGCCACGCTCTACCACTACCTGCTGGGCCAGCCCGCGCCCTACGACCTGCCCAGCCTGCCCAAGCTGCTGGGCGCGGTGGGCGGCGTCAGCCTGGCGCTGGGCACGGCGGGCCTGTGGCGCCTGAACCTCAAACGCCACCCGCAGCACGGCGACGTGGCGCAGAAGCCCATGGACCGCGGCTTCATCGCGCTGCTGTTCCTCACCGCCACCAGCGGCCTGGCCCTGTGGTCCGCGCGCGGCACGCCCGCCCTGGCGCTGACGCTGTGCCTGCACCTCGGCGCGGTGATGGCGCTGTTCGCCACCATGCCCTACGGCAAGTTTGGCCACGGCATCTTCCGCACCGCCGCGCTGCTGCGCCACGCGGTGGAACAGCGCCAGCCCAACCCCATCGGCCTGGGCACCGACTGAGCCTGCGCCGCGCCCCGTCCTTTTTCTCGTCCGCTTTTTCCACCCCACGAACCTCACCGAGGAGACATCACCATGCACAAACGACACGTCCTGCGCGCCACCACGCTCGCCCTTTCCACCCTTCTTCTGGGGGGGCTGACACACGCCCAAGCCCAGGCCCAGGACTTCCCGCCCAAAAAACCCGTCACCCTGGTGGTCGGCTTTGCCGCCGGTGGTGCGGCCGACGCAGCCGCGCGCCTGATCGCCAAGAAGCTGGGTGAGAACATCGGCCAGTCCGTGATCGTGGAGAACAAGGGCGGCGCGGGCGGCAACATCGCGCACCAGTTGGTCGCCAAGGCGGCGCCCGATGGCTCGGTGCTGCTGTTCGGGTCCGTGGGCCCGCTCACCATCGCGCCGCACCTGATGAAGCTGCCCTACGACCCCTTTGTGGACCTCACCCCCATCTCCGGCGGCGTGTACTTTCCCAATGTGCTCGTGGTGCACAAGGGCGTGGGCGTGAAGACGCTGGCCGAGTTCGTGCAGCTGGAGAAGAAAAAGCCCGGCAGCGTGGATTTCGCTTCCACCGGTGCGGGCTCGGCCTCGCACCTGGCGGGCGAGCTGTTCAACCAGCGCGCCGGCATCGACATGGTCCACGTGCCCTACAAGGGCGGCGCGCCCGCGCTGCAGGACCTGCTGGGCGAACGCATCGCCGCGTACTTCTCGGCCCCGCCCACGGCCATGCCGCACATCGAGAGCGGCAAGCTGGTGCCGCTGGCCACCACCGGCCTCACGCGCCCGGCCTACCTGCCCCACATCCCCACCGTGGCCGAGGCGGGCTACCCGGGGTTCGAGGCGCTGAACTGGTACGCCTTCGTGGCGCCGGGCAAAACCCCTGTGCCGATGCTCGATCGCTGGAACCAGGAGATCGTGAAGGCGCTGAACGACGCGGGTGTGAAGGACGCGTTGAAACACCACGGGCTGACGCCCCAGCCCACCACGCGCGCCGAGTTCGTTGCCTTCATGAAGAAAGAATCCGCCCAGTGGGCGGCCATCGTCAAGGAACGCAAGATCACGGCCGATTGAGGCCGGCTGCGCCCGTCAGGGCAGGTTGAAGGCGTCGGTGGTGATGACGCCGCCGCCCAGGCAGACCTCACCGTCGTACACCACAGCGCTCTGGCCGGGTGTCACGGCCCATTGCGGGTCGGTGAAGCGCAGCGTGAAGCCCGCGTCGCCTTCGGCCTCGAAGCGGCAGGCCGCATCGGCCTGGCGGTAGCGGGTTTTCGCGGCCAGGTCGCCCGCGGCGGGCGCATGGCCCGCGACCCAGCTCGCGTCCTGCGCGCGCAGAGCGGGCGAGAGCAGCCAGGGGTGGTCGTGGCCCTGCACCACCCAGAGGATGTTCTTTTCCATGTCCTTGCGCGCGACGAACCAGGGCTCGTGTTCGTTGCCACCCTTCTGCGCGCCCTTTTCCTTGATGCCGCCGATGCCCAAACCCTGTCGTTGGCCGAGCGTGTAGAAGCTCAGGCCCACGTGTTTTCCGATGGTGCGGCCGCTTGGGTCCTTGATCGGGCCCGGTTCTTTGGCGATGTAGCGGTTCAGGAAATCGCGGAACGGCCGCTCGCCGATGAAGCAGATGCCGGTGCTGTCTTTCTTCTTCGCGTTCGGCAGGCCGATTTCGGCGGCGATGCGGCGCACCTCGGTCTTCGGCAGCTCGCCCACCGGGAACAGCGTCTTGCTCAATTGCGCCTGGTTCAGGCGGTGCAGGAAGTAGCTCTGGTCCTTCAGCGGGTCCAGGCCCTTGAGCAGCTCGTGTATGCCGGTCGCATCGTTCAGGCGAACGCGCGCGTAGTGGCCGGTCGCGATCTTCTCGGCGCCCAGGCGCATGGCGTGGTCGAGGAAGGCCTTGAACTTGATCTCGGCGTTGCAGAGGATGTCGGGATTGGGCGTGCGCCCGGCCTGGTATTCGCGCAGGAACTCGGCGAACACGCGGTCCTTGTACTCGGCGGCGAAGTTGACGTGTTCGATCTCGATGCCGATCACGTCGGCGACCGACGCCGCGTCGACGAAGTCGATGTTGGACGAGCAGTATTCGCTGTCGTCATCGTCTTCCCAGTTCTTCATGAAGATCCCGATGACCTCGTAACCCTGCTGCTTGAGCAGGTACGCGCTCACTGCGGAGTCCACACCCCCGCTCAATCCGACGACGACTCGTTGTTTGTTGGCCATCCGGGGATTATCCCGCGCGGGCCTGCCCAGGTCGGCCAGTGGGGTGTCTCGAACGACTCGACGAGGAAGTCGATCAGCCGCCGCACCTTGGGCGCGACGTGCTTGCGCGTGGGGTAGACGGCGTAGATGCCGAACTCCAGCGAGCGGTACTGCGGCATCAGCTCCACCAGGGTTCCTGCCGCCAGGTCTGGGCCGACCAGGATGTCGGGCTGCAGGATGATGCCCTGGTGCGCCAGTGCGCCGCTGCGGCAGGTCTCGCCGCTGTTGCTGCGGAAGCGCGGGTTCACGTTCACCGAGACCTCGCCCTCGGGGCCGGTGAAGCTCCAGTGTTCGCCGGTGGAAAGCAGGGTGTAGGCCAGCACCGCGTGCCGTGCCAGTTCGCCCGGGTGCTGCGGCGTGCCCTGGCGCGCCAGGTAGCCGGGTGAAGCACAGAGATGCAGCCGGCTGGTGGCGATGCGGCGGCTGACCAGGGACGAGGCCTGGAGCCGCGCGATGCGGATGGCCAGGTCAAAACCTTCTTCGACCAGGTCCACGGTGCGGTCGGACAGCGACACGTCCAGCGCCACCTTCGGATGCCGCGCCATGAACACCGGCCACAGCGGCGCCAGGTGGCGTTCGCCGAAGGTGACCGGCACGCTGAGCTTGAGCAGGCCGGTGGCCTCGCCGCTGCGCGAACTGACCTCGGCCTCAGCCTCGTCCACCTGCGCCAGCAGCTCCTTGCACCGCGCATGGAACACCTCGCCCTCGCTGGTGAGCGAGAGCCGGCGCGTGGTGCGCTGCAGCAGGCGCACGCCCAACCGCGCCTCCAGCTCGTTCACATGGCGCGAGACCGCCGGCTTGGACAGCGCCAGGGCGTCGGCCGCACCGACGAAGCTGCCCGCGTCCACCACGGCGGCAAAAGTGCGCATCTCCAGGAATTTGTCCACGGCGGCCTCCAGTGGGGTTTTGTTTCAAATTTCGGAACAGTCAATGAACTTTCAGGCAGTTTATCTTTTGTTGATTGATCAATAAAGTTCAACCCATGCCCTGCACCTTGCAGGGCCCCACCCCGGGCCAGATGGCCCACACCTCAGGAGTCCCGTCATGAAAACCCTCGTCATCGGTGCCGGCAACATGGGCTCGGCCTTCGTCAAACAACTGCACGCCGCCGGCCACGACGTCAGCGTCACCGCCCGCCAGGCCGACAAGGCCGCCGCGCTGGCCGCCCAGTACCCCGGCGTGCAAGCCGTGGCACCGGCCGGTGCCGCCGCCGGCGCGGACGTGGTGATCCTCGCCACCGGCTACGCCGACGCGGTCGCCGCGCTGCAGGGCGTGGGCGGCCTGGCCGGCAAGGTGGTGGTCGACATCACCAACCCGCTGACCGCCGACTACATGGGCCTGACCCTGGGCCACAGCACCTCCGCGTCCGAAGAGATCGCCCGGGCCGTGCCCGAGGCGCTGGTCGTCAAGGCGTTCAACACCCTGTTCGCGCAAGTGCTGGCCGGTGGCGCCGATTTCGGCAACGGCCAGACCGCCAGCGTGTTCGTCGCCAGCGACAGCACGACCGCCAAGGCCACCGTCACGGCCCTGGCCCAGAGCCTCGGCTTCGCCACGGTGGACGCCGGTGGGCTGAAGAACGCCCGTTACCTGGAGCCGCTGGCCGGTCTGAACATCTACCTCGGCTACGGCGCCGGCCTGGGCACCGCCATCGCCCCGACCTGGATCCACAAGGCCTGACCCACCCGGTCAGGTTCGACCAGGGTGAATGGACCGGTGTCATCGGCGTGATGGAAGGCACCTTCACGAAGCCCGTGCCGATTGGCGAGGGCCAGTTCATCCGGCCCACGGGCAAGGCCTTCAAACTGACCATGGCCACCATTGGCCACCATTGGCCACCATTGGCCACTGGACAGGTGCGACCATGGACGCCGGGTACCTGTTCCGGGACAACGCCACCTCCATGAAGCAGCTCGGCCTGGGCCAGTGAGCCCGCCGACCCTTCAAGAAATTTGACCGCGGCGACCGTGCCTGGCGAACGGTCGCCGCCGGGCCCGCTCTTACAGTTTGTGGGGTGTGCAGCCCACGCCGCCTTTCACCCCTTCCAAGGAATCCACCATGTCCACCCGCTGGCCCTCCCTGTTCATTTCCCACGGATCGCCGATGTTCGCGCTCGAACCCGGCCTGGCCGGACCCGCGCTGACCGCGCTGGGCCAGACGCTGCCGCGACCGAAGGCGGTGCTGGTGGTGTCGCCGCACTGGATGACGCGCGAGCCGCGCGTGGCGACCACGCCGCGCCCGCAGACCATCCACGACTTCGGCGGCTTCCCGCCCGCGCTCTACCAGCTCGAATACCCCGCGCCCGGCGCGCCCGACGTCGCGCAGCGGGCGATCGAGGTGTTGCGCGCCGCCGGCTATGCCGCCGCGGCCGATACGCAATGGGGCCTGGACCACGGCGCCTGGGTGCCGCTGAGGCACCTGTTCCCCGGTGCCGACATTCCCGTGTTCCAGGTCTCGCTGCCCGCGCGCCTGGACGGCGCAAAGGCCTACGCCTACGGCCAGGCGCTGGCGCCGCTGGCCGATGAAGGCGTGCTGGTGATCGGCTCGGGCAGCCTGACCCACAACCTCCACGACGTGCGTTTCGATGACCCCGACGCGCCGGCCGACGATTACGCGATCGAGTTCGCGCACTGGGTCGGCAACGCGGTGATCCGCGGCGACCACGCACGCCTGCAGCAGACCATGGCGATCGCGCCGCACGCGCAGCGCGCCCACCCGACGGCCGAACACCTGTGGCCGCTGATGGTGGCGGCCGGGGTGGCCGGCGAGACCGCAACGGGCGTGCGCATCGATGGCGGCATCACGCACGGTGTGCTGTCGATGGACGCCTACCGATTCGGTGCGGTTCCTGAGGCGGCGGGGGCCTGAACATGGACACACCACGTACCGAAGCCCCCACGGGCGACATCGTCCTGCACCGGCCCACGGTGCCTGCGCGCCAGTTGGTGCTGCTGTTCCACGGTGTGGGCGCGGGTCCGGAAGGCTTCCAGCCGCTGGGGCCGGCGCTGGCGCGCGACGACCGCTGGGTGGTCGCGGTGCGTTCGCCGTTCGCTTCCGATGTCGGGGCGGGCTGGCAGTGGTTTTCGGTGCAGGGCGTGACCGAGACCAACCGCGCCGGCCGCATCGGCGAGGTCATGCCGCGCTTTGCCGGGACCGTGCGGCGCTGGCAGGCGCACACCGGCCTGGCGGCCGCGCACACCGTGCTCGCGGGCTTCTCGCAGGGCGCGATCATGTCGCTCGAATCGACGCAGGCGGGCGAGCCGCTGGCTGCGCGCGTGGTGGCGATGTCGGGCCGTTTTGCGGTGGCGCCGCGGCACGCGCCCGCGGGTGTGGTCTGGCGCTTCATCCACGGCGACCACGACCCGGTGATCGACGCCGCGCACAGCACACAGGCCGCGGCGCAGCTGCGGGCGCTGGGCGCGGACGCGCGCGCCGATGTGCTGCCCGGCCTGGGTCATGGCATCGACCCGCGCGCGCTGGCCCGACTGGTCGCAGCGCTGGACGAAGGGGCCGGGGCATGAACACGCCCACGGCCACGCTGCATCTGTCGGTCGGGCCGCGCGAGACCCTGGCCGAGTGGGGTGACGATGGCCGCAGCAGCCTGCCCGTGGGCACGGCCGTGCTCTGGCCGGCGGGTGCAGCCGGGCCCTCGGCGTTCGCGATCGAGAACGCCATCCAGATGGTGGAAGACCAGATCGAGCGCCTCGTGCCGCGCGTGCCCAAGGGTGGCCGGCTGGTGGTGAGCGCTGAAACCCTGGCGCCGCTGCAACGCGCCGGGGCCATTCGCGGCCTGGTGAATGGAGCCATTGGCCTGGCGGACATCGAACACGAATACCAGCAACTGGCCGCGCGGGCCATGGGCGCACCATCGGCGCGTGGCAGTGGTTTTGAGCACCCCGCCGGGGATGCGCTGGTGCTGATCCTGCGCGAGTGCCTGCACCACCTGGGCTTCGACGCCGTTCACCTGACGGCTTGAGCGGGGCCGCCGCGGGGCGCGGTGTCACGTGTCTTTCACAGTCTTGACTTATTGTGGCCTTTGCCGGATTCTGCGATGGTTCGAATCCAGTCAAACCCGAGGGATGGCCAGCGGGCGCCCCGATCTGTCACACCCACTCTGAAAGCGAGTTCCTCCATGAAGAGCAAGTTGTCCCGTATCGTTCTGGCCACGCTGTTGCTGGCCGCTGGCGCCGCGCAGGCGCAAGACAAGACCCTGCGCCTGCTGACCTGGGGCGGTTATGCGCCCAAGGACGTGATCGAGCAGTTCACCAAGGAGACCGGTTTCAAGGTCGAGGTGACCACCTCCAACAACGAAGAGATGATCTCCAAGCTGCGCGCCACCGCGGGCGCCGGCTTTGACCTCGCCCAGCCCAGCCAGGACCGCATCGCCGGCCCGCAGACCGAGTTCAAGATCTACAAGCCGCTGGATCTTTCGAAGGTCAAGGCCGACCTGTTCATCCCGTCCATGCTCGACGCGACCAAGAAAAACACCACGGTCGGCGGCAAGGTCTACGGCCTGCCGCACATCTGGGGCACCGATGGCCTGGTGGTCAACACCAAGACCTCCAAGGCCACCGACTACGCCGACCTGTGCGCGGCTGAAAACGCCGGCAAGGTCAGCATGCGCCTGAAGCGCCCCACGCTGATCGCCATGGCCTTCGCCTCCGGCAAGGACCCGTTTGCGCTCTACGGCGACGCCAAGGCCTACAGCGCGCTGATGGACGAGATGGGCAAGAAGCTCACCGAGTGCAAGAAGAACGTGAAGTTCTACTGGGACGGCAAGGACCAGCTGCTCGCCGGCATCCGCTCGGGTGAACTGACGACGGCCATGATGTGGGACACCGGCGGCTGGGAGTTGAACAAGGCCAACCCCGACGTGAAGTTCGTGGCGCCGAAGTCGGGCGCGCTGGGCTGGGTGGACACCTTCGCCATCCCCGCCAAGGGCAAGAACGACGCCGCCGCCTACGCCTGGATCAACTTCAACATGCGCCCCGAGATCGCCGCCAAGGTGGCGTCTTCGGCCGGCAACTTCACCGCCAGCAAGGGCGCCGACCAGATGATGGACCCGGTGCTCAAGAAGCAGTTCGCCGACAGCTTCCCTGAAGCCGCGTTGAAGAACATCAAGTGGTACCCCGCTGTGCCGGCCGGCATCGAGGACATCGAAGGCCGCGTGCTCGACCGCGTCAAGGCCGCCCAGTAAGCCGTGGCGGTGCCGACGCCGGCCGCGGGCAGCCCCGCCACCCACGATCTCGACATCCGGTCCGTTCGCAAACGCTATGGTGCGTTCGCGGCGGTGGATGACCTGAGTTTCCAGGTGCGGCGGGGTTCGTTCTTTTCCATTCTCGGCCCCTCGGGCTGCGGCAAGACCACACTGCTGCGCATGGTGGCGGGCTTCATCGCCCCCGATGCCGGCGACATCGTGATCAAGGGGGCGTCCATGCGCGGCGTCGCGCCCAACAAGCGCCCGGTGAACATGGTGTTCCAGCACCTGGCGCTGTTCCCCATGATGAGCGTGGGCGAAAACATCGCCTACGGTCTGGAGCGGCGCGGCATGAAGGGCGCCGTCGCCAGGGCCAAGGTCACCGACATGCTCCAGCGCGTCGGTCTGCCAGGCAGCGAAGGCAAGCGCATCGACCAGCTCTCGGGTGGCCAGAAACAGCGCGTGGCGATCGCGCGCTCGCTGGTGCTGGAGCCCGCGTTGCTGCTGCTGGACGAGCCGCTGGGCGCGCTCGATCTCAAGCTGCGCGAACACATGAAGGTGGAGCTCAAGCAACTGCAGGCCGAGGTGGGCACCACCTTCGTCTACATCACGCACGACCAGAGCGAGGCGCTGGTCATGTCGGACCAGGTCGCGGTGATGAACCACGGCCGCTTCGAGCAGCTGGGCACCCCGCAGCAGCTGTATTACCAGCCGCAGACCGCGTTCGTGGCGGGTTTCGTGGGCAACAACAACCGCTTCGAAGGCCGCATCGAATCACGCAACGGCGAGCAGGTGCTGCTGCGCACGGCCAGCGGCCTGGGTCTGTGGTCGCAGCGGGTGGGCGCGCTGGACGTGGGCCAGACGGCCACCTTGTTCATCCGGCCCGAAGCCATCGAGATCGGGCGCAGCCCGCGCGAACTGCCCGCGGGCGAACCCGTCTGGAGCGCGAGCGTGCAGAGCGTGCTGTTTGATGGCGGCAATTCCACCGTGCTGGTGCTCGAAGACAAGAGCCAGACGCCGCTGCACATCGCACTGCCCCTCACCGGCCGCCTGGCCGATCTGAAGTCTGGCGAGACCGTGCACTTCGGCTACCAGCCCGCGCAGGCCTGGTGTTTCTCGGCTTGAGGCCATGAGCGACGTCGCCACGCACCGCCGCTGGATGCTGGGCCTGCTGCTGGCGCCGGCGCTGCTGTGGCTGGTGGGGCTGGTGATCCTGCCGCACGTGGAGCTGCTGCTGCTGTCGCTGCAGGCGCGCGTGGGGCCGGGGGAGTATGCCGCCAGCCTCGACCAGTACCGCACCTTCGTCGACGAGCCGCTGTACTGGAACACCTTTGTGCGCACAGCGGTGATCTCGGTGCTGGCCACCGGACTCACCTTGCTGCTGGCTTTTCCCGCCGCGTGGTACATCGCCAAGGTGGCGCGCGGGCGGCTGAAGATGGTGCTGCTGGTGCTGTGCCTGTTGCCGTTCTGGGTCAGCGAAATGGTGCGCACCCTGGGCTGGCTGATCCTGCTGCGCGAGACCGGCGTGGTCTCCAGCCTGCTGCAGGCGGTTGGCCTGGCGGACCAGCCGGTGGAGCTGCTGTACCACGACGCGACCATCCTGGTCGGCCTGGTCTACGCCTCGCTGCTGTTCATGGTGATCCCCCTCGTGAACAGCCTGGAGAGCCTGGACGACAGCCTGATCGAGGCCGCTTACGACCTCGGTGGCAGCACGGCCAACATCGTGCGCCGCATCGTCATCCCGCACGCTGCGCCCGGCATCGCTGCTGGCAGCATCGTGGTCTTCATGCTCTGCCTGGGCAACTACCTCACACCGACGCTGCTGGGCGGCAAGAACTCGCTGTGGTTCACCGAACAGATCTACACCCAGTTCATCACCCGCTTCAACTGGAACCAGGGCGCGGCGTTTGGTTTCCTGCTGCTGTTCCTCTCCAGCCTGCTGGTGTGGGCCGGGCTGAAACTCACGGGCCAGCGCTTTGGCGCGGTGATGAAGACATGATTCCGTCACTGCCTCGCCCGGCCATCCAGCGCTTCGGCCTCGGCACGTTCGTGGCCTGCTTCTTCGTGTTCCTGTTCGTGCCGTTGCTGGTGGTGGCTGTCTTCGCCTTCAACAACGCCGCCTACCCGACGCCACCCTGGATGGGTTTCACGCTCGACTGGTTCACCGCCAGCAACGACGCCCGCACCGGCCTGCTGCACGACGGCGACCTGCTGCGCAGCCTGGGCGTGAGTGCCTGGGTGGCGCTGTGGGTGACGCTGCTGTCGGTCGGTGTCGGCACCTGCAACGCCTTTCTGCTGGAGCGCTTCGAGTTCCCGGGCAAGAGCGCGATCGCGCTGCTGGCCATGCTGCCGCTGGTGATCCCGGGTGTGATCCTGGGCATTTCCATCCTGGCCTTCGCCAGCCGCATCGCCAACTTCGCCGACGAAACCTGGGGCCTTGAGCTGGACTTTTTGCGACCCGGCCTGCCGCTGGTGATCCTCGGGCAGTTCTGCTACATCGTGACCATCGCCACGCTCACCATCTCGGCCAGCCTGCGCCGCTTCGACCGCACGCTCGAAGAAGCCGCCTACAACCTCGGCGCGAGCCGCCTCGCGGTGCTCTGGACCATCACCTTGCCCTACCTGCGGCCGAGCATGATCGGCGCCGCGGCCATGGCCTTCCTGATGTCGTTCGAGAACTTCAACACCACGCTGATGCTGGTGGGCTCGGACTCACCGCTCACTGTGCTGATGTACAGCCGCATGCGCGAGGGCGCCACGCCGGTGCTCAACGCGATCAGTCTTTTCCTCATGGTGGCCTCGGCCCTGCTGGCGCTGATGCTGCTCTGGCGCAAGCCGCAGAACGCGGGCGATGCATGAGCGCCGCGCCGGACCGCTGCCAAGCAAGCGCGCACCGCAGCCCGCAGGGCGCAGCGCGCAGGGAAGTCCAGTGAGCTTCAGCCACACCGTCGGCCACCACCGCTACGTCTTTGATGACCTGCGCACGCTGATGGCGCGCGCCACGCCCGCGCGCTCGGGCGACCGGCTCGCGGGCGTGGCCGCCGCCGACAGCCAGGAGCGCGTGGCGGCGCAGCTGGCGCTGGCCGAGCTGCCGCTGGCGCACTTTCTCAACGAGTCGGTCGTGCCTTATGAAAACGACGAGGTCACGCGCCTGATCGTCGACACGCACGACGCCGCGGCCTTCGCCCCGGTGGCGCACCTGACGGTGGGCGACTTCCGCGACTGGCTGCTGGGCGACGCCGCCGACACCGCGGCACTGCGCGCGCTGGCGCCCGGCCTCACGCCCGAGATGGTGGCCGCGGTGAGCAAGCTCTGCCGCCTGCAGGATCTCGCGCTGATCGCGAGCAAGTGCCGCGTGGTCACGCGCTTTCGCGACACCATCGGTCTGCCCGGCCGGTTGTCCACGCGCCTGCAGCCCAACCACCCGACCGACGACCTCGCCGGCATCGCCGCCAGCCTGATCGACGGCTTGCTCATGGGCAGCGGCGATGCGGTGATCGGCATCAACCCGGTCACCGACAACGTGCCGCAGGTGATGCGCCTGCTCGGCATGCTCGACGAGGTGATCGGCCACTACGGCATACCCACGCAGAGCTGCGTACTCACCCACGTCACCAACACGCTGCAGGCCATCGAACGCGGCGCGCCAGTGGACCTGGTGTTCCAGTCCATCGCCGGCACCGAAGCCGCCAACCGCAGCTTCGGCATCGACCTCGCGCTGCTGGCCGAAGCGCGCGCGGCGGCGCTGTCGCTGCAGCGAGGCGCGCTTTTTGAAGATGGCCAGCGCGGCCAGCATGTGATGTATTTCGAGACCGGCCAAGGCAGTGCGCTGTCGGCCAACGCGAACCACGGCTGCGACCAGCAGACCATCGAAGCACGCGCCTACGCGGTGGCGCGCCACTTCCAGCCGTTGCTGGTCAACACCGTGGTCGGCTTCATCGGCCCCGAGTATTTGTACGACGGCAAACAGATCCTGCGCGCCGGCCTGGAAGACCATTTTTGCGGCAAGCTGCTCGGCCTTCCCATGGGTTGCGACGTCTGCTACACCAACCACGCTGAGGCCGACAGCGACGACATGGATGCGCTGCTCACGCTGCTCTGCACCGCGGGTGTCAACTTCATCATGGGCGTGCCCGGCGCGGACGACATCATGCTCAATTACCAGAGCACCTCGTTCCACGACGCGCTGGCGATGCGCCAGCTGCTGGGCCTGAAACCCGCGCTCGAGTTCGAAACCTGGCTGCTGCGTATGGGCATCAGCGAAGCGGGTGGCGCCCTGCGGCTCGCGCCCGCGCTGGCCGCTGCCTTCGTGCCGGCGATCCGGCGGCTGGAGGGGTCGTGAGCGCCGTCCGGCCGTTCCGAAGGTGCTCAGCCCCGCAGTGCGCGGCGCGGAGGGTGGTCCAGTGAACCATCGGCCCGTTGCACCCGTCACACCCGCGCCGTGGGAAAGCCTGAAGCGCTTCACCGACGCGCGCATCGCGCTCGGCCGCGCCGGCCACAGCCAGACCACCGCCGCCCATCTGGCGTTCCAGCTCGCGCATGCGCAAGCGCGCGACGCCGTGCACCTGCCGCTGGACGCGGCCACCTTGTCCCCTGAGTTGCAGGCGCTGGGGATGGACGTGCTGCCGCTGCACAGCGCAGCGCCCGACCGCGAGGCCTACCTGCAGCGACCCGACTGGGGCCGCCGTCTCGACGCCGCGTCGCGCGAGCGCCTGCTCCGCTGGCGCCAGACGCAGCCCGGGGCCGGGCCGGTGGACCTGGCCTTTGTCGTGGCCGATGGCCTGTCGGCGCTCGGCGTGATGCAGAACGCCGTGCCCTTGCTCGCGCACCTGCTGGAGCGCCTGCACGCGGACGCCGGGCAGCGCTGGACGCTCGCGCCCCTGGTGCTGGTGGAGCAGGGCCGTGTCGCCATTGGCGACGAGATCGGGCAGGTCCTGGGCGCGCGCTGCGTGGTGGTGCTGATCGGCGAGCGGCCGGGGCTGAGCTCGCCCGACAGTCTGGGCATCTACCTCAGCTGGGCGCCGCGCGTGGGCCTGAACGATGCGCAGCGGAACTGCATTTCGAACGTGCGCAACGCTGGCCTGCCGCCCGAGCGCGCGGCGGTGAAACTGCTGACCCTGCTGCAGCAGGCGCGCCTGCAGGGCCTCACCGGTGTGGCGCTCAAGGATGAAACCGACGAGGCGGTTGCCTTGCCGGGGCATGGCCCGCAGGTGAGCTTGATCACGGGTCGGCCCCTGGCCTGAGAACCGGTGCCGGTCGATCAACGGGGCGTGGTCAACGCCCTGTTACCTGAGTCCACGCGCGCACACATCTGTTACCGGACCTCTTAAGTTCCACTTCATCTTGAGCCCTTTCAATACACCCACCAGCACTTGCTGGGTTGCTATTGAAAAAGGATCACTTTCATGAAATCGGTTGTTCTCTCCGCTGTTCTTCTGGCTGTTTCTGGTGTGGCGCTGGCAGGTCCTGCGTGCAATGCCCCCAAGGAAAAATGGATGCCCGAAGCCAGCTTCAAAAAGGGCCTGGAAGACCAGGGCTACCAGATCAAGACTTTCAAGGTCAGCAAGGGCCAGTGCTACGAGATCTACGGCTTTGACAAGACCGGCAAGAAGGTCGAGATCTATTTCGACCCGGTCACCGCCGCCGTTCTGGAAACCAAATAAGCCTGTGAGGCAGACCGTATGCATGCAACGATGAACCTCCCCGCATCGCCGGTCATGGCGCGCCCCGTGTGGGACCGCTTCGTGCGGGTCTTCCACTGGACGCTGGTGTCCTGCGTGCTGCTCAACAGCTTTGTGGTGGACGACGGCGAAAACCTGCACCAGTGGCTGGGCTATCTCGCCAGCGCGCTGGTCGTGACCCGCATCGTCTGGGGCTTCATCGGTTCGAAGCACGCCCGGTTTGCCGACTTTTTTCCCACGCCGGGCCGCCTGGCGCGGCACCTGCGCGGGATGTTCTCGGGTCAGCCCGAGCGGCACTGGGGCCACAACCCGCTGGGCGCCGTGATGATGCTGGTGCTCATGGCGCTGGTGCTCACGCTGGGCGTCACGGGCTGGATGCAGTCGCTCGACGCTTTCTGGGGTGAAGAATGGCTGCAGGATCTGCACGAGCAGGCCGGTGATCTGCTGCTGCTGTCGGCCGGTCTGCACGGTGCTGCGGCGATCGTGATGGGACGGCTGGAGCGCACGCGCCTGGTCAAGGCCATGGTCACGGGGATCAAGGAAACGTACTGAAATGCCCCCCTTGCCTCCCACGCCTGCATCGGCGTGGACCGGGGCTCCGCCGCTGCGCGGATCGCTGCCCCCCAGGGGGCTGATCCTCCTTGGGGCGGCCCGGCGGTGGATCGCTTGAGCCTCACACCTCAGCCTGTGCCTGGGACGCCGGGCCCATGGCACACTGACCCCATGCCCGCCACCGTCAACCCCGCCGAAGTGGACTTCACCGCCATCCGCGCGCAAGGCGCGGGTGGGCAGAACGTCAACAAGGTCTCCAACGCGGTGCACCTGCGTTTCGCCATCCACGCCTCGTCGCTGCCCGAGGCCATCAAGGAACGCCTGCTGGCCCTGAGCGACCAGCGCATCACCACCGAGGGCGTGGTGGTGATCAAGGCGCAGACCAGCCGCAGCCTGGAGCAGAACAAGGTCGAGGCGCTGGAGCGGCTGCAGGCGCTGGTGGACAGCGTGGCCACGCTGCCCAAGGCGCGCAAGCCCACCAAGCCCACTTACGGTTCCAAACAGCGCCGGCTCGAAGGCAAGGCCACGCGCTCGCAGGTGAAGCAGCAGCGCGGACGGGTGCGCGGCATCGATTGAATGCCCGGCGCGCCGTTTAAGTATTTTTTAGGATGTTCTTAAGCGCTATTTAGCAGCGCACCCGCGACCGGATTTTTAGACTTTCTCCCATGGCAGGTGACGCATGGGGCGTTGCCGCCAGGCAGCAAACGCGGACCCGTTCCGCCCAAGGAAGTCTTCATGCAGTTCACCCATCAGGAAATGAACCAGCTGGCCGCGGCCAGCACCAGCAGCTCGCGCGAAAACCTCTACGCCGGCATCCACAAGGCGCTGCGCGCCGTGATGACCGACGCCCTGCTCGCGGTCGGTCGCGCCGATCCGTCGGACCCGCAGGATGTGGCCGACGCCAGCGGGCGCGTGATCGCGCTCATGGCGCTGTGCGAAGCGCACGTGCAGCACGAGAACAACTTCGTGCACCCGGCGATCGAGGCGCGCACCCCGGGCGTCTGCGGCGAAGTGGCGCAGGACCACGCCGAGCACCTGCACCACATTCAGCGCCTGCGGGCGGCGGCGCAGCAACTGCCGGGGCTTGACGCCACGTTGCAGGCAGGTGCCCTGCACGCGCTGTACCTGGAGCTCTCGCTCTTCGTCGCCGACAACCTGCAGCACATGCACGTGGAGGAGACGCGGCACAACGCCGCACTATGGACCGCCTACACCGACGCCGAGCTGCGCGCCATCCACGACGCGCTGGTGGCCACGATCGAGCCGGCCGACATGATGCAGGTGATGCGCTGGATGCTGCCGCAGATGCACGCGCTGGAGCGCATGCAGGTGCTCGGTGGCATGCGCCAGGGCGCACCGGCGCCGGTGTTCCAGGCGGTGCTCGATGTCGTTCAGCCGCACCTGAGCCCGCGCGACTGGGCCAAGCTCACGCAGGGCCTGGGGCTGCCCGCGGTGCCGGGGCTGGCGACGGCGGTGTAAGGCGCGGGCGGTCGGACTTCAGGCCACAGCCTGGAGTTCGACCGGACCGCCCACACACAGGCGGAAGCGCCCGCGGCCGGTCTTTTCAATGCAGAGCGTGGGGCACTGCTCCTGCAGGCGGCGCGAGAGCAGCAGCAGGCGCGCTTCGAGGTTGTCGGCCACGTCGGGCAGGCCCAGCGAGGTGTCGAGCCGCAGCTCGCGGTTGCTGAACTCGCTGCGGCCGCTGCGCTGGTGGTCCCGCAGCAGCTTCCACAAAATGGCGCCGGCCACGCCCTTGATGAGGTAGGCGTTGTCGATGAAGACGCTGCCGTTGGCCGGGTAATAGCGCACCTGCAGCACCGGTCCCTGGGGCAGGGCGGCGAGTGTGGCTTCGCCGTCCCCGGTGGCTGCGGCGGCCTCCGGCTCTTCCTGCATCAGGTCGATCGCCGCGGCCAGCTGGCCGCCCAGCGTGACCAGCAGGTCTTCGTCCTCGAAACTGAAGCGCAGGTCCTGCGGACTTTCCACGAACAGCACGCCCAGCACGCGGCCGGCCGAGCGCAGCGGCACGGCGAGCTGGCTGTGTGGCTCGGGCAGGCCGGGGTAGGGGATCTCGGTGCAGGCGGGTGCGTCCAGCAGGCCCCGGTCTTCCAGGCCGCTGCGCACTGCCTTGCTGTAGAGGTAGGCGCTGGTCATGTGCATGATGCGCACCGGCGTTCCCTCGCGCGCGGCCACGCCGATCACGCCGTCACCCAGCGCGATCTCCGAACCCACGCCCGAGGTGGCGTAGCCGCGGCTGGCCACGGTGTAAAGCCGTTGCGTGGCGGGGTCGAGGATCAGCACCATGGCGTGCGGAATCTCCATGTCCTGCTCCAGCGTCTGCAGCGTGGCCTCCAGCGCGGCGGCGAGTGTGGTGGCCTGGGCCAGGCGCGTGCTGCCGCGGCGCAGCGCGCCCAGCAGGCTGCAGCGCGGGGCGGCCGCCGGCAAGGGCTGGCCGTCCACGCGCTCGATGTCGAGCACCTCATAGACATCGGCGCCGCGCAACACGAACACGCTGGCCATGCCGCCATGCGAGGCGATGCCCGCGAGCTGCGCCTTCATGCTCTCGAACACCGGGCCGCCGGTTTCGGTGCGCAGGTAGCCCAGGTGCAGGCGGTAGAACTGCGCGGTCACCGGGTGCAGCACCAGCACGGTGGCGCGCGGGTGGGCCAGGATGTTCTGGCGTGTCTTGTTGAAGAACTGGAACGACAGTGCCACGTGCCGCTCGTCCACGTAGAACACCTGCGAGATGTAGGCCACGTTGGGCGTGCCGTCGGCCGCGCAGGTGGCCATGATGGCCGGTATGGCACCCTCCAGGCAGGGGCGCACCTCGCCCAGCGTGACAACGTTCATGGGGCTGCCCTCCGTGCTGCGCACCTTGGGGCCGAGCGCCTTCGGAGCGGCCATGCGGCCCTCACGGCTTCCCCCGCAGCGGCTGGCCGGCGTTCGGGCCGGGCGTCTGGTCGAAGGCCTGCGCTGGCGTGAACTCGATCGCGCTCAGGTCGTCGAAGCGATGCGCCAGCATGGCGGCGGCAAAGTCGGGCGCGAGGCCGATGCGGCCCAGCTCGCCCTGCATCGCCCGCAGGTAACGCTGCAGGGCGGGCACGTCGTCCGGTGTGACCTCACGCAGGCGCGCCTCGCGGGACTTGAGCTGCACCGTGCGGTGGCTGTGCGGTTCGCTGAACACGACGGCGACGCGCCCGGTGCTGGCGACGTCGCGCAGCAGCTGGGTGGACTGCTGGCGGTTGAGGAACACCGTGATGCGGTCGCCCTGCGGGCTGATCTGGCTGCCCACCGCGCGCATCAGGCTGGGTGTGAGGTCGTGGCCGCAGGAACTGACGATGACCGACACCCCGCGCGCCATCATGGCGAGGTGGTCTGGTGTCAGCAGCGGTGGGACGGCGGGTGTTTCCACGGTGTGTGGGGCTCCATGTCGGCGCCCCGCATGATAGCCAGCCCATCGCGCGCAGCCAAGCGCGGCGCGGTCCTCAGACCGGTCGATGCAACACGGAGGGGTCGGTGAACACCAGGTCCAGGGGGAAGCGCTGCCCAGTCAGGTGGTCTTCGATGCAGCGTTGCACCAGCGGGCTGCGGTGCCGCCCGGTGCTGGCGCGGATCTCGTCCGGCGTCATCCACAGCGTGCGCACGATGCCGGTGTCCAGCTCGCGTTGCGGATCGAAATTGCCCAGCTCACCGCAGTAGGCGAAACGCAGGTAGGTGATGTCTTCACCGGTGGCGGGGCGCTGGAAGCGCGAGAGGTACACGCCGACCAGGGCCGTGGGCGTGAAAGCGTGGGCCGTTTCCTCCAGCGTTTCACGCGCAACCCCCTGCAGCGGGCTTTCGCCCGGGTCCAGATGGCCGGCCGGATTGTTCAGCCGCAGACCCTCGGGGGTGTGTTCTTCGACCAGCAAGTAGCGTCCGTCGTGCTCGATGATCGCGGCCACGGTGACGCTGGGTTTCCATCGGGTGTTCATGCCGGCATTATCCCGTCCAACCGGTCGGACGTTCCTTGAAACGGGAGGTTTTGCCACATCGTGAAAAAAATGCGGTGCGAAGGGTCGCGCGGCTGGACGATCATTCGGGAAAAGGCCAGTGCTGACAAGGGGTTACGCCTATCGGGTGGCTGCGTTCGATCGGTTAAGCTGCCTCACCGTTGGAAACAAACGTTCGAGTGAGGAGACTTTCATGCTGATTGGCATACCTGCCGGATCTGCGGTGGGCGAGACCCGTGTGGCCGTCACACCCCTGGCGAGCACACAAGACCTTTCGACAGGCGACTCCGTGAAGACACAGGCCCGGTGCTGGCGTGGCCACCCGTCAACGCTTGTCGGGGTCGGCTGCCTTGGAAAAACATCCCACCGTTCGTGCATCAGCGCCGTGTAGGCAGCGCACGGCCGAGATTCCGTTGCCCCATTCTGTATTCCCTGCATCGAGGACTTTCCCCATGACTTCTGGCGCTCCGACCGAAACCGCCGCAGCCAGCGCGGCTGCTCCCACACCGCAGCGCATTGGTGTGCCGCGCGAGATCTTTCCTGGCGAGAAACGGGTGGCTACCGTGCCCGAGGCCGTGGTCAAGCTGATCAAGCTGGGCTTTGGTGTCGTGGTGGAAAGTGGTGCGGGCGCGCTCGCCAACCTCAGTGACGACGATTACCGCGAAGCCGGCGCCAGCATCGCGCCCACAGCTGCCGAGCTCTGGAGCGGCAGCGACATCGTCTTCAAGGTGCGCGCCCCCACGCCGGACGAGGTGGCGCTGATGCACGAAGGCCAGACGCTGATCGGCTTCATCTGGCCGGCCCAGAACCCGGATCTGATGCAGCAGCTGGCCGCGCAAAAGGTCACGGTGCTGTCCATCGACGCGCTGCCGCGCACGCTCAGCCGCGCGCAGAAGATGGACGCGCTGACCTCGATGGCCGGCGTCAGCGGCTACCGCGCCGTGGTCGAGGCGACCAACGCCTTCGGCCGATTCTTCAACGGCCAGATCACGGCGGCGGGCAAGGTACCGCCGGCCAAGGTGTTCATCGCTGGCGCCGGTGTGGCCGGGCTGGCCGCCATTGGCGCAGCCGCCAGCCTGGGCGCCATCGTGCGCGCCAACGACACGCGCGCCGAGGTGGCCGACCAGGTGGTCTCGCTGGGCGGTGAGTTCGTCAAGGTCGACTACGAAGAAGAGGGCTCGGGTGGCGGCGGTTACGCCAAGGTCATGAGCGAAGGCTTCCAGCAGGCCCAGCGCGAGATGTACGCGAAGCAGGCGCGCGAGGTGGACGTCATCATCACCACCGCGCTGATCCCCGGCAAACCGGCGCCGAAGCTGATCACCGCCGAGATGGTGAGGAGCATGAAGCCCGGCAGCGTGATCGTCGACATGGCGGCCGAGCAGGGCGGCAACTGCGAGCTCACCGTGCCTGGCGAGGCGGTGGTGCGGCACGGTGTGACCATCGTCGGCTACACCGACCTGGCCTCGCGCATGGCCCAGCAGTCGTCCACGCTGTACGCGACCAACCTGTTCCGCCTGAGCGAAGAGCTGTGCAAGACCAAGGACGGCGTGATCAACGTCAACATGGACGACGACGCGATCCGTGGCCTGACCGTGATCAAGAACGGCGAGATCACCTGGCCCGCGCCCCCCCTGGTGGCCGCGCCCAAACCGGCACCCAAGCCCGCCGCCGCGCCAGTGGCGAAGAAAGGCCACGGCGAGCTTTCGGGGCCGATGCCCGCGGGCAAGCTGGCCATCGTGGCCGGCGTCACCGCCGTGCTGTTCGCGCTGGTGGGCGCCTATGCGCCGGCCGCGTTCCTGTCGCACTTCACGGTGTTCGTGCTGGCCTGCTTCGTGGGGTACATGGTGGTGTGGAACGTCAAGCCCGCGCTGCACACGCCGCTGATGAGCGTGACCAACGCCATCAGCTCCATCATCGCCATTGGCGCGCTGGTGCAGATATCGCCCATGGGCAATGCGACCGAGCGGCCCAACACCCTGATCGTCGCCCTGGCCGCGCTGGCGCTGGTGCTGACCGCCATCAACATGTTCGGCGGCTTTGCCGTCACCCAGCGCATGCTGGCGATGTTCCGCAAATAAGAAGGAGACCCTGAATGTCTGCAAGTCTGGCCACGGTCTCCTACATCGGAGCGACCATTCTCTTCATCCTCAGCCTGGGCGGCCTGTCCAACCAGGAAACCTCGCGCCGTGGCAACCTGTTCGGCATGGTCGGCATGGCGCTGGCCGTGGCGGCCACGGTGTTCGGCCCGCAGGTCACCGCCGCCGGGCTGCCCTGGATCATCGGTGCCATGGTGATCGGCGGGGCCATCGGGCTGTACGCCGCGCGCACCGTGCAGATGACGCAGATGCCCGAACTGGTGGCGCTGATGCACAGCATGGTCGGCATGGCCGCGGTGCTGGTCGGCTACGCCACCTACGTCGATCCGGAGGCCACCAAGGGCTTCGAGGGTGCGGCGCACGCCATCCATGCGATGGAGATCTACATCGGCATCTTCATCGGCGCGGTCACCTTCTCGGGCTCGGTCATCGCCTTCGGCAAACTCTCGGGCCGCGTCGGCGGCAAGCCCATGCTGCTGCCCGGTCGGCACTGGATGAACCTGGCCGGTCTGATCGCGGTGATCTACTTTGGCCGCCTGTTCCTGCAGGCCGAGACGCTGCAGGAAGGCATGCTCCCGCTGTTCGTCATGACCGCCATCGCGCTGCTGTTTGGCATCCACATGGTGATGGCCATTGGCGGCGCCGACATGCCGGTGGTGGTGTCCATGCTCAACAGCTATTCGGGCTGGGCGGCCGCGGCCACCGGCTTCATGCTGAGCAACGACCTGCTGATCGTGACCGGCGCGCTGGTCGGCTCCAGCGGCGCCATCCTGTCCTACATCATGTGCAACGCGATGAACCGCAGCTTCATCAGCGTGATCGCCGGCGGCTTCGGCACGACCGCCGCCGCGCCCAAAGCGGCCGGTGGTGCAGCGGCCGAGCCGGCCGGCGAGGTGACCCCCATCCTCGCGCAGGAGACCGCCGAGATGCTGCGCGACGCCAAGAGCGTGATCATCGTGCCCGGCTACGGCATGGCGGTGGCGCAGGCGCAGCACACGGTGTACGAGATCACCAGGCACCTGCGCGAGAAGGGTGTCAACGTGCGCTTCGGCATCCACCCGGTGGCCGGTCGCATGCCCGGTCACATGAACGTGCTGCTGGCCGAGGCCAAGGTGCCCTACGACATCGTGTTCGAGATGGACGAGCTGAATGAGGACTTCCCCGAAACCGACGTGGCGATGGTGATCGGCGCCAACGACATCGTGAACCCGGCGGCGCAGGACGACCCGGCCAGCCCCATCGCCGGCATGCCGGTGCTCGAAGTCTGGAAAGCGCGCACCTCCATCGTGATGAAGCGCAGCATGGCCTCGGGTTACGCCGGTGTGGACAACCCGCTGTTCTACAAGGACAACAACCGCATGCTGTTCGGCGACGCCAAGAAGATGCTGGACGAGGTGCTGGTCGCGTTGAAGACCTGAGCACGCCTTGCGGCACGCGGCGCGTGCGCCCTTCCGCAGCCAAGAGCCGGTGTTCCCACCGGCTCTTTGTTTTTGTAGCACCGAGGCGTGGACACCACAGGTTTTAGAGTAGCCTGTCAGTCGTTCGTAAGGGAAAAACACGAGGCCGAAAGGCCTCGGTCCGAACGACAATGCGCAGTTGCCGATGACCCGCAAGATATCTGGAGATACCGCATGACCGAACCGACGGCCGATCGACCCTGGCTGGGCGCCTACCCCGCGGGTGTACCCGCCGACATCCATGTGGCGCAGTACCCGTCGCTGGTGCACCTGCTGGAGGAGAGCTTCCAGAAAAACGCGCCCCGCACGGCCTACAGCTTCATGGGCAAGGACGTCAGCTTTGCCAAGACCGACAGCCTCTCACAGGCCTTTGCGGCTTACCTGCAGGGCCTGGGCCTGGTCAAGGGCGACCGTGTGGCCATCATGATGCCCAACGTGCCGCAGTACCCGGTGGCGGTGGCCGGCATCCTGCGCGCCGGCTTCGTGGTGGTCAATGTGAACCCGCTGTACACCCCGCGCGAACTGGAGCACCAGCTCAAGGATTCGGGCGCCAAGGTGATCGTGATCATCGAGAACTTCGCCAGCACGCTGGAGCAATGCATCGCGAACACGCCGGTCAAGCACGTGGTGCTGGCCGCCATGGGCGACCTGCTGGGACTGCTCAAGGGCGCCATCGTCAACTACCTGGTGCGCAACGTGAAGAAGATGGTGCCCACCTTCAGCCTGCCCCACGCGGTGCGCTTCAACGACGCCATTGCCAAGGGCACACGCGGCACGCTCAAGCGCCCCGAAATCGGACCGGAAGACGTGGCCGTGCTGCAGTACACCGGTGGCACCACCGGCGTGAGCAAGGGCGCGGTGCTGCTGCACCGCAACGTGATCGCCAATGTGCTGCAGTCCGAGGCCTGGAACGACCCCGTGATGAAGCAGGTGCCGGCGGGTGAGCAGCCCACCAGTGTCTGCGCCCTGCCGCTGTACCACATCTTCGCCTTCACGGTGAACATGATGCTGGGCATGCGCACCGGCGGCAAAGTGATCCTCATCCCCAATCCGCGCGATCTGCCCGCTGTGCTCAAGGAGCTCTCCAAGCACACCTTCCACAGCTTCCCGGCGGTGAACACGCTGTTCAACGGTCTGGCGAACCACCCGGACTTCAACACCGTCAACTGGAGGAACCTCAAGGTGTCGGTGGGTGGTGGCATGGCGGTGCAGGGCGCGGTGGCCAAGCTCTGGCTGGAGAAAACCGGCTGCCCGATCTGCGAAGGTTATGGCTTGTCCGAAACCAGTCCCTCGGCGAGCTGCAATCCGGTGACCAACACCGAGTTCACCGCGACCATCGGCGTGCCCCTGCCCAACACCTTCATGAAGTGCCTGGACGACGAGGGCGACGAAGTGCCGCAGGGCCAGGCCGGCGAGATCGCCATCAAAGGCCCGCAGGTGATGGCCGGTTACTGGCAGCGACCGGATGAAACCGCCAAGGTCATGACGGCCGACGGTTACTTCAAGAGCGGCGACGTGGGCGTCATGGACGAGCGCGGCTATTTCAGAATAGTCGATCGCAAGAAGGACATGGTGCTGGTCAGTGGCTTCAACGTTTATCCGAACGAGGTGGAAGACGTGGTGGCTCAACTCCCCGGTGTGATGGAATGCGCCGTGGTCGGCGTGCCCGACGACAAGTCGGGCGAGGCCGTCAAGCTGGTGATCGTGAAGAAGGATGCAGCGCTCACCGAAGCCCAGGTGCGAGACTTCTGCAAGAGCAACCTCACCGGCTACAAACAACCCAAGGTTGTGGAGTTCCGCACCGAGCTGCCCAAGACGCCGGTGGGCAAGATCCTGCGCCGCGAACTCCGGGACAAGAAGTAACCGGGCTCCCCCCGCGCCTCCAGGGGGCAACGCGATGCGGCTCGGCGGAGCCGGTTCCGTCGCGTTCTGGGCCTGGTCACGCGCGCCGGAGTCGCTTCGGACTCTGGTCCAATGTGGGCATGAAAAAGACTTCCCGTACTGCGGTCGTTGCCGCCCTGCACGACGAACTCGCCAGCGTGCTGGAACTGATGCCCGACGAACACAAACAGGTGATCGGCGGGCGCGAGTTCTGGGTCGGTCACCTGCACGGGCAGGACGTGGTCGCGGTGCTCAGCGGCATCGGCAAGGTGGCTGCGGCCACCACGGCCTCGCTGCTGATCCAGCACTTCGGTGTGAACCGCATCGTTTTCACCGGCGTGGCTGGCGGCCTGGGCGCAGGTGTGAACGTGGGCGACGTGGTGCTCGCACGCCAGTTCCTGCAGCACGACATGGACGCATCACCCTTGTTCCCTCGCCACGAGGTGCCGGGTTACGGCCGCGCCCGCTTTGAGGCGGATGCGGCGCTGACCGATGCGCTGGAGCTGGCCTGCGACCGCATGCTGCACACACTGCCGCAGCGGCTGGGGGCAGAGACGGTGGCCGCCTTCGGCTTGCAGGCGCCGCGCCTGCACCAGGGCCTGCTGATCAGCGGCGACCGCTTTGTCGCCACCACCGCCGAGAGCCAGGCGCTGCAACGGGCGCTGCCCGATGCGCTGGCGGTGGAAATGGAGGGCGCAGCCTTCGCGCAGGTCTGCCACGACTTCGCCGTGCCCCTGGCCGTGGTGCGCACCATCTCCGACCGCGCGGACGACGCCGCGCACGTGGACTTCCCGCGTTTCCTGCGCGAAGTGGCATCGCGCTACAGCGGCGCCATCATCGAATCGATGATGGCCTGATGGACCACCCCTGCGCCGCCAGCGGCGTTACTCCCGCCAGGGGGCGATGCGAGTGGTCTGGCAAAGCCGGTTCCACCGCATCCTGGGTGAAGACACGTTGCGCTGGAGGGGGAGTTGGTCCCAGGGCACCGCGGAACCGGCTTCGCCGGGCCGCCAGTGCCGCCCCTTGAGGGGGTGACGGGCCACGCAGTGAGCCCGGCGCGGGGGTGGACCTACTTCAACCAGCCGCGCTTGCGGAAATAGAGCATGGGCCCCACGGCCGAGAGCACCATCAATCCGAGCGCAAACGGGTAACCCCACCGCTGGCTCAGTTCCGGCATGTACTCGAAGTTCATGCCGTAGAGGCTGGCGATCATGGTCGGGGGCAGCAGCGCGACGCTGGCCACCGAGAAGAGCTTGATGATCTTGTTCTGGTTGATGTTGATGAAACCGACGGTGGCGTCCATCAGGAAGTTGATCTTGTCGAACAGGAAGGCGGTGTGGCTGTCGAGCGAATCGAGGTCGCGCAGGATCTGGCGCGCGTCTTCGAACTGTTCGGCGCTCAACATGCGCGTGCGCATCATGAAACTGACGGCGCGGCGCGTGTCCATCACGTTGCGGCGGATGCGACCCGACATGTCTTCGTGGCGCGCGATGGCCGAGAGCACCTGCCCGGCGGTGTCGTCCGTCACTGCGCCGGCCAGCACCTGGCGACTGACTTTTTCCAGGTCGTCGTAGATGTTCTCCAGCGTGTCGGCGCAGTACTCGGCGTCGGCATCGAACAGCATCAGCAACACATCCTTGGCGTTTTCGATCAACCCCGGCATGCGCCGCGCGCGCATGCGCAGCAGGCGGAACACCGGCACATCCTCGTCGTGGATGGAGAACAGAACGCCCTGGCTCCTGAGCTCGGCGTTGTGTTCGTTGAGGATGAAGGCCACGCGGATGGCGCGCGGATCCTCGTCGTCATCGATCAGAAAGTCGCTGCGCACATGCAGCTCGCCGTTGTCTTCCTCGAAGAAACGGGCCGACTCCTCGATGTCGTCGTCCATCGCGTCTTCGGGAATCGACAGCCCGAAATGCTGTTTGACCCAGCGGCGCTCTTCGGGCGTGGGGTCTTCGAGGTCGACCCAGATGGGCTTGAACTGGGCCAGTTCTTCGAGCGACTCGATTTCTTCCTGGAACAGTCGGCCATTGGCCAGGGTGAATACGTTGAGCATGGGTGCTCCCGGGCGGGGTGTCTGTGAGGCCGGTGCGTGCGAAAGCCGCAGCGGCGGGCGGGGCGGACGGCGCTTTCAACCGTCCTGCAGCCTGGCCTTGACCACCGCGCAGGGCGCGGCGCTCAGACGGGAGCGGGGATGGCTGAAAGCACACAACTGGGGGGTGTGCTTTCCATAGGGAACTCCATGAGGGAACTGCGGTGGATTATGGCATCGCCAACGATGCACCGACCGGTTGTGACGCCCCAAAAAAGGCGATCAATTCGTCTTTTCGACGCCAGGCATCGTGTTCGCCCAGTTCGATCAGGGCCTGGACAAAATCGGGTTCAAACAACAGGTAGCTGGCGAGTGCGGCCGCGCTGCCGGCGGAGCCCCGACCGGTGTCGAGCGCCCCCAGTCCGGTCAGGGTGTTGCGCGTGGGGGCGGGCAGGGATCCGATGTGTTTCCTGGCCAGTTCGTCGAGGGAAAAGCTGGGTTGCAGCGCCAGCACTTCCAGCGGCTTGTAGGGAAGGGCCGCTGCGAGCTCGGGCGGCAAACGGCTCAAGGTCTGGCTGACCCGCTGGGCCTGCTCCACGTCGGCCTGCAGCGTGTCGTGGAACACGCTGGCCATGGCGTGGCCGGCGATGGTGCCGGCGGTGGGTTCGCCGTTGCTGTTGCCGCCCAGGCCGGAGCGCTGAGGTTGTCCGACGCCAATCACCAGGATGCGCCGGGCACCGAACTGGATGGCGGGCGAGAGCGGCGAGAGCTGGCGCATGGAGCCGTCACCGAAATGTTCCTTGTGGCCTTCGACCCACAGCGGCACCGCCGGAAACAGGAACGGGATGGCGCTGGACGCCATCAGGTGTTCGATGGTGATGGGCTGGAAGGACGCGCGCCGTCCGGGGCGGCTCCAGGGTCGGGTGGCCGTATCGGGCCGGGTCTGGCAGAACGTCCAGTGTTCGCCGGTGGTGTAGCTGGAGGCGGTGACGCCCAGCACATCGATGTCTTGCTGGTGCAGCGCGCGCTCAAGCCCGGGCAGGTCGATCGCATGGTGCAGCGTGTCCACCAGGGGCAGGGTGTCGAGCAGCGCGCGGTGCCGCTTGACCTGGCGCGCCAGCGTCCAGCCGGCAAACACCCGGTTGGCGCGGACCCAGCCCGGGGCCTCCAGCCGGTAGATGTGGCGCGATCTCAGCTGGCTCCAGAACGCCGCCAGTTGGGGCAGCGCCTGCAGTCCGAGCGAAGCCCGGCTGGCCAGGTAGCTGGCGTTGAGTGCGCCCGCCGAGGTGCCAAACAGCCACTTGAACGGGAATGCTGGCGCCGTGTTGTCCGCCGCGGGGCTGTTGGCTGCCAGCATGGCAGCAAGGGCCTTGAGCACGCCGACCTGGTAGGCGGTGCGCGCGCCGCCGCCCAGGAGCACCAGGGCGCAGGCATTGCCTGCATGATCGGGCACATCGGCGCCCAGCAGGTTCCGGGCGATCAGCGTATCGAGGGACACAGGATGAAAATACCTTTCCGGGCCGCTGCTTGGGGTGTGCAGATACAGTGTGCCATTCACCAAAATCATGACACATCCCCGACTCACACCCCGCCGCGAACTCGGGCTGTTGCTGACCATTGCCGGCATCCAGTTCACCCACATCCTCGACTTCATGATCATGATGCCCTTGGGGCCGCAGTTCACGCGGCTCTTTGGCATCACGGACGCGCAGTTTGGCCTGCTCGTGTCGGCCTACACGCTCGCGGCGGGTGTGTCGGGTCTGGCGGCCGCCACCTACGTGGATCGCTTTGACCGCAAGCGCCTGTTGCTGGTGCTGTATGGGCTGTTTGCGGTGGCCACACTCGGCTGCGGGCTGGCCCCGGGCTACGGGTTCCTGATGGTGGCGCGCGTGGCCGCCGGCATGTTCGGGGGCGTGCTGTCGGCGTTGTCGCAGACCATCGTGGCCGACGTGATCCCGTTCGAGCGGCGCGGGCGTGCCATGGGCATCGTGATGTCGTCGTTCTCGGTGTCCACGGTGGCGGGCGTGCCGCTGGGCCTGTTTCTGGCGAGTCACCTGAGCTGGCAGGCACCCTTCATCGGCATCGCCCTGCTGAGCGGGGCTTTCGCCATTGGAGCGGCATTGACCTTGCCTGCGCTGGATCACCACCTGCGCGTTGCGGACCGGCCGTCCGCCTGGCGCGGCATCGGCATAGTGCTGGCGGAACCCAACCACCAGCGGGCCTTCGCCTTCTCGGCCTTGTTGATGTTCACCGGCTTCACCGTCTTGCCCTACCTCACCATCTACCTGCAGGCGAACGTGGGCGTGTTGCCCGAAGAGGTGCCCTACCTCTACCTGTGTGGCGGCGTGGCCACCCTGTTCACCGCGCGGCTGTTCGGCCGTCTGGCCGACCGTTGGGGCAAGCAGCGCACGTTCACGATCCTCGCGCTGGCCGTGATCGTGCCGCTGCTGGCGACCACGCTCATGCCGCGGTGGCCGTTGTGGGCCGTGCTCGTGGTGTCCACCAGCCTGTTCATCTTCATGAGTGGTCGCATGATTCCCGGCATGGCGTTGGTCACTGGCGCGGCCAACCCGGCCTTGCGCGGCACCTTCATGGCGCTCAACGCTTCGGTGCAATCGGCTGCCATGGGGCTGGCCTCCTTTCTGGGCGGGCTCATCATCAGCCGTGATGCCGCAGGCCTGGTGCAGCACTACTGGGTGTCGGGTCTGCTCGGTGCCTGTGTCAGCGTGGCGGCGATCCTGATGGTGCGCCTTCTGAGGATGCACGGTTCGGCTGCCGTGGTGCATCCCTCAGCTGGCGATCTGGTGCGATCGAGGTGAATGACAAGGTTCGTGTTTTACAGCTTTGTTGCAGTGCAGGCTTGCGTCCCTGCGGATTCATGGGCATAGTGGGTTCAGGACATCCCCGTGGCCGCCGGGAGGTCTGCCCTTCCGGCGGTTTGTGTCAACCCGGAGCATAAGGAGGCTCTTTTATGAACCTTACGATCAGCGGTCACCATCTCGAAGTCACGCCCGCCTTGCGCGGTTACGTCACGACCAAGCTCGAACGCATTTCCCGACATTTTGACCAGGTGGTCGATATCAAGGTGCTGCTGACAGTGGACAACCTGAAGGAGAAAGACTTGCGCCAGAAGGCCGAATGCAACATCCATGTGAAAGGTAGGGATTTATTTGCCGAAAGTGCACACGCCGATTTGTACGCCGCCGTGGACGAGCTGGCAGACAAGCTCGACCGCCAGGTCCTGCGCTACAAGGACAAAAGCCAGGACCACCACCACGATTCGGCCAAGCGCCTGATGTGATGTGTGAACCGGGCTGCGCAACGCTGCCCGGCCGCATTGTTGCAATGCAACAAGCCGCTTCAAAAGTCAAGCGGCTTTTTTGTGCCTGCAGTCTAGCCAACGCCGCCCAACTCGGCATAATTTGCGGTCCAAGAGGCCCCCATGAACCGACTATCTGCCATATTGCCCGCTGCGCAAGTGCTCGTCAGCGTGGACGCGACCAGCAAAAAACGTGCGTTTGAAGAAGCGGGTTTGCTTTTCGAAACCCTGCATGGTCTTAACCGGGCCCTGATCACCGACAGTCTGTTCGCCCGTGAACGCCTGGGCTCCACGGGCCTGGGTCACGGTGTGGCCATTCCGCATGGTCGCATCAAAGGCCTGAAACAACCGCTGGCGGCGGTGTTCCAGCTGGCCAGTCCGATCGGTTTTGATGCTCCCGATGAGCAGCCTGTGCAGCTCATGATCTTTCTGCTGGTTCCCGAAGCCGCTACCCAGAAGCATCTGGAGATCCTCTCGGAAATCGCTGAACTGTTGAGCGACAGCGTTCTGCGCGAGCAGATGAAGACCTCGGTGGAGTCGGGTGCGCTGCATGACCTGATCACCGGTTGGCAGTCGGCCCATGCGGCTGCATGAAGCCCACCGTCGTCAGCGCGGATGTCCTGTTTGAAGACCACCGCGATGCCCTGAAGTGGCAGTGGGTGGCCGGGCTGGGGGCTTCGGAGCGGCGGTTTGACGAGGTGGCCATCCGGGAGGCCCGTTCCGGGGCCGATCTGGTCGGTTATCTCAACTACATTCATCCCTATCGCGTGCAGGTATTTGGCGAGCGCGAAGTCGCTTACCTGACGAGCCCGAGCGAAGAAGACAATCGCCGCCGGGTCGCCCGCATCGTGACGCTGGAGCCTCCTGTTCTGGTGGTGGCCGATGGGCAGACCGTGCCCGACGCGCTCATGGCCATGTGTGAGCGGGCCCAGATCCCCATGTTTGCCACGCCCGAGCCGGCGGCGTTCGTGATCGATGTGCTGCGCGCCTACCTCTCGCGCCATTTTGCCGACCGCGCCTCGATGCACGGCGTGTTCATGGACATCCTGGGCATGGGTGTGATGATCACCGGTGAATCCGGCCTCGGCAAGAGTGAGCTCGGACTGGAGCTGATTTCACGTGGCCATGGGCTGGTGGCCGACGATGCGGTCGACCTCTACCGCATCAACCAGACCAGTATTGAAGGCCGGTGTCCCGAGCTGCTGCAGAACCTGCTCGAAGTGCGCGGCATCGGTCTGCTCGACATCAAGGCCATCTTTGGCGAGACCGCGGTACGGCGCAAGATGCGGTTGACCCTGATCGTGCACCTGGTTCGCAAGGAAACCATGGAGCGCGATTACGACCGCATGCCGCACGAGCCGCTGTACCAGGACGTGCTTGGGGTGCCGGTGCGCAAGGCCGTGATCCAGGTGGTGGCGGGTCGCAACATTGCTGTTCTGGTGGAGGCGGCGGTGCGCAACACGATCCTGCAGTTGCGCGGTATCGATACCTATCAGGAGTTCGTTGCGCGCCACCGGGCGGCCATGTTGCACAGCGAGTGATCGCTGCTGGCTGCGGGTGGCGCCGTTTCAGCGCGGATTGGCTCGCGCAGTGGTGCTTGGGTCAGCGGTGGCCCGGCTCGCTGCGGTGGGGACAGTTCACCTTGTTGCAGTTCGCGTAGAGCGACAGGGCGTGTTCCTGCAGGATGAACCCGCGCGTTTTGGCGACCATCTGCTGGCGTTTTTCAATTTCCGGATCGTAAAACTCTTCCACCCGCCCGCAGTCCAGGCAGACCAGGTGGTCGTGGTGCTGGCCTTCGTTGAGTTCGAACACCGCTTTGCCCGACTCGAAGTTGCTGCGCGTGAGCAGGCTGGCCTGCTCGAACTGCATCAGCACGCGGTACACCGTGGCCAGACCAATGTCGGAATGCTCTTCGAGCAGCACACGGTAGACGTCTTCGGCCGTCATGTGGCGTTGCTTGGCGTTCTGGAACACCTCCAGAATCTTCAGACGCGGCAGCGTGGCTTTGAGTCCCGTGCTTTTCAGTTCATCGATGTTGGTCATGGGCGAGGCTGTTTGCATGGAGTGGAACGGCGGGTCCGTGGCCCTGGTCGCCGCTGCGCAGGGTGCCCGGGCGGCACGGCAGGCCGGACCCCGGGGCTACAATGAAGCGATCATATCGCCAGCGTGTTGCCTGCTGCATGTCCCTGCGGCCCAAGGCGGTAACGCGTGCCTTACATGGGTTGCCTTCATGCACCAGTCAATGTCCTGTTCTACTTCCTGTCTGGCCGTGCGTCCGCGCCGTGTGGCGCGCGCCCTGGGCGCGCTGGCTGTCGCAAGCCTGCTCTCAGCCTGCTCCGGCTGGGGTGCCAAACTGCCCGATGTGTCCTTCCTCGGCGGGCTGGTGACGCCTTACAAAATTGACATTGTCCAGGGCAATGTGGTCACGCGCGAACAGGCCCAGGCCTTGCAGGTGGGCATGTCGCGCCAGCAGGTTCGCGAATTGTTGGGTTCGCCTTTGTTGGCCAGCGTGTTCCACGCCGATCGCTGGGACTATGTGTTCACGTTCCGCCGCCAGGGGCAGGCGACCCAGCAACGCAAGTTGACCGTGTATTTCAAGGCCGAGGCTCTGGAACGGTTTGAGGCCGACGAACTGCCCAGTGAAGAGGAGTTCGTGTCATCGCTGGATGTGAAGCGCAAGTCCGGCAAGGCCCCTGCGATGCAAGCCACTGACGAGCAGCTCAAGACTTTCCAGGAACGCAACGCCGCGCCAGCCGGCACACAAGCACCGGTGCCCGACGCGCCACCGGCATCCACCAGCTATCCGCCTCTGGAAACCCCGGGGTCTGTCCGATGAGCGCCGTGCTCCGTAATCCGCACCGTGTGTGTGTGGCCGGTGCCAGCGGCCGCATGGGACAGATGCTGGTGGAGGCGGTGCGCACCAGCGGCGACTGCGTTCTGACCGGTGCGCTGGACATCCCGGCCAGCCCCGCCATCGGCCTGGATGCCGGCGCCTATGCCGGACAGGCGACGGGTGTCGCCATCACCGCCGATCTGGGCGCGGGTCTCGCGGCCAGCCAGGTGTTGATCGATTTCACACGGCCCGAGGGCACCCTGGGCCACATCCGCGAATGCGTGAAGCACGGGGTGAATGTGGTGATCGGCACGACCGGGTTCACCGACGAACAAAAGGCAGAGATCGCCGAGGCGTCGAAGTCCATCGCCATCATGATGGCACCCAACATGAGCGTGGGCGTGAACGTCACGTTCAAGCTGCTGGAAATGGCGGCCAAGGCGCTGTCCACCGGCTACGACATCGAGATCATCGAGGCGCACCACCGCCACAAGGTGGATGCGCCCAGCGGCACCGCGCTCAAGATGGGTGAGGTGATTGCCGAGGCGCTGGGTCGGGATCTGAAGAACTGTGCGGTCTACGCCCGCGAAGGCGTGACCGGCGAGCGGGACCCGTCCAGCATCGGTTTCGCCGCCATCCGCGGCGGGGATATCGTGGGCGACCACACTGTGCTGTTCGCCGGGACCGGCGAGCGCATCGAGATCACGCACAAATCCAGCAGCCGCGTGACCTATGCCCAGGGCAGTCTGCGCGCCGTGCGGTTCCTGGCGGACAAGACGAGCGGCCTGTACGACATGTACGACGTGCTCGGACTGCACTGAGCGCGAGCCAACCAGAAGGACGTTCTATGGGTGTGTGGCAAACGGTGCTGCAGGGGGATGCGATCAGCCGCAGTGTGGCCTTGTTGCTGTTCGCGATGTCGGTGGCCAGCTGGGTGGTGATCTTCTGGAAAAGCTGGATGCTGCGCAGGGCCGTGAAGGATGTGCAGTTGTCCACGGCGGCCTTCTGGCAGGCGGCGCACCTTGACGATGCGCAGCAGCGCTTGCAGGCTTTTGACCCGCGCCGTCTGGTGTTGCCCCTGTTGCAGGCCGCACGCACCATCGAGCAGGCTGCGCCCCAGACACTGGCAGCTGCTGGCGACCGCTCCCAGCAGCTCACCCGTGTGCTGCGCGACGCCTTGCACCTGGTGCTGCATCGCCTGCAGTTCGGGCAGGTTCTGCTCGCCACGGTGGGGTCCACCGCGCCGTTTGTGGGTCTGCTGGGCACGGTCTGGGGCATCTACCACGCCCTCACCGAAATCGGACAGGATGGCAAGTTCCGGATCGAACAGGTGTCCGGCCCGGTGGGTGAGGCGCTGGTCATGACCGCTGCGGGGCTGGCGGTCGCCATTCCCGCGGTACTGGCCTACAACGTGCTCGGCCGTCAGGTGGCACGCATCGAGGCCGACCTGGAAGGTTTTGCGCGTGACCTGCGTGAACTGCTGGCCTACAAGGAGTCCGCGGTATGAGCCGCCTGGCCCACGCTGGGTGTGCGTTCCGGCCTCATCTCGGAGACCGTCCGTCATGAGCTTTGGTCGTCTGGAAAAGCCTGCCGGGCACCAGCCCATGAGCGACATCAACGTCACCCCGCTGGTGGACGTGATGCTGGTGCTGCTGGTGATCTTCATCATCACGGCACCGCTCATGGCCAGCCGTCTTGAGCTGGAGCTGCCACAGACCACCAGCCCAGCCACCGGGGCCGCGTCGGAACCCGAAGCCTTTGTGTCCCTCAGTGTCGATGCCAAAGGCCAGATTTTCTGGGACGAACAACCCGTTGACAACGAAGCCTTGTTTCTGCGCCTCCAGCAGACCGCACGGATCAACCCGGCCACTGAGTTGCAGCTCCGAGCAGACACGGCGGTGCCTTATGGGCGGGTCGTCCAGTTGATCGGCATGAGTCAGGCGGCAGGACTCTCTCGGATTGGTTTTGTGGCAGACCCGGCCACAGGTGGTGCACAGTCCCCAGCCCGTTGAGGCTCGGTTCGGACTTCTGGCCAGCTGATGGCCAAGGCCTAGAATTCGCTTTCGGACAATGATGCGTTGCAGCCCAGGATCTGAATGTGCGCATCGCTACCCGTCCTCCTTTCCACTGTTCCTGAACTCCCTGTCTCTGCTTCATGCAAGAAAAATACGCCCACAAGGATGTCGAGCGCGCCGCGCACGCCCACTGGAACGCCAACGACGCCTACCGCGTGACCGAGGTCGCCGGCAAGAAGAAGTTCTATGCCTGCTCGATGCTGCCCTATCCCAGCGGCAAGTTGCACATGGGCCACGTGCGCAACTACACCATCAACGACATGCTCACGCGCTACCTGCGCATGAACGGTCACAACGTGCTGATGCCCATGGGCTGGGACGCCTTTGGCCTGCCAGCCGAAAACGCGGCGCTGAAGAACGGCGTGCCGCCGGCCAAGTGGACGTACGAGAACATCGCCTACATGAAGCAGCAGATGCAGGCCATGGGCCTGGCCATCGACTGGTCGCGCGAGGTTGCCACCTGCGACCCGAGCTACTACAAATGGAACCAGTGGCTGTTCCTGAAGATGCTGGAAAAAGGCATCGCCTACCGCAAGACCCAGATCGTCAACTGGGACCCGGTGGACCAGACCGTGCTGGCCAATGAACAGGTGATCGATGGCAAGGGCTGGCGCACCGGCGCCACGGTGGAAAAACGCGAGATCCCCGGCTACTACCTGAACATCACCTCGTACGCCGACGAACTGCTCGACCACGTGCAGCTGGGCAACCCCAAGGCGACGCTGAACGGCTGGCCCGACAAGGTGCGCCTGATGCAGGAGAACTGGATCGGCAAGAGCGAAGGCGTGCGCTTCGCCTTCCCTCACGCCATCAAAGGTGCGGACGGTGCGTTGATTGGTGACGGCAAGATGTACGTGTTCACCACGCGCGCCGACACCATCATGGGCGTGACCTTCTGCGCCGTGGCCGCCGAGCACCCGCTGGCCCACCACGCCGCCTTGACCAACCCTGCCTTGGCGGCGTTCATCGAAGAGTGCAAGACCGGCGGCACCACCGAAGCCGAGCTCGCCACGCAGGAAAAGAAGGGCATGGCCACCGGCCTGTTCGTCACGCACCCGCTCACCGGCGCACAGGTCGAGGTCTGGGTCGGCAACTACGTGCTCATGAGCTACGGTGACGGCGCCGTGATGGGCGTGCCCGCGCACGACGAACGCGACTTTGCGTTCGCATTGAAATACGACCTGAAGATCCAGCAGGTGGTGGCGGTGGACGGTGAGACGTTCTCCACCGCTGCCTGGGCCGACTGGTACGCCGACAAGCAGCGCGGCGCGTGCGTGAACTCCGGCGTGCTCGACGGCCTGGGCCAGAAGGCCGCCGTGGACAAGGTCGCCGAGCTGCTGGCCGCCCAAGGCCTGGGCGAAAAGAAAACCACCTTCCGCCTGCGCGACTGGGGCATCAGCCGCCAGCGCTACTGGGGCACGCCCATTCCCATCATCCACTGCGCCGAACACGGTGCGGTGCCGGTGCCCGAGCAGGACCTGCCGGTGGTGCTGCCGCAGGACTGCATTCCCGACGGTTCGGGCAACCCGCTGCACAAACACGAAGGCTTCCACGCTGGCGTGGTGTGTCCCATCTGCGGCAAAGCCGCGCGGCGCGAGACCGACACCATGGACACCTTCGTGGACTCGTCCTGGTACTTCATGCGCTACTGCGATCCGACCAACAGCGAGAAGATGGTGGCCGAGGGTGCGGACTACTGGATGCCGATGGACCAGTACATCGGCGGCATCGAACACGCCATCCTGCACCTGCTGTACGCACGCTTCTGGACCAAGGTCATGCGCGACCTCGGCCTGGTGAAGGTGGACGAGCCCTTCAGCAAGCTGCTGACCCAGGGCATGGTGCTCAACCACATCTACTCGCGCCGCACCGAGAAGGGCGGCAAGGACTACTTCTGGCCGCAGGACGTGGAGCATGTACTGGACGAAGCCGGCAAGGTGATCGGCGCGAAGCTCATCAAGGCCGTGGGCGACCTGCCGGTGGGCACGGCGATCGACTACGAGGGCGTGGGCACCATGTCCAAGTCCAAGAACAACGGCGTCGATCCGCAGGACCTGATCGAGAAATACGGCGCCGACACCGCCCGCCTGTACACCATGTTCACCGCGCCGCCGGAAGCCACGCTGGAGTGGAACGACGCGGCCGTGGAGGGCAGCTACCGTTTTCTGCGCCGGGTCTGGGGTTTTGGCAACAAGCTCTCGGCCACGGCTGGCCTGGGTGCGCTCGCGGCCGGCGTGGGCAAGCAGTCGCTCTCCAAAGCCGCCAAGGCGCTGCGCCTGGAGGTACACACCGTGCTCAAGCAGGTGGACTACGATTACCAGCGCATGCAGTACAACACTGTGGTCTCCGGCGCGATGAAGATGCTCAATGCCCTGGACGACTTCAAGGCCGACGGCTCCGCTGGTGACAACGCCGCGCTGGCCGAAGGCTTCGGCATGCTGCTGCGCTGCATCTACCCGGCCACGCCGCACATTGCGCACAGTCTCTGGACCGAACTCGGCTACGCCGCCACCTCGGGTGAGCTGCTCGACGCGCCCTGGCCGCAGGCCGACGAGGCCGCGCTGCAGCGCGACGAGATCGAACTCATGCTGCAGATCAACGGCAAGTTGCGCGGCAGCATCACGGTGCCGGCCGCCGCCGACAAGGCCGCCATCGAAGCCGCGGCGCTGGCCAGCGAGGCCTTCGTCAAGCAGGCCAACGGCGCTGTGCCCAAGAAGGTGGTGGTGGTGCCGGGGCGTCTGGTCAACGTGGTGGTATAAAACCTTGAGCCATGAATCCCATATCGAAACCATCTGCCATGACACCACGTTCTGCCTCCATGTCAAGCGATATGCCCGCTGATGCCCGTCGGCGCGTGGTGTGGGCCGGACTGGCCGGCGCGGGTATCCTGCTGGCGACCGGAGGGTTGAGCGGTTGCGGTTTTGCTCTGCGTCAGGCGCCCAGCTTTGCGTTCACATCGCTGCGGTTTACAAATTTCGTCGCCACCCCGGTGTCCCGGGCCTTGCAGCGCGAACTCGCTGCTGCCGGGATTCAGGTCGTGAACACCGCTGCGGTGGCGGGCCAGCCACCCGTCCAGGTGGTCCTGGCAGTCCTCACCGATCAGCGCGAGCGCGTGGTCGTGGGGCAGACCACCTCCGGCCAGGTGCGTGAACTGCAGTTGCGCACGCGCTTTCGCTTCCGCCTGAGCACATCGAGTGGCAAATACCTGATCGACGAAACCGAAATGCTGCAGGAGCGCGACATCAGCTTCACCGAAACCGGTGCTTTGGCCAAAGCGGCCGAAGAGCAGCTGATGTTCAACGACATGCAGAGCGACATCGTGCAGCAGATCATGCGCCGCCTGGCGGCGGTGAAGTCGCTGTAAGGGCGTCATGCAGGTTTCTGCAACGCAGCTTGCCAGCCAGCTGCAACGCGGGCTCAAGAGCCTGTACACCCTGCATGGCGACGAACCCCTGCTGATACAGGAGGCGGCCGACGCCATCCGCGCCGCCGCCCGCGAGCAGGGTTATACCGAACGCACCGTGCACACCGTGGCCGGTGCGCACTTTGACTGGGGCGAGGTGTTGGCCAGCGGCGGCTCCATGAGCCTGTTTGCCGACAAGCAGCTGATCGAGATCCGTGTGCCCTCGGGCAAGCCGGGCAAAGACGGTTCGCAGGTGCTGCAGCAGATGGCCGAGGCCGCGCGGGACAACGACAGCACGCTCACGCTGGTGATCCTGCCCCGGCTCGATGCCGCCACCCAGAAGGGCGCCTGGTTTGCCGCGCTCGACAGTTTTGGCGCGACGGTGAAGGTGGACCCGGTGGAGCGACAGGCGCTGCCCGCATGGATCGCGCAGCGCCTGCAGCAGCAGGGGCAACGCGTGGCGGCCGGGGAAGAAGGCCAGCGCACGCTGCAGTTTTTTGCCGACCGGGTCGAGGGCAACCTGCTGGCCGCGCACCAGGAAATCCAGAAGCTCGGCCTGCTGCATCCGCCGGGTGAGCTGTCGCTGGAGCAGGTTGAAAATGCCGTGCTGAACGTGGCGCGTTACACCCCGTTCAAGCTCGCCGAGGCGGTGCTGGGCGGGCAGGTGCTGCGCGTGCAGCGCATGCTCGATGGCCTGCAGGCCGAAGGCGAGGCCGCTGTGCTGGTGCACTGGGCGCTGGCGGAAGACATCCGCACGCTCAACCGGGTCCGAAGTGCCATGGATGCGGGTCGTCCATTGCCGATGGCGTTGCGCGAAAACCGCGTCTGGGGTTTGAAGGAAAAACTCATGGAACGCGCCTTGCCGCTGATCTCGGCGGCCAGTCTGGCCAGATGGCTGGACGACGCCCACACCGTGGACGGCATCGTCAAAGGTCTCAAAGCCAGTGGTTGGCCAGCCGACCCATGGCTGGCGTTGCACCAGATGGCCTTGCGGGTGACCCAGGCCTGCAAAGTGTGACCCTCCTGCGCCGCTGACGCGGTTTCCCTCCAGGAGGGGGCCACGCCTTTCGTCCGGCGAAGCCGGTTCCTCGGTGTGTGCAGGTTCGGTCACGCGCTCCGGACTGCGGCAGGATTCAAGGCAAGGTGCGAAAATCACCAGATGAACGCGACTTCCACCACCGAACTCATGAACACGCTGGGCAGCCAGGCCAAGGCCGCCTCGGCGCTGATGGCCAAGGCCAGTGCGGCCACCAAGCTCAAGGCGCTGCGCTCGCTGGCCACGCTGCTGCGCGCCAATGTGGACGGCTTGCAGACCGAAAACGCCAAGGATCTGGAGCGCGCCCGTGCCGCCGGACTCACCGAGCCGATGGTGGACCGCCTCAAACTCACGCCCAAGGTCATCGAAACCTGCGCCGAAGGCTGCGAGCAGCTGGCCGCCATGCCCGACATCATTGGCGACATCACCGGCATGAAGCAGATGCCGAGCGGCATCCGTGTCGGCCAGATGCGCGTGCCGATCGGCGTGTTCGGCATGATTTACGAAAGCCGCCCGAACGTGACCATCGAGGCGGCGAGCCTGTCGATCAAGAGTGGCAACGCCTGCATCCTGCGCGGCGGCTCCGAAGCCATCGACTCCAACCGTGCTCTGGCCGCGCTGGTGCAGCGGGCGCTGGCCGCCGCCGGTCTGCCGACCGACGCCGTGCAGCTGGTGCCCACCACCGATCGTGCCGCCGTGGGCCAGCTCATCACCATGCCGCAGTACGTGGACGTGATCATCCCGCGCGGCGGCAAGGGACTCATCGAGCGCATCAGCGCCGAGGCCAAGGTGCCGGTCATCAAGCACCTGGACGGCAACTGCCACACCTATGTGGATCAGCCCTGCGACATCGACATGGCGGTCAAGGTGGCCGACAACGCCAAGACGCAGAAGTACAGCCCCTGCAACGCGACCGAAAGCCTGTTGGTGGCGCGCGGCGTGGCGGCGGACTTTCTGCCAAAGATCGGTGCCATCTACGCCGCCAAGGGTGTGGAAATGCGCGGCTGCCCGGCGGCGATGGCCATCCTGGCCGGTGTGCCCGGCGCGAGCGTGAAGGCTGCCAGCGAGGCCGACTGGAGCGAGGAATACCTGGCGCCGGTCATCAGCGTGAAGATCGTCGATGGCCTGGATGAAGCCATCGCCCACATCAACCGCTACAGCAGCCACCACACCGACGCCATCCTCACCACCGACCACATACATGCCCAGCGTTTCCTGCGTGAGGTTGATTCGGCCAGCGTGATGGTGAATGCGAGCACCCGCTTCGCCGACGGTTTCGAGTACGGACTGGGCGCCGAAATCGGCATCAGCACCGACAAGTTCCACGCCCGCGGGCCGGTCGGTGTCGAGGGTCTGACCTCGCTCAAATACGTGGTGCTCGGCGAGGGTGAGGTTCGGAACTGACCCCCTGCGTCGCCTTCGGCGCCACCCCCTGGAAGGGGGGCGACACCTGCCGTCCGGCAAAGCCGGTCTGGCGGTGTCCCTGGATGAAACCCTTGCGAGCTCAGCGGGTTGGCGGATGGTCTGAATTTCGGTCACCCCAGTCTTGCAGGTGCGCCGATCGTCCCCATTTCTGCCTTTCGACTGCCAATTCTGCTCCCTACAATGGGCAGGGCAGTCCTCATCAAAAGGTCCACATGGTTCCGCATCTTGTCACCGCCCTGACCGGCCCCATCAACGAACTCGAACAGCGCATCCTGGAATCCACGCCCGTGATCGAGCGCTGGTTCCGGCTGGAGTGGATGGAGCACACGCCGCCGTTCTACACCTCGGTGGACGTGCGCAACGCCGGTTTCAAGCTCGCGCCGGTGGACACCAACCTCTACCCCGGCGGCTGGAACCACCTCACGCCCGAGATGTTGCCGCTGGCGGTGCAGGCTGCCATGGCCGCGATCGAGAAGATCTGCCCCGAGGCCAAGAACCTGCTGCTGGTGCCTGAGAACAGCACCGATGTGTTCTACCTGAGCAACCTGCGGCAACTGCAGCGCATCTTTTACCAGGCCGGGCTCAATGTGCGCCTGGGCTCGCTGTCCAACGACATCAAGGCGCCCACCACCATCGACCTGCCCGGCGGTGAGTCGGTCACGCTGGAGCCGCTGATCCGCAGCAAGCGCCGCCTGGGCCTCAAGCACTTTGACCCCTGCACCATCCTGCTCAACAACGACCTCAGCGCCGGTGTGCCCGGCATCCTGGAAGACCTGCACGAACAGTACCTGCTGCCGCCGCTGCATGCGGGCTGGGGTACGCGTCGCAAGAGCAACCACTTCAAGGCGTATGAAGAGGTTTCCAAGCGCTTCGGCAAGCTGCTGGGCATGGACCACTGGCTCATCAACCCGATGTTCAACCAGTGCGGCCAGGTCAATTTTGCCGAAGAGCATGGTCTGGAATGCCTGCGCACCAACGCCGACGCGCTGCTCGGCAAGATCCGCCGCAAGTACAAGGAATACGGCATCAACGAGAAGCCGTTTGTCGTGGTCAAGGCCGACAACGGCACCGGTGGCATGGGCATCCTCACCGTGCGCGATGCCAAGGACATCGATGCCCTGTCGATGGGAACGCGCGAGCGCATGGCCACGGTGCAGGCCGGCCAGCCGGTTCACGAGGTCATCATCCAGGAGGGTGTGCTCACCAACGAGCGCATCAACGCGGCGGTGGCCGAGCCGGTGGTCTACATGATGGACCGCTATGTGGTGGGCGGCTTCTACCGCGTGCACGCGCAACGTGGCGTGGACGAGAACCTCAACGCACCGGGCTCCAGCTTCGTGCCGCTGGCTTTCGAGCAGAGTGCGCAGCTGCCGCAACCGGGTGTGAAGCCGGGCGCCAGTGTGCCCAACCGCTTCTACATGTACGGCGTGATCGGTCGCCTGGCCATGCTGGCCGCGAGCTACGAGCTGGAAGCCACCGACCCGGACGCTGAAATATACGAATGACCCCCGCGCCGCGCTTGCAGCGCGTCACCCCCTGAAGGGGGTGGTGCGAGTGGCCCGGCGAAGCCGGTTCCACCGCATCCGGGTCACAGGCGCGCCGCTCCGGCTGAAGTCGGGTTTTGCGACGTGGCGGGTGGGGACCTCGGTTGTCGACGGGGTGTTGCGTTGCAACATCCGTCACGTCATGGCCCTTTCAGCGATCCCGCCTACTGGCGGCGCGAGGGCCGTGAGCGCAGAATCGCCCCCATCCTGACAGCCGAACCCGGGCCGACAAGTCCCGGGTGTTTTTGTGTCCAGCAACAAATCTTCGCTCACCGCGCTCACCCTGGGCGCCATCGGTGTGGTGTATGGCGATATCGGCACCAGCGTGCTGTACGCCATCAAGGAAATCTTCGGATCGGGCCACGTTCCTTTCACCCACGAAAACGTCTATGGCGTGCTGTCGATCGTCTTCTGGACCCTGACCGTCATCGTCTCGCTGAAGTACGTGGTGCTGGTGCTGCGGGCCGACAACGCGGGCGAGGGCGGCCTGATCGCCATGTTGGCGCTGGCGTCGCAGGCGGTGAAGGACAAACCGGAGCTGCGCAAATGGCTGCTGGCCATCGGCATCTTCGGCACCTCGCTGTTTTATGGCGACGGCGTGATCACGCCCGCGATCTCGGTGCTCTCGGCGGTCGAGGGCCTGGAGGTGGTCTCCCCGGCTTTCAAGCGGTACGTGGTGCCGATCACGCTGGTGGTGTTGTTCGGCCTGTTCTTCGTGCAGAAACGCGGCACCGGCGGCATTGGCAAGTTCTTCGGCCCGATCACCGTGTTGTGGTTCGTGTCGATTGCGGTGCTGGGTGTGTCGCACATCGTGGGTCATCCTGAAATCCTCGCGGCGCTGAGCCCGCACCACGCGCTGCGCTTCATGTGGCAGCAGCCGGGCACCACCTTCATCATCCTGGGCGCGGTGGTGCTGTGCGTGACCGGCGGAGAAGCGCTCTACGCCGACCTGGGGCACTTCGGCAAGAAGCCGATCCGCGTGGCCTGGTTCGCCATCGTCATGCCCTGCCTGACGCTGAACTACTTCGGCCAGGGCGCGCTGCTGCTGGCCGACCCCGAAGCGGTGAAGAACCCGTTCTTCAACATGGCGCCCGACTGGGCGCTGCTGCCCCTGGTGGGGCTGGCCACCATGGCCACGGTGATCGCCTCCCAGGCGCTGATCTCCGGCGCCTTCAGCGTGACCAAGCAGGCGGTGCAGCTCGGCTACCTGCCGCGCCTGAACCTGCATCACACCAGCGTGCACGACACCGGCCAGATCTACCTGCCCATCGTCAACTGGGGCCTGTTTGCCGCCATCGTGCTCGCGGTGGTGATGTTCAAGTCGTCGACCAACCTCGCCGCGGCCTACGGCATCGCCGTGACGCTGGACATGCTGATCACCACGGTGCTGACCTTCTTCGTCATCCGCTACGGCTGGAAGTACCCGCTGTGGCTGTGCCTGCTGGCGACCGGCTTCTTCTTCGTGGTCGATCTGGCCTTCTTCAGCTCCAACCTGCTCAAGCTGTTCGCTGGCGGCTGGTTCCCGCTGCTGATCGGCGGCGTGGTGTTCGCGCTCATGATGACCTGGAAGCAGGGTCGCGCCCTGATGGCGGCCAAGCAGCAGGCCGAATCGCTGGACCTCGACAGCTTTCTGGAAGCGGTGTTCTTGGCCCCGCCGTTGCGGGTGGAAGGCACGGCCGTGTTCCTGACGGCCGATACCGGCACCGTGCCCAATGCGCTGCTGCACAACCTCAAGCACAACAAGGTGCTGCATAGGCAGAACCTGTTCGTCACGGTGCGCAGCCACGAGGTGCCCTGGATCGCGCTGGACAAGCGGCTGGAAGTCGAGCCGCTGGGGCACGACTGCTGGCAGGTGGTGATCCACTACGGTTTCAAGGACGACCCGGATGTGCCCAAGGCGCTGCGGCTCATGCGTGCCCAAGGCTGCGAGCTGGAGCCCATGACCACCAGCTACTTTCTCTCGCGCGACCTGGTTGTGCCCACACTGGGCAGCGGCATGGCGCCCTGGCGCGAAAAGATCTTCGCCCAGATGCACCACAACGCGGGCGCTGCGGCCGAGTTTCTCAATTTGCCGAGCAATGCGGTGATTGAGCTGGGGTCAAAAATAGAGATTTAGGTCGCTCCATATGCCCGGAGCGCGTGACCGAACCAAGGATGCGGTGGAACCGGCTTTGCCGGGCCACTCGCATCGCCCCTTGGGGGGTGACGCGCCGTCAGGCACGGCGCGGGGGGCGTTTCACCCTGCACAATCGCCCGATGTCTTTTTTCCGTGACCTGAACCTGTCGGCCGCCACGGCCGGTTTCGTGGCCGTGCTGGTGGGTTTCACCAGTTCGGTGGCCATCGTTTTCCAGGCCGCACAGGCCTTCGGCGCCACGCCCGAACTCATCACCTCGTGGATGTGGGCGCTCGGCCTGGGCATGGGCCTGTGCTCGGCCATCCCCTCGCTCCTCTGGAAGCAGCCGGTGATGGTGGCCTGGAGCACGCCCGGCGCGGCCGTTCTGGCCACGGCCGGGCTGGCGGGCGGCTTCACCATGCCGCAGGCTGTCGGTGCCTTCATGGCCTCCGCCGTGCTGATCGCACTCGCGGGCGCCACCGGCTCGTTCGAGCGCATCATGAACCGCATTCCCATGGCCCTCGCCTCGGCGCTGCTGGCCGGTGTGCTGGCGCGTTTTGGCCTGCAGGCGTTTGCGGCGGCGCAGACCGCGCTGCCGCTGGTGTTGCTCATGCTGCTGGCCTACCTGCTGGGCCGGCGCCTGCTGCCGCGTTATGCGGTGCCGCTCACGCTGGGCGTGGCGGTGGTGTATGTGCTGGCCCGGGGCCAGTTCAACGCGGGCGCGCTGACGCTGGAATGGGCCAGGCCGGTGTTCACAGCGCCCGAGTTCACCTTCAGCGCTTTCGTGAGCCTGGCGCTGCCGCTGTTCATCGTCACCATGGCTTCGCAAAACCTGCCGGGGGTGGTGGCCATCCGCGCAGCGGGCTACGACATGCCGATCTCGAAGATCATCACCATGACCGGCGTGGTCACGCTGGTGCTCGCGCCCTTCGGTGCCTTTGCGCTCAACCTGAGCGCCATCACCGCCGCCATCTGCATGGGCGAAGAGGCGCACCCGGACAAGAAGAAGCGCTACACCGCGGCGGTGGCCTGCGGCGCCATCTACGTGCTGATCGGCCTGTTCGGCGCGGCCGTCACCGGTCTGCTGATCGCGTTCCCGAAAGAGCTGGTGCTGGCGATCGCCGGTCTGGCGCTGCTGGGCAGCATCGGTGGCGGCCTGCACGCCGCGCTGTGCGAGGACAGCCACCGCGAAGCCGCGCTCATCACCTTCCTTGTCACGCTCAGCGGTGTGGTCATTGCCGGCATCGGCTCGGCCTTCTGGGGCGTGGTCGCCGGCGCGCTCGCGCTGTTTGTGCAACAGTACAGGGCTCAGAAAACCGACACGCCATGAACATCCTCTTCGTTGCCGATCCCATCGAGTCCTTCAAGATCTACAAGGACACCACCTTCGCCATGATGCGCGAGCTGCAAAAGCGCGGCCACCGCGTGGCCAGCACCGAGCCGCGCTTCATGAGCTGGCGCAGCGGCCAGTCCGTGATCGCGCAGGTGCGCCATTTGCAGCTCAACAACCACGCCGACGACTGGTACACCGTGACCAGCGAGGCGCTGGAGCCTGTGCACAGCTTTGATGCCGTGCTCATGCGCAAAGACCCGCCGTTTGACAGCGAGTTCTTCTACACCACGCACCTGCTCGAACAGGCCGAGCGCGAAGGCGCGAAGGTGTTCAACAGCCCGCGTGCGCTGCGCGACCACCCTGAAAAACTCGCCTTGATGGAGTTCGCGGCCTTCGCGCCGCCGACCCTGGTGACGCGCAACGCCAACGAACTGCGGGCGTTCCACGCCGAGCACCGCGACATCATCCTGAAGCCGCTTGACGGCATGGGCGGCACGGGCATTTTCCGCGTCGGTGCCGATGGCATGAACCTGGGGTCGATTGTGGAAACCCTCAACGAGGGCGGGGCCACGAGCGTGATGGCGCAGGCCTACCTGCCCGAGATCGCACAGGGTGACAAGCGCCTGCTGCTGATCGGCGGGAAGGTCGCACCCTTCGTGCTGGCACGCATTCCGCAAGGCAACGAAGTGCGCGGCAACCTCGCGGCCGGCGGCAAGGGCGTGGCCCAGCCGCTGTCCGACGAGAACCGCGCCGTGGCCGAAGCCATCGCGCCCGTGCTGGCCGCGCGTGGCCTGTTGCTGGTGGGGCTGGACATGATCGGCAACAGCGTGACCGAGATCAACGTCACCAGCCCGACCTGCTTCCAGGAGATCACCGACCAGACCGGCTTCGACGTGCCGGCGATGTTCGTCGATGCGCTGGAGGCCGCCCTGAGATGAGCCTCACCCGCAGCGCTTCGCGCTACCCCCTCAAGGGGACGGCACTGGCCGTCCGGCAAAACCGGCCCGGCGGTGCCCTGGGCGCCACCTTGGCATGCACAGGGATCGCGCTCCGGCGGTCCCAAAAATCAACATGAGCGACATCGAAAAGCCCGCAGAGCCGACGAAACAGGCGCGCAACCCGCTGCACGGCCTGACGCTGGAAACAATAGTCACCGCGCTGGCCGACCACTACGGCTGGGAAGAACTGGGCCAGCGCATCCCGGTGCGCTGCTTCAACGTGGACCCGAGCGTGGGTTCCAGCCTGCGCTTCCTGCGCAAGACGCCGTGGGCGCGCGAGAAGGTCGAAGGCCTGTACCTTTTCATGCTGCGCGAAGAGCGGCGGGCCGGCGGTCCCCGGGGCCGTACTTAATTGCATAGCAACATCCCTTGCGTGGGCGTGTGTCGTGCATGCACCACGGGGGCATCGTTTGCACCGGACTTCGGGCCCGGATTTGTCAGTCAAAAGAAGTGCTTTCGTGCCATGTCATGGCATTCCCGCCTTGTTGCGCACGAACGGGTGCAGTAAAAGCGGGTGTTCAGGGTGCCCTGCCCACACCGACACACCACACGTTCCATGCCCGAAACCTTTGATCTGACCACCGCTGTCTATGCCAAAACGGCCGTTGGGCAACAGGAAATCCAGACCCGATCGCTCGGCTTGTCGCCGCTGGTGCGCCGCATCCTCGTGCTGGTCGATGGCAAACGCTCGGGCAGCGAACTCGCCCCTTTTCTGAGCGGCAATGGCGACATTGAAGAGATCCTGGGTCAGTTGCTGACACTGGATTGCGTCGAGGCGCAGGCGCGCACCAAACCCATGGCCTCGCAGGCCGCTGCTGCCCCAGCCCCAGCCCCTGCAGCGACGGCAACGTCGACGGCGACAAATGAGGGGGTCGAGTCGTCGTCCAGCGAGATACCGGGCCTGCCGAGCGCCGGATCACGCAGCGCCAAAGACAACGAGATGGCGCGCAACTTCATGATCAACTCCGTCAACTCCATCATTGGCCAGAACATGCGCGTTTCGCTGGTGCACGACATCTTCCATGCCGAGACCACCGAGCAGTTGCGTGTGGTCTACCACGCCTGGGCGAGCAGCATGTCCAACCACGGCATGGGCGCCAAGCGCCTGCCGGAGCTGCGTGAGAAGCTGTTCAAGGTGCTCTGACGGGCTGAGGGCGCACCGTGCGCGCAGGCTTCAATGCGCGGCGGTTTTTGAGAAGATGTTGAGTACCGCCACGCCCGCCATGATCAGGCCCATGCCGAGCAAGCCGGCCAGATCGATCTTCTGCCCATAGACCACATAGGCCACCAGCGTGATGAGCACGATGCCCAGGCCCGACCAGATGGCATAGGTCACGCCCACCGGGATGGTCTTGAGCACCAGCGAGAGGCAGTAGAACGCCACCGCATAACCCGCCACCACGATGGCCGAAGGACCGAGCCGCGTGAACCCTTCGCTGGCCTTGAGCGCGGTCGTGCCGATGACCTCGGCCACGATCGCGATCCCCAGTGTCAGCCAGGCGTTCAAGCGGTCTTCTCCGCCACGGGCAGGCCGTCCACGAACACCTTGAGCTCGTTGGGCTCGAAGGCGGTCCAGGTCTCGTTGTGGGTGAGGGGCGTTGTGACGATCACGGCGGCGCGGTCACCGGGATGGTTGAGATCGGCGAAGTTGACGGTCCAGTCCTGGTCCATCAGGGTGGCCAGTGCAAACGGGTGCTGGCGCACGAGGTAGTGCAGCTTGGTGCTGCAATGCGCCCACAGCGCTTCGCCGTTGGAGAGCAGAAAGTTGAAGCTGCCGAAGTGGCGCACCTGGGGCACGAGTTCGCGCAGCGTGAGCGTGAGCTCTTCGGTGCTGGGCAGGCTGGCGTGGGATTTGGACAGCTCCTGCATCAGCCAGCAAAACGCGCGCTCGCTGTCGGTGCTGCCGATGGGACGGAAGTGGCTGTGCAGCGGAGGGAAATAGTCCTTCAGGTCACCGTTGTGGGCAAACACCCAGTGCCGTCCCCAGAGTTCGCGTGTGAACGGGTGGGCGTTTTCCAGCGACACCTCGCCGATGGTGGCCTTGCGCACGTGGGCGATGATGTTCTTGCTCTTGAGCGGGTATTTCTGCAGAAACTCCGCCATCGGCGACCGGGCCGCACTCTGGTGGTCCACAAACAGCCGCAGGCCGCGACCTTCAAAGAAAGCAATGCCCCAGCCGTCGGCGTGTTCTCCCGTGTTGCCACCGCGCTGGCAGAAACCGGTGAAGCTGAACGAGGCGTCGGTGGGGGTGGCGCAGTTGAGTCCGAGCAGTTGGCACATTTGGAAGACCCCCCTGCGCCGCTGCGCGGCTTCCCCCCTGGAAGGGGGACCGCACCAGTGGCCCGGCGAAGCCGGTTCCACGGTGCGTGCTGGGTGAGGGCTTCCTCGCTCCAGCGTCGCGCCTCGGTCGGAGGCTTTGTGGTGGCAGAGCTTGTATTGTGCGGCGGACTGTTCGCTGTGGGGCGCCGCTTCTGTCGGGTTGCGCGGGTCCACCGCAGGATCAGCTTCTCAGTCGGCTGCGCGCTCCGTTCGCAGCCGCCACGCGGCGATGATCGCCAGGGCGCAGATCGCGGCGAGCAGTCCAAAGGTCTCGTCAAACGCGGCCAGCCGTTCCGGGTTGGGGTTGGCTGTGTCGAGCCGGAAGCCGTGGGCGGCGACGCGCCATTCGAGCACGATGCCACACAGGCTGACGCCCGCGGCGCCGCCCAGCATGCGCAGGAAGTTGATCACGCTCGACCCCTGCGGGATGTGGCTGCGCTCCAGGCCGCGCATGGCGCCGATGTTGAGCGAGGGCAGGATGAAGCCCAGCCCGATGCGGCCCAGGATCGCCCAGGTCACCAGCAGCGGAATGATGTGGCTGGGTCGGCGCAGGTCGATCGTGAACATGAGGGCGAACGAGGCGGCCAGCAACACCAGCCCGATGGTGACCAGCCGGTGCGTGGGCTGGCGGTCGGCGAGGCGCCCGACGATGGCGATGGTGATCGCCAGCACCAGACCCGCCGGCAGCAGGATGCTGCCCACGTAGGACGGCGAGAGCCCCAGCCCCATCTGCATGTAGACCGGCAGCAGGTAGGTGGAGCCGAACAGCGCGATGCCGTAGATGAAGGCCACGATGCTGCCCATGGCGAAGCGCCGGTCGGCAAACAGCGAGAGGTTCATCAGCGGGTCGGTGCCTTCGTCGGGCCGCCGCAGCCGGCGCTTGAGCGTGCGCCGCTGCAGCCAAACGAACAACAGCAGCGCCAGCGCCGCGCCGCCCAGCAGGCCGGCGGCGCTGGCAGCGGTGCCGCCCTGCAGGTCGACCAGGCCGTTGAGCAGGCACAGCGTGCCCACTGTGGCGAGCAGCAGGCCACGCCAGTCAAGCCCGGCGCCCTGGGTGTTGGCAGCGCCCCCCCCCGGTGCCGTGCCGGGCACGAAGCGTTGCGCCAGCCAGAGCGACGCGATGCAGAACGGCACCACCATGAAGAAGATGGAGCGCCAGCCGAAGCCGTCGACCAGCAGGCCGCCGATGCTGGGGCCGATGGCCGGTGCCAGCACCACGCCCATGCCGAAGATGCCGCTGGCGCGGCCCTGCTCGTTCGGCTCGAAAGCCCGCAGGATGATGATGGCGGGAATGGGTTGCACCACGCCCGCCGCCAGACCCTCGGCCACGCGCGCCGCCAGCACCAGCGGGAAGTGATTGGCAAAACCGCCGGCCACGCCGCCGGCCATCAGCAGCCACATGCAGCCCGAATACGTGCGCCGGTAGCCATAGCGCGCCAGCAGCCAGGGCGTGGTCAGCATGGACACGGTCATCGCGGCCATGAAGCCCGAGGTGACCCACTGCGCGCGCTCCTGGCCGAGCGTGAAGTGCTGGCTCATGTCGGGGATCGCCACGTTGATGATGGTCGACGACATGATCGACGCCATGGTGCCCACCATCACCGAGAGCAGCAGCAACCAGCGGTAGCGTTCGCCGTAGCGCTCGCGCAGTGCGGTGATGGAATGGTCGGTGGGCTGTGTCATGGCGGGGAGGATGGGGACCCTGCAACGATAACCGCCCGCGCAATGCCCGGCACAGGATGCGGCCTAAGTTTCGCCTAAGCTTGGCTCGGGGCGCGCTGGCAGAATGACCGTGTGGGCCGTTCGACCCCCGGTCCTCCAAAGGAATCCACCATGCGGCTGCTGCTGGTTGAAGACGACACCATGATCGGCGAGTCCGTGCTCGATCTGCTGCGCGCCGAACACTACGCGGTGGACTGGGTGAAAGACGGCGAGCTGGCCGACACGGCGCTGCGCACCCAGAACTACGACCTGCTGCTGCTCGATCTGGGCCTGCCCCGGCGCGATGGCCTGTCGGTGCTGCGGGCGCTGCGCGCGCGCAAGAACCGCCTGCCGGTGCTGATCGCCACCGCCCGCGATTCGGTGCAGCAGCGCATCGAGGGGCTGGACGCCGGGGCCGACGACTACGTGCTCAAGCCCTACGACATGGACGAACTGCTCGCGCGCATCCGCGCCCTGCTGCGCCGCGCCGCCGGGCGCGCCGAGCCGGTGTACGAACACCAGGGCGTGAGCATCAACCCGGCCACGCGCGAGGTCTCGGTGAACGGCCAGCCGGTGGTGCTGTCGGCGCGCGAATGGGCGGTGCTCGAGCCCCTGCTGGCGCGGCCCGGTCTGGTGCTCTCGCGCCCGCAGCTGGAAGAAAAGCTCTACGGCTGGAAAGACGAGGTCAGCTCCAACGCGGTGGAGGTCTACATCCACGGCCTGCGCAAGAAGCTCGGGCCGGACATCATCCAGAACGTGCGTGGCGTGGGTTACATGGTGAAGAAGATATGAACCCCCTGCGCCGCTTCGCGGCTTCCCCCCAGGGGGATGGTGCTTGTGGCCCGGCAAAGCCGGTTCCACGGCACCTCTGGGTAGAGGTTCCATGCCCCATCGGCGCTTTGGCGGGAGTGCTGACGTGAAGCGCTACCTCTCATCCCTGCGCGCCCGGCTCCTGGTGTTCGTGCTGCTGGCCATCCTGGCCACCGCGCTGTTGCAGGCGGGGCTGGCCTGGCGGGCCGCGCGCGCCGAGACCGACGAGATTTTTGACTACCACATGCAGCAGACCGCGCTGTCGCTGCGCGCCGGCCTGCCGCAGGGCCTCGTCACCGGGGTGATCCCCGTGCCCGCCGAGGGGCAGGACTTCGACTTCGTGCTGCAGATCTGGACACTCGATGGCGAGCTGGTGTTCGAGTCGGCCGCGCGCGCCGAGCTGCCGCAGCGCGCGGTGCTGGGCTTCACCGACGTGCTCGCGCACGGCACGCGCTACCGCGTGTTTTCGGTGCAGGCGCGCAGCTTCGTGATCCAGGTGGCGCAGGACATGGCGGTGCGCCAGCGCATGGCCGGCTCGCTCGCGCTGCGCACGGCGGTGCCGATCCTGCTGCTGGCGCCGCTGCTCATGCTGCTGGTGGGCTGGGTGGTCAGCACCTCGCTGGCGCCGGTGGCGCGCGCGCAGCGCCAGGTGGCACAACGCCAGGCCGACGACCTGACCGAGCTCACCGAGACCGACCTGCCCGACGAGGTGCGCCCGCTGGTGCACGAGTTCAACGGCCTGCTGCGGCGCGTGGCGCAGGCCTTTGACGCGCAGCAGCGCTTCGTGGCCGACGCCGCGCACGAGCTGCGCTCGCCGCTGGCCGCGCTCAAACTGCAGGTGCAGGGCCTGCAGCGCGCACCCGATGACGCCACGCGCGAGCGCGCGCTGGAGCGCCTGGGCTCGGGCATCGACCGTGCCACGCGGCTGATCGAGCAACTGCTGGTGCTGGCGCGCCAGCAGGCCAATGCGGCGTCGGGGGAGCGGCCCGAGCCGGTGGCGCTGGACGAGTTGGTGCGCCTGGCCGTGGCCGACATGGCGCCTGCGGCCCAGGTGCGCAGCATCGACCTCGGCCTCGCCCAGGCCGACGCCGCGCGGGTGAGCGGCCACGCCGAGGCCTTGCGCATTCTCGTGCGCAACCTGCTGGAGAACGCGGTCAAGTACACCCCGGCGGGCGGGCGGGTCGATGTGGCGCTGCGCGCCGGCACGGGCCCGCTGGAGCTCAGCGTGGAAGACAGCGGGCCGGGCATTCCCGAGGCCGAACGCGGGCGTGTGCTGGACCGCTTCTACCGCGTGCCCGAGGCGGCGTCCTCCGGCAGTGGCCTGGGGCTGGCCATCGTCAAGGCGGTGGCCGATCTGCACGGCGCCACGCTGCAGCTGGATGCTTCGCCCACGCTGGGGGGCTTGCGCGTGCGGGTGGCTTTTCATCCTGGGTGAACAGATGGACCGTCTGTGTCCCGTTCGGTGCCCCTCGCGCGCCAAGGCCTGAGCGCACTCGCCTTGGCCAACAACGGTGTTGGCACGCGACCGGTGGAGAGCCGATTCACTGCTGGTTGCGGCAGGCGCTGTCCGATCACATCAGATGGAAGACAAGGCAAACCCTGCCCGCCGTGGTGCTTAAGCCCGGTCTAAGTGTTTGCTTCGACAGTGAAGCCATGTCCAACCCATGGCTTCACAAGGAGCACACATGAACACCCGAACCCTCTCACCCACCCGCCTCGTTCTCGCCCTGCTCACCGCCGGCTTGCTCGGCGGCGCCGGTGCCACCTACATGGCCGGCGGCCCCGCGCGGGCGGCGGCATCGGCATCGGCCAGCGCGCCGGTCGCGAGCAGCATGGCCCAGCCGGCCACCCCGCAGGGTGCGCCCGATTTTTCGCGCATCACCGAACGCTACGGACCGGCCGTGGTCAACATCAGTGTCAGCGGCGTGCGCCACGCTTCCGCCGAGGGCGAAGAGGCCGCCGCGGCGCGCGGCCTGCCTCCCGGCATCGATCCGGACGATCCGTTCTTCGAGTTCTTCCGCCGTTTCCAGGGCCAGGGCGGTGGTGCGCCAGGCCAGCGCTCGCAGCCGGTGCGCGGCCAGGGCTCGGGCTTCGTTGTGGGTGCCGACGGCCTGATCCTCACCAACGCCCACGTGGTGCGCGATGCCAGCGAAGTCATCGTCAAGCTCACCGACCGGCGCGAGTTCAAGGCCAGGGTGCTGGGCTCGGACCCGAAGACCGACGTGGCCGTTCTGAAGATCGATGCCAAGGACCTGCCCACCGTGCCGCTGGGAAGTGCGCGCGACCTCAAGGTCGGCGAGTGGGTGCTGGCCATCGGCTCGCCCTTCGGCTTCGAGAACAGCGTGAGCGCCGGCGTGGTCAGCGCCAAGGGCCGCTCGCTGCCCGACGACAGCTTCGTGCCCTTCATCCAGACCGACGTGGCGGTGAACCCGGGCAATTCGGGCGGGCCGCTGTTCAACAGCCGCGGCGAGGTGGTCGGCATCAACTCGCAGATCTACAGCCAGTCCGGTGGCTACCAGGGCCTGTCGTTCGCCATCCCCATCGAGATCGCCACGCAGGTCAAGGACCAGATCGTGGCCACCGGCAAGGCCAGCCATGCGCGCCTGGGCGTGGCGGTGCAGGAAGTGAACCAGACCCTGGCCGACTCCTTCAAGCTCGACAAGCCCGAAGGTGCGCTGGTCGCCAGCGTGGAGGCCGGTGGCCCGGCCGACAAGGCGGGGCTGAAGCCGGGCGACGTGATCCGCCAGGCGAACGGCCAGCGCATCGTGGCCTCGGGCGACCTGCCGGCGCTGATCGGCCAGTCCACCCCGGGCAGTCAGGTGACGCTGGAGGTCTGGCGCCAGGGCCAGACCGAGACGCTCACCGCCAAGCTCGGTGACGCGAGCGACAAGAAGACCCAGGTGGCCCAGGCCGCTGATGGCGTGGGCCAGGGCAAGCTCGGTCTGGCGCTGCGCCCGCTGCAGCCGCAGGAAAGGCGCGGAGCCGGGGTCAGCTCGGGCTTGGTGGTCGAGGACGTGGGCGGGCCTGCGGCGCTCGCCGGCGTGCAGCCGGGTGACCTGCTGATGGCGGTCAACGGCACGCCGGTGCAGAGCGTGGACCAGGTCCGGGCCGCGGTGGCGAAGTCGGCCAAGTCGGTGGCGCTGCTGATCCGGCGCGACGGCGAAACCATCTTCGTGCCGGTGCGCCTCGGATGAAGGCAGCGCCGCACGCCGAGGCCTGCGTGGACGGTCCCCGGCGCCACAGCGGGCTGTCGGCCCACATCCTGCCGACCTCGGCCACCATGATCGGGGTCTGCCTGACGGCGCTCTACATCAGCCTGCTCAGCCCCTTCAGCGCCGGGCGGGTGGTGGTTGACAAGCTGCTGGCGGTGGACGCGCTGGTGTTCCTCGTCAGCGCGGTGCTCTCGTTCGTCTCCATGCGCGTGCACGACGGCGGTTCACGTTTCGAGGCCCTGGGCGAAAACGTGTTCATCGGCGCGCTGGGCCTGCTGGCCCTGGGCGCCCTGGTGCTGGCGTTTGTCGTGAATTAGTGACCACCCCCGCCGCGTTGCGCGCGACCCCCTCAAGGGGACGGCACTGGCCGTCCGGCTAAGCAGGCCCGGCGCTGCCCTGTGCAGCGCCGCTGCCTGCGAGCGTTGTCGTTCAGCTTCGGCCGCGCCGGGCGCTGCGCCACAGGCGCACCGCCAGCAGCACCAGCGGCACGCTGTGCAGCAGCAGGTCGAAGATGTCGATGGGCTTGACCAGCGTGCCCTCGCTGAGCATGCGCAGCTTCTCGATCAGGTGCGGCTCCGGAATGATGGGCGCCACCGTCAGCCAGAGCGCGACGGCGATCAGAAGACCCAGGGGGAAGCGGTCGAGCCAGGCCATCAGGGGGTGCTTTCTTGGGTGTTGGCGTTGAAGCGGGCGAGGCAGCGTGCACAGATGCAGGCCTGGCCCTGTGCCTCTGCGGGCAAGCGCGCCAGCAGGTCGGGCGTGAAGGTTGCGGTGACACACCAGCACGGCGGCTGGGGTTCGCCCGTGGCCTTTTCGACCTCCATCGCGCAGCGGTTGTCGCCGCCACACAGCGGGCAACGGGTCGGGTCGATGGACAAGGTGGACAAGGCGGTGGTCTGCATGGAAATGGCGCGATCTGATCAGTGTACCGACCGAATGGCTGTGGTACTTTCAAAGCGTCCATGCCCCTCCTTCGAACCCCCATTTTCCTCGTCCTCGCGGCGCTGCTCTGGCACGGCGCCGTGATCGCCGCCGAACCGCTGCGCGTGGTGCCCGACACCCTGGCCCAGCGCGTGATGGCCTGCACCCTGTGCCACGGCCAGGAAGGCCGCGCCACCAACGCCGGCTACTTCCCGCGCATCGCCGGCAAACCGGCGGATTACCTGTACCACCAGTTGCTGCACTTTCGCGAGGGCCGGCGCAACAACGCCGGCATGCGCGATCTGCTCGACCACCTGAACGACGCCTACCTGCGCGACATCGCGGGCCACTTCGCCGGTCTGGATCTGCCTTACCCGCCGCCGCAGCCAGCCTCCGCGCCGCCGGCCGAACTGTCGCGGGGCGAAGCCCTGGTGCGCCACGGCGACCCGGCGCGCGAACTGCCCGCCTGCACCGCCTGCCACGGAGCGGCCCTGACCGGCGTCAGCCCCGCCGTGCCGGGCCTGCTGGGACTGCCGCGCGACTACCTGGTCGGCCAGCTCGGTGCCTGGCAGACCGGCCTGCGCCAGGCCTTTGTGCCCGATTGCATGGCCCACGTCGCGAAGCGCCTGGCTCCGTCCGATGTGGCCGCCGTGTCCAGCTGGCTCGCGGCCCAGCCCGTGCCCGCGGATGCGCACCCGGCACCGCCGACCCGCGAGACCCTGCCACTGAAATGCGGCCTTTCGCCCCAGCGCAGCGGGGGTGCGCGATGAGCTTCACCCCTTTGCGCACCGCGCTGGCGGTGCTGCTCCTGGCCTGCGGCGTGCTGACGGCGGCCGTGTGGTCCGAACTGCGTGGTGAGGCCCTGCCCGAGGCAGCCACGTGGCCACCCGCCACACCGGAGCAGGTGGCGCGCGGGGCCTACCTGGCGCGTGCCGGCAACTGCATGGCCTGCCACACCGCACGCGGCGGCGAAGCCTATGCCGGTGGCCGTGGCATCGCCACGCCCTTTGGCACCATCGTCGCCGGCAACCTCACGCCCGACCCACAAACCGGCCTGGGCCGCTGGTCGCCCGAGGCCTTCCGGCGTGCCCTGCATGAAGGCCGCTCGCGCGACGGCCACCTGCTGTACCCCGCTTTCCCTTACACCCACACCACGCAGATGCCGGACGCCGACGTGGCCGACCTGCACGCCTACCTGCGCAGCCTGCCCGCGGTGCGACAGGCCAACCAGCCGCACAGCCTGCGTTTCCCCTACAACACCCAGGCCGCGCTCGCCGTCTGGCGGCTGGTGCATTTCGAGCCCGGTCGCTTCCAGCCCGATCCCGCGCAGTCCGCCGAATGGAACCGGGGCGCCTACCTCGTCAACGGGCCGGCCCACTGCGCCGCCTGCCACAGCGAACGCAACGCCCTGGGCGGCGCCACAGGGTCCCTGGGTGCCAGTGCCATGCCCGACGGTCGCTGGCTCGCGCCTTCGCTGCGCGACCCGCAACAGGCAGGCGTGCAGCCGTGGGCCGTCGAACGCATCGTTGCACTGCTGCAGCAAGGCAGCGTGGACGGGGCTTCGGTCATGGGCCCCATGGCCGAGGTGGTGTTCCACGGCACGCAACACCTGCGCACCGAGGACCTGCGGGCCATGGCCGTCTACCTCCAGGCGGTGCCGCCGCAGCCCGTGCCAGCGGCCGAATTCGAAGCGGCCGACGCCTCGCAAAAGGCGCTGGGCGAACAGCTCTACCAGCGGCACTGTGTTGACTGCCACGGTGCCCAGGGGCAAGGCGCCACCGGGGCCTACCCCCCGCTGGCCGGCAACCGCGCCGTCACGATGGCGTCGTCCGTGAACCCGGTGCAGGCGATCCTGAGCGGTGGCTTTGCACCCGCCACCGCCGGCCATCCGCAGCCCTACGGCATGCCACCGTTCCGCACCCTGCTGAACGACACCGAGGTCGCTGCGGTGGCCAGCTTCGTCCGCCAGAGCTGGGGGAACCAGGCGGGCGCGGTGTCTTCACTGGACGTGCAACGCATTCGCTGAGCTTGGGTCGGCGTCGCGTGGCGCCTGGGTGACCGCGCGGGGGGGCACCGGGTCACTACCATGGTGCCATGAACACCGCCACATCCTCCGACGAAGGCCGCATCAGCACCGAGTTGCGTGGCCATGTGCTGCTGATCGGCATCGACCGTCCGGCCAAGCGCAACGGCTTCACCCCGGCCATGCTGCGCGCACTGGCCGAGGCCTACACCCGGCTCGACGACGAGCCCGCGCTGCGCGTGGGCGTGCTGCACGCCCACGGCGAGCACTTCACCGCCGGCCTCGACCTGCCCATCTTCGCGCCGCTCATGCAGCGCGGCGAGTACGCCGTGCCGCACGGCCTGGTGGACCCGCTCAACCTGGGCGACGCCGGCTGGCGCCGCCGCACCAAGCCGATGGTGGTGGCGGTCAAAGGCATCACCTACACGCTGGGCATCGAACTCATGCTCGCGGCCGACATCGTGGTCGCGGCGGATAACTGCCGCTTCTCGCAGCTCGAAGTCCAGCGCGGCATCATGGCCACCGGCGGCGCCACGCTGCGCATGGCCGAACGCGCCGGCCTGGGCAATGCGCTGCTGCACCTGCTGACCGGCGACGTGTTCGACAGCGCCGAGGCGCTGCGCCTGCATTTCGTGCAACGCGTGGTGCCCGTCGGCCAGGAGCTCGACGAAGCCCTGCGCATCGCGGCGCAGATCGCCCAGCAGGCCCCGTTGGCCGTGGTGGCGACGCGGCTCAACGTGTGGAAGGCGGTGGAGCAGGGGCCGCTGGTCGCCATGGCCGAGTTCGATGCGGTGCAGCAGCGGCTGGCGAACAGCGAGGATGCACGAGAGGGTGTGGCTTCGTTCAAAGAGAAGCGGGCGGCGGTGTTCAAAGGGCGCTGAGCCGCTACCGATCGGCAATTCGATTCAGACGCTCCCAGAAAACCGCGCCACCAGCGCCTCACCCCACTCCCACGGCCCGGTGATCGTCAACGTCACCGTGGTCCAGTCGCCGTCGGTCTGCACCTGCTGGTCGGCGTCCCAGGCGCCGCCTTCGTCCAGCGGCCCGCGCGGGCCGGGGCTGTGGCGTGCGGCCCAGTCCAGCACGGCCTGCACCTCCTTCATCACATCAGGCAACTGCTCTGCCCGCACGCTGGCCATGGCGTCCCAGGTGCCGGTGCCTTCACCATCGTCGCTGGCGTCGAAGATCAGGTAGTTCAATGACACGTTCTACCGGTACGTGGCTTGGCGAGACGGCTCATGTCGGTTTCAGTAACGCGCTTCAGATGGTCGGTGCCCGTGCACCTTTGCGCACGTGATCGATCAGCAATTCGAACACGTTGGTTTGAACCTCCTCGTCTGCGACCCGTTCGGCAATGGTGTCGCGCAAGCGCTGGTCGCGCTTGTCCAAGAAAGCCTGGTAGTCGCGGAGCAAGGTGACGCAGGACATGTCGGCGCGGGGCAGTTGAACCGTCTCTCGGCGCATTTCCCGGATCGCCACCACCGCCAGCTCGGCGTGAGCCTCCGATGGCATGCGGATGAACTCGGTTTGCTTTTTGCCGCGCATGAAGCGCACACCCACGTCGTGCAGATCGGCGTGCAATTCGGGTACCCCATCGGCGGGCACTTCCCGGGCGATCCAGCTGTCGCCGACACCCGACTCGTTGAAGAAATCTTTGTACGAGCGGAACAGGTGGGGCTCATGCGTATTGAGTTCAGCCGCCAGTTGCGTGGCCAGGTCTTGCGGGCTCACCGCGCCTTTGCGTTTGGTGGTGTTCTTGTTGACGATCGCCTGCTCTTCCTTGCGGCGGGTTTCTTCAAAGAACTGGCGCAGGTAGTCGTACAGCCGGTTGATCCACTCGTCTCGCTCCTTCTTGGACTTGACGCCGAGCAGTTCAAGCACCGTGTGATCAAGCGCGCGGCGATCTGGCATGTCCAGTTCGCAGTCGTCTGCCAGCAGTTCCAGTTCCGCATGCTTGCCCGATTTCTCGAAAGCCATGGTTCTGAGCCGACGCTCTGAAAGCAACTGCTTGGGTTCGCGTTCGGCCAGCGCATCCATGGCCGCCTCCAAAGACAGGATCGTCTTGCGAGGTGCGAGCCTGAGGTCGGGTACGAGCATCATCGAAACATCGACGATTTCTGTTTTTAGGTTGCCCTCAACGCCCACAGGCCGACCAAATTGATGCTTGGCCAGAATGACCAGCGTGCTGTTCAGCAGCGCTGCGAGTGCTTTGCCACTGACGCCTTCCGCCGGGAACAAATCGTAGAGGTTGCAGTTGGCTTGCAGGTTGTCACTGTTGAGTGGTATGGCGTGTTTGTACTGCTGCGCCTTGGGCCAATAGGCGACGCCACGCCGATGTCCGGTCAGGTCGAACCACTCCTTTTCCTTGGTCACCCGCTGCGCGCAAGTGGAGCCCAGGTGAACGCCTCGTTCTTCTCCCCACTTCACATAAGCCTTGGCCCATTTCTTCAGAGCACTCTTGGGCGATGGTGCAAGGAAGATCAATCGGGAGCAGTCGCTCGCACGCGCGACGAAGCCCTTGACTTCCATGAGGCTGTGGACCTCGGGTTCAAGGTACTCGGACTCGATGGCGTGCAGTTCGCCGCGTTTCTCTCCGGCGAGAACCAGCTTTATGTTGCCGTTTTCAACCTGGGAGCGCGACACGCCGTACTCGTGTTCGAATCCGATCGGATCAGCGAAGGCCGCGAGGCAATCTGCTGTTGAGTCTTTTGGATAGAAGAAGTCGTCCTTGCCGCTCTTCACGCCGAACCGGATTTCTACCAGCTCGCCAAGCGGTCGAAACTTCTGAGAAAACTGGTTCGTAAGCTCAAACCAGAGATCCGGAGCCCGGACGTAGACACCCCACTTGCCACCGTAGTAGTCGTCCGCGGCCTTGTGCGTGTCCGACCCTTCGTCGGAGGTTTCTTCACCGTCCGCTTCATCTGCCGCGGGTTCCTCACCGCGCATGATGCGGCCCAGCTCAACACCTTCTTGCCAGAGCAGGCCTTGGTTCACCAAGCGGGCGCGATACCGGCTGTGCGTCACGTCTTCCGCGATCTGCAGGATTTCGTCGCGCAGCGCGTCGGCTGCCAGCACGGCACCCAAAGTGGTGTCGTCGTGTTCAAGCAGTTCGCTCAGCGGTTTTCTCAGCTGGATGAAGCGAACCGTATTCGCTGCTCTCTTGGCCGAGTTGTCACAGCGCCTAGCAATCGTGACCGTGGTTGCCACCCGAGCACCCACGAACCAAGGTTCTACCGGGCTTTCCAGCACGGCCAGAATTTCGAAGTTCTGCAGCAACCAGCGTTGCAGATGGAACCCATATTCCACATCCAGCCATTGACTGGATGTGATGAAGCCGAGCATGCCTTCTGGTTTGAGGAAGGTGGATGCATGCGGCCAGAAATAGCAGTGCAGGTCGGATCGCCCAGGCAACTTTGCCTTGGCCATTTGTTCGACTCTGCGGCTGTAGAACTCTTTGGTGCCCGCCTCAGGTCCACCATCTTTGGGCTTCTTCTTGGCCCGGGGGATGTCTTCCTGCCGCACATAGGGCGGGTTGGCAATCACGGCATCCAGCGGTGGGATCGAGATGTTCTGGTACTTGATCCCAAGCCCTTCCGACTTCAGCTTCTGCGGAAGCTTGACGAAGGGTGAATCGGGCAACACATTGAAAAAATCCGAGCGCCCAACGCGTGGGTAATTTTCGTCCTCCACCAGATCGCGGGTGGCCAGGTTCATCGTCGTCAGGTGCGCGGCGAACTGGGAAATGTCGGTGCCGTATACGTCGGTGAGCAAGTCCCGGTGGTTGCGGTTTTCAGCCAACACCTTCTTGCGCGCGTAGGCGCGCACCAGAAAAGTTCCACCGCCGCAGGCTGGGTCCAGCACTTTGGCATCGCCGGTGCGGATGCAGAAGCTGTTGATCAGGTCCACCACTTCAACGCGCGTGTAGAACTGGCCGTATTTGTGGCGCTCCTCCGGGCCGATCAGACGTTCAAAGATGCTGCCGACCACTTCGTAGTCGAGCTTGGAGAAATCGAACTCGTGAATCTGGTCGATCAGGCCGCGCCAGCCTTGCACAGCGGCATCGGCGTAGAACGGGATGCGGCGCCCCATGTCTTTGGGGTCATCGCCAAAGATGGTCTCGTAGTCACCTGTGACTTGTTTTGCTTCAGCAAAGAAATGCTGCAAGCGCATTTGCAGGTCGTCGCCAGTGGTGATTTCCGGTGGCGCGTTCAGCGGCGCCATTGTCTTGCCATACTTCTTCAGAAGCGCTTCGTGGAAGACCAGCTTGTTGACGAACAGGTAGCAGCCGAACTTGGCGGCACGCTCCAGCAGATCGTGCAGACCTTCTGCATCGCTCACCACGGTCCAGCCGAGTGACACCATCCATTGATCGAGGTCGCGCTTGAAGCTGTGATTGCTCACATACCGCTTGGCCAAGGCTTCGTGGGTGTGCCGAATGGGAACCGTGAGCGCGGCTTCCAGTGCCTCAACGAACTTGACGTCGGGCGTCCGCCCACCGCCCACCTTGCCGGACTTCAGTATCCGGGCCGCTTCATGCAAGAAGACGACGAGCCATTCATGGATCTTGGCCTGAACGGGAGCCGCCTCCAGTTGAGCGCGGTTGGTCAGTGCGGCGACCGTCCAGCGTTCATAGGCGCGGTCTTTCAGTCCGGCGCCAGCGGTCGCGGTTTCCCAAAGAACGCACTCGTTCACGTTCCAGGTGAAGAAGAACTTGACGCCTGCACGCAGTGCTTTTTGCTGCGCATCTTTGACCACTTCGGCCCGATAGGGGCTTCCCCCGTCGGGTGCGTCGGGAAGCTTGACCTCGCCGGTCATGATGGCTTCTCCGTTCCGGTCGATCAGTGTCAGGTCGCGCCGCTTTTGGGAGCCTTTGCCAACGTCTTCGACCCTTGCGCCAGCAAATGGGAGATTGGAGTTGAGCTTGGCGATCTGATCGATCCAGCTCTTGACTTCACCGGTGAATCCCCATTCGTTCATATGTGTGGCTCAGCTTCTTCTGGAATGACGTTGAATGCGATGGTACCCGTCGGCACTTGTGGGCACTGTGGGACGCGTTGAGCGCGTCAGCCAGGTCGGTGCAGCGCGCGGGATGCCTTGTTCATTATTTTTTTGGTTTGGACAATGAAATCAAAAACCCGAAATAACGTTTGTAAAACAAAGATCTTTGCGTCAGTTTATTATCTATCTGCCTAATTTTTAAGCAAAGCAGGCCATCATCTGCTCAAAGAAAACGGCGCCCCGCAGGGCGCCGTTTCCGTTTCCTCGGCTCCGCGTGATCGTCAGGCCGCTTTGACCTTCAAACGCCAGGCATGCAGCAGCGGCTCGGTGTAGCCGCTGGGCTGGGCCAGGCCCTTGAAGACCAGGTCGCAGGCGGCCTGGTAGGCCATGCTGGTCTTGAAGTTGCCGGCCATCTTCTTGTAGAACGGGTCGCCCGCGTTCTGCTGGTCCACCACGGCGGCCATGCGTTCGAAGGTCTCGCGCACCTGGGCCTCGGTCACCACACCGTGGTGCAGCCAGTTGGCCATGTGCTGGCTGCTGATGCGCAGCGTGGCGCGGTCTTCCATCAGGCCCACGTTGTGGATGTCGGGCACTTTGGAGCAGCCCACGCCCTGGTCCACCCAGCGCACCACGTAGCCCAGGATGCCCTGGGCGTTGTTGTCGAGTTCCTGCTGCTTCTCGGCCGCGGTCCAGTTCGGGTTGGCGGTCACGGGGATGGTCAGCAGGCCGGTGAGCAGGTTGTCGCGCTCGGCGTTGGCGTCGATCTTCTCCATCTCTTTCTGCACGTCGGACACCAGCACCTGGTGGTAGTGCAGGGCGTGCAGCGTGGCGCCGGTGGGGCTGGGCACCCAGGCGGTGTTGGCTCCGGCCTTGGGGTGGGCGATCTTCTGCTCCATCATGGCCTTCATCAGGTCGGGCATGGCCCACATGCCCTTGCCGATCTGCGCCTTGCCGCGCAGGCCGCAGGAGAGGCCCACCAGCACGTTGTTGCGCTCGTAGCTCTGGATCCAGGCGCTGGTCTTCATGTCGCCCTTGCGCACCATGGGGCCGGCCAGCATGGCGCTGTGCATCTCGTCGCCGGTGCGGTCCAGGAAGCCGGTGTTGATGAAGGCCACGCGGCTGGCGGCGGCTTCGATACAGGCCTTGAGGTTGACCGAGGTGCGGCGCTCTTCGTCCATGATGCCGAGCTTGACGGTGCTGTCCGGCAGGCCCAGCACCTGCTCGACGCGACCAAACAGCTCGCTGGCAAACGCCACTTCCCGCGGGCCGTGCATCTTGGGCTTAACGATGTACACCGAGCCCTTGCGCGAGTTGCGGATGGCGTCCTTCTTCGTGCGCTTCAAGTCGTGCATGGCGATGGTGGTGGTGACCATCGCGTCCAGGATGCCTTCGGGAATCTCTTTGCCCTCGGCGCCCCACAGGACGGCGGGGTTGGTCATGAGGTGGCCGACGTTGCGCACGAACATCAGCGAGCGGCCGTGCAGGCGCACACCCTTCTTGCCGTTGGGTGCCGTGTATTCGCGGTCGGCGTTCAGGCCGCGCGTGAGCGTCTTGCCGCCCTTTTCGAACGATTCGACCAGCGTGCCCTGCAGGATGCCGAGCCAGTTCTGGTAGGCCAGCAGCTTGTCTTCGGCGTCCACCGCGGCCACGGAGTCTTCCAGGTCCAGGATGGTGGACAGCGCGGCTTCGACCACGAGGTCGCTCACGCCAGCGGCGTCGGTTTTGCCGATCGCTGTGGCGCGGTTGATCTGGATGTCCAGGTGCAGGCCGTTGTGCTTGAGCAGCACGGCGCTGGGCGCCTTGGCCTCGCCCTGGTAGCCGATGAACTGCGACTTGTCGGCCAGCTTGCTGGTACCGCCTTCGGCGAGGCCGACGACGAGTTCACCGTCCTTGTTCACCTTGTAGCTGGTGGAGCCGACGTGCGAGCCCTTCTTCAGCGGGGCGCAACGGTCGAGCACGTGGCGCGCGTATTCAATGACCTTGGCGCCGCGCTTGGGGTTGTAGCCACCCTTCTTGCCGACTTTCTCGCAGCCCTTGTCTTCGCTCAGCACGTCGGTGCCGTAGAGCGCGTCGTACAGGCTGCCCCAGCGCGCGTTGGCGGCGTTCAGCGCGTAGCGCGCGTTCAGGATCGGCACCACCAGCTGGGGGCCGGCCTGCGTGGCGAGCTCGTCGTCCACGTTCTTGGTGGTGGCCTTGACCTTCTTGGGCACGGGCACGAGGTAGCCGATGGTCTCCAGGAACTTGCGGTAGGCCACCATGTCGGTGATCGGGCCGGGGTTGGCGCTGTGCCAGGTGTCCAGCTCGGCCTGCAGGCGGTCGCGTTCACCCAGCAGGGCGGCGTTCTTCGGGGCGAGGTCGGCGACGATGGCGTCGAAGCCTTTCCAGAAGGTTTCGGCGCTCACGCCGGTGCCGGGCAGCACGCGCAGGTTGATGAAGTCGTAGAGCGCGGTGGCGACCTGCAGGCCGTGAACGGAAGTGCGTGCGGTGGTGGCGGACATGGCAATACCTCGAACAGGTGAAACGAACTGGGCAGGGGTGTCAGGTGTCCCGGACTGCGCGGACCAGAGGCGGCCGCGCCATGCACGGGAGAAGGAAATCGCCCATACCGGGATACACGAGGGACGATGTTATTCCATACCTGGATCGGTATTAAATAACAGAGGACCGATTGATAAGTGACTTTTATGATGGTAATTTGCCGCATCGGAGCGGCAATGCATCACTCATTTGGCGGGCGCATACAGGCCGTGCCGGTCCATGCGCTGCTGCAGCGTGTCGACGCTCACGTCCAGCATCGTGGCCGCCGCCGGCAGGTCCCAGTGGGTTTCTTCCAGGGCGCGCACGAGGTGCGAGCGCTCCAGTTCGTCGTTGCGGGCGAAGACCGGCTGCTCGGATGGTTTCTCCGCGAAGTCCACGGGCGCGCTGGGCGTGAGCAGCAGGTCGGTGGAGGAAATGCGGCCATCGGTGCTCAGCAGCACGGCACGCTCGATGACGTTGCTGAGTTCACGCACGTTGCCCGGCCAGGTGTGTTGCAGCAGAGCGGCCTCGGCGGAGGGGTCGAGCGTGGTGGGCGGCTTGTTGTAGCGCTTGGTGAACACGGTTGTGAAGTGCTGCGCAAGCAGCCAGAGATCGCTCCCGCGGGCACGCAGCGGTGGCACGCGGACCGCGAACACCCGCAGCCGGTACAGCAGATCGGCGCGGAACTGCCCGGCGCGCATCATCGCCTCCAGATCGCGGTTGGTCGCGGCCACGACACGCACATTGATCTGCCGGTCGGTCACGGCGCCCAGCCGGCGCACCCGGAGGTTTTCCAGCACGCGCAGCAGTTTGGCCTGCAGGCCCAGATCGAGTTCGCCGATCTCGTCGAGGAACAGGGTGCCGCCGTCCGCCGCCTCAAAAAGCCCGATGCGCCGTTCGGCGTGGTCGCCGCCCTTTTCATGACCGAACAGTTCGCCCTCCATGAGGTGTGCGGGCAGCGAGGCGCAGCTGACTTCCACAAAGGCGCCCCCGGCCCGCGGGCCGGAAAAATGGCAGGCGCGGGCCACCAGCTCCTTGCCGGAACCGGTCTCGCCGCAGATCAGGATCGGGGCGACGGGGGAGGCGTCGGAGGGTTCGTTCTGGATCAGCACCTGGATCAGTTCGCGCAGGGCCTGGATGGGGCGCGATTCGCCGAGGATGCATTCGATGCCGCCGTGTTCGGCCTCGCGGCGTTTGTAGTAGTCGAGGGCGCGGCGGGCGTTGGCTTCCACCAGGGCCCGGTCGATCACGTCTTTCAGGGTCTTGAGAGGGACCGGTTTGGTGAGCAGGTCAAAAGAGCCCGCTTTCATGGCGTCGACCGCGACCGCCACGTTCGCGTGGCCCGACACCATCACGGTGCGCACCTGGTCGTCGTTGCGGTGCAGTTCGCGGATCACTTCGAGCCCGTTGATGCCGGGCAACTGGTAGTCCACGATCGCCACGTCGGGCATGAGACGGCGGGCTGCCTCCAGGCCCGCGACGCCATCGCCGGCGATCTCCACCGTGTGGTGGTGTTGCTGGAAGAAGCGTGCGATGTTCTTCGCCAGCATCGGCTCGTCTTCGATGACCAGTAGGGTTGCCATGGTGCAGCTCTCGGGTTGGGGCTTTCAGGCCGGTTGGGTCAGGCAGGGCGCGGAACGGGGCAGCAGGATTTCGACGACGGTGCCTTTCGCTCCTGCCGGCGCCAGCGTGAGGTGGCCCTGCCACTGCTCGACCATGCGCTTGACGAGGGCCAGACCGATGCCCAGGCCACCGCCTTTGGTGGTGAAGAACGGGCGGAACAGGCGCTGTTGCACTTCGTCCGAGATGCCTGTGCCACTGTCCGCGAGCCGGATGCCGGCCAGGGTGGGCGTGCTGCACCAGCTGATGTCCAGGTGCCCCCCGCCGGGCATGGCTTCGATGGCGTTGGCCATGATGCTCAACAGGATCTGCCGCAGGGTGGCCGGGTGGGCATCGACCTGCAGGGCCGTGACGCTGTCCACCTTCCAGACGATGTGGCGGCGGTTCATCTCGGGGGCCATCTCCAGCAGGCAGGTGTCGACCAGCGGCCCCAGGTCCACCGCTTCGGGCTGCAGCTGGGGCGCCTGGGACACGTGCACCAGCTCCGTGATCCAGCGGTCGGCCCGGTCCACGGCGTCGATCACTTCCTCGCTGACTTCGCTGATTTCATCTTCATCGAGGTGGCCGCCGTTCATGAGTTCGGCCGCCGAGCGGATGGAGGCCAATGGGTTGCGCAGGTTGTGGGCCACGGCACTGGCCAACTCGACCGCCGAGGCCAGGCTTTGCGCTTCGGTCAGGCGCAACTGCTGGTCGCGCAAGGTCTTGTCGGCGTGCGCAACGATCCAGTACAGGGTGACAAAGAGGCCGATGGCGCAAAGAAAGCAGGCGATCCAGAGCTGCCAGAGGCCGCGTTGGATCGCCGCGTTGAGCTGGGTGGGGTACTTGTAGAGTTCCATGACGCCCAGCACCCGGTTGCTGTCCTGGGCCAGGATCGGCATGTAGGTTTCGACAAAGAAGCCGTCATGCTGCGACATGCCGACGTGTTCCGCTTTGCTGTCCTTGAACGCTTCTTCGATGCTGATGCTCTCCGCATGCACTTCGAGGCGGCCCATGAGCGCGGTGTCGAGCTCGGGGTTGTCCTCGAACTTGCGGCCGACCAGGCTCTTGTTGGTGGACCACAGCACCGACTTGTCGAGCCCATAGGCGTTCGAGCGCACGGTGTCGCGCATGGCGACGACGTGTTCCATGGAGCGCAGGAAGCGTTGACGGAGCGCCGGGTCAGTGGGGTTGGCGAGGAACTCGGCCGACTGGTCGGTCGTCAGGACGTTCTGCAGGAAGGCCCGGGAGACTTCGCCCTCGCGCTGCAACATGCGCTCGGTCAGCACGTTGGACAGGACCAGGCCAAGCACGATGGCAATCGCCGAGATCACAAGCAGACTCGCCAGCGCGAACCGTTTGCGCAGGTTCAGCGGCTGTGGGGGCCTCAGGATCTCGGAAACGGTCATTTTGGGTAACCTGGTGTCCAGTTCCGGCGCGCAAGGAATTCGGCGTGTACGGTTGGTTACATTGCCAGCGGCCCCTGGGGCTGTCAATACCGAGAACTGGGTATCTTGCGACGCCATGGCGAGCCATGGCCGCACCGCCGAAAGTGGCCACCGGTGCTTGGCTGGCAGCGGATCGCATGGCGCCCAAGCTGGGGTAACACCCCTGCGACTCTTTGTAACGACAGGGTCAGGGCGCTACCCTCGATCCGCCCGGGTGTTCCCACATGATCTGCCGCATGGACGCCGGAAAATGCCGTCCATCTTTTGCCCATGGGGCCCACGAGGGTTCGATCCGGCACAGGGGGTGCGGGCATGATGTGTACCTTGATGAACGAATCCGAACCCATGAACGCCGAGCCCAACGCCACAGCCTCCACCATCCCGCAGCCGCTCAAGGGCCTGCGCGTGGTCGAGTTCACCCACATGGTCATGGGCCCCACCTGCGGCATGGTGCTGGCCGACATGGGGGCCGAGGTCATCAAGGTCGAACCCATCGACGGCGACCGCACGCGCCACCTGCTGGGCTCGGGCGCGGGGTTTTTCCCGCTCTTCAACCGCAACAAGAAGAGCATCGCGATCAACCTGCACCACCCGGATGGCGCCGACGCCGCTCGCCGCCTGGCGGCGAGTGCCGACATCGTTGCCGAGAACTTCAAGCCCGGCACCATGAAGAAATACGGGCTCGACTACGAGACCCTGTCGCAGGTGAACCCGCGCTGCATCTACGTCAGCCACAAGGGGTTTCTGCCTGGCCCCTACGACCACCGCACCGCGCTCGACGAAGTGGTGCAGATGATGGGAGGCCTGGCCTACATGACCGGTCGCCCGGGTGATCCGCTGCGCGCCGGCACCAGCGTGAACGACATCATGGGCGGCATGTTCGGCGCCATCGGCGCGCTGGGCGCGCTGATCCAGCGCGGCATCACCGGCAAGGGTCAGGAGGTGCAGAGCGCGCTGTTCGAGAACAACGTCTTTCTGGTCGGCCAGCACATGCTGCAGTACGCCATCACCGGCCAGGCGGCTGCGCCCATGCCCGAGCGCATTTCGGCCTGGGCGGTGTACGACGTGTTCACCGTGAAAAATGGCGAACAGATTTTCCTGGCCGCGGTGAGCGACGCGCAGTGGGCCACGTTTTGCGATGCGCTCGGTTTCGCCGACCTCAAGGCCGACCCGCGCTATCCCGACAACAATGCCCGCGTGACGTTGCGCCCCCAGTTGCTGCCGATCTTGCGTGAGCGGCTGGCCCACCGCAGCGCCGCCGAACTGGCCGCGCTGTTCGAAAAAGTGGGTCTGCCTTTCGCGCCGATCCGCAAGCCCGAGGAACTGTACGACGACGAGCACCTGCTGGCCACCGGCGGCCTGGCCGACATCACCCTGCCCGATGGTGCGCGCGCCGGACAGACCGCCAAGACCACGCTGTTCCCCTTCACCATGGACGGCCACCGCCTCGGCGTGCGCCTGCAGCCCCCCACGACGGGGCAACACACCAGCGAGTTGCTGCAAGGCCTGGGCTACGCGGCGTCCGACATCGAACGCCTTCGTGCGCTCGCGGCCGTGGCCTGAACCGGGGGCCTCAACCATGAGCACCTCTCTCGACGTCCACATCAGCGAAGTCGGCCCGCGCGATGGACTGCAGTCCGTCAAGGCCACCATGCCGACGGCGGACAAGTGCCGCTGGATCAGCGCACTCGCCGCGGCCGGCCTGCGCGAGATCGAAGTCGGCTCCTTCGTGCCCGCGAAGCTGTTGCCGCAGATGGCCGATGTGGCCGAGGTGGTGCGGCACGCACTCACGCTGCCCGGTCTGCGCGTGATGGCGCTGGTGCCCAACCGGCGCGGCGCCGAGGCCGCGCTGACGGCTCGCGTGCACAAGCTCACCCTGCCGGTGTCCGCGAGTGAAGCGCATTCGCTGGCCAACGTGCGCAAGACGAGCGCGCAGATGGTCGAAGAACTGCGCAGCGTGGTCGCGCTGCGCAACGAGGTGGCGCCCGGCGTGCCGGTGGAGGTGGGCCTGTCCACCGCCTTCGGTTGTACCTTGCAGGGCGCGGTGGCCGAAGACGACGTGATCCGCCTCGCGCTCGCCTGCGTGGATGCGGGCGTGGACGAAGTCGGCCTGTCCGACACCACCGGCATGGCCCACCCGGCGCAGGTGCGCCGCCTGTTCACCCGGTTGCGCGCCGAGCTGGGCGCGCACGCCGGCGCGGCCCACATGCACAACACGCGTGGCCTCGGTCTGGCCAACTGCCTGGCCGCCTACGATGTGGGTGTGCGCAGCTTCGACAGTTCGCTCGGCGGTCTGGGCGGCTGCCCCTACGCGCCCGGCGCCAGCGGCAACGTGGTCACCGAAGACCTGGTCTTCATGTTCGAGGCCATGGGCGTGTCCACCGGGATCGATCTTCAGCAACTCTTTGCCGCGCGCGAACCGCTCAAAGCCGGCCTGCCCGGCGAGCCTGTCTACGGCATGACGCCCGAAGCCGGCCTGCCCAGAGGCTGGCGCGCCTGAGGTTCAGGAAGGCCACCCCGCCAGCCGGGGCCGGGGCGGCTTTCCGTGGTGGATGCAAGCCCTCGGCTGGAATAAACTCTTTGCGGAACGCGGGGTTCGCGTTCATGCCTGTTGTGTTTTTCAGAGGAGGTTGGGTATGAAAACATCGCTGTGGAGCCTGTGTGCTGTGTGCGTGGCTTCCCTGCTGTTGACCGCCTGCGGCGGCAACGACGATGGTTATGGATCGGTGGCCGTGAGCGATTCGACGCGGCGCGTGGGCTTCTCTTCCGGCGAGCTGACGCAGTCGATTGCCAACGACGAAGCACGCGACGAATGCGATGCCAGCGATTGCCGGGTGGTGCTCCAGTTCGAGCAGTGCGGTGCGGTCTCCGCGGGCACCAAGGCCGGTGGTGGTTTTGTGGTGGTCGCGAAAGGGGCGGGTACGGCCTTCGATGCGCAAACAGCGGCCAACAACGCCTGTACCGCCCAGGGCGGGGAGGGTTGTGGTCCGATCCCCAACCTCGAAGCGCGGTGCAACTGAGCTGCGCTTGAGCGCTGCAGCGCGCCGGTGTTGCCGGTCGCACCGCCTCAGTGTGGCGGATTTGGTTAAAAATTGACGCACGATTTCCGTTGATTACCCTCTTTTGTTGAGGTAATCTGCGGCTCCATGGACAAGCTCAAGCAGCTCGAAACGTTCGCCTCCGTGGCGACCCGCGGCAGCCTCACCGCCGCCGCCAAAGCCGAAGGGGTTGCACCGGCCATCATCGGGCGCCGGCTCGACGGGCTGGAGTCGCGCCTGGGCGTCAAGCTCATGGTGCGCACCACGCGCCGCATCACCCTCACACACGAAGGCAGCGCCTTCCTGGAGGATTGCCAGCGCCTGCTGACCGACCTCGCCAACGCCGAGGCGAGCGTCAGCGCCGGCGGCGTCAAGGCCAGCGGACACCTGCGCCTCACCGCGCCGGCCGGCTTTGGCCGCCGTCACGTGGCGCCGCTGGTGCCGCGCTTTCGCGAACTGCACCCCGAGGTGACGATCTCGCTCAACCTGAGCGACCGCGTGGTGGACGTGGCCGGCGAAGCCTACGACTGCGCGGTGCGCGTGGGCGATCTGCCCGACTCGTCGCTGGTGAGCGTGCGCCTGGCCGACAACCGCCGGCTGTGTGTGGCCACGCCGAAGTACCTGCAGCAACACGGCCGGCCCGCCACGCCGACCGATCTGTCGCGCTTTGACTGTCTCACCTTGTCCAGCGATGCCTCGCAGACGCGCGGCTGGGCCTTTGCGGTGCCGGCGGCCGAAGGGGGTGGCACCGACCTCGTGCACCTGCGCCCAGGGGGGCCGCTGGACTGCTCGGACGGGCAGGTGCTGCACGAATGGTGTCTGGCCGGCTACGGCATCGCCTGGCGCAGCATCTGGGAGGTGGAGGCCGATATCGCGGCCGGTCGGCTGGAGGCCGTTCTGGAGGACTACGCCGCGCCGCCCAACGGCATCTTCGCGCTGTTCCCGCAGCGCAAGCACCTGGCGTTGCGCGTGCGGCTGTGGATAGACTTCCTCAAGCACCATTATGGGCAACCCGATTTCTGGTCGGTCGGTCGCGTCTGATCTGGCGCTACAGTCTGGGCTTCGTGCCGCCGCGGGCGGGTGGTCGGATTCTTAAGGGATGACATGAAACACGGATTCAAATACCTGGGTGTGGTGATGGCCTTGCTGCTGGCGGGCTGCGGTGGTGGTGGCGACGACGTGTCGCTGCCCAGCGCGGCAGAGCTGTGCGGCAGCGTGGGTGTGCAGCCCAAGATCGCGAACGGCAGCAACTGCGCTTCGCCTGAAAAAACACCGGTGATCCTGCTGGTGGTGGTGGGTGCGGACGGCAGCTCCAGCATCTGCTCGGGCGTGCTGCTTACACCGGTGAAGGTGTTGACGGCGGCGCATTGTGTGACCGCCGGTACGCGGCGGGTGGCCGCCGCCGTGTGGCGCGCCGACGGCAGTTCCACGGCGTTGTTCGCCAGCGGCTGGGTGGCCCATCCCGGCTTCGCCCAGAGCAGTCGCGGCTATGTGAACGATGCGGCCGTGGTGACCCTGCCCGGTGGCATGCCCAACCCCACCATGCCCCTGTTGGTCAGCCAGCCGTCGAGCGTGGGCCACGAGGTGTTCCTCTCGGGCTGGGGCGGCCCGGGGTTCGAGCTCGCGGTGGGTTATGCGAGCCTGACCATGGTCAACGAAAATCACGTGGGTTTCACCTTCACAGGCAAACTCAGCAATGCCTGCGCAGGCGATTCCGGCGGCCCGGTCTACCGGGCCGTGGGCGGCCGCCAGGGCGTGGTGGGACTGACGTCGTCGGGTACGGCCACCAATTGCGAAGTGGGCGACCGTTCGCTGTTCACCAACACGCAGGGTGCGTCGGTGCTGGGCTTCATCCGTTCGCAGGCGCCGGGCGCGGCAGAAATCTGAAGTCCGGCCGCTGACCCTTTCGGCCCTGCGAGCGTCAACCCGCCAGCGGACCGTAGAGATCCGGTCGCCTCGCGGACCACGGCGACGACCGGCGCGCAAGGTCGAGGGCTTCCCGCGTCAGCGTGGCGAACAGCAGGCCCCCTTCGCGGCCAGCGCGGGTCAACACACCACCGTCGGGGCCGGCCACGGTGCTCCGTCCGCCGTAGTCAATGCCCGGTTCGTGGCCGCAGGCGTTGGCATAGGCCACGAACACCCGGTTTTCGCAGGCGCGTGCGGGCACCAGCAGGTTCTGCACCTCGTCGAACGCTGCCATGTTGGCCGTGGGCACCAGCACCGCGTCCGCCCCCTGCAGCGCCAGCAGGCGCACGGTCTCGGGAAACTCCACGTCGTAGCAGATCAGCAGACCCAGGTGCCAGCCGCGCCAGGTGAACACCTGCGAGGCCACGTCGCCCGCGCTGAACTGCGCGTGGTCCAGGTCGCCATACAAGTGGGTCTTGCGGTAGCGGGCGAGGGACCGACCGTCGGGGCCGATGGCCTGCGCGGCGTTGAAGGGCCGGCCCTGCGGGTGCTGTTCGGGGTAGCCGTAGACGATGGCGACGCCGTGGCGCTGCGCGGTGGCCGCCACCGCCTGCGCCAGCGCGCCATCGGCCGGTTCGGCCAGGGCCTGCACCCGTTCGGCGCCGATGGCGTAGCCGGTGAGGCCCATCTCGGGGCAGACCAGCAGCTGTGCGCCCTGCGCACGGGCCTGTGCTGCCGCGTCATCGAGCCCTTGCAGCGCCTCGACCGGCGTGGCCGCGTAGTCGGTTTGCCAGAGGGCGAGGGTGAGGGGCTCGGTGTTCATGGGGTCAACGGCTGGGGGCCGTCAGTCGGGCAAGGCCATGGGCCCGATCTGTTGGAACACCTCGCCCGGCCCCGGATTGGCGGCATGGCACCAGCCACCCAGGTGGTGAACGATGCCCCAGACCGCGTTGAGCGAGGTCTGCACCGCGCCCTCGACCCAGGCCGGCGTCCACGACACGTCGTCGCCCGCGATGAAAATGCCGCGCTCGGCCTCGGGAAAGGCGTCCTGCATGAAGTGGCTGTACATGCGCTGGTTGTAGCGGTAGTGGCCGGGCAGGGCGCCCTTGAAGGCGCCGAGGAAATGCGGGTCGGCTTCCCACGACACGCTGATCGGGTCGCCGATGATGTGACTGGCGATGTCCACGTCGGGGTAGATTTTCTGCAACGCCGACAGCGCGAGTTGCACGCGCTTCTGTGTGTCGTGCGGCAGCATCTTGAGCGCGTCGCCCATCCAGGCGTAGCTCAGGCAGATCACGCCCGGCTTGTCCGTTCCGTTGTCGAACAGGTAGGTGCCGCGCGTGAGCCGGTCGGTGAGCGTCATGCCCAGCGTGGGCCAGCCGTCGGCCTTCAGGTCGTTCCAGAACGGGCGGTCGACCATGACGAAGGTCTTGCTCGACTGCATGTAGCGGGTTCGGTCCAGCGCCATCCAGTGCTTCTGCGAAAACAGCGACTCTTCCACCGCGATCTGCGTGGTCAGCAGCCAGCTCTGGCAGGTGGTGAGCACGGCCGGGAAGTGGCGTGTATTGCCCCAGGTGTCGGTCAGCGCGAGCTGGCCGTCGGGTGCTCGCGCGATGGCGGTCACGCCCGGGCGCGGCGCACCGTGGTGCAGGCGGGCCAGCGTGGTGCCGGCGGGCCAGTGGCGCAGTTCATGTGCCCCGGGTGCGTGGTGCCACAGGCCCACGGGAACCTGCTGCGCGCCGCCCACGATCAGGTGCTGGTTTTCGTCGCAACCGGTCAGCACCACGCGCAGGATCTCCAGCATCGAGTTGGGGAAGTCCGAGTCCCAGCCGCCGGTGCCGAAACCCACCTGGCCGAACACCTCGCGGTGGCGGAACGAGAGCGCGGCAAACGCCGGCGACTGCGCAACGAAGTCGTAGAACGTGCGGTCGTCCCACAGCGGCACCAGGCGGTCCCACAGGGCTTTGAGGCGCGGCACGTCGCGCTCGCGCAGCGCCTGCTGCAGGCCGCTGAAACCGGCACCGTGTTCGAGTGCGCTGGCCCAGGCCTCGGCCACTTCGGCAAACAGCGGCGGCAGGTCGACCAGGCCGCGCGCCCAGTGTGTCTGGCCTTCGAGGTCGATCACGGTGCAGCCCGCGGCGGGGGTGAGCGGGTTGGGGAAGGGCCGGGTCTGCAGGCCGAGCCGGTTCACGTAGTGGAAAAACGCCGTGCTCGACGCCGGAAAGCGCATGCCACCGAGCTCGGCCACCACGCCCTGGCCGCCTTCAAACGGCTGCGAGCGCAGCCGCCCGCCCATGCGCGAGGCCTCGTAGACCACGGGCTTGAGGCCCAGCTTCATCAGCTCGTAGGCCGCCACCATGCCGGCCATGCCCGCGCCCACGATGGCGACCTCGCTGCCCAGCCGCTCGGGCGGCAACTCGCCCAGCCCCTGCGGGTGGGTGATCCAGTCGTCGAAGGCGAAGGGGAAGTCCGGGCCGAAGATGGTGACGGGGGCGTCGGCGGTGCGGGTGGCGGTCATGGTGGGCGTCTCAAAACAGGCTGGTCAGAAGCCAGGCGGCCGTGCCCCACATCATCAGCGCCACGGCGCCGTCCAGCAAGCGCCAGATGTGCAGCGAATTGAGGCGCCGGCCAAGCCAGAACGCCGCCGCGCCGAGCAAAACGAACCACACCACCGAGCCGGCGGCCGCACCCAGGCCAAACGTGGTGCTGCCCTGCCCGTAGGCGAGCGAGGCGCTGCCGATGAGCACGGCGGTGTCGAGCCAGGCGTGCGGGTTGAGCACCGAGAAGGCCAGCGCCGAGAGCACCGCCTGGCGCCGTGTCACGGGCGCAGGTGCACGGTGTTGTGCGCCGCTTTCGTCGCCCAGCGAGACCGGGGCCTGAGGCTTCAGGAAACGCTGGAACGCCTGCCAGCCGTAGACGCCGAGGAACAGCATGCCTGCGCCCACCAGCGCACCCAGCAGCTTGTCGCTCAGGCCGCCGAGCTGCGCCAGACCGAGCACGCCGAGCGAGATGAGCACGATGTCGGCCACGGCGCACACGGCCACTGTGAGCCACAGGTGCTGGCGCTGCAGGCCCATGCGCAGCACGTGGGCGTTCTGCGGGCCGATCGCCATGATCAGCGACATGCTCAGCACCATGCCGGCGGTGAAGGTGGGGAAGGCGAGGACCATGGTGAACTCCGGGGAAACCTGTTGTTGTGCGGAACGGGCCGCCAGTGTGCGCCGGGATCGTCAAAAATTAAATGAAGTTAACTTAAACTCTGATAACTCAATAAATATTTAATCTGATCGTGCTTGACGCCCGCCAGCTCGAAGCCCTTGCCGCCGTGGTCGAACAGGGCGGCTTCGGGCCGGCCGCGCAGGCGCTGTCGCTCACGCTGGCGGCGGTGTCGCTGCGCATCAAATCGCTCGAAGCAACGCTCGGTCAGCGCCTGCTGGTGCGCGGCAAGCAGGTGCGCGCCACGCCCGCGGGGCAGGCGCTGCTGGCCCATGTGAAACAGCTGCGGCTGATGGAGTCGGACCTGCTGGCGGGTTTGCAGGGTGGCGGCGTGGGTGCGCGAGACGGCGTGCGCTGGCAGAGCCTGAGCGTGGCGATCAACGCCGATTCGGTGGCGGGCTGGTTTCTGCCCGGCGTGGCGCCGCTGCTGCAGCGCCACCACCTGTTGCTGGAGATCCTGATCGACGACCAGGACCACACGCACGATGCGCTCAAGAGTGGTGACGTGGTGGGTTGTGTGACCACGCTCGCCGAGCCCATGAGGGGCTGCGTGGCCGAGCCGCTGGGCGTGATGCGCTACCGCTGCGTGGCCGCACCGGCCATGGCGCAGCGCTGCCGCACACCGCGCGGCGCGGTATCACCGCACAAGCTGCTGGCGCAGCCGGCCATCATCTTCAACCGCAAGGACGCGTTGCAGGACACGTTTCTGGCGCAGCACTTTGGCCTGAAGCAGCCGAACTACCCGAGGCACTTCGCCCCCGCGGTGGAAGCGTTCGAGACCGCGATCGAACTCGGCCTGGGCTGGGGCATGGTGCCCGAGCAGCACCTGGCCCTGCGGCCGGGGTTGCAGGAGGTGCTGCCCGGCGCCACGGTGGATGTGGTGCTGTATTGGCAACACTGGGCGCGCGAGCCGCTGTCGGCCCAGCGCCTGACGCAGGCGGTCAAGGCCGCGGCCCACGCCAGCCTGCCGCCGGTGCAAACCGGTTGACGACCAAAGGGGATTGCCAGGGCGACGCCCGGAGCGCGTGCACAACCCGGCACACACCGCGGAACTGGCTCTGCCAGGCCGCTGGTGTGGTCCCCCTTTCAAGGGGGAAGCCGCGCAGCGGCGCAGGGGGTTGGCTCGCCTGGGGGTTAGCCTTTCAGGCAAGTGCTCATGAACGCCTTGCGCTCGTCGCCCTTCAGTGCCTTGGCGGTGGCTTCGGCGTTGCAGCTCGTCATCTTGCTTTGCTGGGTGACGGGCGCGGTGGCGGTGTCGCTGCTCAGGCAGGTCTTCATGAACGCCTTGCGCGGATCGCCCTTGAGGGCTTTTTCACCCGCTTCCTTGTTGCAGGTCACCATGCGGTTTTGCTGCGAGGTCTGTGCGGTGTCACCACTCAGGCACGACTTCATGAACGCCTTGCGCGGCTCGCCCGCCAGGTTCTTCGCACCGGCCTCCTTGTTGCAGGTGACCATGCGGTTTTGCTGACCCGTGGGTGCGGCCGCTGTGGCTTGAGCGGGCGCGGGGGTCGCCGCCGGGGCGGCCGTGGTCTGGGCCAGGGTCACGGAGAGGGCGCCCGTCAGGGCGATCAGGGTCAACAGTTTTTTCATGGCTTTGCATGCGATGGGTTCTGTCCCGGGCCGTGGGCGCGGGTTGCCCGGAGCCGGGCCCGGTGACGATACCGCACCCACGGGGCGGGTCCGTGACAACGGGTCCCCGGGCTTTCCCGCACGATTCTTCTTTGAAGACCGAGGCTTCACGTCAAGTGCAGACAGGCACCTTCGCGTGCCGGTGCCGCAACCGGGCCTGCAGGCGCTGTGTGCTGCGAACCAGTCTGGCACCTGCGTCAAGCTGGATGCGCGCCCAGGCGGCGTCGGCACCGCGCCAGAAGTCGTCCAGGATCTCGCGCCGCAGATGTTCGGCATCGCGTCGGGCACGGGGATAGTCGTGGGGATCGGGCAGGGTGTTGCTGGGCATGGTGGTCTCCGGTGAAGCAGGGATGTTTTCACTGTATTGAATTGACCATTCGCTGGAAACAGCAGGAATCACATATAGGTTTTGCAATTTATGCAAAACCACTACGATGCCGGTCATGAAACTCGATCTGGACGATGCGGCCCTGTTTTTGCGCGTGGCCGAGCTCGGCTCGCTTTCGGCGGTGGCGCGCGAGCGCGACATGCCGGTGAGCCAGGTGTCGCGCACCCTGGTGCGGCTGGAAGCGCGCTGCGACGCACGTCTGATGCACCGCAGCACCCACGGCCTGTCGCTCACCGACGAGGGCGATACCTTCGCCGCCCACGCGCGTCGGCTGGTGGACACCCGCGACGAGCTGGCCGCCGCTTTGCGCCACAGCCGCAGCGGGCCCAGCGGCTGGGTGCGTCTGGCGGTGAGCCCGGTGCTGGCCGAAACCGTGATCGCCCCGAGCCTGCCTTCGCTGTACGAGGCCTTTCCACAGCTGCAGGTGGAGGTGCTGGCCGACGACCGCATGAGCGACATGGCGCGCGAAGGCGTGGACATCGCGATCCGCACCGGATCGCCCCAGGGCGACAACCTGGTGGCGCGCCAGATCGCCGAACACGGGCGCCAGCTCTGCGCCTCGCCGGCCTACCTGGCGCGCTTCGGCACCCCGCAGCACCCGGACGAGCTGGCCGCGCACCGCCTCATCACCAGCAGCGCCAGCCCGGGGCTCAACCGCTGGCCCTGGGATCCGCGGGCGCAGCAGCCCGCGGGCGCCTTCTACCTGGCGAAGGGGCACACGCGCAGCGACAACTCGGCCCTCACGATGGCGCTGGCGCTGCAGGGGGTGGGCATCGCCCGGCTCAACGACCTGCTCACCCGTGCGCACTTCGCCAGCGGGGCGCTGGTGCCGGTGCTCGACACCTGGTTCGGCCGCAGCCGCGTGCCGATCTACGCGGTAATGCTGCCCGAGCGCCACCGCCTGCCCAAGGTGCGCGCCTGCACCGACCACTGGGCGCGCTGGCTCTCGGGCGAGGTGTCGGCTGGCTCAGCCCCGGCCTGAAGCGACCACCCAGGCCCGCCGCCTAAAATCCCATCCCTATGCTCAAGATCAAACAGGAACTGCTGGCCGGTCTGGCCACCGCGCTCGACGCGCTCTCGCCCGGCGCGGGCGCCAAGGCCGCCTTCGAATCGCCCAAGGTGGCGGCGCATGGCGATTTCGCCGTGACGGCGGCCATGCAGCTGGCCAAGCCGCTCAAGCTCAACCCGCGCCAGGTTGGCGAAAGTCTGCGCACGGCCTTGCTGGAGCAGCCGGTGTACCAGCAGTGGGTGAGCGACATCGACATCGCCGGCCCCGGCTTCATCAACATCCGCCTCAAGCCCGCGGCCAAGCAGCAGATCGTGAAAGAAGTGCTCGAAGGCGGCGAACGCTTCGGGATGGCGCCGAGCAACGGCCAGCGCCTGATGGTCGAGTTCGTCTCCGCCAACCCCACCGGCCCGCTGCACGTGGGCCACGGCCGCCAGGCCGCCCTCGGCGACGCGATCTGCAGCCTGTACCAGACCCAGGGCTGGGACGTGCACCGCGAGTTCTATTACAACGACGCGGGCGTGCAGATCGGCACCCTGGCCAACAGCACCCAGCTGCGCGCCAAAGGTTTCAAGCCCGGCGACCCCGAATGGCCCGAAGCCGCCTACAACGGCGACTACATCCAGGACATCGCCAACGACTACCTGGCCAGGAAGACGGTGCACTCCGACGACCGCGAATTCACCGCCAGCGGCGACGTGGACGCGCTCGACGACATCCGCCTCTTCGCCGTGGCCTACCTGCGCCACGAACAAGACCTGGACCTGCAGGCCTTCGCCGTCAAGTTCGACCATTACTACCTCGAATCCAGCCTCTACACCAGCGGCAAGGTCGACGCCACGGTGCAGAAGCTGCGCGACGCCGGCAAGACCTACGAGCAGGACGGTGCGCTGTGGCTCAAGTCCACCGACTACGGTGACGACAAGGACCGCGTGATGCGCAAGGGCGACGGTTCCTACACCTACTTCGTGCCCGACGTGGCGTACCACATCAGCAAGTGGGAGCGCGGTTTCACCAAGGTGATCAACATCCAGGGCACCGACCACCACGGCACGATTGCCCGCGTGCGCGCCGGCCTGCAGGCCGCGGGCGTGGGCATTCCAGAGGGCTATCCGGACTACGTGCTGCACACCATGGTGCGCGTGGTCAAGGGCGGCGAAGAGGTCAAGATCAGCAAACGCGCCGGCAGCTACGTGACGCTGCGCGACCTGATCGAATGGACGTCGAAAGACGCGGTGCGCTTCTTCCTGCTGAGCCGCAAGCCCGACACCGAATACACCTTCGACGTCGACCTGGCCGTGCAGAAGAACAACGACAACCCGGTCTATTACGTGCAGTACGCGCACGCGCGCATCTGTTCGGTGCTGGCTTCCTGGGGCGGCGACCCGGCCACGCTGAGCGGCGTGGACCTCGCGGCGCTGGAGAGCCCGGCCGCGCAGGCGCTGATGCTGCTGCTGGCCAAATACCCCGCCATGCTGGCCGACGCCGCGCGCGACTTCGCGCCGCACGACGTCACCTTCTACCTGCGCGAGCTGGCCGCCAGCTACCACAGCTACTACGACGCCGAGCGCATCCTGGTGGACGACGAGGCGGTGAAGCTGGCCCGTCTGGCGCTGGTGAAAGCCACCGCCCAGGTGTTGCACAATGGTCTGGCGGTTCTGGGCGTGAGCGCCCCACAAAAGATGTGAAGCTGATGTTCCCCATGAAAAAACCTACCCTGCTGGCCCGGAAACACTTTGGCGGCACGCTCACGGGCTTCGTGATCGGCCTGCTCGTGGGGCTGGGCATTGCGCTGTCGGTGGCGGTGTACGTCACGCGCGTCCCGGTGCCCTTTGTCGACCGGGGCGTGTCGCGCAAGCCGGCGCAGGATGTGGAGGAAGCCGAGCGCAACAAGGGCTGGAACCCGAACGCCGCCTTGGGCACCAGCCCGGCGACCGTGCCGCCAATGGTGGTGATCCCGGACCCGGCGCCCGCGCCGGTCGTGGCCGCACCGGCGGAAAGTCCGGCCGCTGGCAAGCCCGTCGCCCCGCAGCCGGCAACGGCGCCCACGCAGGCCGATCCCCTCGGTGAACTGATGCGCTCGCGCACCGGTGCCGCCAATGGGGGAGCCCCGTCGGCCGGCGCGCCGGCGGCTGCCGATCCTTTCACGTACTTCGTGCAGGCGGGCGCCTTCCGTGCACCCGAAGAAGCCGAAGCCCAGCGCGCGCGTCTAGCCATGCTGGGCATGGCGGCCGACATCAGCGAGCGGGAACAGTCGGGGCGCGCCGTTTTCCGGGTGCGCGTCGGACCATTCAGCCAGAAAGCCATGGCCGACGCGACACTGGAGCAACTCGAGATCAACGGGGTGGAAGCCGCCCTGGTGCGCGTTCAGCGCTGAGACGGGTGCGTGTTCCGGAACTTTTGCCCGGGCCCTTGAGACCAAGCAGGCCAACACAAGGAGTTTGATTTGATGCAACGCCGCGATATTTCCCGTTCTCTGCTGGCTGCCGGTGCCCTCGCCGCCAGTGGCCTTGGCATCAGCCCCGCCTGGGCCCAGCGCGTCGGGTTCAAGGAAGGCAAGGACTATGTCCGCCTGAGCCAGCCGGTGCCGGTCAGCACGCCGCCCGGGCAGGTGGAGGTGGTGGAGTTTTTTGCCTACTCCTGCATCCATTGTTTCAATTTCGAACCGCTGCTCAACGCCTGGATCAAGAAGCTGCCCGCCGACGTGAAGGTGCGTCGCGTGCCGGTGGCGTTCACCCAGGCGTTCGTGCCCATGCAGCGCCTGTATTTCGCACTGGAGTCCATGGGCCTGGTCGACACCTTGCACGGGAAGGTGTTCAAGGCCTTTCACGAAGAGCGCTTGCCGCTGACCACGGCGCCGGCGATCATCGCGTGGGTGGAAAAGCAGGGCGTCGACCGTGAAAAGTTCATCGGCTTCTTCAACGGCAGTGCCGTCAAGATGGCCGAGGCCGCCACTGCGTTGCAGAACGCCTACGACGTGGAGGGCACGCCGGCACTGGGCGTGGCGGGCCGTTTCTACATCGGCGGACAGGGGCCACGCACCATGCTGATTGCCGATTCGCTCATCGTCGAAGCGCGCAAAGCCTGATCTTTGCTTCCCCCAGCTCGAGACAAGACCCGCATCTGGCGGGTCTTGTGTTTTCAGGGGCTGTCGATTGAGTGCCGATCGCCAACAAGTCGGCTTTGCGCCGTTACAATGAATGCAAGATTTGTGCCCCACTAAAGCCATGCCCACACACCACTTTCCCCCCCGATGGACCCTTCGCTTCCTGGCTTCGATGGCCGGTCTGGTGCTGGCAGGCGCGGCCCAGGCGGAGCTGGCCGACAAAGACAAGCCCATGAACATCGAGGCGGACTCGCTGCGCTACGAAGACACGCGGCAGACCAGCGTCTTCACCGGCAACGTCCTGATCACCAAGGGCACCATCGTCATGCGGGGCAGCAAGATGGACGTGCGCCAGGACCCGCAGGGCAACCAGTTCGGCGTGGTGACCGGCACGGCGGCAGCGCCTGGCTTCTTCCGCCAGAAGCGCGAGGGCCTGGACGAGTGGATCGAAGGCGAGGGCGAGCGCATCGAATACGACGGCAAGGCCCAGACCGTGGTGTTCACCGGCAGCGCCGTGCTGCGCCGCTACCGCGGCACCCTGCTCAACGACGAAAGCGTGGGCAACCAGATCACCTACAACAGCCTGACCGAGGTGTTCACCGTCAAGGGTGGCCCCGCCAACCGCACCGCCGCCAACCCCTCGGGTCGGGTGCGGGCGATGCTGACACCCATTCCGGAGGCAGATGCGGCACCCGCTCCCGCCACCGATCCAGCCCAACTGCGCCCCAGCACCAATCTCAACGAGAAGAAGCAGTGACGACCATGCCCATGGCCAGTACGCCACCGGCGATGGCGGTGCGCAGCAGTCTGGAAGTTCAGGGTCTGATGAAGGCCTATGGCAGCCGCAAGGTGGTCAAGGATGTCTCCCTCAAGGTCGACAAAGGTGAAGTGGTCGGCTTGCTGGGCCCCAACGGCGCGGGCAAGACCACCTCGTTCTACATGATCGTGGGCCTGCTGCGCGCTGATGGTGGGCAGATCCTGCTCGACGGCCAGCGCATCGAAGCCTTGCCGATCCACCGCCGTGCCCGCATGGGCCTGGGTTACCTGCCCCAGGAAGCCTCGATCTTCCGCAAGCTCACGGTGGCGCAAAACGTGCGCGCCGTGCTGGAGTTGCAGCACGATGTGGATGGCCATGCCCTGAGCGAACCTGAAATCGCCAGCCGGCTCGACGAACTGCTCAAGGATCTGAGGGTGGACCATCTGCGCGATTCGCCCGCACCCTCCCTGTCCGGTGGCGAGCGGCGCCGGGTGGAGATTGCCCGTGCCCTGGCCACGCGCCCGCGTTTCATCCTGTTGGACGAGCCCTTTGCCGGTATCGACCCGATTGCCGTGCTGGAGATCCAGCACATCATCGGGTTCCTGAAGTCCCGCGGCATCGGCGTGCTGATCACCGATCACAACGTGCGCGAAACCCTGGGCATCTGCGACCACGCCTACATCATCAGCGACGGTCACGTCCTGGCCAGCGGCACGACGGCCGAGATCATCGAAAACGCCGAAGTACGCCGTGTGTACCTGGGTGAGAACTTCCGCATGTGAACATGACCTCCACGATCGTCATTTCATGTACTTCGCTGCCCCCCGAGGGGGCTGATTCGCCTTGGGGCGGCCCGGCGGCGAATCTCCGTTTCGCACTGCTGTACTTCCAGGCATGAAACAAGGCCTGTCCCTGCGTGTTTCGCAGCATCTGGCGCTGACGCCCCAGTTGCAGCAGTCCATCCGGCTGCTGCAACTCTCCACGCTGGAAATGGCGCAGGAGGTCGAGCAGATGCTCGACGAAAACCCGTTTCTGGAGCGCACCGAAGACATCGCCGAGCGCGAAGCCTTCGGTCTGGAGCAGGTCGATGCGCCGGTGAGCGCGGGCGAACAGATCGCCGAGGCCGCGTTGCCGGTGGCCGACGCCGTGGCCGCGCCGACCGAATACGACGGCCCGCTGCCCGACCGCGTCAGCAGCACGTCCGACACGCCCGCTGACAGCGGCTCTGGCGACGAGATTGAAAGCCGGCTCGACGGTGCCACCCCGGTGGAAGAAAGCTGGGAAGGCGATGGCACGGTCGAGATGGCGCCCGACGACAGCGAATGGGGCGGTGACGCACCCGCGCGCAACAGCGGTTCGGGCGGCGACGACGACGAAACCGCCAGCGCAGCCGACCTGGCCCGCAGCCCCGTCAGTCTGCAGGACCACCTGCACGAGCAGGCCCGTTGTCTGCGGCTGAGCGACGAAGACCAGGCGGCGCTGTATTTCCTGATCGAGTCGCTCAACGACGACGCCTACCTGGAAGACGACCTGGCCGAGCTCGCCCTGGGCTTCTGGCGGCTCATGCACGGCCGCGAGGCGGCCGCTCCCGGGATCGAGGAGCTGGAGGTCGCTGAAGCCCAGCTGCGCATGGCCTTGGGCCTGCTGCAGCACATGGAGCCCACCGGTGTGGGCGCGCGCAACCTCGGCGAATGCCTGCGGCTGCAGATCGAGGAGCTGCGCAACTCCCCCGAAGCTCGCGCGGCGCTGGCCATCTGCAACCAGTCCATGGAACTGGTGGCCAAACGCGACATCAAGCGCCTGTGTGCCCTGTGCGGCATCGACGATGAAACCGCCCGTGCTGCGCTGGCCATCATCGCCCGGCTGGAACCCAAACCCGGGCGCCGCTTCATCGATGTCGAGCGCAACGTGGTCGTGCCCGACGTCATCGTCACGCGCGCCGGCCGGGGTTTCAAGGTCATCCTGAATCCCGACGTGATGCCGCGCCTGCGTGTGCACGACGTCTACGCCAACGCCATGCGGCAAAACCGCGGTGGTCGCGACAACGGCGGTGAAGCCGGCCACGCCGCCATGCAGCAGCGCCTGCAGGAAGCGCGCTGGTTCATCAAGAACATCCAGCAGCGCTTCGACACCATCCTGCGCGTGTCGAGCGCCATCGTCGAGCGCCAGCGCAACTTCTTCATGCACGGTGAACTCGCCATGCGCCCGCTGGTACTGCGCGAGATCGCCGACGAGCTGGGCCTGCACGAGTCCACCATCAGCCGCGTGACGACCGCCAAGTACATGGCCACGCCGTTTGGTACCTACGAGCTCAAGTACTTTTTCGGATCCTCGCTCGGTACCGAAACTGGGGGCAACGCGTCGAGCACCGCGGTACGCGCCCTGCTCAAGCAGTTCATCGCCTCGGAAGAGCCGAAGAAACCGCTGTCCGACAATCAGCTTTCCGACCTGCTCAAGGAGCAGGGCATCGAATGCGCGCGCCGCACCGTGGCCAAGTACCGCGAGGCGCTGCGCATCGCGCCGGCCAACCTGCGCAAAGCGCTGTGAACACTCCCTGCGCCGCTTCGCGTCTCCCCCCTCAAGGGGGACCGCACCCGCGGCCTGGCAAAGCCAGTTCCGTGGCACGTGCCGGAAGCTGGGCCGCGTAGTCGCCACCTGCGGACGCACCCGCGCTCAACATCTTCAGTACCTGCCGTGAACCAGCTCAAACTCTTTCTCCCCTGCGCCGCTGGCGTGGAGGACATGCTCGCCGACGAGGTGCAGCGCATCACCAACGAACCGCTGGCCTTCAAGGCACGCGGCGGCGTGGGCATCAAGGCCTCGTGGCGCGACGCCATGCGTCTGAACCTGCACAGCCGACTCTCTCAACGGGTATTGGTGCAGCTGTGGCACGGTGGTTACCGCAGCGAGCAGGACCTGTACAACGCGGCCGGCGAGATCGCCTGGGAAATCTGGTTCACGCCGCAGCAGACCATCAAGGTCGAGATCACCGCGCAGCACAGCCCGCTGACCAGCCTCAACTTCGCCGCACTGAAGATCAAGGACGCCATCTGTGACCGCTTCCGCGACAAACGCGGCGAGCGCCCCAGCGTGGACACCACCTGGCCCGACGTGCGCATCTACGCCCACCTGACCACCGACGAACTCACGCTCTACATCGACACCTCGGGCGAACCGCTGTTCAAACGCGGCTGGCGCGAAGACAAGGGCGACGCGCCGCTGAAGGAAACCCTGGCCGCGGCCATGATCGCCGCCACCGGCTGGAACGGCGGCGCGGCCGAATCGCTGGACGACATCACTCCGCTGTACGACCCCTGCTGCGGCAGCGGCACGGTGGTGATCGAGGCGGCGCAGATCGCGCTCAACATACCGCCTGGCATGCTGCGCCGCTTTGCGTTTGAAAAGATGCTGCCCTACCAGCAGCACGTGTGGACAGCGATCCAGGACGAAGCCGAGCGCGACATGCGCGACTGGCCCGAAGGCCACGCGCCCATCGTGTTCGGCAGCGACGTCTCGTTCCGCATGGTCGATTTTGCGCAACGCAACGCCGAGCGCGCGGGCGTGGCCCACGCCATCGAACTGCGTGGCGGTGATGCGCTGCAACGTTTGCCGCCCACCCAGAAGCCCGGTGTGATGCTGCTCAACCCGCCCTACGGCGAGCGCATCGCCGCGGCCGGCGTGGCCGGTGAGAATGCCAGTGCCCGCGCCCAGCGCATGGAGCCGCGCGCACCGCGCACCTTCACCGCCGGCAAGGCCGCTCCACCCGCGCCCGGCCTGGGCCGCGAGAGCGCGCAGATGAGTGACGGCGGCGACGGCAGCGAATTCTTCCTGCAGCTCGCCGCCCACTGGAAAAGCCACTACGCCGGCTGGAGCGCCTGGCTGCTCACGCCCGACCTCAAGCTGCCCGGCAAGATGCGCTTCAAGGAGTCGCGCCGCGTGCCGCTGTGGAACGGTCCGATCGAATGCCGCCTGTTCCGGTTTGATCTCACCGCAAGGCGTGCCCCAGACGCCATTCCGCCCGCGGCATGAGCAGAACGGATCCGGTGACGCTGGTGCTCGACACCAACGTCGTGCTCGACCTGTTTGTCTACGAAGACCCGGCCACGCTGCCGCTGCGCGCGGCCCTGGCCGACCCGCAGAGCCGCTGGCTGGCCACGCCCGTCATGCGCGAAGAACTGCGCCGCGTGCTGGCCTACCCGCAGGTGGTCAAACGCCTGGAGGCCCGGTCCCTGACCGCCGAGGCCGTGCTCGCCGCCTTCGATGCCCGCGCACAGCCCGCAGACATCGCCCCCAAGGCGCCCTACACCTGCAAGGACGCCGACGACCAGAAGTTCATCGACCTCGCCGTCGCCCACACGGCCGTGCTGCTGAGCAAAGACAAGGCCGTGCTCTGCATGGCCAAACGGCTGGCCACACTCGGTGTGAGCGTGAGCCGCCAATGGGCGCCCGCGGCCATTCAACCCCAACACATCACCCCATGAAAACCATCGTCCGCGCCTTCTTCAGAACCCTGCGCACCGTGCTCGGCCCGTTCATGCTGCTGAAAGAGAGACTCACCCAGCCGAAAGGCGTGGTGCGCGAGCCCGCCGCTCAAACCACCGTCAACCTGCAGTGCCAGAACCTCGCGCTCTACCAGTTCAGCACCTGCCCGTTCTGCATCAAGGTGCGGCAGGAGATGCGCCGCCTCTCGCTGCCCATCGAGCAGCGCGACGCCCAGCACAACGCCACCCACCGGGCCGAGCTGCAACAAGGCAGCGGCGCGACCAAGGTGCCCTGCCTGAAGATCACCGATGCGTCTGGCCAGAGCCAGTGGCTGGTCGATTCGGCCGCGATCATCGGCTACCTGCGCGGGCGTTTCGCCAAGGCCTGAGCGGCGGGCTCAGCCGGCCAGCAAGCCCGCGCTCACCTCGGCCGCATCCGGCCGCTCAAACACCGTGTTGTGCCGCTCCGTCAGCGGCCCGCCGCCGGGCACGGTCTCGCCCTGCGCCGTGCTGCCCACGGCCTTGAACTTCCACACCGCGCCGATGCGCTTCAAGTTGCCCACGGGCTGACCGGTGGCGTCCAGCACGGCGAACACGCCCTCGTTCACCGGACGCAGGCTCAAGGGTCCCGGCGCTGTGTTCACTGGACGACCCTCCGTGCTGCGCACAGCGGGGCCGAGCGCCTTCGGAACGGCCGGGCGGCGCTCACTGGAGCACCTTCGCCCTGCGGGCCGCGGTGCGAACTGGCTTGGGAACGGCCCGGTGCGGCGCTCATGCCGGCGTCCGCACACCGGCGCGCACGCCGGGCAGCGGCGTGGCCACCCGCGCATCGGCCCGTTCGCGCCGCCCGCTCAGGATGCGGCCGAGGTTGCCCTCGATCCAGTCCGCCAGGCCTTCCACCTGACGCGCCACCTCCACGCCCATCGGCGTGAGGCTGTATTCCACGTGCGGCGGCACAACAGGGTATTGCGTGCGCAGCACAAAACCATCGCCCTCCAGCCACTGCAGCGTCTGCGCCAGCATCTTCTCGCTCACGCCGCCGATCTTGCGGCGCAGGTCGCTGAAGCGGTGCGTGCCCGCCAGCAGCGCCACCAGCACCAGCACGCCCCAGCGGCTGGTCACGTGCTGCAGCACGGTGCGCGAGGGGCACTCGGCCGCGAACAGCTCGCCGCGCTCCATGAGCGTGGCGAGGGCGGGGGTTTCCGCATCGGGCGACGGTTCGTTGGCATTCATAGGGTACTTACCTTTGTGTGCGTACTTACAAAAAGTTTGTTAGGTCGGTATTCTCCACTCCTCTGTCCATCACCACAAGGAGTTTTTCCATGATTGCCATCACCGGCGCCACCGGCCAGCTCGGCCGCCTCGTCATCCAGAACCTGCTCAAGACCGTGCCGGCCAGCGAGATTGTTGCCGCCGTGCGCAGCCCCGAGAAGGCCGCCGACCTCGCCGCGCTCGGCCTGCAGGTCCGCCAGGCCGACTACACCCAGCCCGCCACGCTCGAAGCGGCCTTGCAGGGCGTGGACAAGCTGCTGCTGATCTCGTCCAGCGAAGTCGGCCAGCGCGCCCCGCAACACGCCGCCGTCATCGCCGCCGCAAAGAAAGCTGGCGTGAAGCTGCTCGCCTACACCAGCATCCTGCGCGCCGACAGCTCGCCGCTCGGCCTGGCCGCAGAACACAAGGAGACCGAAACCATGCTGCGCGATTCGGGCATTCCCTTCGTGCTGCTGCGCAACGGCTGGTACACCGAAAACTACACCGGCAGCGTCGGCGCCGCCGTGCAACACGGTGCGGTCATGGGCAGTGCGAAAGACGGCCGCATCGCCTCCGCCGCGCGCGCTGACTACGCCGCCGCTGCGGCCGCTGTGCTCACGATAGAAGATCAGGCCGGCAAGGTCTACGAACTCGCCGGCAACACCGCCTACACCCTGACCGATCTCGCCGCCGAGATCGCCCGACAGTCCGGCAAGCCGGTCGTCTACAAGGACATGCCCGAGGCCGAGTACAAGGCGGCGCTCATGCAGGTGGGCCTGCCCGAAGGCTTCGCCGCACTGCTCGCCGACTCCGACGTGGGTGCCTCCAAAGGCGGCTTGTTCGACGACGGCCACCAGCTCAGCCAGCTCATCGGCCGCCCGACCACGCCGCTGGCCAATGTGGTGAAGGCCGCTCTGGCGGCTTGACGGGCCAGCGGTCAAAGGTCCGCCCGGGTTTGGCCCGCCCGGGTCCCGGTCTTTCAGGCGCCTGCTCGCACAACGGTGGGCACCTGCTTTGATGCGTCTGACACCGGGATGGAAGCAAGCCCCGTGCACTTCATGAACGGGATGAACCACCGCACAGTGCTGACCCCCGTGCGCTGACCGTCCAGCGCTGTCAAGCAGGCCACCGGGTCGAGGGCGTTGAGGCGTTCGAGCATGCGGGCCTTCAGGGAGGTGAGGGACTACACTGCCCGCATCGTAAAAACCGACCCCGCTTCAACATGACCTCTGAACCCCCGATCCTGCCGATGGACAACGAAGACTTTGATGCGCTGGACGCCATCCTGGACGACCTGCGCACGCGTGGCGAAGACGTGCCGCAGTGGGAGTTCTGCGAAGGCGCCATGGCCGCGCTGCTGTGCACGCGCCGCCTGGTGTTGCCCGACGAGTTCCTGCCCCTGTTGCTGGGCACGGGCGACAGCCAGCCCGGCGTGGCCAGCGGCGAAGAGGGCGACACCTGGTTCGCCGATGAAGCGCAATACGCACAGTTCATGACGCTCTGGACACGCCGCTGGAACGAGGTGGCCAGCGCGCTGGGTGCGAATGTGGAGACGCTGGAGGACGAGCGCAGCTACCACCCCGAGGTGATGGACGTGCGCGGCGCCGTGGCGGGGCTGCCCGAGGCGGAGCGCGCGGAAATCGGCGATCAGGAACTGCCGGCGTTTGCGCAGGTGTGGGCGCTGGGCTTCATGTTCGTGGTGGAAAACTGGGCCGAAGAATGGGCCGAGCCGCGCGACAAGGAAGTCGTGGCCATGCTCAACGACGCGCTGGAGGCGATCGTGGTCCTGACCGAAGACGACACCGACGAACCCACGGTGTGCATGCACAGCGAAGACGGCCCGCCGAGCGTGAGCGACGAGCGCCTGAATGCGTTTGGTGCGGCGATCTGGGCGGTGTACGACCTGCGCCAGATCTGGCAGAGCCTGGGGCCTCGCGTGGAGCCGGCGCGCAAGGCGGACGAGCCGGGCCGCAACGATCCCTGCCCCTGCGGCAGCGGGAAGAAATACAAAAAATGCCACGGCGCCTGAACCGCAATCCCTGACGCAGGCGCTGCCGGATCAGGACTTCTGCATCTCGCGCAACAGGGTCAGCACGCGCGCGCGGCTGCGTTCGAACTCGGTGTTGAGCAGGGTGCTTGCGCGGGCCATGCGGTTGTTGCGGGCCAGCGCCAGCGCCTGAGACGCCATGGTGTGAAGCCGGAGGTGCTCCTGCTGCAGATCGAGAAAGCGTGGGTCCCGGTCGGCCATGCGCGGGTGCATCCGGGCCAGCCACTGGCCGAGATCGCAGTGGTGCGCATCGGGCAGCGGCCTGATGTGGTGGGTCTGGGTCGAATCCACCGCCAGGTGGTCGTTGAAGAGCACACACCATTCCAGGTGGTGAATGACCGCTGCCTGGGTGTCGAGGCGCTCGGGCGGCAGGGGGACGGTCGGGCCCGGCGCGGGAGGACGCGATACCCCCGGCGCGGAACGGTTAGGCATGAACGAGAGCAGCCAGGGCAGGCGTTGACGCAGTTGCTGGAATCTCATGGCTTGGGGTGTGTGACAAGGCCCCGCCATCGCTCCATGGGCCAGCGGGTGCAACCCGTCACCTTAGTGGCGCGGGCCAAACGGGACGCGGGCAGCCTGTCAGAAGTGACAACACCGGCCTTGGGGGCGTCATTTTTTGGTGTGGATGCATCAGTGGTGTGACGCATTGCACACTGAGTGGACCGATCCGAGGGGCGGACGGCGGGATCAGTTCAGCAGCTCAAAGGCCGCCTGGGCCAGCGTCTGGCCGTTCACCTGCAGTTCGATGCGGTGCGGGCCGGGGTAGAGCACGCGCGTGGTGACCGGGCGCAGGCTGTGGCGTTTGTTCAGTGTGCGCTGCTCGCCTGGGCCCAGCGAGAGCTTCCAGCCCTTGAACACCTTGGGTGAAGTGGACCCGTTGGCGCGCACGTGGTGCACCACGTAGTCCACCAGCAGGTCCTGCGGCTGTGGGCTGCAGGACGCCAGCGAGACCGCCAGCGCGATCTCGCCGCCCACCGCGGCGCGGGTGGCCGAGAGGCTGAGCGAGGCCGTGCCCCGCAGGCCCTGGCCCAGACCCCAGGCGGACAGGGTGGGCGCATGGCCCTGTTTGATCAGGCTGCGGCTGGCGTGGCGCAACAGGGCGGTGCGCGCCGGGCTGGCGGCACGGAGGTGTTGGTGCACCCAGCCGGCGACCAGCTCGGGGTGGTCCTTGGCGATGTCGTTCAGGTGGTTGGCCACGCTGCGGCGCACGTAGGCGCTGGGGTCGTCCTGCAGGGCGCGCAGCAGCGGCAGCGTGGGGGTCGGGTCGGCCACCAGCGCCTGCAGTCGCAGACCCCAGGGCAGGCGCGGGCGGCTGCCTTCGCTCACGAGGCGGCGCACGTGGGCGCTCGGATCGTTCACCCAGGTGCTGATCGTGGACAGGGTCGTGTCGGGGTGCCGCTGGATGAAGGGGCGGATCGCAAACTCGGCCGAGAAACGCTGCGTGAGCGCGTGCAGGCAGCGCAGGGCGCGCGGCACATCGGCCATGCCGCGGCGCGCCACGTAGTCGCCCATGGACCAGACCACCCAGCCCGAGAGACCGGCGTCGCTCTGCGCAGCGCTCAGCGCCGACGGTTCGCCCTGGGCGTCGAGCGGAATCGGTGGCGCCAGGCTGGCTTCGAGCAGGTCCGCTGCAGTACCGAAGTCCGGGGGCAGCGTGGCTTCGAGTGCGTCGGCGAGTTGCATCGCACGGGCCTTGAATTCGAGCCCATCCAGCCCGTGGCCGGCATGGTGTTCAAAGCGCGGTCGGTCGAATTCGGGCCAGACACGCTGCAGGTGTTGCCCGGCACGGGCAACCGTGCCCGCGTTGATGAGGTTCTTGAACGGTTCGGCCATGGGTGGTTTGCTCAGAGGGATGGAGGCACTGCCTGGGCAAGGAAATCGTAGACGGCGCGGATGCGCGCGCTGCTCCGGATTTCGCGGTGGACCGTGAGCCAGACGGGCAATGGCGGAATGCGCAACTGCGGCAGCACGCGCTGCACCGCCGGGTCGGTGCGCAGCAGGTAGTCGGCCACGAAGCCGATGCCCAGACCCGCGCGCACCGCGCTCCAGTAGGCCATCAGGTCGTCGGTGCGCAGCACGAGGCGTTCGCGCGGCAGGGGGTGGCCCATGGCGGCAAAACCGCGCGGAATGTCCTGTACCTGGTCGTTGCCCACCAGGTCGTGTTGCAGCAGATCGGTGGGTTCGGCCGGTGTGCCGCGGCGGGCCAGGTAGTCGCGGTGCGCGCAGGCGCTCAGAGCCACCTGGCCAATGCGTCGCGCCACCAGCGAGGCCTGGTCGGGGCGCACCATGCGCAGCGCGATGTCGGCCTCACGGCGCAGCAGGTTGCTCACCGCGTTGCTGGCGACGAGCTCGACCTGGATGCCGGGCAGGGCCTGGCGCATCTGGGCGAGCAGCGGCGGCAGCAGCACACAGGCGACGGGCTGGCTGGCCGAAATCCGCACAGTGCCTTCGAGTGTGGACTGCGACGCGCCCACGCTGCTCAGCAAGGCCAGCGCGCCCGACTCCATGGCGCGCGCCGCTGCGGCCAGCCGCAGTCCGGCGGGTGTGGGGGCGAGACCACGGCCGGTGCGCTCGAACAGCACCGTGCCCAGTTGCGCCTCCAGCTCGCTGATGTGCCGGCCCACGGTGGGCTGGCTGCTGCCCAGGGCCCGCGCGGCGGCCAGCAGGCTGCCGTGTTCGTGGGCCGCCAGAAAGGCCGGCACGAGGTTCCAGTTGAAGTTTTTGGTATTCACAGTTGAATAGCTGATACGCCGGTTTCTGTATTGTGCGATCTGCTCCCGGGTTCCACAATGGGCCACGGCATCGGCGCGATGCCATTGATCCGGGCTTTGACCCGGCAGGAGGTTTTCATGCAACGCAGACAGTTTGTCCGGATCGCGGGAGGCGGGGTCGTGCTGGCCGCCACCGCCGGTGTTGCGGGCTGCAGCGCCGAGCTGCCGCCCGAGGCCTTGCAGGCCTGGACCCCGCCGCAGGCGACCGGGGACGTGCGGCGCTGGTTGCTGGCGCACGCGGTGCTGGCGCCGCATTCGCACAACCTACAGTCCTGGCTGGTGGATCTGGGTGTGGCCGACCAGATCACGCTGTTCCTGGACCGAACCCGCCTGTTGCCCGAGACCGACCCGTACTCCCGCCAGATGATGATGAGCCAGGGCACGTTTCTGGAGCTGCTCGATCTGGCCGCGCGGCAGCGGGGCTTGCGGGCCGAGGTCGAGCTCTTCCCGGAAGGCGTCTTCGATGCGCGCTCGGTGGACGGCCGGCCGACGGCGCGGGTGCGCCTGGTGCCCGATGGCTCGGTGCGGCCCGATCCGCTGTTTGCCCAGATCTTCCACCGCCACACCAACCGCGAGGCCTACGAACAACGGGTGCCCGATGCCGCTGCGTTGCAGGCCATCTCGGACAGCGCGGCATCGCCAACAGTGCGCACCGGTTTCATCGACGCGGCACAAACCGAGCTGCTGCAGCGCCACCGGGCCATCGCCATGGAGGCCTGGCGCATCGAGCTGAGCACGCCGCGCACGCTGATGGAGTCTTACCGGGTGCTGCGCATCGGTCCCAAGGAGATCGTGCAGCACCGCGATGGCCTCGTCATCAACGATCCGATGTTGCGCGCCATCACCGCGCTGGGCCTGTTCGACCGCAGCCAGCCGTCGGCGCCGGACAGCATGGCGTTGCGCGGGCAGATCGACGACTTCAACGCCAAGCTGGCGAGCACGCCGGCGTTCTTCTGGATGGTGACCGAGGGCAACGACCGCCGGACCCAGATCAACGCGGGCCGCGCCTATGTGAGGGCGCAACTGGCCGCGACGGCGCACGGTCTGTCCATGCACCCCTTGCAACAGGCGTTGCAGGAATACCCGGAACAGGCGGGCCCGTATGCGGCGATCCACGAGTTGCTGGCCGTACCGCCAGCGAGCCACAGGGTGCAGATGTGGGCGCGCCTGGGCTACGCGCCGCCCGTGGGGCCGGCGCCCCGACGAGGCGTCGACGCACACATCATGCCGCCCCGTGCATGAGCGGTCAGGTCAGGCGTTGCAACAGCCCGGCGAGGGCGTGAGCGACGGTGGCCTGGCGCACGGTGGCGCGATCGCCTTCAAAGTGCTGGTGTTCGGTGAACACGCCGGTCGGCGTGGCCCAGCCAAACCACACGGTGCCGACCGGTTTTTCGGGGCTGCCGCCGGTGGGGCCGGCGACACCGGTCACGGCCACCGACCAGTGCGCATGGGCATGGGCCACAGCGCCCGCCGCCATGGCCCGCGCCACCGGTTCGCTCACCGCGCCGTGCGCCTCGATCAACGCCGCCGGCACGCCCAGCAGCTCGGTCTTGGCGGCGTTGGAATAGGTCACGAAGCCGCGTTCGAACCAGTCGCTCGACCCGCTGATTTCGGTGCAGGCGCCCGCGATGAGGCCGCCGGTGCAGCTCTCGGCCGTGGCCATCATCTGGCCGCGCGCCTTGAGTTCGGCGGCCAGTTGTTCGACCAGCGACGGAACAGTGGACACGTCAAAACCTCCAGATGGCGATCACCAGCAGCGTGCACAGCGCCGCCGCGAAATCGTCGAGCAGGATGCCGAAGCCGCCGCGCGGACCAAAACCCTTGAAGGTCCGGTCGGCCCAGGCCATGGGACCGATTTTCACGGCATCAAACACGCGAAACAGCGCAAAGGCGTAAAGCTGGCCCCAGAAGCTGGTGGGCGACACCAGCCAGAGCACCAGCCAGAAGGCGACCACCTCGTCCCAGACGATGTGGCCCGAATCGGCAATCCGCATGTGCACCGCCGTCACGGTGCAGGCCCACCAGCCGATCAGGGTGCCCAGCCCGATCAGCGCGGCCCAGCCGGCATGGGACATCGAGGGCTGCAGCAGCGCGAACACGGCCCACGCCCAGAGCGTGCCCACCGTGCCCGGGGCCCAGCGGGCCAGACCCGAGCCGGCGCCGAGGGCGATGAAATGCGCCGGGTGGGCGAACAGGAATGCCACGGTCGGGCGCGCCATCGGGGCGGGCTGCGCGGGGGGCTCACGAGGCGGGAGATCGGTGTCATCCATCATGGACCGATTATGGAACGCGGGTGCGGGGCAGGCCGCAGGGGGGCCGGTCAGGCGAAGTGGTCGAACCCGCGGGTGGGCACGGCCACGGTCTGGCCCTGTGGGCCAATCAGGCGCAGCTGACCGGCATCGGGCGTGAGGCGTCCGATGCGGTGCACCGGCGTCTGGCAGGCGCGGGCCGCGGCTTGCACCCGCTCCCGGTCACCGGGCGCCGCCGTGAAGATCAGTTCGTAGTCGTCGCCACCCTGCAGCAGGCATTCGAGTCGCCGGTTCTCGGGCAGGCCCGCGAGGTCGGGCGGCAGGGGCAAGGCCGCCAGTTCCAGGTGCGCACCGACACGGCTGGCACGCAGGATGTGGCCGAGATCGCCCGCGAGACCATCGCTCACGTCGATGGCCGCATGGGCCAGACCCGCCAGCGCCTGGCCGAGCGCCACGCGGGGCGTCGGACGCTCCAGCCGTTCGCGCAGCCGGGGCAGGGCACCGGGTGTACTGTGGGTGGTGGCCCAGGGCGTGCCCCGCAGCAGTTCCAGCGCCAGCCGGGCCTCGCCGACCGCGCCGCTGAGGTAGAGGTCGTCGCCGGGCTGTGCGGCATCGCGCCGCAGCGCCTGGCCCGGGTGCAGCTCGCCGAAGATGGTGATGCAGAGGTTGAGCGGGCCGCGTGTGGTGTCGCCGCCGACCAGCGGGCAGGCGTGGGCGTCGGCCAGCACGAAGAGACCGCGCGAGAACGCCGTGAGCCAGGCCTCGTCCACCCGGGGCAGGGCGAGCGCGAGCGTGAAGCCCAGCGGGCGCGCACCCATGGCCGCGAGGTCGCTGAGGTTGACAGCCAGGGCCTTGTGGCCGAGCGCCTCGGGTGCTGCGTCAGGAAAGAAGTGCACGCCCTCGACCAGCATGTCGCTGGAGATGGCGAGCTGGCAGCCGGGGCTGGGCTGCAGCAAGGCACAGTCGTCGCCGATGCCCAGCGCAACGGCGGGTGCTGCTGGCGAGGCGGTGCGCTGGAAGTGCCGCCGGATGAGGTCGAACTCGCCACCGGCGGAGACCGCTGCGGTTTCCCGGGGTGTCATGGGGTGCTCGGGTCGGTCTGGCGCGCCGATGCGCCGCCCATGGCGGGCGCATCGCTTGCACCGGCCGCCTCGGCGTTCGGGCTGGCGATGCCGCGCTCCCAGGGGTCGTCGGCGAGTGCGGTGCCGTCGGCCGTGCGCGCCAGGTAGGCTTCGGCCCAGCGCCGGCTGGCTTCGTCCATGGCGTCGCGCCGGGTGTCTTCGGTCCAGGCGGCTTCGATGTCGCTGACGTCTTCGGCCGGCGGCGCGACCTCGGTGCGCGGGGGCAGGAAGAACCCCAGAGGATGGCTGCGCAGGCGGCGGCGCAGGGCGAGGTGGATCAGGCTGCGGTTGACGTCGTTGATGTTCTGCGCCTTCAGGGCCAGGCGAAACGCGAGGTAGAAGCTGACGACCAGGTTCAGCGGTCCGATGGCCACCACGCCAGCGACCGCCCACCAGAAGCCGGGATCGACCAGTGCCGCCGGTCCCAGCGTGACCGCGGCCGCTGCGAGCTGACCGGCGGCCAGGGTCACGTGGCGGATGTCGAGCCCGAGGCCGAAGAACTGGGCAAAAGCCGGCACCAGGCCGAGCATGAGGCCGAGCGAGATGTTGGCGGCCAGGCCGGAGATGTTGTCGCGGAAGAACTTCGCCCAGCGTGCAGCACGCTGGGCGCCCAGCGTGCGCGTGAAACGCGGGTTGTAACGGATGGCGGAGTCGAGGCGGTAGTAGACAAACCAGTTCTCGACCCAGCCGGCGATGATGCTGGAGGCGAACAGCAGCACGCCGGTGAACGCTGCGAACAGCACGCTCGGCCCGAGCAGGTGCAGCGAGTCCACCACGTGGGCGGTCTGGTCCGCATCGATCATCGGCGCGCCCGTGGCCTGCAACAGCGCGATGCTGATCAGCACCACCACCGGTACCACCAGGCCGACGTTACCCAGGATGGCCGCAACCTGCGAGCGCAGCAGGTGGGCCACTTCGTCCACAAAGCGCCGCACCGCGCCCGTCTCGTGGATGTTGCGCAGTTTGGCGACCATGGCCGGCGCGGTCACGGCGGGCTGTTTGGTCGCCACGGTGAAATGCAGCAACTGGATCAGAACGAAGGACAGCGCGTAGTTCAAACCGGCCGCGAAGCCGGCCCAGAAGGCCGAGAGCGACAGCGCGATGACGCCGAACTTGGCCCAGGTGGTCAGGCCCAGGACAGCGCCGCCGCCTGCGGCCATGCCCAGCATCTGGCGGTACTCGGCGGCGTTGCGCGTGATGTAGTGCTCGCCGGTTTCGGCGCTGCGTTCGGCCACCTTGGCCGCTGTGAGGCCGGAACTGTGGGCCACCAGCGCCCGGATGCTGCGGTTGTCCTGCCCGAGCAGGGCCAGATCGGCCAGCAGTGCGGCCGTGGCCCGGTCGGGCTGGTCGGCGAGCATGCAGTCGAGCAGCTGCTGGATGCGCAAGATGCGTTCGGCCAGCTGCCGCAGCCGGAACACGATGCCGACCGACACGCCGTGTTCGTCCAGGTGCGCATAGACCGACTGGGCCGCGACGCGGCACACATCGAGCTGCCGGCGCAGCTTGTTCACCTCGTGGCGCACCTGTCCGCTGCGCGCGCCATGGCGCAGGGCGCTGCGGCGTACAGCCTCGACCTGCACCGGCAGGGCGTGAAAGGCGCGTCGGGCCCGCTCCTCGTGGCTCATGCGGCCGCGGATCTCGCTGGCGAAACCGGTGGCGCTGACCTGGCCCACGCAAAATACCAGCGCGTCCAGCAGGGTCGCCTGCCAGTGCGTCGGGACCTGCGGATCGGACGCCACGGGTGCGTCGCTGAGCAGCACCTGGCGGAGCTCTTCCAGCGTCCGGGTGTCCAGCGCCTGCAGCCAGCGCACGTCAAAGCGGCTCGGCAGCAACAGCCCGAACAGGTCGGTGATATCGCTGGTTTCGGGGGTGCCGGGCAGCAGCTTGCGGCGCAGGCGGTGACCGAGCTCGCTCAGGAAGGCCGTGCGCGGGGCAAAGCCGAAGTCGGCCAGCAGCGGCGTGAGGTCCACCGTCTGCAGGAACCGGGCCCACCAGCGGTGCCATCGGGCCAGCCAGGCCGGGTCTTCACGGACCGTGGCCAGCAGCTGACGCACGCGCCCCACGCTGGCCTGAGGGTCTTCGGCTTCGCCGCGCACCCAGCGCAGGGCGTCCATCAGCCAGAGATGGCGGCGGGCCAGGGGCGCCTCGGGGTCCAGCGTGTCGAGCAGTTCGGTGAGCGTCATGAAAGCGTCGAGGAGGGCGCCCGCTGGCCGGCGCCGCGGCCGGCGGTGCTCAGTGGAGCACGCGGGCCGTGCCCGGACCCGTGTCTGAAGCGCTGGCGCTGAGCGCAAATTCGGGCACCAGGGCCTCAAACCGCTCGCCGTCTTCGGCGACGCAGAAAAAACTGCCCCGCATGCTGCCGTTGGGTGTGTGCAGGCGCGTGCCGCTGGTGTACTGGAAGGATTCGCCGGGGCGCAGCAGCGGCTGGTTGCCCACCACACCCAGGCCTTTGACCTCTTCGGTGTGGCCGCGGGCATCGTCGATGATCCAGTGGCGCGAGATCAGCTGCGCCGTCACATCCCCGGTGTTGGTGATCGTGATGGTGTACGCGAAGGCGTAGAGGTCCTCGTCGGGCGTGGACTGTTCGCTCAGGTACTGGGGTTCGACCTCGCAGGTCAACTGGTATTTCGACATGAGCGGCATGTTAACGCGGCGCGGCAAATCCTTGCCGGGCCTGCGAAAATCGGTGCCAGTTCTGTTCCAACCCCTTCCACGCGCCATGACCACCTACCGCATCGCACCGTCCATTCTGTCCGCCGACTTTGCCCGCCTGGGCGAAGAGGTGAAAAACGTCATCGCTGCTGGCGCCGACTGGATCCACTTCGACGTCATGGACAACCATTACGTGCCCAACCTGACCTTCGGACCCATGGTCTGCCAGGCGCTCAAGCCCCACGCGAAGAAGCCCGACGGCACGCCGGTGCCGATCGACGTTCACCTGATGATCCAGCCGGTGGACGCACTCGCGGGCGCCTTCATTGACGCCGGCGCCGACCTGGTGAGCTTCCACCCCGACGCCTCGGCCCACGTGCACCGCAGCGTGCAGGCAATCAAGGCCAAAGGCTGCAAGGCCGGCCTCACCTTCAACCCCGCCGAGCCGCTGGATGTGCTGGACTACCTGATCGACGACATCGACCTGATCCTGATCATGAGCGTCAACCCCGGTTTTGGCGGCCAGAGCTTCATCGACTCCGCGCTGCGCAAGATCGAAGCCGCCCGCAAGCGCATCGAAGCCAGCGGCAGGGACATCCGCCTCGAAGTGGACGGCGGCATCAAGGCCGACAACATCCGCCGCGTGGCCGAGGCGGGTGCCGACACCTTTGTGGCCGGCAGCGCGATCTTTGGCAAGCCGGACTACAAAAGTGTCATCGACGAGATGCGCAAGGCGCTCACTTGATGCTGGCCGGCATCAAGGCCGTGATCGTCGACCTCGACGGCACGATGGTCGACACGCTGGGCGACTTCGTCGTCGCGCTCAACCGCACGCTGGACGACCTGGGCCTGCCACCGGTGGAACGCACCCTGGTCGAGCACTCGGTGGGCAAGGGCTCCGAGCACCTGGTGCGCACCGTGCTGGACCACCAGCTGGCCCTGCCCGAGGTGGTGGCCGCCGCCGGTGTGGCGCTGAGCTGGCCGCGTGAGCAGGTGGGTGAATTGGCGCTGGAACGCTACCAGCACCATTACTACTTCATCAACGGACAACATGCCGATGTGTACCCGGGTGTGCTGGACGGTCTGCAGCGCCTGCGGGCCGTGGGCTTGCCGTTGGCCTGTCTGACCAACAAGCCGGTGGCGTTTGCGAAGACGCTGCTGGAGAGCAAGGGCCTCGACGGTTTCTTTTGCCAGGTGTTCGGGGGCGACAGTTTCGAGCGCAAGAAGCCCGATCCGCTGCCACTGCTGAAAACCTGCGAGGCGCTGGGCACACAGCCTGCGCAGACCCTGATGGTGGGTGATTCGCAGAACGACGGCATCGCTGCGCGCGCGGCTGGCTGCCCGGTGGCGCTGGTCACCTACGGCTACAACCACGGCGACCCGATCGCCGACGCGCCCCACGACCGGTTGATCGGTTCGTTGGCCGAACTGCTGGACTGACCGCGACCCGCGCAGCAGCGGAGCGCGATTTACTTCTTTTTGCCCAGCAGCGCGTCCTTGAGCTGCCAGTCCGCCGGCTTGGGGCCGAGCCAGATGCGCATCAGCGCGTTGAAGAACTCGGGTTCCTTGAACGGTTCACCCTCGACCTTGCCCTTGACCGTGAGCACGGTGCCGGTGCCCGGCACCCAGTCGAGCACGAAGGTCTCGCCCGCGAGCAGCTTCTTGTGATCGGTGAACACCTGGCTCATGCGGATCACGCCGGGGATCAGCTTGGAAAACGCACTGCGCTCCATGTTGTCTTCCATGCCGCGCGAAAACAGCTTGCCCAGCTCAGCCGAATCGATGTCACGCAGCATGGTGATGGTCATGCGTTTGGGGCCGGGCGCGGCCAGCACCTGTTCGGTGGTGGTGGCCTTCTGCCCCAGGTACAGACCGGCGGTGTAGACCTTGAACACCGCCTTGTAGCGCACGCCCGCGCCGTTGAGCTGCAGCGGGCTGCCGTTGACGGTGATCCGGTCGTCCAGATTGACGCCGGCCACCTCGACAGTGGCCGCGCGCGATAGCCCGGGTGCCAGGCTCAGGATCGCTGCAAGCGCCAGGAGTGCGGTGGGCAGGGTACGCAAGACCCGATGGGGCATGTTCATGGCGGTGTGCCTTTGGGCAGTCCTGGCTGTCGGACAGTTAAAAAAAGAACGATCGTTCGTAAAATCCGGATTTTGACGTGCCACCCGGACTCCGGCAACAGGGTTCAACCGTAGAACCAAAGCGTGCAGTCAGTGTCCGCGGGTTTTTCGCGGCGGCTTTGCTACACTTTGGCCCCATGTTCAACACACGCACATCCCTGACGGGCATTCTGCCGAGCCGCAATGGCCGGGGAGCCTGGCCCTGGCGCAAGCCAGCGTAAACGTGCATTCCCCCCCGGAGGTGCGCTGGTTCCGGTCCGTCCCTGTTGACCCGCCCGCGCCACCCCACTCCCCGAACCCGGCAGCCGGTCTGACCGGGATCCCCAGAAAAACGGTTTCCCCCGCTGCGACGCAGCCAGAAGCCGATGGAGCGTCTGAACATGATCACCGAACTTGAATTCAAGAGCCTGGCCAGCCAGGGCTACAACCGCATCCCGCTGATGGCCGAGGCCTTCGCGGACCTCGAAACCCCGCTCTCGCTGTACCTGAAGCTGGCCCACGGGCGCGGCGACGGCAAATACAGCTTCCTGCTCGAATCGGTCGTCGGCGGCGAGCGCTTCGGCCGCTACAGCTTCATCGGCCTGCCCGCTCGCACCCTGCTGCGCGCCAGTGGCTTTGGCGCCGAGGCCAAAACCGAGGTGGTGCGCGATGGCGTGGTGGTGGAAATCAACCACGGCAATCCGCTGGACTTCATCGCCGCCTACCAGCAGCGCTTCAAGGTGGCGCTGCGCCCTGGGCTGCCGCGTTTTTGCGGCGGTCTGGCCGGCTACTTCGGCTATGACGCGGTGCGCTACATCGAGAAGAAGCTCGAAAACACCTGCCCGCCCGACACCTTGGGCTGCCCCGACATCCTGCTGCTGCAGTGCGAGGAACTGGCTGTCATCGACAACCTCTCGGGCAAGCTCTACCTGATCGTCTACGCCGACCCGGCCCAACCCGAGGCCTATGCCAACGCCAAGAAGCGTGTGCGCGAGCTGAAAGAGGCTCTGAAATATTCGGTGAGCGCGCCGGTGGTCAAGCCCAGCCAGAGTTTCCCGGCCGAACGCGACTTCGCCAAGGCCGACTACCTGGCCGCCGTGGAGCGTGCCAAGGAACTGATCGCCGGCGGCGACTTCATGCAGGTGCAGGTGGGTCAGCGCATCAAGAAGCGCTACACCGAAAGCCCTCTGAGCCTGTACCGCGCGCTGCGTTCGCTGAACCCCTCGCCTTACATGTATTACTACCACTTCGGGGACTTCCACGTGGTGGGTGCTTCACCCGAAATCCTGGTGCGCCAGGAACAGGTGGACGAGGGCCAGAAGGTCATCATCCGGCCGCTCGCCGGCACCCGACCGCGCGGCGCCACGCCCGAGAAGGACAAGGCGACCGAGATCGAACTGGTCAACGACCCGAAGGAACGCGCCGAACACGTGATGCTGATCGACCTGGCACGCAACGACATCGGCCGCATCGCGAAGATCGGCAGCGTCAAGGTGACGGAGGCTTTCGCGGTTGAGCGCTACAGCCATGTGATGCACATCGTGAGCAACGTCGAAGGCACTCTGGTTGACGGCATGACGAACATGGACGTGCTGAAAGCCACCTTCCCGGCCGGCACGTTGACCGGTGCCCCCAAGGTGCACGCCATGGAGCTGATCGACCAGCTCGAACCCACCAAGCGCGGCCTCTACGGCGGCGCCTGCGGCTACCTGAGCTATGCCGGCGACATGGACGTCGCCATCGCCATCCGCACCGGCATCATCAAGGACCAGACGCTCTACGTGCAGGCCGCGGCCGGTGTCGTGGCCGACTCCATTCCCGAGATGGAATGGAGGGAAACCGAACACAAGGCCAGAGCGCTCTTGCGCGCGGCGGAACTGGTGGAAGAAGGGCTGGAGTGAGCACCATGACGAAAAAAATCCAACTCCTCATGGTCGACAACTACGACTCCTTCACCTACAACATCGTGCAGTACTTCGGTGAGCTCGGTGCCGATGTGACCGTGGTGCGCAACGACGAGATCACCGTGGACGAGATCCAGCGCCGTGTGGACGCAGGGCAGGTCGACCGTCTGGTGATCTCCCCCGGCCCCTGCTCGCCGGCCGAAGCCGGCATCTCTGTCGCGGCGATCCAGCACTTTGCAGGCAAGCTGCCCATCCTGGGTGTGTGTCTGGGCCACCAGAGCATCGGCGCGGCCTTCGGCGGCAAGATCATCCGTGCGCAGGAACTGATGCACGGCAAGACCAGCGTCATCACCACGACGCAGGAAGGCGTGTTCGCCGATCTGCCCGAGCAGTTCACGGTCAACCGTTACCACTCGCTGGCCATTGAGCGTGAGACCTGCCCCGACTGCCTGAAGGTCACCGCCTGGACACCCGACGGCGAGATCATGGGCGTGAAGCACAAGACCCTGCCCATCGAAGGTGTGCAGTTTCACCCCGAGAGCATCCTCACCGAGCACGGCCATGCCATGCTCAAGAACTTCCTGGAGCAGACCGCATGAAGACCATTGATCTGCGCAGCGACACCGTTACGCAACCCACCGAGGCCATGCGCGCCGCCATGATGGCCGCGCCCCTGGGCGACGACGTGTTCGGCGACGACCCGACGGTCAACGCGCTGCAGGAGCGCATCGCCGCCATCACCGGCAAGGCCGCCGCACTCTTCATGCCATCGGGCACGCAGAGCAACCTCTGCGGCATCCTCGCGCACTGCGACCGGGGTGACGAGTACATCGTCGGCCAACTGGCCCACACCTACCGCTACGAAGGTGGCGGCGCAGCCGTGTTCGGCAGCGTGCAGCCACAACCGCTGACGCAGGATTCGCAGGGCCGCATGGCGCTGGGCGACATCGCCGCCGCCATCAAGCCCGATGACCCGCACTTCGCCCGCACCCGCCTGCTGTGCCTGGAGAACACCTGGAATGGCCATGTCATGCCCGATGACTATCTGCGGGGCGCGACGGCGCTGGCGCGTGAGCACGGGCTGGCGACGCACCTGGACGGTGCGCGGGTGTTCAACGCCGCGGTGGCCTCGACTGCGACGGGGCAGGACGCCTTCGATCGCTTGCGTGAGATCGCCGACCATTTCGACAGCCTTTCGGTCTGTTTCAGCAAAGGCCTGGGTGCACCGGTGGGTTCCGCGTTGTGTGGTTCGCAGGAACTGATCCAGCGCGCCCGACGCATCCGCAAGATGGCCGGTGGCGGCTTGCGCCAGGCGGGGCTGCTGGCCGCCTGCGCGCTGCACGCACTGGACCACCATGTGGACCGCTTGGCAGACGACCACGCCAACGCACGCCGCCTGGCTGAAGGTCTGAGCGGCATCGAGGGACTGACCGTGAAATCGGCCGAGACCAACATCGTTTTTGTCGATGTGGCCGATGGCAGAGGCCCGGCGCTGCTGGATTTCCTGAAGGCGAACGGCGTGCTGGCCACCGGCTTGATCGGCCTGCGTTTCGTCACCCACCTCGACGTGGCCGCGGCCGGCATCGATCACGCCATCGCCACCGTACGCCGCTTTTTCGTCGAGGCGCCCGTTGCGCCAGCCGGCGCAGGGCGAACCGGCCCCTACTGAGCCTCCACCCGGAGAACACCATGCTGCCCGACACCCCGCAACTGCTCTTGTTCATCGCGGCGGGCTGGCTGCTCAACCTCACGCCCGGCCCCGATGTGCTCTACATCGTGAGCAACGCGCTCAAGAGCGGCGTGCGCGCCGGCATCGTGGCCGCGCTGGGCATCGTCAGCGGCTGCTTCGTGCACGTGTTCGCGGCAGCGCTCGGCGTGAGCGCGTTGCTCGCCACCTCGGCCACGGCGTTCACCGTGCTCAAGTGGATCGGCGCCGCCTACCTGGTGTGGATGGGCATCAAGCTGCTGCTGGCCAAAGGCGGTTCGTCGGTGGTGCCCGCCGATGCCGCTCAGATCAAAGTCCCAGCCGACCTTCGGCGCATCTACCGGCGCGGCTTCCTCACCAACGTGCTCAATCCCAAGGTCGCGCTGTTCTTTCTGGCCTTCGTGCCGCAGTTCATCGCGCCCGGCGCGCCCGACAAGGTGACGGCATTCCTGCTGCTCGGCCTGCTGTTCAACCTCAACTCGCTGCCGATCAACTTCGGCTATGCCTGGCTCGCCGGCTGGGCCGCGGGCCGCGTGAGCGCCGTGCAGCGCACCATGCACTGGATGGACCGCGCCGCCGGCGCCATGTTCGTCGGCTTTGGCCTCAAGCTGGCCATGTCGGACAATCCTTCTCGCTAAGTTCAGGAGACACCCATGCCCCACAGCCACAAGATCACCCCGCAGGAAGCCCTGCAGCGCACGATCGAGCACCGCGAGATCTTCCACGACGAGATGTTGCACCTGATGCGCCTGATCATGAGCGGCGAGATGTCACCGGTCATGATGGCGGCCTTCATCACCGGCCTGCGTGTGAAGAAAGAAACCATCGGCGAGATCACCGCCGCTGCGCAGGTGATGCGCGAGTTCTCCACCAAGGTGAATGTGGCCGACAAGACCCACCTGGTGGACATCGTGGGCACGGGCGGCGACGGCTCGCACACCTTCAACATCTCCACCTGCTCCATGTTCGTGGCCGCGGCCGCAGGCGCCAAGGTCAGCAAACACGGCGGGCGCAGCGTCTCCAGCAAGAGCGGCAGCGCCGACGTGCTGGAGAGCCTGGGCGTCAACATCAACCTGCCGCCCGATGCCATCGCGCGCTGCATCGAACAGGTGGGCGTGGGCTTCATGTTCGCGCCGAACCACCACCCGGCCATGAAAAACGTGGCGCCGGTGCGGCGCGAGCTGGGCATGAAGACCATCTTCAACATCCTCGGCCCGCTGACCAACCCGGCCTCGGCGCCGAACATCCTGATGGGCGTGTTCCACCCCGATCTGGTCGGCATCCAGGTGCGTGCGCTGCAGCGCCTGGGCGCCGAACACGCGGTGGTGGTCTACGGCCGCGACGGCATGGACGAGGTCTCGCTGGGTGCGGCCACCATGGTGGGCGAGCTGAAGAACGGGGAGATCACCGAATACGAGATCCACCCCGAAGACTTCGGTCTCACGATGGCGAGCAACCGCACCTTGCGGGTGGAAACGCCCGAAGATTCCAAGGCCATGCTGATGGGCGTGTTGAACAACAGCGACGAACCGACCATCAAGGCCGCCAAAGACATCGTGTCGCTCAATGCCGGGGTGGCGCTCTATGCCGCCAATGTGTGTGACGGCATGCCGCAGGGCATCGCGCTGGCGCGGCGCGCCATCGAGTCCGGTGCGGCTGCGCAGAAGTTGCGTGATCTGACCGATTTCACGCAAGCCGCCACGGCGCCGGTCGGCCCCTGATCGATGCCATGAACCTGCCTGTCTGGTTGCAAAACGAAGGCGCCTGGATCGCCATTGGCATTTCGTTGCTGTTCATCGTGGCCGGTGTGGTGATGCACCGGGTCATCAAGAAGGTGCTCCAGACGCCTCCATCCCAGGAAAACAAAACCCATGAGTGACATCCTCAACAAGATCGTGGCCGTCAAGCACGAAGAAATCGCCGCCGCGCGCAAGAAGAAGCCGCTGGACGTGGTGCGCTTCGACGCCGAAAGCCGTTTGCTCACGCGCGACTTCGAGGGTGCCCTAAGAGCCAAGATCGCCGCCGGCCAGGCTGCGGTGATCGCCGAGATCAAGAAGGCCAGCCCGAGCAAGGGCGTGCTCCGCGAAGACTTCATTCCGGCTGACATCGCCCAGAGCTACGCCGAAGGCGATGGCCAGGTCAGCGCCGCCTGCCTGTCGGTGTTGACCGACAAGCAGTTTTTTCAGGGCAGCGCCGACTACCTGAAGCAGGCCCGCGCCAGCTGCGACCTGCCGGTGCTGCGCAAGGACTTCATGGTGGACCCGTACCAGGTCTACGAGGCCCGCGCCATGGGGGCCGACGCCATCCTGCTGATCGCTGCCTGTCTGGACGACGCGCAGATGGCCGATCTGGAAGCGATTGCCCTCAGCATGAACATGGCGGTGCTGGTGGAGGTGCACGAACGCGCCGAACTGCAGCGTGCGCTGAAGCTCAAGACACCGTTGCTGGGTATCAACAACCGCAACCTGCGCACCTTTGAGGTGACGCTGCAGACCACGCTGGACATGCTGTCCGACGTGCCGGCCGACCGCCTGCTGGTCACCGAGTCCGGCATTCTCGGCCGCGGCGACGTCACCAAGATGCGCGCTGCGGGTGTGCATGCCTTCCTGGTGGGCGAAGCCTTCATGCGCGCGCCCGAGCCGGGTCTGGCGCTGGCCGAGCTGTTTGCCTGAGCACGGGCCGATGCAAGGCGCATTGGATTGGGGTGGCGTGACGGCGGGCTCAGAGGTCTCGACCCCGCGGCTGCAGGTGGCCGATCCCGCACAGTGGCCGGTCCAGGCCGACTGGGCGGCGCTGGTCAACGGCTTTTGGGCGTCTGCCGCCGGGCAGTCACTGCAAACCTTCTTGCGGCAGCGGCTCGACAGCGGTGCCGTCATCTATCCGCCGCAGCCGCTGCGGGCTCTGGCGCTGACGCCGCTGGCCGATGTGCGGGTGGTGATCCTGGGCCAGGACCCGTACCACGGGCCTGGCCAAGCCGAGGGGCTGGCGTTTTCTGTTGCACCCGGCGTCAGGATTCCGCCCAGCCTGCGCAACATGTTCAAGGAACTGCAGCGCGATCTGGGTCTGACCCCGCCGGCTGGAGGCTCGCTGGTGCGCTGGGCCGGGCAGGGCGTGCTTCTGCTCAACACCTGCCTGACCGTGGAAGACGGCCTGCCCGCCAGCCATGTCGGTCGTGGCTGGGAAGTGCTGACCGACGCCCTGATCCGGCTTTGCAGCGAAGCAGGCGACCCCAAACTGTTTCTCCTGTGGGGCGCCCACGCCCAGAAAAAGGCCGCACTGATCGATGGTGCCCGCCATCAGGTGCTGTGTGCCAACCATCCGTCGCCCCTGTCGGCGAGCCGGGGTCCTGCACCGTTCCTCGGTTGCGGCCATTTCGGCGCCGTCAACCACTGGCTGAAAGCGTCAGGACAGGCGCCTGTGGCGTGGTGATTACAGGTCGGGATGCAACAAGGTCAAAAACCATGGCATAATGCTGGGCTGCGCTATGGAGGGGTGGCCGAGTGGTTAAAGGCAGCAGACTGTAAATCTGCCCGCTTACGCGTACGCTGGTTCGAATCCAGCCCCCTCCACCAGTGATTGATAAGTGATGTGCGAGCGATTGGGATCGAAGCGCTCTGAATGTTGGAAGCCCCTGTGGGTGTGAAGACGGTTCGGGCGGGAGTAGTTCAATGGTAGAACTCCAGCCTTCCAAGCTGATCACGCGGGTTCGATTCCCGTCTCCCGCTCCATGTCCTTTTGATGGCTGGGTGTTTGAAGTTTTCTGAGGTATCCGGGTTGTCCGGGTGTCTTGGCCCTTGTGGCTCAGTGGTAGAGCACTCCCTTGGTAAGGGAGAGGTCGCGGGTCCGATTCCCGCCAAGGGCACCATATTTGTTCTGGTGTTTCGGCAATTTTGATTTTGGAGCTGAAAAATGGCAAAAGAGAAATTTGAGCGGACCAAGCCGCACGTCAACGTCGGCACGATCGGTCACGTTGACCACGGCAAGACCACCCTGACCGCGGCCATCACCACCGTGCTGGCGGCCAAGTTCGGTGGCGCCGCCAAGGCCTACGACCAGATCGACGCAGCGCCTGAAGAAAAGGCCCGCGGCATCACCATCAACACCGCCCACGTGGAATACGAAACGGCCAACCGCCATTACGCCCACGTTGACTGCCCCGGCCACGCCGACTACGTCAAGAACATGATCACCGGTGCCGCCCAGATGGATGGCGCCGTGCTGGTGTGCTCCGCCGCTGACGGCCCGATGCCCCAGACCCGCGAGCACATCCTGCTGGCCCGCCAGGTGGGCGTGCCTTACATCATCGTGTTCCTGAACAAGTGCGACATGGTCGACGACGCCGAACTGCTCGAACTCGTCGAAATGGAAGTGCGCGAGCTCCTGGATAAGTACGACTTCCCCGGCGACGCCACCCCCATCATCCACGGCTCGGCCAAGCTCGCCCTCGAAGGCGACAAGGGCCCCCTGGGTGAAGAAGCCATCATGAAGCTGGCCGACGCCCTGGACACCTACATTCCCACGCCCGAGCGCGCTGTGGACGGTGCCTTCCTGATGCCCGTGGAAGATGTGTTCTCCATCTCCGGCCGCGGCACCGTCGTGACCGGTCGTATCGAGCGCGGCATCGTCAAGGTCGGCGAAGAAATCGAAATTGTCGGTATCAGCGACACCCAGAAGACCACCTGCACCGGCGTGGAAATGTTCCGCAAGCTGCTGGACCAGGGTCAGGCTGGCGACAACGTCGGTATCCTGCTGCGCGGCACCAAGCGCGAAGACGTGCAGCGCGGCCAGGTGCTGTGCAAGCCCGGCTCCATCAAGCCCCACACCCACTTCACGGGTGAGGTGTACGTGCTGTCCAAGGATGAAGGTGGCCGTCACACGCCGTTCTTCAACAACTACCGTCCGCAGTTCTACTTCCGCACCACCGACGTGACCGGCTCGATCGAGCTGCCCGAAGGCAAGGAAATGGTCATGCCAGGCGACAACGTGTCGATCACGGTCAAGCTGATTGCCCCGATCGCCATGGAAGAAGGTCTGCG
>NZ_JBMBRA010000010.1:0-150644 GCF_048590325.1 Hydrogenophaga sp. ZJX-1
ACGTATTCGAAGTCCACCGGCTGGCGGTTGATGCCCATGACCGGCGGCGCGATCCAGTTGGCGAACTTGCCCGGGTCGACCACGCGGCCCATCAGGCTGGCGACGAAGGCGCGGTCGCCTTCGCTGGGCAGCCAGTTGTCGCGGTTGGCGGCCCATTCGGACTCGGACACCACACGGCCGTCGGGCGCGACCTTCACGCCCTTCAAGAGGCCGATGTTGCGGTGGAAGGCCTTGTGCGGCACGGTGAGGCGGAACGGGATACCGGCCTTCTCGATGACCTTGTTCCAGCGCTCCACGCCACCGATGCTGTCCTTGATGTAGTCGTCGCGCAGCACTTCGTTGAGCGCGTTGAGCATCGGCACTTCTTTTTCGACGAGCTGGCCGTTCTGCACGTTGAGCACTTTGTAGAACTGGCCACGCAGCTGGTGGTCGTCGGTGCGCTTGCCTTCTTCGTAACGGCCTTTGAGGCCGGTGCTGTAGAAGGTGGCGGCGTTGCTGGACTCGTCGGCGCCGAAGAGGTCGATGGTGACCGAGAAGTGGAAGTTCAGGTAGCGCTGGATGGTCGGCAGGTCGATCACGCCGGCCGCGCGCAGCTTGGCCGGGTCGTCGGTCTTGAGCTCGTTCATCACCTGGCAGGTGCGGTTGATCACGCGGCTGACGCCCGACTCGCCCACGAACATGTGGTGCGCTTCTTCGGTGAGCATGAACTTGGTGGTGCGCGCCAGCGGGTCGAAGCTGGATTCGGCCAGGGCGCAGAGCTGGAACTTGCCGTCGCGGTCGGTGAAGTAGGTGAACATGAAGAAGCTCAGCCAGTCGGGCGTCTCTTCGTTGAAGGCTTCGAGGATGCGCGGGTTGTCGGCGTTGCCGCTGTTGCGCTCGAGCAGGGCTTCGCCTTCTTCGCGGCCGTCCTTGCCGAAGTACTTGTGCAGCAGGTAGACCATGGCCCAGAGGTGGCGACCTTCTTCCACGTTGACCTGGAACAGGTTGCGCAGGTCGTACTGGCTCGGGCAGGTCAGGCCCAGGTGGCGCTGCTGTTCGACCGATGCCGGCTCGGTGTCGCCTTGCGTCACGATGATGCGGCGCAGGTTGGCGCGGTATTCGCCGGGGATGTCCTGCCAGGCGGCTTCGCCTTTGTGGTCACCGAAGTGGATCTTGCGGTCGGCCTCGGCGGGGTTGAGGAAGATGCCCCAGCGGTAGTCGGGCATCTTGACGTGGCCGAACTGCGCCCAGCCCTGCGGATCGACGCTGACCGCCGTGCGCAGGTAGACGTCGAAGTTCTGCGAGCCGTCCGGGCCCATGTCGTCCCACCACTTGAGGTAGTTGGGCTGCCACTGCTCCAGCGCGCGCTGCAGCGTGCGGTCTTCGCTCAGGTTGACGTTGTTGGGGATCTTGTCGCTGTAATCGATGGTGGACATGGGGGTCTCCTGGGGGGTGTGCTTCAGACGCGGTTGAAATCAAACTGGGCTTTGTCGCCCTTGCCGTAGACCTTGAGCGCCCCTTTTTCGCCGACGGCGTTGGGGCGCTGGAAGATCCAGTTCTGCCAGGCGGTCAGGCGACCGAAGACGCGGGTGGCCATGTTTTCTTTCTGGGCGAAGCGCAGGTTGGCTTCCAGGCCGGTCAGGGCGTCGGGCGACATGGCCGCGCGCTCTTCCAGCGCCATGCGCACTTCGTCGGCCCAGTCGATGTCGTCGGGCGCCGCGGTCACCAGGCCCAGGGCCAGCGCGGCGTCGGCGTCCAGCGCCTGGCCGATGGCGCCGCGCGCGGCTTCCATCGGGCCGGCTTCTTCGTAGAAGCGGCGCTGCAGGCGCGACTGGTCGTTGACCATGGGCAGCAAGCCGAAGTTGAATTCGCTCAGTTGCAGCCGGGGCGCCTTCTCGGCGTCGTCGGGCAGGGTCAGCATGTAGGCGCGGTCGGCGCAGAAGGCCAGTTCGGCCAGCGTGCCGGCAAAGCAGGAACCCGACTCGATCAGCGCGAACAGGCTGCGCGAGGACACGTCCAGGCGGGCGAAGGTGCGGCGCAGCAGGCCGATGGTCTCGCGCACGAACCAGTGGTCCTTGTGCGCCAGCATCAGCGCGTCGTTGGCCAGCACGGCGGCGGCGTCGCCTTCGGTCTTGAGCACCCAGGTGCCGATGTCGAGTTCGTTGGTGCGCAGGTTGAGGATGGCGTCGTCGAGCTCGCGCGCCATCTGCAGTGGGTACCAGGCGGCACCGGCGGCTTCGATGCCGGCGATGTCGGTCGGCTGGGCGCCGCTCGGGGCTTTCAGGGTGATCGTGGCGTTGCGCCTGGCGCGGTCGATGGCGACGTTGACGTAGGTGTAGGCGATGCCGTCATCGCTGTCGCTGCGTTCGATGCGCGGCAGGCTCACACCCTTCGCACCGGCCGGGCGGTCGCTCTGGGCGGCCAGTTTCGTTGCGCGTTCGCTCACGGCGGCGGCGAACTGCTGGGGCTTGGCCACGGCGTCGACCAGGCGCCAGTCCACGGCCTTGCTGCCGCGCACGCCTTCGCTGGTGGTGCAGAAGATGTCGGCCAGGTCGTGGCGCACATGGCGTTTGTCGGTCACGCGGGTCAGGCCGCCGGTGCCGGGCAAGACGCCGAGCAGCGGCACTTCGGGCAGGCTCACCGCGCTGGAGCGGTCGTCCACCAGCAGGATCTCGTCGCAGGCCAGGGCCAGCTCGTAGCCGCCGCCGGCGCAGGCGCCGTTGAGCGCGGCCAGGAATTTGAGGCCGCTGTGTTTGCTGGTGTCTTCGATGCCGTTGCGGGTTTCGTTGGTGAACTTGCAGAAGTTCACTTTCCAGGCGTGGCTGGAGACACCGAGCATGAAGATGTTGGCGCCGGAGCAGAACACGCGGTCCTTGCCACTGGTCACCACCACGGTGCGCACTTCGGGGTGTTCGAAGCGGATGCGGTTCAGGGCGTCGTGCAGTTCGATGTCCACGCCCAGGTCGTAGCTGTTGAGCTTGAGCTTGTAGCCGGGGCGGATGCCGCCGTCTTCGTCGATGTCGATCGCCAGCGTGGCGGTCGCTCCTTCGCACTTGAGCTTCCAGTGGCGGTACTGGCCGGGATCGGTGCGGTAGTCGACGGAATTGGGGTTGATGGCTGCGGTCAAGGCTATCTCCTGTTTGTGGGGCTGCACGGGGCGAGGGAAAACAAGGGTGCCGACCTGCATTCCATCACCGGTGGGCACCGAGTGATGTGAATAATATTGCAGCTTTTTTAGAACGTCAATGCATTTTTGTGCATGTTACAAAATACCCAGCACCTCCCGCACCTGGGTGCGCAGGCCGTCGAAGGCGTCGTCCACGCTCTGGCCACTGGTATTGAAGTGCAGGTCCGCCTTGGAATAAAAGGCCGAGCGCCCGGCCAGGATGCGCTTCAGGTCTTCCATGGCTTCGCGGCTGGCGGCCATGGGCCGCGTGTCGCCCTGCGCGGCCACGCGGCCCATGTGGTCGGCCGGATCGGCCTGCAGCCAGACGGTGGTGCAGTGCGTGAGCAGGAGGTTGAAGTTGGCGGCGTCCGACACCAGGCCACCGGGCGTCGCGATCACCACTTCGGGGTAGATCTGGATCGCCTCTTCGAGCGCGCGGCGCTCGTAGCGGCGGTAGGCCGGCGTGCCATACAGCGCATGGATTTCGTTGATGCTGCAGCCTGCGAATTTTTCGATCTCGCGGCTGAGCTCGATGAAGGCGTAACCCAGGTCGTCGGCCAGGCGCTGCCCCAGCGTGGACTTGCCCGCCCCGCGCAGGCCAATGAGCGCAATGCGGGCCTGGCGCCCGGCGTCGTTCACCGGCGCGGCGTGCCCGTCGAGCAGACCGCCGATGGCGATGCGCACACGGCGCAGGTCGGCCTCGTTGCGCTTCTCCAGCAGCTCGCGGATCAGCAGCCACTCGGGCGATGAGGTGGTCACATCACCCAGCAGCTCGGTGAGCGAACATTGCAGCGCCTGCGCCACCTGGAGCAACACCAGGATGGAAGCGTTGCCGGTGCCGTACTCCAGGTTGGCGAGGTGGCGCTCGGACACGTCGGCGGCGAGGGCCACGGCCTTGCGTGTCATGCCGCGGCGCGAGCGCAGGGTGCGCACCCGCTCGCCCAGCGCCACCAGAAACGGGTGGCGCGGCGGCTCGTCGGCCTCGGCGTTTGGGGCGGCGGCTTCGGGGGCCAGGTCCAGGGTGACCGGTTCTTTCATGGGCATCGTGATTTAAGGGTTATCCCGGTAAGGGCTTGCCTTCCGGCCAAACATGCACTTTAATGCATGCATCGCAAGACGCAAGATAGTGCATTTATAGCGTCAATCACGCCCGGCGACCAGCCCTGTAGATCAACCCTCATCCAGCCTCGACATGAATCCCACCCCCTTGCTCCCCAACTTCCTCGCCGGCCGCTGGCAAGACGGCACCGGCAACGGCGCCACCCTGCTCGACCCGGTGCTGGGCACGCCCCTGGTGCGCGTGAGCAGCGCCGGGCTGGACCTGGCCGAAGGTTTTTCCTTCGCACGCGAACAGGGCGGTGCCGCCCTGCGAGCACTCACTTACAGGCAGCGCGCCGCGCTGCTGGGCGAGATCGTGAAGGTGCTGCAGGCCAACCGCGACGCCTACTATCAGATCGCCACCGCCAACTGCGGCACCACCACCAAGGACTCGGCGGTGGACATCGACGGCGGCATCTTCACCCTGGGCTACTACGCCAAACAGGGCGAGGCTTTGGGTGACGCCAAGCTGCTGCTCGACGGCGAACGCATCCGCATGGCCAAGGACCCGGTGTTCCAGACCCAGCACATCCTGAGCCCCACGCGCGGCGTGGCGCTGTTCATCAACGCCTTCAACTTCCCGAGCTGGGGCCTGTGGGAAAAAGCCGCGCCGGCCCTGCTCTCGGGCGTGCCGGTGATCGTCAAACCGGCCACCGCCACCGCCTGGCTCACGCAGCGCATGGTGAAAGACGTGGTGGACGCCGGCATCCTGCCGGCGGGCGCGCTGTCCATCGTCTGCGGCTCGTCCGCCGGTCTGATGGACCAGCTCGGCCCGTTCGACGTGGTGAGCTTCACCGGCTCGGCCGAGACCGCGCGCATCATCCGCAGCCACCCGGCCGTGGCGCAGCGCTCGGTGCGCTGCAACATCGAAGCCGACAGCCTGAACAGCGCCCTGCTCGACCCGGCAGCCACCGCGGGCGACGAAGCCTTCAACCTGCTGGTGAGCGAGGTGGTGCGCGAGATGACGGTCAAGAGCGGCCAGAAATGCACCGCGATCCGCCGCGTCTTCGTGCCGCGCGCGCTGTTCGACGCCGCCGCCCAGGCCATCGGCGCCAAGCTTGCCAAGACCACGGTGGGCAACCCGCGCAACGAGACCACCCGCATGGGCGCGCTGGTGAGCCGCGAGCAGTTCGACAGCGTGATCGCCGGCATCGCCCAGCTGAAGACCGAAGCCGAGGTCTTGTTCGACGGCAGCGCCACCGCGCTGGTGGACGCCGACCCGGCGGTCGCCGCCTGCGTGGCGCCGGTACTGCTGGGCCACCGCCAGCCGGCGCAGGCCAAGGTGCTGCACGAGGTCGAGGTGTTCGGCCCGGTCGCCACGCTCATGGCCTACGACAGCCTGGAGCAGGCGCTGGAGCTGATCCGCCGCGGCGAAGGCTCGCTGGTGGGCTCGGTCTACAGCAGCGACCCGGCCTTCATCGCCCACGCCGCCGCCGAGCTGGGCTCCAGCCACGGCCGCGTGCACGCCATTTCGCCCGACGTGGCCGCCGTGCAGAGCGGCCACGGCAACGTGATGCCCATGAGCCTGCACGGCGGCCCGGGCCGCGCCGGTGGCGGCGAAGAGCTGGGCGGCTTGCGCGCACTGGGCTTCTACCACCGCCGCAGCGCGGTGCAGGGCAGCACGGCCGCGCTCGATGTGCTCGCCGCGACGGCCACCCCACTGAAATACTGAAGTCCGACAGAGACCACAAAACAGGAGACACACCATGAGCCACACCGACACCGCCGCCCCACCCGAGCGCTTCAATTTCGCGCGCCACCTGATCGCGCTCAACGCCGGCCGCGCCAGCAAGACCGCGCTGATCGACGACGCGGGCACGCTCACCTACGGCCAGCTGGCTGATCAGGTGCAGCGCTTCTCGGCCGCGCTGCAGGCGCTGGGCCTGAAACGTGAAGAGCGTGTGCTGCTGCTCATGCACGACTGCAGCGACTGGGTGGTGAGCTTTCTGGGCGCGCTGCACGCGGGCGTGGTGCCGGTGTGCGTGAACACCTTGCTGACCGCCAAGGACTACGCCTACATGCTGGCCAACAGCCGCGCCCAGGCGGCCTTCGTCTCGGCCGCACTGCTGCCCACGCTGCAGACCGCGCTGGACACGGGTGGCCACGAAGTGCAGCACCTGATCGTCTCGCGCGCAAAGGACCCGCTGCCTGCGGGCGCGCACGACTTCGCGGCGCTGGCCGCCACCCAAGCCCCGGGCCAGGGCGCCGACACGCACGGCGACGAACCCGCGTTCTGGCTGTATTCCTCGGGCTCCACCGGCGCGCCCAAGGGCACGGTGCACACGCAGTCCAGCCTGTACTGGACAGCCGAGCTCTACGGCAAGGCGGTGCTGGGTCTGAAGGAAAGCGACACCGTGTTCTCCGCCGCCAAGCTGTTCTTCGCCTACGGCCTGGGCAACGGCCTGTCGTTCCCGCTGAGCGTGGGCGCCAGCGTGGTGCTGATGGCCGAGCGGCCCACGCCGCAGGCCACCTTCAAACGGATGGTCGACCACCAGCCCACGGTGTTCTACGGCGCCCCCACCGGCTACGGCGGCATGCTGGCTTCGCCCGACCTGCCCGCGAAAAGTGCGGTGGCGCTGCGCCTGTGTTCGTCGGCCGGCGAGGCGCTGCCGCGCGACATCGGCGAGCGCTGGACCGCACACTTCGGCTGCCAGATCATCGACGGCATCGGCTCCACCGAAATGCTGCACATCTTCCTCTCCAACCGCCCGGGCGACGTGCGCTACGGCACCACCGGCAAACCCGTGCCCGGCTATGAGGTGCAACTGCGCGACGAAGACGGCAGCGTGATCACCGGGCACAACCTGATCGGCGACCTCTACATCCAGGGCCCGAGCGCCGCGCTGCTGTACTGGAACAACCGCGCCAAATCGCGCGACACCTTCCAGGGCAACTGGACCAAGAGCGGTGACAAGTACACCCGCGACCCCGACGGCTACTACACCTACGCCGGCCGCAACGACGACATGCTGAAAGTCAGCGGCATCTACGTGAGCCCGTTCGAGGTGGAGGCCACGCTGGTGCAGCACCCGGCCGTGCTCGAGGCCGCGGTGATCGGCAAGACCGACGACGACGGCCTGGTCAAGACCAAGGCCTATGTGGTGCTGAAGGCCGGCGCCCAGGCGACGGAAGCCGAGCTGCAGGCCTTCGTGAAGGAGAAGCTCGCGCCCTACAAATACCCGCGCTTCATCGAATTCATGACCGAGCTGCCCAAGACCGCCACCGGCAAGATCCAGCGCTTCAAGCTGCGCGAACTGGAGAACCAGCGCCTGTTCGTGCGCCGCTGACGCCGCCTGAAACGCCGCTCGTCCCATGCCGGGCCCAGGCCCCGGGAAAACCCGGGTGTCACCGCCTTGATCTGGTTCTGAAACATAACGAAACTCGCACCCCATCGGAGACAACAGAACACAAGGGTTCAACATGGTTCACAGATGGGGACGGGGACTGGCGCTGGGATTCGCGCTCGCGGCGGCGGCACACGCGGGCGACGAAGGCGTCACATCCACGGAAATCCGGCTCGGCGCCTCGCAGGTGCTCTCGGGCCCGCTGGGGCCACAGACCGTGCAGTACGGCGAGGGTGCGCGGTTGCTGTTCGACGCGGTCAACGCGGCCGGCGGCGTCCACGGGCGCAAGATCAGCTTCACCACCCTGGACGACGGCTTCGATCCCAAGCGCGCGGTGGAGAACTCCCGCAAGCTGCTGGACGAACACAAGGTGTTCATGCTCTTCAACAGCACCGGCACCGCCCAGACGGCGGCTGTGCTGCCCATGCTCAAGGCGTCGAAAACCATCCTGTTCGGCCCGGTCACGGGTGCGTCCGCCCTGCGGGACACCGTCAACCCCCACGTGTTCCACGTGCGCGCCGGTTACGCCAACGAGTCCACCCGCATCCTGTCCCAGCTCAAGCGGATAGGCGTCACCCGGGTCGCCTTTTTCTATCAGGACGACGGGCTGGGCAAGGCCCTGCTGGCCGAAGTCAGGAAGTCCTCTGCGGCGGAGAATCTGCCGCTGGCCGTCGAGGTCAAGGTCGATCCGGCCGCGCCCGATTTCGCGGCCGCTGCGGTCGCCACGGCGCAGGCCAGTCCCCAGGCCGTCATCGTCGGCACCGCGGGACTGACGTTCACAAACTACGTCCAGGCGGTGCAGGCGACCGCCACCCGCCCGGTGTTCTACGGCTTCTCGGTCGCCAGCCTGGACGGCATCAACCGGGTGCTGAAAGACAAGGCGCGCGGCATCGTGCTTGCGCAGATCATGCCCTCGCTGCGCAACAACGCGGTTCCCGTGGTGGCCGAGTACCTGAAGCTGCAGGCCGCCCAGTCGCCCGACACCCCACCCTCGGCCTCCCAGTTCGAAGGTTTCGTGCACGCCCGCCTGCTGATCGAAGGCCTCCGGCGCACGGGTCGGGACCTGAGCACCGCCAGCTTCATCCGGGCCATGGAAGGCGCGGGCGAAATCGCGTTCGGCCGTTTCACGGCCCAGTACTCGCCCCGATCACACAACGGCTCGAACTACGTGGAGCTGGCGATCATCGACGGCGAAGGCCGCTTGCGCTACTGAAGGCGTACCTGCGCCGACGCGGGCAGGCCAAACACGCGGTCGAAGAGCCAGGTGAAAACCACCGTGTAGACCAGGAAAAACAGCAGCAGGCCCAGGTTCGCCACCAGCGCCGCCCACCACGAGAGGCCCAGCCACGCGGCCATCACCGGCACCAGGATCATCGCCAGCCCGCCCTCGAAACCGATGCCGTGTGCCGCCCGCCGCCACCGCGAGCGGCCCTTGACCACCTGCCGGGCTTCCCAGCGCTCGAAGAGGGCGTTGAACCCGTAGTTCCAGGCCAGCGCGATGCTCGACATGGTGAGCGTGAGTCCGAGCGACGACAGCGGCGCCTGATCAAAAACGATCATGAGCACCGGCGCGACAAAGGCGATGGCAAAGGTTTCGTAGAGGACCGCCTGGACGATCCGGCGGGCGCGGGGGGCAAGATGAAGGAGCATGGTGAGGGCGCGATTGTGCCGCCTCCCGCAACCCGTGCCCGAACGCCCGCCCCCCCAAACCTGAAAAGACAGCCTGTCAAGGTGCCTCCGGACAAAAGGCATTCTCACTTCCGCCAAAGTGGTGATGCATTTGACCGCATGGGGTTTACGACACAAACATGTGCAGGCGTGTTCGATTAAAGTGATTGAACACGAAAGACTTCCCCGGTGAGGATCCGCTACTTACCATGTTTTCCAGCCTGAAATTGCCCAACAACGAGATCGGACAGGCCCTGGCGGGTTTTCGGGGCGCCTTTCGCAGCGTGGGTGTGTTCAGCGCCATCATCAACCTGCTGATGCTGGTCCCGTCGCTCTACATGCTGCAGGTGTACGACCGTGTGCTCTCCAGCCGCAACGAGACGACGCTCATCATGCTCACCGTGATGGTGCTGGGCACCTACATGCTCATGAACGGGCTGGAGTTCGTGCGCAGCTTCGTGCTGATCCGCGTCGGCGCGCAACTCGACATGAAGCTCAACAAGCGGGTGTACACCGCGTCCTTCGAGCAGAACCTCAAACGATCGGGTGGCAACGCCGGCCAGGCGCTGCAGGACCTGACAACCATCCGCCAGTTCGTGACCGGCAACTCCCTGTTCGCTTTTTTTGACGCACCCTGGTTCCCGGTCTACCTGCTGGTCATCTTCATGTTCGACTGGGTACTTGGCGTGTTCGCCGTGGCGGGCACCCTCATTCTGGTCATCCTGGCCTACGTCAACGAGGTGGTGTCGCGCAAACCGCTGGCCGAAGCCAACGGCATGGCCGTCACCGCCAGCACGCTGGCCACCAACAACCTGCGCAACGCCGAGGTCATCCAGGCCATGGGCATGTTGCCCAACCTCATGACGCGCTGGTTCAAGCTGCACGGCCGCTTCCTGCAACTGCAGGCCGAAGCCAGCGAAAAGGCCGGCATCGTCACCGCCACCAGCAAATTCGTGCGCATCTCGCTGCAATCACTGATCCTGGGCCTGGGTGCCCTGCTGGCGCTCGAAAACCGCATCACCCCCGGGATGATGATCGTTGGCTCCATCCTCATGGGCCGGGCGCTGGCGCCAGTCGATCAGCTGATCAACGTCTGGAAGGGCTGGTCGTCCACCCGCAGCGCCTACCAGCGTCTGAGCGAACTGCTGTCCAGCAACCCGGCTCGGCGCGAAGGCATGCCCCTGCCCAAGCCACTGGGCAACCTGGCGCTGGAATCGGTGACGGCCGTGCCGCCGGGCTCCAACGTGCCGGCCCTGCGCAACCTGAGCCTGACGATCTCAGCGGGCGACGTGGTGGGGGTGATCGGCCCGAGCGGATCGGGCAAGTCCACGCTGGCACGGCTGCTGGTGGGCGTCTGGCCCGCCGCCGCCGGCAAAGTCCGGCTCGATGGTGCCGATGTCTACCTCTGGAACAAGGCCGAACTCGGGCCCCACATCGGCTACCTGCCGCAAGACATCGAGCTCTTTGGCGGCACCGTGGCCGAAAACATCGCCCGCTTTGGTGAGGTGGACTCCGACAAGGTGATCCAGGCCGCCCAGCGCGCAGGCGTGCACGACATGATCCTGCACTTCCCGCAGGGCTACGACACGCCGCTCGGCGACGGCGGTGCCGGTCTCTCGGGCGGCCAGAAGCAGCGGCTCGGTCTGGCCCGCGCGATGTACGACGACCCGTCGCTGATCGTGCTGGACGAACCCAACTCCAACCTCGACGACACCGGCGAACAGGCCCTGCTCTCGGCCATCAACGACCTGCGCAAGCGCGGCAAGACCCTGATCCTCATCACCCACCGCACCAACGCGATCGGCATCACCAACAAGCTGCTGTTCCTGCGCGACGGTGTGCCCCAGATGTTTGGCCCGACCAAGCAGGTGCTTGCCGATCTGGCCAAGCTCAGTCAACAGGCGCAGCAGGGCGCCAACGGTGCTGCGCTGCCGCGTCCGGCAACGCCGCCTGGGGCTGCCGCCTCCCGGGCCCCAGCTGCGGCACCCTCCACCGACCCGTCTGCGGACCACCCGGCGCCCACGGCCCCGACAGCGCCCACCGCGGACGAGACCGCCTGAACCCGCTGCAGCAGACCCGCACGCTTACAGAGTGAGCACCCGATGACGACAAACACCTTGGCCGTGACCGACGCCACCATCCGGCAGGAAGACGAAAACCCCGTCAAGACCGACGCCAGTTCCCATGCCCGTCTGGGCTGGTGGCTGGTGCTCGTGGGGCTGGGCAGCTTCCTGATCTGGGCGTTTTTTGCACCGCTGGACAAAGGCGTTCCCATGGGCGGCACCGTCACCGTGGCGGGCAACAAGAAGGCGGTGCAACACCTCACGGGCGGCACGGTTGAAAAGATCTTCGTCAAGGAAGGCGACATCGTCACCGCCGGACAGGCGCTGGTGCGCATGAACAGCGTGCAGGCCCGGGCCAACGCCGAAATCACCCGCATCCAGTTTCTGGCCGCACGCATCACCGAAGCCCGGCTGCTGGCCGAACGCGACGGGCGCCCCAGCCTGGTGTTTCCGCCCGACATCCAGGCCAGCGGCAGCGATCCGCGCGTGGCCACCACGCTCGCTGTGCAAAAGCAGCTCTTCGAGTCCCGCCAGGGCGCGCTGCGCAGCGATCTGGCCGCCACCGAGCAGAACATCTTTGGTCTGACCGCCTACGCCGCCGGAGTCGAAGAGTCGCGACGGGGCAAACAGCTGCAACTGCGGCTGCTCAAACAGCAGATCGACGGCATGGCCGACCTGGCCAAAGACGGCTACATGCCACGCAACCGTTTGCTGGAACTGGAACGCAATGCCGCCCAGATCGAAGCCTCCATCGCGGAAGACACGGGCAACCTGGGCCGCAACCAGAGCCAGGTCAGCGAACTGCGCCTGCGGGCCCTGCTGCGCCAGCAGGACTACCAGAAAGAAGTGCGCACCCAGCTGACCGAAATCCAGCAGCAGGTGGATGCGCTGCGCAACCGGCTGGAAGGGCTGGACTACGAACTGAACAACGCCGAAGTGAAAGCCCCGGTCAGCGGCATGGTGGCCGATGTCAGCATCTTCACCGAAGGCGGCGTGGTCGCGCCCGGCTTTCGCATGATGGACATCGTTCCGCTTGACGAACCCCTCGTGGTCGAGGGCCAGGTGCCGGTGCACCTGATCGATTCGGTGCACCCGAAGTTGCCGGTCGAACTGATCTTCTCGGCCTTCAACCAGAACACCACGCCGCGCATTCCCGGCATCGTCACGCAGGTCTCTCCCGACCGCCTGGTGGACGAACAGACCGGCATGCCTTACTACCGCATGCGCGCCGAGGTCACACCCGAAGGCCGCAAGATGCTGTCCGAACTGCAGGTCCGCCCGGGCATGCCGGTCGAACTGTTCGTGCGCACCGGCGAGCGAACCCTCATGAACTACCTGCTGCGCCCCCTGCGCGACAACTTCCGCTTGTCCATGACCGAGGAGTGAGCACCGTGGACGTCACCCCCATTCGCCCAAGCACCCGATCCGCGCAGCGGCAGATGCGCCTGATCTGCCTGAGCGTGGCGCTGGCCTGGGTCGCCCCGGCCGGCGCCGAAGCGCTGGACCTGGCCCGTGCTTACGAGGCTGCGCGCCTGAACGATCCCACTTTCCGCGCCGCGATCGCAGCGCTTGATGCCGGCAGGGAAGAAAAAATACTCGGACGGGCCCAACTGCTGCCCAGCATCGCCGCCACCTACACCAGCAACCGGAACACCACGCGATCGACCCAGGGTCAGGTCACCGCATCCACCGAAGCCACCCAGACCAGCACGGCCACCAGCACCAGCACCCTCACCAACGACCGGCTGCAGACAGCCAGCGCGTCCACTGGCCCGCTCTCCGGCCAGCCCCGGGAATCGCAGCGCCGAGTCACGGATTCGCAAACCGACACCCACACGGACAGCACCGTGCACTCGACCGTTGACGAAACCGAGATCGAAACCAACAAGTTCCGGAACACCACCACAGCCCTGCAGCTGCGCCAGCCCCTGATCAATTTCGGTGCCATGGCCGGCTACCGCCAGGGCAAGGCCCTGAGCGCCGCCAGCGAAGCCCGGTTCCGGAGCCAGCAGCAGGAGCTCATGGTCCGCGTGGCCGAGGTCTACGCGGGCGCCCTTTTTGCCGAAGAGAGCCGGCGGCTCGCCCTCACCCAGCTCGTCACCCTGAACGAACAGCAAACAACCAACGAGCGCATGCTCTCCAGTGGCGAAGGCACCCAGACCGATGTGCTCGAAACACGGGCCAAGCGCGCGCTCGCAGAGGCCCAACTCATCGAAGCCGAAGACGCGCTGCTGGTCGCCCGCAACCGCCTCATCGCGATGACCGGCGTGCGGGCGACCTCTTTTGCCCCCCTGAAAACCGACATCCTCTCCTCGTCGACCCTGGCCTCAACCCCTGAAGACTGGCACGGACTGGCCATGACGCAGAACGGTCTGCTGGAAGCCCTGCGTTACCAGGTCGAGGCAGCCCACCTGGAGGTCAACAAGGCTGAGAGTGGCCACTACCCCCGGCTGGACCTGGTGGCCTCCGTGAGGCGTGAGAACTTCCGCTCCAACGTCAACCCGATCTCGAACACCACCACGAGCGTCAGCGACTCCAGCAGCGTGAGCTCCACCAACGGTTCCACATCCAATGTATCGACCGGCTCGGCCCCCATCCTGAACGAGAGCTCCAACTCGAACTTCACCACCACCTCCAATTCCGCCGCCACCTCCAGCTCCCGGTTCAACGCCGAGCAGAACCTCAGCACCCGTCGGCACACCACCAACCATGTGGTGGGCCTGGAGCTCAACGTGCCGCTGTTTTCGGGTGGTGCCGTGTCGGCCAGAACCCGACAGGTGGCGGCCCGCCTGATCCAGGCCCAGGCCGAGATGGACGCCCGCGTGGACGAGGTGTTGCTGGAACTGAACCGCCAGCTCCGCCTGCAGCAATCCACCACCTTGCGCGTGCAGGCGCTGGAACAGGCCGTGGAATCCGGTCGCATCGCCGTCGAAGCGACCATCAAGAGCACGGCCGCCGGGGTGCGCACCAACCTCGACGTGCTCAACGCCCGCGAGCGCCTGGTGACGGCCGAACGCGAGCTGGCAGACGCCCGCTACGCCCACCTGCTCGCCTTCCTGCGCTTGCGCTTCAACGCGGGCGTGCTCACCGAAGACGACCTGATGCAGCTGGCCGGCCGGTAGTCGCCGGGCACCGGCGCTGCCCCAGCAAAAAGGGCCCGCAGATGCGGGCCCTTTTTGCTGGAAGTGATACCCGACCGGGCTCAGGTTTCTTTGGAGATCTTGATGCTCGGAAACTTCGACGAAAAATCCTTGGCCTGCTTCGCGATCTTGATCGCCACCTGGCGCGCCACCGTCTTGTAGATCTCGGCGATCTCGCCATCGGGGTCGGACACGACCGTGGGCATGCCGCTGTCGGCCTGCACCCGGATCGACATGTTCAGCGGCAGGGCGCCCAGGTAGTCCATGCCGTATTCGGCCGCCATCTTCTTGCCGCCATCGGCGCCGAAGATGTGCTCGGTGTGGCCGCAGTTGGGGCAGCAGTAGACCGCCATGTTCTCGACGATGCCGAGGATGGGCACGCCCACCTTTTCGAACATCTTGATGCCCTTGCGCGCGTCGAGCAGGGCAATGTCCTGCGGCGTGGTCACGATCACCGCGCCGGTGAGCGGCACGCGTTGGGAGAGCGTGAGCTGGATGTCGCCGGTGCCGGGTGGCATGTCGACGATCAGGTAGTCCAGGTCTTTCCAGTTGGTCTGGCGCAGCAGCTGCTCCAGCGCCTGCGTGGCCATGGGGCCACGCCAGATCATGGCTTCGTCCTTGTCGACCAGGAAACCGATCGAAATCACCTGCACGCCGTAGTTCTCCAGCGGCTCCATGGTCTTGCCGTCGGCGCTTTCGGGCCGGCCTTCCACGCCCATCATCATGGGCTGGCTGGGGCCGTAGATGTCGGCGTCCAGGATGCCTACCTTGGCACCCTCGGCGGACAGGGCCAGCGCCAGGTTGACCGCCGTGGTGCTCTTGCCCACGCCGCCCTTTCCCGACGCCACGGCGATGATGTTTTTCACGCTGGGCAGCAGCTGCACGCCGCGCTGCACGGCGTGCGGGATGATCCGACTCGTGAGGTTGACCGACACGTTCTCCACACCGGCGACCGTCTTGGCCGCCGCGATCAGGGCGCGGCGCAAGGCCGGCATCTGGCTCTTGGCCGGGTAACCCAGCTCGACATCGAACGACACGTCACCGTATTGTTCGCTCAGGTTTTTCAGCGCCTTGGTGGACACGAAGTCCTTGCCCGTGTTCGGATCGGTCACCGCCTGCAGGGCGGTGAGCAGCGCTTGGGAGTCGACGGCCATGAAAAAAATCTCCGGTGTGAGGTATGTCTGGGTGTGCAGAAGCCGCCCGAAGTCTAACGCTCTGCCGTCGGGTCGGCCGGCGGTCGGGCATAGGCACAGCGGGCGTGAGGACTTGGCCCCCCTGGGCGCAGCCCGCCCGGCCCGCCTAAAATCAAGGGTTCCCCCGAAAGAAAGCCCCCTGCCATGAGCCCGCGTCGCCTGTTCGTCACCACCGCCCTGCCCTACGCCAACGGTCATTTCCACATCGGCCACATCATGGAGTACATCCAGGCCGACATCTGGGTGCGGTTCCAGCGCATGCAGGGGCACGAGGTGCACTTCGTCTGCGCCGACGACGCGCACGGCGCTCCGATCATGATCGCGGCCGAAAAGGCCGGCAAGACGCCGCAGCAGTTCGTGGCCGACATCGCCGCCGGCCGCAAGCCCTACCTGGACGGTTTCCACATCGGGTTCGACAACTGGCACAGCACCGATGGCCCGGAAAACCACCAGCTGGCGCAAGACATCTACCGCGCGCTCAAGGCCAACGACCTGATCGAGACCCGCACCATCGAACAGTTCTTCGACCCCGAGAAGAACATGTTCCTGCCAGACCGCTTCATCAAGGGAGAGTGCCCCAAATGCGGCACGAAAGACCAGTACGGGGACAACTGCGAAAACTGCGGCGCGGTCTACGCACCCACCGAACTGAAGAACCCCTACTCGGCGCTTTCGGGCGCGACGCCGGTGCTGAAGAACTCGGAGCACTTTTTCTTCAAGCTGTCCGATCCGCGCTGTATGGCCTTTCTGGACCAGTGGACGCAAAGCGGCGCGGTGCAGCCCGAGGTGCTGAACAAGATCAGCGAATGGATCGAGCCCGGTGAAGACGGCAAACCGAAGATGGGCGACTGGGACATCAGCCGCGATGCGCCTTATTTCGGCATCGAGATTCCGGACGCACCCGGCAAGTACTTCTACGTCTGGCTGGACGCGCCGATCGGCTACCTCGCCTCGCTCAAGAACTACTTCGGCAAGACCGGCCGCGATTTCGACGCCTTCATGGCCGACCCGGGCACCGAGCAGTTCCACTTCATCGGCAAGGACATCATCACCTTCCACACCCTGTTCTGGCCCGCGATGCTCAAGTTCAGCGGCCGCAAAGTGCCCAACGCGGTGTTCGTGCACGGCTTCCTCACCATCAACAACGGCGAGAAGATGAGCAAGAGCCGCGGCACCGGCCTGAACCCGCTCAAGTACCTGGAGCTCGGCATGAACCCCGAGTGGCTGCGTTATTACCTGGCGGCCAAGCTCAGCGGCAAGAACGAAGACGTGGACTTCAACCCCGAAGACTTCATGGCCCGGGTCAACAGCGATCTGGTGGGCAAGTTCATCAACATCGCCTCGCGCGCGGCGGGTTTCATCGCCAAACGATTCGACGGCCAGCTGGGGGAAGTGTCGGCCGACGGCGACGCCCTGCTCGACCACCTGGAAGTGGCGGCCCCCAGCATCACCGAGCTCTACGCCGAGCGCGAATACGGCAAGGCATTGCGCGAGATCATGCTGCTGGCCGACCGCGTGAACGCCTACGTGGACCAGAACAAGCCCTGGGAACTGGCCAAGAAAGAGGGCATGGAAGGCCGCCTGCACGATGTGTGCACCACCTGCATCGAAGCCTTCCGACTGCTCACGCTCTACCTCAAGCCGGTGCTGCCCGCGCTGGCGAAAGACGTGGAAGCTTTCCTGAACACCGAGCCGCTGCAGTTCGCCGACGCCAACCGCCTGCTCGGCGCGGGCCACCGCATCGGCGCCTACCAGCACCTGATGCAGCGCGTGGACGTGAAACAGCTCGACGCCCTGTTCGAACCGCCCCCCGCCCCCGCCGTGGAGCTGGTGGTGCCCGGCGGTGAACCCATCGCCGACACCATCTCCATCGGCGACTTCAGCAAGATCGACCTGCGCATCGCGCAGATCGTCAACTGCGAAGCCGTGGAAGGCTCGACCAAGCTGCTGCGCCTCACTCTGGACGTGGGCGAGGGCAAAACCCGCAACGTCTTCAGTGGCATTGCCAGCGCCTACCAGCCGGAAGACCTGGTGGGCAAGCTGACCGTGATGGTGGCCAACCTGGCCCCGCGCAAGATGAAGTTCGGCGTCAGCGAAGGCATGGTGCTCGCCGCCAGCCACGCCGACGACAACGCCGAACCCGGCATCCACATCCTCAATCCCTGGCCGGGCGCCACGCCGGGCATGCGGGTGCGCTGACGCGCGATGTTCGAACCGATCCGCGGCTTCACCAGCCTCAAGCGCACACCGCAGGCCGACCTGAAGCTCGGCACGGTGCTGGCCTTTGTGGCCGGCGCAACCAACGCGGGCGGTTTTCTGGCGGTGGGTCAGTACACCTCGCACATGACGGGCATGGTCTCTTCACTGGCCGACAACCTGGTGCTCGGCCAGTTCGTGCTGGCCGGCGCCGCACTGGCCGCGGTGCTGGCCTTCCTGCTGGGCGCCATGAGCACGGCCTGGCTGGTGAACTGGGGCATGCGGCTGCAGCTGCGCAGCGCCTACGGCCTGCCACTGCTGGTCGAAGCGGCGTTGCTGCTGGTGTTCGGCATCTTTGGCGCCGCCATGAGCCTGTGGCATACCGTGTTTTTGCCGGTCACGGTGGTGCTGCTCTGTTACATCATGGGCCTGCAAAACGCCGTGATCACCAAGATCTCGCAGGCGCGCATCCGCACCACGCACGTGACGGGCCTGGTCACAGACCTGGGCATCGAACTGGGCAAGCTGCTGTACGTGAACCGCCACCCGGACATGCAACCGGTGCGCGCCGACCGCGAACGCCTGCGTGTGCATGCCCAGCTGGTGATCAGTTTCCTGGTGGGCGGCATCGCCGGTGCACTCGGCTTCAAGCACCTCGGCTACATCAGCACCGTACCGCTGGCGATCACGCTGCTGCTGCTGGTGATGCGCCCGGCGCTGGACGACTGGAAGCGGTTGCGCGCGGCCTGAACGGGCTCAGCGGCTGCGATCGAGATCCGGGTCGCGCACCGACATCGTGGAGACCACCCGCAGATCGGGGCTGAAGACCACCGTGAACAGTTTGGTGTCGCCCTCGTTCGGGCCATCCCGGTAACGCCAGTCGTAGTGGGTCTCCTGCTTCAGCGCGTAAGGCGTGATCTTCATCGGCTTTCCCAGCATGCGCCGCACCTGCTCCATCGGCATGCCGGGCTGGATGCGCTCGAAGTTGTGCGGCGCGAGCACCTGGCGCAACGCGGCCATCTTCCCGTCAGCCCCGATCGTGATCTGGTAGTTCTGGTAGCCGGCTGGCTGCCGGTTGTACTCATAGATCTGCGCCCCGTCGTCGCCCTCCCACACCGCTTCGGGTGCACCGAAGCGCTCGCGCACGTCGGCCTCGGTGGAGACCCCTTCCTCCAGCTCGCTGATGTTCTGCCGATCGCAGGCCGCCAGTCCCAGCAAAAGGCCCAGCGCGAGGGTCAGCGCAGCGAGTCGGTGTGCCTGGCTTTTCATGTTGGTTGGCCTGTTGATGCCGTTTTCGACGGAAAAATCAGTGTAAACCCCCATTCGGAAGCGTTCTGCCTGTAAGTTCCGGTCATCGTCGCCAAAGGTAACATTTGCGCATGCTGAAAAACCTGCCTCCGCTGGCGCCGTTCCGTCCCCGGCTGCTGAACGATCTCAAGGGTTACAACGGCGAGAAGCTGGTCAAGGACATGGGAGCCGGGGCCACCGTGGGCATCGTGGCGCTGCCGCTGGCCATGGCGTTCGCCATCGCCAGCGGGCTCAAACCCGAGGCGGGTCTTTGGACCGCCATCATCGCGGGCTTCCTGATCTCGGCGCTGGGCGGCACCTCGGTGCAGATCGGCGGCCCGGCGGGCGCCTTCATCGTCATCGTCTACGGCATCGTCGAACGTTATGGCGTGGCCAACCTGCTGATCGCCACCGCCAGCGCGGGGGTGCTGCTGTTCCTGTTGGGCCTGTTCCGGCTGGGCAACCTGGTGCGCTACGTGCCGGTGAGTGTGGTGATCGGGTTCACCAACGGCATCGCGGTGCTGATCGGGCTGTCGCAGGTGCGCGACTGGCTCGGACTGGACATCACCAAGATGCCGGGCGACTTCTTCGGACAGATCGGTGCGCTCAGCCGGCACCTGCACAGCTTCAACGCCTACGCCTTCGGCCTCGGCGCCCTCTGTGTGATCGGCCTGTTCATCTGGCCCCGCCTGTGGGCGGTGGATTCGCAGTTCCGCCGCCAGCTGGACCAGATCGACACCGTGAGCGCGCTCAAGGCCACCTCGCGCCTGCCCGCCCCGGTGGTGGCGCTGATCACGCTCTCGCTGCTGGCCTGGGCCCTGAGCATGCCGGTCGAGACGATCGGCTCCCGCTTCGGCGGCATCCCGCAGGGCGTGCCGGCCTTCGAACTGCCCGATTTTTCCTGGGAAACCGTGCGCCTGCTGGTCACGCCCACCCTCACCATCGCCATCCTCGGGGCCATCGAGTCGCTGCTGTGCGCCCGCGTGGCCGACCAGCTGAGCGACACACCCAAACACGACCCCAACCAGGAACTCATGGCGCAAGGCGTGGCCAATGTGGTGGTGCCCTTCTTTGGCGGCATGCCCGCCACCGGCACCATCGCGCGCACCGTGACCAACATCCGCTCGGGCGCGGTGTCGCCCGTGGCGGGCATCGTGCACTCGGCCACCCTGGCTGCGGTGGTGTTGATCGCCGCGCCGCTGGCGGCTCACATTCCGCTCGCCGTGCTGGCCGGCGTGCTGCTGTTCGTGGCGTGGAACATGGGTGAATGGCGCGAGTTCGGCCGCCTCAAGCAGTTCACCAACCACTACCGGCTGATGATGGTGTCCACCTTCCTGGTGACCATCATTTTTGACCTGACGGTGGCGGTGGAGCTCGGTCTGGTGATGGCCTGCTTCCTCTTCGTGCGCCGCCAGAGCGACATCTTCCGGGCCGATCCGCTGGCCAGCAACGAACACCAGCTCACCTACCGCCTCTACGGCTCGCTGTTCTTCGGCGCCGTGGCCAAGATCGATCCGATCGTGAACGCGGTGGAGCGGGGCCCCGCCGGCCTGAACGTGATGCTCGACGCCACCCAGCTGATCTCGCTCGACACCACCGGGCTCGACGCCCTGGAGCAGCTGCACAAGGCGGTAGCCAAGCGCGGCGGGCACCTGGGCATGGTGGGCGTGAACCCCCAGCCGCGATCGCTGATCGAGCGCTCGGGTTTTGCCGCCCACCTGCACACCTTCCACTGAAGGTTTCAGCCGCAGGGTGGCCGCCATGAGCGCCCAGACCCTGCCGCACCACCAGCCCATCGCAGCGCGCATCGACTGGTTGTTCGGCCTGGCCGAACGCCACGCCCGGGAGTACGCCAGTCCCGAAACCCCGCTGGCCCGGCAACGCCATTCGTCGGTGCCCGATGAAGCATCGGTGTGGACCGTGCCCACGCGGTGCTCAAATCGCGCGTCATGGCCCGGTTTGCCGTCAAGGTGGTGCGCGAATCCCTTCCGGACCTGGTGGCACAGATGACGGTGCTCAACTGGCACAGCCGGGCGGTGGAAGCCCTGGACCGCTAAAATCACCGGTCCAGCCCAAACCCACCCACCGACGAACACCATGTCCTTCTTCGCCCGCCCGCACTACTCGTCTGACGCGACACAGTTCCTCGACAAGCTCAAGGCCGACAAGCCCCAGCTGGAACAGGAGCAGCGCGAGGGCCGTTCGCTGCTGTGGGACAAGCAGATCGACCGCGACTTCCAGTCACAGGCCAACGCCTCGACCGTGCCCCAGCAGCCCTACGTGTACCAGACCGGCTCCGACCACACCTGAGCGCTGATCGCGCCCGCGGGTCGCCCCCATGAGCAACGAGGCCAGCACACTCGACGTCGCCCCCGACGGGCTCGATGCGGTGATGCCCGCTGTGGTGGACCAGGTGGCGCTGGCCCGCCTGTATGGTGAACCGCTGTTCACCATGCCGCGCGACCTGTACATCCCGCCGGACGCGCTGCAGGTTTTCCTCGAAGCCTTCGAAGGCCCGCTGGATCTGCTGCTCTACCTGATCCGCAAGCAGAACTTCAACATCCTCGACATCCCGATGGCGGCGGTGACGCGCCAGTACCTGAGCTACGTGGACGAGATCCGCGCCAGCAACCTGGAGCTGGCGGCCGAATACCTGCTGATGGCGGCGATGCTGATCGAGATCAAGTCACGCATGCTGCTGCCGCCCAAAAAGACGGCCGAGGGCGAAGAAGCCGAAGATCCGCGCGCCGAGCTGGTGCGCCGCCTGCTCGAATACGAGCAGATGAAGCTGGCCGGCCAGCGGCTGGCCGAAATGCCGCAATACGGCCGCGACTTCCTGCGGGCGCAGGTTTTTGTCGAGCAGGCGCTGGCACCACGCTTTCCGGACGTGGCCGTGCTCGACCTGCAAAGCGCCTGGCGCGACATCCTCAAACGCGCCAAGCTGGTCCAGCACCACAAGATCAGCCGCGAAGAGCTTTCGGTGCGCGAACACATGAGCATCGTGCTGCGCCGCCTGCAGGGCAAGAAATTCGTCGAATTCGGCGAACTCTTCGACCCGTCCAGGGGCCAGCAGGTGCTGGTGGTGACCTTCATTGCCATGCTTGAGCTGGCCAAGGAAACCCTGATCGAACTCACCCAGGCCGAGGCGTTTGCCCCGATTTATGTGCGCCTGGCCTACACCCCCACACCATGAGCCGCCCTGCTCCGCCGCTTCTCGGGTCGCTGCCCCTGAAGACCGGCAGCAGCCCGGCCGTGGCTCTTTGATCGCTCCCCAATGACCACCCATTCGTTCGACGTCATCATCATCGGCAGCGGTCTCGCGGGCCTCACGGCCGCCCTGCGCCTGGCGCCCACCCACCGCGTGGCGGTGGTGACCAAGCGGGGCATCTCCGACGGCTCCAGCAACTGGGCCCAGGGCGGCATCGCCGCCGTGCTGGCCGAAGGCGACAGCTACGCCTCGCACGTGGACGACACGCTGGTCGCCGGTGCGGGCCTGTGCGATCTCGAAGCCACCCGCTTCACGGTGGAAAACGCACCGGCCGCCATCGCCTGGCTGCAGGAGCTGGGCGTGCCCTTCTCCACCGAAAACGGCGCCCTGCACCTGACACGCGAGGGAGGGCATACCCACCGTCGCATCGTGCACGCCACCGACGCCACCGGCGCGGCCGTGCAGACCACGCTGAGCGAGCTCGCCCGTTCGACCCCCGGCATCACGTTCTTCGAGAACCACATGCTGGTCGACCTGATCACCGACAGCAAGCTGCCTGGCCACGAGCCCGGTGCTGCGTCCTTGCGCTGCCACGGTGCCTATGTGCTTGATGTGGACCGCGACAAGGTCGAATCCTTCAGCGCGCCGCACACCATCCTGGCCACCGGCGGCGCGGGCAAGGTCTACCTGTACACCACCAACCCCGACACCGCCACCGGCGACGGCATCGCGGCCGCCTGGCGCGCCGGCTGCCGCGTGGGCAACATGGAATTCATCCAGTTTCACCCCACCTGCCTGTACCACCCCAACGTCAAGAACTTCCTGATCACCGAGGCGGTGCGTGGTGAAGGCGGCCAGCTCAAGTTGCCGCCCCACCTGGGCAGCCACCGCTTCATGCCCGACCACGACCCGCGCGCCGAACTGGCTCCGCGCGACGTGGTGGCCCGGGCCATCGACTTCGAGATGAAGAAACACGGCCTGGACTGCGTGCACCTGGACATCTCGCACCACAGCCCCGAGTTTCTGCAGGAACACTTCCCGAACATCCTGGCCCGCTGCGCCGAACTGGGCATCGACATCACCCGGGAACCGATCCCCGTCGTGCCGGCCGCGCACTACACCTGCGGTGGCGTGGTCACCGACCTCGAAGGTCACACGGACCTCCGCGGCCTGTACGCCGTGGGTGAAACCACCTGCACCGGCCTGCACGGCGCCAACCGCCTGGCCAGCAACTCGCTGGTGGAGTGCATGGTGTTTGCCCAGGCTGCCGTGAAAGCAATTGCCGCGGCGGACGCCCCCGCCCGACCGGACATCCCGCTGTGGGACGACAGCCGGGTGACCGATGCCGACGAGCAGGTGGTGATCTCCCACAACTGGGACGAGTTGCGCCGGTTCATGTGGGACTACGTCGGGATCGTGCGCACCGACAAGCGACTGGAGCGTGCAGCGCACCGGATCACGCTGCTGCAGCGCGAAATCCACGAGTTCTATTCGCAGTTCCACGTCACCCGCGACCTGCTCGAGCTGCGCAACCTGGTGCAGGTGGCCGACCTGATCGTCATGTCGGCCATGCTGCGGCACGAAAGCCGCGGCCTGCACTTCAGCCGCGATTACCCCGATCTGCTGCCCGAAGCCAAGCCGACCATCCTGGTGCCTCCCGCCCGCTGAACACGCAGGCGCCGGCAGACTTTCGGGTCCGCACGCACGCTTCCGGAGCTGCCGTACCACCAGCGCCGACCACGATATGGTTCTCGCGCTAAAGTACTGGGATGCCAACCGCCGCCGATCCGGTCTTCGTCAAATCCGCTACTGTCCAGGCCAGCCCTGCGGCCAGTGCGGCTGCGGCCAGCTTTGCCGCACTGGTCGGCAAGCTGGATTACCTGAGCGCGGGCGAGATCGAAAGCGTGCGCCAGGCCTACCGTTTTGCCGATGAAGCCCACCTGGGCCAGATGCGCAAGAACGGCGACCCTTACATCACCCACCCGATCGCCGTCGCTGCCCAGTGCGCCGAATGGAAGCTCGATGCGCAGGCCCTGATGGCCGCGCTGATGCACGACGCCATCGAAGACTGCGGCGTTACCAAACAGGATCTGGTGGAACGGTTTGGCGCTCCGGTCGCCGACCTGGTCGACGGACTGACCAAGCTCGAAAAACTGGAGTTCGACACCCGGGAGCAGAACCAGGCGGAGTCGTTTCGCAAGATGCTGCTGGCCATGGCCAAGGATGTGCGCGTCATCCTGATCAAGCTGGCCGACCGCACCCACAACATGCGCACCATGGGGGACATGCCGCGCAGCAAATGGAAGCGCATCAGCAGCGAAACGCTGGAGATCTACGCCCCGATCGCGCACCGCCTGGGCCTGAACTTCACCTACCGCGAGCTGCAGGACCTCGCTTTCCGCTTCCTGAACCCCTGGCGCTACGAAGTCCTGTCCAAGGCGCTGAACAAATCGCGCAACCGCCGCAAAGACCTGATCTCCCGGGTACAGGGTGAAGTGGACGCCGCGTTCCGCAAGTTTGGCCTTGCCGTGCGCATCATGGGTCGCGAAAAGACGCTCTACTCTGTCTACCGCAAGATGGACAGCAAGCACCTGTCGTTCTCACAGGTGACCGACATCTATGGTTTTCGCATCGTCGTACCCGAGCTCTCCGATTGCTACACCGCGATGGGTGTGTTGCACCAGCTCTACAAGCCCTTGCCCGGCAAATTCCGCGACTACGTCGCCATTCCCAAGGTCAACGGCTACCAGTCCTTGCACACCACGCTGATCGGCCCCTTCGGCACCAACATCGAGTTCCAGCTGCGCACCCACGCCATGGACGTGGTGGCCGAGTCCGGCGTGGCCGCCCACTGGCTCTACAAGGCCAGCGAGCCCAACAGCGACACCTCACAACACCTGGGCACGCAATGGCTGCAATCGCTGCTGGACATCCAGCAGGAAACCCACGACGCCAGCGAATTCTGGGACCACATCAAGATCGACCTGTTCCCCGACGCGGTCTACGTGTTCACCCCCAAGAGCAAGATCATGGCGCTGCCGCGCGGTGCCACCGTGATGGACTTCGCCTATGCGATCCACAGCGGCGTGGGCAACCGGGCGGTGGCTGTTCGCATCAATGGCGAACAGCGCCCCCTGCGCACCGAACTGAACAACGGGGACATCGTCGAAATCATCACCAGCGACAGCGCGGAGCCCAATCCAGCCTGGCTCTCGTTCGTGAAGACCGGGCGCGCGCGCTCCAAGATCCGCCACCACCTCAAGACACTGGCGCAGGAGAAGTCGAACGAACTGGGCGAACGCATGCTGGGTCAGGCCCTGCGCTCCGAAGGCATCGCACCTCTGCCGACCGAAGACGGCCCCTACAAGGCCACCTGGGAAAAGCTGCTGCGCTTCACCGGCAACAAGACGCGCAGTGAACTGCTGTCGGACATCGGCATGGGCAAGCGCATCGCCAGCATGGTGGGCAAGAAGCTCGCGGTGCTGCTGGCAGAAACCGGGCTCAAGCCCGACGCCTTGCTGATCAGCACCGAACGCTACGCCAGCGGAGAAGACGAATCGGTCTCCCAGGGCGTGGTCAGCCTGGACGGCAGCGAAGGCCTGTCGGTGCAATACGCCCCGTGCTGCAAGCCCATTCCGGGGGACCGCATCGTGGGCTATCTGGGACGTGGCGAAGGCCTGACGGTACACGCCGAAGACTGCCCCACGGGCAAACGCCTGCTCGCGCGCGACAGCGAGCGTTTCCTGCAGGTGGAGTGGGCCGACGAACCGGTGCGCCCGTTCGAAACCATGGTGCTCGTCACCGTGACCAACGGCAAAGGCGTGCTGGCGCGTGTGGCTTCGGCCATCGCTGCGGCCGAAGCCGACATCACCCACGTGGACATGGGCGACGAACCCGCCCAGACCGCCACCGACATCCGGTTCTCGATTTCGGTGCGCGACCGCCAGCACCTGGCCGACGTGCTGCGCAGCCTCAAACGCACCACCTCGGTCCTCAAGGCCCAGCGCTTCAAGCCCTGACAACCCCGCCGGGCTCAGGTTGGTGCCGGGTATTCCACCGACAGGATCTCCAGTTCCTGCGACCCGCCCGGCACGACCAGACGCACGACGTCGCCCACACGGGCCTTGAGCAGGGCCCGCGCCACCGGTGAAACCCAGCTGATCTGACCCTGGGCGCTGTCGGCCTCATCCACACCCAGGATGGTGACGGTGGTTTCAGCACCCGACCCGTCGGCATAGCAGACCGTGGCACCAAAAAACACCTGCTCACCCCCATGGTGCATCGACGAATCGACCACCTCGGCGATCTCCAGGCGCTGGGTCAGAAAGCGGATGCGGCGGTCGATCTCGCGCAGGCGTTTCTTGCCATAGAGGTAATCGCCGTTTTCGGAGCGGTCGCCGTTGCTGGCCGCCCAGTGCACGATCTCCACGATCCTGGGGCGCTCGTCGTCGATCAGGGTGAACAGTTCGCTGCGCAGCCGTTCGTAGCCTGCGCGGGTGATGTAGTTGATGCCGCTGGGTGCCGGGGCTGGAGCCGGCAGGTCGTCACCGTCCTGCCCGTCCTGGGAATCGGACTCGCGGGTGAAAGCCTTGCTCATGAATGCGGGGCTCCTGGTCGATGGATGCGACAGAAACGAAAAAGCCTGCAGCTTTTGGCTGCAGGCTTTCCATTTGGTGCGGCTGGCAGGAATTGAACCCACGACCCCTTGGTTCGTAGCCAAGTACTCTATCCAGCTGAGCTACAGCCGCTAAGCTTTGAATTATAGCACGGGTTTTTTGGTAGGCCGTGTTGGACTTGAACCAACGACCAAAGGATTATGAGTCCTCTGCTCTAACCAACTGAGCTAACGGCCCACAAAGCGACGATTGTAGGGGCTGGCCACCGGCTTCAGCCGGGCTTGCCATGGCTCAGGGCGTTGCTCACCAGCTTGGCCGTCACGTCGACGATCTGGATCATGCGGTCGTAGGGCATGCGTTGCGGGCCAATCACACCCAGCGTGCCCACCACCTGGCCGTCCACCTCGTAGGGAGCGGTGACCACCGACAGGGCTTCAAAAGGCACCACCTGGCTCTCGCCACCGATGTAGATGCGCACCCCGTCGGCCTGCGCCGACACATCCAGCAGGCGGATGAGTTGCGTCTTCTGCTCGAACAGGTCGAACATGCGCCGCAGGTTGCCCATGTCGCTGGAAAACTCGCTCACCGACAGCAGGTTCCGCTCACCCGACACCACCACTTCGTCCTGCTCTCCCTTGGCGTCCTCACCAATGTCCACCGCGGCCTGCATGAGCGAGGCGATCTCGCCCCGCAAGGCATCCACTTCCACCTTCAGGCGCGCCCGCACCTCCTCCATCGTCAGCCCCGAGTAGTGGGCATTGAGGAAGTTGGCCGCCTCCTGCAACTGGGTCTGGCTGAAGTTCACCTGGGTGTGGATGATGCGGTTCTGCACATCGCCATCGGGCGACACCAGGATCACCAGCACGCGGCGTTCGGACAGGCTCAGGAATTCGATGTGCCGGAACACCGAGGCGCGCCGCGGCGCCATCACGACGCCCACAAAGTGCGACAGGCTGGACAACATCTGGGCCGCGTTGCTGATGACGCGCTGGGGCTGCCCGGCTTCGATGCCGTGCGTCCCCATGTCGCTCACCGGGGAGAACCCTTCCCGCCGCACCGTGAGCATCGTGTCGACAAAAAGCCGGTAGCCCCGCGCCGTGGGAATGCGGCCCGCCGAAGTGTGCGGGCTCGCGATGAGACCCAGTTCTTCCAGGTCGCTCATGACGTTGCGGATGGTGGCCGGCGAAAGCTCCAGCCCCGCGGCCTTGGCCAACGTGCGCGAACCCACGGGCTGCCCGTCGGCGATGTATCGCTCGACGAGAGCCTTGAGCAGCAGTTTGGCGCGGTCATCCAGCATGCAGCCATTCTAAGGATGTGCAGCGACCCGACACGGTCCGGTGCGTTTTGTACACAACAACTGTATTCACTGGCACACGAATTGCTGAAAGCAACGAAAGGCCATCTGTAGCGCCGTTTCGTGCACCAAGGGTTTCCAAACGCCCTTCGCTGGTGCAGCACGCAGATGGCTTTTGACATGCCCCCAACCTGTTGTTCATCTGGAGAAAACTCTCATGCAATCTGCTTTCAAACATCTGGCCCTCGGCTCGGCCGTCTTCCTGACCGCACTCGGCGCGCAGGCCCAGAGCTCGGTGTCGGTCTACGGCCTGCTCGACCTCAGCATGGGCTCGACCAAGGCGCCGGGGGGTTCATCGGTCAAGTCTGTTGACAGCGGCAAGATGACCACCAGCTATTTCGGTTTTGGTGGCAAGGAAGATCTGGGCGGCGGTCTGTCGGCGGTGTTCAAGCTGGAGAGCTTCATGCGCACCACCACCGGTGCCCAGGGCCGCTTCGACGGCGACACCGCTTTCGCGCGCTCCGCCAACGTCGGCCTGTCCCACAAGGACTACGGCACGATGACCTTCGGGCGCAACACCACCGCGCTGTTCGTGTCCACGCTGATGTACAACGCCTTCGGCGACTCCTTCGGCTACTCCCCCAGCATCCGCCACTACTTCACCAGCGGCACCACCACCGGCGACACCGGCTGGAGCGACTCCTTTGCCTATGCCAGTCCGACCTTCGGCGGCGTGCGTTTCGGCCTCGCCGGTGCCAACAAGAACAGCGGCGCCACTGAAAGCAACGGCGGCAACTGGAGCGCCAACGTGGGCTACGGCGCTGGCCCGGTGTCGACCTCGCTCGTGGTCCAGCGTGTGAAGAAAGACGGCGCCAGCCCGGTGGCCGACACCCGCACCACCCAGCTCGGCGGCTCCTACGACTTCGGCGTGGTCAAGGCCTTTGCCCAGTACGGAGAAGTCGACAACCTGACAACAGCCAACACCTACAAGATCAGCGGCCTGGGCGCGCGCTTTCCCATCGGCGCCGGCGCGCTGCTGGCGCAGTGGGGTCAGATCAGCCCCGAGAGCGGCGCGGATCGCAAGACCCTGTCGCTGGGTTATGTGCACGCGTTGTCCAAGCGGACCGAGCTGTACGCCGTGGGCATGAACGACAAGGTCGAAGGCCTGTCCAGTGGCTCGGGCTACTCGCTGGGCATCCGCCACCGCTTCTGAGCCGGGTCGCTGCACAGCGCCTGAAAACAAGGGTTTTCAGGCGCTGCCGGCCTGTGCGGCTATGTTGTAATTTGCGCATGAGCCTGCACCCCGATACCCGTTCTGCGCCCGCCGCGGTCGCGCCGAACCTGCGTTTTTCGCACGTGGCCATCATTGGCAAATACCAGGCTCCCGGTTCGCGCGACGTGGTGGACGAAGTCGCCCACTTCCTGAACGACGAAGGCTGCGATGTCTCGCTGGAGCGCGATACCGCGCTCAACACCGGCCTGCGGCAATACCCCGCGCTGGACGTGCCCGCCATCGGTCAGGCCTGCCATCTCGCGCTGGTGGTCGGTGGCGACGGCACCATGCTGGGCATCGGTCGACAGCTCGCACGCTACGGCGTTCCGCTGGTGGGCATCAACCAGGGCCGCCTGGGCTTCATCACCGACATCCCCTTCGGCAGCTACCGCGAAAAGCTGCACGCCATCCTGCACGGCGCATACGAAGAAGACCCCCGCGCCCTGATGGCCGCCAGCGTCTGGCGCGACGGTCGCTGCGTGTTCGAGGCCACCGCACTCAACGACGTGGTGGTCAACCGCGGTGGCGTGGCCAGCATGATCGAACTGCGCGTGGAAGTGGACGGCCATTTCGTGGCCAACCAGCGCGCCGACGGCCTGATCATCGCCACCTCCACCGGATCGACCGCTTACTCCCTGTCGGCCGGCGGCCCCCTGCTGCACCCCGCCATTGGCGGCTGGGTGATGGTGCCGATCGCCCCGCACACGCTGTCCAACCGCCCCATCGTGTTGCCGGCGCACTGCGAGGTCGCGGTCGAGATCGTGTCGGGCAAAGACGCCAGCGCCAATTTCGACATGCAGTCCCTCACCAGCCTGCTGCACGGTGACCGCATCGTGGTGCGGCGCTCCGAGCACACCCTGCGCCTGCTGCACCCTGCAGGCTGGAGCTACTTCGACACGCTGCGCAAGAAACTGCACTGGAACGAAGGCGGCTGAAATTCCGGTCAAAATACGACCGCTTCATCCACCGCTGCAGCCCTCCATTTCACGCCATGAGCCTCAGACGCATCGTTTTGCGCGACTTCGTCATCGTGCAGTCGCTGGACCTTGAACTCCATTCGGGTTTCAGCGTGCTCACGGGCGAAACCGGTGCCGGCAAATCCATCCTCATCGACGCCCTGCAACTCGCTCTCGGCGCACGAGCCGACAGCGGTGTGGTGCGTGAAGGGGCAACACGCTGCGAAATCGCCGCCGAGTTCGATCTGCCGTCTCGTCTGGTGCCCTGGCTGGATGAACAAGGCTTCGCGCAAGAGGACCATCTGCTGCTGCGACGCACCGTGGATACCGATGGCCGCAGCCGCGCCTGGATCAACGGCAGCGCCGCCACCATGGCGCAGCTCAAGGCCCTGGCCAACGACCTCGTGGACATCCATGGCCAGCACGCCTGGCAAAGCCTGACCCGGGCCGATGCCGTGCGGGCCCTGCTCGACGGCTATGCCGGCATCGACACGACCTCCGCCACCCAGTCCTGGGCCCAGTGGCGGCTGCGCCGCAAGGCGCTGGAGACGGCCACCGGACGCCAGAGCACCCTGCAGCAGGAGAGCGAACGGCTGGCCTGGCAGATCGCCGAACTCGACAAGCTCCAGCCAGCAGCCGGTGAATGGGAAGAACTCAACAGCCAGCACAGCCGCCTGGCCAATGCCCAGGCCTTGCTGGACGCGGCCAACGCGGCCACGCTGGCGCTGGAAGAGGAAGAATCCAGCGCCGCAGCGCTGATCCACCGCGCACTTTCGGCCTTGCAGGCCCAGGCCGGCATCGAACCACAGTTCAGCGCGCCGGTAGAAGCACTGGAAGCCGCCCTCGCCCAGGTGCAAGACACCGTGCACAGCCTGCACCAGTACAGCCGCCGCACCGACCTGGACCCCGCCAGCCTGGCCGTGCTGGACGAACGGCTGGGGCTCTGGATGTCGCTCGCCCGGCGCTACCGCCGGCCCCCCGAGGAACTCGCCGCACTGCATGCGCAGTGGAAGTCGGACCTCGCCGGCGTGGACCAGGCCCTGGATCTGGCGGCACTGAATGTGGCCGAACGCGAGGCCTGGACGGCTTTCAACACCGAACTGCAAACGCTCAGCAAACGGCGCCAGCAAGCCGCGCCCAAGCTCTCCAAAGCGGTCACCGAAACCATGCAGACCCTGGGTCTGCAGGGCGGCCGCTTCGAGGTGGCACTGCAAAAACTCGACGAGCCCCAAGCCCATGGCTGGGAACAGGTGGAGTTTCTGGTGGCGGGCCACGCGGGCGTCAGTCCGCGCCCCGTGGGCAAGGTGGCGTCCGGCGGCGAGCTTTCTCGCATCGCGCTCGCCATCTCGGTCGTCACCAGCCAGCTGGGCCAGGCGCCCACCTTGATCTTTGACGAAGTGGACTCGGGCATCGGTGGCGCTGTGGCCCACACGGTGGGCCAGTTGCTGCGCCAGTTGGGTCAGGACCGCCAGGTGCTCGCCGTGACCCACCTGCCCCAGGTCGCGGCCTGCGCCGACCACCACCTGCTGGTGAGCAAACAGCAACAGGGCCAGCAGACCCTGAGCACGGTGGCGCCCATCACCCGTGATCACCGGGTGGTGGAACTCGCGCGCATGCTCGGCGGCGGCGAACGCTCCGAAGTGTCGCTCGCACACGCCCGCGAGTTGCTCACCCCATGAACGCCACGGCTCTCCCGCCCACTGACGCCGCTGCCGAAGCGCCCCCCGCGATCGAGCTGGTGCTGATCACCGGCATGTCGGGCTCGGGCAAGTCGATCGCGCTGACCGCACTGGAAGACCTGGGCTTTTACTGCGTGGACAATCTGCCGCCCGAGTTGCTGGCCTCGTTCATCGCGCTGGAGCAGAGCCACCGCGCCAGCAAGGTCGCCATCGCCATGGATGTGCGCAGCGCGGCCTCGCTGCCGGGACTGCCTGACCGGCTGGAGCAAATCAAGAACCAGGCCGGCCAAAACGTCCTCCTGCGCACCGTGTTCCTGGACGCGACCACCGACACCCTGGTGAGGCGTTTCTCCGAAACCAGGCGCCTGCATCCACTCTCGCTCAAACAGACCGACGACCAGTACCGCGCGCTCACCGACGCCATCGAACACGAACGCGAACTGCTGTCCGAGTTGCGCGAACGTGCACTGGTGCTCGACACCAGCCTCATCCGCCCGGCCCAGCTGCGCAGCCACATCAAGGACCTGCTGGGCACGGGGCAAGCCCCGCTCACCCTGGTCTTCGAATCCTTCGCATTCAAACGTGGCGTACCGATGGACGCCGACTTTGTCTTCGACGTGCGCATGCTGCCCAACCCGCACTATGAACCCGAGCTCAAGCCCCTGACCGGTCGCGACGAACCGGTGGCGCGCTACCTGGCCGAACAGGTCGAGGTGCAGGCCATGGAGCAGCAGATCGGTGCCTTCCTGCGCCACTGGTTGCCCCAGATGCTGAGAGACCACCGCAGCTATGTCACCGTGGCCATCGGCTGCACCGGCGGGCAGCACCGCTCGGTCTATCTGGTCGAACGTCTGGCGCAGGGGTTTGCGGCCGAATGGGCCACCCGGTTGCGCCACCGCGAGATCGATGGCTGGCCGGCTCCCGCGAGGTCCGCAACGCCCGAAGCGAAGACGCGCCAGACCTGAGCGCGTCTGTTCGGCGCGGGGGGTCAGTCGGGCAGTTGCACCAGCAACTGCCGCACGGGCGCCGGCAACCCCAGCGCATCGAGGCCCCCCAATTCCACCCAGCACCCGTCGGCACCCGCGGGCGACACCGATGGCGGCAGGTCCAGCAGCAGCGGGTGCAGGCGCAGTTCACGGTGCGTGAGGCTGTGAGCCACCGGCGACAGGGCCCGCATGCGGGCGGTGTTCGGGGGCAGCGTCACCAGAGCCGAGGCTTCGTCGGCAAACACAGGCGTGCAAAACAGGCCGGCCCAGATACCCTGGTTGGGGCGCCGTTCCAGCCAGACCCGATGCGCCCCGTCATCTGACGGAGAACGCAGCACCAGCAGCCACCAGCTTTCGTGTCGCCGCTTGAGGGTCCGGGTCTTGACGGGATAGCGGCTGGCCGTGCCCTCCTGGCCCGACCGGCACAGCGCCAGCACCGGGCACGCCACACACGACGGCCGGCTGCGCGAACACAGCGTGGCGCCCAGGTCCATCAGCCCTTGCGTGTAGGCCACCATGTCGCCCGCTGCGGGTTGCTCAGGCAACAAGGTCTGCGCGATCTCCCACAGACGGCGCTGCTGCGCCGCCTGCGCCAGATCACCGTCAAACGCCAGCAGGCGCGTGAGCACGCGCCGCACATTGCCATCCAGAATCGACACCCGCTCGCCATGGCAGAACGCGGCAATGGCTGCTGCCGTCGACGCACCAATGCCCGGGAGGGTCTGCAGCTCGCTGGACGTTGACGGAAAACTCCCTGCGTGCTGCGCCACCACCACCTGGGCGCAGCGGTGCAGGTTGCGCGCCCGGCTGTAGTAGCCCAGGCCACTCCAGAGCGCCATCACCTCATCGGGCGTTGCGCTGGCCAGGGCCTGCACATCCGGGAACCGGGACAGGAAGCGCGGGTAGTAGTCCAACACCGTGCTGACCTGCGTCTGTTGCAGCATCACTTCGGACAGCCACACGCGGTAGGGATCGTGCGTGCCCTGCCAGGGCAGCCCGTGGCGCCCGCTGTGGCGTTGCCACTGCATCAGCACCTCTGCAAATCCGGTGGGCAGGGCGGCTCCGGCAACCGCAGACTCCTGGCCAAGCGCGCGGCTCACCGGAATGCCTTCGCCCTGGGTGCGGTGCGAGCTGGCTTGGGAACGGCCCTGCGCGCCGCTCACTGGACGACCCTCCGTGCTGCGCACTGCGGGGCTGAGCGCCTTCGGAACGGCCGGGCGGCGCTCATTGGACGACCCTCCGTCCTGCGCACTGCGGGGCTGAGCGCCTTCGGAACGGCCGGGCGGCGCTCATTGGACGACCCTCCGTCCTGCGCACTGCGGGGCTGAGCGCCTTCGAAACGGCCGGGCGGCGCTCATGCCGCGACGGCTTCGGCTTCGGGCTCGGCGAGCAGGTGGTTGGTCAGTTCGGCCAGCTTGGCGTCGGTCAGGTTCAGCTGGCTCTGCTGGCTCTGCAACTCACGGATGCGCTCATCCAGCCCGCCCGCGGCCTGCTGGATGCGCGAGACGGCTTCGATGCGGCGGGTGAAATTGCGCCGACGCTCGCGCAATTGCGCATCAAGCTGGGCCGCAGCCGACTTGTTCCAGAGCTCCACCTCGTTGACCGCGGTGTCGTACACCACGCGCAGACGGCTCATGAGCGCGCGCGCCAGCCGCTCAGCGAACTCGGGTTGCGCCAGCCGCAAGGCGTTGCCCAGGCTCAGGTACTGCAGGTGGCTTTTCTCGATCAACGCGAGGTCTTTGTGGTACGCCGAAAGCCGGGGCGGCGTGGGCGGTTGCAACGAAAACCCGTACTCCGCGTTCAGGTTCTTGAAGCTGCCCTCCAGCATGGACTGGATTTCTGCCGCCAACTGATCGGCCCGGTTCAGGTCAACGGCCAGCTGCTCGAAGGTCTTGCCATAGGCGCGCCGCACACCGAGCTTGATGCCCGGCTGCTTGAGCGCACGCGCCAGCTCCGACACGCGGCTCTTGAGGTGCGTGTTGCCCAACTGGGCAAACAGGTCTTTGAGCAGGCGCAGGTGCACCGAACGCACCGCCTGGATCTTGGCACCGCTGGCATCAAAGTCGGCCTGCTCCTGCTCGATGCGCAACCGCATCTGCTTGATCACGCTGGTGTTCTTGCCGCGCAGGCCGTCAAGTTCCTGAACCTGCTCCAGGATGTCGCGGGCCCGCGTGTGCACCAGCCGCCCGGTTTCCTGGCGCAGCGACTGGATGCCCTTGGACACCACTTCGGCCAGGATGCGCCGGCGCTGACCCAGCAAACCTTCGCCCAGCGCGGCCTCGAGTTCCATCAGGTTGCTCGCCTGCAGCAGCTTGTCATCCCGGCTGACCTTGGCCAACAGACCTTTTTGCGCCGACACCGCCAGCACCTGTTGTGGCGACAGCCCCAGTATCTCGGCCGAATCGGAGCGCTGCGACGCAATCTGCAACTGCACCTGCTCGGGTGAGCTCAGCGCGTCCCACATGGTGTCGATCTTGTTGAGCACCACCAGGCGCGTCGCCTTGTCCTCACCCACCACGGACAGGTGCTCCCGCCAGATGCCGAGATCGGATTTGGTCACGCCGGTGTCGGCGGCCAGGATGAAAACCACCGCGTGCGCCTGGGGCAGCAGGCTGACGGTCAGCTCGGGCTCGGCACCAATGGCGTTGAGTCCCGGGGTGTCCAGGATCACCAGACCCTGCTTGAGCAGGGGATGCGCCATGTTGATCAGGGCATGGCGCCACTTGGGGACTTCGATCAACCCGTCCGAACCGACCAGCGGGTTTTCGTTCGGCGTCCCGTCGTTCCAGAAACCCAGGGAAGCGGCCTCGGCCTGGCTGACACGGCGCACTTCGGCGACCTTCTGGATCGCACGCGCGAGCTGCTGGGGATCGTTGACGTCCAGGTCCACCCGCTCCCATTTGTCGGGCGCATTGCGCCAGTCCAGCAGCGACTGGGGCTGCAACCGGGTTTCGATCGGCAGCAGCCGCAGGCAGGGCGGCACGTCAGCGTCGTAGCCCAGCTCGGTGGGGCACATGGTGGTGCGCCCGGCGCTGGCCGGCATGATCCGCCGCCCGTAGCCGGCGAAAAACACCGCATTGATCAGCTCGGACTTGCCGCGCGAGAACTCGGCCACGAAGGCCACCATCATCTTGTCGTTCTTGACCTGGGCGTGCAGCTGGTCGAGCCGCTCACGCACCCCCGCCTCCAGCAGGTCGTGGTCGCTCAGCCATTCGGACAGGAGCTTGAGTCGCAGGGCAAACTGCTTGCGCCAAACACCGTGCTCGTCAAATTCCTGATTGAAAGTCATGTAACTTTTTTTCTGCGTATTGGGCAATATAGCATCGGCCCGGCTGTCAGGAGCGCTGGCATTGTGGGCAGAAAAACGAGGAACGCTGGCCCTGCCGGATGGCCCGGATCGGCGTCGCACAAACCCGGCAGGCCTGCCCCTCCCGACCGTACACCATGGCATCCAGCTGAAAATACCCGGTCTGCCCCTCGGCGCTGGAAAAATCACGCAATGTGCTCCCGCCCAGGGCCAGCGCGCGCTGCAGGACCGTCACGATGGCGCCATGCAGGCGCAACGCCCGGGGTCGGCTGATCCGGTCAGCCCTCAGCGTGGGGCGCAAACCCGCCATGAACAACGCTTCCGACGCGTAGATGTTGCCCACGCCCACGACGATGTCGCCCGCCATCAGCACCTGCTTGACGCTGGCGCGGCGTTGCTGCAGGGCCTGATGGAACATGACGGGATCAAACCCGACCTCCAGCGGCTCCACACCCAGCCCGCCCAGCAACTTGAGCGCCCTCGGGTCGGCCAGCGAGTCGGCATGCACCACGGCACCAAAGCGCCTCGGATCGTGCAGCCGCAGGGTGCCGCGGCTGGTCTGCAGCTCAAAATGATCGTGCACCCCGCGGGGCGGCAACTCGGCAGCGAACTGCAGGCTGCCCGACATGCCCAGGTGCAACAGCAGCAGCCCCCGATCCAGGTGCAGCAGCAGGTACTTGCCTCGCCGCGTGACACGGCCCACGTTTTGCCCGACCAGCGCCTCGGGCGCACACCCCAGCGGCCAGCGCAGCGGTTTGCCCACCAGCACGCCCAACACCCGGGCACCCGCAATGCGATCGGCGAAACTCCGGCGGGTGACTTCAACTTCGGGCAGTTCAGGCATGGAGCAAGGTGCTTTTTTCAGTGGATACCGGAACGGTTCAAAGGCCTTCGGATCAGACCCCGTACCGATCCACCCTTCCATTATCATGAACGAATGAATACCCTGCACAGCCCCGTCGCCACCCCGGCCCACGGGCGCCTGAAACCCCTCGTCTGGTGGCTTCGCGGCCTGTTGGGCGCATCGCTGCTGGCGAGTGCCTTTGCCTCTCAGGCCCAAGGCACACCGGCCCCCGTGGATACCGCTACTTCGGCCGCCGAAACACCCCAGGTGCGCAATTCCGACCTGGATGCCCCGTTGTTCTACCAGTTGTTGCTGGGTGAACTCAACGTCGGTGCCGGTGACCCCGGCACCGGCTATTCGTACTTCCTCGACGCGGCGCGCAAACAGCATGACGCCCAGCTGTACCGGCGGGCGGTGGACATCGCTCTGCAGGCCCGCTCGGGCGAAGCGGCCCTGACCGCGGCCCAGGCCTGGTCAAAAGACCTGCCCGATTCGCTGGACGCCGACCGCTTCGTGCTGCAAATCCTGCTGGCGCTCAACCGACCCGGCGAAACCGGCCCGGTCCTGCGCTCCCTGCTCGCCCGCTCGCCAGTCGCCGAACGCAACGACACCATCAATGCGATTCCACAAACCTATGCCCGCGTCGCCGACAAGGCCCTCGCGCTGAAAGTGGTGCGTGAAGCACTGACGCCCTCGCTCAAAGATTCCGAAAGCGCAGCGGCGGCCTGGACCACGCTGGGGCGCATGGAACTGGCGCAGGACCAGCTCGCCCCGGCGCTGGAGTCGGCTCGCCAGGCACAAGCGGCAGAGCCCGGATCGGTGTTTCCCGCCCTGCTCGCGCTGGAGTTGATGGAACGGGGTCAGAAAGACGCCGAGGCCTTGGTGCGCATGCAGCTGCAGGCCAGCCCACCATCCGCCACCAACGGCACCACGGTGGCCTTGACCTATGCGCGCATCCTGCTCGACCTGCAGCGCAACGCCGAAGCCCGCGGCCTGCTGGAGCGCCTGACCCAGGCCCAACCCGATCTGCCCGAGCCCTGGCTGCTGCTGGCCTCGCTGCAGGTGCAGGACAGCACCTCCCACGCAGCCGCGACCGCTTCGCTGCAGAAATACATGGCCCTGGCCCGCCAGTCCGGTGACGAGCGCAGCACCCGTGGCCTGACCCAGGCCTATCTGCTGATGGCCCAGATGGCGGAAAAGCAGAAAGACTTTGTGGCCGCCAACGCCTGGCTGGACCGGATTGAAAATGCCGACGAAATCATGGCGGCCCAGATGCGCCGCGCTTCGTTGCTGGCACGCCAGGGACAGATGGCCCAGGCGCGCGCCCTGCTGCGCAACCAGCCCGAGCGTCGCCCCGAAGATGCGCGCCTGAAGCTCGTCGCCGAGGCCCAGCTGCTGCGCGACTTCAAGGACTGGCAGCAGGCCTACGAGGTGTATGGCGAAGCCGTCACCCGCTTCCCGAACGACAACGACCTGATCTACGACCAGGCCATGATGGCCGAGAAGGCGAACCGGCTGGATGCCATGGAAAACCTGTTGCGCCAGCTGATCGCCACCAAGCCGGACCACCACCACGCGTACAACGCACTGGGCTACTCGCTGGCCGATCGCAGCGTGCGCCTGCCCGAAGCCAAACAGCTGATTGAAAAGGCCGTCGAACTCGCACCCGAAGACGCCTACATCCAGGACAGCCTGGGCTGGGTGGAGTTCCGGATGGGCAATGTCCGTCGCGCGCAGGACATTCTCCAGAACGCCTATGTCAAGCGCCCCGATGCCGAGATCGCCGCCCACCTGGGCGAGGTTCTGTGGGCGCAGGGACAACAGGAACAGGCCCTGAAGATCTGGCGCGAAGGTCTGCTGCTGTCGAGCGACAACGAAACCCTGCAAGGCACCCTCAAACGCCTGCGTGTCCAGCCATGAGCCTGGACGCGGGTCGGGGCGCGTGGTCACGCCGCCACGCGGTGCTGGCGGGCCTGGCCACGGCGATCCTGATGACCGGTTGCGCCACCCCCCAGCGCAGCGCCGCCCCGGGTGAGTCTTTCTGGAGCGGACGGCTGGCCCTGAATGTCGAGAGCGACCCACCCCAGTCGTATTCAGCCAGCTTCGATCTGCGCGGTTCACCCGATGCAGGCGAACTGCTGCTGAACTCGCCACTGGGCAACACCCTGGCCCGGGTGCAGTGGCAGCCGGGCAGCGCCGAGTTGCACCAGGGTGAACGCGTCACACAGCGCCAGAGCCTCGATGAACTGACCACCGAGTTTGGTGGCACGGCGTTGCCCGTGGCGGCCCTGTTTGCCTGGCTCCAGGGTCAGGCCCGCGAGGCCGATGGCTGGCAAGCCGATCTCTCGCGCCAGCCCGAGGGGCGGGTGAACGCCCGACGTCGTCTGCCGCTGCCCGCCGCCGAACTGCGCATCATTTTCCAGCCATGACACCGGTCCACACCCGCTCGGTGCGGCAGCACCTGCACGGTGTTCCCGCGCCGGCCAAGCTCAACCTGTTCCTGCACATCACGGGCCGCCGCGCCGACGGCTACCACCTCTTGCAGTCGGTCTTCATGCTCATCGACTGGTGTGACCGGCTGGATGTCGAGCTGCGCACCGACGGCGGCATCAGCCGCCAGGACCTGCAGCCGGGTCTGCTGCCCGCCGAAGACCTGACGCTGCGTGCCGCCCGGGCCTTGCAGCAAGCCACCGGCTGCACCCTGGGCGCACACATCACGCTGGACAAGCGCATACCGGCCGAAGCCGGCATGGGTGGCGGTTCATCGGACGCGGCGAGCACGCTGCTGGCGCTCAACCGGCTCTGGGGCCTGGACCTGCGGCGACACGAGCTGTCCGCCATCGGTCTTCAGCTGGGCGCCGACGTCCCCTTTTTTCTCGGGGGCCACAACGCCTGGGTCGAGGGTATCGGCGAGCAGATCACGCCCATTTCATTGCCTCCTGCGCGGTTTCTGGTGGTCAAACCGGCAGGTGGCGCGTCCACGCAACGCATTTTTGCTTCGCCCTTGCTGAAGCGCGATACAAAAACTGCTACAATCCAAGGCTTTGCTGCAAACGACACACAAGATCTGCCGCGGCTCGATATCCAGAACATTCTGGACTTCGGGCACAACGATCTTCAGCCTGTGGCCCAGACCATCTGCCCTGAAGTGGGGCAATGCCTGGACTGGTTGTCCGCTCAGGGCCTGCAAGGCCGCATGACCGGATCGGGCACCGCGGTGTTTGCGCAAATGCCGCATCCGCTGGATGAGCATCCTGTCCCTGGTGACTGGACTGTCCGCGAATGCAGCAACATGGATGCACATCCATTGCTTGACTGGTGCAGCGATTAGAATATCGGCTTGCGCACAGCCCAGGCAGTTGATGCGCAACCTGCGACATGTTTTTGGGTTGTCTGTCCGGCTTCATCGCCAAACAGATGACCTGCGTAGGGGAGTCGCCAAGTTGGTAAAGGCACTGGATTTTGATTCCAGCATGCGAGGGTTCGAGTCCTTCCTCCCCTGCCAGATTTTTTGAAACACGTACCGGCCGGGCCGCTTCGACACACGTTAAGCGGCCACTTTTTTTGCCGTTGATGCAGCTGGGAACACCATGCAAGTTCAGCCCCCGGATTTCATGATCTTCACCGGCAATGCCAATCCGGTATTGGCCGCCGAAATCGCCCAGCACCTCGGCACCCAGCTCGGCTCGGCCAACGTGGGCCGTTTTTCCGACGGTGAAGTCACCGTGGAAATCACGCAGAACGTGCGCACCCGCGAAGTCTTTGTGATCCAGTCGACCTGCGCGCCGACCAATGAGAACCTGATGGAACTCATTATCATGGTCGATGCACTCAAACGGGCCTCGGCCTCGCGTATCTCGGCCGTCATCCCCTATTTCGGCTACGCCCGCCAGGACCGCCGCCCGCGCTCGAGCCGCGTGCCGATCACGGCCAAGGTCGTGGCCAACATGCTGCAGGCGGTCGGTGTCGACCGCGTGCTCACCATGGACCTGCACGCCGACCAGATCCAGGGTTTCTTCGACATTCCGGTGGACAACATCTACGCCTCGCCGGTGCTGCTGGGCGACCTGCGCGCGAAGAATTACACCGACCTGCTGGTGGTGTCGCCCGACGTCGGCGGCGTGGTGCGTGCCCGTGCACTGGCCAAGCAGCTCAACTGCGACATGGCCATCATCGACAAGCGCCGCCCGAAGGCCAACGTGTCCGAAGTCATGCACGTGATCGGTGACATCGAGGGCCGCAACTGCGTGATCATGGACGACATGATCGACACCGCCGGCACGCTGGTGAAAGCCGCCGAGGTGCTGAAAGAACGTGGTGCCAAGAGCGTCTACGCCTACTGCACACACCCGATTTTTTCCGGCCCCGCCATCGAACGCCTGGCCAAAGGCAATGCGCTGGACGAGGTCGTGGTGACCAACACCATCCCGCTGTCGCAGGCCGCTCAGGCCTGCTCCAAGATTCGCCAGCTCTCCGTGGCGCCGCTGATGGCCGAAACCATCGCGCGCATCGCCTCGGGTGAGTCGGTCATGAGTTTGTTTGCCGATCAGGACAACCTTTTCTAAGGCCTGATCGAAACAAAAAGCAGGCCGCCCTGTGCATTCAGCAAGCGGCCTTTTTCAACCGAGGCGTTCTGGTCGCGGAACCCCTCTACAGGAGTCAGTTATGCAATTTGTCGCTTTTGAGCGCGCCAAGCAGGGTACGGGTGCGAGCCGCCGTCTCCGCATCACCGGTCGCACGCCCGGTATCGTTTTCGGTGGCGAAACGCCCGCCGCCACGATCGAACTCGATCACAACGCCTTGTGGCATGCCCTGAAGAAAGAAGCCTTTCACGCTTCGATCCTCGACATGGAACTCGCTGGAACGACCCAGAAAGTGCTGCTGCGCGACGTGCAGTACCACCCCTTCAAGCCCCTCGTGCTGCACGTGGACTTCCAGCGCGTGGACGAAAAGACCCGCCTGCACAAGAAAGTGCCCCTGCACTTCGTGGGCGCTGAAGAGTCGCCTGCCGTGAAGGTGGACAAGTGCGCTGTCAGCCACGTGATGACCGAAATCGAAATCGAGTGCCTGGCCACCCAGCTGCCCGAGCACATCACCGTGGACCTGAGCAACGTCACCACGGGTTCGACCGTTCACACCGGCGACATCGTGCTGCCCAAGGGCATCAAGCTCGTGCTGCACGGCCGCACCAACCTGACGGTGGCCACGCTGGTCGAGCCGGTCAAGGAAGTGGTTGCCGCTCCCGTCGTGGCCGCAGTCGACGACAAGAAAAAGGGCAAAGGCAAGAAGTAAGTTCTGCCTTGGCGGCCCGGCACCGGATCGCTTTGCCCCTCGAAGGCCCGCTCACGCGGGCCTTTTTCATTCCTGCCACCCGATAATCTGCGCATGATCAAGCTCATCGCCGGCCTGGGCAATCCGGGTCCTGAATACGAACACACACGCCACAACGCCGGTTTCTGGTGGGTGGATGAAGCGGCGCGCCTGCTCAAGGTGTCGCTGCAGATGGAGCGCAGCCACTTCGGCCTGGTCGCGCGCACCTCCGTGGGCGGGCAAAGCGTCTGGCTGGTCGAGCCGCAGACCTTCATGAACCTCTCGGGCAAATCGGTGGGCTCGCTGGCGCGGTTTTTCAAGATCGCGCCGGAAGAAGTGCTCGTGGTGCACGACGAGCTCGACCTGCCACCCGGCGAAGTGAAGCTCAAAAAAGGGGGCGGGCACGCCGGCCACAACGGTCTACGCGACATCCACGCCCAGCTGGGCAGCGCCGACTACTGGCGGCTGCGCGTCGGCATCGGGCACCCGGGCAACAAAAATGAAGTGGCGAACTGGGTGCTGAAAAAACCGTCGCCGGACGACCGAATCGCCATCGCCCAGGCGCTGGACCGCAGCCTCAAGGCACTGCCCCAGCTGATCGCCGGCGAAATGGACAAAGCGACAGCGCTGATCCACACCAGCAAGCCCCCGCGCCCGAAACCGCCGCGCCCTGCCCCAGCCGCAGATCAGGCAGAAGGCCCACCCTCGGCCGACAAGGGCTGACCCGCTTTCTGCAGGCGCTGGTATTTTTGCCAGAGCGTTTCGTGGCTCTCGATGTGTTCCGGGTTCACCGGGATGCAGCTGACGGGACACACCTGCATGCACTGGGGCTCGTCAAAATGCCCCACGCACTCGGTGCATTTGGCGGGGTCGATCTCATAGATCTCCTCGCCCATGTAGATCGCCTGGTTCGGGCATTCGGGTTCGCAGACATCGCAATTGATGCAATCGGCGGTGATCATCAGGGCCATGATTCGTGCTCCCGATCAGACCTGCAAGGGCCGCGGCGCCAGGCGCTGCGCCACCGCCGGGCTCACCATCTGCGACACATCGCCACCGAGGGTGGAGATCTCGCGCACCAGCGTGCTGGAGATGCACTGCAACTCCGCCTGCGGCAGCAGGAACACCGTCTCCACGGCCGGGTTGAGCTTGCGGTTCATCGCCGCCATCTGGGCCTCGTAGTCGAAGTCGGTCAGGTTGCGCACACCACGCACCACGGCACAAGCGCCCTGCTGGCGACAGAAATCCATGATCAGACCTTCGAACGGCAACACGCGGATGTGGCCGCCCGCGCTGGCCATCGCTTCGGCGGCCATGTCCATTCGCTCCCGCAGGCTGAAGCGGGTCTTCTTGTGGTGCGCCACCGCCACGGCGATGATCACTTCGTCGAACAGCAACGCAGTGCGGCGGGCCACGTCTTCGTGACCAAGGGTCAGCGGATCGAAGGTGCCGCTGTAGACCGCGATGCGGGGGTTTCTGGCGGTCGGGGATGGCTCGGAATTCATCCCGGAATTATGCGCGAGGGGTCTGGCCGCCGTGGGACCGCCGGCGAAAGTCACTGAGGCGGCAGGGGGCGCACCAGATGGTAGGCCACGACACCGGCCTTGCCCTGGCGGTGCAGCTGCAGGCCCAGTTGCGCGAGCTCGTCGTCGCTCCAGACGCGCGGCGCCTCCAGGTAGATCAGGCCATCGTCGCGCAGGCACTGCCGTGCGGCCTGCAGCGCAGCGGTGAACAACGCGTCGTTGCCCTCCTCACCAAAGGGTGGATCGAGAAACACCAGATCCAGTCCCTGGCCACGGCGCTGCTGCAGGGCCGTCACGCCATCGCCCCGCTCCACGCGCACGGCATCGGCCTTCAGCTTGGTCTTGAGGGCGCTCAGGGTCTTGATCAGGTGCGCGTCCTGCTCGACCAGCACCACTTCAGTTGCACCACGGGATGCCGCCTCCAGCCCCAGGGCGCCGGTGCCGGCAAAGGCGTCCAGGCAACGCCAGCCGCTCAGGTCCTGGCCCAGCCAGTTGAACAGGGTTTCGCGCACACGAACGGGCGTGGGCCGCAGCCCCGGCCGGTCGGCCACCGGCAGCGGCGTGCGCTTCCACAGGCCACCGATGATGCGGACTTCGTGTGGCGCGTTGACAGTGGGACGTGGTGCGGGCTTTTTCATGCACCGAGCTTACCAAGCCGGCGACGGTGGCTCGACGATGCCATATTGAAGCCGAGGGAGCAACGACGAAGGGGAAGCTAAACGCTCGGCGTGAGCGATCCATCTCCGGCGAGAAATGTCCAACCCAGGATGCGGCGGAACCGGCTTTGCCGGGCCGCACCGCATCGCCCCCTTGAGGGGGTCGCGCGCAGCGCGGCGGGGGTGGGTCATTGTCCAGCTCCGACCACCACCGTCACCATGCGATCGGGCTGCAGCACACGCGCAAAGGCACGGCGGATGTCGGCCACGCTGACGCGCTGCACCTGGTCGGTCCAGGTGTCGAGGTAATCCAGCGGCAGCCCGTTCCACGCAATGTTGGACACGTTGTCGAGCAGTTTGCGGTTGCTGTCGATGCGCAACGCAAAACCGTTGATCAGGTAGTCCTTGGCGGCCTGCAGCTCGGCCTCGGTCGGCCCCTGCTCCACGAACTGGCGCACGACATCCCGCGCCACACCAATGGCCTGATCGGCCTGATCGGGCCGGGTGGTCAAGCCCAGCTGGAAGGCACCCGCGTGCAGCCCGGGCGCGAAGTAGCTGTAGACGCTGTAACTCAAGCCCCGCTTTTCGCGCACCTCGGTGGTCAGGCGGGAAACAAAGCCGCCTCCGCCCAGGATGTAGTTGCCCACAAACAGCGGGAAAAAGTCGGGGTCGTTGCGCGGAACGCCCGGCTGCCCGATCAGCACCTGGGCCTGGGCCGCCGCAAACGGCAGGCGCAGCGTCTGCTCGCGGGTCAGCGCCTGCACCTCGGGCACCGGCGGCAATGCCGCACACCCGTGCGGTTGCACCGCGGTCATGAGCTGCCCGACGATGGTTTCGGCCCCGGCGCGGTCGATGGCGCCCACCAGCGTCACCTGCGCCCGGCAGGTCGCCACGTGGCGCCGGTAAAACGCGCGCATGTCGGCCACGCCGATGGCGGTCAGCGTCCTGGCATCGGGTTCGAAACCGTAAGGATGGGCGCCGAACACCGCGCGGGAAAAGGCGCGCCCGGCGTGGGTGCCCGGGCGGTTCTCGGCCTCCTTGAGTGCCGCGATGGACCGCTCGCGGTCGCGCTGCCAGACCTTCTCGGGCCAGGCCGGCGCGGCCAGCTGGCGCGCCGCCAGCGCCACCGCGCGCGACAGCAGGTCGGGCTCGGTGAGCGAGCGCAAGGACAGACTGAAGCGGTCGCTGCTGGCCTGCGCGCTGAACTGGGCACCCAGGTCGGCCCAGGCCTCGCCCAGCCGGTTTTCATCGAGCGCCGGCTGTCCATCTTGCGCCCGCACGCCAGCCAGCAACAGCCCCGCCGTGGCGCTGGCCAGGCCGGCCTGGCGGGCAGGATCGCGGCGACTGCCGCCGTCAAAATTCAGCTGCACATCGAGCATCGGGATCGACGGGCTGGCCACGAGGTAGATCCGCGCGCCACTGGCGTGCGTCCAGTGCTCCACCGGAATCGCGGCGCGTGCGCCTGTGAACACCCCCAGCCACACGAGCAGCAGCGGCAACCATCGGGTGCGGTTCAGGAATCGGGAGAGAGTCGACATGCGTGGCGATCGTTCGGGTGAAGCAGTTTCAGGGGGACGACTCAATGACGCGAGAGCACGGGTCGCGGCGCAGCAGCTTGTGCCGCCTCGCGGCGCGAGGGATCGGGCACCAGCACCGCGGTGGTGAGCTGCTCGTCGCTGAAATAGCGCCTGGCCACCGCCTGCACCTGCGCCGCCGACACCTGGCGCAAACGGCTCATGAGGCGCTCGCCGGTGTCCACGTCCATGCCCTGAACCCAGTAGCTGCCCAGCTCCTGCGCCTGGTTGAACACCGAGTCGAGTTTGTAGATTTCGCCAGCCATCCACTGCGTCTTGACGCGCTGCAGCTCGGCCTCGCTGATGCCTTCCCGCGCGATGCGGGCCACCTCGGTCCTGAGCGCGGCCGCGGCCGCGTCCGTAGACACCCCCTGGGCTGGCACGGCGACCAGCATGAACTGCTGCGGACCGCGGCCCATCAGGCCATACGAAGCACTCGCGCTGTCGGCGATGCGCTTGCCGCCGCTGCCCATGCCCTGCACCAGCGAGCGCTCCAGACGGGCACCGCTGTAGCCATCGAGCACGGCCGAGAGCACGGTCAGCGCCAGCGCGTCCTGGCTGGCGGCATCCTCACCACCGCTCCAGCGCGGCACTTTGAAGGTCAGCGCCACCATGGCCTGGTCGGCCGCGGCCCGGTAGTCCAGTCGCCGCGGCCCGGCCTGCGCGGGCTCCTCGCGTGGCTTGCGCGGCGGCACCGCGCGCGCCGGGATGCGGCCGTAGATGCGTTCGGCCATCGCATGCACCTGAAGCGCGTCCACATCGCCGGCGATCACCACGGCCGCGTTCGCCGGCGTGTACCAGCGCTGGTAGAAGTCGCGCACGTCCTGCGGCGTCATGGCCTCCAGATCACTCATCCAGCCGACCACAGGCCTGCGGTACGGGCTGGCCAGGAACACCATGGCGTTGAGCGCTTCGAACATGCGGGCACGCGGCGACTCTTCGGTGCGCTGGCGGCGCTCTTCCTTGATGACCTCGATCTCGCGAACGAACTCGTCGTCGGCCCACTGGTTGCGGGCAAAGCGGTCGGCCTCGAGCTGCATCATGGCCTCCAGCCGGCTGGCGGGCACCTGCTGGTGGTAGGCCGTGGCGTCGCGGTTGGTGAAGGCGTTTTCACGCCCGCCCAGTGCCGCCACGCGGCGCGAAAACTCGCCCGGCTTCATGTCGGGCGTGCCCTTGAACATCATGTGTTCCAGTGCATGCGCCACACCGCTGGTGCCGTCTACCTCGTCCATGGCACCCACACGTACCCAGAGCATGTGGGCCACCGTGGGCGCGCGCCGGTCGGGTTTGACGATCAGCGTCATGCCATTGGTGAGCGTGAAACGCTGCGCCTTGGATTCAGCAGGAAGGGAGATGGCGCCTGTCCAGCCCACCGAACCGGCCAATGCCAGCATGACCAGAGCACGGACCCAGAGAGAGTGAAAGCTGCGTTTCATAGAATGGTGAAGATACAAGAGATTCCCAAATGTTCTCGTTCTTCCGAAAAAAGCCCCCCACCCCTCCCGAACCCGCTCCCGCACCCGCTGCTCCGGCGCCCGTCACCGCCGCCGCACCGGTTGCAGCGCCAGCGCCCACCCCGGTGGTCGTGGTGCCGGCCCCGGAGACGGCCCCGGCAGCGGAGCCCCGCAAGGGCTGGCTCGACAAGCTCAAGGCCGGTCTGCGCAAGACCGGTTCGAGCATCGCCACGGTCTTCACCGGCACGCAGATCGACGATGCGCTCTACGAAGAGCTGGAAACCGCGCTGCTGATGGCCGACACCGGCGTCAAGGCCACCGAGCACCTGCTGGCCGACCTGAAGCGGCGCGTCAAGGACAACAAGACCACCGACCCGGCCGCCGTGAAAGGCCTGCTGGCCGAGGCGATCACCGACCTGCTCACGCCGCTGCAGAAGCGGCTGGTGATCGGCGAGCACAAGCCCACGGTGATCATGGTCGCGGGCGTCAACGGTGCGGGCAAGACCACCTCCATTGGCAAGCTCACACGCCACCTGGCCAACGAGGGCGCCACGGTGCTGCTGGCCGCGGCCGACACCTTCCGCGCCGCGGCGCGCGAGCAGCTCGCCGTCTGGGCGGACCGCAACACGGTGGAGATCATCACGCAGGAGGGCGGCGACCCGGCCGCGGTGAGCTTTGACGCCGTGAGCGCCGGCAAGGCGCGCGGCAGGGACGTGGTGCTGGTGGACACGGCCGGCCGCCTGCCCACGCAGCTGCACCTGATGGAAGAACTCAAGAAGATCAGGCGCGTGGTGCAGAAGGCCGACGCCACCGCGCCGCACGAGGTGCTGCTGGTGATCGACGGCAACACCGGGCAGAACGCGCTGATGCAGGTGAAGGCGTTCGACGATGCGCTGGGTCTGACCGGCCTGGTGATCACCAAGCTCGACGGCACGGCCAAGGGCGGCGTGATCTGCGCGATCGCGCGCGAGAAGCCGGTGCCGATCTATTTCATCGGCGTCGGTGAAAAGCTGGAAGACCTGGAAACCTTCGACGCGAAAGAGTTCGCGCAGGCGCTGCTGAACTGAAGGGTGTGGCCCCAGCGTGGGCTGATCCGGCTTGGGGCAGCCCGGCGCCGGATCGCTTTTCCTCCCTATTCGTCGTCGCCGTAGTTGCGCCACTGCTTCATGGCGTTGCGCATGGTCAGCACCTGCCGCTCGAAGCGCGGGCAGGCCTGGCACATGGCCAGGTGCAGGCGCAAGGCCAGCCGCTCGCTCAGGGGCAGTTCACGGTCCTCGCGCGCGATCAGCAATGCGGACACTTCCTTGCAGGTGCGGCGGAACGGGTAGGCGGCTTTCATGGCATCGGGGCTTGGGCAAACCAGTTGAGGTCCAGGCATTCGCGCAGGCGAAGGCGGGCACGGTGCAGCTGGACGTAGAGGTTGGTCGGTGTCAGCGCCAGTTCCTTACAGATCTCCTCGCTGGAGAGCTCCAGCCACTCGCGCATCAGGAACAGGCGGCCCTGCACCGGGGGCAGCTTGTCGGTGCAGGCTTCGAGAATGGCAAAAAACTGGCGGCTATTCAGGTCCTGCTCGGGGTTGCCCCAGTCGGCAGGCTTCTCGGCGAAGTGGCCGTCGGCCTTGAACGCCATGTGCTCCAGCGGATCGGCGCTGTCGTTGTCCGAGCCGCTGTCCAGCATCACCTCGCGCTGGCGCTGGCGCATCGAGTCGATGATCTTGTGCTTGAGGATGCCGACCAGCCAGGTCTTGAACTGCGAGCGGGCCTCGAAGGCCTGCGGCTTGGCCAGCGCTGCCAGGATGGTTTCCGAGACGGCGTCCTCGGCCCAGGCGTCGTTGCGCAGCTGCAGGCGCGCGAAGCGCATCAGGTAGCTGCGCTGCTCGACCAGTTGCTGCTCGAAGTCGGTGGGAGTCTGGGGTGGCATGTGATGGTGTGGGTTGGTCGCCAGTGTAAGGAGTGGTGCCACACGTCGACCAACGGGTTCTCACCGGAGAAACCCGAGGTCACTGGTTAACATCCCACCGGCCACCCGCCCACGACGCCCTCCCGCCAGACGACCAACCCATGCACACCGCCCCCCTGCTGTACAGCGCCCGCACACCGGCAGCACCGATGGAGGCATTGCCCGATGCTGGATAAGGCCGTCCAGCAGGCCTTGCGCCCGCTCATGACACACGCCGCGCGCGGGCTGGTGCGCCTGGGCATCGGCGCCGACGCGATCACGTTCACCGGCTTCGCCCTCGGCATGGCGGCGGCCGCGGCGATCGGATTCCAGCACTTCCTGCCGGGCCTGGCGCTGCTGTTGCTCTCGCGCCTGATGGACGGCCTCGACGGCGCCGTCGCCCGCGCCACCCGGCCCACCGACCGCGGCGGTTTTCTTGACATCACGCTCGATTTTCTGTTCTACGCCGCCATCCCGCTGGCCTTTGCCATCGCGGACCCGGCCGCCAACGCCCTGCCCGCCGCGGTGCTGCTGGCGGCCTTCATCGGCACCGGCAGCAGCTTCCTGGCCTTCGCCATCGTGGCGGAGAAGCGGCGGCTGCAATCGGTCGCCTTCCCGGACAAGAGCTTCTACTTTCTCGGTGGCCTGACCGAAGCCACCGAAACCATCGCCGCCTTTGCCGCCATGTGCCTGTGGCCCGGCCACTTCGCACTCATCGCCTACGGCTTTGCCGCGCTGTGCGCGATCACCATCGCGCTGCGCATCGTCTGGGGCTGGCAGCGGTTTCGTTGAGCGGTCAAACCAGCCCGGTCACCGGGATGCAGGCGCCATGGATCGCGCGCGCCGCGTCGGAAGCCAGGAACTGCATCACGTCGGCCAGCGCCTCCGGCGCCACCCATTGCGAAGGGTCGGCGTCGGGCATGGCGGCGCGGTTTTCGGGGGTGTCGATGATCGAGGGCATCACGCAGTTGACGTTGATGCCCTGCGCCTTGAGTTCCGCCGACATGGACTCGGTCAGGCGCATCAGGGCACTCTTGGACGCCGCATAGGCCCCCATGTGCGCACCGCCTCTCAGCGCGCCCATGGCGCCGACCGTGACGATCTGGCCGCCTCCGCCCGCCACCATGCGCGGCACCACGCTGGCCGCGATGGGCATCAGGGCGCGCACGTTCAGGTCGAGCAGGAAGTCCAGCGTCTGCGCGGTAGTGTCGTGCACGGCCTCGCCCATGCGGAAGCCGCCCGCCAGGTGGCACAACACGTGCACACCGCCGAAGCACTTGGCGGCATGGGCCACCGCCTGCTCCACCTGGGCAGCGTCGAGCAGGTCGAGCTCGGTGCAGCTCAGCACTTCGGTGTCCGGTCCGTACACGCGCCGCAGCGCCTCGCCGTTGCGGTCGAGCAGCACCAGGTGGTCACCGCGCGCCGCAAAGGCGCGGGCCACGGCCTGCCCGAGGTTGCCGGCTGCGCCGGTGATGAGAACGGTTCGTGCCTTCGGGTTCATGGGGTTCCTCCTGTGCGCCGGGCGCGGTGGTAGCTGCCGTCACCGCGGCTGAACACCTGGTCGGTGGGCAACACGTCGCCGGGCTGCAGCTCGGGCGCCTGCGCAGCGCTTTCGTACAGCGGCGCGAAGTCGATGCGCGTGAATTCGAGCAGTTCGTCGAGGTCGCGGATCACGAAATAGCTCTCCTGGAAATCGTCGATGCGGTAGTTCGTGCGCATCACGCGCTCCAGCCCGAAGCGTATGCGGTTGGGCGAGGGGCTGTCCAGACAAAACTGCGACTCGGTGTAGGACGAGGCGATGCCCGAGCCGTAGAGCCGCAGGCCATCGCCTTGTTGCAGCAGGCCGAACTCCACCGTGTACCAATAGACGCGCGCCAGCTGCGCGAGTTTGCCCAGTTGCTGCGCGCGCAGGCCGCCCTGGCCATAGGCCTGGATGAAGTCGGCGATGGCCGGGTTCATCAGCATGGGCACGTGGCCGAACACGTCGTGGAACACGTCGGGCTCTTCGAGGTAGTCCAGCTCGTGCGGCTGGCGGATGAAGTTGCCGGCCGGGAAGCGGCGGTTGGCCAGGTGGTCAAAGAACACGTCGTCGGGCACCAGGCCGGGCACGGCCACCACCTGCCAGCCGGTGCGCGGCATCAGCACCTCGCTCAGGCGGCGGAAATCGGGGATTTCGTCGGCGCCGATGGGCAGGTCGCGCATGCCCTGCACGAACTCGTCGCAGGCGCGACCGGGCAGCAGCTTCGTCTGGCGCTCGAACAGTGTCTTCCAGGTGGCGTGGTCGGCAGCGGTGTAGTGCTCCCAGCCTTGTGAGATGGTCCAGTCCGGGCGCTCGGGCAGGCAGGCGTCGCCGGCGGCCAGGCCGTGTTTGGCGGGAGTGAGGATCGTGTCCATGTTCAGGCCGCTCCGCGCCCGATCCGGGCAAACAGGGTGTCGGCGTGGGTGGCCCAGTCGATGTCGCGCGTGGACAGGCCGCCTGCATCGTGCGTGGTCAGCGTGACTTCGACGCGGTTGTAGACGTTGAACCACTCGGGGTGGTGGTTCATTTTTTCCGAGGCGATGGCCATCTGGGTCATGAAACCGAAGGCCTGCGGAAAATCGGGGAAACGGAAGGTGCGCCGGATCGCGCCGCCCTCACGGTTCACCGTCCACTCGGGCAAGCCGGCCATCAGCTCGCGGGTCGTCTGCTCATCCAGGGGGGTCATGACATGTCTCCTTCGTTGTGGTTTGCCCTGTGCAACGAGGCACAGGGAGTCGGCTGTGCAGTTTGCGCCGCATGACAGACAATTTGCTCTCCTATCGCCCGCCAGTCAGACCCCTTTTGAAGAAACCCTTTCATGAACACCGACATGAACGAAGATTCCTTGCATCCGTCGTCGCTGGACCGTCTGGACCGCCGCATCCTGGCGGCCCTGCAGATCAACGGGCGCATCAGCAACCAGGAGCTCGCCCAGACGGTGCACCTTTCGCCGGCGCAGAGCAACCGGCGCCACAGGCGGCTCGAAGAAGCGGGTTACATCCAGCGCTACGAGGCGCGGCTCGACGCGCACCGGCTCGGCCTGGGCGTGACGGCGTTCGTGCACGTGTCGATGGAGCGTGGGCAGCACAAGGAGGTGCTGAAGTTCCAGCGCACCGTGGGCAAGATGCCCGAGGTGCTGGAGTGTTACGCCGTGACCGGCGATTTCGACTACGTCTGCAAGATCGTCGCGCGCGACCTCAAGGGCCTGTCGGACTTTCTGCTTGGCACGCTGGCGCAGCTGCCGGGCGTGAGCGGTGTGCGCTCCAGCATCTGCCTGAACGAGCTCAAGTGCACCAGCGCGCTGCCGCTGGATTGAGATGGCGCCCGAAGATCAGATGGCGCCGAGCGGTGGCAGCACGGTGGCCGTGCACTCGCCAAAGCCGATGCCTTGAAACCCGGCGCGCGCGCAGCGGCCGCGCAGGGTGATGCTGTCGCCGTCTTCGAGGAAGGTGCGCCGCTCGCCGTTGCCCAGGGTGATGGCCTGCTTGCCGCCCACCGTGAGTTCGAGCAGCGAGCCGGCCTGCCCGGGCTTCGGGCCGGAAAGCGTGCCCGAGCCGAACAGGTCGCCCGCCGAAAGCGCGCAGCCGTTGACCGTGTGGTGGGCCACCAGCTGGGCCAGCGACCAGTAGGCGGCCTGCGCGGCGTTGGAGCGGCTGATGATCTCGGGGGCAAGGCCCTCGGCGCGCATGCGCGCGGTCTGCAGCAGCACATCGAGATCGATGTCGAACGCACCGGCGCTCTGGCTGGCGTCGGCTTTGAGGTAGGGCAGCGGCGCCGGATCGCCCGCGGGCCGCTGCAGGGCCTGGCGAAACGGTGCCAGCGCGTCCAGCGTCACCATCCAGGGCGAGAGCGTGCTGGCGAAGTTCTTCGACAGGAAGGGGCCGAGCGGCTGGTATTCCCAGGCCTGGAAGTCGCGCGCGCTCCAGTCGTTGAACAGGGTCACACCGAACACATGGTCTTCCGCCTCGGCCAGCGGGATCGGGTGGCCCATGGCGTTGGGCCGACCGATCACGTAGCCGAGCTCCAGCTCCAGGTCCAGCCGCTTGGTCGGGGCGAGCATGGGCGCGTCGGTATCGAAGGCTTTTATCTGCCCGAGCGGGCGGTGAAAGGTGTGCCCGCTGGGCTGGATGGTGGAGGCGCGGCCGTGGTAACCAATGGGCACCCACTTGTAGTTGGGCAGCAGCGGGTTGTCGGGCCGGAACAGCTTGCCCACCGCCGTGGCGTGGTGGATGCCGACGTAGAAATCGGTGTAGTCGCGAATATCGCAGGGCAGGCCCAGTTCCACGGCGCCCTGCGCGTGCAGGTACCGCGACCACCGGTCCTGCTGCGGGCTGCCGGTGGCCAGACCGGCGCTGATCTGCGCGCGCAGTTCGCGCCGGGCCTCGGGCTTGAGCCGGATCAGGCGGTTCATGTCGCTGAAGTTGATCAGACCGGCCACCCGCAGGTCCAGCACCTGGTCGCCGATGGCCACGCCGATGCGCCACTCGGGATCGTCCCCGACCTTGAAGCGGCCGAACGGCAGGTTCTGGATCGGGAAGTCGCTCGCGGGCTCGTTGGCCGATTCGACCCAGCTGCGCAAGGCCGGGTCGTGGGTGTGATCGATGGCGGTCATGGCGGTGTCCCCGTCAGTCCAGCGCCTTGAATTCCCGGTCGTGCATCCAGGCGGCGTGTTTGGGTGCGCGCCTGGTCTGCGCCCACTCGTTGAGCATGTCCCACTTCACCTCATCAAGGTCCTTGTGCATGCGCGGCGTGCCCACGTCGGCGCACAACTCCAGCCGATGCCCGTTGGGGTCGAAGAAGTAGATGCTCTTGAAGATGGTGTGGTCGGTCGGCCCCAGCACCTCGATGCCCGCGGCCTGCAGCCGCTCTTTGGTGGCTTCGAGCATCTCCAGGCTGCCGATCTTGAAGGCGATGTGCTGCACCCACTCGGGCGTGTTGGCATCGCGACCCATCGCCGGCGCGTTGGGCAGCTCGAAGAAGGCCAGCACATTGCCCTGACCGGCATCGAGGAACACGTGCATGTAAGGGTCGGGCGCTTTGGTGGACGGCACATGGTCTTCGGCGATGGCCAGCACGAAATTCATGTTGAGGTTCTTGACGTACCACTCGACGGTTTCCTTGGCGTCCTTGCAGCGGTAGGCCACGTGGTGGATGCGGTCGATTTTCAAAGTGCTCATGGTCGGTCTCCGGTGGATTCGATTTGTGGGGCGCTGCGGCCTCTGGTCGATCATCTTTTCATGGAATCCGTCCCACCACCCCATGCGGCCTTTGTAGACGTTGTGCACCATGGGGTCAATCCGGCCTTGCCTTAAACTCCCTGCGAGTTCCCACAGACGGCCCCGTCCTGCGGCGGGAAGGGGGCTCCTGTACGGAGGCATTGCGTATGGACACCAAGCTGGAGAAGAAGAGATGAAGGGTGTGATGGGTTTCCTTGAAAAAGCGGGACTGGTTCGCATGGAGGTGCCGCCCGAAGACGCCGCGCCCGCGCCGCCTCCGGTCACCGAAACCACCGCCACCCTGCCGCCCGCCACCGCGCCCGTCCCGGCCGGCGCCCCCCTGAAACTCGACGAGATCTACGCCCAGGCGGGCGTGCCGGCGTCGCTCTACCCCGCCGAGCGCCTGCTGCGCCTGATCGAGGGCCTGAGTGCGATGGACCCCGGCACCCGCTTGATGGCCATCCAGGCCATGGACGCGGCCGACGAGTCCTGGACCATCGCCGACCCGCTGGCCGACGCACAGGCCAAGGCCCAGGCGCTGTCCATGCACGCCGAACTGCTGCAGCTGAACCTGCAGGCGCTGGAACGCGACACGCTGGCACGGATCGAGACCATGACCGCCCGGCGCGACAAGGTGGTGGACGATATCCGCCGGCAGATGTCCGAACTTGACGCCCTGATGAACCGCGAGGTGTCGCGCGCCGCCCAGGACATCGCCGGCCAGGAAGCCCAGCTCCAGGCCGCGCGCGAACACACCGCCGTCCAGCTGGCCAGCCTGTCGCAGCTCGGCCAGCAGCTGCAGAACCTGTCGGCGCAGTTCGGTGCGCCCGCCACCACCCCCAAGGAATGACCCCATGGCCAGCCTGACTCCCCTCTCCAAAGGCCTGATTGCTCTGGCCGTGGTCGGTGCCATGGCCTCGGCCGTCTGGCACCTGGTGCTCAAGGAACGCTTTGGCGCAGCCCCGACCTCGTCGACCGCACCCAGCACCAGCCCGGACACGCCCACCTCCAGCGTCATCTCGACGCCACCGAGCACACCGCCGGCCGCGAGCGAACCGGTCGCCAGCGAACCCGTCGTCGCGACCGGCGGCAGCGACCTGTCCGCGGCCGAACACGCCGAACTCGGCCGCCAGCTGCTGGAAAGCGGCGACTTCGCCCAGGCGCGAGCCCACCTGCTGCTGGCCGTGCAAGGTGGCAACGCCGGCGCGGCCTGCCACCTCGGCGAGATGACGCTCAAGGGCCAGGGCGGCATTCCCGCCGACCAGGACGCCGCCGCCAAACTCTTCCAGCTGGCCCAGTCCCGCAACACCATCTGTTTCGCGCCCGGCCAGTGAGCCCGCACCCACCCGCTTTCCAAGGACACCCCATGCAACTCCGCCACATCGCCCTGGCCGCCGCCCTGATCAGCGGCATCTGGATCACCGGAACCGCCCAGGCCCAGGGCTTCGTTTTCGGCACCGCCGAGCCCAAGGCCCCGGCTGCCGCGCCGGCCGGCGCGCGCAACGCCAAGGTCGAGTCGGCGCAGCGCCTGCTGGCCCGCCTGGGCCTGCTGCGCGAAACGCCCTCGGGCACGCTGACCCCGGCCACGCTGGACGCCATGCGCGCCTTCGCCGCCCGCACAGGAACCGCGCCCGCCAGCGAGGTCAACGACGCGCTGCTCAACGCGATCCGCCGGCACATCTGGACCAGCCAGAACTGGTCCAGCGGCAATTACAAGGGCAAAGAGAAGATCGTGGACGCCCAGGGCCTGCGCGAGGCGCAAATCCTGCTGGGCAAGCTGGGCTTCAGCGCCGGGCCGCTGGACGGCACCTTCGGCCCCCAGACGCAGGTGGCGACCGAAGCCTTCCAGGAATCGCAGGGCGTGAGCGTCGACGGCCTGATCACCTCGACCGTGCTGATGAACCTGCGCCGCGCGGTGAACGGCGCTGGCGTCGGCGCCAAGGAAACGGTGCGGGTGCTCAACTGGCCCGACTACATCGAACCCAGCGTGCTGCAGGACTTCGAGAAGGAATACAACATCCGGGTGATCTACGACATCTTCGCGGACAACGACGACCTGCAGGCCCGCCTGGGCGCGGCCGGCACGCCCTACGACGTGGTGTTCCCCACGGCCAACGCCGTGCCCGGCATGGCGGCCAAGGGCCTGCTCGGCAAACTCGACAAAGCCAGCCTCAAGAACCTGAGCAACATCGACCCGCGCGTGGACGCGACCCTGCGTGCCTGGGACAAGGACGGCGCCTACAGCCTGCCCTACATGTGGTACACGGTCGGCATCGCCTGGAACCCCAAGCTCACCAGCAAGGCCTTCCCGGGCCACAGCGTGGACACGCTGGCCACCGTGTTCGATCCGGCCATCGCGAAGCGCTTCCAGTCCTGCGGCATCGGCGTGGTCGATTCGGCGTCCGACGTGATCCCGCTGGCCGCCATGGCCGGTGGCCAGACCAAGTGGGCCGGCCGGTCCTCGATCGCGGCCGCCGAGAAGGTGATGGCGGGCATCGCCGGCACGGTCAAGGTCATTCCCACCGACCAGTTCATCGACTCGCTGGCCAACGGCAAGCTCTGCGTCGCCATCGGCTTCTCGGGCGACGCGGTGCAAGCGCAGGGCAAGTCGCGCGGTGCGGTCGAATACCGGGTGCCGGCCGACGGCGGCCTGCTCGCCATCGACGCCATGGCCGTGCCGGCCAATGCAAAAAACAAGCGCGGTGCGCACCAGTTCATCGACTACCTGATGCGGCCCCAGGTGATCGCCAAGGTGTCCAACACCGTGGGCTACGCCAACGCCAACCTGAAGGCCGGCGAGTTCATGAGCGCGAGCGTGAAGTCCAACCCGGCCGTGGTGCCCAGCACCACCTCGCTGAGCCGCTCGTCGCCGATCCCCGTGCTGTCCGAACAGGACGAGCAGGAGATCACCCGCATCTGGTCGCGCTTCACCAAGTGACCGCAGTCCCATCCCCTTGAACCCCAAGCCCTCCTACCTGGGCGCGTTCCTGCGCCACCCGGTCAACCGCACCGCCCTGCTCGCGGCTGGTGTGGTGGCCATCTTCGCGTCCATCCCCATGGGGCTGGCCGGGCTGGCGCTGGTCGGCACGCTGGCCGTGGGCACCGAAATCCTGGCGGCGCTGATGGTGCCGAGCCTGCCGTCGTTCAAGGCCTGGGTCGACCGCGAGGCGCACCACCAGGGTCTGAGCCAGCGCCGCAAGCTGCTGATCGACGAACTGAGCGCACGCGGCGAGTCCGGCGCACTGTCCACCTACCAGCACATGTGGGAACGCGTGCAGGCGCTCTACGAAACGGCGGGTGACCGGCAGACCACGCTGACCCGGCAGGATGTGGAAAAGCTGGAAGCCCTCACCGTCGACTACCTCGGTCTCTGCTCGGTCAATGCCTCACTGCGCCGGCGCAAGGAGCAGATCAGCGAAGACCAGGTGAACCGCCGCATCGCCAGCGTCGAGGCGCAGCTGCGCAACCCCGCGCTGGGCGACGAAGAGGCGCGGCAGCTGCGCGCCACGCTCGCCGAATACGCCGAGGTGCTGAACCGCGCGCGCCGCCTCGCGGTGCGTCGCAGCGCGCTCGAAGCCACGCTGCTGGCCATGCCCGACAAGATGGAAGAGGTGTACCAGCTGGTGATCACCTCGCCCTATGCCACCGACATGGGCAGCAAGCTAGAAGACTCGCTGTCCCGCCTGCGCATCGCCGAGGAGGTGGCCGCCGAATTCGACGACGCCGATCTCGCCGCCTTCGGCAACAATGCCCCACGCGTCAGCGCCGCCGGCAGCGCAGCGAACGCGGCCGCCCGCCAGGCCTCGCAACGCCAAAAGACCTGACCCCCAACCCACCGCATTCAACCAGGAGTCCCCCATGGCCAACAACGCAATCTTCGCCCGCCTCGCCAACCTCTGGACCGGCTTCATCTCCCTGTGGGTCTCGGACATCGAGAAGGAGCACCCCGAGATCGCCTACCAGAACGCGATCGCCTCGATGATCCAGAAGTACACCCAGCTCAAGGCGGCCACCGGCGCCATCATCGCGCGCCGCCAGGACATCACCTCGCGACTGGAAGCGCACGAGCGCGAACTCGCTGCCGTGACCACCGACCTCGAAGCCGCCCTGGCCACCAACCAGGACGACCTCGCCGTGGTGCTGATCCAGAAGAAGAACACGCTGGACGCGGCCCTCACCGAGCTGCGCGCCGATGCGGCCCAGGCCACCGCCGACGCCGACAACGCCAAAGACTCGCTGATCCAGGTGAAGTCCGAGATCGACAAGCTCAAGGCCGAGAAAGAGCGCATGCTGGCCCAGATGCACAGCGCGCAGGCCCGCATCAAGATCCAGGGCCAGCTCGACGGCCTCTCGGTCGACGCCGAGGTGCAGGCGCTGGGCGCCGTGCGCGAGCACATCAAAGGTCAGGTGGCTCAGGCCAGCCTGGGCGCCGAGCTGCAGAATTCCGACCTCGACGTGCGGCTCAACAAGCTGCGCCAGAGCAGCGGCAGCGTCACGGCCAAGGCCCAGCTCGAAGCCATGAAGCAGGCCCGCGCCGCCGCGCAGGCCGCCCCGACCAAGACCCTCTGAGCGGTCCCCCGCATGAACGCACCCGCATCCCCCCGCCACGACCTGCCGCGCTGGGCCGAGGTCCTGCGGCAGAAGTACCTGGCGGGCGAGGCGTCCACCTTCGTGCTCTACCGCAACGTCTTCGACAACGTCCTGGTCGGCGACAAGCTGCACAACCTCGGCGCCTTCCTGGTCGAAGAGCTGTTCAAGGACACCAAGCAACACGTGTGCGAGGTGAGCCTGGAGCGTGGCATCCGGGTGCTCTCGGGGACGAGCGAAGACAAGCAGCGCGCGCTGCTGCGCCAACATGAAGAAGGCACCGAGCCCGACCTGCTGGCCTCGCTGCACGCGCTGGAGCAGCGCATGCGCGCGCAACCGTCCACCGCCGTCATCGTGCCCTACGCCGACGCGCTGCTGCCCGCCGGCGACCCGAGCTTCATGGCGCAGACCGACCGCCAGACCTACCTGGTGTTTCACCGCTGGTCGCTCGACCAGACGCTGACCCAGGGCGACAACATCGTCGTGCTGATCACCGAGTCGCTCAACGCGATCAACCCGGGCCTGCTCTCCAACCCCAAGGTAGCGGCCATCGAAATCCCGATGCCCGACCTGCCGCTGCGCAAGAAGGTGATCGGCTTTTTCGCGCCCAAGCTCACCGCGCACCAGGTCGAGCTGTTCTCCGAGCGCACCAGCGGCCTGCGCACCGTGCAGCTCGCGAACATCCTGGCCGGCTCCAAGGGCCACGGCCTGAGTGAGGCCGAGCGCCGCGCCCTGATCGGCCAGTTGCTGGAAGGGACGCCCGACGCAACGGCCCGCGCCGACACCCTGGCCACCATCACCGCCGGCATGACGCCCGCCGAGATCACGCGGCTGATCGAGCCCGGCAAGACCCTGCCCACCGGCGACGCCGACCAGGAAGTGCTGAAGGTCATCCACGCGCGCAAGCGCGAGATGATCGAGAAGGAATGCGCGGGCCTGATCGAGTTCATCGAGCCCAAACACGGCCTCTCGTCGGTCGGTGGCCACGAGCACATCAAGCACGAGCTGATGGCCATCGCGCAGAACCTCAAGGCCGGCGAAACCACGCTGACCCCCATGGGCCTGCTCGCGGTTGGTCCCATGGGATCGGGCAAGACCTTCGTCATCAAGGCCTTCCTCAAAGAGGCCGGCCTCTCGGCCGTGGCGCTGAAGAATTTCCGATCCAAGTGGGTCGGCTCCACCGAGGCCAACCTGGAGCGCGTGCTCGCCACCGTCAAGGCCATGGGCCCCATCGCCGTGATCATCGACGAAGGCGACCGCAGCTTCGGTTCGGGCGGCGGCGAAGACAGCGACGGCGGCACCAGCTCGCGCGTGATCGCGCGGCTCAAGGAATTCATGGCCGAGCCCGAGAACCGCGGCCAGGTGCTGTTCGTCATGATGACCAACCGCCCCGACAAGCTCGACACCGACATCAAGCGCCCCGGCCGGCTCGACCGCAAGATCCCGTTCTTCTACTGCGACACCGCGGCAGAGCGCGTGCAGGTGCTGCAGGCCGTGCTCTCGCGCTACGAAGAGCCTTGCGTGGCGAGCATGGAAGAGCTGCTGACCCTGTGCGACACCCTGACCGGCTACTCCAACGCCGACCTCGAAGCGCTCTCGCTGCTGGCCGTGGAGCTGGCGCGCAACCAGGCCACGCCGCTGAACGCCGACGCGCTCACCCAGGCGGCGGCCGATTTCATGCCGCCGCAGGAGCGCGACATGATCGAGTTCATGGAGCTGCTCGCGGTGTCCGAAACCTCGCGCCGCTCGATGCTGCCCAAGCGTTTCCGCGACATGGCCATCGCCGACATCCAGAGCAACCTGATCGCCGCCAAACGGCGCGCCCTCACCCGCTGATCCACCCCACACAAGGAGCCATCCATGCAAGCGATCCAAGACCAGAACCTGAGCGCCACCCAGGTCATCCAGCTGACCCAGGCCATGTTGTCGGTGGCCCTGGTGGACGGCATGCACCCCGCCGAAGCGGCCCTGATCGGCCAGTTCTACGAAAGCTCGCGTTCGCCCGACATGCCCACCACGTCGGCGATGCTGTCGGGCACCCACGCCTTCGACGCCCAGGCCCTGGCTGGTTGCCCGGCGGACGTGGCCGACACCGTGGTGCTGATGTGCCTCATGACCGGCCACGCCGACGGCCGCCTGAGCGACGGAGAGCGCGCGCTGGTGCAATCGTTCGCCACCGCCCTGAATGTGGACACCGCTCGCTTTGACGCCCTGCTGGGCCAGGTGCGCGACGAACTCATTGGCGCCATCTCGCACCTGCCCGACGCCGGATCGGTCGCCAACGTGGTGCGCGAACTGGGCGCTGGCGGCTGAGGAAAACCGGTCGGATGTCGGGCGCCTCAGGTCGCCCGCATCACATGCGCCGGATGCCCATCCGGCGCAGCACCGCCTTCTCGATCTCCACCACCACGAACTTCGCGCTCGCCAGCGCGGTGATCAGCAGCCACGACCAGGCATCGAGCGGCGCGGTGCCGAACAGCGCCTGCATCGGCGGCGCGTAGGTGAACAGCGCCTGCAACCCCAGCGTGATCACGCAGGCCCAGACCGCGATGCGGTTGCCCGCCAGGGTCTCCCAGCGGAAGGCGCTGGCGGTGAAGTGGCGCACGTTGAAGAGGTAAAAGATTTCGCTCATCACCAGCATGTTGACCACCGCGGTGCGCGCCACTTCGATGGAGTGGCCACGCGAAAGCTCCCAGCCGTAGACCACGAAGGTGGCCGCCACCATCAGCACCGTGATGTAGGCGATGCGCAGGAACAGCAGCCGCGTGATCAGCGGTTCGCCGGCCGGGCGCGGCGGACGCCGCATCACGCCGTCTTCGGCGGGTTCGAAGGCCAGCGCCATGTCCAGCGTGATGCTGGTGACCATGTTGACCCAGAGGATCTGCCCGGCCGTGACCGGCAGCGCCAGGCCCGCGAACACCGCGATCAGGATCAGGCCGGCCTCGCCGCCGTTGGTGGGCAGGATGAACAGCAACGACTTCTTGATGTTGTCGAACACGCGGCGGCCTTCGCGCACCGCGTGGGCGATGGTGGCGAAGTTGTCGTCGGTGAGCACCAGGTCGGCCGCCTCGCGCGCCGCGTCCGTCCCCCGCTGGCCCATGGCCACGCCGATGTCGGCGGCCTTGAGTGCGGGCGCGTCGTTGACGCCGTCGCCCGTCATCGCCACCAGCTGGCCGCCCGCCTGGAGATGGGCCACCAGGCGCAATTTGTGTTCGGGGCTGGCGCGGGCGATCACGTCGGTCTGCGTCAGGCGCGCTCCCAGGGCCCCGTCGTCCAGCGTGTCGATCTCGGCGCCGGTGATCGGGTTGCCGTCACGCAAGCCCAGGCTGGCACCGATGGCGGCGGCCGTGGTGGCGTGGTCGCCGGTGATCATGAGCACGCGCACGCCGGCCCGCTGGCACTCGGCCACCGCGGCCACCGCCTCGGGGCGCGGCGGGTCCATCAGCCCCACCAGGCCGAGCAGGGTGAAGCGCGGCGTGATGTGTTCCAGCGTGAGTTCGCTGGTGCCCGCGGGCAGCTCGCACTCGGCCAGGGCCAGCACACGCTGGCCCTGGCTGGCGGCCCCGTCCATGCGCGCCTGCCAGGCCGCGGCGTCCAGCGGCAAGCCGGCCGCGTCGCGCACGCACAGGCCCAGCACGCGCTCGGGCCCGCCCTTGAGCAGGGCGAACACGCGACCCCGGTGATCGTGGTGCAGCGTGGCCATGTAGCGGTTTTCCGACTCGAACGGCAGGCTGTCGGTGCGCGGTGTGCGCGCGGTTTCTTCGGCCAGGTCGAGCCCGGCCTTGAGCGCCAGCGTGAGCAGCGCGCCCTCGGTCGGGTCGCCGGCCAGCGTCCAGCGGCCCGCCGCGTCGCGGTGCAGCTGCGCGTCGTTGCACAGCAGGGCGCAGCGCGCCAGTCCCAGCAGCTCCGTGTGGCGATCGGTCGCCACGGGTCGGCCATCCGCATGGAAACCGCCCTCGGGCGCGTAGCCCGCACCACTCACGGTCAGGCTGTCGCCCGGCAGCATCACGCCCACCGCGGTCATCTCGTTCTTCGTCAGCGTGCCGGTCTTGTCGGTGCAGATCACGCCCACCGAGCCCAGCGTTTCCACCGCGGGCAGACGGCGCACGATGGCGCGCTGCCCGGCCATGGCGGCGGTGCCGATGGCCAGCGTGATGGTGACGATGGCGGGCAGGCCTTCGGGGATCGCGGCCACGGCCAGGCCCACCACTGCGAGGAAGATGTCGAGCGCCGGCAGGCCGCCGACCCGGCTGCCCCACAGGAAGGTCGCCACGCTGACCAGCAGGATGAAGAAGGTGATCTGGCGCGCGAACTGGTCGAGCCGTCGCGTCAGCGGCGTGGCCAGGGTCTGCAATTCCGAGACCATGCGCCCGATGCGGCCGATCTCGGTGTGCGCCGCGGTGGCCACCACCAGGCCCGTGCCCTGCCCCACCGCCGCCACAGTGCCGGCGTAGGCCATGCCGGTGCGCTCGGCCAGCGGCGCGAGCGGGGCCACCGGCGCGCTGTCCTTGTCCACCGGCAGCGACTCGCCGGTGAGCGCAGCCTCATCGATGCGCAGGTTCTTCGTCGCCAGCAGGCGCAGGTCGGCCGGCACGCGCGTGCCCGATTCGATCAGCACCACGTCGCCGGGCACCAGATCACCGGCGTCGACCTCGTGGCGCTCGCCGTCGCGCAGCACCATGGCGCGGCTGGCCAGCATGGCGTGCACGGCTTCGAGCGCGCGTTCGGCCTTGCCCTCCTGGATGAAACCGATCACCGCGTTGATGAGCACCACGCCAAAGATCACGGCGGCGTCGATGACGTCTTCCAGCCAGAGCGTGGTGAAGCCGGCGGCCAGCAACACATAGATCAGCACGTTGTTGAACTGCCCCGCAAAGCGCCGCAGCCAGCCCGGGCGCGCGGCCGCGGTCAGTCGGTTGGGGCCGTGGGTGGCCAGGCGGGCGGCGGCTTCGGCGGGGGTCAGCCCCGTGGCGCTGCTGTCCAGGGTCTGCAGCGCCTGGCTGGCTTCGATCGCGTGCCAACCGGTCGGGGCTGGCGTGTCGGATGCGGGATCGGGGATCTGGCGGGGAGCGTCATGCGGCATGCGCCAACCTTAACCCGAACGGCGTGACAGGCACCGGCGCCGTCAGGCATCCAGCGCGGCCATGGCCGAGGGCGACCATTCGAGCGCGTGGTGGTCAAAGCCCGCGGCCAGGGTGGGCTTGACCACTTCGAAATAGGGCGACACGTCGAAATCGCGTGGCGTGAACAGGCTGTGGTGGCGCACGTGCAGGATCTGGCGCACGCAGTCGTCACAGCTCGGGTCGTCGGTCGCGGTCTCTTCGACGATGGGCAGGATGGGGTAGAGCACCGTCTCGAAAGCCTGCGCGATCAGGGTGGAGCAGATCGCGCGCGTGGGGTCGCCGCTGCCCACGGCCAGCAGGCGGCGGCGCCAGCGCACCGGCACCGGCGGCGTGGGCAACAGGTAGCGCGCGAGGTCCAGGATGTTCTTGAGGTCGTAACGGTGGCCGATGCGCTGCACCGCGAAACGGCAGACCGCCTGGGCCTCGTCGATGCGCAGGCTGGCGGGCCGGCAGATGCGGCAGTGCAGCCCCGCGTAGGTGCTCAGCGGCACGGCACGCACACCCTCACGAATGTCCGCTTCCACCACCATCAGCGGACCGCCCGCGCTGAGTGGCCCGACACAGAGCGCCGCGTGCGACCAGGTGGACTGCGTGAGGTACTTGATCGCGGTGCTCACGCGCGTGGTGCCCTCGACCAGGATCACGTCGGCCGGACGCAGCGCCGCGGCCAGCAGACGCTGGTCGGTCGGAAAACCGATGGACGCCGACCGGCCCGGCTTGGTCAGGTAGCGTGCCAGCGCACGCCCGATGACTTGTCTGATCATGGGGTCCCTCCGGTGTAAGAATGTCGCAGTTTCGGCGACTCAATCCGAACAACTCCAACAAGGAATGGTCGTGAACATCCGGAAAATCTTGCTGCTGCTGGTGGTGCTTCTGGGCATTGTGACCTTCTTCGCCTTCGGTCTGAATCGCTACTTCAGCCTAGCGTTCCTGAAAGAGAGCCAGGCCAGTCTCGCGGCGCTGCGGGAACAACAACCACTGCAGCTCGCCCTGGGCTATTTTCTGGTTTACATCGCGGTCACGGCGCTCTCGCTGCCCGGCGCCACCATCGTCACGCTCGCGGGTGGCGCGATCTTCGGCCTCGGCTGGGGCCTGCTGATCGTGTCGTTCGCGTCCAGCATCGGCGCCACGCTGGCTTTCCTGACCGCACGCTTCCTGCTGCGCGACAGCGTGCAGGCGCGCTTCGGCCAGCGCCTGGCCGAGGTGGACAAGGGCATCCAGAAGGACGGCGCCTTCTACCTGTTCACGCTGCGCCTGATCCCGGTCGTGCCCTTCTTCGTGATCAACCTGCTGATGGGCCTGACGAAGATGAAGGCCTGGACCTTCTACTGGGTCAGCCAGCTCGGCATGCTGGCCGGCACCGCCGTCTACGTGAACGCGGGCACGCAGCTCGGCCGGCTCGACTCGCTCCAGGGCATCCTCAGCCCCGGTCTGCTGGGCAGCTTCGTGCTGCTGGGCCTGTTCCCGCTGATCGCGCGCAAGGTCGTCGAGGCGGTGCAGAAGCGCAAGGTGTATGCGAAGTGGGCCAGCGTGCGTCCGGCGACGTTCGACCGCAACCTGATCGTGATCGGCGCGGGCGCGGGTGGTCTGGTGTCGGCCTACATCGCCGCCGCGGTCAAGGCCAAGGTGACGCTGGTCGAGGCGCACAAGATGGGCGGCGACTGCCTGAACTACGGCTGCGTGCCGAGCAAGGCCCTGATCAAGAGCGCCAAACTCGCGCACCAGATGCGCCACGGCGCGAACTACGGCCTGAGCGACACCACGCCCACGTTCAGCTTCAAAGCCGTGATGCAGCGCATCCACGACGTCATCAAAGCCATCGAGCCGCACGACAGCGTGGCGCGCTACACCGGCCTGGGCGTGGAGGTGCTGCAGGGTTACGCCAGGCTGGTGAACCCATGGACGGTGGAGATCGCGCTGAACGGTGGTGGCACCCAGCGCCTCACCGCGCGCGGCATCGTCATTGCCGCCGGCGCCCGGCCTTTTGTGCCACCGCTGCCGGGGCTCGATGACGTCGGCTACGTGACCAGCGACACGCTGTGGGACGCGTTCGCGAAGCTCGACGAAATGCCGAAGCGCCTGGTGGTGCTGGGCGGCGGGCCCATCGGCTGCGAGCTGGCGCAGGCCTTTGCGCGACTCGGGGCGCAGGTGACGCAGGTCGAGATGGCGCCGCGCATCATGCTGCGCGAAGACGGCGAGGTGAGCGCGCTCGCCCAGGCCGCGCTCGAAGCCGATGGTGTGGCGGTGCTGACCGGCCACAAGGCGCTGCGCTGCGAGCTCGTGGACGGCGAGAAGATCCTGGTGGTTGAGCACGAAGGCGCTGAAAGGCGCATCCCCTTCGACCAGCTCATCTGCGCCGTCGGCCGCGTGGCGCGACTGACCGGCTACGGCCTGGAAGACCTGGGCATCCCGACGAACCGCACGGTCGAGACCAACGAGTACCTGCAGACCATCTACCCCAACATCTACGCCGCCGGCGACGTGGCCGGACCTTACCAGTTCACCCACGTGGCGGCCCACCAGGCCTGGTACGCGGCGGTGAACGCCCTGTTCGGCGACTTCAAGAAATTCAAGGCCGATTACAGCGTGATCCCCTGGGCGACCTTCATCGACCCCGAGGTCGCGCGCGTGGGCCTGAACGAGCAGGATGCGAAGGAAAAGAACATCCCCTACGAGGTCACCAGGTACGGCATCGACGACCTCGACCGCGCGATCGCGGACAGTGAAGCGCACGGCTTCGTGAAGGTGCTGACCGCGCCGGGCAAGGACCGCATCCTGGGCGTGACCCTCGTCGGCACCCACGCCGGCGACCTGCTGGCCGAGTACGTGCTGGCCATGAAACACGGCCTGGGCCTGAACAAGATCCTCGGCACCATCCACACCTACCCCACGCTGGCCGAGGCCAACAAGTACGCGGCCGGTGAATGGAAGCGCGCCCACGCGCCGCAGCGGCTGCTGGCCTGGGTGGCGAAGTTCCACACCTGGCGCCGGGGTTGAACCTTGTGGGCAGATACCGAGTCCACTCCCCATGCACCGCCGCCGCCACTTCATCGCCCTGCTCGCCGCCGCGGCCCTCGCCCCGCTGAGCACCCACGCCCAGACCGCGTTTGACCACAGCCACGCCGCCTGGGACGGGTTGCTCAAGAAACACGTGCGCTGGCTGCCCGACGGCAAGCAGTCGCGCACGAACTACAAGGGCTTCGCCGCCGACCGCGCCGTGCTGAAAGCCGTGCTCGACGGCCTGCGCGCCGTGCCCAGGGCCACGTTTGACGGCTGGAGCCGGCCGCAGCAGATGGCCTTTCTGATCAACGCCTACAACGCCTTCACCGTCGAGCTGATCCTCACCAGATACCCGGACCTCAAGTCCATCAAGGAGCTGGGCTCGTTCATCCAGTCACCGTGGAAAAAGAGGTTCTTCACGCTGCTCGGTGAAGAACGCCACCTCGACTGGATCGAACACGAGCAGCTGCGCCCGCGCTACAACGAGCCGCGCGTGCACGCCGCCGTCAACTGCGCCAGCATCGGCTGCCCGGCGCTGCGCGACGAAGCCTTCACCGCCACCCGGCTCGAAGCCCAGCTCGAAGACGGCATGCGTCGCTTCATGGGCGACCGCACACGCAACCGCATCAAGGGCGACAGGATCGAAGCCAGCAGCATCTTCAAGTGGTTCCGCGAAGACTTCGAGCAAGGCCACGGCGGCTTCAAGCAGGTGGAAGACGTGTTCGCGAAATACGCCGAACAGCTGAGCGACCAGCCCGCCGAGCAGGCTGCGCTGAAGGCGAATACACTGGGCGTGAGCCACCTCGACTACGACTGGTCGCTCAACGACGCGGGGCGCTGAGCGGTGGACCGGGTGACCGCGGCCGGTCGTCCGTCAGTCGCCGGGGCGTTGCTCTTGGACTTCGGCCAGCTGGTTCATGGTTTTCAGGATCACATCGGGCGCGTAGCGGATGTTCATGAACTCGCTCATGCTCAGGGAAGGCCAGGCCAGCGCGATGCGGTAGCGCCCCGGCAGCGCGTACACCTTGTTGTCGACGATGAAGATCTCGTAGGGCAAAGCGGCCATGTGTTCCTGCCCCGCCGCCCCGAGCTTGCCGACCCACCAGCCCTCGCCACGCGCCGCATCGTTCAGCGCCACGCCGAACACCGCCAGCTTGCGGTCGGCCATGACCACCTCGTAGACCTTGGCGGTGGTGCCCACGCCGTTGGCCAGGCCCTTGCGCACCATCTGCAGGGCTTCGTCGAAGCTGCCGAATGCGCGCAGCTCGGCGCGGAAGGAATCAAAGCGCTCCATGGACATCATGTACTGGTAATTCGCCAGCCGATCGGCCGGCACGTCACCACCGAAGCCGGTGCCCGTCCCCAGCGCCTTCGTCAGCCGCGCCTGCACCGAGCGGGCCGCTGCCTCGGCCTGCGGATACGCCTGGCGCAGGTAGGCCCGGTACCAGTACTCCGGCGTCGTGTACGACACGCGGCCGTCGCGCATCACGCCGACCCGGATCGCCGCCGCCACAATGCCGCTGCCGCCCGACGCCCGGATGGCCTGCAACATGGCGCTGTCGGTCACCAGCACCACGCCGCCCGCCTGCAGCCCCTTGGGCAGGTGGCGTCCCAGCAGGGTGAAACCCTCGGCCTGCAACTTTTTCTCTACAGCCCCCATCTGCGCCTGCAGCTCGCCCGCCGGCAGCGGCGTGCCACTCGTGTAGGGTGACAAGGCCTGACAGGTCGAGACCACCATGAACAGCCATCCAGCCAGCAGCAGTTTTTTCATCTTGCAGGTCTCCTCCAGGGTTGACCCGAACCATAGCGCCGCCGCGGCAACGCCGCATCAGGGCTATTCCCATGCCGGTTGGGGTATTCGGGCTGTTCGCGGGCTCGTCGCCCTGACGCTGGCGGCGGTCGGCATGGCGCAGGCCGCGCCGGCCCTGCCGCCGTTGCTGCTGGGCGAAGGCGCACTCAACCCGGCCTGGCGCTTCGTGGGCTTCCCCAAGAAACACGCCGACCTGCCCGCGACCCGTTTCGAAGCCGGCCGCGTGGACGGCCAGGCGGCGCTGAAGGTGGTCACCGCCTCGTCTTACGGCACGCTGGTGCACGACCAGAAAGACGTGCCACCCGCGCGCCTGCAATGGCGCTGGCGGCTGGACCAGCCGCTCACCGGCGGCAAGGCGCCGCCCGATCTGCTGACCAAGGCGGGCGACGACGCCGCGCTCAAAGTCTGCGTCATGTTCGACCACCCGCTGGGTCGCGTGCCGTTTGTGGAGCGCACGGTGTTGCGCATCGCACGCGGCGTCAGCGGCGAAACCCTGCCCGCGGCCACGCTTTGCTATGTGTGGGACAGCGGGCGCCCTGCGCCGCTGCAGGGCGCCAACCCCTACACCCGGCGTGTGCGCTTCATCAGCCTGCAGGGCCAGGGTGCGCCGCTGGGCCAGTGGGTGAACCAGAGCCGCGACCTGGCGCAGGACTTCAGCGCGCTCTTCGGCGACGAGCTGCCCGCGGGCGCGGAAGTGCCGCGCGTGAGCACCGTGCTGATCGGCGCCGACAGCGACAACACCGCCAGCACCAGCACCGGCTGGGTGGCCGATCTGCGCTGGGTCGACGGCCAACCCTGAAACAACCCGTAACATCGGGGCCCATGCACCACGGCATCAAAAAACTCCTGCTGCTCGGCGCCGGTCATGCCCACGTGCAGGTGCTGGCCCAACTGGCCCGGCAACGCCCCGCCGACCTGGACGTGACCGTGCTCACGCCCTACCCCCACCAGACCTGCAGCCGCATGGTGCCCGGCCTCGTCGCCGGCCGCTACAGCGAGGCGGACTGCCAGATCCCGCTCGAACCGCTGATCAGGGCCGCGGGTGCGAAATGGCTGCAGGGCCGCTGCACCGGCCTCGACGCCGCCGCGCAGACCGTGATGGCCGCTTCCACCGACAAACACAAGGCGCTGCCGCCCGAGCTGCGCTACGACCTGCTGTCCATCGACACCGGCGCCGTGATCGACCGCAGCCGGCTGGAGACCGAGATGCCCGGCGCCAGCGAACGCGCGCTCATCGTGCGCCCGACCGAAGTCTTTGCCAGCCTGTGGCCGCGCGTGCTCGACATGGCCCGGGAAAAGCCCTTGTCCATCGCCGTCATCGGGGCCGGAGCCATCGGCCTGGAGTTGTTGTTCGCGGCCGAGCAGCGCCTGCGCGAAGCCGGTTTTCAGGCCACGCAGTTCACGCTGCTGACCGGCGATGCCGACATCGCGGCCCACCACCCCGAGGGCGTGCGCCGCCGGGTGCTGAGGCGGCTCAAGCAGCGCGGCATCACCGTGCTGCGCGACACCTGCACCGGCATCGGCGCGCAAGGCCTTCAACTCGGCAGCGGCGCCACGCTGCAGTGCGACGTGCCCCTGCTCGCCATCGGTGCGCACGCACCCGCCTGGCTGCAAGGCAGCGGGCTGGCCCTGTCCGACACCGGGCAGGTGCTGGTCAACGCCTTCCAGCAGAGTCCCAGCCACGCCAACGTGTTCGCCGCCGGCGACGTGTGCACCCGCGCCGACCGGCCACACGCCCAGAGCGGCGTCTACGCCGTGCGCGCCGGCCCGCCGCTGGCGGCCAACCTGCTCGCCGCCCACGAGGGCCAGTCGCTGAAAGCCCACCACCCGCCGGCCAACACGCTCAACCTGATCGCCTGCGGCGCGGGCCACGCCATCGCCACCTGGGGCCCGCTGCACGCCGAAGGCGCCTGGGCCTGGCGCTGGAAAGACCGCATCGACCGCGCCTTCATGGCCAGGTACACCCCGCCCGCCACGGCCCCGCGCGCCGACCCTGCCCAGCCCCAGCCCCGCTGAGCCCAACCCGGCCGACCGCAGTGCCTGGGCGGTCTTTCTGATCTTCTTGCGCCCAGGCCGGCGACGCCCTGCAGAGCGGCGCCGGCACGGGTCTGCTGCACGGCCTGAAAGTGGTGGCCGTGGCTTTGGTCGCGCAAGCGGTCTGGGGCTTGAGAGGCTTCGCAAGTGATGGAAAAACCGGCACAGTACCCGGAGTGCTGCGACGACCCTCGCCCGCTATCGCACCCCCGATGAGCGCAACTCCTTCCTTAGACGAAACCAGCGTCATGAAACTCGGCTACACCATCATCTACGTCCCCGACGTCGCAGCCTCGCTGGCCTTCTTCGAGCAGGCCTTCGACTTGAAACGCAAGTTCCTGCACGAAAGCGGCACCTACGGCGAACTCGACACCGGCGAGACCACGCTGTCGTTCGCCGCGCACGCGCTGGGTGACATGAACTTTGCCGGCGGGCATGTGCACGCGGACACGTCCGCTCAGCCGCTGGGTTTCGAGATTGCGCTGGTCACGGACGACTTACCGGCCGCGCACGCCAAGACCATCGCGGCCGGCGCCCGCGAGATGGCGGCGCCTTCGCAGAAACCCTGGGGGCAGGTCGTGTCTTATGTGCGTTGCCCGGACGGCATCCTGGTGGAGCTGTGCACGCCGATAGCCGCCTGAAAAAACGTCCGAGGTCTGAGCCCCGCGAAGCGATTCGCGGGGCTTTTTCATGTCGGTTCTCCATTGCGCAGTGCTGTGGTGATCCGCAGGATTTGGCAATGGACGCGCCGTCCATTACAAAAAGCCACATTTGAAACGTTCAGAATCTACCGACCCATGGATGCCGGTCGATCGGTTTATGCCCCTCCATTTTTGGGAACAGCGCGTGGAAAGGCCTTGAATTGAAAGTGGTTTTATAAGACAAAGTACGTCACATACACCGCTTTGAGTACGTGTTTATAGGTACATGAGGCTCGGTATTGATACCCAAGACGGCTGTCGTGACACTGATCCCCATCGCGGCAACATGGAAACCATGTGTGGGTGCCGCGACCCTCCTGGCGGGCCAGCCAGGTCACCAAGGGGAGTCACATGAAACCAGTCACAGACAACGATGTTCGCCCGTCCCGCCGCAACGCGTCCGGCGTCCGGGTTCTCGAATCGGGCGACGGGCTTGAACAGGCCGAACGACGGGCCTTCCTGCAGGCGCTGAGGAGCCACGGCATCACCCTGTCGGCGACTTGTTTGCTGACCGGGACGGGCGCTTTCGCGGCCGACGCCGCAACGCCGACCGGGCCGACCAGCGAACGCCCGACACCCAACCTGGCCGTCGGGCATATCGTGCGCGACTTTGCCGATGCCTATGTCGAACTCATCCGCCTGCTGCGCGAAGCTTCCGAAGTCGAACACGCCCTGATGGCCCAGTACCTGTACGGCGCGTTTTCACTCAAACCCGCCTACGCCTCGATCGCCGGCTATGGCAGCCCGAATTCGAACGACCTGCTCGGCGTGGCCATCCAGGAGATGCAGCATCTTGGCCAGGTCAATGCGCTGCTGATGGCGCTGGACGCCTCGCCGCACCTGATCCGCCAGGATTTTCCCTACCAGCCGGATATCTACCCCTTCGAATTCAATCTCGAACCGCTCACCCAGGCCTCCCTGGCCAAGTACGTCTACACCGAGGCACCGGTGAATGGGCTGAAGCGCAGCAGGGTCTCGAGCCCGAGCGATCACCAGTTCCTCGATCAGCTGGATCGCGTCCTCGGTGGCAGCACCCGGCCCAACCACGTCGGCAGCCTGTACGACAGGATCATCCAGACCCTGCAGGAATACATCAGCACCACGCCCAAGCGCTCGGGGGAAATGAAACCGTGGCTCGCCAAGCTCGAAGAGATCAAGCGCGAAGGCGAAGACAACCATTTCCTGTTTTTCAAGCGCCTCTTTCTCGGTACGCACGAGGGCTTCAAGGGACACCAGAACATCTGGTCGCTGGCACCGAACGACCCGGCCTACCCGAGCCTGCCGCTGGCGATCAATCCGAGCGCCTTCGTCGGCCACCCCAACCAGATCAAGGATCCGCTCGCCCTCAGTCTGGCCTGGCTCGGCAACCTGCACTACTGGACCATCCTGTTGCTCACCGACGCGGCCTATTCCGACGCCGACCACACCTATATCGACCTCGCCAAGCAGCAGATGATGGGCCCCTTCCTGTCGCTGGCGCGCCACATGCCAACGCTGGGCGTCGGCATGCCCTGCGAACCGCTGAGCACCGGTTATGCCCCTTGCCGAACCACGGCGGCCCGCCTGCGCTTCGTTTCCAGCATGGTCGGCGAGTCCAACCAGCTGGCGCAGCAACTCAAGGACCGTTTGCCGGCCGATTACCCGCTCGCCGTCGGCGAGTCCATGATGAGCACCCTGACCGAGAAGCGGGCGCAATACGCATGAATCCGCGCCCGGCAACGAACGGGTGTTTCAACCGTTCGCCGTTGCCGCCTCAAGGCCTGGCCAGGTGCCAGACCCCGCCGCGGAAGCCGTCACCCGAGCGGTCCCCTGGCTTCCTGTCGTTCGCCCACCGGTACAGCGGCCGGCCTTTGTAGGCCCACTGCTGCTGGCCGTCTTCGCGAACGATCAGCGAATAGTCCCCGGCCGCCTGGGCGCCTGCCTTGGCCAGCATGGGGGGCCAGCTCAGGATGCACACACCCGTGCAAACGCTTTTGCCCGGTGTGGTCAGGTCGTTGTCCCACCAGTAGAGGCTCATGCCTTGCTCGTCGGTGATGACACCCTCGGTGGTCTGGGGCTGGGCCCCGGCGACCGACACCCACGCCACCAGGGCCAAGGCGGCGAGGGCTTTCAGGGAAGAAGGGAAAGTGCGCATGTCTGAGTCTCCTGGGTCATAGGACCACTTGCACTGTAGGAGTGGCAGACCGGGCGCCATTGAGCAGAATCAAGGAACGGCCTTTCCTGCGCCCTGGTGTTGCGCGGCGCTTGGCAGGCGCGCCCTGCACAGGGTCCCATCAGGCCCACCCGATCCTCCTGCCTTGCGCTGCAAAATGCCCTCATGAAATCCGGCAACACCTCCGTTTGTGCCTCTGACGCACCGGCGCCGCAGCACGCGCCCCGGTGGCCGGTCGAGGCCTGGCGTCTGGGCGTGATCTCGGGCGCGGCCGTCGCCGCCCTGTGCTTCGTCTATCTGGTGGTGCTGGTCATTGGCCTGGCCACGCTGCCCTCGCCCGATCACCCGGTGCAGCAGCCCTGGTTCGCGCTGCTGGAGCTGCTGATCCTGTTCATCGCGCCCGCGATGGTGGCGCTCGCGGTGGCCATCTGTTGTTCAGCGTCACCCGGGCGTTTGCCGCTGGCGCTGCTCGGCCTGGTGTTCTTCGCCATGTGTGCGCTCACCACCAGCGCGGTGCACTTCGGCATCCTCGTGCTGGGCGGGCATCCGGCGTTCGCCGGCGAGCCCTGGTCCACCCTGGTTTTTTCGTTCCGCTGGCCGTCGTTGGTGTATGCGCTCGACATCCTCGCCTGGGATGTCTTCTTTCCCCTGGGCGCCCTCTTCCTCGCGCCCGCCGTGCAAGGCGCGGGGCTGGCCAGCGGCGCGCGCGCGCTGCTGGTGATCAGCGCCGTGCTGGCGCTGGCGGGTCTGGCGGGTGTGGCGCTGGGCGACATGCAGGTGCGCCTGATCGGCGTTGTCGGCTATGTGCTGTGTTTCCCGGTCGCGGCCGCGATGCTGGCGCTGCGGTTCCACCGGGAGCGTCGCGCGGTCGACGGCTGAGACATTGGCGCCGGTTTGGCCGATCATTGCCGCGGGCATTCTGCTCACCAATCCATTCGCAACGCACCAGGAGGACACCGTGCAAACCGTCACCATGCCTTTGCAGCTCGCGCCGACCAGCCTGACCCAGCCCATCTTGCCCAACTGGTCGTTTCACCTGTTCAACGTGAACCTCGGCTCGTCGTCGAACCCGGTGGTGGAGCAGGCCGCGCTGGAGAAGGTGGGCAGCTATGGCCGGCAGATCGGGCACCTGGCCGAGGCGCTGGAGCTGATCGTGAAGAAGACCCGGCTGCTGGAGAGCCAAGACCTCACGCAGGATGAGAAGGACGTGCTGCAGGTGTTCCTGGGCGATGTCTCCGCGATCCGGCAGATCAAGGCGTCGCAGCCGTTCAGCTGAGCACGCGCCAGCCCAGCCCGGGTGTGACCGCCCGCGCTTCGCCCTCGCCCAGATCCACCGGATGCAGCAGCCCCGTTTCAACCGCTTCCCGCGTGAACTCGCGCAGCGTGCGCACCCTCGCACAGGGCACGCCCACATCGTTGAGGCGCTGCTCCAGCTCGGCGGCCGACCGGTCCGCCAGGCGCGCGGCCAGGGAGTCGCGGAAGGCCTTGGGGTCGCGCGCCCGTGCGAAGCGGGCGCCGGCCTCGGTGTCCGCCGGCTCCAGCATCGGCGCCACCTCGGCGGTCGGAATTTCCAGCACAGCCAGCAGCCGCGCAACGTGCTCGGGCGTGTTGGCGCCGATGGCGAGCCAGCCGTCGAGGCAGGCGAAGGTGTCGGCGGCCGGGCTGCCCGAGTAGCCTTTGTTGCCCACGCGCGCGATGTCGTGGTCCAGCGTCATCGCGTCGCAGGCGAAGGGGTACATGAGCTGCAGCGCGCTGGCCCACATGCTCACGTCCAGGAAGCTGCCCACGCCGGTGTGCTCGCGCTCACGCAGCGCGGCCATGATCGCCAGCGCGCCGATGACGCCGGTGGCGGCATCGACGACGGGGAAGCCGACCTTGACCGGTGGATCCCCTTCCTGCCCCGCCAACATGGTCATGCCGGTCAGGGCCTGGATGACGTGGTCGTAGGCACCGCGGCCGGTGCGCTGCGGATCGGCGTAGCCATAGCCCGAGATCGCACAGTAGACGAGGCGCGGGTTGATGGCCTTGAGGTCGTCGTGGCCCAGACCGTGGCGCTGCAGCACCCCGGGGCGGTAGTTGTCGACCAGCACGTCGGCCTCGCGTGCATAGGCCAGCAACGCGGCCCGGCCTTCGTCGCTGCCCATATCGATTTCGCGGGTGACTTTGCCGGCGTTGAGCGCCGTAAAGGCGCTGGCGCCCGAGGCCGAACGTCGCATGACGTCGCCCCCCCCGGGCCTCTCCACCTTGATCACCTCGGCGCCCATCTGCGCCAGATGGAAGGTGGCAAAGGGCCCGGCGATCACATGGCTGAAGTCCAGCACGCGCACGCCGCGCAGCGCCTGCGGCGGAAGGGAGAAGCCCGGCGGCATCAGTTGCTCACCCCCAGGCGCGCGGCCTTGACCAGCTGGTTGAATTTCAAGGTCTCGCTCTCGATGAAGCTTCTGAACTCTTCCGGTGAGCGGCTGAGCGCGACGATGGAGCCAGCGGCCTCGGCATCGGCGCGCAGGGCCGGGTCTTCGTAGGTTTTGGCGACCGCCTTGAACAGCAGGTCCACCACCTGCGGTGGCGTGCCGGCCGGCGCCCAGAGGCCGAACCAGGCGTCGAGCGCGAGGTCGGGCGTTTTGAACACCTCCACCAGCGTCGGCACGTTCGGGAATCCGGCCATGCGCTGGGCGCTGGTCACGGCCAGTGCGCGCACCTTGCCGGCCTGCACATGCGGGATCGCGGTCGAGGCGATGGGAAACGCGAAGTGCGTGGTGTTGGAGAGGATGGACGGCACGATCTCCACCGAGCCCTTGTAGGGCACGTGCACCGCGTCGATCTGCGCCTGCAGCACCATGGCAGCGCCCGCCAGGTGGGCCGCGCTGCCGATGCCGCCCGACGCGTAGTTGAACTTGCCGGGGTTTTTGCGGGCCTCGGCCACCAGGTCTTCGACGGTTTTGAAGGGCGAGTCGGCGTGGACCACCAGCATGGACGGCGAGAAGGCGGTGCGGGTGACGAAGCTGAAGTCTTTGAGCGGGTCGAACTTCACACCGGGCTGCATGGCCTTCTGCGTGATGTGCGACGAGGCGCCCATGAGGATGCTGTAGCCGTCGGGCGGCATGCGCGCGACGTTCTGTGCGGCCAGGATGCCGCCCGCCCCCACGACGTTCTCGACCACCACGCCGCCCTTGCCCAGCACCTCGGCCAGCTTGACGGCCATCTTGCGCGCCAGCAGGTCCGGGCCACCGCCGGCCGCGAAGGGCACGATGACCCTGATGGGCCGGCTGGGGAAGTCGCTGGCCTGCGCGAAGCCCGTCAGCGGGAGGCCCAGCAGGGCGCCGGCCGTGGCGAGCGAATGGAGGTGGAACTGGCGTCGCGTGGTCATGGTCTGTCTCCTGTTGTGTTTGAACGCATGGTAGGCAGCGCGTACCATTCCTTCAATTGAAATAACGTACTCAAGAATTAACCCATGGTTAACAAAGAGCCCTCCCCGAACAAGGCCCCGTCCGTGGCCCGGCGCTTGCGCCTGCCCCAGCTGCAGATGGTTCGCATGGCCGGGGACGGCGCCAATTTCCGCGAGATGGCGGAGGCCTTGCACGTGACGCAACCGGCCATCACCAAGATGGCGCAAGAGCTGGAGCGGACCCTCGGCGCCGAGGTGTTCGACCGCAGCGCCTCGGGCCGGCGGCTCACCGCCTTCGGTCTGGCGGTGCTGCCCCATGCGCAGCGCTCGCTGGCGGCGCTCGGACAGCTGGAGGAAGAGCTGCCACGCTACCGGGACGGCGACCAGCCCGCGCTGCGCATCGGCTCGCCCTCGTTCACGGCCGCGGTGCTGCTGGCGCGACCGGTGGCGCGCTGGCTGCAGCAGACACCCGGCGCCCGGGTGCAAATGAGCGACGGGGTCAGCGTCCAGCTGCTGGCGGCCCTGCAGGCGGGCGACCTGGACTGCGTCATCGGCAGCTTCGACGAGGGATCATCGAGCGACGTCGACCTCGCGCAACTGCACTTCGAACGGCTCTACGACGATCACGTCACCTTCGTCGTGCACCCGGACACGCCGGGGCGAACCCGGCTCAACAAACTGGGGCAGCTGCTGGACCTGCCCTGGGTGATCCCGCCGCGCGACTCACAGGTCTGGAAGGTGTTGCGCCAGGCGTTCACGGCCGCCGGCCTCGCCCTGCCCTCGGGCGTGCTCGAAACCAGCTCGGTGCAGGCCATCGGCGCCATCCTGAGCGAGGCGCCGGGCACCGTCGGCGCCATGCGCGTGGACGCCGGGCGCTACCGTCGTGCGCCACGACGGGCTGGAGATGCTGCCGATCACACCCGCCATCAAGCTGCCCCAGATCGGCATCCTGCGGCTGCACTCGGCCCCGCCGTCGGTCGCGCTGGACAGCCTGCTCACGCTGGTGCGCGCCGAGGTCTCGACCCTGATCGCTCAGCGGCCGCGCCGGGCCCGGGCGGCTACCGCGGTGAGGTGAACCGGGCGACCGGCTTCATTTGCCGCGCAGGCCCTCCTGCTCCATGAGCAGGTAGGTGTTGTAGGCGTTCATGCGGTTGGCGAACGGGAACATCGGCATGTGTGCCCAGGCGCTCCAGTCGGTGCTGGCGTAGGCCTCTTCAAACGGCACCATCTCTTCAGACGCCTTGCCCATGGTGCTGCGCAGGTAGCCGAGGTAGTCGCGGATGACGCCGATGTCCTTGCGCGGGTCGGTGGACGCCGTGCCGTGACCGGGCACCACGGCCAGGGCGTCGAAGGTGAGCAGGCGGCTGAGCGCGCTGATCCACTGGTCGCTGTTGGCCTTGCCCACAAAAGGCAGACGCCCGCTGAAGATGAGATCGCCCGCAAACAGCACCCGCTCACCCGGCACGTAGATCGCCAGGTCTTCCGGCGTGTGCGACGGCCCCACCTGTTCGACCACGAAGCGGGCGCCGGCCAGTTCCAGGGTGGTGGAGCCATCGAGCCAGCGGTCAGCGGGCACCAGCCGGGTCTTGGCATCCACCCAGGGCGCCAGCTCGGTCCGCGATGCCTCCAGCCGCTGCTGGGCCGTCTCCGAATGGAGGTATTCCCGTGCGGCGCTGTGGGCAATGATCTGCGCGCCCTGGGCCTTGAAGGCCTGCAGGCCGTAGATGTGGTCGGCGTGGTAGTGGGTCACCAGCACGTGCGTGACCGGCTTCGGGGTGACCTCGGCGATCTTGCTCAGCAGGCGCTGCGCCAGCGCGGGCGAACCCAGCGCGTCGATCACCACCACGCCCTGCGGCGCCACCACGAAGGCGGCGTTGCTGATGAAGTTCTGGTTGGCGGGCGTGCCCAGCGCGGCCAGTCCTTGCACGTAGTAGGCGTTGGGGCCCACCTTCTGGAGCGCCATGTCGGGCACGGGCTGTGCGCCCACCGCCGAAGCGGTCAACAGCAGCAGCGCCGAAGCGCCATGGGCCATGTGGCGTGAGAGCCGCCGCACCGAGGCAAACAACGGGTTCAGCATGATCGGCTCCTTGGGTGTTGAAAAAACGCGCTCAGAGGCGGGGCGTTGTTCGGGCGTGTCCGAGCAATTCACTGTCTCTCAGTGTTTGGCCGGCGCGGTGGCTTTGGCGGCGGCGTCGAAGCCGCCCTTGGCCTTCCATTCTTCCATGCCGCCCTGCAGGATGCGCAGGTTGTCCCAGCCCGCCACGCGCATGGCAAAACCGGCCTGGGCCGAAAGCGAACCGGTGTTGCAGTAGATCAGCACGGGTTTGTCTTTGGGGATGGTGTTGCGCTTGGCCAGCACCTGGCGCCAGTCCATGTTGATGGCGCCGGGAATGTGGCCCTTGGCGAACTGGCCGGCATCGCGCGCGTCGATCACCAGCATCTTTTTCCACTCGTCGGCTGGAATCTGCTCGGCAAAGATCACGCCGCCGCCATAGTCCACGAACTCCAGATACGCCTCCATCTCGTCAACGGCGATGGCCTTGTTGTCGGCGTGGGCGGCGGGGACCAGCAGCAGGGTGCTGGCGGTGAGGGCGGCAAGCGCCAGGGTGCGGAAATTCATGTCAGTGTCCAAATATCAGTTGATGCTGATATTTTCGCCTTTTCCCGCGCGAACGTGATCGGTTCAAACCCGCGGTCTCAGCAGTCGAGCAGGTTCGCCAGGTCCAGCAAGTCCCGCGCGTGCAGCGTGTTGGCCGGGTCGGGTGACACGTCTTTCGGCTGCCCGGCGCCGAACTCCAGCGGGCGCTCGATGTAGGCGGTCTGCAAACCGCAGGCGCGCGCGGCGGCCAGATCGTCCTGGTGGGCCGCGACCAGCATCACCTCGGCCGGCGCGGCGTCGAAGGTCTGCGCCACGCCGAGGTAGGTGCGCGGGTCGGGCTTGTAGACGCGGAACATCTCGGCCGAGAGGATGCAGTCCCAGGGCAGGCCGGCGCGCTTGGCCATGTCGGTGAGCAGACCGATGTTGCCGTTGGAGAGCGTGCAGATCAGGTGTTTCGATTTCAGGCGGGTGAGCCCGGCCACGCTGTCGGGCCAGGCATCGAGCCGGTGCCAGACGCGGTTGAGATCGGCGCGCTCGGCTTCGCCCAGGTGGTCCAGGCCGAAGCGCAGCAGCAGCTCGTCGAGGATCAGGCGGTGCAGCTCGTCGATGCGTGTCCAGCCGAGTTCGCCCGATCGCACGCGCGCCATGGCGGGCTGGTAACCCGCGCGCCAGGCGAGCGCGAAGGCGTTGGCATCGACCTGCGGGTGGCGTTCGCTCACTTCGCGCACGATGCTGCCGTGCCAGTCGACCACGGTGCCGAAGATGTCGAAAGCGAGGATGCGGGGCACGGGGTTCATGGGCAGGTGCCTTTCCGTTGCTCAGAGCCAGCGGCGCACGCGCCGGGTGTAGGCCGTGTAGGTATCGCCGAAGAGCGTGGTGAGCACACGTTCCTCGGGCTGGATCTGGAAGCGGGTGATGTAGAGCACGAACACCACCGGCCCCAGCAGCGGCCAGGCGGCGGCGAGCCAGACCGCCCAGGCGGTCAGGAACATCACCAGCCCCACGTACATGGGGTTGCGTGTGATGCGGTAGACGCCGGTGGTGACCAGCGCCGTGGTCTTGCGCGGGGCGAGCGGGTTGATGGTGGTGTGGCGGCGCAGGAAGGCGATCAGGCCCATGAAGTCGAAGCTGGCGCCCACCAGCGCGAGCACCAGGGCCACCGCACGGCGGATGCCCTCGGGCCAGGGCAGCGCGGGCCCGAGCGCGACGAGCGCCCACATGGCCAGCGCCAGCAAGAGCGCCACCACCGGCGGCGGGATTTTGAGTTCGAGCGCTTTCAAGGCGAATCCTTCATGACGACGAAACGGGTCGCGACAACAGGCGCGCCAGCCCCCAGGCGAACCCCAGCCAAAAACAGAGCAGAAAGGCCCAGCCGAACGGCGTCGGCATGCACCAGCCCCAGCCGCAGGCGCCGTTGTTCTGCAGCAGCCAGGGCACGCCCAGCGTATGGAACAGGTAAACCGACAGGTACGGGATGGCGGCCAGCACGCCGACGGGGCTGTCCAGATAGCCGGGAAACCAGGCCCCGGGCAACAGCACCGCGCCGTACAGACCAACGATCCAGGCGAACACCTTCCAGGTGCGGCGCGGCTTCATGCGGTTCTCCTCTTTGACCACAACCGTTCGGAGCGAGGGCGGGCGCAGCAGCACGTCAGTGCAATCGCGAAGCAAAACGCTCCAGACGCGGCATCCAGTTGCCCGTGATGTCGGCCGACACCAGCACGCCTTCGGCCCGTGCGATCAGCAGGGCGCGCGGCACGAAGCCGATGTAGCGCGAATCCGCGCTGTTGTCCCGGTTGTCACCCAGCATGAAGTAGTGGTCGGGCGGCACCGTCAGCGGCCCGAAGGTGTGGCGGCTGTTGGCGCCCTGCAGGCTCTGCACCACGCGGCTGTGGCCAGCCACCCGTTCGGTGGCCCGCAAGGCCGGAACCCGCACACCGGGCGCCAGGGCTTCGCTGACCTCGGTGACGTCCGAGTAGTCGGCGGCCAGGCCGTTGATGACCAGCACCCCGGCCCGCATCGCCACCACATCACCCGGCAGCGCCACCAGGCGCTTGATCAGGCGCGTGCCGTCGGCCGGCGAACTGAAGGTGACGATGTCGCCCCGCTGCGGTTCACCCAGCCGCGCCAGCGACACATCGGTGAGTGGCAGCTTCAGGTCGTAGGCGAGGCGGTTCACCAGCACCACGTCGCCTTCCAGGATGGTCGGTCGCATGGAGCCCGAGGGCACGGGGTTCCAGTCGGCGATGGCGGTGCGGAAGACGCCAAAACACAGCAGCAGCACCAGAAAACCGCGGTTGTCACGCAGCCATTTTTTCATGTTCATGGTTCCTCCTGAAACCGTTGATTCAGAGGCTGGGAGGGAATTGGGCGTGGCCGAAAGGGCGTCCCAAAGCGCTGCCGGCAAGGCGCAAAGCACAGCCGTAGCTCGGGCTACGGCGCGCATTTGCAACGCCGCTGGCGGTGGTTTGGGGCGTCAAGGCGGGCATGACCGATTTCCTCTCAGCCTCTCAGGCCACGCGCAGGCGCACGCCATCGGCTTCGGCGGCAACGATCTCGCCCACCTCGGCCGCCGCCGCAAAGCCGTGGCGTTCAAAGATCGCCAGCACCTCGGCCACCGCTTCGGGCGCGCAGGCCACGAGCAGACCGCCACTGGTCTGCGGGTCGCTCAGCAGGGCCTGGTCCACCGGTTGCAGGCCAGCGCCCAGACGCACTTCGTGGCCATAGGCCGCCCAGTTGCGGCCGCTGGCGCCGGTGACCATGCCTTGCGCGGCCAGCTCGCGCACGCCGGTGATGAGCGGCACGCGGGCCATGTCAATCCGCACCGTGGTGTTCGAGCCGCGCGCCATCTCCAGCACGTGGCCGGCGAGACCGAAGCCGGTGATGTCGGTCAACGCGTGCACGCCGTCGAGCTTCGCCAGATCGGGGCCGGGTGTGTTCAGCTTCGTGGTGTTGGCGATCATCTGCGCGTAGCCCTCGGCGGGCAGCGCGTCCTTCTTCAGCGCGGCCGAGAGCACGCCCACGCCAATCGGCTTGCCGAGGATCAGGCGGTCGCCCCCCTTCGCGTCGGCGTTGCGCTTGACGCGCTTGGGGTGCACCAGGCCCATGGCCACCAGGCCGTAGATGGGTTCGACCGAATCGATGGTGTGACCGCCTGCGATGGGGATGCCGGCGGCGCGGCACACATCCTGCCCCCCCTGCAAAATTCTGCCAATGGTCTCGGTGCTGAGCACACTGATGGGCATGCCCACCAGGGCCAGCGCCATGATGGGCGTGCCGCCCATGGCGTAGACGTCGCTGATGGCGTTGGTGGCGGCGATGCGGCCGAACTCGTAGGGGTCGTCCACGATCGGCATGAAGAAATCGGTGGTGGCGATCAGCGCCTGCTCGTCGTTGAGCTGGTAGACCGCCGCGTCGTCCGCCGTTTCAATGCCGACCAGCAGCGCTTTCGGCATGGGCATCGCGGCCGTGCCCTTCAGGATTTCGCTCAAGACGCCGGGTGCGATCTTGCAGCCGCAGCCGCCGCCGTGCGAGAGGCTGGTGAGGCGGGGCTGGGTCTGCTGGGGGGTGGTGGGTGCGTTCATAAGCTCGGAAGCGGTAGAAGAAGGAGCGCGTCGGCTCACATGAAGTTGCGGGTGTGCCGCTCGGCCAGGGCCTGCGCCGCTTCGGGCGCGAAGCCCAGCTTGGCCAGGCGCGCGCGCCGGCCGTCGGCCATTTCCTGTTTCAGGCGCTGCACCCGTTCGTAGCCCGTGGCCACGGCCTCGGGCGTGAAGGCGCCGGCGGCCAGCACGATGAGCCCGTCGAACACCTCTTCGTTCAGGCCGTCGGTGCTGGCGAGTTCGTCGTAGCGCCGCTCCACCGCCGCGTTCAGGCGGTGTTTCAGATCCGGGTCCTGCTCCATCTGCCAGGCCAGGTGCGACATGCCGAAGGCCACATGGCGCGCTTCGTCGCGGCTGGCCAGGCGGCAGATCTGGCGCGTGACCGGGTCGGGCGCGTAGGTGTTGAGGAAGTTCAGCAGGTTCACGAACGTGCCTTCGCCCAGCACCGACAGCAGGAACGAGGCCACCGAAAACTCGGGCTCGTCGAACAGGGTCTTGAGCGAGGCCTGCGCCCCGGCGGTGGACAAGGCCGGGCCGCGGCCCTTGAGCCTGATGCGCCGGGTGAAGACTTCAACGTGCCGCGCCTCGTCGGCAATCGTGATGGCCAGGCACTGCAGCACCTCGCGGAAGTGCGGGTGCATCTGGCCCAGGAAGCGCGCTGGCACCAGCAGGGCCGCGTTTTCGTTCTCCACCAGGTAGGTCATCACCTGGACGACGGCGTCTTCCACTTCGTCGGGCAGCTCGAACGGGGCCGCCCAGTCGATGGCCTCGTTCGGGTCCCACTGCGCGGCCACGGCGGCGGCGTAGAGGCGCGCGGCGTCGTCGGCCCAGAGCGCGGCTTTGTCGGACAGCGGGAAGTGGAACTCGGGAGCGCCGGCTTCCACCAGCGCGCCGCGCGCGGCCACGCCCCAGCGGGCACTGGGCTGGGCCACCACGGCACCGGGCGCGCCCGGGTCGGACGCGCCGGCCCGCTGCGCGCCACGCCAGCGCTGCGCTTCACCTGGACCGGGCGCGATGCGGTGTTCGCCATCCTGGCTGGTCACGGTCAGGCCGCGCTTGCGGCACCAGCCGCTCAGGTGCACACCCAGATCGGGGTGGCTGCCGCGCACGCGCAGCGCCAACGCCGGGTCGCGCTGGCGCAGGGCGTGGGCCACCAGCACGTGGGCGCCGGTGTCCATGCCGAGCGCGCCCAGTTCCAGCACCGGGCCGCCGGTGGCGGTGTCAGTAGCGGTAGTCATGGGCGGTGATGTTCCCCTGTGCGTCGTAGAAGCCGCTGGCGTCGACCGCGCGGTCCAGCCAGGCGTAGCCGCTGGTGCGCCCGTCCTTCCATTCGCGCAGGCCTTCGAGCTCCAGCAGCGGGCGCACCTGCGGGTCGTCGAAGGACATGGCGCGCACCAGGGTCTCGAAACGCGCCATCAGGTCGGCCGGCGCACCGGGGCTGGTGGTGAAATTGCAGTGGTCGAAGGCGGGCGTGCGCGCCAGCACCGTGGTGCGGCCGGCGGGCAAGGTGCCTTCCTGCGTGAACTGCAGGTGGTTGCCGTCGATCATCACCGCCGCGTCGACCTCACCCGCGACCAGGGCGCGCGCGGCATCGCGCTCGCCGCCGACGTGGTCACCGTGTTTGCCCCCCAGCACGTCGTGGCGCACCACCGTCAAGGCGCTGTCGGGATCAATGCCCTGCTCGCGCAGCCACTGCAGCGGGATCAGCGTGGCCTGGGGCGAATCGATCGCGCCGACACCGATGCGTTTGCCGCGCAGGTCGGCCAGGGTGTTGATGCCGGCACCGGTGCGCACCACGATGACGGAGGTGAGATCGCAGTCGGTGTCGCGCATGGCGATGGCACGCACCTGAGCCGACACGCCACGTGCACGCGCCATGCGCTCGGCGCGCAGCCAGGCCAGCGGCGAGTTCCAGGCCACGTGCACCTCACCGCTGAACTGCGCCTCGACCTGCCGCTCGTAGTTGGAGTACAGGATGAAGTCGAACGGCAGGCCGTTGCGGACGAAAAATTCCTTGAAGCCTTCCCAGATGGTGACGACCTTGGGCGCGTAGGCGACGGCGCCCAGAACGAGGGTTTGCGACATGTGGTGTCCTTTTCAGTGGGGGGTGTTCAGAACAGGTCCATGCCCAGCGTGGCCTTGCCGATGAAATCGTAGAGCACATCGGACGTGGGCGCCATCACGGAGGCCGCGCGCGCATCGCGGAACAGGCGCTCGACGCCCACCTCCTTGCGGAAGGCGGCGCCGCCGCACACGCGCATGGCCAGGTCGGTGACCTGCATGGCGGACTCGGCCGCGTGGGCCTTGACCTGCAGCACGCGCAGCATGGCGTCGGCCCGTGCGCCGGCGATGGCGGCGATGGTGTCGTCCAGCAGCACAGCGGCGCTGTCGGCCTGGATCTTGGCGCGGGCGATGTAGGCACGGGCCGTGGGCAGGTCGGCGATGCTGGTGCCCAGGTGGGCAAAGCGGGTGGCGTTGACGTGGGCGGCGGCGCGGGTGATCGCGCCGTCCATCATGCCCACCGAACCCGACGCGTTGAGCACCGAGAACCACAGCAGCACCGTGCCCATCATCACGTCGAAGCCGGTGCCGTCGGCGCCCAGCATCGCCGTCAGCGGCAGACGCACACCCTCGGCGCGCACCGGCGACGAGGCGTTGCCGCGCAGGCCCATGCCGTCAAACGGCGCCACGGTGGAAAGGCCCGCGATCTCGCGCGGCATCAGCCAGATGCTGCTGGCGCCGGTTGCGGCCACGGGCTGGCTGGACCACACGTACGAATCGGCGTGGCCGGCGGCCGTGACCCAGCTCTTGCTCGCGTCGAGCACGGCGTCGCTGCCGTCGGCGCGGGCGGTGCTGGTGGGCGCCCAGAAGTGGCTGCGCGAACCGGCTTCGGAAAACGCCAGCGTGCTCAGGTGCTGGCCGGCGGCGATGGCCTTGCGCGTGGTCCCGTCGCCGAACTTCTCGATCACGGCCGTGGCGCTGTAGTGCATGGCCAGGATCATGGCGGTGGACGGGCAGGACTGCGCGATGCGGCGCACCGCGCGGCTGGCGTGCCCCATGTCACCCCCGGCGCCGCCGACGCTGGCATCGCTGATGAGGCCCAGCAGGCCGGCGCTGCGCAAGGCCGCCAGGCTGGTGGCGGGGAACTGGCCTAGCTTGTCGGTCTCGATCGCCGCGGCGTCGATGACGGCGGTGACAACGCCGTCAAGGGCGTTCAGCAGGGCTTGGGCGGGGGCGGTTTGGGTCATGGCGCAGATCCAGATAAAGAGTGGATGGGGTGGTGGGTGGAACGTGTCTTGAGCGCACCTGCGGAGAAGGGACAGGTGGTGGGGCGCCCGCGGACCGGCGGTGGGGCCGGGAGTGGCGCTGCACTCGAAGAACAGTGAGAGCGTAATGCATCCGGGTTGCGCCAGAACGGGCACAAGCCTGGTGCTGGTTCAGTTCAGCTCGGCCAGCAGGGACAGCAAGGCCGCGCGCTCGGCGGCCGGTTCAAAGCGGGCAGAACGCACCTGGCATTGCGTTTGCAGGTCGGTGAGCCAGGCACCGCCGCGCAACTGACCATCTCGCGCGGTTCGCAGCAGCGCGGCCAGCGCGGCGGCGTCGCCAGGCGGAAAGTAGCCCGCGTAGTCGGCGCCCAGCATGCCCACGTTGCCCGCGATGCGCGAGGCCAGCACCGGCGTGCCGCTGAGCGCGGCCTCCATGATGACGTGGGCACCACCTTCCATGCGGCTGGTGTGCACCAGCACATGGGCGCGCTGGATGCGGGCGCGTGTGGCGGCGTGCGGCTGGTTGCCGAGCCAGCGGTAGTGCGGGCAATCGGCCGCGGTCTGGCGCGCGGCCTCGCCGAGCGTCGGGTCCAGCGCTTCGCCGATGTGGTCGATGAAGATGCCTTCGTCGGGGCCGATCAGCCGCGCGGCTTCGAACAGGGTCTGTGGCGATTTTTCATCGCGCAGATGGCCCACCATGACCGCACGCAGGTGGGCCTGGGTCTTGGGCAGCGTGGCGCGCCGCGTGCTGGACTGGAACACCACGCGGCACTTGGCGCGCAGCGCTTCGGGCAGTGCCTGCGGCCCTTGTTCCTGCAACACGATGAGCCGCTGCGCCAGTGCCAGCGAGCGCTGCGCGCTGGCGTCGCTCTGGATGTCGCGGTAGAGATCGGTGCCGGTGAGCGCCAGCACCAGCGGTTTGTGCGGGTGCGCCTGCGCCCAGGCGGCCACGCTGGCGGCCGAGCGCCGCGCGTGCAGCGCGAGCAGGATGTCCGTGCCGTCGTCGGTGCTTTTCGCGTCGGGCCATGCCTTCACCAGGCGGACCGCATAATGCCCGCGAAGCATGTGGGCCCAGCGTCGCGCGGTCTGCCAGTTGCCGTTGTTGGCATCGGCCAGGGCCGGGGTGACGATGCACAAAAAGGGTTTTTTCATGGATGTGAAGCTGAGCTCAGCGATTGTGTCCGATGCCGAACGCGCGCGCTGCGGTGGCAAGGCGTGGCTGGCCGGTGCGCTGCGCGAAACGCGCGCGCGCAGCCTGGCGCTGTTGGATGCCTACGAGGCCGCGCTCGGCCCGGGCCTGCGTGTGCCCAACACGCCCGAGCTGAACCCGCCGCTCTGGGAGCTGGGCCACATCGGCTGGTTCGCCGACTGGTGGCTGGCGCGTTACCCGCAGCGCCACCGGGGCGTCCACGCCGATCCGCAAGCTGTGCGCAGCCCGGCGCGCCAAGCCGCGCGCGGTGTGGACGCCGACGCGCTCTACAACTCCAGCGACGTGCCGCACGACGCGCGCTGGCGGCTGGACCTGCCCGGTGCCGACGCCGTGCGCGCCGACCTCGAGGCCAGCCTGAGCGACACGCTGGCCCTGCTCGCCGATGCGCCCGAAGACGACACCGGCCTGTATTTCTTCCGCCTCGCGCTGTTCCACGAAGACATGCACGCCGAAGCCGCGGTCTACATGGCGCAGACACTGGGTTTCGACCCGCTGCACCACCTTCCGGCCGACACGACCACGGTCCAGCGGCCGAAAGCGCTGCGCGTCGCCGCAACCGACCACACGCTGGGCCGCAGCGGCCCCGGCTTTGCGTTCGACAACGAACTCGGCGCGCACGCGGTGTCGGTCGGTCCCTTCGAGATCGACGCACAGCCCGTCACCTGGGCGCAGTTCCTGCCCTTCGTCGAAGGCGGCTCGTATGTGCAACGCCAGTTCTGGAGCGCCGCGGGCACGATCTGGCGGCTCTCGCAGGAACGGCAGGCCCCGCGTTACCTGCGACAAACCCCGCAAGGCTGGGAGCAGCAGGTGTTTGGTCGCTGGCAGCCGCTGGACCCGGCCGCAACGGCCAGCCACCTCACGGCGTTCGAGGCGCAGGCCTGGTGCGCCTGGGCCGGGCGGCGCCTGCCGACCGAGTCCGAATGGGCGGTGGCCGCGCAAGAGGCGGGCTTTGAATGGGGCAGTGTGTGGGAATGGACCGCCAGCGCCTTCGCGCCCTTCCCCGGCTTCGCGCCGCACCCTTATGTGGACTACTCCCGCCCGTGGTTCGACGGCCGCCCGGTGCTCAAGGGCGCCAGCCCCGCCACCGTGCCGCGCATGCGCCACCCGCAGTACCGCAACTACTTCACGCCCGAGCGCAACGACATCGTGGCGGGGTTCCGCTCGGTGGCTGCAGCCTGACACCCTCTGTCCTTCGCCGGCCCCATCCCAGCCTTCTCCCTGGGGGGGACGGAACCCCAGCCAGCCGTTCAGACGGGCGCGAAGAACACGCTGAACCAGCCGCGCGCATCGCTCCAGTGGGTGGACGGGCCGAAGCCCGCTTCACGCAGCAGCGCGTCGAAATCGGCCGGTTGCCACTTGTAGGAGTTCTCGGTGTGCACCCGCTCGCCGTCGGCGAAGTGGCGCTCGCCGCCGGGCCAGCGAACCGTCTGCGCGCCGTCGGACTGCAGGTGCATCTCGATGCGCGAATCGGCCTCGTTGAAAAAGGCCACGTGCTGCCAGCGCGCGGGCGCGAAGTCGGTGCCCAGCAGGGCGTTGGTGTGCAGCAGCAGGTTGCGGTTGAAGGCCGCCGTCACGCCCAGCGGATCGTCATAGGCGGGCTCCAGGATGGCCTTGTCTTTCACCCGGTCGACGCCGATCAGGATGCCGCCGCCTGGCCCGCCCGCGGCGCACACGGCGTGCGCCTGGCGCAGCAGGGTCAGCGCCTCGGCGGGGTTGAAGTTGCCGATGCTGGAACCGGGGTAGAACACGCAGACCGGCGCGGTGCTGAGGTCGTGCCGCGCCAGCCAGTCGGTGGCGGCGGGCGGCAGCGCCAGCTCGGCGGAGAAGTCCATGCCCAGCCCCAGCATGGGTATCGCGCGGTGGCGCTGCCGCAGTTCACCCATGGCCTCGCGCAGGTAGTCCACCGAAATGTCCACCGCCACATAGGCGCCCGGCCGCAAGACGGGGAACAGCCGCGCGGCCTTGGCGCAGCTGCCCGCGCCCAGGTCGACCAGCACCGCACCCGCCGGCACCTGCTGCGCCATGGCGGCGCCGTGCTCGCGGAAGATGGCGGCCTCGGTGCGCGTGGGGTAGTACTCGGCCAGCTCGGTGATGGCGTCGAACAGGCGTGAGCCCAGCGCGTCGTAGAAGAACTTGGGCGCCACGCGCGGCGGCGTCTGTTTCAGCCCCGCGGTCAGCTCGGCCTGCACGGCCGCCAGGTCTTCGCGATGGATCTGCACAAAATGGGCGGTGGGTGTGTCGATGGGCATGCGTGGTGGTCTCCGTTCAGACCGGGTTATACCGGGTGGACCGTCTCAGCGGCCGGCAGAATCCGGCTTTTCTTTCAGGGGAATCCCCGCATGGCCCCACCCGGCGCACCGCCGCCGTATCGCGGTTTAATACGCCTCCCCATCCCTCTTTACCGGATACCACCATGAACCCACCGTTTTATTCACGCACCGCTCGCGCACTCTTGACCTGCGCCGTGCTGGGCCTCTGCACCCTCGCGCAAGCGCAGCAGGTGTTCCGCGTCACCGCCATCCCCGACGAGTCGCCCACCGAGCTCGCCCGCAAGGCCGGCCCGCTGATGCAGTACCTCGAAACCCAGCTGGGCATGAAGGTCGAATACATCCCCGTGACCGACTACGCGGCCTCGGTGGAAGCCCTGGTCAACAAGAAGGTCGACATGGCCTGGTTCGGTGGATTCACCTTCGTGCAGGCCCATGCGCGCTCGGGCGGCAAGATCATCCCGCTGGTGCAGCGCGCGGAAGACGAGAAGTTCAAGTCGGTCTTCATCACCAGCGACCCGGCCGTCAAGACCCTGGCCGACCTCAAGGGCAAGGACGTGTCCTTCGGTTCGCAAAGCTCCACCAGCGGCCACCTGATGCCACGCAGTTTCCTGATGGAAGCCGGCCTCAACCCCGACAAGGACTTCAGGCGCGTGGCCTACAGCGGCGCGCACGACGCGACCATTGCGGCCGTGGCTTCGGGCAAGGTGCAGGGCGGTGCGCTCAACATCTCGGTGTGGGAAAAGTTCGTCGCCGACAAGAAGGTCGACACCACCAAGGTGCGCGTGATCTACACCACGCCGCCCTACTTTGACTACAACTGGTCGGTGCACGCCGACATGCCCGCCGCCACGCGCCAGAAGCTGTCCGACGCCTTCCTCGCGCTGAGCCCGGCCACACCCGAAGGCAAGCAGATCCTCGACCTGCAACGCGCCAGCAAGTTCGTGCCGACCAAGGCCGAGAACTACAAAGGCATCGAAGCGGCCGCGCGCAGCGGCAGCCTGCTCTGACCCGGAGCCCCGCGCTTGAACATCGACCTGCAGGGCGTCAGCGCCCGCCACCCCGCCGCCCGACCGGGCGCGGCGCCCACCCTCCTGGGACTGACGCTGCGCGTGGCCCACGGCGAGCAGGTGGCGGTGATCGGCCCCTCGGGCGCGGGCAAGACGACGCTGCTGCAGGTGATCGCCTGCGCCATGCCGCTGCAGGCCGGCACGCTGCAGCTGGATGGCGCGTCGCCCTGGCAACTGCCGCGCAGTGCCCTGCAGCGCTTGCGCGGACGCCTCTTTCTGGCGCCGCAGGTGCCGCCGCTGCCGCCGCGCCAGCGCGTGGTGACGGCCGTGCTCGCCGGCCGCCTGCCGGCCATGGGCCTGTGGCAGAGCCTGCGCTCGCTGTTCTACCCGGTCGACATTCCGACGGCCTTCGAGGCACTGGACCGCTTCGATCTCGCCGACAAACTCTTCGAGCGCGTCGACCGCCTCTCGGGGGGTGAGCGCCAGCGCGTGGGGCTGGCACGCGCACTGCTCGCGCCCGCCTCGCTCTGGCTCATTGACGAACCCTTGTCGGCGCTCGACCCGGCGCGTGCGCGCCAGGCCATCGACACGCTGCTGGCGGGCGCGCGCGAGCACGGTGCCACGCTGGTGACCACGCTGCACCAGGTGGAAGTCGCCCTCGAACATTTCCCCCGCATCGTCGGCCTGCGCGACGGCGCGCTGGCTTTTGATCTGCCGGCGGCACAGGTCACACGCGAGCACCTGGCCCGCCTGTACGACCAGCACGAAGACGAGCTGCACGGCCCGGCCCCGCTCGACGCGGCACCGCCGCCCACACCACAACCCGTGGCCATGCACTGCCGGTGATCATGAAACACCCCCCGCGCCGCTTCGAGTCATCCCCCTCCAGGGGGGCGCAACCAGCCGCCCGGCAAAGCCGGTTCTGCGGTTGCTGCTGGGTTCATGCACCTCGCCATGGCTGAGCTGCGCTTGCGCCTTCCGCCCACGCGCGACCCGGCCTGGCTCGGCCGCGTGTTCTGGAGCCTGGCCGCGCTGGTGCTGCTGTGGCCGCTGCTGGTGGCGACCGAGTTCAAACCCTGGGTGCTGCTGGCGCCCGAGAGCCTCCAGGTCAGCGGGCATTTCATCGGCAGCTTCTGGCCGCTGGCCCACGGCGGCGAGTTTCTCGCGATGGTGGCGCGCGAAACCTGGCGCACGGTCGCCATGGCCACCGCCGGCATGACGCTGGCGCTCATCATCGCGCTGCCGCTGACCCTGATGTCCACACGCGTGCTGTCGATTTCGGCGCTGGCCGGCCCGATGGCCCGCGGCCCTTTCTGGCTGCGCCAGAGCGTGCGCTGGCTGCTGGTCGTGTTGCGCAGTATCCCCGAGCTGGTGTGGGCGCTGGTGTTTGTGCGCGTGGTCGGCCTCGGCCCCACGGCCGGTGTGCTGGCGATCGCGCTGACCTACGGCGGCATGCTGGGCAAGGTGTACGGCGAGATCCTGGAAAGCGGCGAAACCGATGCCACACAGAACCTGCTGCGCAATGGCAGCGGGCGCCTGCAGGCCTTCTTTTACGGTCTGCTGCCGGCCAGCGCGGCCGAGCTCACCAGCTACACGGTCTACCGCTGGGAGTGCGCGATCCGCTCGTCGGTGGTGCTGGGCTTCGTGGGCGCGGGCGGCCTGGGCCAGCAGATGGACAACTCGATGAAGATGTTCAACGGCGGCGAGGTCGCCACCATGCTGCTGGTGTTCATGGCGCTCGTCGCGCTCGCCGACCGCGTGAGCGCGGGGCTGCGGAGGTCGCTGGGATGAAAAAGCCCCAGGCCGCCAACCAGACCTACCGGCTGCCGCCGCCGCTGTTCAGTGCGCGCTGCAAGGCCTGCTGGTTCAGCGCCGGCTTGCTGCTGCTGGTGGTGGCGAGCTTCTGGTCACTCGACCTGCAATGGGCCCAGTTCCTGTCGCTCGAAGCGGCGCAGAGCATGGGCCGCTTCCTGGCCGAGTTCGTGCCGCCCGACACATCGCCCGCGTTCCTGAAAAAGGTCGCGCTCGGCACCTGGGAAACGCTGGCCATGTCGGCGCTGGGCACGCTGCTGGCGGCGCTGGCCGGGCTGGCGCTGGCGCTGCCCGCCAGTCGCCTGCACGAGGGCGATGCCGCCCACAGTCGCGCGCCCACGCGCCTGCTGCTCAACGCGCTGCGCAGCATCCCCGAGCTGGTGTGGGCCGCGCTGCTGCTGATCTCCGCCGGGCTGGGCCCGTTTGCCGGCACGCTGGCGCTGGCGCTACACACCACCGGCGTGCTCGGCCGGCTGTTCGCCGAAGCGATCGAAAACGCCCCGCCCGGCCCCGGCGATGCCCTGCGCGCGCAGGGCGTGGGCAACGGCCGCGTGTTCCTCTACGCCACCCTGCCGCAAGTGCTTCCGCAGCTCATGAGCTACACGCTCTACCGCTGGGAAAACAACATCCGCGCCGCGGCGGTGCTGGGCGTGGTGGGTGCGGGCGGCCTGGGCCAGCTGCTGGCCTTTCACATGGGCCTGTTCCACATGGGCAAGACCGCCACCATCCTGGCCGCGATGCTGCTGCTCGTGGCCTTCGTGGACGCCGCCAGCCACGGCTCGCGGCGCCTGCTCACGCGCTGAAGACCGCCCGGCACCGGACCCTCGTCATCTGCGCCCAAGGCCTGTATCCTGCCCCCCCGCGCGGGGTTCCGCAAGTTCCACGACGTCCCAACGAACAAGGTGGACATGACGACCGGCAACGACATCTCCATCGTGCTGCTGCAGCTGCAACCCGGCCAGGCCGTGCCCGACGTGGGCGCCGGCACCGGCCTGAGTTGTGCGCCGCTGCGCGCGGGCGTGGGCGGCACCGGCCGGGTGCTGGTCTTCGGGCAGCGCCCCGACATGTTCGCGCTGGCACAGCAACGCGTGCAGCGCGAAGACTGGGCCAACGTGTGGCACGCCAGCGCAGCGGCCGAAACGGTGCAGCTGCCGGCGCTGGACGACGCGATGCTCGCCAACCACACGCACGACATCTGCCGCAGCCCGGCGGCGGTGGCCAACATCCTGCGCCAGGTGAAGCCGGGTGCGCGCGTGGCGATGGCGGGCATCAAGGACTTCCCCTGGTGGACCGGCCCGCTCAACCTGCTGGCCTGGCTGAAAGACCGGCCCTGCAACGCCCGGGCCGCCGACCTGTGGGAACCCTGGATCCGCTTGACCGCTCCATGCAAGGACTTCCGCTGGAACATCACGCAATGGGGCATGGGCTACATCGCCAGCGCCACGCTGAAAGGAGCACCCCGATGACCGCGACCCCGGCCCCCCAGACCGCCCCCACCGACCTGGCCCGGCGCTACGCCAGCGTGCGCGCCCAGACGCTCGCGCTGGCCGAGCCCCTGTCTGAGGCCGACTGCCAGGTCCAGTCCATGCCCGACACCAGCCCGACCAAATGGCACCTGGCCCACGTGACGTGGTTCTTCGAGACCTTCGTGCTGGAACGTTACGAACCCGGCTTCCAGCCTTTCCACCCCGGTTTTCGCGTGCTGTTCAACAGCTACTACCAGGGTGTGGGCGAGCAGCACCCGCGCCCGCAGCGCGGCCTGGTCACGCGGCCTGGCCTCGCCGAAGTCAAGGCCTACCGCGCGAATGTGGACACGCGCATCGCCGCCCTGCTGTCGCGCACGGACAAACCCGAGCTGCGCGAGCTGATGGAGCTGGGCCTGCAGCACGAGCAGCAGCACCAGGAGCTGCTGCTCACCGACATCAAGCACCTGCTGGCGATGAACCCGCTGGACCCGGTCTACCACCCGCAATGGCCGCTGAGCAGCGTGGTCGCCACGCCGGTGGACTGGGTGGAATACGCCGGTGGCATCGCCCAGGTGGGGCACGCGGGTGCCGGTTTCGGATTCGACAACGAAGCCCCGCGCCACGCCGTGCTGCTGCGGCCCTACGCCCTGGCCAACCGGCTGGTGACCCACGGCGACTGGCTGGCCTTCATGGACGGCGGTGGCTACCGCGACCCGCGCTGGTGGATGGCGGCGGGCTGGGACTGGGTGCAGGCGCAACAGGCCGTTGCGCCGCTCTACTGGCAGGCCACCGACGGCGGCTGGACCAACTTCACGCTGCACGGCCGCGTGCCGCTGGACCCGCACACCCCGGTGGTGCACATCAGCTGGTTCGAGGCCGACGCCTACGCGCGCTGGCGCGGCGCGCAGGACGGGCTGGCGCTGCGCCTGCCGACCGAGACCGAGTGGGAGTTTGCCGCCCAGGCACTGGGCGACACCTGGCAGAAACAGGGCAACTTCCTGGAGAGCGGCGCCCTGCACCCGATGCCGCTGGCGCGCAGGACACCCGGCCCGCGCCAGATGGGCGGCGATGTCTGGGAATGGACCGCCAGCCCCTACACCCCCTACCCTGGCTACCGCCCCTGGGCCGGCGCGGTGGGCGAATACAACGGCAAGTTCATGGTCAACCAGATGGTGCTGCGCGGTGGCTCGTGTGCCACGCCGCGCTCGCACATCCGCGCCAGCTACCGCAACTTCTTCCCCACCGACGCGCGCTGGCAGTTCAGCGGCGTGCGCCTGGCGAAGGATCTTTGATCCAGCGTTCCATCAAGGCACCCCATGGAACGACGTCGGCGCCTCAGCGCAGGCCGAAAAAGGACAGGACGAACAGAACGACCACGACCAGGCCGACGATGTAGATGATGCTGTTCATGAGAGTTTTCCTTCGCGTAGGTGGGATGTGATGCGGCGCATTCACCGCTCAGGCACGGCACCGCCACCCTCACATTAGCGGCGGCGCTGCATCTGATCTGTGCGCCAGCGCTCATACCGGCCAACCGGCGGCCGCAGGACCCTGATGGTTCGCTGGCGAACAGACAGGCGGCCCCGAATCTGCCCCTATTGGGGGCTCTGCGCCGGCTTGTCGCAGCTTCTGAAGACCTGGTCAACGGAAGCGCATTGCACAGCCGCCAAAGGCCCCGCTCCCCCAACCGAAAGGAAACCCCATGACCCGCGAAAAAACGGCCCACATTGAGCCATCCAGGCACTCAACCGACGAAGTGGATGAGTTTCTCGACATGGTGGAAGACAACATCGAAGACGCTCCCGGCGCTGGTTCTCCGGCCATCAAGCCCAACCCGGATCTCGATGACGACGGCAAGCCCACCACGGACACCCCGAAGAACCCCAGGATCTGAACCCAGCCCCCGCAGTTCAAACCGCGTGCAGCGCGCGCAAGGCACCGGCCTGCGCCAGCGTCTCGCGGCAACCCGCGTGGACGGCGCGCCCGCGGAATTCGCGCGACAAGCTGACCCAGTGGCCAAAGTCGGGCTTGAGCACCCCATCGGCCATCTTCGCGTCGGCGTCCACCGCGAGCACGCGGGGTGCGTCGGGACCGGTGAGGTCGCGATCGGGCTGGAGGGTGCAGCCGGCCATCATGTTGAACAGGCCGTGCGTGAAGCCCACGGCCAGCAGGAAGCCGCACCACGGCGAGCGCACGCGCCTGCGCCGTGGGCGGCAGCACGCTCGGGATCTGGTGGCGCATGAAGGCCTGGGCACCCCGGGCCCGAGCCGTGCCCGCACCCAACGCTCGAAGGGCTCCACCAGGCGGCGGATCAGCCGGAGTTACCAGACACCGAAGCGGGTGTGGTGGTACAGCTCGGCGTGGTTGTCGGCGCGGCGGGCCAGGCGCTGATGCGCCGCGGCGAGCCGGTCGCAATTGAAAAGCAGCAGGGGGACGGTCGGCGGGCGGCGTGGGTCAACGGTTTTGCTGGAACGCACCAGCGGGGAATCGATCGGGCGCCAAGCCCCAAGGGACCGCCCGGTGCACAGCGGTCGCGCCGGGGCCGGGATGCTGACCACCTCAGCCCGGAAGCAGCCGCAACAGTCGCCCGTTGCGCTCGTCGGTCAACAGGTAGATGAAGCCGTCGGGGCCTTCGCGCACATCGCGCACGCGCGCGTTGAGGTCGGGCAGCAGGCGTTCTTCTTTCACCACGCGGCCGCCGCTGACTTCCAGCCGCACCAGGTAGCGGAACTTGAGCGAGCCCGCGAGCAGGTTGCCCTGCCAGGCCTTGCCGTAGCGTTCACCCTTTACGAAAGCGAGACCCGATGGTGCGATCGACGGTGTCCACTGGAACACCGGCTGCTCCAGCCCGGCCTTGGCGGTGATGCCCTCGCCGATGGCACCGCCGCCGTAGTTTTCGCCGTAGGTGATGACGGGCCAGCCGTAGTTCTTGCCGGCCTCCGGGCGGTTGATCTCGTCGCCGCCCTGCGGCCCGTGTTCGCTGGTCCAGAGCCGCCCGTCGGGGCCGAGTGCGGCGCCCTGCAGGTTGCGGTGGCCCAGGCTCCAGATTTCGGGCTTGGCTCCGGCGCGGCCCACGAACGGGTTGCCGGGCGGCACGCTGCCGTCCTTGGCGATGCGCACCACCTTGCCGTGGTGGTTGTCCAGCGTCTGCGCGTCGTCCTTGCGGCTGAAGCGGTCGCCCAGGGTGAGGAAGAGCAGGCCGTCGGGCGTCTCCACGATGCGGCAGCCGAAGTGGGCCCGGCTGCTGAACTTCGGCGCCTGGCTGAAGATCACCTTCACCGCTTCGAGGCGTGTGGAATCGGTTGACAGCCGTGCCGAAGCGAGCGCGGTGGAATTGCCGCCCGCGCCCGGCTCGGCGTAGCAGAAGTACACGGTGCGGTTGCGGGCAAAACCGCTGTCGGTGATGACGTCGAGCAGACCGCCCTGCCCGCCCGCATCCACTTCCGGCAAACCGGCCAGCGGTTCGCCCAGCCGGCCGTCGGCCGCCACCACACGCATCCGGCCCGGCCGTTCGGTCACAAGGAAACGGCCACCGTCGATGAAGGCCACGCCCCAGGGGTTCTGCAGACCGCTGGCCACCACCTCCACGCGCAACGCCGCTGTCTGACTGTGGGCCGTGGTGGCCAGCACGGCGAACACCAGCAGCGCGAGGCGCTGGATCGGGATCAATATCGGCAAGCGCATGACAAGGCCCTCCAGGTGAAACCGGTTGGTGCCTGAACCGGGCTCACGGGTTCCCGGTTCAGCGGCTCGGCCACTCAGCCGAACGGGCGCACGCCAAACAGCCAGGCGTGGGCCCAGAACACGAACAGCGCGTACAGCGCCAGCCCGCCCACCAAGGCGATGGCGTCGTTGGCGCCACCGGCCGGCAACGCGGGCACGGGGCGCAAGGCGCCGGCCAAAGCGCGGCGCTTGAGCGAGATGCGGTCGGCCACGGCCCAGGCCAAGAAGCCGCCGAACAGCAGCACATCGGCCAGCGTGCCGCCGGTGACCGACTGGGCCAGCAGGTGCGCCAGCGCCCAGAGCTTGACGGCCAGCAGCATGGGGTGTTTCGTCAGGGTTTTGATGCGCCCCGGCAGGTAGGCCGCCAGCAGCAGCACGAACACCGGCAGCAGCAACAGCGCGGCCAGGTGGCGAAAGCCGCCCGGCAAGGCATAGAGCAGCACGGGCGTCTCGCGCGACAGGCCGTAGCCCCAGACGATCAGCCCCAGACCTGCGAACGAGACCAGCGCATAGAGGCCCTTGAAGGCGTTCTCGCCCATGCCCGCGGCGAGCCGGTCGCGCCCCGTGGGCGAGACGATGGCGATGCTGTGCACGCCCAGAAACAGCACCAGACCCAGAACCAGCCACACCATGTTGAACTCCTGTGCCCAGACCGGGCCGCAAGGCACCGCGCCCCGCTTGGGGCGAACTGTAGCGGCTTGGGCTCAAGTCCGCAGCGTGCCGGGTCTTGCTGATCAATGAACCGTGCCTGCAAGCCCGGCGCCGGAGCGCGAGACCGGAGACATGCGAGGTTCCCAAGCCCAGGGCACCGCCGGGCTGGCTTCGCCAGACGGCCAGTGCCGCCCCCCCGGGGGGTAGCGCGAAGCGCTGCGGGGGGTTACCTCAGCCGCTCATGCCTTCGAGCAGATCGGCCAGTTCGTCGGCGTGTTCTTCTTCCACCGCCAGGATCTGCTTGAGCAGCACGCTGGTGGTCGGGTCCTGGTCGCCCAGGTACAGGACCATGTCGCGGTAGCTGTCGATGGCGATGCGCTCGGCCACCAGGTTCTCCCGGATCATCTGCGTCAGCGTGTCGCCGGCCACGTATTCGGCGTGGCTGCGCTGGCTCAGGCTGTCGGGCGAAAAGTCGGGCTCACCGCCCAGCTGCACGATGCGCGCGGCCAGCAGGTCAGCGTGGCCCTGCTCCTCGTTGGAGTGGATCAGGAACTCGGCCCCCACGCTCTGGCCGTGAATGCCGCGCGCCATGAAGTGGTGGCGCCGGTAGCGCAGCACGCAGACGATCTCGGTGGCCAGCGCTTCGTTGAGCAGCTTGACCACCTGGTCGCGGTTGGCGTTGTAGCCGGCGGTCACGGCACCGGCTTCGATGTGCTGGCGGGCCTGGCTGCGCAGGGTGGCGACGTCGGTGAGTTTGTGGGCGTGGTTCATTGTTTGACCATCAGTTCGTTCTTGACGCTGGTGGCACCTTCGGCGACGCCGGCGAGCTTGCTGGCCTGGTCGATCTGGCCCTGGTTGTTCACAAAGCCGGTGAGCTGCACCTCGCCCTTGAAGGTGACCACGCTGATGTCGAAGCTCTTGATGTCGGGGTCGGCCAGCAGCGCGGTCTTGACGCGGCCGGTCACGCTCGCGTCATCGATCTTGGTGCCCACGGTGCTGGGGGTTCCCTTGAGCGTGACGCCGTTCTCAACTTCGGTCACACCGGCCACGCTGCGCGTGACGGCGATCGCCTGGTCGATCTGGGCCTGGTTGTCGACAAAGCCGCTGAGCTGCACGGTGCCCTTGCGGGTCTCGACCTGCAGGTCAAAGCTCTTGATCGCTTCGTCGCCCAGCAAGGCGGACTTGACACCCGAGGTGATGACGGCATCGTCCACCTGGGTGCCCAGCGTGATGCTCGGCGCGGGTTCCTGCACCATCACGGGTGGCTTGTTGCAGGCCGCCAGCGTCAGGGCGGCCAGGCCGATGAGGCTGCTGGCCAGGATGAATGTCGGTTTGCGTTGGGTCATTGGGGTACTCCAGAAAAAAAAGAAGGGTGGGGAGGCGGGTTCAGCGGGCGAGGTAGCCGCCGTCCACCGGGTAGTAGGAGCCGGTCACGAACGACGCCCGTTCCGAGGCGAGCCAGACCACGAGTTCGGCCACCTCCTCGGCGCGGCCCAGGCGACCGATCGGGTGGGCCGCCACCAGCAGGGCGTTGACCGCCGGGTCGTCTTCGAGGCCGCTGATCATGGGCGTGTGGATGAAGCCGGGACCGACCGCGTTGACGCGCACGCCCTGGGCGCCGTATTCGAGGGCGGCGGCCTGCGTGAGGCCCACCACGCCGTGTTTGGCCGCGGTGTAGGCCGACGCGGTGGCAAAGCCGACCGCGCCCAGAATCGACGCCACGTTGACGATGGAGCCGCCGCCATGGAGCAACATGGCCGCGATCTGCGCGCGCATGCCGTAGAACACGCCGTTGAGGTTGATGTTGATCACCTGCGCCCAGGCGTCGAGCGGGTAGTCGGCCAGCGGCGCGGCGGCGCCGCCGATGCCGGCGTTGTTGCAGGCCACGTCGAGGCGGCCGAAATGCGCCATGGCCTGGGACACCAGGGCCTGGCACTCGTCGGCGCTGCCGACGTCGGCCGCCACAAACAGCGACTCGCCGCCCTGGGAGCGCACCATCGCGCCGGTTTCGACGCCGGCGTCGGCGTCGATGTCCGACAGCACCAGCAGCGCGCCTTCGCGCGCGGCCGTGAGGGCAATGGCCCGGCCGATGCCCGAGGCGGCACCGGTGACGAGCACCACTTTGTTTTTCAGCATGGGTTCCATCCGAAGGGGTGCAGCCCGGGGCTGCACGCTGCAGACCCCGCCGCTGGTGCGAGCCAACAGCGGGGATGTGGATGGACCTTAGGTGTCGGAGCGCCGGGCGTCTGTGCGCTGCCAGACCAAGCGCTGGGTCAGCCCGCTGGCGCGGGCGCCGACGCCGCAGCGGTTTCGGTGGTAACCAGCCAGATGCCCCCGCACACCAGCACCAGCACCAGCGCGATCAGGTTGCGCCATTCGAGCACCGTCTCGCCCGGGAACAGGGCCGAGAGCAGCGCGCCGAACACCGGGATCAAAAGTTGAACACCGTGACCTGCCCCACCCGGTTGTGCTTGAGCAGCGCGGCCCAGAGCGCAAAGGCCGCCGCTGAGAGCACCGCCATGTAGCCCAGCAAGGCCAGCGAGCCAACGCCCCAGCCTGTGATGGCGCCGCCACCGGCCAGCCCGCCCAGCAGCAGCACCAGCCCGCCAATGGCGAGCTGCCAGGCGGTCATGACCATCGGGTCCAGCCGCTGCGACACGCGCTTGCCATGGATGCTGGCGGCCGAGAGCACGAAAGCCGCGACGACGATGAAGCCTTCGCCCAGCAGCGCCACCTGACGCCATGGCCCCGTGGACAGCGCCCACACCGGCTTGCCCATCGGGCGCGCTGTCGCGGGCCGTCATCCGTGCGGCGCGGCTTTCACAAACGCACCGCCCTGGTACAGCGCGGCCGGGTCGTGGCGGTCAATGGCCGGCTGGCGCGCTTCCACCGCCGGCCGGAAGACGTCGGAGCTGTCCTGCGGGCGGTAGCCGATGTGTCTGGCGGGGGTGTTGTCCCACCAGCTGGTCTGGTTGTCGGAGACGCCATAGATGATGCTGTGGCCGACGATGGGCGCGGTGAGCGCGGCCACGATCAGGCGCTCCAGATCGTCGTAGCTCAGCCAGGTGGCGAGCATGCGGCGGTCGCGCGGTTCGGTGAACGACGAGCCGATGCGCAGGCTCACGGTCTCGATGCCCCAACGGTCCCAGTAGAGCTGGGCCAGGTCTTCGCCAAAGGCCTTGGAAAGGCCGTAGAAGCCGTCGGGTCTGGGCGCGGCTCTGGGGGTGATGACTTCGTCCTGCCGGTAGAAGCCGGTGACGTGGTTGGAGCTGGCGAAGACAATGCGCTTCGTGCCGTGTAGGCGCGCGGCTTCGTAGAGGTTGACCATGCCGACGATGTTGCCGGCGAGGATGGGCTCCCAGGGCTGCTCGGTGGAGACACCGCCCATGTGCACCACCGCGTCCACGTCGGCCAGCATGGCGTGCACGCGGTCCTTGTCGGCCAGGTCGGCGGTGAACACCTCTTCACCCGCAGCAGGCGCGCCCAGGTCGCTGCGGTGGCTCAGGCGCAAGACTTCGCAATACGCCTTGAGGCGCGGGCGCAGCTCCCGCCCGAGGTTGCCGGCGGCGCCGGTGAGCAGCAGGCGGTTGAACTTCAGCGGGGTGGCGGGCTGGGCAAGCATGGTGGGCTCCGGGGAAACAATCAATTCTTGAAGCGGCCAGCCAGCGCCTGCGCGCTGTCGCGCAGCAGGTTCTGGTCGGCACCGACGGCGACGAACAGGCAGCCCTGTTGCACATAGTGCTTCGCCAGGGCTTCGTCGCCGGTGAGGATGCCCGGCGCCTTGCCGCAGGCGCGGATGCGCGCGATGGCGTCGTCGATGGCGGCAAGCACCTCGGGGTGTTTGGGATTGCCGAGGTGGCCGAGCGCGGCCGAGAGGTCGCCGGGGCCGATGAAGACGCCGTCCACGCCTTCAACGTTCGCTATCGCCTCAAGGTTCTGCAGGCCCAGCACGGTTTCGACCTGCACCAGCACGCAGATTTCTTCGCCGCAGCGGTGGGCGTAGTCCTTCACGCGACCGTAACCGCTGGCGCGCGGCGCGCCCGCAAAGCCGCGCACACCGTGCGGCGGGTAGCGCGTGTAGGCCACGGCGTTGACCGCTTCCTCGGCGGTCTGCACATAGGGCACCAGCAGGGTCTGCACACCGATGTCGAGCAGGCGCTTGAAGACCACCATGTCGTTCCACGGCGGGCGCACGATGGCCGAGGCCGGGGTGCCCTTCATGGCCTGCAGCTGCGAGAGCAGCTCGGGCAGTTCGTTGGGCGAATGCTCCATGTCGAGCAGCAGCCAGTCGAAGCCGCTGTCGGCCAGGATCTCGGTGCTCAGGTGGCTGCACAGGTGCGACCACAGGCCGATCTGCTTTCGCCCCGCGTGGATCGCGTGCTTGAAATGGTTGACGGGCAGGTCCATGGGTGTCTCCGTTGGAAGGTGGGGGTCACAGGTTCCGGGCTCGGCACCGGGCGGCCGCTTCAGTTGCCGGCGATCTGGAAGTTGGCCGCCGTCTCCAGCGCGCGCACCAGGCCCGAGTGATCCCAGGCCGCGCCGCCCAGGGCGACGCAGCTGTTCATGAGCTGGGCGACGCTGGCGGTGTGCGGCAGGCTGAGGCCCAGCGCCTTGGCGCCTTCGAGCGCGAGGTTCAGGTCTTTCTGGTGCAGCTCGATGCGGAAGCCGGGGTTGAACGTGCGCTTGATCATGCGTTCGCCGTGCACTTCGAGAATGCGGCTGGCCGCGAAGCCGCCCATCAGCGCCTGGCGCACTCTGGCCGGGTCGGCGCCGGCTTTGGCCGCGAACAGCAGCGCCTCGCCCACGGCCTCGATGTTGAGCGCCACGATGATCTGGTTGGCCACCTTGCAGGTCTGGCCGTCGCCCACGCCACCCACCAGCGTGATGTTCTTGCCCATCAATTCAAACAGCGGCTTCACGGTGGCGAACGAGGCCTCGGTGGCACCGACCATGATGGTCAGGCTGGCGGCCTTGGCGCCGACTTCGCCACCACTCACGGGCGCGTCGATGTAGTTGCAGCCCAGAGCCTGGATGCGTTTGGCAAATTCCTTGGTGGCGATGGGCGAGATCGAGCTCATGTCCACCACCGTCTTGCCGCTGCTGAGCCCTTTGTCCAGCCCGGTCTCGCCAAACAGCACCTCGGCCACGTGCGGCGTGTCGGGCACCATCAGGAAGATGATGTCGGCGGCGTACGCCACGTCGGCCGCCGTGGTGCAGGCCTTGGCGCCCGCGGCCAGCAGATCGGCCGGCACGCCGCTGCGCGACTGCGCAAACAGCTCGTGGCCCGCGGCCAGCAAATGGCCCGCCATGGGCGCACCCATGATGCCCAGTCCGATGAATCCCAGTTTCATGTTGATGTCCTTAAAGAGCAGAGGAAGAGCAAGACGCTTCAGCGCACCAGCGCCGGCATCTTGTTGTTGAATGACCAGCCCGGTATCAGGTACTGCATCGCGACGGCGTCGTCGCGTGCACCCAGACCGTGCTGCTGGTAGAGCTGGTGCGCCTTCTGCACCTTGTCCATGTCCAGCTCCACGCCCAGGCCCGGCTGCTGGGGCACGTCCACATAGCCGCCCTGGATCTGCAGCGGTTCCTTGGTCAGGCCCTGGCCGTCCTGCCAGATCCAGTGGGTGTCGATCGCCGTCACCTTGCCCGGCGCGGCGGCGGCGCAGTGCGTGAACATGGCGAGCGACACATCGAAGTGGTTGTTCGAGTGCGAACCCCAGGTCAGGTCGTGCATCTGGCACAGCTGGGCCACGCGCACCGAGCCCTGCAGGGTCCAGAAGTGCGGGTCGGCCAGCGGGATATCGACCGACTGCAGCATCAGGCTGTGCGCCATCTCGCGCCAGTCGGTGGCGACCATGTTCGTGGCGGTGGGCAGGCCGGTGGCGCGCTTGAATTCGGCCATCACCTCACGGCCGGAGAACACGCCCTCGGCGCCGCACGGGTCTTCGGCGTAGGCCAGGGTGTTGCGGTGGTCGCGCAGCAGGCGCACCGCGTCTTTCAGCAGCCAGCCGCCGTTGGGATCGAGCGTCACGCGCGCTTGCGGGAAGCGCTCGTGCAGCGCCACGACAGCCTCCACCTCGTCTTCGCCGCGCAGCACACCGCCCTTGAGCTTGAAGTCCTGGAAGCCGTAGCGCGCCTGCGCGGCTTCGGCGAGCTTCACCACCGCTTCGGGCGTGAGCGCGGCTTCGTGGCGCAGGCGCTGCCAGTCGTCGGCCGCGTCGGGCTCGCTGCGGTAGGCCAGGTCGGTCTGCTTGCGGTCGGCGATGTAGAACAGGTACCCCAGCATCTGAACGCGCTCGCGCTGCTGGCCCTCGCCGAGCAGGGCCGCGACCGGCACGCCAAGGTGCTGGCCCAGCAGGTCGAGCAAGGCGGACTCCACGGCGGTCACGGCGTGGATGGTCACGCGCAGGTCAAAGGTCTGGTTGCCGCGCCCGCCGCTGTCGCGTTCGGCAAAGCCGCTGCGCAGGCTGTTCAACACGCGGTTCCAGGCGCCGATGGGCTGCCCTTCGATCAGGGGCCGCGCGTCTTCCAGCGTCTGGCGGATTTTTTCGCCGCCCGGCACCTCGCCCACGCCGGTGTGACCCGACGAGTCGGTCAGGATCAGCAGGTTGCGGGTGAAAAACGGACCGTGCGCACCGCTCAGGTTGAGCAGCATGCTGTCGTGACCCGCGACGGGGATCACTTGCAGACGGGTGACGGAGGGCGTGGCGTTCATGGTCGGTGCGTGAGGACAGGTCAACAACGGAAACCCGTTTAAGTTGACAGTCATCATACAACTTGAACCGACCCAACCCATTCGGGATAACCCTCGCACCCGCCTCCCGCGCCGCCTCAACCGGCCTGGGTTTCGCTCTTGCGCAGGCGCTCGCGGCTGTTGGACAGGTGGGTGCGGATGGCCGCGCGGGCGCTGTCCACATCCTGGTCCCGGATCGCGTTGTAGATGCTCTCGTGCTCCAGGTGCACGCGCCGCAGGTACATCAGGCGGTTCGGATCCTGGGCCGCCGCCATCGCCAGGCGGGCGCGCGGGATCACGCCCGGGCCGAGCGAGTTCATGACTTCGACGAAGTGGCTGTTCTGGGTCGCCAGCGCGATCTCGCGGTGGAACTGGAAGTCGGCGTTGGCGGCATCCTGCCCGGCCTCGATGGCTTCGGAAAAGGCTTCCAGCGCGGCCTGCATGCTGACCAGATTCGCCTCGGTGCGGCGCGCGGCCGCGATGGCCGCGGCCTCGGTCTCGATGCCGATGCGCAGCTCCAGCAGCGCGATGGTGTCGCGCAAGGTGCCGAGCTGTTCGGGCTGGATGCGGAACGGTGCGCTCTCGTCCGCCTTCAGCACAAAGGTGCCGATGCCATGGCGGGTCTCGGCCAGGTTGACCGCCTGCAGGTAGGAAATCGCCTCGCGGACCACGGTGCGGCTGACACCGAACTCGTCCATGAAGGCCGCCTCCTTGGGCAGCTTTTCACCCGGCGCGTAGTCGCCGTTGCGGATGCGCCCCACCAGCACGTGCGCCAGTTCGGTGGAGAGCGTGCGCGACTTGCTGCGGCTGGCCAGATCCCGGTTCATAGGGGTTATCCCGATAGGGGCTGTGATTTGCATCTGCTAGATTAGTTGTACGACAACCGATGATGAGATGTGTAGGTTCACTGTAACAGATGCATTCCGGCTTTGGATAGGTCGACAACCCGCTCAGACAACCTTCCCCCCCCCCACCACGGCGCCGCAGCGCCCAGGAGACACCGACATGACGAAACGCAGAACCCTGATCCAGGCCACCGTGGCCACCGCCTGTGCCAGCGTGTTGGGCCTTGCCAGCGCCCAGACCGTGCTGAAAGCCGCCGACGTGCACCCCGCCGGCTACCCCACCGTGGTCGCGGTGGAGGCCATGGGCAAAAAGCTCGAAACCGCCAGCCAGGGCCGCTACAAGTTCCAAATGTTCCCGGGCAGCGTGCTCGGCGACGAGAAGGCCATGATCGAGCAGACGCAGGTCGGCGCGATCCAGTTGCTGCGCACCTCGCTCGGCCCGGTCGGCCCGGTGGTGCCCGAGGTCAACGTGTTCAACATGCCCTTCGTGTTCCGCGACATCGCCCACATGCGCGCCGTGATCGACGGCCCGATCGGCCAGGAGCTGCTGGACAAGATCAGCGCCAGCCCGGCCAAGATGGTCGCCCTGGCCTGGATGGACGGTGGCAGCCGCAGCCTCTACACCAAGAAGCCTGTGCGCACGCCCGCCGACCTCAAGGGCCAGAAGATCCGCATGATGGGCAACCCGCTGTTTGTCGACACCATGAACGCCATGGGCGGCAACGGCATCGCCATGGGCTACGGCGAGGTGTTCACCGCGATCCAGACCGGTGTGGTCGATGGCGCTGAAAACAACCCGCCCAGCCTGTACACCGCCAACCACTTCAAGGCCGGCGCCAAGTACTACACCCAGACCAACCACCTGATCATTCCCGAGATCCTGGTGATGTCGAAAGTGGCCTGGGACAAGCTCACCCCCGCCGACCAGGCGCTGGTGAAAAAGCTCGGCCGCGAAGCGCAGATGGAGCAGCGCGGCCTGTGGGACAAGGCCGTGGCCGACTACAGCGCCAAGCTCAAGGCCGAAGGCGTGGAGTTCATCGCCATCGACAACAAGCCTTTCTTTGACGCCACCGCCCCGGTGCGCGCCAAGTACGGCGCCCAGTTTGCCGATCTGATGAAGCGCATCGGCGACGTCAAGTAAGCCTGCGCCCTCCGCCCGCAGCCCCTCCAGGCACCCCGGCCTCGCGCCGGGGTGCCGCTTGCATAAAACGATCCATGAAATCCCTCTACGTCGCTGCGATGGACCGCCTCTATCTGGCGTGCATCTGGGCCGCCGGCATCGCCATCGTTTGCATGTCGCTGATCATTCCTTGGGGCGTGTTCACGCGTTACGTGCTGGGCACCGGCTCGCAATGGCCCGAGCCCATCGCCATCCTGCTCATGATGGTGTTCACCTTCATTGGCGCGGCCGCGGCCTACCGCGCCAATGCCCACATCGCCGTGACCATGCTCACCGACGTGCTGCCCGCGCCGCTGCGCGCGCTGTGCGCCTGGCTCGTGGACTTGTGCATGGCCGCGGCCTGCGCTTTCGTGACCTGGTACGGCACCAGCCTCAGCCTGGCCACCATGGGCCAGTCGATCAGCGAACTGCCCTGGCTGCCGGTGGGCGTGACCTACGCCGCCTTGCCGCTGGGCTCGCTGTTCACCCTGCTGTTCGTGATCGAGCGGCGCTGGATCGGCCCGCAGGACCACCGCCGGCTGATGCGCTTCGAAGAACCGGAAAAGACGGACCGGGGCGCCGCCCTGGCCCACGGGGGGAACCACTGATGGACGCGTTCGTGCTGATCGGCAGCTTCGTGCTGCTCATGGCGCTGGGCGTGCCCATCGCCTTCTCGCTCGGCCTGGCCGCGCTGGCCGGCGCCATCTACATCGAGATCCCGCTCGACGCGGTGATGATCCAGATTGCCGCAGGGGTGAACAAGTTTTCGCTGCTCGCGATCCCCTTCTTCGTGCTGGCCGGCGCCATCATGGCCGAGGGCGGCATGGCGCGGCGCCTGGTGGCGTTCGCGGGTGTGCTGATCGGCTTTGTGCGCGGCGGCCTGTCGCTCGTGAACATCCTGGCGTCCACCTTCTTCGGTGCGATCTCCGGCTCCTCCGTGGCCGACACCGCCTCGGTCGGCACGGTGCTGATCCCCGAGATGGAGAAGAAGGGCTACCCGCGCGAGTTCGCCACCGCCGTCACCATCAGCGGATCGGTGCAGGCGATCCTGATCCCGCCCAGCCACAACGCGGTGCTGTATTCGCTCGCAGCGGGCGGCACGGTGAGCATCGCCGCGCTGTTCATGGCCGGCGTGTTGCCCGGCCTGCTGATGGGGCTGACGCTCTCGGTGCTGTGCCTCTACAAGGCGAAGAAGCACGGTTACCCCAAGGGTGAGGTGATTCCACTGCGCCAGGCGTTGAAGATCTGCGGTGAAGCCCTGTGGGGTCTGATGACCATGGTCATCATCCTGGGCGGCATTCTCTCGGGCGTTTTCACGGCCAACGAGTCGGCGTCCATCGCGGTGGTCTGGGCCTTCTTCGTGACCATGTTCATCTACCGCGACTACCGGTGGAGCGACCTGCCCAAGCTGATGCACCGCACGGTCAAGACCGTGACCATCGTCATGATCCTGATCGGCTTTGCCGCGGCTTTCGGCTACATCATGACGCTGATGATGATCCCGCTGCGGGTCACGACCTTCCTCACGGAACTCTCGGACAACAAATACGTGATCCTGGCGCTGATCAACGTGCTGCTGATCGTGCTGGGCACGCTGATGGACATGTCGCCGCTGATCCTGATCCTCACGCCCATCCTGTTGCCGGTGGTGAAGATGATGGGCGTCGACCCGGTGCACTTCGGCATGATCATGATGGTCAACCTGGGGATCGGCCTGATCACGCCGCCCGTGGGCACGGTGCTCTTCGTCGGAAGCGCCATCGCCAAGTTGAAGATCGGCGTGGTCTCCAAGGCCCTCATGCCGTTCTTCGTGGCGCTGTTCGTGGTGCTGCTGATGGTGACCTACCTGCCGTGGCTGTCGCTCTGGCTGCCGCGCACGCTGGGGCTGTGAGAGCGTCATGACACAGCGCTTCGTTTTCATCTCGCACGCCGACAGCGGCGACGTGCACACCCTCGCCATGGACGCCGATGGCGGCCTGCGCCCGCTGCACACCGTCACGCTCGGCGGCACGCTCATGCCCATGGCGCTGAGCCCATGCGGGCGCTGGCTCTACGTGGCGCGGCGCAGCGAACCCCTCGCTGTGGTCACCCTCGCCATCGATGCCGCCTCAGGCCAGCTGCAGCCCTTGGGCGAAGCCACCCTGCCCGGCAGCATGGCGCATGTGTCCACAGACCCCAGCGGGCGCTGGCTGTTCGCGGCCTCGTACCCGGCCAACTGCGTGAGCGTGAGCCCCATCGCTGACAGCGGCATTGCCGGCGATGTACGGCAACTCGTGCCCACGCCGCCCCACGCGCACGGCATCCTGAGCGCGCCCGACAACCGCTACGCGCTGGTCACCAGCCTGGGCGGCGACCAGGTGCTGCAGTTCCGCTTCGATGCCACCACCGGCCAGCTCAGCCCCAACACACCGCCGGCCTGGCCGCAGCGTCCCGGCGCCGGTCCGCGCCACATCCGCTTCCACCCCAACGGGCGTTTCGTCTACCTGCTCAACGAGCTGGACGCCACGCTCGACGTGCTGGCCTACGACGCCGCGGCGGGCACCCTCTCGCATCTGCAGACCGCGCCCACCGTGCCGCCGGGCTTCAGCGGCCCACCCTCCGCCGCCGACCTGCACCTCACGCCCGATGGCCGCTGGCTCTACACCAGCGAGCGAACCAGCAGCACCTTGGCCGCTTTTTCGGTGGACGCCAGCACCGGCCGCGTCGCGCCCCGGGGGCACACAACCACCGAGACCTGCCCGCGCGGCTTCGCCATCACGCCCGACGGCCAACACCTGCTCGCCGTGGGCCAGCTCTCGCACCAGCTGAGCCGCTACCGCATCGGGCCCACCACCGGGTCGCTGGCGCTGCAGCAGCGCCTGCCCATGGGTCAGAACCCCAACTGGATCACCTTCAGCCACCCGGCTCTTTGAGCCACACCACCCGGAGCACCACCCCATGACCTTTGCCAGACGCACCCTCTGCCTGTCGCTCGGCGCCATAGCGCTGATGCCCCTCGCCACCTGGGCACAGGACTGGCCGGGCAAGCAGCCGATCCGAATCGTCGTGCCCTTCCCCGCCGGTGGCACGTCCGACGTGCTGGCACGCGTGATCAGCCAGAAGATGACCGAGAAACTGGGCCAGACGGTGGTGGTGGAAAACCGCGCCGGCTCGGCCGGCAACGTGGGCGCCGATCTGGTGGCCAAATCGCCTGCCGATGGCTACACCTTCGTGCTGATGGACGTGGGCAACCTCACCATCAGCCCGTCGCTCTACAAGCTGCCCTTCGACGTCATCAAAGACTTCGTCCCCGTGGCCATGGTCGGCTACTCGCCGCACCTGCTGGTGGTGAGCACCAAGGTGCCAGCCAGCAACATCGCTGAACTGATCAAGTACGCCAAGGCCAACCCCGGCAAGCTGAACTTCGCCGCCGCGGCCGGCATGGGCAGCGCACCCCACATGGCGGGCGTGCAGTTTGCCCGGCGCAACGGCATCCAGTGGAACTACGTGCCCTACAAGGGCGGCTCGCAAGCCATGACCGATCTGGTCGGTGGTCACATGGACGTGACCTTCAACGGCATGGTCGCCACCTACCCGCACGTCAAGGCCGGCAAGATCAAGTTGCTGGCCGTCTCCAGCGCCAAGCGCTTTGGCGAACTGGGTGACGTGCCCACCGTCAGCGAGAGCGTGCCCAACTTCCTGACCGGCAGCTGGCAAGGCCTGCTGGCCCCGGCGGGCACGCCGCCGGCGGTTGTGGCCGCGGTGCACGCCGAGGTGCAGCGCATCACCGCGTTGCCCGAGATCAAGGAAAAGCTGCAGTCGCTGGGTCTGGAACCGTCGCACATGAGCGCAGCCGATTTCAGTGCCTGGATCAAGGCCGAAATCCCCGCGATGGCGCAGATCGTCCGCGAAGAAAAGATCACCCTCGAATAAGCCACTCGACGGCGCCACCTGGCGCCCCGTTCCCGATCCACCTGGAGACACCACCATGAAAAAATCCCTCATCACCCTGCTCGTGGCCGCGACCACCAGCCTCAGCGCCTTCGCCTGGCCCGACAAACCCATCACCCTCGTCGTGCCCTTCCCGCCCGGCGGTTCCACCGACCTGATCGCCCGCACGCTGTCGGGCAAGATGGGCGAAAAGCTCGGCGGCGGCGCCACCGTGGTCGTCGACAACAAGCCCGGCGCCACTGGCACCATTGGCGCAACGCACGTGGTCCGCGCAACGGCCGACGGCCACACGCTGTTCGTCTCTTCGCTCGGCCCGTTCGTGATCGCGCCGCACCTGTTCAAGGTGAGCTACGACGCTCTCAAGGACTTCGACCTCATCACCGTGGTGGTGCAGGCGCCCAACGTGCTGGTCGTGCCCGCCGCTTCAGCGCGCAAGTCGGTGGCGGAGGTGATCGCCTACCAGAAGACCAACCCAGGCAAGATGAGCTTCGCGTCTTCCGGCAACGGCAGCAGCGACCACCTCACCGCCGAACTCTTCTGGCAACAGACCGGCACCAGCGGCGTGCACGTGCCCTACAAAGGCGGCGGCCCGGTGATGAGTGACCTGCTGGGCAACCAGGTGGAGTCGTCCTTCATGAACATCAACACCGCCATGCCGCAGATCAGGGCCGGCAAGCTGCGCGCCCTGGTCATCACCAGCGCCAAGCGCTCGCCGCTGCTGCCCGATGTGCCCACGCTGGAAGAAAGCGGCGTGAAGGACGCCAACGTGCAGTCCTGGCAGGCCGTGGCCGCCCCCCAGGGCCTGCCCGCCGACGTGAAGAAGCGCGTGCACGACGCCATCGTCGCGACCTTCAACGATCCGTCCGTGACGCCCAAGCTGCTGGATCTGGGCTTCGAGGTGGTGCTGAACACCCCCGAGCAGTTCGCGGCGTTCCAGGCTTCTGAATTCGCGCGCTGGCAGAAACTGATCACCTCGCGCGGCATCAAAGCTGATTAGATGAACCACCCCCGCGGCGCTGGCGGCCCGGCAAAGCCGGTTCCGCGGCGCCCTGGGTGCTGGCTCCCCCCTCTTTCGCAACGTTGTCATGAACACATCGTCTCCGTCCGCACCGCGCGGTATCCGCATGCACCCGGCGGACAACGTGGCCATCGTCGTCAACGACGGCGGCCTGAAGCCCGGCGCGGCGCTGACCGACGGGCCGGTGCTGGTCGAGGCCGTGCCCCAGGGTCACAAGGTGGCGCTGGTGGACCTGCCCGCGGGCACCGCCGTGCGGCGCTACAACGTGGTGATCGGCCACACGGCGGTGGACATCCCGGCAGGAGGATGGGTCAACGAGCAGCGGCTGGTGATGCCGGCGGCGCGTTCGCTTGAAGGCCTGCCCGCTTCCAACCCGCCGGCCCAGTTGACCCCGCTGACCGGCCACACCTTCCAGGGCTTCCGCAACGCCGACGGCAGCGTCGGCACGCGCAACCTGCTGGCCATCACCACCACCGTGCAGTGCGTGGCCGGCGTGCTGGACTTCGCGGTCGAACGCATCCGCAGCGAACTGCTGCCGCTGTACCCGAACGTGGACGGCGTGGTCGGTCTGGAGCACACCTATGGCTGCGGCGTCGCCATCGACGCGCCCGACGCGGTCATCCCCATCCGCACCCTGCGCAACATCTCGACCAACCCCAACTTCGGTGGCGAGGTCATGGTGCTCAGCCTGGGCTGCGAGAAGCTGCAGCCCGAGCGGCTGCTGCCGCCGGGATCGATCCCGATCAGCGATCAACGAGACAGCGAACTCGATGTGGTCACGCTTCAGGACGAAGCCCACGTCGGCTTCATGTCCATGATCGATTCCATCCTTCGGCAGGCGCGCGTGCACCTGGAGCGCCTGAACCGGCGCCAGCGCACCACCTGCCCGGCATCGGACCTGGTGGTGGGCGTGCAGTGCGGCGGCAGCGACGCGTTTTCCGGCGTCACCGCCAACCCGGCCGTGGGCTTTGCGACCGACCTGCTGGTGCGTGCCGGCGCCACCGTCATGTTCAGCGAAGTGACCGAGGTGCGCGACGGCATCGACCTGCTGACCACGCGTGCCGCCAGCCCCGAAGTGGCCGACGCCATGGTGCGCGAGATGGCCTGGTACGACGCCTACCTCAACAAGGGCCTGGTGGACCGCAGCGCCAACACCACGCCCGGCAACAAGAAGGGCGGCCTGTCCAACATCGTCGAGAAGGCCATGGGTTCCATCGTCAAGAGCGGCACCGGCCCGATCCACGGCGTGATCGCGCCCGGTGAAAAGGTCAAACAGAAGGGCCTGATCTTCGCCGCCACCCCGGCGAGCGACTTCATCTGCGGCACGCTGCAGCTCGCGGCCGGCATGAACCTGCACGTCTTCACCACCGGCCGCGGCACGCCCTACGGCCTGGCCGAGTGCCCGGTGGTCAAGGTCGCCACGCGCGACGACCTGGCGCGCCGCTGGCACGACCTGATGGACGTCAATGCCGGGCGCATCGCCAGCGGAGAAGCCACTATCGAGGACGTGGGGACCGAGCTGTTCCAGCTGCTGCTGGCCGTCGCCAGTGGTAAAAAAACATGGGCCGAACACTGGAAGCTGCACAACGCCCTGGTGTTGTTCAACCCGGCCCCCGTCACCTGAACCGACTGGACCGCCTCTGAACTGTCATGGACGCCGAAACGCTCCCCGGCCTGCTCGAACCTGCCCGTTTTGAGGGCGAGTTCGATGGCCGACCCACGGCGCTCTTCCTGCTGCACAACGAGCGCGGCATGGCTGTGGCCGTGTGCAATCTGGGCGCCCGGATCCTGCAGATCGTGGTGCCCGACCGCGACGGTGTGCCGGGTGATGTGGCGCTGGGCTACGACAGCCTGGACGATCTGCTCCAGGGGGCGCCGTCCATGGGCGCCTTCATCGGGCGCTACGCCGGGCGCATCGCCCTGGCCCGCTTCACGCTCGACGGTCACGAGCACCAGCTGATCGCCAACGCCGGCCCGCACTGCATTCACGGCGGTCCGCGCGGCTCGCGTCACCGCGTCTTCGAGGCCCGCCAGACCGACGCCCACACGCTGGAACTGCAGCACCGGTTCGAGACCACCGACGACGGCTTCCCCGGCGCGCTGGCCCTGCGCCTGACCTACCGGCTGACCGAACACAACGAGCTGGTGATCGAACACGAAGCCACCGCGGTGGAAGGCCACGGGCCGGCGAGCTTCACCTGCCATGCGTTCTTCAACCTCGACGGCCCCGGCCATGTGCTCATCGACAGCCACCGGCTGGAAGTACGCGCCAGCCATCTGCTCACCACCGACGATGACAACATCCCCACCGGCGAGCGCACGCCGCTGCGCGACCACCCGCTGAACCTGCGCACCCCGCAGACGCTGGGCGACCTGCCCGACATCGACCACAGCTACGTGATCGACGCCGACCCCCTCACCACCAGCCTGCGCCTGTGCGCCCGCGCCGACAGCGAAGCCAGCGGCCGCACGCTCGAGGTCTGGACCACCGAACCGGTGCTGCAGGTGTACACCGCGGGCCAGCTCGGCACGGGTGGGTCGGCCGACATCGGCAAACGGGGCGTGGTCCACCGGCCGCGCAGCGGGCTCTGCCTGGAACCCCAGCAGTTTCCCAACGCCCCCAACTGCCCGGGTTTCCCGTTCAACCGCGTCACGGCCGACCGCCCCTACCGCGCGCAGACGCGTTACCGGTTTGGCGTGCTGAACGGATAAACCTCAGCCCAACAATGCCGCCAGCCCGCCGTCGGCCTCGAAGCGCTGGTTGCGGTAGGTCAGGCGGGTCGGCCCGTCCCACACCGGCTCCCGGCGGCTGTGCCGCGGATCGCCGGGGTAGCAGATCACGCGGCAGCCGTCTTGATCGAAGGGTTCGGGCTCGATCAGCGCGGGCGGCCGGCTGCGCGCAACGGCCTGCACCTGGGCCACACCGGCCAGGCGGCCGAGCTGGCAGAGGCTCATGATCTGCGGCGGCGCCAGGTCGATCTCGCCTGCCCAGTAGCGCTCCAGCCCGGCGCGCGGCGACAGCCAGACCGCTTCGGTGGCTTCAAAGGTGCAGTGGCTGGCGTCCTGCCCCGCCGGGGCCGCGGCCACGAAAAACCGCGTGTCGAAGCGCTTGTTGGTCACCGAAGGCTGGCGCGGCGTGACCCAGCGCGACCACGGCAACAGGCTCGACACCGCCAGTGGCTGCCCCAGGCGCTGCACGGCAGCGGCAAAGTCCAGACCCGTGAGCGTGTGCTCACGCACCTGGACGGCCAACCGCGCCCCGTCGCAACCGGCTGAAAGTGATTCGTGCAGGCCCAGCAACAGGCTGCATTCTTCAAAGGTCTCGCGCAGCGCGGCCAGGTGCAGCCCCACCGCGGTGTCCGGATCCAGCCCGGGCTCGGCCAGGGCGCTCAACAGCTCGGCCGCCGTGCGATCCAGCGCAGCGGGGTCCACCTGCCGGTCGGCCGCATCGAGCTTGCCACCCGGAAACACGTGCACGCCACCCAGCACGCCGGAGTTGCCGTGCCGGCGCACCAGCAGCACCTCCAGCCCGGAGGGGCCGTCGCGCACCACCATCACGGTGGCAGACGCCAGGGGCGGGGTGTGAATCACATCGGAGTTGATCGGAATGGCCATGCCGGCATTGTCCATGGGCACGGCCGACACCGGCGTCCCCCGCGCAGCACCATGGCCCGTGTGGTTGTTCACGGTTTCCTCCCGGTGTGTCGCGTGTCGTCGATAACTCCCTACAGACCGGACGGGTCGGGTCGACAAAGATCGGGCAACGTCAGCAGGACAGGGGCGGTTGATCCCTGCGCGCTGAAATCGACCAAACGGACCCGCCCACCCTGCCCGTCACCATGCCTTTTTTGCACCCTGCCTCCGTCGAGCTTGCCCGCATCCGGACGCTCCGCTCCCTGGCCACCCTGGACACCTCGTCCGACCCCACCATCCAGTCCCTGCTGAAAGTGGCCGCGCTCACGTTGCGGTGCACGCGGGCAGCGGTCTGCCTGATGGATGGCGAGCAGCACTGGATCAAGGCGTCGTACGGGCTGGACAGCGTGCCCGAAAGCTGTGGTGCCGCCTTCGCCGCGCAGGTGGCTGCGTGCGACGATGTGCTGGTGCTCACCGACACCGGGAACGACCCGCTGCCGGGCGAGTCAGCGTCCGCCACGCCGCGCCTCTTTGTGGGCGCGCCCGTGCGCGTGGACGGCCACAGCATCGGTGTGCTCTGCCTGTTCGGTGCCGAGCCGCGCCCCCTGAGCGACATCGATCGCACGGTGCTGCTGGAGCTGCGAACGACCGTGGAACACTGGCTGCTCGGGCTGCGCGAACGTCTCCAGCTTGATGCCCGTGTGCGCGAGTTCCGGGAACTCGCCGAGCAGATGCCCGGCATCGTCTACCGGGCCGTGATGGACGAGGCGAGTTCGACCCTGTATGTCAGCTCCCGTGTCCGCGAGCTGGGTTACACGCCCGAGGAATGGATGGCCCGGCCCGAGGCCCGGATGCAGGCGCTGCACCCGGAGGATTGCGCGCGCGTGCTCGCCGAACTCGCCGACGGGCTGAAAAACCGGCCGAGCTTTGAACTCCAGTACCGCATCCGCAATGCGGCCGGGGACTGGCGCCACTACCACGACGCGATCCGCATCGTGCGGCCTTCCGGGGACGACGTCGATCCCGTGATCCAGGGCCTGATGACCGACGTGACCGACCAGGTGCGCGACACCACCCGCGAGCGCGAAGAAACCGGCTGGCTGCGCAAACTCGCCATGGCGGCCGAACAGGCCTCGGAGGCCATTGTCATCACCGACATCGCGGCCAACATCGAATACGTGAACGCGGCCATGTTGACCACCTCGGGCTATTCGCGCGAGGAGTTGATGGGGCAGAACTCCCGCATCCTGCAATCGGGTCTGACACCCGCCACCCGCTACCGCAAGCTCTGGGCGGCGCTCACCGCAGGCAAGCCCTGGCGCGGCTTCTTCAACAACCGCCGCAAGGACGGCGCCCACTACATCGAATTCGCCGTGATCACGCCGGTGCGGGGTCCGGACGGTCGGGTCACGCACTACCTGGCGGTGAAGGAAGACATCACGGACAAGCGGCGCATGAGCGAGGACCTGACCCACTACCGCCACCACCTCGAAGAACTCGTCACCCAGCGCACCGTCGAACTGGAGAAAGCCCGGCTGTCGGCCGAGGCGGCCAGCGCCGCCAAGAGCGCCTTCCTCGCCACCATGAGCCACGAAATCCGCACGCCCATGAACGGCGTGATGGGGGTGGCCGACGTGCTGATGCAGACCCCGCTGGCGCCCGCTCAGCAGGAGATGGTGGAGACCATCAACGAATCGGCCGCGGCGCTGCTGACGATCATCGACGACATCCTGGATTTTTCGAAGATCGAGGCCGGACGGCTGGTGCTGGAGGAAGCGCCGTTTGCGATCCGCAGCGTGGTCGGCCGCTCCTGTGCGCCCCTGAGCACCGTCGCGGCCGGGCGCGGCGTGCGCCTGCACGCCTTCGCCGACCCGCGCCTGCCCGACCTGATGCTGGGCGACGGCAACCGCGTGCGCCAGATCCTGCTCAACCTGGTAGGCAATGCCATCAAGTTTTCGGCCGGATTGAACCGGCCGGGCCGGGTCACCGTGCGCGCCACACCCGTGGGCGGATCGGTGCGCCTGGAGGTGGCCGACAACGGCATCGGCATGAGCGACGAGGTGCAACGCCTGGTGTTCCAGCCCTTCATACAGGGCGAAGCCTCCACCACGCGCAACTACGGCGGCACGGGCCTGGGCCTGGCCATCTCGCACCGGCTGGTCAGCGCCATGGGCGGAAGCATCAGCGTGCGCAGCCAGCCGGACGCAGGCGCCATCTTCACGGTCGACCTGCCGCTCAAGCCGGCTTCGGCGGTGAATTCGGCCATCAGCAGCGAGCTGGTCGGCATCCACGCGCTGCTGGTGCTGGACGACACCGACGTCCGCGACGACTGGGCGGCCTACCTCAGCGCCGGGGGTGCCCGGGTCAGCGTGGTGGCCAGCACCGACGATGCGGCCGCCTGGCCCGAACAGGAGGGCGAAGCCCGGGTGGTGATCGCACCCGCCGGACACCAGGCGCCCAACCGTTCCACCACAGAGGCCTCCGGCCGGTCTGAAGGCCGGGTCGTGATGCATCAGAAGCCCCGCACGGAACCGGTTTCCCAGGCCCCGGGCCAGGTCAGTCTGTCGGTCATCGGCTTGCGCCGCAAGGACCTGCTGGTGGCCGTGGCCATGGCGGCGGGCCGGGTGCTGGTGCTCGCCCAAGGCGTCGTGAGCCCCGACCGGGAACGCCTCCCGGCCGACTGGGGCCTGGCGGCCGCCTGCCAGGGCCGAGCCATTCTGGTGGCCGAAGACAACGAGATCAACCAGCGGGTGCTGCGCTACCAGATGGAGCTGCTGGGCCTGGACCCCGTGTTCACGGGCGATGGCCAGGAGGCGCTGGCGCTCTGGCGGCAGCGGCCAGACCACTTCTGCCTGCTGCTGACCGACCTGCAGATGCCGGGCCTCAGCGGCCTCGGACTCACCGAGGCCATCCGCAAGGAAGAAGCGGTCGGGCACCGCATGCCCATCATCGCGCTGACCGCGAACGCGATGCACAGCGAAGTCCACCGCTGCCGGGCGGTCGGCATGGATGACCACCTCACCAAGCCGGTGTCGCTGCCCAGGCTCGAAACCATGCTGCACCGGTGGCTGGAAGTGGTCCGGTTGCCGGCACCAGCGGGGTCGCTGGCGCAGCGGCCGGAGCCGCAACCGGAACCCGTCGCCGCGGGATGGGACGGATTCGACGACCACGCGCTGCAGCGTGTGCTCGGTGCCGACCCCGAAATCCTGCAGGACATGCGCAGCCGCTACCTCGCCAGCCTGGACCGGGCCCAGACCGAGATCCGGGAGGCGGCGGCGCGCGAGGACAGCGCCAGCGCCGGCTTCACCGCGCACCGCATCAAATCGTCCAGCCGCCTCGTCGGTGCGGTGGGTCTGGCGCAGCTGCTGGACCAGATCGAGACGCTCGGGCAGGTGGGCGATGCCGCGGGCATCGCCCGGCTGGTCCCCAGCCTGGTCGGCTCCATCGCTTCGGTGGGCCAGCACCTCAGGCGGCTGGAATCCGCGGTGCAGGCGGCGCCACTGACCCACGTGCTGTGCATCGACGACGATCCGGTCCGCCTGAACGAACTGGTGACACTGCTGGCCCAGGCCGGTGCGCCGCCGGTCGAGCGCTTCACCCAAGGCAGCGAACTGCAGCAGCGGCTGGCGGAACTCGACACCTCGCAGGTGCTGCTGTTGCTGGACCTGCACATGCCGGGCATGAACGGTGTCGAGCTGATCCAGCGCCTGATGCAATGGCGGTTCTACGGCCACGTGGCGCTGATTGGCCACTTCGATCACCGGATGCAGGACACCGCCGAACGGCTGGTGGATGGCTATGGTCTGAAATGGGCCGGCACGCTGACCAGTCCGCTGTCAGAGCACAAGGTGCGCACGATCCTGCAGGCCTGCGGCGGGCTGCGGGGCTGATCGGCTTCCTGTGCGGCTTTTTGTTCAAGCGTAGAACAAGGCGAACCAACGCAGCCATGCGCTTGAAGGCGAAGCCGTATCAACCGGGCAGGAACAGCGACTGCAGATCGCTGAGAAAGTCGAACCCGCGCTCGGTCGGCCGGACCCAGCCATCCGCCACCACCAGCCAGCCGCGCTGCACGCCTTCGTCCAGCGACGCGGTCACGCTGGAGAGCGGCAGACCGGTGCGCGCTGAGAAGTCCTGCAGTTCGAAACCGTGCCGCAGGCGCAGCGCGTTGAGCATGTATTCAAAAGGCAGATCGCGCCGCGCCACTTCTTCCACGCTCACCACCGCATCGCCCGCACGGGCCTTGTCCATGTAGAGACGCGGTTCGCGTGCACGCACCTGGCGCACCACGCGGTGGGCAAAACTGAGTTTGCTGTGGGCACCGGCACCGATGCCAAGGTAGTCGCCGAACTGCCAGTAGTTGAGGTTGTGCCAGCAGCGGTGGCCTTCGCGGGCGTAGGCCGAGACCTCGTAGCGCGCCAGCCCCTGCTCGGCCGTCAGCTCGGTGATGCGGTCGAGCATGGCGTAGGCGTCGTCGTCTTCGGGCACCCGCGGCGGGAACTTGGCGAACACCGTGTTGGGCTCGATGGTCAGGTGGTAGATCGAGATGTGCGGTGGCGCAAACGCCAGCGCGGTGCGCATGTCCGTTTCGCAGTCGGCCAGCGTCTGCCCCGGCAACGCGTACATGATGTCCAGGTTGAAGGTGTCGAAGGCCATCGCCGCCTCTTCCACCGCGGCGATCGCCTGCGCCCGGTCGTGCACCCGGCCCAGCGCCTTCAGGTGCTCGTCGTTGAAGCTCTGCACGCCGATGGACAGGCGGGTGACACCGGCCTGGTGGAAAGCCCTGAAGCGGTCCTTTTCAAAGGTGCCCGGGTTGGCTTCCAGCGTGATCTCGGCATCGGCGTCCAGCCGCAGCAGCGCCCGCACGTCGCCCAGCAGGCGGTCGATGGCCTCGGGCGAAAACAGGCTGGGCGTGCCGCCGCCGATGAAGATGCTGTGCACCGAACGGCCCCAGATCAGCGGCAGCGCGGCTTCCAGATCGGCGCGCAGCGCGTCCAGGTAAGCCTGTTCGGGCAGCGCCTGACCGGGCGCGCTGGTCGCGCTCCACTCGTGCGAATTGAAGTCGCAATAGGGGCACTTCTTCAGACACCAGGGCAGGTGGATGTAGAGCGCGAGCGGCGGCAGGCCCTGGAGTTGCAGCGTGCCGGGGCGCATCCAGTGGCGGATGTCGCTCCAGTGCGGCCCTTCTGGCGCTGGTTTGCCGGCCGCACCGGGCAGTGCCACCCGAACCTCTTTGGGTGTGCTCATGTATCGGCCCGGGGCGCGAACCAGCGTTCACGCATCAGGTTCAGCATCTGCTGCGCCGCCTTGCCACGGTGGCTGTTGGCGTTCTTCTTCTCGTCGCTCAGCTGGGCAAAGGTGCAACCGAACTGCGGCAGGAACATCACCGGGTCAAAGCCGAAACCGTTGTCACCGATGGGCTCGCGCGTGATGAGCCCCGGCGCACGGCCGCTGGCCACCAGCGGCTCGGGATCGTCGGCGCTGCGGACCGCGACCAGGGTGCTGACCAGCGCGGCGCGGCGGTCGTGCACCTGCGCCATCTGTTCCAGCAAGGCGCGCACGTTGTTGGCGTCGCCCTTCTCGTAACCGAACTGCGTCGCGTAGTAGGCGGTGTCCACTCCCGGCAATCCACCGAAAGCTTCCACGCACAGGCCGGCATCGTCGGCGAGCGCGGGCAAGCCGCTCACCTGCGCCGCGTGGCGCGCCTTGGCCAGGGCGTTTTCAATGAAGGTGCGGTGCGGCTCGGGTGCCTCCGGAATGCCCAGCTCGGACTGGCGCACCAGCTCCACGCCCAGCGGCGCAAACAAGGCCTGCAATTCGGCGAGCTTGCCTTGGTTGTTGGACGCGAGGACGAGTTTCATCAAGGGCTCTCAGACCAGGCCAAGGCTCTGCTTCTGCAGCGCCACCAGTTCGGCCACGCCCTTCTCGGCCAGCGCCAGCAAGGCGTCCATTTCCTGGCGGCTGAAGGCCGCACCCTCGGCCGTGCCCTGCACTTCCACGAAGTGACCGGCGCCGGTCATCACCACGTTCATGTCGGTGTCGCAGGCCGAGTCTTCCACGTACTCCAGGTCCAGCAAAGGCGTGCCCTGCAGGATGCCGACCGAGATGGCGGCCACGTGGTCCTTGATCGGCGAAGCGGCGATCTTGCCTTCGGCCAGCAACTGGGTCACCGCATCGTGCGCGGCCACGAAGGCACCGGTGATGCTTGCGGTGCGGGTGCCGCCGTCGGCCTGCAATACATCGCAGTCCAGCGAAATGGTGCGTTCGCCCAGCGCCTTGAGATCAAACACCGAACGCAACGAGCGGCCGATCAGGCGCTGGATTTCCTGCGTGCGACCGCTCTGCTTGCCCTTGGCGGCTTCGCGATCGCTGCGGGTGTGGGTGGCGCGCGGCAGCATGCCGTATTCGGCCGTCACCCAGCCTTCGCCACTGCCGCGTTTGTGCGGCGGCACTTTTTCTTCCACCGACGCGGTGCACAGCACCTTGGTGTCACCAAACTCGATCAGCACCGAACCCTCGGCGTGGATGGTGAAGCCCCGGGTGATGCGCACCGGGCGCAGGGCATCGGCGGCCCGTTGGCCGGGTCGAATGAAATCTGTCATGGGAACCTCAAAAAAACGTTGGTCGTATTGTCACGGAGGGGGTGTCAGCCGGAGCGTCAAGGGATTCAACCCAGAACGCGGAGGAACCGGCTTCGCCGGTCCTCTCGCGTTGCCCCCGGGGGGTGACGCCGAAGGCGGCGCGGGGGTCAGGAATTTTTTTCGGCGGTGCGCCGGATGGCTTCGTTGATTTCGGCGATCGATTTTTCGATCGCTTCGTCGTCCAGGTCTTCGATGGTCGGGTCGGCCACGCCCGACTGGATGGTGGAGGCGAACACGCCTTCTTCGATGTCTTCGGTCGACACCCGCGTGGTCTGGAATTCGTCGGCGGTCTCCCACTCCATGGCCAGCACGGTGACGTTGTCGCAGCGCGGTCCACCGCGCTTGAGCGCCATCTCCACCAGCTCGGGCACCGCCTGCTCCAGCGGATTGTGGGCCAGTTCGGCGGCGATCTCGAAATCCTTCACCGTGCCCCAGAGACCGTCCGAGCAGAGCAGCACACGGTCACCCTGCTGCAGCTGAACCGGCCCCGAGAGGTCGAACACCGGCTTCGCGGGCGAGCCCAGACAGGTGAAGAGGATGTTGCGGTTGATGTGCTGGGTGGCCTTGCCGAGGTGGGCCTGCTGCTCCATGTAGGAGTGGTCCCGCGTGCGCGTCAGCAACTCGCCATTGCGCACAAGGTACAGGCGGGAGTCGCCACAGTGCACCCAGTGCATGTTGCCACGCTCCATCACGGCCGCCACAAGCGTGGTGCGGGGCGTGTCAAGCATGCCTTTTTCGGCGGCGTAGCGGATGATCTGGTGGTGTGCCGCCATCACGGCGCTGGAGAGAAACTCCGGCACTTCGCGCACCGTGGGGTTGGCGGCTTTCTGGAAATAGGCCGAAAAGGTCTGCAGCGCCAACTGGGCCGCCATAGCACCCTCGGGATGCCCACCCATGCCATCGGCCAGCACGAACAGCCCGGACTCGCGCGTGTACGCGTAGCCCATGCGATCTTCGTTGCGCTCGCGACCGCCCTGCCGGCTGATCTGGTAGACCGAAAACTTCATCGAAACTTGGTCCCGGCGGCGGTGGATTTGCGTGGCGACTTCTTGTCCGAAACAATGTTGTCAAACTGCAGGCGCATCTTCTCGGCCACGGTCAGCTTGGTGTAACTGCGCTCGGTCTCCCGGCTCAGCTCTTTTTGCAGGGCGAAAACCGATTGTGGCCGCGACAGCGGATCGAGCGACATGCACCACTCCACCACCTCGATCAGGTTGTCGGAGTAGACGCCACGCAGACGCGAAAGCGCCAGCGACAGCCGGTCTTTTTCCAGCCGCTGCGGCGCGTCGTTGGGCGGGTAGCCCTGCATGCTGGCGTAGATGCAGGCGCCGATGGCGTAGATGTCGGTCCAGGGACCCATGCTCGAATCGCGCCGGTACATTTCGGGCGCCGCGAAACCGGGCGTGTACATCGGGCGGATGAAGTTGCCTTCCTTGCTCAGCACCTCGCGCGCCGCACCGAAGTCGATCAGAACCGAACGGTTGTCATCGGTCACAAAGATGTTGGCCGGCTTGATGTCGAGGTGCAGCATCTTGTGCTGGTGCACGATGCGCAGGCCGCGCAGCACCTCGTCGTACAGCGAACGGATGGTGGACTCGCGAAACACCTTCTGGCGCTTGAGTTCGCGTGCCGTGATGATGAACTCCTGCAGGGACGCGCCCTCCAGGTAGTTCATGACCATGTAGACGGTCTCGTTTTCGCGGAAGAAGTTGAGCACGCTCACCACCGACTGGTGGGAGATCTGCGCCAGCGCGCGGCCTTCCTCGAAGAAGCTCTTGAGCCCCAGGCGGTACAGCGAAAGTTTTTCGGGCTGCACCTGCGGCAGCAGTTCGCCCGGACCGCGTGTGGCCAGCGAAGACGGCAGGTATTCCTTGACCGCGACCTGTTGCCCTTCGGTGTCCACGGCCAGGTAGACCACGCCGAAACCACCGGCGGCCAGCTTGCGCACAATGCGATAGCCGCCGATCACGGTATCTGGCGGCAGCGGTGCGGGTTTGACCTTTGACATAATTCGGATGGGTTCCGGAACGCCTCGTTTTGGACCACTCAACCTGATGGGACACAGTTCAATGGCAGTTTACAGCATGACCGGCTACGCCACGGCCCAAGCCGGCGGGGCCGCAGCCACGAATGCCAGCGAGTCCCCGCGCGATGCCCGGCCGGGCCTGGGCATCGAAATCCGCTCGGTCAACAGCCGCTTTCTCGACCTGACTTTCAAGCTCGCCGACGACCTGCGCGGCACCGAACCTGCGCTGCGCGAACTGCTGGGCGCCGCGCTCAAGCGCGGCAAGGTGGAGGTGCGGGCATGGGTTGAAGGCCGCACCGACGCCGGACCGCGTGCACCCAATGCACCGGAGCTGCAAAAGCTGGTGAGCCTGCAGGACAACATCCGCGCCTGGCTGCCCACCGCCGCCCCCCTGTCGGTGGCCGAGGTCCTGCAACTGACCACGCGCCAGACCGGCAACCCCGGCGAACTGCACGAAACCCTGCTCGCGCTGGCCCAGACGGGCCTGGACAAACTGCTCAACGCGCGCGAACGCGAAGGACAGCGCCTGGCGGCCATGCTGCTGGACCGGCTCAAGCAGCTGCGCCAGCTCGCCAAAGACGCCCAGCCCCTGATTCCCCAACTGGTCGCGCAACAGCGGCAGCGTTTCATCGACCGCTGGAACGAAGCGCTCGGCGCGAGCGCCGCCGCTGGCGGCACCAGCAACACCCTCACCAGCGAGGCCGCACAGGATCGCGCGCTGACCGAAGCCACCGCCTTCGCGATCCGCATCGATGTGGCCGAAGAACTGACCCGGCTGGACTCGCACCTGGTGGAAATCGAGCGCCTGATCAAGAAGGGCAGCGATGTGGGCAAACGCCTGGACTTCCTGATCCAGGAACTGCACCGCGAAGCCAACACCATGGGCTCCAAATCGTCGAGCCTGGAACTCACCCGCATTTCCGTGGACATGAAGGTGCTCATCGAACAGATGCGCGAACAGGTCCAGAACATTGAATGACCGTATGGAATACCCAGGCAACCTGTTCGTCGTCGCAGCCCCCAGCGGGGCTGGAAAATCCAGTCTGGTCAAGGCGCTGATGGAGCTGGACTCCCGCGTCGTGCCCTCGGTCTCGCACACCACCCGGCCCCCGCGTGGCCAGGAGTTGCATGGGCGCGAGTACTACTTTGTGGCCCGGGAAACCTTTGACCAGATGGTCATCCAGGGCGCTTTCCTGGAATGGGCCATGGTGCATGGCAACCGCTATGGCACGTCCAAACAGGCCATCGAGCAGCGCATGGCCCAGGGGGCGGACGTGGTGCTGGAGATCGATTTCCAGGGCGCCATCCAGGTCAAACGCATCTTCCCGAACGCGGTGCTGATCTTCATCCTGCCGCCCAGCTGGGAAGAGCTGAGATCACGCCTGGAGCGGCGCGCTGAAGACAGCGCCGAAGTCATCGAGCTGCGGCTGCAGAATGCCGCGTCGGAGATGATGCACGCGCGGGAATTCGACTTCGTTATAATCAACGAGTTGTTCGAGCGGGCCCTGTTTGACCTCAAGGCCATCGTCCATGCCCAGCGGCTCAAGTTCGCCGCCCAGCGTATCGCCCGCAGCGATACCTTCAAAGCGCTCAACATCCACTGACTCACCGCACACTACCGAGGCCCGCACATGGCACGCATCACCGTCGAAGACTGTCTGGAAAAGATCCCCAACCGCTTTCAGCTCGTGCTGGCCGCCACCTACCGTGCCCGCATGCTCAGCCAGGGCCATGCCCCCAAGATCGAGAGCAAGAACAAGCCCGGCGTGACCGCGCTGCGTGAAATTGCCGAAGGCAAGATCGGCATCGAGATGCTCAAGAAGGTTCCGCTCTGATCTGAAGCTTCAGACCCCGCAAAGAAGCCCGGCACTGCCGGGCTTCTTTGTTTCTGGCGGAAGGACATCCGCCGCGTCCGCCAAAACCGCTCAGGCGGCGCCGATGTTCGGCACCAGCGCCCCGGCGTCCCGACCGGCCCGGTGCGCAGCGGTGAACGCCAGCATGCGGTCGATGGGCAACCGCGCACGCGGGATCAGCGCCGGGTCCACGTGGATCTGGTTCAGGCCTTTTTCCAGCACCTGAGCCACACCGGCCAGCCCGTTCATCGCCATCCAGGGGCAGTGCGCGCAGCTCTTGCAGGTGGCGCTGTTGCCGGCGGTGGGCGCTTCATAGAACACCTTGCCCGGGTTCTGCTGGCGCAGCATGTGCATCATGCCGTTGTCGGTGGCGACAATGAACTCGTTCGCGTCCAGTTCGTGCGCAGCCTTCAGGATCGCCGAGGTGGAACCCACGGCGTCGGCCAGCGCCACCACGTCGGCCGGGCTTTCCGGGTGCACCAGCACCTTGGCCTTGGGGTGTTCCTTTTTCAACGCTTCCAGCTCGAAGGCCTTGAACTCGTCGTGCACGATGCACGAGCCGTTCCACATCAGCATGTCGGCACCGGTTTCGCGCTGGATGTAGCCCCCCAGGTGCTTGTCGGGCGCCCACAGGATCTTGTGGCCCTTGTCCTTGAGCGCCTTCACGATGTCGAGCGCGCAGCTGGAGGTGACGAGCCAGTCGGAGCGCGCCTTCACCGCGGCGCTGGTGTTGGCGTAGACCACCACGGTGCGGTCGGGGTGGGCATCGCAGAAGGCGCTGAATTCGTCGATCGGGCAACCCAGGTCGAGCGAGCAGTTGGCGTCCAGGTCGGGCATGAGAACGGTCTTTTCCGGGCTCAGTATCTTGGCCGTTTCGCCCATGAAGCGCACGCCAGAAACAACCAGTGTCTGCGCCGCATGGTCGCGGCCAAAACGCGCCATCTCCAGTGAATCGCTGACGATGCCGCCGGTCTCGATGGCCAGGTCCTGCAGGTCGGGATGCACGTAGTAGTGCGACACCATCACCGCGTTGCGCTCCTTGAGCAGGCGGCGGATTTTGTCTTTCAACTCGGCGCGCTGCTTCGGACCGGGCTCGACCGGCACACGCGCCCAGGCGTGTTTGGTCGGGCAGGCCGGCTGTTCGTATTCGACATCGATGATGGCTTCGTTGCTCATGTCAGTTGCTCCATCCGCATGGAAAAATCGATCGCCTTGACGTCTTTGGTCAGGGCCCCGATGGAGATGCGGTCCACCCCGGTTTCTGCAAGGTTTCGCACCGTCTGCAAGTTCACGCCACCCGAAATCTCCAGGATGGCGCGCCCCGCGTTGCGCCGCACGGCTTCCTGCAGGGTGGGGATGTCCATGTTGTCGAGCAGGACCATTCGGGCACCGCAGGCCAATGCTTCGTCCAGCTGCGCCAGGGTTTCGACCTCGATCTCGACAAAACGCGCCTGGGGTGCCATTTCCTGCACACGCTTCAGGACGGCCGCCACGCCACCCGCGGCAGCAATGTGGTTTTCCTTGATGAGCACCGCGTCGTAGAGCCCAATGCGGTGGTTGACGCCGCCACCGGTTTTCACCGCGTACTTTTGCGCCAGACGCAGCCCCGGGATGGTCTTGCGCGTGTCCACGATGGCTGCGCGCGTGCCCTGAACGGCATCGACGAACACCGCCGTCCTGGTGGCCACGGCCGAGAGCAGCTGCAGGAAGTTGAGCGCGGTGCGCTCGGCGGTCAGCAGGGCCTGGGCGCGGCCGGTGATCTCCAGCACCACCTGGTCGGCCACGCAGCGCTGACCCTCCGCCACGTGCCAGGTCAGGCGGGCCTTGGGGTCACAGGCCAGCACGGCCGCTTCCACCCAGGGTGCGCCGCAGATCACGGCGGGCTCACGCGCGAGGACGCGCGCATGGGCGCTGCGCAAGGGGTCCACCAGCGCCGCGGTGAGGTCCCCGCTGGCCACGTCCTCGGCCAGCGCACGGGCCACATCGGCGCCCGCCAGTTCGGCCAGATCCGTGGCCGTGAATTCAGAGAGGTGTTTCATGGGTCGCAAGCATAACGGGATCGCATATAGTGCCCCCCATCCAAAGCCCACGCAAAGGGGATCCCCATGAGTCCACCAAAATCCACCGCGCCGACCAGCGGCACGCCCTACGGCACCCTGCCGTCGGCTTCACCCATGCCGCAGCGCAAGCCGGTCAGCCTGCCACGGCTGCAGGAGATGCGCGAGCGGGGAGAAAAGATCACCATGCTCACCGCCTACGACGCGACCTTCGCCGCCGTGGCCGATGCCGCGGGCGTGGAGTGCATTCTGGTGGGCGACTCGCTCGGCATGGTCTGCCAGGGCCTGTCCAGCACCACCGGCGTCACGCTGGACACCATGCGTTACCACACCGAAAGCGTGGTGCGCGGCCTGCAACGCGTTCAGGCCACCGCCTGGGTGATTGGCGACCTGCCCTTTGGCAGCTACCACGAGTCAAAAGAGCAGGCCCTGCGCAGCGCAGCGGTGTTGATGCACGCCGGCGCCCACATGGTCAAGCTTGAAGGCGGCGGCTGGACCGCCGAGACCGTGCGCTTCCTGGTGGAACGTGGCATCCCGGTCTGCGCCCACCTGGGCCTGACGCCACAGACCGTGCACGCGCTCGGCGGCTACCGCGTGCAGGGCCGGGGCGACGCCGCCGCGCTGCAACTGCGCCGCCACGCCATCGATCTGCAGGACGCCGGCGCCACCATGCTGGTGCTGGAAATGGTGCCCGCAGCCCTGTCGACCGAGATCACGACCGAACTCAAGACCTGCCACACCATCGGCATCGGCGCCGGCAAGGGCACGGCCGGCCAGGTGCTGGTGATGCACGACATGCTGGGCATCAACCTCGGCAAGAACCCGAAATTCGTGCGCAATTTCATGGAGGGCGCCAGCAGCGTGCGCGATGCCATGGCCGCGTACGTGGCGGCTGTGAAGGACGGCAGCTTCCCGGACGACAGCCTGCACGCCTGGTGAACCAGACCCACCCCCGCAGCCCCTGCGGCGCTACCCCCTCCAGGGGGCGGCGCTGGCGGCCCGGCAAAGCCGGTTCCGCGGCGCCCCTTGAACAGACACTGCTCTCCACATGAAACTCGTTCACACCATCGAAGACCTGCGCACTGCGCTGCGGCCTTTCAACTCACCGGCTTTTGTGCCCACCATGGGCAACCTGCACGAGGGCCATCTGGATCTGGTTCGCACGGCCCAGCCGCTGGGTGATGTGACGGTGTCCAGCATCTTCGTCAACCGCCTGCAGTTTGCGCCTCACGAAGATTTCGACACCTATCCGCGCACCTTGCAGGCCGATTGCGCCCGGCTGGAGCAAGCCGGTTGCGACGTGGTGTTCGCGCCGTCCGAAAAGGAGCTGTATCCCGACCCCCAGGGCTACAAGATTCAGCCGCCGTCCGAACTGGCCGACATCCTGGAAGGGCATTTCCGTCCAGGCTTCTTCATCGGGGTCTGCACCGTGGTGATGAAGCTGTTCCAGTGCGTGTTCTCGGAAGCCAAGGGCCCGCGTCATGCCCTCTTTGGCAAGAAGGACTACCAGCAGCAGATGGTGATCCGCCGCATGGTGCAGCAGTTCGCCCTGCCGGTTCAGATCGTGGCCGGCGAAACGCAGCGCGCTGCGGACGGCCTGGCGCTGAGTTCACGCAACGGCTATCTGAGCGAAAGCGAGCGTGCCGAAGCGGTGCAGCTGTCGCTCGCACTGCGGGGTCTGGCACGCGACGCTTTGGCCGCTGCGGCGAGTTTGCCCAACCACCAGTCCACGCTGGAAGAGAAGGCCATGAGGACATTGGCGGCACGCGGCTGGCAACCCGACTACCTGACGGTTCGCCGCCGACAGGACCTGCAGTCGCCCACCGCGGCAGACGCGATCACCCCCGGCGCCCTTGTGGTGCTGGGCGCTGCGCGCCTGGGCAACACCCGATTGATCGACAACTTCGAGATTTAGAGCGACCCCCTGCGCCGCTGCGCGGCTGAGAGAGGGACAACACCTGCGGCCCGGCAAAGCCGGTTCCATGGTGTTTCTGGATCAAGCCCTTCGCGCCGGATGCGTGACGGCAAAACCGCTCGGCCCTACTGCGCCTCGTCCTTCGGGTCACGCCCCATCAGCGCGGCCACCGCCTGGGCAGGCTGCAGCTGGCCATCCAGCAGCGCCACCACACCCGCCGAAATGGGCATGTCCACGCCCAGCAACTGCGCGCGCTGCACCACGGTGCGGGCGCTGTATACGCCCTCGGCCACGTGACCCAGCGAGTCCACCGCCTGCTGCAGGCTCAGTCCCTGCGCCAGCAGTTGACCCACCTTGCGGTTGCGTGAGAGATCGCCGGTGGCCGTGAGCACCAGGTCCCCCAGACCCGAGAGGCCCATGAAGGTTTCGGGCCGTGCCCCCAGCGCCTGCCCCAGACGGGTCATTTCGGCCAGACCGCGGGTGATCAACGCGGCACGCGCGTTGAGCCCGAGGTTCAGCCCGTCGCACAGACCGGTGGCGATGGCCAGCACGTTCTTCACCGCGCCACCTACTTCCACCCCCACGATGTCTTCGTTGGCATAGACCCGGAGCGTGGGACTGTGAAAAGCCGCCACCAGCGCATCGCGCACACCGGCGTGCTCGCTGGCGGCCACCAGTGCGGTGGGCTGGCCGCGCGCCACTTCCTGGGCAAAACTGGGGCCACTGAGCACGCCAGCGCGCAGGTTTGGCGCCACCAGCGCACGGATCTCGTGGCCCAGCAGACCCGGAGCCGCTTCGCCTTGCGGTGCTTCGAACCCCTTGCACAGCCAGGCCACGGGCGCGGACACACCGCGCAAGCGTTCCAGCATGCCACGCAGCGCCGCCATGGGTGTGCCTACCACGACAAGGTCGGCATGGGCCCACAAGGCCTCGGCACCGCCCAGCTCACCGCCCACCACATCCAGCGAAGGCGGCAGCTCGACACCGGGCAGATAACGCCGGTTTTCGCGTGCCGCCCGCATGTCGGCCACCTGCTGCGCGTCGCGCGCCCAGAGACTGACATGGTGCGGCTGGCACGCAGCACTGATGGCCAGCGCTGTGCCCCAGGCGCCAGCACCCAAAACAACGATGTTCATGCGCGGTTCGCCAGCGGAACGCCGGTTTACTGCGTGACGATGCGCGGCGCGTCTTCGGCGGCCTGGGCCTGCTGCTGTTCGTACATGGCCTGGAAGTTGATTTCGGCCAGGTGCACGGGCGGGAAGCCGGCGCGCTGGATCAGGTCGGCCACGTTGCCGCGCAGGTAGGGGTAGACGATCTGCGGGCAGGCGATGCCCATGATCGGGCCCATCTGTTCCTGCGGCAGGTTGCGGATCTCAAAGATGCCGGCCTGTTTGGCTTCGACCAGGAACACGGTTTTGTCCTTGATCTTGGTCGTCACGGTGGCGGTGACGCAGATCTCGTACACGCCGTCGGCCGCCGGGTTGGCTTCCACGCCGAGCTGGATGTCCACCGAAGGCTGCTCCTGCTCCAGCAGGATGGAAGGCGAATTGGGCTGCTCCAGCGAAGCCTCCTTGAGATAGATGCGCTGGATCTGGAAGGTGGGATCTTGGTCGGCCATGAGGGTCTTTCAGGAGTTCGGAAAAAAACAAACCCGCCGGGGAATGAGGTTCCCGCAGCGGGTACAGCGCCGATTATCTCAGCAGCGCCGGGAGGCCCGAAAACCGGGCCGGGGTCGTCATCAGGCTTGCAGCAGCGGCACCAGACCGCCGCGTGCGTCCAGCGCGTGCAGGTCATCGCACCCCCCCACGTGCAGGTCGCCGATGAAGACTTGCGGCACGCTCGTGCGTCCGGTCAGTTCGGTCATGCGGGTGCGCACATCGGACTTGCCATCCACCACGATTTCTTCGTAGTCGGTCACCCCCCGCTTCTGCAGCAAAGCCTTGGCCCGGCTACAGAAGGGGCAGTAGTCACTGGAATAGATTTTGACGTGGGCCAATTCAAAGCTCCTTACACACAAAAGATCTCAGCGCAACGCGTGCCAGATCCAGCACACGCCGAAGAACCGGCTTCGCCGGGCCAAAGGCGTGGCCCACTTGGGGGAAGACGCGAAGCGGCGCAGGGGGCAATTATTTCTCCACCGGCATGCTGGCCGCACGCCAGGCGCTCAACCCACCGGAAAGGGAGTGGGCGTTTTCGTAGCCCAGTTTCTTGGCCACCGCCACTGCCCGGCGCGAACGCATGCCCGAAGCGCAGACCAGAATCACCGGCGTGGCCTTGTTCTTCACCATGCCGGGCAATTTGGCTTCCAGCTCGGCAAGCGGCAGGTTTTTGGCTCCCGCCACATGACCGGCGGCGAACTCGTCCGAGCCACACACATCCACCACAGCGGCCTTCTGACGGTTGATCAGCTGCACCGCTTCGGTGACATTGACCGACCCGGCGCCCGCGCCGCCCGACAAGGCCGGCCACATCAGCAGGGCCCCAGACGTCAGCGCCACGGCGATCAACATCCAATTTTCGATAAAGAAACTCACAGGTACGACCTTTCAGATAAGCACGAGATTTTAGAATGTATGGCTGGCCCGCGCTGGCAGACCCTTTTGGCCCGGGGTGTCCCGGACCGCTATTTGTCCTTTACGCACCTGCCCTCCATGTACAAACTCGTCCTGATTCGCCACGGCGAATCCACCTGGAACCTCGAAAACCGCTTCACCGGCTGGACCGACGTGGAACTCACGCCCACCGGCGTCTCGCAGGCCATGTCGGCCGGCAAGCTGCTCAAGGCCGAAGAATACGAATTCGACATCGCCTACACCTCGGTGCTCAAGCGCGCAATCCACACCCTGAACTACTGCCTGGACGAGATGGACCTCACCTGGCTGCCGGTGGTGAAAGACTGGCGCCTCAATGAGCGCCACTATGGTGGCCTGCAGGGACTGAACAAGGCCGACATGGCCAAACAGTTCGGCGACGAGCAAGTCCTCATCTGGCGCCGCAGCTACGACACGCCGCCGCCTGCGCTGGAAGCCAGCGATCCGCGCAGCGAACGCAACGACCGCCGCTACGCCAACCTCCAGCCGGAGCAGGTGCCGCTGACCGAGTGCCTCAAGGACACCGTGGCGCGTGTCATGCCTTTCTGGAACGAAGTGCTGGCCCCCACCATCCAGAGCGGAAAACGGGTGGTGATCGCCGCCCACGGCAACAGCATCCGCGCCATGGTCAAGTACCTGGACGGCATTTCCGATGCCGACATCGTCAACCTGAACATTCCCAACGGCATCCCGCTGGTCTACGAGCTGGACGCCCGCCTCCAGCCGATCAAGTCCTACTACCTGGGTGACGCCGAAGCAGCCGCGAGGGCTGCGGCGGCCGTGGCCAGCCAGGGCAAAGCCTGAGCGGAACGTCAGCTTGCTTTGGGCAAAAGGAACAGGTGTACTTGAAAAGCGCCTGGAACCGAATCTTCAGGCGGTGCTCCAAGGTGTATATTGGTCCGCCGGTGTGGTCGGGCTGTTGCCGACGCGCTGGCGTCTTTTTTGAGGTATTTCCATGGGCAAGCAAGTGAGTCACAAGTTGAAGATTGCGGGATGGGTGGCGGTCGGCGCCGTCGCCGGGGCTCTCACGACGGTGCAACTTCAGGCCGTCGCGCGCAACACGCTGACGCCGCTCCCTCTGGAAGAACTGCAGCAGCTCGCCGCGGTGTTCGGCATGGTCAAGACCGACTATGTAGAGCCTGTGGACGAAAAGCAGCTGATCTCCGACGCCATCTCGGGCATGGTTGCCAGCCTGGACCCGCATTCCCAGTACTTCGACAAGAAGTCCTTCAAGGAATTCCGCGAGGGCACCAGCGGTCGTTTTGTCGGCGTGGGCATCGAGATCACCATGGAAGACGGTCTGGTGAAGGTCGTCTCGCCGATTGAAGACTCCCCTGCTTTCCGTGCCGGCCTCAAGTCGGGCGACCTCATCACCAAGATCGACGACACCGCCGTCAAGGGTCTGAGCATCAACGACGCCGTCAAGCTCATGCGCGGCGAGCCGCGCACCAAGGTCCTGCTCACCATCTTCCGCAAGGATGAAAACCGCACGTTCCCGGTGACGATCACACGCGAGGAGATCAAGACCCAGAGCGTGAAGACCAAGGTGGTCGAACCGGGTTACGCCTGGGTCCGCGTTTCGCAGTTCCAGGACCGCACGATCGAAGACTTCTCCCGCAAGGTCGAGGCGCTGTACAAGGAAGATCCGAAGCTCAAGGGCGTGGTGCTGGACCTGCGCAACGACCCGGGTGGTCTGCTGGACGCGGCGGTGGCCTTGTCGGCCGCCTTCCTGCCAGAAAACGTGACCGTGGTGTCCACCAACGGTCAGCTTGCCGACAGCAAGTCGGTCTACACGGCCGCTCCGCAACATTACCTGCGCCGCGGAGGCACCGATCCCATCAAGCGCCTGAGCGAAAACACCAAAGGCTTCCTGAAGACCGTGCCGTTGGTGGTGCTGGTCAACGAAGGCTCGGCCTCGGCCAGTGAGATCGTCGCTGGCGCCCTGCAGGATCACAAGCGCGCCAAAATCCTCGGCAGCCAGACCTTTGGCAAGGGCTCGGTGCAGACCGTTCGCCCCCTGGGGCCCGATACCGGCCTGAAGCTCACCACCGCACGCTACTACACGCCATCGGGCAAATCGATCCAGGCCACCGGCATCGTGCCGGACGTGATGGTCGACGAAACCCTGGAAGGCAATGTGTTCGCCGCCCTGCGCACCCGCGAGGCCGACCTGCAGAAGCACCTCGGTAACGGCAATGAGGCCAAAGCCGCCGAAACGCCCATGACCGATGCCCAGCGTGCCGCCGAACAGCTGCGCGAGCAGGAGCGCGAGGTGGCCCGCAAGCGGCTGGAAGAAGAGTCGAAGAAAAACCCGGGTCAGCGTCTCGTGCCCGAATTCGGCAGCGAAAAGGACTTTCAGCTCCAGCAGGCGCTCAACCAGCTCAAGGGCCAGCCGGTGATCATCAGCAAGACCCAGACCACGCGGCCTCCCGAGAAGAAAGAAAACTGACCGCAGGCGCGCAGCCTGCGCCAGCCAGCCTCCGGGGACCGAGCCTTTGGACGATCAGCAACTCCTGCGCTACTCGCGCCACATCCTGCTCAACGAACTCGGCGTCGAAGGCCAGGAGCAGTTGCTGGCTTCGCACGCCTTGGTGATTGGCGCTGGTGGACTGGGTTCGCCAGTGGCGCTCTACCTGGGGAGCGCTGGCGTCGGCCGCATCACCGTGGTGGACCACGATGTGGTGGACGAGACCAATCTGCAGCGCCAGATCGCCCACAACATGGCCCGCGTGGGCTTGCCCAAGGCCGAATCGGTGCGCGCCGCCATCGGTGCCATCAACCCCGACCCCCAAGTTATCAGCGTGGTGCAGCGTGCGGACGCCGCCCTGCTTGACACGCTCGTGCCAACGGCCGACGTGGTGATCGACTGCACCGACAACTTTGCCACCCGCCATGCCATCAACCGCGCCTGCGTGAAGCACCGCAAGCCGCTGGTTTCGGGCGCAGCCATCCGCATGGACGGCCAGCTCAGCGTGTACGACCCCCGGGATGGGGCTTCGCCCTGTTACGCCTGCGTTTTTCCGGAAAGCAGCGACGTGGAAGAAACCCGCTGCGCCACCATGGGGGTGTTCGCACCGCTGGTGGGCATCGTCGGCACCTTGCAGGCCGCCGAGGCGCTCAAGCTGCTCACCGGCCTGGGTTCGCGCCTGACCGGGCGCTTGCTGATGATCGACGGGCGCGACATGGCGTTCACCGAGATCGCCCTGCCCCGCCATCCGCAGTGCGCCGTCTGCGGCTCGGTTGCGCCCACCTGATCAAGGCAACGGGCACGGTCCGTGGCGGCGCCGGAAGTCGCGCGGCACTTCGGCATCCCGGTCTGCGAAAAGGCCCTTTTTCTGCGCGCGGGCCTGGCTTTCCTGTTCGGCGTAGACGCCCTCGCTGTAGCGCCAGAGGTAGGCCCAGGCGTGTCCTCGAACGACCAGCCAGGCGCCCACATCTTCCCCCTGATGGGTCAGGTGCACCAGCGCTCGCCCGTAGTGGTCGCGGTGGCGCTCGTTCACCGTCACCACCCGCTGGAGCACACGTGCGGACAGCGCATCACGCGCCACCCGCCCGCCAGCCTGGCAGATTTCGGGGGCGTCCAGACCGTCGAGCCGCAGCTTGCGGTACCTGCCGCCTTCCAGGGGTTTGACCCACAGCGTGTCGCCATCGAACACACGGGTGACACGGGCCTGGTAGACGCGGGACGCCTGCGGACGTGCAGCACCCGGCGGGTCTTTCAACTGGGGTTGTGCAACGGCCGCGACTTGGCCAAACAGTCCCACACAGAGCCACAGCGCCGGAAGCGGCCATGGGCGAAAAGAAGAACCTGGGTGCGCACGCGTGAGATGGGACATATCCCGAGTCTGCCAGCATCGCGCGCTCCCGCCAGCGATGCCGGGCCCTGCGTCAAACCGCCATGTAGCGACCAGGGCGGTGGTTGATCGCCAGCGTCATGTTCAGTACCACGGCGCCCACGACCGACCAGAGTATCTGCCACCCGTCCACCACCGCGAACGCCGCCAACACGATGGCGCAGTCAAACACCATCTGCACCTGGCCAGCGCGCCACCCAAAGCGCTCCTGCAGGTACAGCACCAGCACATTGAACCCGCCGAGGCTGGCACGGTGGCGAAACAGCATCAGCATGCCAGCACCCATGAGCAACCCGCCGGCGATGGCAGCAAAGCCGGTGGACAGCGTGCCGAAGCTGATCCATTGCGGGACCCACTCCGCCAGCACCGCCAGCAGCGCCACCGCGGCAAAGGTCTTGAGCGTGAAGACCCAGCCCATGCGCTTGTAAGCCAGTCCGTAGAACGGCAGGTTGATCAGGAAAAAAACCAGGCTGAAGTTCCAGCCGGTGGCGTAGTGCAGCAAAAAGGCCAGGCCGGCCGTTCCACCGGTCAGCAGACCGGCGTGGCGGAACATGATCACACCCAAAGCAACAAACAACGTGCCCGTGAGCAGGGCCTGCGCGTCTTCGTGTAACCGGTGCTGGACCGGTGATGCGGCAGCCAACGCAGCGGGACCTTCAACCGACTTGACGGCCATGGGCGAAGGGCTGCGGCGCAGCCTGGTCAGGGAAGGGAACACGGCAGGTCTCACAAGGCAGGGGAAACAGCCAAGCAGTATCGACGCTGGGCAGCACAGCACGCTTGACCCAGGTCAGTGAATGCCCTGCCCGCGCCGCCGGCCGGGACGAACGGTCTGCCAGCGCACCCGCTCAGGCCGTGACGATCCAGCCTTCCAGGGGATCGAACGCGGGCAAGCCGTAGCGCGGGTGGCCGTTTTCGTGTTGCTGCTGCGCCCAGGCCGCCTGCAACAGGCAGAGCACCGCATCCAGCGCATCGCCGCTGGCGTCGTCGGCCAGCCCATCACGCTGGGCATGTGTGAGCTTCAGGCGCAGGCCGGTGGCCTGCAGCAGCGGCGCCTGGCCGCCCTCCAGCGCGTGGATGAGGGTCTTGCGCGCGATCAGGCGCTCGGGCGTCTGCTTCGCCTTCTCATCGCTTTTGTAGCTGGTGGTGCCGAGCACGCTGCGCGCCAGCAGGCCGGGATAGGCCTCCAGAGCCACGCGCGCCGGGTCACCCGCCTGCAGACCCGGCAAGGAGGCCCCGGCCGCGATCAGCCGGGGCACGCCCGCGTGCAGCATGAAAGCCACAGGCGGGTTGACCCATTTCATGCTCGGACTCGATCCGGCCGGCGTGTCGGTGACGCGGTGCGCGAACTTGCCACCCACCGGGCGCGCGGAGCAAAAGTCGGCAAAAGTTTCGCGGATGTCATCGCGGCTGAGGCTGGCGTAGTGGGCCATGCACGCGGCCCAATCGGTCGGCCAGCCCAGCGCCACCACCAGTTCGCGCGGCAGGCCGAAAGGCAGGTCAAAACCTCCCACCCAGGCGCCAGCGTCCTTCAGGCGATCACCCCAGGCATCGAGCGTCTCAAAGTGCTCGATGCGTTCGAGCAGCACCCGGCCTCGGTCTGTGTGGCCAACCGCCAGGGTGATGGGCTTGCGCCGGGACGGCGCACTGGTGAAGTCGCAACCGAGCAGCGGAATCACGACTCAGACGTTTTGCCGCCGGGCCGACCCAAGGCAAAACAGCTCCCTCGGGGGGGCCGCGACCCGCGAAGCGGCGGAGCCCCGGGTTCCCGCCGACGGCGGGGGCACGCTTGGGGGCATCATGCTCTGCCGATGATGCTGGCCGTGGCCATCAACTCTTCAAGCAGGGCCAGCGAAACCTTGCCCGAGACGCCGTAGGGATCGAACTCCGGGCGCTCGGAGTACTTGAGCACGATGGAGGTGTTGAGCTTGGACAGGTTGACCTGGCCCATGGTCCAGCCGCCAAAGCGGCGTTCGGAGATTTCTTCGTAGTGCAGCAACACCACGTCGGTGTGCCGCGCGTCTTCGACTATGTGGTTGTAGAGCTTGTTGACCGCCTCACGACCACCTTCGATCGCCTGCAGGAACACACCACCACCGTAGCAGAGCACGCCGGTGATGCCGTTGCCCATGTTGTGCGAGCGCGAGGTTTCGAGCACCGATTCGATGGTCTTGGCGCAATCCTTGTCGATTGCCCGGCTGACATAAAGCAGGCGTACCAGCATGGTGTGTTCTTCAGGAATTGCGGGGAATGAGCGAGAGGAATTCGCGGCGCAGGTTGGGGTCTTTGAGGAACACGCCCCGCATGACCGAATTGATCATCTTGCTGTCCATGTCTTTCACGCCGCGCCAGGCCATGCAGTAGTGGCTGGCCTCCATGACGATGGCCAGACCGTCGGGCTGGGTTTTCTCCTGGATCAGATCGGCCAGTTGCACCACGGCCTCTTCCTGGATCTGTGGGCGACCCATGATCCATTCGGCCAGGCGTGCGTATTTCGACAGGCCGATCACGTTGGTGTGTTCGTTGGGCATGACGCCGATCCAGATCTTGCCGATGACCGGGCAGAAATGGTGGCTGCAGGCGCTGCGCACTGTGATGGGCCCGACGATCATCAGCTCGTTCAGGTGTTCGGCGTTGGGAAACTCCGTGACGCTGGGCCCGTGCACATAGCGGCCGTTGAACACCTCCTTGAGGTACATCTTGGCCACCCGGCGTGCGGTGTCGCCGGTGTTGTGGTCGCTCTCGGTGTCGATCACCATGCTGTCGAGCACACCCTGCATCTTGACCGTCACCTCTTCCAGCAACTGCTCCAGTTCGCCGGGTTCGATGAATCCAGCGATGTTGTCGTTGGAGTGAAAGCGGTGGCGCGCGGCCTTGATGCGTTCGCGGATTTTGACGGACACGGGCACGCCCTGGTCATCGTCGATGGTGTCGGCGGTGGTCATGTCAGGTTCGGTTTTCATGAGCATGGGTCATGCTAACACCCGCCCCCAAAGCGTCGAATAACAGGCTGAAGTCTGGGGTTTTGCAGAGCGTGCAATGCAACAGGAAAGCCTGGCCAGCGTGCCCACCCCAAAACGCTTTGGTCCCGGCTTTGCCGGGCCGCATCGCGTTGCCCCCTTCGAGGGGGTCGCGCGCAGCGCGGCGGGGGTGATCCATTTCAGTACCGATGTCCAGAGAGGAACAGCGTGGCCCGCATGACGCCAAAGGCCAGCCGGTCCAGCAGGCGCTGGTGCCAGGGGCGCTGCCCGAGCACCTGGGCATCGAGTTGCTGGCCCTCCCGCTCGACGACGTCGGCCAGCCAGCGGTGCAGCAGGGCAGAGAAGCGGCGGTCCGTGGTCATGACATTGGCCTCGCGCGCGAGCAGCAAGGACAGGGGGTCGAGGTTGGTCGACCCCACGGTGGCCCAGCGCTGGTCGATCACCGCCACCTTGGCATGCAGGGCGCTGGTCGCATACTCGTGGATCTCGATGCCCCCGCCGAGCAGCGTCTGGTAGACCGGGCGGGCGGCACGGTACTGCATGAAATGCTCGTATTTGCCGTGCAACAACAGGCGCACCCGCACACCGCGCTGCGCCGCCATCAGGAGCGCACGCCGCAGCTTGCGGCCCGGGACGAAATAGGCGTTGGCGATCATGACGTCGTGCCGGGACTCGCCGATGGCCTTGAGGTAGGCACGCTCGATATCGTGCCGGTGGCTGACGTTGTCCCGCAGCAGCAGCGCGGCACGTGCGTTGTCCACCCCGAGAGGGCCATCGGACAGGGACGCAGGCAGGCTGCTTTCGCCATCCGGCTTTCTGTGATGGGCCCCGGTATCCCGACCGGAACCCGCTTCCAGCCGCGCCAGCAGGCGCGAAAAGTCCCCCACCGGCATGGTTTCGCGCAAAGCCTCCCAGGCGGCCCTGAATTCGCGCTGCCGTGCCTTGCGCACGGCCTGCAGCCGCCACCAGAGTTGCTCCATGGTCTCCACCATGTCGGCCACCAACGGGCCGGCCACCCGGAGTGAAAAATCCAGCCGTGGCGCCGCCAGCCGCCCCAGGGCCACGTCATCCTGGTCATCGATGATGTTGATGCCGCCGCAAAAGCCCACCGTGCCGTCCACCACACACAGCTTGCGGTGCAGGCGCCGCCAACGACTCGGGATCAGCAAACCCAGGCGCCCCAGCGGCGCGTAGACCCGCAGGCGAACACCCGCCTGCGCAAAGCGCTTTTTCCACTCGTCGGGAACCCTGGGTGTGCCCACCCCGTCGATCACCAGCCGCACCAGCACGCCGCGCTGTGCTGCGCGTTCCAGCGCCTGCGCCACGCCCAGCGCCGAACCGGCGAACTCGAAGATGTAGGTTTCGAGATGCACCACCCGGCGCGCAGCGTCCATGGCATCCACAAGAGCGGGGAACAGCTCCGCGCCACCCACCAGCAGCAGCAACTGGTTCCCGCTGTGCATGACCGCCTTGCCCTGCGTTGCCGGGCGCCCCTGAGACTCGGGACGGTCTGCGTTCACAACTCGAACTCGGCGATCAGCGGCAGGTGGTCGGACATGCGGGCCCAGGACCGACCATGCGGCACATGGGCGGACAAGGGCTTGAGACCGCGCACGTAGATGCGATCCAGGTGCAGGAGCGGCAGGCGCGACGGATAGGTCGGCAGGCGGATGCCGTCAAAGGTGCGCAGGTCCAGCGCCGCCATGGGTTTGAGCAGCTGCGCGCCCCAATCGTTGAAATCACCCGCCACGATCAGGGGTGCACCCGCCGGAACCTGCATCGCCACATACTCTCCCAGGCGCTGGACCTGGCGCTCCCGGCTGGCATGGATCAGGCCCAGATGCACCACCACCACATGAACGTCGGCCCCGTCCACCAGCACCTGCGAATGCAGCAGGCCCCGCTGCTCGAACCGGTGGTCCGACACATCGGAGTGCCAGGATTCCACCACCGGCCAGCGCGACAGCAGCGCATTGCCGTGCTCCCCGTGCCGCGTGATCGCATTGGTGCGGTAGACCGACTCATAGCCCTCGGGCGACAGGTAACCGGCCTGGTCCAGATCGGGCCAGCGGGTGAAGTGTTTTTCCAGCTTGCGGTGGTGCCGTCGCACTTCCTGCAGGCAGACGATGTCGGCATCGAACTGCTCGACCGCATGGGCGAGGTTGTGGATTTCCAGCCGCCGCGCGGGGCCGATGCCCTGCACGCCTTTGTGGATGTTGTAGGTCGCGACCCGCAGAATGCTCATGCGGGTAATGATCGCACGTTGCACGGGCCTGCGGCGTCCCCCTGTGCCGTCTTCAGAACCCGCTTTCCCGGATGAAGATCGACACCAGTCGGCGCAGGGAGCCACTGATCAGCGACTCGGCGTGCCCGTCGATGCGCACCCGAACGGCCGCGACCTGGTGGGCCGGCAGGGGCTCGTCCAGCACGATGCGCACGCGGAACAGCGCATCGCGTACCACCTGCGTGCGCTCCTGGCCGGAGCGGGCGGGTTCGTTCACCGTGGCAATCGGGCCACCGTGGTTGGCGTCGAGCAGGCTGCTGGGCAAGACCGTGGTCCGCGACACATCGATGGACTCGATGCGGCCCTCCACCCAGGACGGCTGGCCCGCGAGCCACCGCGCCCGGACGGTCTGCCCGACCTCCACACGCGACAGGTCCTCTTCTGGGATGAAGGCGTCGATCACCCAGCGCGAACTGTCCACCAGCATGGCCAGGGGCTCGCGCGATTTGACCCACACGCCGGGCGCCAGGCCATGGTCGACGTCGTGCAGTTCGCCGTCAAACGGGGCCCGCAAGGTCAGCCGAGCCCGTTCGTCCATGCTGGCCTGTTCTTCGGCCTCGAAATAGGCTTTCTGCGAAGTCAGCAGCTGGCGCTGGGACTCGCCGTCGGGCACGCCCATCAAACCTGCGATCTGGCTTTCGCGGGCCAGCGCCAGCTGGCGCGATTTGTCCTGCGCGATACCCAGCATGCTCGAATCGAGCACAAAGAGCACGTCGCCCGTCTTGAACTGGCGCTGGGTCGGCACCGCGACGATCTGCGCGGCAAAAGGCGCGTGGATCGGTTGCTGATCGGCCGCATGGATCCAGCCATAGCCGGTGACGCGGCTGCTGAAGGGGAAGAACAGGATCACCAGAAGCACCAGTCCGGCCACCACCAGACCTTTGATCCGCGCCGCGCCCACTTCGCCCCGCCTCGCTTTCCAGACCGCGAGCTCCTTGAGCACCGGCTTGGCGATGAACCAGGACAGCTCCAGCACCATGAGCGCGATCCCCAGCAGCTTGAAGAAGAAGACATACACCAGCAGCGCGATACCGAGGAACACCACCAGCCGGTACAACCAGGTGCCCAGCGCAAACGCCACCAGCGCCCGCCGTTTGGCGAGCGAAAAGCTCTCCGTCCAGGGATCGTCCAGGCCCAGCAGGCTGCGGCGCAGCCAGACCTTGGCCAGTGCACTGGAACGCTCGTGCAGGTTGGGCAGGTCCAGCAGGTCGCTGAAAATGAAATAGCCATCGAAGCGCATGAACGGGCTGGCGTTGATGGCCAGCGTCATGATCCAGCTGGTGGTGGCCAGAAAGAACATGCCATTGCGGAACGCACCGTCGGGCGCCAGGCTCCAGAGCAAGGTGGCCAGACTGGCCAGGGCCAGCTCGACCGCGATGCCCGCGCTGGCAATGGCCAGGCGCTGGCGGGGGTCCTTCAGCCGCCAGCTCTCACCCGTGTCGGTGTAGAGCATGGGGAACATCACCAGAAAGGCCACCCCCATGTGCGCCACGCGCACGCCGTAGCGGGTCGCGACGACGGCGTGGCCCATTTCGTGCACCGTCTTGGCGAACAGCAAGGCCAATCCATACCCGAACACCCCGGACCAGGTCATGTTGTCCACCAGCGTATGTTGGAACACATCCCACTGCCGCGAGGCGAGAAACAGGCCGAGTGCCGTCACCAGGCCCAACAGACCTGCGAGCCAGGGCATCTGCAAACGGGCCAGCAGCGGCTGCAGCGCCGCCAGCCAGGCCTGAGGCCGGACCAGGGGAACCCGGAAAAACAGGTAGTTGTGCACCAACCACTCGAACAACGACCGCTTGAGCTGCTGACTGCGGCCGATGACCCGGGCCACATCGGCCTTCGTATCGAGGCGAAGCAACTGGTTGTCGGACAGGAAACCCAGCAGCTGGCGCACGTCCTGCAGGGTCACGTTGAGCGGCGTTTCTGCATTGACCGCCCTCACCAGGGCCGCCGCGTCGTGGTGGGCCCAGTGAACCAGCAGCTCAAAGTCGATCCAGCCGATGCGGTAGAAGCGGTTGTTGACCGGGTCCTGGATGATCCAGGCCGGGGAGCCGTCTTCATTGGCCGCCGCCGGAAACACCACGAGCTCGTCGCGGATGCGCGGCAACGGCACCACCTTCGTCCGCTTGACACGCCGGGGCAGCGGGATCGTCGCGCTGGTGCTCACAGACCGGTCCACTCCCGCACACTGGCCAGCGGCCGCCGGAACAGGTAGTAACCCAGCAGCACCCAGTCGCCCGAAATGCGGGCCGTACCACGCAGACCGATGCGCGGCAACTCGGTGTCCTCATCAAAACGGGCGCGCAGCCGGTAGGCGGCAACACCATCCGGACTCAGGGACGCCTGGTAACTGGCTTCGATCAGTCGACCGGCGCGGGGACTCAGCGGTTCGGTGTGCAGGAAGAGCCGCACGGGCGACTCCAGCGCCAGATTGATGGCATCGGCCACCGACAGCCAGATCAGGATGCCGCCGTCTTCCGGCTCGGCCAGCTGCATGACGCGTTCGCCGGTCTGGACCGGACGCCCGAGCCAGTCGTTGGTGTCCGCAAAAATCGCCACACCATCGCGTTCCGCGCGCACCTCGACCCGTTGTGCCTGGGTGTCCACGGCGGCCAGCTCGGCCTCTTTCTCCCGGACCCGCCCCAGGGCCACCGCCACATCGGCCTTGCTCTTGGCGTCGTCGAACGCGCGCTGCTGAGCGACGTGGGCGTCGGCCCGGGCAATCTCCAGGCTCTTGAGCGCCACCTGCTGGCGGTTGAGCAACGCAGAATCATCGAGCGAGAACAGCAGGTCACCGGCCTTGACGCGCGCATTGGGCGCCACCGCGAACGAACCGACCACGCCATCCTGCGGTGCGGCCACCGCCATGGCGTTGAGCGCGATCACCTCGGCGGGCGCCAGCACCGACAGCCGCACCGGAATGAACAGACCCAGCACCAGCGCGCCGAACAACAGCCAGCGGTTGCGGCGGTTCTTGAACAGCTTGCCGGCCCGGCTCCACGAGCGCTGCGTGCTGCGGTGGAGAGCGGCAAAACAGTAGCCGTACGTGGCATGCAAGCGCTGCACCAACTGGATGGCCGCGTCGTCCCAAGTCTGCTCACGGGCATAGAGCACCATACCCTGGGACACGCCGTTCCTGTCGGGCAGGGGCACCCACAGCAGGTGTTCCGGCAACCACTCGGCCCAGCTCTTGGCGTCTTCGCCGGCAGCGTCCGCATGGTCCAGACAGTGAACCGCCCCGTCGCGCGGCAGGCGTTGGGCAAATTGGCTGAGCCAGACGGCAAACGGCGAATCGTTGGCCACGCTCACCAGACCGGAGGCGGCCGCCAGGTGAACCCGATCACCGTCCAGATCGAACAGGGCCGCCTGCCGGTAAGGGGTCAACGCATGGGTTTCGTTGACGATGGTGAAGCGGAGTGCGGCGAGGGTTTGCGCTTCCAGCGCCCGGGCTTCGATCTGCAGCAGGACGCTCAGATCCGAGACATCAGACATCGCTCAGACTCACCGCATGCCTGTGAATTTCGCCACCCCGCTCATGCCGGGCAGCAGGTCGGCGTGTGCCTTCAGCATGGTCGCTTCGAGCTCGATGGTCTGGCTCACCGGATCCACACGGCTGTTGATCCGGTGCACCCGTGCGGCGTAGGTGTTGCCGGTTTCATCGATGGTCACCTCGAACTCATGTCCCATTTTCAGGGTCGATATCCAGTTCGACGGCACGTTCAGCTTCAGCAACAACAGGCCGCTGCGCACCAGATCAAGCAGCGGTTGCCCGGCGCTGACGGTCATGTGGCTGCGCACGTGCAGCTTGGCCGTCGCGCCACTCCAGGGCGCCCGGATCGAGCACTGCGAAATCTGGAACTGGTACAGATCGATCTGGGCCTTGGCTTTGGCCACCGCGCTGGCGGCCAGGGACACCTCGACGTCGCTCGCCTGCTCCAGGCCCTGCATGCGCAACTTGGCTTCGTACTGGTCGGTGGCGGCCGCCAGATCGGCGCTGGCCATGGCCTGACGGGCACGCGGTTCGTCGCAATCCAGCGAAACCAGGGTGGCCCCTTGTCGGAAAGGAGCGCCCAGGCCCACGTGAAGCTTGGCGATGCGTCCGGGAACGGGACTGGCCAGCACGGTCTCGCCCGCCGGCAGCACCAACACCCGCACGGACGCCGACGCGGCAGCGGGAACCGCAGCGGGCTTGGGTGGATTGGGAGCCGCCCTGGCGGCACCGACCGCGTTGGTCTGGGCGGAAACCGTCAGGGACAGAGCGCCCAGAAACAACACCACGCCGGTCGCGCGCCAAAGGGATTTGCAGGGCATGTCAGTCAACATTCAACCAGGATTTGAGTTCGCCAAGATTGGCATTGAGTGCCGCCACGAGGCTGGATTCGTACACCGAAGCCCGCGCGTTGCTCGGAATGGTAGTCGCAAAGCGCGCCTGCTGCGGCTGGCCCGCGTCGTCTTTCAGCTCGACGGTCCAGGACGCTTTTTCTACCCCGTTCTTGCTCTCTGCCTGGAACGACAGCAGCAAGGGTGTGCCTTCCTTGGCGTCGGTGGCAATCTGGTGCCGGGCCAGCAGTTCGGTCACCAGGGCCTTCATGCGCACTTGCTGCACCGGATCGGCCACACCGGCAAGCTGCACCTTGACCACCGTGGCGTGACCGAACAGATTGGACGACAGGGCAAACGCGTCTTTTTCGGCGGCCTGCAGGTGCGCCTTCACCCGCTGCGACAGCGTGCCCAGGTCGTCGGCTTCGAAGTCGTCGGCGATCGGGTCAAAACCCAGCGTGTTGTACAGGCGGCCGAACGCGATGTGGGCGTTGGCGTAGGCGTTCGCGCGCTGGTAAGCGCCCAGCACGGCACGGGCCTGGGTGCGGATCGCTTCGAGCTCACTTTCCAGCTTGGCGGTGACCGACGCCTTGGTGAAGGCGGCCAGACGGGTATCGACCTGCGAGGCCTGGTCGGCCAGACGGAAGTCTTCCAGCGCCATGCGGTAACGCTCGGCACTGACGCGCGCCTGCGTCAGGATGGCCATGGACAGCGCCATGCGGCGCGCTTCGTCGGTCTGTTGCTGGTACTGCTGCGCATTCTTCATCGATGGCAGTGCCACCAGACGCATCAGGTTCCAGGCCAGGCTCAAGCCGCCTTCAGACCAGCTGTTGTTGTACAGGAGCCGGTTGGAATCGTGCTGGCGGCCGTAGTTGAGCGTGATGCCGGGCAACATGCCGAGGATCTGCTTGCGGGCTTCATCGGCGGTGATGCGCTTCCTGTAGTCTTCCTCGCGCAGCTCGGGACGCTGCAGCAGCGCCATTTCTTCGAGCTTGCCGATGTCCTTGGGCGCCACAGGCAGGTTGGTCTCAACGGCCTCGGCCAGCACGAAGTCGGCGCCCGGCAGGACGTTCATCAACGCCGCCAGTTCGCGCTTGGCAAACTCGAGGTCCTGGCGGCGCTGGTTCAGCAGCGTGGTGGCGTCCAGCAGTGCGCGCTGGTAGGCCAGCGCCAGACCCGGCGGGATGATCTTCTGCGTTTCGGCTTCGCGTGAACGCGACAGGGCCAGCGAGGCACGCTGCAGGATGTCGTCGGCCTGGGCGTTCAGGCGCTGGGCGCCCAGCGCGCGCCAGTAGGCCGCGCGCACGTCCTGCAACAGGTTCTGCACCACCTTGCGGCGGCGCTCTTCAGCGATCAGGAACTGGTTGCCCTGCTGGCGGGCGCGGTAGTAGGAGACGCCGAAGTCGAGCGCATTCCACGAGAACTCGATGCCGCGCAGCGAGTGGCTGCGCGCGTCGGAGGAAGTCGGGCGATCCGACTCCACGCCGTCCAGAATGCCGATGCTGGTGCCGCCCGAGTAGTTGCTGCGCTCGCGGTAACCGGCAGAGGCCACCAGCTGCGGCAGCATGTCGTAGCTGGCGTGGTCGGTCAGACCCAGAGCCAGGGCCGACTCCATCTTCTTGAGGCGGTAGTCCAGGTTGTACTTGAGTGCCCGGGCGACGGCCTCTTCCATGCTGATCGGTGCCGTGATCGAAGCCTGATCGGTGTACATGCGCTCGGTGTCGGACTTCACCCGGTCACGCACCTCGTCCTGCGTCAGCGCTTTGGGCGTTACGCTGCAGCCGGCCACAACGGCCGTCACGGCCAACATCACCAGGCTTCGCGGCAGGAAACCGGTTGCACGGATGGAAACGGAAGGGATCTTGTTCATCTTCATGTTCTCGAAAAAATGGTGTTCAGCTTTTGACCGTTGTGGATCGGGTGATGGGGCGTGAGCCGTGCAATCTGTCTTTGGCCATCCGTTCCACCTGGGCGCGGAAGCCCTGAGCCGCACGGGGCAACTCAACCGCCTTTTGCACCGGGGCTTCGTCTACAGCCTTCGCTGCCTGCGGCGCAACTTCGCTTTCGCCACGGGCGGTCGCCTGTTGTGGACGTGCTGGTTGTTGCTCGGTCTCCGCCACCGACGCCGCGGGGCCTTCAGACCTGGAAGCGCCCAGCGCAAACGGATCCAGCAGGCTGCCATACCCCGCTGTGGCCGAGTTGTGGGCATCGACGATGGCGTTGCGCAAGCGCGATTCCAGTTGCGAGGCCCGCACGGCGTGCTGAACAAACAAGCCCTGTTCCATGACGATCGGCTGGTGTCGAACCGCATGCTGCACGTGCAGCGCTGGTGCGACCACCTGCACCTCACCCGGACTGGGCTCCTTGATGAGACCCACCTGATCGACCCAGGTTGAGCTGTCAAACATCAGGCTGTCTGGCTGCTGGCTCATCGCTTCACCCATGAGGCCTGCATCCAGACCGACGGAGCCCAGCGAAGAGGTGAACATGCCACGCTCGTTGCTGGCTTCGCTGACCGCGTACAGCACGTGGAGCGCACTACCGGGTGCCGACGCCATCGGCGTGGATGGCGACACCGGACCGGCAGTAGTCTCCCAAACAGGGGCATCGGGCACAGTGGGTGCTGGCGCAGGCGGCTGCGGCGTAACCGGTGTCGGTGCAGGCGCTGGCGCGGGTGGTAGCGGGGAAGGTGCCACGTTCATCGTGTGCGTGGCGCTGTCCGTGGCCCCGTCCTGGTCCACGATCGTGTAGTTGATCACCACCGGCCCACTCACGCCCGCGGCCGAGGTGAAGCTCCACACGCCGCCCACGTTGGTCAGCGTGCCCTGGCTCGGGTCGGCCAGCGTGGCCGTGCTCACCGTCAGCGGGTCGCCGTCGGGGTCCGTGTCGTTGCCCAGCAGGTTCACCACCGTCGCCACTTGCGGCGCCACCGCCTGCGTGTCGTTCACCGCGTCCGGCCCGGGGTTCACCGGCTCGATCGTGATCGTGCCCGTGAAGCTCCCGCCGTTGCCGTCATTCACCGTCACCGGTATGGTCACCGGCCCGGCGTTGTCCACCGGCGGTGTGCCTCCCAGCACGTTGGTCACCGGGTCGTAGGTCACCCACGCCGGCACTCCGCTCAGGTCCGGCGTGATCGTCAGCGTGTCACCCGTGTTCGGGTCCGTGAAGTAGTTGTCCAGGTCCACCGACACCGGCACGTTGTCCACCGCCGGCACCAGCAGGTTGTTCGGGTCCGTCGGGTCGATGTTCGGCGTCCCGGGCGTGGGGTCCGGGTCCACCAGCACCGGTGGCTGGTTGGCCACGTTCATCGTGTGCGTGGCGCTGTCCGTGGCCCCGTCCTGGTCCACGATCGTGTAGTTGATCACCACCGGCCCACTCACGCCCGCGGCCGAGGTGAAGCTCCACACGCCGCCCAC
>NZ_JBMBRA010000011.1:0-85762 GCF_048590325.1 Hydrogenophaga sp. ZJX-1
TGAAAAATGGCAAAAGAGAAATTTGAGCGGACCAAGCCGCACGTCAACGTCGGCACGATCGGTCACGTTGACCACGGCAAGACCACCCTGACCGCGGCCATCACCACCGTGCTGGCGGCCAAGTTCGGTGGCGCCGCCAAGGCCTACGACCAGATCGACGCAGCGCCTGAAGAAAAGGCCCGCGGCATCACCATCAACACCGCCCACGTGGAATACGAAACGGCCAACCGCCATTACGCCCACGTTGACTGCCCCGGCCACGCCGACTACGTCAAGAACATGATCACCGGTGCCGCCCAGATGGATGGCGCCGTGCTGGTGTGCTCCGCCGCTGACGGCCCGATGCCCCAGACCCGCGAGCACATCCTGCTGGCCCGCCAGGTGGGCGTGCCTTACATCATCGTGTTCCTGAACAAGTGCGACATGGTCGACGACGCCGAACTGCTCGAACTCGTCGAAATGGAAGTGCGCGAGCTCCTGGATAAGTACGACTTCCCCGGCGACGCCACCCCCATCATCCACGGCTCGGCCAAGCTCGCCCTCGAAGGCGACAAGGGCCCCCTGGGTGAAGAAGCCATCATGAAGCTGGCCGACGCCCTGGACACCTACATTCCCACGCCCGAGCGCGCTGTGGACGGTGCCTTCCTGATGCCCGTGGAAGATGTGTTCTCCATCTCCGGCCGCGGCACCGTCGTGACCGGTCGTATCGAGCGCGGCATCGTCAAGGTCGGCGAAGAAATCGAAATTGTCGGTATCAGCGACACCCAGAAGACCACCTGCACCGGCGTGGAAATGTTCCGCAAGCTGCTGGACCAGGGTCAGGCTGGCGACAACGTCGGTATCCTGCTGCGCGGCACCAAGCGCGAAGACGTGCAGCGCGGCCAGGTGCTGTGCAAGCCCGGCTCCATCAAGCCCCACACCCACTTCACGGGTGAGGTGTACGTGCTGTCCAAGGATGAAGGTGGCCGTCACACGCCGTTCTTCAACAACTACCGTCCGCAGTTCTACTTCCGCACCACCGACGTGACCGGCTCGATCGAGCTGCCCGAAGGCAAGGAAATGGTCATGCCAGGCGACAACGTGTCGATCACGGTCAAGCTGATTGCCCCGATCGCCATGGAAGAAGGTCTGCGCTTCGCCATCCGCGAAGGTGGCCGTACCGTCGGCGCCGGTGTGGTTGCCAAGATCATCGCGTAAGGAGCATCCACATGTCTTCCAAGCAAAAGATCCGCATCCGCCTGAAAGCGTTTGACTACAAACTGATCGATACCTCAGCTGCGGAGATCGTCGACACCGCCAAGCGCACCGGCGCCATCGTCAAGGGCCCTGTGCCCCTGCCGACGCGCATGAAGCGTTTTGACATCCTGCGTTCGCCGCACGTCAACAAGACGTCGCGCGATCAGCTCGAAATCCGCACCCACCAGCGCCTGATGGACATCGTGGACCCGACCGACAAAACGGTTGACGCCCTGATGAAGCTCGACCTGCCGGCCGGCGTGGACGTCGAAATCAAGCTGCAGTAATGCACGCATGGCAAGCTTGGCGAGAGCTAGGCTTGCGCAATTTCAGCCTGCTGGTTATACTCGTAGGCTTTTCAGGCCTTTGGTCTGAGAGATGATCGTTTTTTCGGTGCTGCCCGGTGGGTCCGGAGCGCCTTAACAATGTGCCGCAGCGCTGCCTCAGGGTGGAGGCGGGCACAACATCAGCCCCGGCCAATTGAAGTCGGGAACGGAGAAAACAATGAGTCTTAGCAACTCCCTCGGGTTGTTGGGTCGCAAGGTGGGCATGATGCGCCTGTTCACCGATGATGGGGACGCAGTTCCTGTCACGGTGGTCGACGTGTCCAACAACCGTGTGACACAAGTCAAAACCCAAGCCAACGATGGCTACGATGCGCTGCAGGTCACCTTTGGTGCCCGCCGTGCCTCCCGCGTCACCAAGCCCGAAGCGGGCCACCTGGCCAAGGCCGGTGTTGAAGCGGGTGAAATCATCCAGGAATTCCGCGTCGCCTCCGACGTTGCTGCCCAGTACCAGCCCGGTGCCGTGGTGGCTGCCAACGCGATCTTCGCGGCTGGCCAGAAGGTGGACGTGCAAGGCACCTCGATCGGTAAAGGCTTCGCCGGCACCATCAAGCGCCACAACTTCAAATCCCAGCGCGCGTCGCACGGCAACAGCCGTTCGCACAACGTGCCGGGATCGATCTCCATGGCACAAGACCCAGGTCGCGTGTTCCCCGGCAAGAAAATGACCGGACACATGGGCGATGACACCAAGACCATCCAGAACCTCGACATCTTCCGCGTTGACGAAGCCCGTCAGCTGCTGATGATCCGTGGCGCTGTGCCGGGCTCCAACGGCGGTTTCCTGACCGTTCGCCCCGCCATCAAAGCCAAAGTCAACAAGGGAGCTAACTGATGCAAGTTGAACTCCTGAATGACCAGGGTCAAGCGTCGTCCAATGTGGACGTGCCCGAGACCGTGTTTGGTCGTGACTACAACGAAGCGCTGATTCACCAGCTGGTCGTGGCCTATCAGGCCAATGCCCGCCAGGGTACGCGAGCACAGAAGGACCGTGAGCAGGTTCATCACTCGACGAAGAAGCCGTTCAAGCAAAAAGGCACGGGCCGCGCCCGCGCCGGTATGACCTCTTCGCCGCTGTGGCGTGGCGGTGGTCGCATCTTCCCGAACAGCCCCGACGAAAACTTCACCCAGAAGCTCAACAAGAAGATGTACCGCGCCGGCATGGCCTCCATCTTCTCGCAGCTGGTCCGTGAAGGCCGTCTGTCGGTGGTGGATTCCATGAAGGTGGACTCGCCCAAGACCAAACAGCTCGCCGACAAGTTCAAGGCCATGAACCTGAACCATGTTCTGGTGATCGCCGAGGAAGTGGACGAAAACCTGTACCTGGCTTCGCGCAACCTGCCCAACATCCTCGTTGTTGAGCCGCGTTACGCCGATCCGGTGTCGCTGGTGCACTACAAGAAGGTGATCGTCACCAAGGGCGCCATTGACCAGCTCAAGGAGATGTTCGCATGAGCGTCACGAAATACGACGAAGGCCGTCTGATGCAGGTGCTGGTTGCACCGATCGTGTCGGAAAAGGCCACACAAGCCGCCGAGCAATCCAACGCCGTGCTGTTCAAGGTGCTGCGGGATGCTTCCAAGCCTGAAATCAAAGCCGCTGTGGAATTGATGTTCAAGGTGGAAGTCAAGGGCGTGTCCGTGCTGAACCAAAAAGGCAAGTCCAAGCGCTTTGGCAAGTCCGTTGGTCGCCGCGACCACGTGCGCAAGGCCTACGTGACGCTGATGCCGGGTCAGGAACTGAACTTCGGCGGGGAGGCTGTTTAATCATGGCAGTTATCAAGATGAAACCTACCTCACCAGGCCGTCGCGGCATGGTGAAGGTCACGCGTGACCACCTCCACAAAGGTGAAGGTTATGCACCGCTGCTGGAACCACAATTCCAGAAGGCCGGTCGCAACAACAACGGTCACATCACGGTTCGCCACAAGGGCGGTGGTCACAAGCACCACTACCGCGTGGTCGACTTCCGTCGCAACAAGGACGGCATCCCGGCCAAGGTCGAACGCATCGAGTACGACCCCAACCGCACCGCCCACATTGCGCTGCTGTGCTACGCCGATGGCGAGCGCCGTTACATCATCGCTCCGCGCGGTGTTGAAGTTGGTGCCACGCTGTTGTCCGGTTCGGAGTCGCCGATCCGTGTCGGCAACACCCTGCCGATCCGCAACATCCCCGTCGGTTCGACCATCCACTGCATCGAACTGCAAGTCGGCAAAGGCGCGCAAATCGCCCGTTCCGCTGGTGCTTCGGCCGTGTTGCTGGCCCGCGAAGGCATTTACGCCCAGGTGCGCATGCGCTCGGGTGAAGTGCGCAAGATCCACGTCGATTGCCGCGCCACCATCGGTGAAGTGTCCAACCAGGAACACAGCCTGCGTCAGCTGGGCAAAGCCGGTGTGAAGCGTCACATGGGCATCCGTCCGACCGTTCGCGGTACCGCGATGAACCCGATCGACCACCCGCACGGTGGTGGTGAAGGCAAGACCGGCGAAGGCCGTGCTCCGGTGGATCCATGGGGCAACCTGACCAAAGGCTACCGTACGCGCAACAACCGCCGTACGCAGTCGATGATCGTGTCGCGTCGCAAGAAGTAAAGGGTTGACAACATGACTCGTTCACTCAAAAAAGGCCCTTTCATTGACCATCACCTGATGGCCAAAGTGGAAAAGGCCGTGTCCACCAAGGACAAAAAGCCCGTCAAGACCTGGTCGCGCCGCTCCATGATCCTGCCCGAGTTCATCGGCCTGACCATTGCTGTGCACAACGGCAAGCAGCACGTGCCCGTGTACATCACCGATCAGATGGTGGGTCACAAGCTCGGCGAGTTTTCGCTGACGCGCACGTTCAAAGGCCACCCGGCCGATAAAAAAGCGAAGAAGTAAGGACCAACCATGAATACAGAAACTCGCTCTGTCGTTCGCGGCGTGCGCCTGTCGATGGACAAGGGCCGCCTGGTTGCGGACCTGATTCGCGGCAAAAAGGTTGACCAAGCCCTGAACATCCTGGCGTTCACGCAAAAGAAGGCCGCTGGCATTGTCAAGAAAGCGCTCGAATCCGCGATCGCCAATGCTGAACACAACGACGGTGCCGACATCGATGAATTGAGGGTCAAGACCATCTACATCGAACAAGGCACCACGCTCAAGCGTTTTTCGGCCCGCGCCAAAGGCCGCGGCAACCGCATCAGCAAACCCACCTGTCACATCTATGTGACGGTTGGCAACTGAAGAGGTCACTGGAATATGGGACAGAAAATCAACCCCACCGGGTTCCGCCTCGCGATTTCACGCAACTGGGCCAGCCGCTGGTATGCAAGCAACCGCGACTTCGCCGGCATGCTGGCCGAAGACATCAAGGTGCGCGAGTACCTCAAGGGCAAGCTGAAGAACGCCGCGGTTTCCCGCGTCGTGATCGAGCGTCCTGCCAAGAACGCCCGTATCACCATTTACTCGGCACGTCCGGGCGTGGTGATCGGCAAGAAGGGTGAAGACATCGAGAAGCTGAAGAAAGAACTGGCCGCCAAGCTGGGCGTGCCGGTTGCGGTCAACATCGAAGAAGTGCGCAAGCCCGAAATCGATGCCAAGCTGATCGCCGACAGCATCACGCAGCAGCTCGAAAAGCGCATCATGTTCCGCCGCGCCATGAAGCGCGCCATGCAGAACGCCATGCGTCTGGGTGCCCTGGGCATCAAGATCATGTCGTCGGGTCGTCTCAACGGTATTGAAATCGCTCGCTGCGAGTGGTACCGCGAAGGCCGCGTGCCGCTTCACACCCTGCGCGCCGACATCGACTACGGCACGTCCGAAGCCAAGACCACCTACGGCATCATCGGTGTCAAGGTCTGGGTCTACAAGGGCGACACCCTGGGTCGCAACGATGCGCCTGTGGCCATTGAAGCACCCCGTTCTGAAGAAGATCGTCGTCCGCGTGGTCCGCGCCGCGAGCGTCCGGCTGGTCCTCCTGCCCGCGCTGCGGTTCGCCGCCCTGGCGCCAATGCCGCCCCGGCCGATGGCAGCGACAAGCCTGCCGAAGCCACGGGTGGTGACACCAAACCCGCCGTTAAGCGCGTTCGTAAAGACGCACCCGCATCTGCAGCTGCGGACGGCAAAGGAGAATAAACATGTTGCAACCCGCTCGTCGCAAGTACCGTAAAGAGCAAAAAGGCCGCAACACGGGCGTCGCCACCAGTGGCGCTACCGTGGCTTTTGGTGACTTCGGTCTCAAGTCCACCGACCGCGGCCGTCTGACGGCCCGTCAGATCGAAGCCGCACGCCGTGCGATTTCCCGTCACGTCAAGCGTGGCGGCCGCATCTGGATCCGCGTGTTCCCGGACAAGCCGATCTCCAACAAGCCGGCCGAAGTCCGTATGGGCAACGGCAAGGGTTCGGTTGAGTACTACGTGGCTGAAATCCAGCCCGGCAAGGTGCTTTACGAGATCGTCGGCGTGCCCGAACAGCTGGCGCGTGAAGCTTTCACGCTGGCTGCCGCCAAACTTCCTTTGCGCACCACATTCGTGACGCGCATGCTGGGTCAGTGATTCAGGAGAACATGAGATGAAAACTGCTGATCTGCGCAAAAAGGATGTGGCCGGCCTCGAAGCCGAAGTGAAATCGCTGCAAAAGGCCCACTTCGGTCTGCGCATGCAAAAAGCCACGCAACAACTCAACAACACCGGTACGCTGGGCGACACCCGCCGTGCCATTGCCCGCGCCAAGACCATCCTGGCCGAGCAACAGCGTGCAGCGGCTGCTGCCAAATAAGGAGCGAAACCATGACGGAAGCTAAAACATCCCTCAAGCGCACCTTGATTGGCAAGGTCGTCAGTGACAAGCGTGCCAAGACCGTGACGGTTCTGGTTGAGCGCCGTGTGAAGCACGAGCTCTACGACAAGATCGTTGCCAAGTCGAGCAAGTACCACGCGCACGACGAAGCCGGTGAATACAAGACGGGCGACGTGATCGAGATCACCGAAAGCCGTCCGCTGTCCAAGACCAAAAACTGGGTGGCCACCCGCCTGGTTCAAAAGGCCGCACTGGTGTAAGCCTGTTTTTGCGCCCTGCAGCGCAACTCGAAGAAGCGACCGACAATTCGGTCGCTTTTTTCATTTCTGGCGCCGCGTTTCTCGCGGATTGGCCAATCCGGCCCTGCGGGGCTTTATCCAGTACAACGAGGAGCCCCCATGATTCAGATCGGCGACAAGATTCCTGCAACCACCTTGATGGAATTCATCGAGGTTGCGGGAGAAGGCTGCAGCATTGGCCCCAACCCGGTGGACACGGCCAAGGCCAGCGCTGGCAAGACCATCGCTATTTTTGCCTTGCCCGGTGCGTTCACCCCTACTTGTTCGGCCAAACATGTGCCCGGCTATGTGGCTCAGTTCGATGCCCTCAAGGCCGCGGGCGTTGACGAAATCTGGTGCCTGAGCGTGAACGACGCGTTTGTGATGGGCGCCTGGGCGCGCGACCAGAAAACCGGTGACAAGGTGCGCATGCTGGCCGATGGCAGTGCAGAATTTGCCAAGGCGACCGGCCTGACACTGGATCTGACGGCACGCGGCATGGGTTTGCGCAGCAACCGTTACTCCATGCTGGTGAAGGATGGCGTGGTCAAGGCGCTGAACATCGAAGGCCCGGGTCAGTTCGAGGTGAGCGACGCCGAAACCTTGTTGGCACAGGTCAAAGCCGGTCTCTGAGATCGACGGCACGGATCAAGGGCAGGCCACCAGCGGGAGGTCTGCCCTTTCCTTTTCCCCAACCACGGATCATTCACACCAGGCTAGAGCACAGCCTTGAGGTAATGGGCTCCGGCCAACGGGTTGTGGTAATAGGGGGGCACCTCGACAAAACCCGCTTCCTGGTACATGGCCCGTGCCGTCTCCATGTCGCTCAGCGTGTCCAGCAACATGGTGGTGTAGCCCGCGAGTTGGGCCAGGGTCATGATGCGCTCGACCAGTTGGCGGCCCAGGCCAAAGCCACGGAACGCACGCCGGACAAACAGGCGTTTCATTTCGCAGGCGTTGAGGTGGTCGCTGCTGATCAACGGCCGAAAGGCGCAGCAGCCGGCGGGTGCACCGTCGACACAGGCCAGCAACAAACCGCCACCAGGCGCCGCGTAATCACCGGGCAGGGTCGCCAGTTCGTCGGCAAAGCCCTGGAAGCACAGGTCCACACCCAGATCGGCCTGGTACTCCAGAAAGAGCGCACGAATGGTGGCCACATCTTCGCCAGAGTGAACCAGGCGCAGGGTGACTTCGGCAGGGGACTCGTTCATGGATTCAAGGTGCTCGGGCGATTCCGGGTCACGACTATACGACAAGCTGCTTTTCGCAGCCGACAGTCAAAACCCCGACGTGACACCCAGACCCACCAGCCGATACACCGCCAGCGCGCACAGGCACAACACGCCCAGCGCCAGCAGGCGCGACTGCGTTGAATCGCGGGCACTCGGCACGGCGGTGGGCACGTGCTTGTCGCCCACGATCATCGGGCGCACCAGCACTTCTTTTTTGGCGATCCTGTAGAAAACAATGGCCAGCAGGTGCAGCGCCACGAGGCCAATCAGGATGAATTTGCCAATGTTCTTGTGGTAACTGGTGGCCAGGCCGACCGCCTCGCCGGAGACCAGGCTCACGAGCGGACCAGTGAACGCGATCTCATCGTCGCTGAAAAGACCGCTTCCCACCTGCAACAGCAAGATGATCAGCAGGCCAAAAACGGAGAACGCCCCCAGCGGGTTGTGGCCGACGCGGTGTTCCGGGCGCGCATGGCCCCTGAGGTAGTTCAGCACCGTGGTGGGTCCATAGAGGAAGCTGGAGAAACGGGACCAGTGCCCACCCACAAAGCCCCAGACCAGACGGAACAGCAACAGGGTCAAAACGGTGTAGCCCAGACGCAGATGCCAGTTCATCCAGTTGCCGCCCACGTTGGCGGTGACGATCTGGCCGATGACGCAGACCACCAAGGCCCAGTGGAACAGGCGGGTGGGCAGATCCCAGACACGGACGGTGTGCATGAAAAGACCTCCAGCGATGACAAGTGGATTATGGACAAGAACAGATGGTTAGCGGTTCCTGCGGAACTTAGGCACCCGACGTAGACTCAGCGCGTTGTAGCACGCAAGAGCTACAACAACACCTCCAATCCACTTGCACAGGAGTCCCCATGAAAATGCTTGCCTCATTTGCACTCGCTGTCGCTGCGATCGGCTTGTCCGCTCCCGCTGCGGCGCAGTTCCAGAAGCCCGAAGATGCGGTGAAGTACCGCAAGGCCGCTTTCACTGTGATGGGTGCCCATTTCGGGCGCATTGGTGCCATGGCCAATGGCAAGGTGCCCTTCGATGCCAAGGTGGCGGCGGACAACGCGGTCATTGTGGAAACCATGAGCAAGCTGCCCTATGCGGGCTTCGTCCCGGGCACTGATAAAGGCGACACGCGCGCGTTGCCCGCGATCTGGACCGAGCAGGTCAAGTTCAACGCGGCGGCTGAAAAAATGCAGGGCGAAGTGTCGAAGCTCGCTGCGGCCGCGAAGACGGGGAATCTGGACGCGGTGAAGACGGCGTTTGGTGCGGCGGGGCAGTCGTGCAAGGCTTGTCACGACGACTTCCGAAAGGACTGACGCGCGGAATATCCCGTTTGAAGAGCGGATGACGGCGTCAATGAACAAAAAAAGCCGGCGTATTCAACGCCGGCTTTTTCATGCGAGAACCTGTGAGGCCAGGCCTCAACCCTTGGCAAGCAACTCTTCGATCAGGTTGTGCAGCGCCGCCATGTCGGGTTCGCCGACGAAGCGTTTGACGATGTTGCCTTGTTTGTCCAGCAGGTAGGTGGTGGGGGTGAGTTTCACATCGCCCCAGGACTTTGCCAGTTCCCCGGTGTTGTCGAGCGCGACCTTGAAGGGCAATTGCCGGGTTTTGGCGAAATTGAGCACGTAAGCGGGCGGGTCGTAGCTCATGGCCACGGCCACGGTGTCGTAGCCCCGGTCCTTGTATTTGTTGTAGGTCGCGGTCAGGGCCGGCATTTCCTTGACACACGAAACGCAGGTCGTGGCCCAGAAGTTCACCAGTGTCACCTTGCCCTTGAGATCGGCGGTGGTGGACTGGCTTCCGTCGATCAGCACAAAGGTGGAGGCGGGCGCGGCGTCGCTGGTGCTGCAACCACTCAACGCGATGAGGGTGCCAACGGCTGCCACAGCGAACAGCGTCGCCATCGAGCGGCGGCGGGTGGGCAGAACGGGCAGGGTGGAACGGGATGGCATGGGGTGCGGGTCGCTCAATGGGGTGGCGCGGATGGCGGCCGGAATATCTGCAGGAGTGGACCTGTTTCCTGGACCAGAGTTCAATGAAATCGCTGAAAGTTTAACGGGCCGGGGCCTCAGGCGGTGTTTGTCGTTTTCAACCGCTTGCGCGCATCCAGAAGCCGGGCATCAAGGTAGTCCCCGTAAAAATCCGGCACCGCCACCCCCACCAGGCGTTCCGCCAGCTCTTGTCCCTTGGGTCCGAAAAAGAGCACTGTCGGTGCGAAACGCGCTTTCCACAGCCGAGCCTGTTCGGCCGGGGTGGTGTTTTCACCCATGAAGCCTTGCAGGTTGCTGCTGCGGTCTCGGATGTCGATCTGCACCGCCTGCACCTTGCCCTCGCGACGCAGGGGCAGCAGATAGCTGTTGCGGACCAGGTCGCAAAAAGGGCAGCCGCTCAGCGTGGTCATGACCACCAGGGGTTCCCCGAGCGCCGCGGCAGCCTGCGCCGCGCCGCGCAAGGACGCCGGACTGGGCAAAGCGCTGGAACGGTTGACTGGGGCGGGAACGGCTTCGGGCTTGGTGGCGGTGGTGCTCATGGCAGAAGGGGCAGGGGCTCGGAAGAGGGGGCGTGCGGGTCAACGTCAGACGATACCGCGCGCGCGGAGTTCCGACAAGCGTTCGGGTGCGAGCGCCAGCCAGTCACCCAGGACCTCAGCGGTGTGTTCGCCCAGCAGCGGCGGCGGCAGGTCGCTGCGCACCGGTGTGGCGCTGAGCTTGAGCGGACTGGCGACCAGGTCCACCGCGTCGGCCAGCGGGTGTTGCCAAGTCTGCACCATGCCGCGCTGTTGCACCTGCGGATCGGCAAACACCTCGGCCAGGTTGTTGATCGGGCCACCGGGCACCTTGGCGGCTTCGAGCGCGGTCAGCCAGTCGGTCTTGCCGCGGGTCTTCATGATGGCTTCGAGCAGCGGTACCAGCACGGCGCGGTGGCGCACGCGGTTCTGGTTGCGGGCGAAGCGCTCGTCGGCGGCCAGTTCGGGCCGGCCGGCCACCTCGCAGAACTTGGCGAACTGGCTGTCGTTGCCCACCGCCAGGATGATGTGCTGCGGCTGGCCCTGCGCGTCGGGGGCGACTTCGAACACCTGGTAGGGCACGATGTTCACGTGCGCGTTGCCGGCGCGGCCGGGCACCTTGCCTTCCTCGCGGCCGCGCACCAGGTAGTTGGCGCCCAGGTTGGCGAGCATGGCGACCTGGGTGTCGAGCAGGGCCATGTCGATGTGCTGGCCCTCGCCGGTGCGTTCGGCGTGGCGCAGCGCGGCCTGGATGGCGACCGTGGCGTACAGGCCGGTGAAGAGGTCGGCCACCGCCACGCCCACTTTTTGCGGCCCGCCGCCGGGCAGATCGTCGCGCTCGCCGGTCACGCTCATGAGACCGCCCATGCCCTGGATCGCGTAGTCGTAGCCCGCGCGGTCCTTGTACGGCCCCGTCTGGCCGAAGCCGGTGATCGAGCAGTAGACCAGCTTCGGGTTGATGGCGTGCAGGGAAGCGAAGTCCAGACCGTAGCGCGCCATGTCGCCGACCTTGTAGTTCTCCACGAACACGTCGGCCTTGGCGGCGAGTTCGCGGATCAGCGCCTGGCCTTCGGGCTGGGCGATGTCGCAGGTGATGGAGCGTTTGTTGCGGTTGGCGCCCAGGTAGTAGGCGGCCTCGGCGGTGTCGGTGCCGTCGCGGCCCTTGAGGAAGGGCGGACCCCAGCCGCGTGTGTCGTCACCACCGGGGTGGCTGGGGCCGGGCGGGCGCTCCACCTTCACCACGTCGGCGCCCAGATCGGCGAGCGTCTGCGTGCACCAGGGCCCGGCGAGCACGCGGGACAAATCGAGTATGCGGATACCATCCAGAGCGTTCATTGGGCCATTGTGCCCGCCGCGGCGGCGCCACGCTGTCGCGCATTTCGGAGACACCTTTGCCGCATTCTTCTCGCGCCGCTGGCCTGGCGGCGCTGCTGGCCGTGAGCGCCTGCAGTCCCACTTTCAACTGGCGCGAACTGCGTCTGGACGGCACACCCCTGCAGGCGCTGTTGCCCTGCAAGCCCGAAAGCGCCACGCGAGCGGTGCCGCTGGCCGTCACGCCGACCGAACTGCACATGCACAGCTGCGAAGCCGGGGGGCTGCGCTTCGCTGTGGCCTGGGCCGATGTGGGGGATGTGGTCCAGGTGCCGGTCGCGCTCGCAGCCTGGCGCAGCGCCAGCCTGCAGGCCATCCGCGTGGTGCCCCCGCCAGTCGATGACCCGTCCACCCAATGGGGCGTGACCGTGGCCGGTGCACCCGCCGCGCAAGGCGTCAGCGCGCAAGGGCAGGACCCGCAGGGCCAGCCGGTGCAGACGCGCGCGGCCTACTTCGCTCAGGGCACGCAGGTCTACCAGGCCGCGGTCTACGGCGCGAAATTGTCGGACGAGGCGGTGGACGGATTCTTTGCTGGTCTGCGGCTGTCGGGCCCATGAGCGCCGCGCCGGGTCGTTCCAAAGCCAGCACACCGGTGCCCGAAAACGAATGGCTGGCACCGCGCACGGCGGCGTGGGTCTTCATGGCCTTTGCGCTGGCCTATTTCCTGTCGGCGCTGGTGCGTGCCGTCACGGCCACACTCTCTCCTGTCCTCAGTGCCGAACTCGCGCTGCAGGCGAGTGACCTGGGCCTGCTGGCCGGCGGCTACTTCTTTGGTTTCGCGCTGACGCAGATGCCGCTGGGCACCTTGCTGGACCGGTATGGTCCGCGCCGCGTCATCCTGGCGTTCCTGTGTGTGGCGGTGCTCGGTTGTGCCGCCTTCGCCATGGCCACCAGCTTCGCCGGGCTGCTCGCCGCGCGGGTACTGACCGGCATGGGTGTGAGCGCCTGCCTGATGGCGCCACTCACCGGTTACCGGCGCTGGCTGAGTCCGGCCACGCAGATGCGCGCCAATTCCTGGATGCTCATGACCGGCTCCTTCGGCATGGTCGCGTCGACCTTACCCGTGCAGTGGCTCATGCCGCTGCTGGGCTGGCGGGGTTTGTTCTGGTTGCTCGCCGGGCTGGTGGTGGTGTCCATGCTGGGTATCGCCGCGCTCGTACCGGCCTGGCGTCACCACGGGAGCGCCGGTGCGCCCGCTGCGGGCAGGGCCGTTGGCTATGGCGAGATCTGGCGCCACCCTTATTTCCGCCAGATGGTGCCCATCGGATTTGTGAACTATGGTGGCATGGTGGCGGTGCAAACCCTCTGGGCCGGTCCCTGGCTGGTCAAGGTGGCCGGCTACACGCCAGACCAGTCGGCACTGGGCCTTTTTGGCATCAACCTGTGCATGCTCGCGGCGTTCTGGCTGTGGGGTGTGATCAACCCCCACCTCGCCCACCGCGGCCTGTTGCCCGAACGCCTGATCGCGTGGGGCCTACCACTCAGCTTTGTGGCGCTGGGCGCCATCGTCGGGCTGGGCGCAGATGCTGGCTGGCCCCTGTGGGCCGCGTTTTGTGTGGGCAGCACTTTTGTGGCCTTGTCGCAGCCGGCGGTGGCGCAGGCGTTGCCGCCCCAGGCGGCTGGTCGGGCGCTCTCGGCCTTCAACCTGGTGATCTTTGCCGGGATCTTTGTGGTCCAGTGGTCCATCGGTCTGGTGGTGGACGCCTTTGGCGCGATGGGCTGGAGCACCGAAGCCAGCTTCCGCGGCGCAGTGGCTGTGTTCGGGCTGTGCTGTTTGTTGGCGTATGGGGGTTTTTTGCGCGGCTACCGGCGCCATGCGATCGCGTCGCGGGGCTAAACTGCACCCATGAACGGCATCCTCATCATCGCGCACGCCCCGCTGGCTTCGGCCTTGCGCCAGTGTGTGCTGCATGTGTTTCCCGACAGCGCGGAAGCGGTGTCGGCCTTGGATGTCCAGCCCAACGTACCCCCCGAAGAATCGCTGGCGCAGGCACGAGCGCTGTTGCGCCAGCTCGACAAGCCCAACACCCTGGTCGTGACCGACGTCTTTGGTGCCACACCCTGCAACGTGGCCCAGAAGCTGGTGGACGGTGTGCGCTCCAAGCTGATCGCCGGTGTCAACCTGCCCATGCTGCTGCGCACCGTGTCCTACCGCCACGAGTCGCTCGACGCCCTGATTTCGCGCGCCATGATCGGTGCCACGCAAGGGGTCATTCAAGTGGCCGTCACCGCACCTCAGAACCAGGCCCGAAGAGCCACCCATGATCAAGACCACCGTGACCATCAGCAATAAGCTCGGGCTGCACGCACGCGCCTCGGCCAAACTCACCAAAATCGCCGGCAGTCACAGCTGCGATGTTTGGATGTCGCGCGGCGAACGCCGCATCAACGCCAAGAGCATCATGGGCGTCATGATGCTGGCCGCCGGGCTCGGCAGCACGGTCGAAATCGAGACCAACGGGCCCGACGAGCAGCAGGCGATGGAGGCCATCGTCGCCCTGATCAACGACAAGTTCGGCGAGGGAGAGTGACGGCATGAGCTTCACTGTCCATGGCCTGGCGGTCTCCCGGGGCATTGCCATCGGGCGGGCTGTCATCGTGGCGTCGAGCCGCGTGGACGTGGCGCACTATTTTGTCAAGGTCGAACAGGTCGAGGCCGAGATCGAGCGTCTGCGCTCGGCGCGCAAGGCGGTGGTCGAAGAGATCGGCCGCGTGCAGCACAGCCTGGGTGAACTGGGGTCCAACGATGCCCACCCGGAACTCAGCGCCCTGCTCGATGTGCACCTCATGCTGCTGCAGGACGAGCAGCTCACCAACGGCGTCAAACACTGGATCGTGGACCGCCATTACAACGCCGAATGGGCGCTGACCACCCAGCTGGAGGTGATCGCTCGCCAGTTCGACGAAATGGAAGACCCCTACCTGCGCGAGCGCAAGGCCGATCTGGAGCAGGTGGTCGAGCGCATGCTGCGCTTCATGCGAGGTGTGGCCTCGCCCGTCGCGGCGCCACGGCCCGCTGCGGCAGACGGCAAGAGCGACACCCTGTTCGATCCCTCGGTCGAAGTGCCGCTGGTGCTGATCGCGCACGACCTCTCTCCGGCCGACATGCTGCAGTTCAAGCAGAGCGTGTTTGCGGGCTTCGTGACGGACGTGGGCGGCAAGACCAGCCACACCGCCATCGTTGCGCGCAGCATGGACATTCCGGCCGTGGTCGGTGCGCGCTCGGCCAGCCACCTGATCAACCAGGACGACTGGGTCATCATCGATGGCGATGCTGGGGTCGTGGTGGTCGACCCTTCGGCGATCCTGCTGGCCGAGTACGGCTTCAAGCAGCGCCAGGGTGAGGTCGAGCGCGAGCGCCTGTCGCGTCTGAAAAACACACCGGCCGTCACGCTCGATGGACAGAAGATCGAACTGCTGGCCAACATCGAGCAGCCCGATGACGCGATCGCAGCGCTCAAGGCGGGTGCCGTGGGTGTCGGCCTGTTCCGCACCGAGTTCCTGTTCATGGGGCGCAACGGCAAGCTGCCTGACGAGGAAGAGCAGTACCAGGCCTACCGCCGCGCGGTCGAAGGCATGCAGGGCCTGCCCGTCACCATCCGGACGGTGGACGTGGGCGCGGACAAACCCCTGGACCGAACACCCGTGCGCGCCGGCGAAGACCACCTGAATCCTGCGCTGGGCTTGCGCGCCATCCGCTGGAGTCTGGCCGAGCCGACCATGTTTCTGGCGCAGTTACGGGCCATCCTGCGCGCTGCGGCGCACGGCGCGATCAACCTGCTCATACCGATGCTGGCGCACGCCAGCGAGATCCGCCAGACGCTGGCATTGGTGGACCGCGCCCGCGAGCAGCTCGATACACGGGGCCAGGCCTATGGCCCGGTGCGCCTGGGCGCGATGATCGAAGTGCCCGCTGCGGCGCTCACCATTCCGCTGTTTCTGCGGTACTTCGACTTTCTGTCCATCGGCACCAACGACCTGATCCAGTACACGCTGGCCATCGACCGCGCCGACGAGGCCGTCTCCCACCTCTACGACCCGGTGCACCCGGCTGTGCTGCAACTGCTGGCCAGCACCATCGCGCAGTGCCAGGCCCAGGGCAAGGGCGTGAGCGTGTGCGGCGAAATGGCGGGCGACGTCGCCATGACGCGACTGCTGCTGGGCCTGGGTCTGCGCAGTTTTTCCATGCATCCGTCACAGATCCTGGCCGTCAAGCAGCAGATCCTGCGCAGCGACACCGTGCGCCTGCAGGCCTGGGCCCAGAGCGTGCTCGTGGCCGAGGATCCTGCGGCGTTGATGGCCGATTGATCGGATGGAGGGCGGCCTCGTGTTGTTGCGCATCCACCATGCCGCGATCATCTGCGCGGACTATGAACGGTCCCGGCGGTTTTACACCGAGGTGCTGGGGCTGCCGGTGATCAGTGAACATTTCCGCGAGACGCGCCAGAGCTGGAAGCTCGACCTGGCCCTGCCCGACGGTTCGCAGATCGAACTGTTTTCGTTCCTGGGCGCTCCACCCCGGCCCTCCTATCCGGAGGCGCAGGGTTTGCGTCACCTGGCCTTTGAAGTGCTTGACGTTGAGGCCACCAAGCGCATGCTGGAGGCGCAAGGCGTGGAAGTCGAGCCCGTGCGGGTGGATGAATACACGGGACGGCGGTTCGCCTTTTTCGCCGATCCCGACGGCTTGCCGCTGGAGCTGTACGAGGCAGCGCCGCCGAATCAGGTCGATTGATCCACGCTGTGGTGCGCGAGCCGGGGCGGAGCGTCTCAGCGGATCCGCGTCGCCATCACCGCGGCGCCGATGATCATCACCGCGGCCAGGACCACGGAAGCGCTCGGGGCCTCCCCGCGCACCCAGAGCAGCGTGAGGGTGGACAGCAGTGGCGTGAGAAAGCTCAACACGCCGATCTGCCGCGCATCCCCGCGCTTGAGCGCCGCGTCCCACAGGAAGAACGCGCCACCCAGCGGCCCCAGGCCGAGCAGCGCGATCAGGCCCCAGTCGCGCGCTGACAGCGCAGTGGTGGTTTCCAGCCAGGCGTGGCAGAGCAGCGAGAGCAGCCCCGAAACCAGCGCAAAGCTGCCAATGGCCGCAGTGGGGAATGCCCGCACCCGTTTTGTCAGCAGCGAATAGCTGGCCCAGATGAAGGCCGAGCCGAGCGCCGGGATGTAGCCCCAGGCCCAGACGGTTTCACCGCTGCCCCCGCGTCCGAGTATGGCCAGCGCCGCGCCGGCAAAGCCGATCAGCGCAGCCAGCACGTGGCGCGCGGTGAGCGACACGCCGGGTAGGAACAGCGGCGCCATCACCACGATGCCCAGCGGCCAGAGGTAGTTCACCAGATTGGCCTGCACCGGCGGTGCGTGGCGCAGCGCGATGAAGAACAGGAAGTGGTAGCCGAAAAGGCCATAGACCCCCAACACCAGCGTGGAGGGTGGGATGCGCCATTGGCGCCAGTCGAAGCGCGACAGCGGCAAGGCGATCACGCTGCCCACCAGCAGGGCCAGCCCGGTGAGCAGAAAGGGTGGCACTTGCGACAGCGACACCCCGAGTGCGGCCAGTGATGCCCACAGCGCCATGGCACCAAGGGCCAGCAGATGGGCCGTCATTCAGGCACCCGGAGTGCCGCCACGGCGCTTTGATCCACGACAAGGCAGCGTGCGGGCTTCATGGTACATACTCCACAGGGTATTTTTCTTCGAAGGATTTCAATTGAGCACGTTCAATCACAGCGACCTGATGCGCGACATCAACGAGAGCCTGGCGCCTTTCCGCAAAGCCCAGCCCAACGCCATGGCCGGCTTCGGCCAACTGGCCAAGGCCGCCATCACCGATGGCGAACTCAGCGCCAAACACAAGGAGCTGATCGCGTTGTCGATCGCGGTCACGCAACGTTGCTCGGGTTGTATCGGGTTCCACGTCAAAGCGCTGGTCCAGCTCGGCTGCACCCGGCCCGAACTGGAGGAAATGCTGACCGTCTGCGTCTACATGGGCGGCGGGCCCGCCCTGATGTACGCCGCGGAAGTGATCGCGGCGTGGGAAAAGCTCAGCGTGAAGGCCTGAGAACCCGAACGCATGGGTGCGCGCGGATGGGCTGATCGCAGGGCGTTGACACATGGCGTCAGCATAGTGGCCGCACCATCGCGAGCCGAGGGTGGATCGTCGCGATCCACGGGTCTTGTCCGTCAGTGGTCCGTTTGCTTTCGCAGGGCGGCGGTGAGCGCCGACGGCGAGTGGTAGCCCGTGCGCCGCGCCACTTCGGCAACCGGCAGGCCCTGGCGCCTGAACTGGCGCGCTTCGGCCAGCCGCAGCTCGCGCAGCCAGGCCATGGGGCTTTGTCCCAGGTCTTCTCTGCAACGAGCGGTGAACTGTGCGGCGCTCAGGTGCACGCGCGACGCCAGGTCGCTCACTTGCAGGGACTCATGACTGTGGGCCTGTGCCCAGGCGGTCAATGCGGCCCAGTCGATGGCGCGCCGTGCTCGCCGCACCGCCGCAGGCGGTGTCCAGGCTTCCAGCATCAGGGCCGGGCCTAGCATCCGGGCGCGGGGCAGGGCGCTGCCGCAGGCCGCGGCGAGGTAACTGGCCAGGGGTGCCAGTGCCGGGGGCGCGGGGTTCTCGCGGGCGTATTGCCAGCGCGCGTCGTGGGAGTCGAGCACCAAGCAGCGCGCCGCACCGGCGGCCTCGAAATCGTGGCGATCCCCGGGGACGATCACGGCGCCGTCGCCGGCCGCAAGGCGACGACCTCGCCCATCCACCTCCAGCTCCAGCACGCCGTCCAGTCCGAGCAGGATCTGGAAGTGTTCGTGCGCATGGCTGCCGTGCGAGGCGCCGTAGCACCGGACCGACAGGGCATCGGCCGGGAGGCGCATGGTCAGCCCTTGGTGGCGCCAGCGTTCAGCACGCCATGCGCCTGCTGGTCGGCGTGGTACGAGCTGCGCACCATCGCGCCCACGGCGGCGTGGGTGAAGCCCATCTTGTAGGCCTCGGCCTCGAACATCTTGAAGGTGTCCGGGTGCACGTAGCGGCGCACCGGCAGGTGGTGGCCGCTGGGCGCGAGGTACTGGCCGATGGTCAGCATCTCGATGTCGTGCGCACGCATGTCGCGCATGACTTCGAGGATTTCTTCGTCGGTCTCACCCAGACCGACCATCAGGCCGCTCTTGGTGGGCACGTGCGGGAACAGCGCCTTGAACTTCTTGAGCAGGTTCAGGCTGAACTGGTAATCAGAACCCGGGCGTGCTTCCTTGTACAGGCGCGGCGCGGTTTCCAGGTTGTGGTTCATCACGTCGGGCGGTGCGGCCTTCAGGATCTCCAGCGCGCGGTCGTCGCGGCCGCGAAAGTCGGGCACGAGCACCTCGATCTGCGTTTGCGGTGACAGCTCGCGGGTCTTCTCGATGCAGGCCACGAAATGGCCGGCGCCGCCGTCGCGCAGGTCGTCGCGGTCCACGCTTGTGATCACCACGTACTTGAGCTTGAGCTGGGCAATCGTCTTGGCCAGGTTCTCCGGCTCGTTCGCGTCCAGAGGGTCGGGGCGGCCGTGGCCCACGTCGCAGAACGGGCAGCGGCGCGTGCACTTGTCGCCCATGATCATGAAGGTGGCCGTTCCCTTGCCGAAACACTCGCCGATGTTCGGGCAACTGGCTTCTTCGCACACCGTGACCAGCTTGTTGGCGCGCAGCACGTCCTTGATCTCGTAGAAGCGGGTACTCGGCGAGCCGGCTTTGACGCGGATCCACTCGGGCTTCTTCAGCACTTCGGCTGGCACGATCTTGATCGGGATGCGCGAGGTCTTGGCCTGGCTTTTCTGCTTGGCGGTGGCGTCGTAGCCGGCGGCGGGCTGGGCTTCGCGGACCGTTTGGGCGTCGGCGGCCGTGGGAGTGTCGGGGCGGGTCATGGTGTATGCGCGGTAGCGCGTTGGGGTTCAGGGGCTGAGGGTGGTGCCGAGCTTCTGGCTCAGGACCTGGGCCGCTTCATCCCATGAAACGGCGACCCCGATTGTAGAAAGGTCCACCGTCTGCAGGCCGGCATACCCACAAGGGTTGATGCGCCAGTAGGGCTGCAGGTCCATGGCCACGTTGAGCGCCACGCCGTGGTAGGTGCAATGGCGGCTGACCTTGATGCCCAGTGCGGCGATCTTGCCCAAGCCGGTGAAATCGGGATCGGCGGCGGGTTGGCCCTCCACTTTTTTTTGTGGCCGTTGCGGCAGCAGGGCGTGACTGAACGGGTCGTCCAGCCGCACGTAGATTCCGGGCGCACCACCGACACGATGACCAGTCACGCCGAAATGGATCAGCGTGCGGATCACAGCCTCTTCGATGCGATAGACGTATTCCTTGACGAAGTAGCCGGCACGTTGCAGGTCGATCAGCGGGTAGCCCACCACCTGGCCTGGGCCGTGGTAAGTCACCTGGCCACCACGGTTGGTCTTGACCACCGGGATGTCGCCCGGCGACAGCAGGTGGTCGTCCTTGCCGGCAATGCCTTGCGTGAACACGGGCGGGTGCTCGCAGATCCAGAGCTCGTCGGGCGTTTCCGCGGTACGTGCATCGGTGAACGCCACCATGGCGTCGTAGGTGGGGGCGTAGTCCACCCGGCCAAGGTTGCGAATCTGCATGCTCAGAGAACGATCTTGACCATCGGGTGCGTGGTCAGTGTGCGGTACAGCTCGTCGAGTTGCTCGCGACTGGTCACATACACCGACAGCGTCAGACCCATGTAGTTGCCGGCCTTGCTCGGGCGCAGTTCGATGGTCGAGGCGTCGAAACTGGAATCAAAGCGCTTGGCCACATGGGTCATGGCCGTGACGTAGCCGTCCACATTGGCGCCCATCACCTTGATGGGAAAGTGGCAGGGGTATTCGATGAGGGATTGCTCGGGCGGGATTTCGCGGGGCTGGTCCATGGGGCGCTCCTTAAACCGATTGGCTGGCCTTGGCCTGCTGGTAGGCGGCGTACAGGCGGGTGTAGATCGGACCTGGGCGACCACGCGCGGCGCCGTGGCCCACTGGCTGGTCGTCCAGGGTAGTGATGGGCAGGACCTCTTTGGTGGCAGACGACAGCATCAGTTCGTCGGCATCCAGCACCTCGGCGCGGGTGATGCGCCGCAGCTCGAACGGGATGCCCAGGGCCTGGCACAGTTCTTCAATCAGGCCGAAGCGTATGCCTTCGAGCAACAAGTGGTCTTTGGGTGGGCCCATCACCACACCGTTCTTCACCACCCACACGTTGCTGGATGACGCCTCGCTGAGGTAGCCACTGCGAAACATCACCGTCTCGACCGCGCCCACGTCGGCGCTGATCTGGCGGGCCATCACCGCGGCGAGCAGGCTGGTGGTTTTGATGTGGGCCTTTTGCCAGCGGAAATCGTCGGCACTCACACAGTGCACACCCTGTTCGCGCTGGGCTGGCATGGCTTGCTTCATCTCGCTGATCATCACAAACACGGTGGGGTGCAGGCCGGGCAACATCACGTGGTCGCGAGGCGCCACGCCTCGCGTGATCTGGATGTAGACCAATTGATTGGGCGCCCCGGTGGACGTCACCAGCGCGTCGATCAGGCGCCGGGCTATCGCCAGCCATTCGGCGTGAGTGTGCGGGTTGTGAATGCGCAATGCCCCGAGCGAACGGTCCAGCCGCGCCATGTGTTGCTCGAAGCGAAAAATGCGGCCACCGTAGGCGGGCAACACCTCGTAGACTCCATCGCCAAAAATGAAGCCACGGTCCAGAACGCTGACCTTGGCGTCGCACAGCCGGATGGTCTCGCCGTTCAGGTAGCACAGCGACTCAGGCAATGGAGGCGGGAGGTCGGGTGTGGTGCCCGGCATCAGGATGTTCATACCAGGGAATTATCCGTTGCCGCTGGCGCACGCACCCTCACGCTCACAGACACCTTGACGGAAGGATGGGGTTTCTACGTATAATCAACGGCTGTGCCCAATCGCATACCTTTGTAACCTGTCAGTAATTTGCCATGTCGACAATACCGCCTGTGGGGTCGACTTCGCGAACCTCTGATACTTGGGAAGATGGGGCGGTTGATCCCGAGTTCAAGCCCCTCACGCCTGAAGAAGCGTTGCAGTGGCGGCGCAGCCAGCCCGCGTTGTCGGCCTGGCGTGTGGTGGGTGTGCAAGTGCTGGTGGGGTTGGTGGCCGGAGTTCTGGGGTGGTTGTTCACCCGTTCGGTTCCGGTGGCCTCTTCGGTGTTGTACGGCGCAGCTTCGGTGGTGATCCCGACGGCCTTGATGGCCTGGGGCATGACGTCGAGTGCTTTGTCCCGTCGATCGGCGGGACACGTGATCTCGATGTTCATGAGTTTTGTTTTGTGGGAGGGGGTCAAGATTCTGTTGACGGTAGCCATGTTGTGGTCCGCACCCAGAATCGTTCCCGACCTGAATTGGCTGGCCCTGGTGGCGGGCCTGGTGATTGTGTTGAAGGTGTACTGGTTTGGATTCTGGATCCAGACCCGTCGTTGAATAAATCGGTTGATGGACGCAAACAAACATGGCTGCTGAAGGTAACGCAATCACCCCGGGTGAATACATCCGGCACCACCTGGTTCACTTGAACAACTCGGGTGAAAAACAGCAATCCATTGTGGATTTTTCGATCATCAACCTGGACTCCGTGGTGTTCAGCGTGGTGCTCGGCGCCTTTGTGTGTTTCCTGTTGTGGCGCGCCGCGCGCAAGGCGTCGGCGGGCACGCCAGGCCGCTTCCAGGCGGCCGTGGAGATGCTGGTCGAAATGGTCGACGGTCAGGCCAAGTCGGTGATCCACAACGCCAAGAGCCGCAAGCTGGTGGCTCCGTTGGCGCTGACGGTGTTCGTCTGGATCTTCATGATGAACTTCATGGACATGTTGCCGGTTGACCTGTTGCCACGTCTCTGGGCTGAGTACTACTCCGCCACCGGTCACGATCCGCACCACGCCTATCTGCGCGTGGTGCCCACCGCCGACTTGTCGACCACGCTGGGTCTGTCGATCTCCGTGCTGCTGCTTTGCCTGTTCTACAACATCAAGATCAAAGGCATCGGCGGCTGGTCGCACGAACTGGTGACCGCTCCGTTCGGCACCAGCAAAAACCCGATCGCAGCCCTGCTGCTGGGCGTGGTGAATTTCTCTATGCAAATGATCGAGTTCGTGGCCAAGACGGTTTCACACGGCATGCGGTTGTTTGGCAACATGTTCGCGGGTGAGCTGGTGTTCATGCTGATTGCGTTGCTGGGTGGTTTCGCCGCCTTCTCGCTCAGCGGTGGACTGTTCTTCATCGGACATGTGATCGCGGGCACGGTGTGGACCATCTTCCATATTTTGATCATCACCTTGCAGGCGTTCATTTTCATGATGCTGGCCCTGATTTACCTCGGGCAGGCGCATGACGCTCACTAAGCGGCGCGGGTTTCCCGTTCGCTGAGTTTTCTCTCTCCCTTTCTCTTTAATCTTTTCTCCATCTCAAAGGAAACATCATGGAAAACGTTCTGGGTCTCGTCGCACTGGCTTGCGGTCTTATCGTCGGTCTGGGTGCCTTGGGCGCTTCTATTGGCATCGGCATGATGGGCGGCAAGTTCCTTGAGTCCGGCGCCCGTCAGCCTGAGCTGATGAACGACCTGCAAACCAAGATGTTCCTGCTGGCCGGTCTGATCGACGCGGCCTTCCTGATCGGCGTGGCCATTGCCCTGCTGTTCGCATTCGCCAACCCCTTCACGCTGGCCTGATGGTTCTTGCTGCCGTGCGCGGCGGCCAGAGGTGACCGGGCTCTGAGCCCGGTCGCACCAGCGCCGTCCATGCCGCAGCAAGCGCGTCTACTCCCTTGTCAACACACAGAAAGGCGTTGCGATGAATATCAATGCAACCCTCTTCGCGCAGGCCGTCGTTTTTGCGATCCTGGTGTGGTTCACGATGACTTTCGTGTGGCCACCCATCGCAAAAGCCCTTGACGAGCGTGCGTTGAAGATTTCCGAAGGCCTGGCCTCGGCTGAAAAAGCCAAGTCCGAGCTCGCTGTCGCCAACAAGCGCGTGGAAGAAGAGTTGAGCCAATCGCGCAACGAGTCCGCCATCCGTCTGGCCGATGCCGAGCGCCGTGCACAGACCGTGATCGAAGAGGCCAAGGCGCGTGCGACCGAAGAAGCCGCCAAGATCGTGGCCGCTGCTCACCAGGAAGCACAAGCTCAGGTCGTCAAAGCCCGTGAGGCGCTGCGCGAAGAAGTGGCTTCCCTGGCTGTCAAAGGTGCCGAGCAGATCCTCAAGCGCGAAGTCAACGCCGGTGTTCACGCCGAGTTGCTGGGCCGCCTGAAGACCGAACTCTGATCCCGCGATCCTCCACGCTTCCCCAGCAGGCATCCACAGGTAGACCATGGCCGAAATCGCAACCATCGCCCGTCCATACGCGGACGCGCTGTTCAAAGCCGCTGGCGCAGATGCCGCCGGCACCGCTGTCTGGCTTGATGAGCTGGCAGCCATCGCCAGCAACGAGCAGTTGCGCCAGTTCGCCGACAGCCCCAAGGCTTCCAGCGAGCAGGTGTTCGGTGTCATCACCGGCGTGCTCAAAGCCGGCTTGTCCACGCCGGCGCAGAATTTTCTGCGCATCGTGATCGAGAACGGTCGTCTGGCCGCTTTGCCCGAAATCGCCGAGCAGTTCCGGGCGTTGAAAAACGCCCAGCAAGGCAGTTCCGACGCTGTGGTTCACAGCGCCTTCGAGATGGACAGCGCTGCGCTGGCCGATCTTTCGGGTGTGCTGGAAAAACGCTTTGGACGCAAGCTCAACCTGAAGGTTGAGCTCCAGCCCGACCTGATCGGTGGCGTTCGCGTGGTGGTGGGTGACGAGGTGCTCGACACTTCCGTCAAAGCCCGCCTGGAACAAATGAAAGTTGCGCTAACGGCTTGAAGCCCGTTGGTCGAATCCCGGGCGCGCCCTCATCCCATTTAACGAAAGAAGGAAAGAGTCATGCAACTCAATCCCGCCGAAATCTCTGAACTGATCAAGTCCCGCATCGAGGGTCTGGGCGCATCGAGTGATGTGCGCAACCAGGGCACCGTGGTGTCGGTGACCGACGGTATCGTCCGCGTGCACGGCCTGTCCGATGTGATGCAGGGCGAAATGCTGGAATTCCCGGCCAACAAGGATGGCGTGCCCTCCTTCGGCCTGGCCCTGAACCTCGAGCGCGACTCTGTCGGCGCCGTGATTCTGGGTGAATACGAACACATCTCCGAAGGCGAGACCGTCAAGTGCACGGGCCGCATTCTGGAAGTGCCGGTCGGCCCCGAGCTGATCGGCCGCGTGGTCAACGCCCTGGGCGCTCCGATCGACGGCAAAGGCCCGATCAACGCCAAGATGACCGACGTGATCGAAAAGGTCGCTCCGGGCGTGATCGCCCGTAAATCGGTGGACCAGCCGGTGCAGACCGGTCTGAAGTCGATCGACTCGATGGTGCCCGTCGGCCGTGGCCAGCGCGAGCTGATCATTGGCGACCGCCAGACCGGCAAGACCGCTGTTGCCATCGACGCCATCATCAACCAGAAGGGTCAGAACATGACCTGCGTTTACGTCGCGATTGGCCAGAAGGCCTCGTCGATCAAGAACGTGGTGCGTGCCCTGGAGCAAGCCGGCGCGATGGACTACACCATCGTCGTGGCCGCTTCGGCCTCTGAATCCGCCGCCATGCAGTACCTGTCGGCCTACTCCGGCTGCACCATGGGCGAGTACTTCCGCGATCGCGGCCAGGACGCCCTGATCGTCTATGACGATCTGTCCAAGCAGGCTGTGGCTTACCGCCAGGTCTCGCTGCTGCTGCGTCGCCCGCCAGGCCGCGAAGCCTACCCCGGCGACGTGTTCTATCTGCACAGCCGTCTGCTGGAGCGCGCCGCTCGCGTCAACGCCGATTACGTGGAAGCCTTCACCAAGGGTGAAGTCAAGGGCCAGACCGGTTCGCTGACCGCACTGCCCATCATCGAAACGCAAGCCGGCGACGTGTCCGCTTTCGTTCCGACCAACGTGATCTCGATCACCGACGGCCAGATCTTCCTGGAAACCAGCCTGTTCAACGCCGGTGTCCGCCCCGCCATCAACGCCGGTATCTCGGTGTCGCGCGTCGGTGGTGCTGCCCAGACCAAGCTGATCAAGAGCCTGTCCGGCGGTATCCGTACCGATCTGGCCCAGTACCGTGAACTGGCTGCGTTCGCGCAGTTCGCTTCCGATCTGGACGAAGCCACCCGCAAGCAGCTGGACCGTGGTGCCCGCGTGACCGAACTCCTGAAGCAGGCCCAGTACAGCCCGCAGTCCATCGCCTTGATGGCCTCCACGCTGTTCGCCGTGAACAAGGGCTACCTCGATGACATCGAGATCAAGCAGGTCCTGCCCTTCGAAGCCGGCATGCACGCCCACCTCAAGGACAAGTACGCGGCCCTGCTGGCCAAGCTGGAAAACGACAAGGCCATGGACAAGGATGCTGAAGCCCAGCTGGCCGCCGCCATTGCCGAGTTCAAGAAAACCGGCACGTACTGAACCGGCCCATTGACCCGATAAAGGAGCAGCAATGGCAGCAGGCAAGGAAATACGCGGCAAGATCAAGTCGGTGGAGAACACCAAGAAGATCACCAAAGCCATGGAGATGGTCGCCGCCTCCAAAATGCGCAAGGCGCAGGACCGCATGCGTGCGGCCCGGCCTTACGCGGAAAAGGTGCGCCAGATCACCGGCAACCTGAGCCGCGCTAACCCCGAGTACACGCACGCCTTCATGAAGGTCAACGACGCCAAAACCGCCGGTTTTGTCGTGGTGACGACCGACAAGGGACTGTGCGGCGGCATGAACACCAACGTGCTGCGGGCCTTGACGACCCAGCTCAAGGATCTGCAGGCCAAAGGCATCGGCGCCGAGGCCGTGGCCATTGGCAACAAGGGTCTCGGTTTTCTCAACCGCATCAACGCCAAGGTGGTGTCCAGCGCAACCGGACTGGGCGACACGCCCCATCTGGACAAGCTGATCGGCCCCGTGAAGTCGCTGCTCGATGCGTACACCGAAGGCCGCATCAACGCGGTCTACCTGTGCTACACCCGGTTTATCAACACGATGAAGCAGGAAGCAGTGACCGAGCAGTTGCTGCCGTTGAACGCAGGCACCTTGCAGGATGGCGCGGGCGGACGCGACTGGGATTACATCTACGAACCCGACGCACCCGCCGTGATTGACGAGCTGCTGCTGCGCTATGTGGAAGCCCAGGTCTACCAGGCCGTGGCCGAAAACATGGCCTCCGAGCAGTCGGCGCGCATGGTGGCCATGAAGGCCGCCACCGACAACGCCGGCAGCGTCATCGGCGAACTCAAGCTGGTCTACAACAAGACTCGCCAGGCCGCGATCACGAAAGAACTTTCGGAAATCGTCGCCGGTGCCGCAGCGGTCTGAAGCAGCCGTTCAACAGAATCCAGAGAATTTAAAAGGTATCCATCATGTCTCAAGTACAAGGCAAGATCGTCCAATGTATCGGCGCCGTGGTTGACGTGGAATTTCCGCGCAACCAGATGCCCCACATTTATGACGCCCTGAAAATGGAGGGCTCGGCCCTGACGCTGGAAGTCCAGCAACAGCTGGGTGACGGCGTGGTGCGCACGATTGCGCTGGGTTCGTCCGACGGCCTGCGCCGTGGCATGCTGGTGACCAACACCGCAGAACCCATCATGGTGCCCGTGGGCAAGGCCACCCTTGGCCGCATCATGGACGTGCTCGGCACGCCCATCGACGAGCGCGGCCCGGTTGACCAGACCCTGACCGCTTCCATCCACCGCAAGGCCCCGGCCTACGACGAGCTGTCCCCTTCGCAGGAACTGCTCGAAACCGGCATCAAGGTGATCGACCTGATCTGCCCGTTCGCCAAGGGCGGCAAGGTGGGTCTGTTCGGTGGCGCCGGCGTGGGCAAGACCGTGAACATGATGGAACTCATCAACAACATCGCCAAGGCCCACAGCGGTCTGTCGGTGTTCGCTGGTGTGGGCGAGCGTACCCGTGAGGGCAACGACTTCTACCACGAGATGGCAGACTCCAAGGTGGTGGACCTTGAGAACCTGCCCAACTCCAAAGTGGCCATGGTCTACGGCCAGATGAACGAACCCCCGGGCAACCGTCTGCGCGTGGCCCTGACCGGTCTGACCATCGCCGAGTCCTTCCGCGACGAAGGCCGCGACGTGCTGTTCTTCGTGGACAACATCTACCGTTTCACGCTGGCCGGTACCGAAGTGTCCGCCCTGCTGGGTCGCATGCCTTCCGCCGTGGGCTACCAGCCGACGCTGGCCGAAGAAATGGGCCGCCTGCAAGAGCGCATCACCTCGACCAAGGTCGGTTCGATCACCTCCATCCAGGCCGTTTACGTGCCCGCCGATGACTTGACCGACCCGTCGCCCGCTACCACCTTCGCCCACTTGGATTCCACCGTGGTGCTGTCGCGTGACATCGCTTCGCTGGGTATCTACCCCGCAGTGGACCCGCTGGACTCCACCAGCCGCCAGCTCGACCCGCTGGTCGTGGGCCAGGACCACTATGAAACCGCGCGCGCCGTGCAGAACACGCTGCAGCGCTACAAGGAACTGCGCGACATCATCGCGATTCTGGGCATGGACGAACTGGCGCCTGAAGACAAGCTGGCCGTGGCCCGCGCTCGCAAGATCCAGCGTTTCCTGAGCCAGCCGTTCCACGTGGCCGAAGTGTTCACCGGCTCGCCCGGCAAGTACGTGCCGCTGTCGGAAACCATCCGCGGCTTCAAGATGATCACGGCTGGCGAATGCGATCACCTGCCCGAGCAGGCCTTCTACATGGTCGGTTCGATTGACGAAGCCTTCGAAAAGGCCAAAAAAGTCGCGTAAAGCGGCGTACTCGGGCCCCGGCGTTGTTGGAGTGCTCGATGTGCGAAAGCACATCTCCGCGCACCGCCTAGCCGGACACCCGATTACTTGCTTTTCTTCGACTTTTTACAGGAGTACATATGAGCACCATCCACGTTGATGTGGTCAGCGCCGAAGAGTCGATCTTCTCGGGCGAGGCCAAATTCGTGGCCCTGCCGGGCGAAGCGGGTGAGCTGGGCATTCTGCCCGGTCACATTCCGCTGATCACCCGCATCAAGCCCGGTGCCGTGCGCATCGAGAAGGCCGATGGCGGCGAAGAGTTCGTGTTTGTGGCGGGTGGCATTCTGGAAGTGCAGCCCAACTGCATCACCGTGCTGTCCGATACCGCCATCCGAGGCAAGGACCTGGACGAAGCCAAGGCCAGCGATGCGCGCAAGCAGGCCGAAGAAGCCGTCAAGAACGCCAAGAGCGATATCGATCTGGCCAAGGCCACGTCCGAACTCGCGGTCATGGCCGCGCAGATTGCAGCGCTGCGCAAGTACCGCCAGAAAAAGTAAAACGCCCGCGCGTTGGCTCCAGAAAGACCGGTCGTTGGCCGGTCTTTTTTTTGCCGATTGTTGCTGTGCACCCGCACAATACAAGCATCTTGTCGAACCACTTCAACCCGCATCGCTGCCATGTCGTCGATTTTTGAAAACCCGGACATGGCACCGGAGGAAGTGGCGGCGCGTCTGCTGGTCACTGCGTCAGCACTCGATGACCTGACCTTGGCGGACGCCATGAAGATCGTGGCGTATATGCGACCCAAGCGCATCAAGTCAGGAACGGTGTTCATCCAGGAAGGCGAAGTCCGTCAGAACGACTACATGTTGCTGGTGCTCGAAGGAGACATCGCCGTGGAGAATGCCTTGCCCGGTCTCAACGAAAGCATGGTGGTCAACATCATGGGTCCAGGACATCTGATCGGCGAAATGGGTGTGCTGGATGGCGCGCCCCGCTCAGCCACCTGCACCGCTATCACAGACATCTATGCGGCGGTCCTCTCCCGAACCGCGCTCATGCGACTGCTCAAGGACGAACCTCGGGTCGGTGCGCGCCTGTTGCTGGCGATCTCCAAGCGCATGGCCGACCGCTTGCGTGAGACCACCCGCAAGCTCAAGACCTTTGCCCAGATGAACAAGGCCTTGCAGCAGGAGTTGCAGGTGGTCATGAACAACCGTGGCGGGCTCGACGCCCAGAAGCGCAGGTAGGCCGAACGCCGACCGACGGGCCAGTCGGCGTCAGGCGCGCACGACGCTGTTGCTCAGCTGGTTGGGGCGCCAGGTTTCGGGCGGGGCAGGGAAGTGCTCCACCAGCAACGCCGAAACCTCCTCCAGCGCCTGCGTCAGGCCATCTTCCAGCTCACCCCGGTGCAGGCGGGCACCGAGCCGGTCCACGATGGCCTGCCACTGCGCCTGATCCACCCGTTGCGCGAGGGCACGGTCGGCGACGAATTCGATCGCGTGCTCGGCCAGCAGCAGGTAGATCAAGACGCCGTTGTTGTGTTCGGTGTCCCAGACGCCCATGCGACCAAACCAGCTCACCGCGCGGTCGCGCACCAGAGCCTTGATCGGCCGGTCTGGTTGCAGGCGCCACAGGTAGGACAACGGCAGCGCCGCTTCGACACACAAGCGCACCTCACCGGTGTGCCGGGCTTCGCTGGCGCCCACCCGCTGCGCCAGGCGTTCGGCCATGTCGTCGGGTACCGCGCGGCGTGTGTCCGAGGCGTCGAACCAGCGGTGTTTGAGGATGCGCAGCCATTTGTTCATCTTGCTCACCAGCCTCCGGACGCACCGCCGCCGCCAAAGTCGCCCCCGCCGCCGGAGCCAAAACCGCCGCCGCCACCGAAGCCACCCCCACCGCCAAAACCGCCGCCGCCCCAGCCACCGTGGTGCCCCCCCCGGGAGCCACGCCCCGACGTGGGCGACGTCGGCAGAAACTGGATGAACAGCGCAGCCAGCATCCCCAGCAGACCCGCGCCGATGGCGATCCAGGCCACCGAGGTGATGAACCAGGCCAGTCCGCCCGCCGCGCCACCGGTCAACACGGTGCCGAGCTTGTTGCCAAAGATGCCGCGCAAGACCCCCGAGGCGATCGGCACGGCGAACACCAGGAAAATCAGCACGTCCATCCACTCGAAGTCATTCACCGCAGTGGGTGAGGCCTGCGGCAACGGAAGGTCTTCGCCCGAGATGCGGGCAAGGATCTGGTCCACGCCGGCCTGGATGCCGCCCGCATAGTCGCCTTGGCGGAAGGCGGGCGTGACCGCCTGATCGATGATGCGGCGCGCAATCAGGTCGGGAATGGCGCCTTCCAGTGTCTTGGCGGTCGCGATGCGCAGGCGGCGGTCGTCCTTGGCAATGACGAACAAGACCCCGTCGCCCACGTCTTTGCGCCCGAGCTTCCAAGCGTCGCCCAGGCGCTGGGTGTAATCGGCGATGTCTTCCGGAGCGGTGGTCGCCACCATCAGCACCACGACCTGTGAGCCGCGGCTTTTCTCGAACGCCTCCAGCCGGGCTTCGAGTGTGGCGAGGCTGCCGGCATCCAGCGTGCCGGTCTGGTCCATCACCCGCGCGCGCAACTCGGGCAGCGGCTGCAGGCCTTGGGCCCAGGCCACGGCGCCCAGCAGCCAGAAGACCGCCGCCAGCAGCGGGCGATGCCAGTGCACGGTCATTGCTTGTTGAAGTCCACCTTGGGCGGGCTGGAAATGGCGGCTTCGTTTTCGACCTGGAAACCCGCCTTGGGCGCGTAGCTGAACACCATGGCGGTGAGGTTGGTCGGGAAACTGCGTGCGAGCACGTTGTATTCCTGGATGGCCTGGATGTAGCGGTTGCGGGCGACCGTGATGCGGTTCTCGGTGCCTTCGAGCTGCACACGCAGGTCGCTGAAGGCCTGGTTGGCCTTGAGGTTGGGGTACTGTTCGACCACCACCATCAGGCGGCTCAAGGCACTGCCCACCTCGCCCTGTGCGGCCTGGAATTTCTGCATCGCGGCCGGGTCGTTCAGCATCTCCGGCGTCATCTGGATCGAGGTCGCCTTGGAGCGTGCCTCGATCACCTTGGTCAGCGTTTCCTGCTCGAAGTTGGCTTCACCCTTGACCGTGGCGACGATGTTGGGGATCAGGTCGGCGCGGCGCTGGTACTGGTTCAGCACCTCGGACCAGGCGGATTTGCTCTGTTCGTCCAGTCGCTGGAAATCGTTGTAGCCGCAGCCGGTGAGACCGGCCGCCAGGAACAGGGCCAGGGCCCAGGTGGTCAGGGGTTTGAACAGGGTGCGCATGTGTCCTCCGGAGGCGTTGACCAGAATGGTGGCAGGCCGTACGGGCCTGTTGTCGGGCAACTATACCTGTGGCGTGTGGCAGGGCAGTGCCTTGGCCGGCAACGCCAGTGCGTGACGGGCAGGTGATCAAGGGGGCGTCGGGCCGGGGAAGCAGGCGCCAGCCGCCCAGGCGCCCCGGGCAAGCGGCAAAATGGCTGCCATGCGCAAAACCAAACTGCCCCCCGGTTCCCCCGACGACACCGAACACGCGTTCTACGACGCCCTGCAAAACGGCGACCTCGAACGCCTCATGGCCTGCTGGGCCGACGAGGACGACATCGTCTGCGTGCACCCCGGCGGTCCCCGGATGGTGGGGCATGCCGCGGTACGCGCCGCGTTCGAAGCCCTGTTTGCCAACGGCAGCGTCAAGGCCCATCCGGAAAAGGTGCGCCGCCTGGATGCGGGCAGTTGCAGCGTGCACAGCGTGGTCGAGCGCGTGGAGGTGTTGAGTGACGACGGGCTGCAGCACGCCTGGGTGGTGGCCACCAACGTCTACGCCAAGACGGCACAGGGCTGGCGCCTGGTGGCCCATCACGCCAGTCCGGGTTCGCGCACCGAACCGCCCGAGGTCACGACCACACCGCCGGTCCTGCACTGAGCGTTCAACCGACATGAAACGCGAGCCGCCGACCACTGCGATGGACGACTACCGCGCGCCCTGGTGGCTACCCGGCGGCAACGCGCAGACGCTGTGGGCGGCGCTGTATGCCCAGCGCCATTTCGGGCCGGCGCCCCGTTGGCAGCGCACCCGCTGGGACACGCCCGACGGCGACTTCATCGATGTGGACCTGGCCACGCACACCGCCCCGCCAGGCGCCCCCTTGCTGGTGTTGTTCCACGGACTCGAAGGGTCGTCGGCCAGCCAGTACGCTGTCGCCTTCGCTGACTTTGCCGCGTCGGAGGGACTGGCCTTTGCTGTGCCTCATTTCAGGGGTTGTTCGGGCGAGATCAACCGCGCACCCCGCGCCTACCACTCAGGCGACTTCGAGGAGATCGACTGGATCCTCAAGCGGCTCGCGGCCAGACACCCGGGCCGTCCCTTGCTGGCGGTGGGCGTCTCGCTGGGCGGCAATGCGCTGCTGCGCTGGGCGGGCGAGATGGGCGAGGGGGCGGCACACACCGTGCGCGCGGTGGCCGCCGTGTGCTCGCCGCTGGACCTCGCCGCGGGTGGGCACGCCATCGGCCGCGGTTTCAACCGCCTGGTCTACACCCGCATGTTTTTGTCGAGCATGGTCCCCAAAGCCCTGCGCAAGCTGGAGCAATACCCGGGCCTGTTCGACCGCGAGGCCTTGCTGGCGGCGCGCGACCTGTACAGCTTCGACAACCTGTTCACCGCGCCCCTGCACGGCTTTCGCGACACCGACGACTACTGGGCGCGTGCGTCGGCCAAGCCCGTGCTGGCGCAGATCCGCGTGCCCGCGCTGGCGCTCAATGCGCGCAATGACCCTTTTGTGCCCGCTGCTTCGTTGCCGACGCCGCGCGACGCCGGGCCCTGCGTGACCCTTTGGCAAACGGCGCAGGGCGGACATGTGGGTTTCCCGGCCTTGCGCCCGCCGTTGCGCAGCCATGTGCGCGCCATGCCCGAAGCGGTCGGCCGCTGGCTGTTGGAGAGGATTTGACCCACCCCCGCCCCGCTGCGCGCGACCCCCTCCAGGGGGCGACCCGGCGAAGCCGGCTCCGCGGTGCCCTTGGAACGACTTCCCCTCTGCCGGCATTGACTTGTGCCTCGTGCGCCTGAAACGGGTTGTAATCCACGGTATGGATGACATCGTCAAAGCCGCCCTCGCCAAATGGCCCAACGTGCCGCACTGTTACGGCTGGCTGGGGCTCGACGCGCGCGGCAACTGGTACATGCGCGACGATCGCTGCCAGGCGGCCGGCCCGTTTGCGCGGGCCGAGGGGGACGGCGGCCCCGCCAGCAAGGGTTCCCTGCTCAAACACGAGAAGCTGATCGATTTCATCCACCGCAACTACGCCGCGGACGAACAAGGGCAATGGTTCTTTCAGAACGGGCCCCAGCGGGTGTACGTCGAGCTCGAAAACACGCCCTTCATCTGGCGCGTGCAGCCCGATGGTCGGGTCTGGTCCCACACCGGGCTCGATGCGGGCGAGGTGAGGCAGAGCCTGCTGGACGAACAGGGCCGCCTCTATCTCGTGACCGCGATGGGCCTGGGCCTGGTGCACACCAGCGACATGGCGCAAGCGGCCGATGCGGTGGAGTCGGGGCGCTGGGTGCCCGAGCCGGTGCAATGGTCTGCGCTGCCGATCGACGGGGGTTTTGTGCGCAGCCCGCAGCGCTTGCATGTCAGAGAAACCCAATCCGTCAGTAAGCCCTGACGCGCGGTCGGCAACGCACATAAAAAAAGCCGGTCAGCGACCGGCTTCTTCGTGAAAGGCACAGAGGCCTTTCAGGCTTATTTGACCGCGGCAAGGATGAACTCGACGGCCGACTGGATCTCGGCATCCGACGCCGTGGAACCGCCCCTGGGGGGCATGGCGTTCTTGCCCTTGATCGCGCTGGCGGTCAGCGCTTCCAGGCCAAGGCCGATACGCGGGCCCCAGGCGGCCTTGTCGCCGAACTTGGGTGCGCCGGCCACACCGGCCGCATGGCAGGCCATGCAAGCCTTGTTGTAAAGCGCTTCGCCGCTGAGTGCAGCGGTGGGGGCGCCAGCGGCCGCGCCGTCAGCGGCTGGGGCCGGGGCTGCGCCCGAAGCCGCCATGGAGGCAGCGATCGTTGCGGCATCACCCAGTGCCACCGTGCCCACGCGCTGAATGCGCTGGGCGGTCGCAAGCTCGGGGTCCACCGCGCCGGCGGCCGGCTTGTCGCCGGAGGTGACGAAGTACACCAGGCCGATGATGATGAAGATCGGGGCAACGAACGAGAAAAACGACGTCCAGAGCAACTGGGCAGGGGTTTTGATCGGGCCGGTGTGGGAATCGTGCGCGTGGTCGCTCATGGTGTCCTCAAGAATGGCGGAACGGGGGCCAGGATGGGTGGGGCAGGCCGTGCCCGGCCAAGTGCCGGGCAGCCCGCAATTATAGCTAAACCCCTCTTGCCGCAGACTTGCAGCTGGGCCCACCTGATAGAATCGAATGCTGTTGCGGCTGTAGCTCAGTGGATAGAGTATCGGCCTCCGAAGCCGAGGGTCGTGGGTTCGATCCCCGCCAGCCGCACCACATCTCCATACCAGCGTTGATCTAGCTGGTTTTTCTGGAGTTGGCGCCCCAAAGCGCAGCACCCTATCCCAAAGGGTGTCAAATGGACCATCTTCTGCGCAGGCCTAGCGGTATCTACGTCGCGCGCCTTACCATTCCCGCGCGGCTCCGTCCGATCCTCGGTTTCAGAGAGTTTGTCGCCACTACGGGTTCACGCAGTAGGTCGATGGCAAAGCTCGTGGCCAGCGAGCTTCTGGCTGGCTGGAGGCGACAACTCTGGGAAGTCGATCAGCTTCAACTTCCTGCGGCCTCTATGAACTACGACAGCATCCTCAAGCTTGCGGATGGCAGCCCTTACCTGCGCTCCGGCAGCTACCTTCCGATTGCACAAGCAGCCGCTGCGATGGGCGTGGAAGTGTTTGACTTGCTCAGGCAGGCAGCCGACGGGCATCTCTCGCTGTATTGCCGACTGGTCAGAAAACTGGGGTACAGGACAAAGTTTTCGTCCTTCGAGACAGACGATCCGGATCTGGGGACCGTCCTTGTGCCCACACAGGAGAACAGGCCGCCAGGCTCTCGTGAAGCGTACGGTTCGGGCATCTATCGCGTTCCTGCCGACGAGACGGACGCCGTCGCCGCGCGCTTGCTGACTGGCAAAGGCGCCGACATTGTGGCCCTTGAGATCATCGGCGAAGAGGATGCGGACATGGCCTTTGTGCCGGAGGGCGCATTGCTTCTCGAGACCAGTCAAGTGGAACTCTCGTGCGCCGAACTCGAAACGCGCAGGCGACATATGGCTGACGCCATTCCACCCGCCGTTTTGGCCGCAGCCAGAGAGGCACACAGCGCTGCTGCGAAGGGCGCACCGGAATCAAGTGCTGCACAACGCTCAAAGGCCCCGCTTTCAAAGGTCTTGGACGCCTTCTGCAAATCTCACCTGCCCCAGGTCTTGACCTCAGCCAAGGGGATCGAGCGGATGCGTGCCGGTATTGCTCTGCTGATCGAGTTCGAAGGCGATCTCAGCATAGGTGCCGTCGATTCGGAGCGGCTACGCCACTTCCGCGACGTTCATCTCGCGCGCATGCCCGCCAACGAGAACCGAGTGCGCAGCAAGCTTGGCACCAGATCCATGGCCGACTCCATTCAGGCTATCGCTGATACGGACTGGCCACGAATGTCGGCGAGTGAGCGAGACATGCGCATGAAGTGGATTGCGCGCATGTTCCGGTGGGCGCATGACCAGAAGTGGATTCAAGATGACCCGTGCACCGGACTGCGCAAGGAGTCTGTCCTTACGAAGGCGGAGCGCACTCGGGTCCAGATCGAGCGGCCAACCAGAGAGGAATTTACCAACGAGGAACTCGACAAGATTTTTGATGCGCCGTGGTTCAGGACCGGACAGGGTGAAAAGACCAAGGCAGGGACCTATCGCACGTTCCAGCCGTTTCATTACTGGCTCCCGTTGTTGGGCTGTGCACCGGCGCGCGCATCAACGAACTCGCGCAGCTTCACCTCGACGACGTTGGCCAGGATGCTGATGTCTGGTACATCGATATCAATCGCAGGACGGCAGACAAGAGCCTCAAGAACGAGTGGTCGGCGCGAAAGATACCGATCCACTCTCGCTTGATCGAGCTCGGCTTCGCTGAATGGTGCAGCAAGCTGCGCGAGGCGGGTTTCAAGCGTGTCTTTCCTGAGCTTTCCTGGAACAGCACGAATTGGTACGCAAAGGATGCGATCCGCGTGATGTCGCAGTACTTGGAGAGCCTCGGGATGCAGCGCGACGGAACCAAAGTCTTCCACTCGTTCCGCCACGGCATCAACAACGCTTTTCAGAAGCGAACCAGCATGCCGGACTGGATGCGAAAACGCTTCATGGGTCATGAGCCTGGCCCGGGTGTCAATGAGCAGCATTACCTCAGTGATTCTTCGCCGACCGAGATGTCAGCTTTCTTGGAATCGATAAAGATGCCCCTGGGAAAGGTGACAGCTTTTCAGACTGCACAAGGCATTGACGCGATTCGCGACGCCTTGCGACGCAAAAATAAAGGGCGGGGATCCATGGAAGCCATCGGATCGACGTAGCATCTGAACTGAAATGCCAGAGCCGTATTGGGAGCAAGAATGCCCAGAAGACGTATTGCTGTTCGTAAACCCATCCTTCAGGCATACGTTGTCGAGCGGCTGGCTTACATAGACTCGGTGTTCGCCAGAAGCACGAAGATGATTGACCCTGCCGACCTGGCGCGGCTCAAAGGTACCTTGATCCCAGATGAGAGATTTCCTGACATTAGGTACTTCGGTGGCAAGCATAAATACGTCAACATGGAGACGGGTGAGATCTTGTACCACTACGTGCACAAGATTCACCAGCCTACTAAAGCGACGTTCTGTGTTTTGCAAGATATCCAGGAACGGAATCCGGAACTCCTTCATCTGCTGGATGTGCACTTAGCACTGGATCTCACGACAAGCTGTGATCATGACGCAGCCCAGTTGCACGAAGCGTTACTGGGAGTCCTCACCCCTGCGCGACTGGCGACGACCGATCACGTCCAAGAGTACGAGACTAGTTATATCGGAACAAAACGTAGCGGAAATGAGATCGCCGTGTACAGCGATGGGAAGAGGAAGGTTCGACCCGAGAGCCCCAGAGTCCATTTAGAGTGGCGTATCCATGGGGCCAAAGCTCTTAGACGGGCGAATATCAAGTCAGCGATGGATCTTGCTGGACTCGATCACAGGGCTTTCTGGGCCAAGCATCTACGGCTGCACATCATGCCTACGCTGTCACGACTTACTCGAGTCCTGGAACACAGGGCCGCGCGGAACGGACGCCCATTGAGTCTGGAGAGAAAACAACGCACGATGAGTTTGCTCTCGCGGATCAGCAGGGACTACCAAGGAAGATTCTTTGCGCAGGGGTTGGACGAACTTCTGGTTCGTGGTCTGCACCCTAAGCCTTCGCGGCTCTACAAGCCGATTTCAAACGAGTGGGCGCTACCAGCACCAGGTAATGCGCTATGGGATGAAGAGTAGGCGAACGGTTGTTTTTCAACAGTGCGCAAGAGTCCAGGAGTCTGCTACGGGCTTATGTAAGGCCTCACAGCAATTAAATAATCAAAATAATCCCAAAAAAGGCTTAGCAACTACTCAGCAAAGACCCGCTGCCTACGTACACCCAAACTAAGTAAGTGGACACAGCTTGATCCCGCCACCAATTTACTTTCCCGACCGAGTGAATTGCGGCGACGTACTGCTCTACCGCTCTTTCCGCGCATGTGGCCCCAAGCGGTGTAGCAAAAGCCACCAGGAGCACAGTGGTTCGCAACGCAAATTCCTTCTCTGGTCTGTCATGCACGGATCACGGGCATGTCTTCCCACCGGGTCGTGTACTGCGGGGTGCGCCGCTCCTGCTTCATGGCCCAGCGCCGGCGATCACCTGCAAGCCCGGTGCTGGCGAGCAACACGGTGCCGCGGCCGTAGCGCCGGTTGATCTGATCCAGTGTCCCCATCAACTCACCCAGGTCCTTGTCTTGCTCAGGTTCCAGGTCCAGCTCATCCTGCTGTACGGAGTCCGGTTGCAGTTCCAGCAGCATCACACCCACCTTGGCGTACAGAAACCCGGGTTTGAAAATCTGAGCCAAGCCTGCCAGTGCGGCTTCGGCAATCTGGGTCGAGTCGGCAGTCGCTCGTCGCAGAGGCACGACGATGGACCCGCTGTACTGGGGGTCAGGTCGGAACGGGCTGGTCCTCACGAACGCGTGAACCAGGTTGGCCAGTCCGTGCTGGCGACGCAGCTTCTCAGCCGCGCGGCTCGCGAACTCGCTGACTGCCTCTTTCAAATCGGCGAGCTCGGTCACCGGCCGACCGAATGAACGCGTGCAGGCGATCTCCTGTTTGTCAGGGGCCACGTCCTCCAGATCAACGCATGCCTGCCCCTGCAGTTCTCGCACCGTCCGCTCCAGCACCACCGACCATCGGGTGCGCACGGTGGCCAGGTCCATCCGCGACAACTGCAGAACGGTTTCAATCCCGGCCTGCTTGAGCTGGAATGAAATCCGCTTCCCCACCCCCCAGACCTCATCCACAGCTGTGTTGGCCAGCACCGACTCCAGGGCATCACGGTTCAGATCGGCCAGGTTGCAGATCTGGGCCAACTCGGCGGGGTAGCTGCCCGGTTTGCGTTCCGCGGTCTTGGCAATGTGGTTCGCCAGCTTGGCCAGGGTTTTGGTGGGTCCCAGTCCGATGCAGCAAGGGATACCCACCCAGCGCAGCACCCGCTCACGGATCGTTCGGCAGCGCTTGATCAGATCCCCTCGAACGCCACTCATGTCGATGAAGGACTCGTCGATGGAATAGATCTCCTGGCGATGGCCCAGGCCCGCGACCAAACTCATCATCCGGTCACTGAGGTCCCCGTACAAACAGAAATTCGCGGACAGTGCGACCAGCCCGTGTGTCTCCTGCAGCTGTTTGATCTTGAACCACGGAGCGCCCATGGCGATGCCCAGGGCCTTGGCCTCATTGGAACGCGCAATGGCACAGCCATCGTTGTTGGACAGCACGATGACGGGTTGACCGTTCAGGCTTGGCCTGAAAACGCGTTCGCAGGACACGTAGAAGTTGTTGCCATCCACGAGGGCATAAAGTGATGCGGCCATGAGGAGTCCCAACTCAAGCGCAAACGCTCAACACTTGAACTGCTTGATCGAAGCGATCACGACTCCCCAGACCTCCACCGTTTGCCCCTCGGTGGGGACGATGTCGGCAAAGGTGGGGTTGGCCGCCTTCAGCTTGAGACGGCCACCGCGCATCCAGAGCTGCTTGCAGGTGAACTCGTTGTCCACCACGGCCACCACGATGTGTCCGTGGGCCGGCTTGACTGCCCGGTCCACCAGGACCACATCACCGTCAAAGATCCCCACGCCTTCCATGGAGTGCCCCCGGACGGCCATGCTGTAGGTGGCCTGGGGATGGGTGACCATGCGTTCGAGGATGTCGATGCGTTTGGCCTGGAAGTCCTCGGCTGGCGATGGAAAACCGGCGTGTACAGGGGTCTCCAATTCCAAAACCGAGATCGGAAACTGGCGCAGAGGAATGGGTACCTCCCCAGCGAAAGGTCGCCCTCTTCCCAGCGCATCTGCAAAATCGGTGAAGCTGTACATTCATCCAGTATATTCTCGGTACCCATTTCTGCGAAGAATCTTCGACCGCGCCAAGTCACGGCAAGGGGCATGTGTGCCACGCAGTCCCTGAGGCAAACTGGTGGCGATTCCACAACCTCGGAGGTGGTCATGTGCTATTCGGCTCAGGTCTGGGCGGACTACAGGAGGTATGTGCGCGAATGGGGCGCAGACATCACCATCAAGGAATTCTTTGACCTGTTCTTCCGGCGTGCGGGTGGTGAACGGGTGATCATTCCTCGCGCCATGGAGGCCTCCTTCGAAGACTCCACAGGACCGGATGGCGAGCGCATTCGAGCCCTCATCGAACAGCACCGAAACCAGCAGCGGCAACAGTTGCGGGACGACCTGGAAAAGCAGCGGGTTCGCCTTGCCGCTGCGGAAGCAGCGCTGAACGTGAAGACCACGAAAACAGCCACAGACAGCAAGCGCATCGCCAGCTCAAAGATCGTTGCGATCCAGAGGCGGTTGGATCAGTTGGACAACCCGGAACTGTTGCCGAGCGATTCGCGGATTTTTCCGGGGAGCTACGCCCTGGTCATGGTCTCCATTGACGGTCATCGGCTGGTCCTACCCATGCGCTACCAGTGCCGTCCAGCCGGCAAGCCGGCTTCGTACGACACCCGTTTCCCGGGTACCTACAACGCACGCAGAGACAACCTCGACGGGTTCTGGAGAGAACAGTTCGGGCACACCCACGGAGTACTGGTGGCGAACGCTTTCTACGAAAACGTGCTGCTCCATCATGCCGAAGGGCGTGATCTCAGACCCGGTGAGGAGCCGCGGATGGTGGTGGTGGAGTTCAAGACCGAACCACCCCAGGAGTTGCTGTTGGCGTGCTTGTGGTCGAGGTGGACGGCACCGGGCGAGCCCGACCTGCTGTCATTTGCACTCATCACGGACGATCCACCGCCGGAGGTGGCGGCGGCTGGTCATGACCGGTGTGTGATCGCATTGCGCCCAGAGAACCTGGACAAATGGCTCAACCCCGAGGAACAGGACACGGGTAGTCTGCTTGCGCTGCTGGATGATCGGCCGCCGCATCTGCACTATGTGCACTCACGGGCAACATGACGCCAGCGGAACATGCATCCAGGTGGCGCAAACTGACGTTGCCTACCCGTTGCAGCAGTTCGCACTCGCGGCCAGAGCAACCGCAAAGCAGCGATGGCTGACGGTGGGTGCTGCCAGGCGTACTCACGCTGACTGTCACGAAGCGGCTGTTGGGTACGGCAACCGGCGTTGGCCCGAATGACGGCTGTATGAGGTACTGCGGTCATAGGGCGTCCACGACCCGGCTGGCGCAGCGCCACCGACCTCTTCCCCAATACCTGGACTGGCGGTACCGACCCACTGCTGTCCGTCGACGGTCGATTGCAAATGACTTCTATGCAAAGTGCAATCGACATAGTCGGAGTCGGGGCCTTAACGCACAGAATAGGAGCACCTTTAGTCCTAGTCGGCCTGATCCGGCGGCGGCAGTCTGCAGTACATTTGCGGTCACTAGAGCAGATTCCATGACTTCGACTAAAACCGCTACGCTCACTCTGAGGATTGATCCGGCTCTGAAAGACGCGTTGAAGCGCGCCGCCGAGGCAGAGCATCGGTCCATTGCGAATATGGTGGAGGTGCTGATCCTTGACCACTGCAACCGTGGCGGCATCTCTATCGAAGCGGTTAGCCACGAGAGGGGCAACAGTGGCAATCCTTTGATCAAAATGACGAAGTAGTCCGGCCCTCAATCTGGTTGCCGCCTGACCGATATGGCGGCGCTTTCGCGCACAACGATGCTCAATGAACGCAGATTTTTTCAACGCACATGATCGGCACCGGCGCGACGCCGACGTGCTTTTTTCTCACCACCGCTGGGCCAACGCTGACCACCTATATGGCATGGCCGCAGAATGTGGTTTGAAGCGGATCATGCAGGTTTTTGGTATGAAGGTGAATTCGGCCACGGGCAGCCCTACTCTGCACGATGACAGGAAACACGTGGATCTTGTCTGGGCACGTTTCGAAAGCTACCGATCTGGCCATCACCAAGGAACAGGCTACGCACTCCCGCTGCCAAGCCCCTTCGATGATTGGAAAGCCGAACAGCGCTATGCGCATGAGGCCAGTTTTGACCAGGCGCGCGCGCAGGCTCATCAAGCTGGCGCGGAACTAATATTTGGGCTTATCAAGAAAGCCCAGCTTGACGGATTTATTTGACATGCTGACCTTTGACCAAATCCTGCCTACGGTCACCGAAGCGCTAAGGCAGCAGTCCGATTGGCTGCGTACGGTGGACTGGGTGATAGTCAATCGCGATTTGTTTGGCAAAATTCGTCTCGTCGTGCCAGAGGCGCTAGGAAACGCATCGTTGCTTCTAGGTGAGGAAGAGGGCACGATATCTCTGACAGTTGAGCGCCGGCCAACGCTACCCTATGCACTCTTGACTCTTACGGCTGTATTGTCTGAACAGCTAGGGCAGCACGCCTATCCGCCTACTGCGATGGTCCTATTTGAGCTGGACCGAATGTCCGCGTGTCGCGGCGCATCATCATTTTTGCTGGACGATTTTGAGAATGTGTGGGTCGTAGATCGTTTGGCGACTGAAGGTGACTGGGCCAGCATTGCACCTGTAGCCGTTGGTGTACCCCGTGTGGTGTTCTTCTCGATCAAAGGTGGGGTCGGCCGGTCAACGGCGTTGTCCGCGACGGCTTGGCGTTTGGCTCAAGCCGGCAAACGCGTGTTGGTATTGGACCTAGACCTTGAATCGCCAGGGTTATCAACATCGCTGCTACCAGATGATCGCCAGCCCGCTTTCGGCATCACCGACTGGCTAGTGGAAGACTTGGTGGATAACTCTAATGCTGTGTTTGATGATCTGATAGCTACGAGCACGCTGTCCCACGATGGGGAGATTTACGTTGTGCCCGCACACGGAGCTAAGCCGGGCGACTACGTCGCCAAGCTCGGTCGTGTCTGGATGCCAAAGGTCCGGTCTGACGGCACGAAAGAAAACTGGTCCGACCGCCTGAAGAGGTTGATCGATGCGCTTGAGGCGCGCGTGAATCCGGATGTCATCCTCATCGATTCTCGCGCTGGCATTGACGAAGTAGCCTCAAGTTGCGTTACTGACCTGGGCGCAAAGTTGGTGCTCTTGTTTGCGCTGGAAGGTAGTCAGACTTGGGCGGGGTACCGCATCTTGTTCGAGCACTGGTTGCGACGCGGCGTCGCTGCAGAAATCCGCGAACGCCTACAAATTGTTGGTGCGCTGCTTCCGGAAACAGATGAGATTGCCTACCTCGAAGGCCTACGGGAACGCGCTGCTGATTTGTTCTCTGCTGTCTACGATGCCATCCCGCCCGGCGAGTCCACGGCAGAATGGTTTCACTATGAGGAGGCCGATACCTCCGCGCCTCACTATCCATGGGGGATCAAGTGGCACCGGAGTTTTGTCGGGCTGCGTTCGCTAGATGGTCGTTTGGCGGTGATCGACGCCCAGCAAGTGCAGTCCATTTTCGGCGCCCTGATCAACGGCGTGACCAACACGTTGGAACTGGACGGCATGAATGTTTGATTCAGCAGCAATCCGCCGAGCCATCCTCGCTGCTCCACTGGAGACCAGCAACCACGGCGAATCGCCGCAGTTAGGTACGCTCTATGCCCCACTATCCCATCTCAAAGCCTTGCGATTGGACGCCCAAGTTGTCGTGGGCGGACGCGGGGTAGGAAAGTCATTCTGGACAGCCGCCCTCCAATCGAATGAGTTGCGGGCGACGCTTGGGACGAGTTTGCGTGAGCTTGATGGCGTAGTCATTCGCGTTGGTTTCGCTAGCAAGGATTCTCCGGAGTATCCCAACACGGACGCATTTGCCAATCTGCTGGCCGGCGGCTTCCATCCCTACGATATCTGGCGAGCCGTGATCTTGCGTTGGGTGGCCGAGCTTTCGGAGTTTCCGATCCCCAGTCAGACTTGGCAGAACACAGTGGAATGGCTGAAGCAGCAACCTGAAGCTGCGGTTGCGCTGATGGCTCGAAACCGCTCGTGGCGCGGTTTGATCGTTTTCGATGCGCTTGATCGCACCAGTGCTGACTGGCAACAGATGGATGAAATCGTCCGTGGCCTTTTACGAACGGTGCTTTGGCTGAAGTCGCACCCAGGGCTCCATGCAAAGGTATTCCTTCGGGAGGATCAAGCGGAGAGAACTGTTTTCAATTTTCCCGACGCATCAAAGCTTCTTGCAACTAAAGCAGAACTGGTATGGGCGAGGCACGATCTCCACGGTCTGCTTTGGCAACGCCTTATCAGTGCGCCCGGAGATCAGGGCGACCTCATGCGGGGAATTGGCTTGGCTGAGCTTCGTGATGGTCAGTGGTATTTGCCTGAGGAAATGAAGCGCGAAACAGATCTCCAAAAACAAGCCTTCGAAGAATTGGCTGGTCCTTGGATGGGCCGCGACAGGCGTCGTGGTGTGCCATACACATGGGCGATTGGCCACTTGGCCGACGGTCGAGGTCAAACGTCGCCACGCTCGTTTCTGGCCGCAATTCACCAAGCCGCTGACGACTCGCTTGAGCGGTACCCACAGCATGATTTCGCACTCCATTTCGAGAGTATCAAGCGCGGTATTCAGAAGGCGTCCGAAATCCGAGTCGCTGAAGTAGCCGAAGACTACCCTTGGGTCAAAGACGTACTGGGTGTGCTGAAAGGATTGAACGTACCTTGCGCATACGACGACTTGCTGGCTCGATGGGACGAGAAGTTTCCCCATGGCCCGAGTAGCATTCACTCAGACCGTTTGCCAGCACAGCATGCAGACCGGGGATGGGATGGCATTCGCGATGACTTGCAGCGTCTTGGCCTCATTGAGACAAAGAAGGATGGCCGAATCGACATGCCTGATCTCTATCGAGTAGGGTTTGGCTTGGGCCGAAAAGGCGGTGTGGCTCCTAAAAGTTAGGCGCGAGTAAGAACATCATCCCGTCCCGGTAACGCTCTAGATGGTCTGCTTTCTTATGATCGGAACCCTTAGGTCGCGGCAATCACCTGTCCGCGACCAGTCTTGACCTGTCGGTCAGGTGGGCGTGTTGACCGACTGCGTCTGGATAAAATTTTCACTAGGAGGTGGCGCCAGCAAGCCGACTTTCGGTGAGACGTTCCTGCAGGTCAGCATCAGCTTGCCCTTGCCAAAGAACTCGTTGCACAGGGCTTCATCGCTCGATTTACCGAGAACTGCACTGCACTTCGGCTGACACTCCCAGTGCAGTTCAAGTTTGCCGGTGAGGCAGGGACCACGGACCGCAAAATCGAACTTGCCAACGCCGGGATGACCGGAGTCGATCCATCACAAGTGCTCAGCGAGGGCGAGCAGACGGCGGCGCTGGTGGACTTTCTGACAGAGGTGGAACTCAACGGCGCCTGTGTCGGGGTTGTCTTCGACGATGCGATGACGTCGATGGATCACGTGCGCAAGGAGGCGATCGCGCAGCGGCTTGCGACCGAAGCCGAGCGGAGGTAGGTTGTCGTCTTCACGCACGACATCCTGTTCACAAACTATCTCGCGACGGCTGCCGAGGAGAAGGGGGTGGTGTTCGCCGGGCGCACCGTATGGCGCGATGATGCCAATTCGCCCGTATCCATCGATCGGCAGGCCTTTCCACACGAACACTATGAGGGGGCTGCGCATGACCGGGCCAAGGGGCACTACGAGTCGGCGCGGACCTTGGCGGGCGACCCGCAGAGGGACGCACTAGAAGAGGCCTGTGGCAGTCTGCGAACAGCCTATGAGGACTTCATCCAGAAGAGACTGTTCAACAACGTGGTGCGGCGTTGGCGGGAGAACATCACGTTTACACTGAATCAGGTGTACTTCGATGAAGTAATCGCGGAGCGCATTCATGATCGGATGGCTGCGCTATCACGCTACATCGACGCACATTCCCACTCGGAAGACTTCCGTGAGGTGCCGCTCACAATCGATTGGTCAAGACCAAATTGGCCCATTTCGATGCCATCAAGTCAGACTACAAGAGAGCTCGTGCGGAATGGGAAAAGGCGAAGCCGAAGGCCGCGAGCGTCTTTAGTTGAAATCTCTTGGAATTGCCTGAACATGTACGACCTACACGGCCTGGGATGGAACAGCTTCAAGCAGCTTTGTCTCACCATCGCCCGGGAAGTTCTTGGGCTGTCGGCGCCGATCCAAATTTGAGCCACCGTGACCGGCCTTTTGCGGCTGGTGGGTGAGCACGAAGCACGTGAGCGCATCAGGGTTCAAACCGCCCTGCCCTGGTCAGTACCCTCGCCCGCCATACCCCAGTCCCCAGTCTCGACCTCGTCGATCACCACGAAGGAAGGCAACGATGGTGTCCACCAAGGAATTTAGGTGGACATCATGAAAAAGCCAGGAAGAAGACATGCCGGAGGTACAACGCCGAGCTCAAGCAGCAAATCCTCGCTCAGCGCGCTGTGCCGGGTGCTACGGTGGCCAGCATGGCCCTGTCCCACGAGTTCCCATCGAAGCCGCCCTTCATGAACGAATTCAGGAGTGGGCGAAAACACTGAAAATAGATACAGGAGGACGAAGAAAAGACATCCTGTCTGGTATTCTTCCCAGATTCTGGAGAAAACATATGGGCGACTCGAAAGACTTCCTCGACATCCTGCGCGACGCACTGACGCGGTTCAACAAAAAGGAGCTCGCCGAGCTCCTAAATCTCGATCCTAAAACCATTGGTCGCTGGGAACGACAGGAGACACATCCCTCTGCACTGGAATTGCCTGCCATCAGAAACATCCTGACCGCTGAAAAACGCAAGGCGGCCAGTCCGGCCGCTGACTTCACCTTCATCGACCTTTTTGCTGGCATCGGCGGCAATCGAAAGGCTTTCGAGATGGCCGGCGGGCAATGTGTTTTCACGAGCGAATGGAATCCTTTCGCGGTGAAGACCTACAAGGCAAATTTCTCGCATGATCATCATTTTGAAGGTGACATCACCAAGGTTGACGAGCACAGCATCCCCGATCACGATGTTCTGCTGGCAGGTTTCCCATGCCAGGCATTCTCGATCGCAGGGGTTTCCAAGAAGAACTCTCTGGGTCGCGACCATGGCTTCAAGGACAAGACGCAGGGCACGCTTTTCTTCGATGTAGCGCGCATTCTGGCGGCTAAACGCCCTAAGGCATTTCTTCTTGAGAACGTCAAAAACCTAGTCAGTCACGACAAGGGAAACACCTTCCGCATCATTCGCGAAACCCTGGAGAAAGAACTTGGGTATCACATCGAGTACCGGGTAGTTGATGGCCAGCATTTCGTGCCTCAGCATCGCGAGCGCATCCTGATTGCGGGCTTTCGCCGTGACGCAGGTTTCCGGTGGGACGATGTCCATCTGCCTGAGCAGGGCCCTCTTCTGAAATCAATCCTGCACCCGCAGGATGGCAGCGAAGAAGCCGAAGAGCCGTACACCACCGGTCCCAAGGCCATGGTGTCGCCGCGTTACACCCTCACCGACAATCTCTGGGCCTATCTCCAGGCCTATGCGGCGAAGCACAAAGCTGCGGGCAACGGCTTTGGTTTCGGGCTGGTTGATGGCCATTCAGTCACACGTACGCTTTCTGCGCGCTATCACAAAGACGGCTCTGAAATTCTCGTGTCGCAAGGCAGCCGCAGAAACCCACGACGGCTGACCCCGCGCGAGTGCGCGCGGCTCATGGGATTTCCGAAAGACTTCATCATCCCCGTTAGCGACACACAAGCCTATCGTCAGTTCGGCAACTCGGTGGTAATGCCGGTGATGGCGGCAGCTGCAGCGGCCATGAAGCCGGCCATAGTGACCCTGATCGAAGAGCAGAAAAACGCTGCCCAGCTCATACTGGCCTGAGGTGGACATCGTCGACCGCGCTACACGTAGCCGGATGATGTCCGGCATCCGTGGCCGCGACACTAAGATCGAACTGCTGGCACGCAAGGCCCTTCATGCAAGAGGCCTGCGCTACAGGTTGCATGACAGGAAGCTGCCTGGGCGACCAGACATGGCGTTCATTGGAGCGAAGGCTGCCGTCTTCATGAATGGCTGCTTCTGGCATGGGCATGATTGCCCGCTCTTCAGACTTCCGGCTTCCAACACTGAGTTCTGGCGGGTGAAAATCGACGCGAACCGGTCACGCGATATTGCCTCTCTCGAGGCCTTGCACGCGATGGGGTGGCGCACCGCGGTCGTCTGGGAGTGCGCCATGCGAGGCCGTCCGGCTTACGAATTCGCCGGTCTGCTGGACCGCCTTGAGGAATGGGTACGCAAAGGTTCAGGCAATCTGGATTTCAGACGTCCCTTGCCCGAGCAGACTACGGCGAAGCTTGCGGGCACAGAAACCTGAAAGAAACTGGGCAATTTCATGCATGACGACTTCTTCACCACTGGGCCGGACACATCTCTCGATGAGCTCATTGCCGTTATCGAAGGTGCGGAGCAGGTGTATCTCAAGAAGCTCTCGCTGAACGACTGGCAGTGGAGCGAGAACCCGCTGGCTCACCAGGGAGGCGTATACATTCCCCAGCAGGACCGCGATGGCGGATTCTTCCCCTCGCTCGGGCTTAAGGACCGGCCAGGGGGTGGGGCGCCGATCCGCGAAATCTGGTTTGAACTCGAATGGCCTCAGGTCGCCAGGACGAAAACCGCCCGGCTGGTTCACTACACCAGCAAAGGACAGGAGACGCACCTCACCAATCTGGTGAAGGACCAATTTCGAGGCGTCAACCCTGCATCCTTTCTTGTGATTGCGCGAGATCGACTGCGCGCGGGCGAACCGCGGTTCAGGGCGCTCATCGTGGATTCGAATGGCGCTGGCGTTGACTACCTTCGCGATCTTTTCCGCTTCGACTCTGCTTTCATTTCGGGTTGTTTTGTCCCCGAGATTGCGGCGAAAGAATCCGAAGATCGCGTGCTGGACCATGTCGAACAGGCGGTTCTTGCGTGGCGCGCCGGCACACTGGAAGCGTTTGCCGGGGCCCATGCAGTCATTCCGGGAACCGGCCAGCTTGCGGCGATGGCTCAGGCGGCGTACTTAGAAGCCAACGGCCAGTCCTCCCTGGATCCCTTTGCTATGGAAGCGCCCGGCGACGCAGTGATGCAAATCAGCCGCGACATTGAATACTGCCTGTTCAGGGACTTCGAGCTTCGGGCGAGATCGATGGAGCTTGTGCGCCTCGTGCTGGGCATGGACAGCACCAGCATGTCCGTTGAGCGGGCTCTGCGGGCATTGATCACCGAGTTCCCGCGCATCGACAAGGTATTGCTGTCTGCGTCTCAGCAGCGCAAATCGAGAGCTGGCAAATCATTCGAGCTGCATATCGAGCGCATGCTGAAAGACGGGCGAGTCCCCTATGAGGCACAGGTGGTGATCGAGTCGAAGAAACGTCCGGACTTCGTGCTGCCTGACTTCCGTCTCTATGCGGACTCGGGACGGGCACGAGAGGAAGCCTTGGTGCTCAGCGCAAAAACTACTCTTCGCGAACGTTGGAAACAAGTACATGGAGAAATCCGCGACTGCGACCTGTATCTGGCGACAGTTGACGAGAACGTCGCTGCAGCCGCAATTTCCGAGATGGGAGAAGCAGGCATCACCCTTGTTGTCCCTGAGTCGCTGAAAGTTTCAGACGCAGCGGTTTACCGGCAGCAGACCAACGTCATCTCGTTTGGCGAATTTTTCACTCTGCACTTGCGTCGCGATCGGTATCCGCTCTGGCGAACGAGGGGACTATTGACGTGAATGGTCTGACCCGATCAGGCAGCAAGCGGTTCGGGATGCTGGTTGTGTGCTTTTTTTGGGGTCGACAATCATCGTGAATCCGGTACATTCTGATACAGGGGGCTGCGAGACATTGGACTGCCGAACGGCCTGGGTGAATTTTTCCGAGGCCTAAAAATGAACAACCTGACCAACCTCCCGGACCCTTCGCGTCTGATCCATGGGCTCCGCGACACGGGCTATGACTTCAACACAGCCGCAGCCGACATCGTTGACAACTCGATTGCGGCAGAAGCGCAGAACGTCAATATCCGGATAGATCTTCATGCAGACGGACGGAAATTCGTTCTGTTTGGGGACGACGGCAAGGGCATGGATGAGGCAGGCCTGTTTGCCGCGATGCGCTATGGCGCGCCCGCACGTACCAATCTGCAGAGTCTTGGCAAATTCGGGCTGGGACTGAAAACTGCGTCAAGTTCAATCTGCCTGCGGTTCACACTGATCTCGCGCAATGCTCCTGATGCACCGCTTTCTAAGCTTGCCTGGGATCTGGAGCATGTGCAGACAGAGAACAAGTGGGAGATGCTGCAGGAGCCGATCACTAAGAGCGAAGAGAAAGACTTCGATGAGCTGTGCGGAGAGACGGGCACCCTGCTTATCTGGTCCAAGTGCGATCGCATGCTCTCGAAATCCTACACAGAGCCAGCGGGTGCAGCCGAGCGGAAGGCAGTGAGCACCCGGGTGAAGAAGCTGCGCGAGCATCTTGCACTCGTATTTCATAGATTCCTCGATCACGAGGAAACCCGTTATCGCAACGTGCGAATCTCGGTCGATGGCGAAGCTGTCTCACACTGGAATCCCTTTTATCCGCAACGATCTCTTCAGGCGCTACCTGAGGGCGCTAGGGTTTTTAAGATCGAGCTCGAAGACCAGTCCATCGAGCAAGCGACCATGAACGCTTGGCTTCTCCCTCACGCAAAGGAGATGACCAATGAGGAAAACGAGCGCTATGCCAAGATTTCCAGCCGTGGTCAAGGTTTCTACATCTATCGCGAAGGTCGTCTCATCCATCACGGTGGCTGGCTGGGGGTATTCCGTTCGGACGATCCGCATTACTCGCTGCTGCGGGTCGAGTTTGATTTTGGACACAAGCTTGACGATGCATTCAGGGTTGACGTCAAGAAGTCACGCATTCTCTTCGATCCAGCGCTTGAAGAAGAACTCAAGGAAAGGTTGACTTCTGTTCACCGCGAAGCCGACCAGCGTTACCGTCGCAAGAAGAAACAGCTTTCGGCTGAGCTGGACATTGACCATAGCAGCGCCAACAACAGCATCGCGGGTGCCCGCTTTACGAAGAAGCCGTCAGTCCAGTCTGTGGATCCTGCAGCGCAGGAAGCGGTGGTCAGCAATAACAGGGGCGCCGGCATTCGCATACACGTTCCAGTCCAGGGGAATGTGGATCCAGCTTCTGTGTACGTTGAGGCTGTATCGGACATCACGAGTGGTCGGCTCTGGGAGCCAGCGCTTCGCAGTACTGGAACATCAGGTTTCTCGACTGGTGTCCGACTGAACAAGCACCATGATTTTTATCAGAAGATCTATCTCAAAGCTGCCGCTTCGGGCTACGCCGTCGAGGGTATGGACCTGCTGCTCTGGGCCTTTTCGGCGGCCGAACAGAACAACACCGACCACGAGTTGCAGCCGATCTTTGAGGACATCCGGCAGGAGATCTCTGGCAACCTTGAGAAGCTGCTGCGGGACACCCCATTGCCGACAGAAACTGAGCTGGATGAGCTCAGTGGTGACACTGCCGTTGATCCATGATCAGGGACAAGTCTGACCTCTTGCGCGAAGAAGCCTGGCGCGGCGTAGGTGCCGGTGTTGTTGTCGTCCCTGACTCGCGTGGTTCGCGTTCTGGTCTCCGCGTTCACTTCGAAGGGTTTGGGCCTGAGGAGGGGCCGTACTTCAGGATCGTTCCCTCGGGATTAAAACGACACACGGTGACAGCCGAAATCGGGAAATTTGCCAAACCCTGCGTTGAGCAGATGAGGAAGGCACTCCCGGAACGCGTGGTCGTGGCACGTGCCTTGATCCGCCAGCTCGCAGCTTCGCATGTTCTTGAGATAGTGCCGGACCAGTCTGTCGACGATTGGTCCGTCACCGGCGGAGACTTCCGGATCAAAGTGACTGTCATGGGCATTGCTGATCCCCACAGTGACGAGGCGCTGAGTCTTACTGCACGCGAAGTGATCGTGCCTCTGATGGCATCCATGGCCGAACTCATTGGCTATGACGACCTTGCAGGCGCAGACGCGGAGTTTGATGAGGAGGGAAGGTTCACCGAGGCAACGGTGAAGCGGCGTGAGCGAAGTCCACGCAACCGGCTGCTCTGCCTTTCGATTCACGGGAAGCGCTGTGTTGTGTGCGGTTTTTCTCCACGAGAAATGTATGGCCAGGCTGGAGATATTCTTGAAGTTCATCACATCGAACCCCTTGGACAACTCGCTGCACCCCGCACCTACGATCCGGCCGTCGACCTGATTCCTCTGTGCCCTAACTGCCACCGGGCAGTGCATACCCGGCGCCCCGTTCCACTCCACCCTGACGAACTTCGCGCGTTACTCCAGCCATGACGATCACAGTTCCGGCAGATCTTCCACACTCCTACGACGATCTGGTCGCCGCTGCTCCTGCCGGCTATGAGGTCTCTACCCGGGTGATGCCGCCGGTGCTCGTGATCTTGCGTGAAGGGAAGCGGTATTTCGCAAGACCAGGAGCTCGAAAGACCGCCCGTGGAGTTACTCATACGATCAGGGCGGCAGGCATACATTGCAACTGGATCGAGCATGCTGGCACCATCTACCCACTCCCCCGGGATGTGGACAAAGTGATCTCTGCTGCACTGGCCGGCATGGACCCGGAGCGTCTGACTTTCCCAGAGATACTGCGTCTTGAGCGCAACGCCGGCGAGGAGCTGCCGGTATGCAGAGAGATTGATGTCCTTGTGCCTGCCAATGAGGAAGCGAGCCGGGAGGAGGACATGAGCGCCATTGCCGGGTTGCAGGCAACGCTGTACGGCTACCAGGCGCAAGGAGTAGCATGGATGTCCCGGATGCTGGATCACACTGGCGGGGTTATCCTCGCCGATGAGATGGGTCTCGGAAAAACGATCCAGATCATTGCGCTGTTTCTGCTGGATCCGCCGCAGCAAAAGACCCCTGCTCTCATCGTCTGCCCAACGACGTTGATTGAAAACTGGGTCCGCGAGCTGCGATCGTTTGCACCGACTCTCTCCGTTCTTGTGCATCGTGGCTCAAATAGAGCCGGGCTGCACTGGGATCTCCAGAAGGCGCAGCTGGTCATCACCACCTACGACACACTCGCGAATGATCATGTCATCTTCGGTGCGATCGAGTGGTCGTTTCTTGTCTGTGACGAGGCTCAGGCCATCAAGAATCCGGCCTCGCGTCGCAGAAACGCGATCGCGGGCTTGCGTCGGCGGCGTGCGATTCCGGTCACTGGTACTCCTGTCGAAAACGGACTACTCGACTTATGGTCCCTGATGGACATAGCCATTCCGGGCCTCCTGGGTCCGCAGCCAGAATTTGAAACCCGCTGGCCTGATGACGTCGACTCCGCGCGCTCACTTGCGGTGATTACAGATCCATTCGTACTGAAACGGCAAGTTGCGGAAGTCGCAAAGGATCTGCCGGAACGGATCGACATCGATGTGCCGCTCGAGCTCGGTGATTCGCTCGCGCAGGAATATGAAAATGTTCGCGCCGAAAGTCTGGCAAAGTATCCGGTGGCCGGCGCGTTGGTGGCTACCGGCCAGCTCCAGCTGTTTTGCGCGCATCCTTGGTTGCGGGTGCGGGATACAACACGGCCGAATTGGGAGGATGAGGTTGATGTTGACAGTGCATCCAGACTGTCCCTTCTCACCCCGAAACTCGAGCGCACGCTTGAACTGCTGGGCGAGGCGTTTCTCCGCGGGAAGAAGGTCCTGCTGTTTGCTACCTTCAACCAGTGCGGGCCGCTCATCAGGCAGGCTGCTTCGACGCTGCCCGTGGCATTCTGGGGAGCCATCAACGGTTCAACCCCACAGAAGGAACGGCAGTTGATGGTGGACACCTTCACAGCACACGCAGGCCCGGCTATCCTTGTCCTCAATCCGCGCGCGGCTGGAGCCGGTCTCAACATCACGGCTGCAACAGTCGTTATCCATTTCACACAGGTGTGGAATCCGGCGCTCGAAAAGCAGGCAAGTGCACGTGCCCATCGTCGGGGCCAGACCCATCCAGTCACGATCTACCGACTCTTTTATGTGAACACTGTCGAGGAAGTCATGCTCGACAGGACTCACTGGAAATCACAGCTGGGAAACGAAGCAGTTCCAGTGACTGTTCGCGACGGCCACGATCTAGCCCGCGCATTGCGCATTTCTCCAATGGAGCGGACATGAAGCGCCAGAGCTACGCAAAGATTCTCAGCGCCAACGATACGGGTGCTACAGGCGCACATCAGGCGGGCATTCTGGTACCCAAAGCAGATGCCGAGCTACTCGCTTTTTTTCCTGCGCTCGATGCATCGATCAAGAATCCCGACGCATGGATCCAGTGCGAAGATGAGAGTGGCGAAGTTTGGGAAATGCGCTACATCTACTACAACAACAAGCTGCACGTTTCCAGAGGGACCCGAAACGAATATCGCATTACCTGGATGACCAAGTATCTTCGAGCGAAAAAGGCTGAAGCGGGGGACTCCCTCATCTTCGAGGCCACGGATGAGCCCGGGTACTACAGGATCTCGGTCAGCTCAAGAGTTCCGACGGAGAAAAAACAGGGTATTGTTAAGCTTGCGGGTTGGCGACGAATCCATTGATTGCCTCCTGCACTCGGTAGCGCGCGGGAATCCCACATAAAAGCTCTCCCGCAGGGGGTGTAGGGCTTTGTACCAGCTTTCTCATCGCCGTCCTTGGCTATGAGCAACAGGTACCGCCTACGATCGCCGGGGCGGTTCATGATGAGATCGCCAGACTACCAAGGGCGTAGGTCTTGGGAACCTACGCAGCACATCTCAGGTACGGAACCTGCAGGTTGAATGGACACTCGAATCACCGAAGCGCATAGCTGTCGACTCGTCCCAACACCATGTGTGCGACCTTGCTCACAAAAGGACGTTCCTTAGCGTGTGCGACGAAGTGCTCGACGGCCGCGTACCCTTGTTCAGTAGGAATTACTCCCGCGTTGATACGACCAACAAATCGAGCAATTCCAATCTGCTCAATCGTCTTGAGTAGCTCTGGGTCATAGTTGAGTACTGGTGACTCCACATGGTTTTGGCTCATTTGGCCTCCAGCTTGACGTTGTGTGCTGTACGACTTAACAACTGCTCGATGAGGGCAATGTAGGGCATAGACCGACTAAACGCAACGTCGGCGAACCCGCCCACGCCCTTCGTGTGGTCGCCCCACCGCCAAAATCGGTACGGTTTCGAACTGTGGACGCAGATGACCCCAACACAGCTATCCACCACTTGAGGGGCACCATGATGTCCCGCTGCTGGTGGAAGCTTCTCGACACAAACGATCGGGATATAAAGCACGCTCCGGTAGTCGATGTCATGGCTTCCTCTCACTGAGACCCGCTTCGGTGGGAACGGGTTCTTTCCGTTCCTAAAATCATGTTCGACAAAATTTCGTCCTTCAAGCGCGACGTAGTAGGCAACAAACCTCTTCGCATCGACAGGTCTTTTGACCTCTTCATGGTTTGCCGTCCGAGCGCGCACCTGCATCTGCTTGCCCTCCGGGTCGCAAAACTCAAGCAGGGTTACATCAGTCACTCGTTTGCTGGGCACTCCGCCTATCAAGAGAGACATTTCGTCGCGTAAAGCACCTAGCGCCAACCGGATTGCATCATCTGTTTGCTGTGTTTGGATGCCTTGCTGAATCGGTGTTTTTCTGAGCGCTGCGGTCAAGTCAAAGAAGGGTGAATGCGCCTCGACATCTTTACTTTTGTCGAACAGGTCAAGCAGCTTCGGAGCACCGACTACAAAGAGTGCGATTCCACCAAACACATAGTCAAGCGATGATGCGTTTGCAATTGCAGTTCCAATGTATGCAAACCCCTCACCAACCGTATTGATCGATTCCGGCTGAGAGGTAGTAAGTGTTTTTCTCACTAACAGCGGGAACAAGGCCGTTGCGGCAACCACCAAGATGCGAGAAAGCAAAATGACAAGCGCGCGTAACGAAATGGATGCGCGAGGACTAACGAGCGCTGGGAGTGTGCTGTGCCAAAACCCACACAATGCCTCAGGAAACCCTCCCACAGCATGAATTCCATTGTGGACGTACATGTGTGCCTCGTCAGAGGAAGGAACTTGTGCTCCCCCTTTTGTTGATGTTCGCATTTTTATCTTTTATTCAGTGGAAGACACGCCCCGTGCATCTAAAACGATCAGAAGCCAAGGATTCATTGTTATTGTCCACGGTTTTGTTGAGTGGCTTCGCCAGCGGAGGGTTTATTCGGCGATCCTTGAATGACAAGTGACCTCAGCTGCCGACACTCACGCGTGCCAGGTCACCGATAGCAAACAGATGTTGTTGTTCTCCTCTAGAAACGATACCAACCGCGTGTAAGCAGAGCAAAGGAGACCAGCGCCTCAGGTCACCCCACTTGATGAATACGTGAAGGAGAATCTTCAATCCGCTGTGCAACATCCAACCCTTCAAGGGTGGGATGGCCGCATACGTCTATCTCAATGCTTGGGCGCTGCTAGCGTTGCCTACCTTCAGCGCATCGTGCAGGAGGCCGTGCCGGATCTAAGTGAAGAAGGACAGCGCAACCAGAAGCTGGCAGGCCGTGGCGGGACATGAGTGATCATTCCTGTGGCGGAGGGAGTTTGAGTCGGCGACGGGGCAGACGTACTCCTGAGATCAGCAACTGCATGGGGCCTAAAGGATCAACGTTTAGCGCCTTGGTCCATTGCACATAGTCCACCAGGTCAAGCCTCCGCTCACCTGTTTCTACCTTAGAAACATGGGACTGAGGCTTGCCTAGCCTGTCCGCAAGAACGTACTGACTCAAGCCCGCACTCTTACGTTCCTTGATCAGTAGATCAAGAAAGTCGCGATAGGCTTTTAGGTGAGTAGTCTTCAAGGCGGCAGGTGACGAGCAAGCCGCTTTATGATTCTGTTTTGGAATAAACCCAAAATGGGATTTTGGAGGCTAAATGAAAGCTAAGCGTGAGCGAGTGAGCTCCTTCGCAGGAAAGGGGTGTTTTGTGCAGGCCCTCGGGATACTTGCCCCGTTCGTGTTGGGTGCAGTTTTTGGAGCAGTGGGGATCGCCATCGGTATCTTGCTTCTGCTTTGGCTCTTCTTCTTGGGCTCTTCAATGTCGATGACGTGGCGCTGTGGACACTGTAGGAATCCACTTGCGAGCAAGAGCGTTCGGATATGTCCAACGTGCACTGCTGATCTGGAGTAGCAACATTCTTGTCATGGGACGAATGTTGTAGGTTCTGACCCCCTCCCGGGAAACTGGGGGAAGCCCAATGCTGAGCTGAGCTAGGTTTCCGGAGGGCGATCAGGCTTTGAGTTGTAGGGTTTGATATGCGAAGTCCAACTCCAGCCATGCATGCTGGTTGAGCACCAGGGTAGTTTGAGCTTGCCATGTGATGCTCCTGCCTTGGGGGATGCTGCTAGCCCAAAGTAGTGGCATAAAATGCTCACTCAACCACCGGTGCTCGCAATGGGGCTGAGACATGGGGTTAATCCCCGCCAGCCGCACCAAACCTTGCGTTGCACGCAAGTTGTTGCCCACGTCATATGGGTAACATCACGCCCCCGTTTGTTGATTCATCAGCACAACTGCGCCAGTGGGGATGCGGCTAAAAACCTGGACTACCTGGAGGTAGTTCATGTATTCCTACGAAGACCGAATCCGAGCCGTCAAGCTCTACATCAAGCTTGGCAAGCGCCTCAGGGCCACCATCTGCCAGTTGGGCTATCCGACCAAGAACTCGCTCATTGGCTGGTACCGGGAGTACGAGCGAAGCCAAGAACTGCGAGTCGGGTACTCGCGATCAGGACAGAAATATTCCGATCAGCAGAAGCAAGCTGCGGTGAAGCATTACCTTGATCACGATCGATACATTGCCTCGACCATGCGGGCATTGGGATATCCCGGTCGGGCGCTACTGACCGAGTGGATTGACGAGCTGCACCCCGAAGTTCGCCACCGAATGGTGGCGCGGTCACCGAACACCCTGCACTCCGACGCACTTCAAAGTGCAGCGGTGATTGAGCTTTGCACTCGAAAGACCAGCGCACAAGAAATTGCGCAGAAGCTGGCGGTGTGTCGGCCTACGCTGTACAACTGGAAAAACCAGTTGCTCGGCCGCGAGGTACCCGCATCCATGAAGCGTCCAAACGATTCACCGCCAGTGCCCGATACCGCCGAACTGCAACGGCAAGTCGAGTTGCTTCAACAGAGCATTCACCGTCTTCAGCTCGAATATGACATCTTGAAGAAGGTCAACGAACTGTTAAAAAAAGGCCTGGGCGTCAACCCTCAGCTCCTGAGCAATCGGGAGAAGACCCTGCTGGTTGACGCCCTGAAGCCCATCTACTCGCTCACAGAGCTACTTGGCGAACTTGGCTTGGCTCGCAGTTCCTACTTCTACCACTGCGCCCGCCAGCGAAGACCTGACAAATACGCTGACGCCCGCGTTGCCGCTGCCGATGTGTTTCAGAGCAACCACCGCAGCTATGGTTACCGGCGCATGCGTGCGGCGCTGGGCAGACGCCAGGTGCACATGTCTGAGAAAGTTGTGCTGCGCCTGATGAAGCAGGAGGGCTTGAATGTTCCCGCTCGCAAAAAGCGTCGATACGGGTACTACCTCGGAGAGATCAGCCTTGCGCCAGACAACCTCCTCAACCGTGACTTCCAGGCGGCGACACCGAATGAGAAGTGGCTCACCGACATTACGGAGTTCCAGATCCCGGCTGGAAAGGTTTACCTCTCGCCTGTGATCGACTGCTTCGATGGCATGGTGGTGAGTTGGACGCTTGGTACCCGACCGGACTCCGACCGTGGTGCCCATTACCGCTGGCCGGGCTGGCTCGCTCGAATGCACAGCGCGAAGCTGACGCGGTCGATGTCGATGTCGATGTCGCGCAAAGGGTGCTCACCGGACAACGCGGCCTGCGAAGGTTTCTTTGGGCGCCTGAAGAATGAGATGTTCTACCCGCAGGATTGGAAGTCGACCACCATCGAGGTGTTCATCCGAGCGGTGCACAAGTACATCGTCTGGTACAACGAAAAACGGATCAAGATATCGCTGGGCTTCCTCAGCCCCATCGAGTACCGCGAAAGTCTGGGCTTAGTCAACTGAAACCAGTCCAAGAATTACGCCGCACCCCCAATGGCTCAACTTTGGAAATGAATCAACAGGGTTGATCCCATTCTGGAAAGTGGTCGGCACTTGCCTGACACGAATGCTCCAGTCTGACCTTGCTGGCATCAGCTGAGGAGAATCAATCGCGGTCCTAAGTCCTTACACCAAACCGCAATAGGCGCCACCATCCAGTTGCAGGTTTTGCCCTGTCATGAATCCTGACTTGGCGCTGCAGAGAAATGCGCAGGCTGCACCGAACTCGGCGGGATCTCCAAACCGCTTGGCGGGCAAGGTGTCGGTTATCTTTCGTCTGGCTTCATCGCGGGGTATCCCCTCTTCCTGCATCAGGCGCGATGCCATGAACGCCTGCCGCGGCGTATCAAAGCGCTCGGGCAACAGGTTGTTGATGGTGACGTTGTCGACGATGGCCTCGCGCGACAAGGCCTTGCAGAGCGCGGTGAGGGCGGCGCGAGCGGCGGTGGACAGACCCATGGCCGCGTGGGGCGACTTGACCATGGCCGAGGTGATGTTGACGATCCGCCCAAACCGGCGTTCGCGCATCCCTGGCAGGGACGCCTGGATTAGAAAGGTCGCGGCGAGCAGGTTGCTCTCCAGCGCCCCGATCCATGCCGCGTGGTCCCAGTCCGCCAGCTGTCCGGGCGGTGGGCCGGCGTTGTTGTTCACCAGAATGTCGGGCGCCGGGCACGCGGCGAGCAGGGCAGCGCGCCCGGCCTCGGTGGCAATGTCGGTCTGAACGGGTGTAACGCGGGCATCCGTCTCGCGCCGCAGGGCCTCGGCCGCCCGCTGGAGCTTGGGCATATCCCGCCCATTGATGATGACCTCACATCCTTCCTGCGCCAAGGCGAGCGCACACGCATAACCCAGCCCTTGTGATGAAGCGCAAACCAGCGCCTTCTTTCCTTGAATGCCGAGATCCATACAGTCTTTCGGTTGGTTGGCCCGTCAATGCAGGTATCCGCCGCCGTCGCACAACATCATCTGTCCGGTGATCATCTCGGCCTCGTCACTGGCGAGGTAGGCCACCAGACTGGCCAGGTGCTCAGGTCTGCCGCGCTTCTTCAGGGCCTGGTTCTGCATCACGCGGTCAAATGCGTCTTCACCCGAATGCGCCAACGTGCCGGCCGTGGCGATCATGCCGGGGGCGACGGCGTTCACGGTGATGTTCTCTTCCCCCAGCTCCTTGGCCAGCACGCGCGTCATGCCCATGACCGCGCCCTTGCTGGCCACATAGGCCATCTGTCCGGGGTTGGCCAGGAAATAGGTGCGCGAGGCGATGTTGATCACACGGCCGGCGGTGCTTTTTTTCAACAGGGGATAGAAAGTCTTGGTGATCAGAAAGTAACCCATGAAGTTGACCTGGAGGAAACGGTCCAAATCCTCACGCGTATGTTCAAACCAGGGTTTGCGGCCGGACAGGATTCCGGCGTTGTTGACCAGGATGTCGACCCGCCCCCAACGCTCGGCGACCGCCAGTTGCGCGGCCGCCATGTCGGCATCCTGGGTGACATCACAGCGCAGGCCGAACGCATCACCTCCGGCCGCGAGGATCTCATCTCGAACGGCGGTGGTGTCCTGCACATCCAGCAGTGCAACGCACGCGCCCTCGTGCGCCAGCTTGAGCGCGATGCCTCGGCCCATGCCCGACGCAGCGCCGGTGACCACCGCAATCTTGTGTTTCAGTCGTTCCATGATGGTTCTGCTTGTGGGGTCGAGTGTTCAGGTCACTGGCTGAAGATCCGCGAAGCGCTTGCCTTCCCGCACCAGCTGTTCCAGCAAGGGCGCCGGCTGCCACCAGTGGCCATACTGGGCGTGCAACTGCTGAATGTCGGCCAGCACATTCGCCAGACCGATGCGGTCCGCCAGGTACATGGGGCCGCCGTGGTGGGCCGGGAAACCGTAGCCGGTCAGGTAGGTGATGTCGATGTCGCTCGGGCGCGAGGCAATGCCGTGCTCCAGCAAACGGGCGCCCTCGTTGACCATGCCGTAAAGGCAGCGTTTGATGATGTCGTCTTCGCTGATGGGCTGGCGCACGATGCCCATGCGGGCCGACTCGTCGACGATGAAACGCTCCAGATCGGGATCGCGCTGCGGCGTGCGGTCACCGGCCTCATAGCGGTACCAGCCCTTGCCGCTTTTCTGCCCCAGGCGGCCCTGGTCGCAGAGCTTGAGGATCAGGTCGTTCCAGCGCCGGTCGGTCGGTCGCGTGGCCATCTGGGCCTTGCGGGTCTGGTAGCCCACGTCGTTGCCGGCCATGTCGTGCACCGCGAAGATGCCCATGGCGTAGCCGAATTTTTTCAGTGCGGCGTCCACCTCGTGGGGCAGGGCGCCGTCCTCCACCAGAAAGTGGGCTTCGCGGGTGTAGTGGCGGAAGAGCGCGTTGCCGATGAAGCCGGGGTAGATGCGTGAGAGCACGGCGATCTTGCCCATGCGCCGGCCCAGGTCCATCAGGGTGGCGATCACGTCGGGCGCCGTCCGGGCGCCTCGCACCACCTCCAACAGTTTCATGACATGGGCCGGGCTGAAGAAGTGCGCACCCACCACGTCCTGCGGGCGCGAGGTGACGGCCGCGATGGCGTCCACGTCCAGGCCCGAGGTGTTGGTCGCCAGGATGGCGCCCGGTTTGCAGAGGGTGTCGAGCTGGCGGAAGATGTCCTGCTTCAGGCCCATGTCTTCGAACACCGCCTCGATCACCATGTCGGCGTCTTTCACATCGGCCATGGCCAGGGAGCCAGTGATCAGTGCCAGGCGCTGGTCCATATCGGCCTGGCCGAGCTTGCCCCGCTTGACGGTGGTGGCGTAGTTGTCTTTCACGCGGGCCAGGCCGCGCTCCAGCCCCTCGGCGCTGCTGTCGATCAGGGTGACGGGAATGCCCATGGCGGCCAACGACATGGCGATGCCGCCGCCCATGGTGCCGGCGCCGATGACGGCGACCCGGTTCACCGGGCGCAGCGGCGTGCCGGCCGGGATGTCGGGGATGTTCGCGGCCTGGGTGGTGGCCATGCGGGCGTGGGCCGTGGCGCGGGCGCGCTCTTCTTCGCTGACGGTGAACAGGTCAATGGTGCTCATGGTGGTTTCTCAGGCCTGGTTGTCTTGCAGCTTCTTCGCTTTGCCGTCGACGAACTCGCGCAGGCGGGCCTCGGCTTCCGGCGGACGCGCGCGGGCGGAGTTGAGTTGCTCGACGAAGAGGCCGTCGTCGTGCGACATGTCGTGGATGCGCGGCAGCACGTTGATGATCATCCAGTTGGTGTCCAGGCTGTTCTTGCCGATGCGCGCGGCCAGCTCACGGGCCTTGGTGAGGGCCTCGCCGGCGGGCGTGACGTAGCGCACCACGTGTTCCTGCAGACCCTCGGCGGGCGTGAGCAGGCGACCGGTCAGCATCATGTCCATCATCACCGTGGTGCCCACCACGCGCTGGATGCGCACGGTGCCGCCGCCGCCCACGAAGATGCCGCGCTGGCCTTCGGGCAGACCAAAAAGCGCGGTGTCGTCGCACACGCGCACATGGGCCGCCATGGCCAATTCCAGTCCACCGCCGACCACCGCGCCATGCAGCGCCGCCACGAACGGAATCGGGCCGCGGGCGATCAGGTCGAACACCTCGTGCCAGTTGTGGCGCTTGCGTTTGCGCGGCGCCTTGATCTGTCCGGTGGCGCGGGCCAGCGCCTCGGCCAGGTCCAGTCCGGCGCAGAAGTTGCTGCCATGGCCGAACAGCACGGCCACGTCGGCCTCTTCGTGGGCGCGCAGCACCGCGGCGCGCAGTTCGTCGATCAGCGGGTCGTTGATGGCATTGCGTTTGTCCGGGCGGTTCAGGCCGATCAGGGCGATGGCGCCGTCGAGTTGGTAGGTGATCAGGGGTTCGCTCATGAGTCGACTTTCGGTTTGGAACGGGGAGGCGGCGGCTCAGAGATCGAGCACCAACTTGCGGGTCTTTGCGCCGGAGCAGCAGACCATCATGCGGTCGCCCACGGCGCGTTCGGCATCGGTCAGCACCAGGTCGCGGTGGTCGGGGATGCCTTCGAGCACGCGCACCTCGCAGGTGCCGCACACGCCTTCGCGGCACGAAAACGGCGGCTCCACCCGGAGGTCGATCAGGCAGTCCAGGATGGACTTGCCTTCGGGCACCTCCAGCGTCTTGCGGCTGCGCGCCAGCTCCACGGTGAAGCCCCCGCCGGTGGCGGCGGCTTCCTTGGCCGCGAAGTACTCGCGGTGCACGCGCTCGGGCGGCAGGCCGGTCGTGGCCCGCTCATAGGCTTCGAGCATGGGCAGCGGGCCGCAGCAGTACACGTGCGCCCCGGCGGGCAGTCCGGCCACGACGCGGTCCAGGTCCAGCATCTGCCCACCGGGTTCCTGGTCGAAGTTGAGCAGCACCTCGGCGCCGGCCTGGCCCTGGTAGGTGGCCAGCACCGCCAGAAAGCCCGTGTGTTCCCGGGTGCGCGCGGTGTAGTGCAGGCGCCAGGGCGTGCCCAGCGCCTGTGAGCGGGCGATCATGCCGAGCATGGGCGTGATGCCGATGCCGCCCGCGATGAACACGTTGAAGGGCGCGCTCTCGTCGAGCGGGAAGTTGTTGCGCGGCTCGCTGATGGTGAGCACGTCGCCCGCGCGCAGCGCTTCGTGCACATGGCGCGAACCGCCGCGCGACTTCGGGTCGCGGTTCACGCCGATGCCATAGCGGTGGGTTTCCCGCGGGTCGTTGAGCAGCGAATAGCTGCGCACCAGCGGGCCGCCCGGGGTGTTCAGGTGCAGGTCGATGTGTGCGCCGGCCGTGAACGCGGGCAGGCGCTGGGCCGGGTGCAGGGGCACCAGCTCGAAGCCGAGGATGTGCTCGGCCTCGAAGGTGATGGAACGCAGGCGAACCTGGAAGGTGGAAGAAAGGGTCACGTGTCGGTCCTTCAGAGGTCGATCACCTGCATCGGCTGGATGGCCACGCCCGTGGCCTCTTCGTGCGCTTGCTGAACCCAGGCCGGCTGGCCGGCGTGGAAGATGAAGTGGTTCAACAGCCGGCCCCACTTGGGGTGCCGCTGGTAGTCGGCCAGGTGCAGGCCGTTGAGGAAAAAATCGCGCGAGTCGCTGGGCAGCTCCAGGCGCTCGTTGCGTTCGGGGTCGCGCAGAATGCCCTTGGGATCGCGCCCCGCCTGCACCGCGTCGATGTCCTCGAACAGCTGGCGGCGCAGCATGGCGATGCCACGGTCGCTGGCCCCCAGGTGTTCCTGCGTGCGGTCGGCGATGCGGCCCTGGCCGACCCAGGCCACGATGTCCTGGTTGATCACGTGGCTGGTGAGCCAGCGGCCATCGGGGTCGCGGATCGGGCTGACCCAGGTGGGGATGCTGGCTTGCTGGTAGGGCTCGGACTCCCGTGGGACGCGGATGAACGACCAGGTGACGCTCAGCGTGTTCTCGTCGTCCACCGGCACGCGCCACTCGAAGTGGTCGCCGAGAAAAAAGCCGTTGGGCCACAGGCAGACGCGCCCGATGGTCCAGAGCGGGTGGCGCTCGTCGGTGTCGGCGGTGATGCGCTTGTACAGAAAACCGTGTTCGAACGCTTCAAACGCCAGCTTCAGGTGCGTGGGCGCGTAGCCGTCCCCTTCGGGCCCGGCCGCACCGCGCAGTCGGCGGCTCCAGTTGGCGTGCATCCACTCGAAGTGCACCGGGTCGATCGAGTTCTCTTGCGTCTGCAACCAGTTGCAGGGCACATCGGCAAACACCGCCTGCACAAAGCCGTTGGGCCAGTGGAAGGGCGCCCAGTCGGGCAGTTCGGGCGCAGGCAGCGGGCCCATGTAGGCCCACAGCAGGCCGGCGAGCGGTTGAACTTGGTAGGCTTTGAGCTTGACTTTGCATTTCAGTCGAGCTTGTGGATCAACCTGCTCTTCGTACGGCTGAGCCACACACTGTCCGTGGGCGTCGTATTGCCAGCCGTGGTAGTTGCAACGGATGCCGTTGGCTTCGACAAAGCCGTAGCTCAGGTCGGCGCGGCGGTGGGCGCAATGGCGGTCCACCAGACCGTACCGACCCGAGAGGTCCTTGAACAGCACCAGGTCTTCGCCCATCAGCCGCACCGGCTTGACGGGGTTGCGATCCAGCTCGTCGATGCCGGCAACCGGGTGCCAGTGGCGACGCAGCACCTCGCCCATGGGGGTGCCCGGCCCCACCTGGGTCAGCTGCCGGTTTTTGTCTTCGCTCAGCACGCCATCACTCGGGCTTGAAGCCCGAGGCCTTGATGATGGGTTCCCAGTGGGCCAGCTCCGCGCGCTGCAGTTTGTCCATCTCGGCGCCGTTGCGGAAGTGCGGCTGCACCCACAGGCGCTGGGCCATCTGTTCCTTGACCTCGGGCATCTGCAGCACCTGCTGGACGGCCTTCTGCATGCGCTCGATCTCGGCGGCGGGTGTGCCCGCGCGTGCCCACATGCCGGTCCAGCCTTCGCCCGAGGTGACGTCGATGCCCTGTTCGGCAAAGGTCGGGATGTCGGGCATCAGCGGTGAACGCTCCTTGGTGAAGATGCCGATCACGCGGATCTTGCCGGCGCGGTGGTGCGCCATCATGCCGTCCATGAGGCTGATGGCCGATGGCACATGGCCGCCCAGCAGGTCGTTCACCATCGGCGGCGAGCCCTTGTAGGGTGTGACGGGCAGGTCGATGCCGGCCGTCTTGGCCAGCTGCTCGCCCAGGAAAGCGTTCTGCCCGCCGAGGCCGGGGGTGCCGAAGCTGCCCTTGCCGGGGTTTTTCTTGACCCATTCAATGAACTCGCGCGCGTTCGTCGCCCCGGTGTTCACGGCCACGCCCATGCCCAGCGGGTACGAGGCCACGGTGGCCACCGGGGTGAAGTCTTTCACGATGTTCCAGCGGATCTGGTGGCCGAACACCAGCATCTGGAAGGTGGGGGTGGCGTTGGGGGCCACCATGAAGGTCAGGCCGTCGGCCGGCGCTGCGAGCAACGCGTCGGCGGCCATGCGACCGCCCACCCCGGCCTTGTTGTCGATGATCACCGGCTGCCCCAGCAGGTTGGGCAGGCGGTCGGCAACCACCCGGGCGATGGCGTCGGTGGCGCCGCCCGGGGGGAAGCCCACGAGGATGCGGATGGCGGGCCTGGTCTGGGCCCAGCTGGCCTGGGGCAGCGCCAGCAGGGCGCCACCGGAGAGCAAGAGGTGACGGCGGTTGATCTTCATGTTTGTCTCCTGGATAAGGACATGCACGGACCAGACGGTCCGGTGGTGGCCCGAGGTGTCTGTGCACCTTTCGGACCGGTGAAGTGGAGCGGCTCAGGCGTCGGCCAGGGCGCGCCAGTCGGTGCCGGTGGGCAGCACCACGCCCACCGAGCGGATCTTTCGGTAGTCCAGGTCGGGGTGGTGGGCCATGGTGGGCGCCTTGCCTTCCATGAATTCGCGCGCGGCCTTCAGCAGCGCCTGGCGCACGCGGATGACGGCGCCGTCGGCCGAGCAGAGTTGCTCGTCGGTGCGGTCGGCGATCGGGCCCTGGCTCAGAAACATGGCGAAGTCCTCGGTGCCCAGGTGCTGGGGGAAGCCGGTCTTGTGGCCGCGTTTCATGATGTCGCGGTTCTGGCCCCAGTTGTCTTTGGCGGCGCCCGGCGGCAGCGGCGGGAAGTTCCACACGTCGGGCGTGGCCGACATGATGGTCATGCCCAGCGGACGGTGCGGGTTGTAGTGCACGAACCAGGCGCGGTGCGTCACGTCGTCCACCGGGGTGGAGAAGAACACCGTGGTCGGGCCCTGGTCGTCGGGCGGGCAGATGATGCCGTACCACGGCATGACGAAGTTGTTGATCCGCGCGTAGGTGTTGCCGTCGGGCAGGGCTCGCAAGGCGGCGTAGCGGTAGCCGTAGGGTCGCTCCTCGAACTCCAGCTTGGGCGCCAGCGCCTTGGTCATCAGCATGCGCTGGTTGCCGCCGCCGGCCGTGAGCTGGGTGGTGGACTCGTGCAGCACGCCCACGTGCGAGGAGTCCATGGACGCTTCCACGCCCTGCACCCAGTTGGTGGGCACCTCCGCGCTGGTCACCGAGCGCTGGGTGGCCGGCAGGTCCATGAACGGCAGGTCGGGGAAGGGGGGCGGCGTGTCGCCCGTGCCCAGCCAGACCCAGACGATGCCACCCCGGTCCACCGCGGTGTAGCGGTTCACCCGCACGTGCTGGCAGAACTGTTCCTGGTTGCCAGCGTGGTTGGGGGCTTCCACCACCTCGCCTTTGACGTTGAACTTCCAGCCGTGGTAGATGCAGCGGATGCCGTTGTCCTCGTTGCGGCCCAGGGCCAGCGAGGCCTTGCGGTGTGGGCACTGCTCGTCGAGCACGCCGACGTCGCCGTTGGTGGCGCGGAAGGCCACGTAGTTCTTGCCCAGCAGGCGCACGCGCACCGGCGCGCCATCGGCCTCCAGCTTGAAGGCCGGCACGGCGGGCATCCAGTAGTGCTGGCGGATCATTTCGCCCATGGGCGCGCCGTTGTCGACGCGGGTCAGCAGATCGTTGTCTTCTTTGCTCAGCGGCATGTCGGTTCTCCTCAGCAGTCTTCGTCTTTGCGGAAGGCGCGCGGGTACACGCGCCGGCAGTTGCACTCAAAGATGTTTTTCTTCTGTTCTTCGGTCAGCCAGCCGATGCCTTCGATGACCGGTTTCATGTCGTCGTAGTCGCGCCCGGTGAGGGGATCGCGTGCGCTGCCGGTTCCGGGCTTTTCGGTGCCGAACAGGACGTTGTCGGTGCCGGCCACCTTGAGCAGCAGCTCCATCGCTTCGCTGCTGTAGTTGCAGGTGTCGAAGTAGAGCTTCTTGAGCTGTTCGTCGAAGGTCTCCTTTTCGCCCTTGCGCACGTTCCACGAACGGAAACGGCCCATCTGGTAGGGAATGGCGCCGCCGCCGTGGGCCACCACGATCTTGAGATCGGGGAAGGTGTCGAAGGTCTTGGCGCCCAGCAGCGAGACGATGGAGATGGTTTCCTCGTTCAGGAACTTGAGGGTGTAGGACTCGCGTTCGCTGCAGCTGCTGGCGGAGTGGATGAGGCCGGGCACGTCGAGTTCGACCATCGCCTGGTAGAGCGGGTGCCAGTACGGGTCACCCATGCCGGGTGGATCCCCCAGGCCTTCGGTGGCATCGGGGTTGATGAGGCAGCCGACAAAGCCGAGTTCGTTGACGCAACGCCGGAGTTCCGGGATGGCACGCACGTCGAGCGCTTCGTCCATGAACTGCGGCAGGCCGGCCACGCCCCGGAAGCGGTCCGGGAACAGCTTGACGAACTCGGCGATCAGGCCGTTGCAATGCTGGGACCAGAGTTCGGTGACCTTGCCGGGCTTGACCGAGTGCAACTGCAGGTAGGGGCGCGGCGAGATGAACTGGATGTCGGTGCCGACCGAATCCATGATGCGGATCTGGTCCTCGGCCACCTTGCGGATCGAAGCCTCCGGAATCTTGGGCAGGGTGTAGGGGTTGGCACGCCCACCAACGAGTTCCGCCATGAAGCGGAAGCTCTCCGGCGGCATGTGAATGTGGGCGTGGGAATCGATGATCATGAAACGGCGTCTCCTGTGGAAGTGGTGAAGGGGTTACGAAACGAAGGCCATGACCTCGATCTGCAGCCACAGGCCGTGCTGGAGGTCCTGCACCACGATGTGGCGTGCCGGGCGGTCGTGCGGGTCCGGGAAGCAGGCCAGCCATTCGGCGTTGAGGGGCTCGCGCACCGAGTTGTCCTTGATCGTCACACTGAACTTCGCCACGTCGTCCAGCGAGGCCCCGCCCGCCTGCAGCACCGCCCGCAGGTTCGCAAACGTGTGGCGCACCTGGGTGGCCGCGTCGGCGGGCAACTGGCCGGTGGCCGCGTCCTTGCCCGACACCGCCGAGGTGCAGAGCAGCGGGCCCACACGGGCCGCCGCCGGGATGGGCGCGTTGTGCGAGGCGCCGGGGACGTCGATGGATCGGGGAGGGCGTGGCATGGTGGGGACGGGTGGGTGTTGGGCCGGGCGCGTCAGGATTCGCCGGCTTCGGTTTCGAACAGGCTCATGGGCATGCGGGCGAGGAATTCGGAGAACCCGGTGGAGCCCGAGGGCACGTGCAGGATCATCTGGTGGGCGGCGGTGGCTTCGTCACCGTCCTGGATGGCGCGCGCCACCTTCAGGTGGTCCTGCATCGACTTGTTGATCTGCGCCTTGGTCACGAAATTGCGCAGGCTGTAGCGGTAGATCTGGCGCCGTGCGGTGCGGATCAGGTCGGCCAGGTAGGTGTTGCGGCTGCCCACATAGATCACTTCGTGGAAAGCGGTGTTGGCCAGGGCGTACTCCTCGGTTCCGCCCTGAATCGCGGCGTCCTGGCATTGCTGCAGGGCCGCGTCCAGCTGGGTGCGCAGTTCGTCGTCCACCCGGCGTGCCGCGAGCCTGGCGCACACGCCTTCGAGCTCGCCGATGGTTTCCATGATGGCGCGCACCTGGCTGATGGACAGGCGGGCCACCGACATGCCCTGGCGCGGCGCGATGCGCACCAGATCGCGGGCGGCGAGCTGCTGCAGCGCTTCACGCACGGGGGTGCGGGAGACCTGGAAACGCGCGGCCAGCGCGCGTTCGTCCAGCGGGCTGCCCGGGGGCAGCTTGCCAGATTCGATTTCCTCCTGCAGCGCGTTCCGGATCTCGTTGGCCCGGCCGCCGCGCGGGCGCGCGTCGTCGCTCGGCACCGCGGCATCGGGGTCGTTCAGGGGGTCGAGGTGGACAAGGTTTTCCATGGGCATGGCAAATATACCTCCAAGTTGTTGTGGTATGCAATAAAAAAATCAATGGATGCCACAAATGGCGACTCCAGCGATCAGATTCCATCCTAACCACAGTGGACGGCGGGCAGCGGAAAACCGCCGCTGTCATGGGTAAAAGGCCCGGAATACATGGAGAACTTCGTGTTTCTATTGGAGGGTTACAGGCTTTGAAGGGTCTCGGTGTAAACCCTATAAAACCAATTTTGCCTATCGTGGTGTATTGAAAACACATTTTATGTATGCCAGAATCGCCGACAGAAAGAACACGTCGGTGCACTCAGGTGCCGCGTTCGACATACCAGAAAGGTGTTTTTGCATGTCTCAGCCTGCTTCAGCGTGTGCGTCGGTGGCCTTGCCGGTGGACCGGATCCTTCGGCCGCGTTCCATCGTGATCGTGGGTGCGTCCGCCGACCCGCGTTCGTTCGGCGGCTTCGTGCAGGGCAACCTGGACCGCTTTGGCTACGACGGCGCGCTGCACCTGGTCAGTCGCAGCAGCGATGAGATTCAGGGGCGTCCCTGTGTGAAGACCATCGACGCGCTGCCCGAGGGCATCGATCTGGCGGTGCTGGCGATTCCCGAGTCGGGCGTGATGGAGTCGGTGAAGGCCCTGGCCGCGCGCCGTTGCCACGCGGCGGTGCTGTTTGCCTCGGGCTATGCGGAGGCGGGCGAGGAGGGGCAGACCCGGCAGCAGGCGCTGGCCGAGGCTGCGCGGGCGGCCGGCATCCTGCTGGTAGGCCCCAACTGCATGGGCTTCACCAACCTGGCGGCGGGCGTGCCCGTCACCTTCGAGCCGCTGGCGGCGCGCGAGCGCGAGCAGCGCCCCGGGGTCGGCGTGGTGGCGCAGAGCGGTTTCATGGCCGCCAACCTGCGCGACGCGTTCCTGGGCCGCGGCGTGCCGGTGACCTCGGTGTTTTCCACCGGCAACGAAGTCTCGGTCTCGGTCGAGGACGTGCTGGCGCACCACATCAGCGATGCGCAGACCCGCGTCATCACGGTGTACGTGGAGCAGATCCGCCGCCCGCAGCTGTTCCTGCAGCTGGCGGCGCAGGCGCGGGCCGCGGGCAAGCCGCTGGTCTTGCTGATGCCAGGGCGCAGCGCCCGGGCCCGTGAGGCCGCGCAGTCGCACACCGGCGCGCTGGCCGGCGACCACGCCACGGCCAGTGCCCTGCTCCAGCGCGAGGCGGTGGTGGTGGTCGGGTCGCTGGACGAACTGCTCGACACCAGCGCCATCCTGTTGCGCTACCCGCAGCCGCCAGCGGGCGGCACGGCCTTCATGACCGGCTCCGGCGCCATGAAGAACATCGCGCTCGACTTTGCCGACGACCTTGGCCTGGCGCTGCCCGAACTCACCGCACCCACGGTGGCCCAGCTCACCGCGCTGCTGCCGGCCTACGCCGTGCCCGAGAACCCGCTGGACTACACCACCATCGGCGTGCGCCAGCCGGGCCTGATCGGCGAGCTGTTGCTGACCCTGCTGGCGGACGAGGGCATCGGCAACCTCGTGCTGGCCATTCCGGTCGGCCCCGAGATGGCGCAGCGCGACAAGGCCGAGCACATCGTGCCCGCCATCGCGCGCGCCACCAAGCCCGCCGTGCTGGTGCTCACTGGTGACGGCAGCGCCGTGGAGCCGTTCTTCATCGACGCCATCACGGCCAGCGGGGTGCCGCTGTTCCGTTCGGCTGACCGCGCCCTGCGCGCCCTGCGCCAGGTGGCCGCCTACGGCGAGGCCCTGCAGCGCGCCGCCCGCGCCACCCGCGAGCTGCCGCCCGTTTTGCCCTTGCCGGGCGCGGTGCCGGCCAACGGCATCTTTCCGGAATACCAGGGCAAGGCCTGGCTGGCCCAGGCCGGTCTGGCCGTGCCACAGGGTGCGCTGGCCACCAGCGCCGACGAGGCGGTGCGCATCGCCGCCACCGTGGGCTACCCGGTGGTGCTCAAGGCGCAGGCCAGCGAGTTGCCCCACAAGAGCGACGTGGGCGGTGTGCTCGTGGGCCTGGCCGACGAAGCCGCCCTGCGCGCGGGCTGGACGCGCCTGCACACCAGCGTCGCGAGCCACCGGCCCGGGCTGGTGCTGGACGGCGCCCTGGTCGAGGCCATGGGGCCGCGCGGGCTGGAGCTGGTGGTGGGTGCCAGACGCGACGCCGAGTGGGGCCCCGTGGTGCTCGTGGGCCTGGGCGGCATCTGGATCGAGGCGCTCAAGGACGTGCGCCTGATCCCGGCCGACATGGCCGTGGCCGACATCGTGGTGGAGCTGGGCCGCCTCAAGGCCGCTGTGGTGCTGCAAGGCATCCGCGGTGCGGCCGGTGTGGACCTGCACGCGATTGCCCGGGTGGTCGCGCAGGTGGGCGCGCAGATGCGGGCCAACCCCGCCATCACCGAGATCGACATCAACCCCCTGGTGGCCTACCCCGCCGGGTCGGCCCAGCCCGTGCTGGCGCTGGACGCGCTGGTGGTGGCCGCGGCCGCCTGAGAGACCCCCGACCATGAAACTTCAGTTTTCCGCCGCCGACGAGGCCTTCCGCCTGGAAGTGCGCGCCTTCGTCAAAGCCCATCTGCCGGCCGACATCCGCCGCAAGGTGGAACTGGGCCTGCGCCTGGAACACGCCGACTACGTGACCTGGTTCCGCATTCTCGAAGCGCGCGGCTGGCTCACGCCGGGCTGGCCGGTCGAACACGGCGGCCCCGGCTGGAACCATGTGCCGCGCTACATCTTCGACGAGGAAACGCTGCTGGGCGGCGCGCCGCGCATCATCGCCAGCGGCATCCAGATGCTGGGTCCGGTGCTGCACGCCTTTGGCACCGAAGAACAGAAGCGCAAGTACCTGCCCGACATCCGCCAGAGCAACACCTGGTGGGCGCAAGGGTTCTCGGAACCGGGCGCCGGCTCCGACCTCGCCGCCGTGCGCACCACCGCCGTGCTGGAGCCCGACGGCCAACACTTCGTGGTCAATGGCCACAAGGTCTGGACCTCGTACGCCCAATGGTGTTCGATGATGTTCGCGCTGGTGCGCACCGACCCCAACGCCAGCAAGCCACAGGAAGGCATTTCCTTTCTGCTGATCGACATGGCCTCGCCCGGCCTCACCGTGCGCCCGATCCGCATGCTCGAAGGCGGCACCGACCTCAACGAGTGTTACCTCGACAACGTGCGCGTGCCGGTGGAGAACCTGGTGGGCGAGCTGCACAAGGGCTGGTCGTATGGCAAATACCTGCTGGGCCACGAGCGCACCGGCATTGCCGGCATCGGCTCCTGCAAGCAGCAGCTGGCCCGGGCCCGCCAGCTGGCCGAGCAGCAGGACCTGGGCGACGACCCGGTGCTGCAGGCGCGACTGGCCCAGTTCGAGGTGGAGCTGATGGCGCTGGAGTTCACCGCGCTGCGCCTGCTGAGCGCCCACCAGCAAAGCCGCACGCCCGCGGTGGAGGCTTCGATGCTCAAGGTGCGGGGCACCGAGCTGCGCCAGGCCATCTTCGAGGCGCTGCTCGACATCGCCGGGCCCGATGCGGTGCCGTTCTCGCTCGACGCGCAGAACCTGGAGCACCTGGACGAAGCGGTCACCGACCCCACGCTGGTGGCGCTGGCCGCGAACTGCCTCGACGCCCGCAAGCTCACGATTTACGGCGGGACCAACGAGGTGCAGCGCAACCTGATCGCCCGGGCCACGCTCGACGCGTTCTGAGCCCTGACCACAGCCGCAGCCCCAAGGACACGCCATGGATTTCTCTCTGAATGACGACCATCTGGCACTGCGCGAAGCGGTGCAACGCTTCTGCGACGGTGAGTACCCAGCCGAACACCGCGGCAACGCCGAGACACCCGAGCAGTCGCAGGGCCGTTGGGCCGGCATGGCCGGGCTGGGCCTGCTGGGCCTGCCCTTCCCGGCCGACGCCGGAGGCAGCGAGCAGGGCCCGGTCGAGGTGATGCTGGTGGCGCAGGAACTGGGGCGCGCCCTGGGCGGTGGCGCCTTCGTGGCCAGCACCGTGATGGCCGGCCAGCTGCTGATGCGCCTGGGTTCAACCGAGCAACAGCAGCGCTGGCTGCCCCGTCTGGCCAGTGGCGAGCTGCAGGCCAGCGTCGCGCTGTACGAAGACGGTGCCCGCTACGACTGGCAGCGCACGCAGCTGCTGACCCGCGCCACGCCCGAAGGCCATGTGCTCAACGGCCGCAAGACCGGCGTGTTGCAGGGCGACAGCGCCGGCTTGCTGCTGGTGGTGGCGCGCACCGGGGGGCAGGGCGACGAGCGCCAGGGCCTGACAGTGTTCGCGGTGAACGCGGACGCGCCCGGCGTGCAGGTGCGGGGCTTTGACACGCTGGACGGCCGCCGCGCGGCCCACGTCACGCTGACCGATGTGGTGGTGGCTTCTGATCGCGTGCTCGGCATGCCCGGCGAGGCGGCCGACGCGGTGGAAGCCGCACTGGACGCGGCCATCGCCGCCCTGTGCGCCGAGGCCGTGGGCGTGGTGGACGCGCTCATGGTGCACACCGCCGAGCACCTGCGCACCCGCAAACAGTTTGGCGCGCCGCTGGCGAAGTTCCAGGTGATGCAGCACCGCATGGCCGACATGGCCATCGCGCTGGAGCAGCTGAAGTCCATGGCCTGCGCCGCCGCCATGGCCGTGGACGCGGGCGATCCGGCCCAGCGCCGCCGCCTGGTGTCGGCCGCCAAGGTGCTGGTGAGCCAGTGGGGTCGCCAGCTCGGTTTGTCGGCGATCCAGATGCATGGCGCCATGGGCATGACCGACGAGTGCCGGGTCAGCCATTGCGCCAAACGCCTGATCGTCATCGGGCAACTGTTCGGCGACGCTGGCTGGCACCTGAAACGGGTGTGAGGGGTCGATCCCGACAGCACGATGGATGCATTTTTCAGCCTTCATTTCAAAACAACCAGGAGACAAGCATGATGAACAGAAAGACTTTTTCGGCCGTGATGGCCGCCGCCCTGTTGGGTCTGGGACTCAATGTGCAGGCACAAGACAAATTTGCCATCAAGTTTCTGGTGGGTTTCCCCCCCGGCGGCTCGACCGATACCGTGGCTCGCCTCCTGGCGGAGAAGATGTCGGTGGTTCTCAAGCAGACCATCATTGTCGAGAACAAGGCCGGCGCAGGGGGCCGCCTGGCCGCGCAAGCGCTCAAGACCAGCGCGGCCGATGGCCTGACGTACATGATCGCGCCCAACGCGACCCCAGTCTTCCAGACCCTGCTGTACCCGCCCGATGTCCTGAAGTACGACATGCTGAAGGACTTCGCACCCGTGGGGGTGGTGGTTTCCTACCCGCTGGCACTGGCAGTGGGCCAGCAGACGGGTGTGAAAACAGCCAATGAGTACGTGACCTGGGTGAAGGCCAACGTCAAGGACGGCAGTTTCGGTTCAGCCGGGGCTGGTGGCCACACTCATTTCAGCGGCATCCAGCTGGGCAAGGCGATTGGCGTGGATCTGCAGGTCATTCCCTACCGTGGTAACGGTCCAATGGTGACCGATTTGCTGGGCGGACAGGTGCCGGCAGGCGTCATGACCGCCGGGGACATCCTTCCACACCACAAGAGTGGAAAGGTGCGCATGGTCGGCGTGTTTGGTGCCCGGCGCTCGCCCCTGCTGCCCGACGTGCCAACCTTCAAGGAGCAGGGCATCAACATCGACACCGGTGACGCCTGGACCGGGATGTGGGCCCCGGCCAACGCGCCCAAGGACAAGCTGGCTCAGGTGCAGAACGCCTTGAAGTACGCGCTGGCGCTGCCCGAAGTGCGCGACGCCCTGATCAAGGTCACGCTGAATCCGGACTTTCGCCCCGCCGAAGAAATGGACCGCCTGCAACGCAAGGAGCTGGCCTATTGGGCCCCGGTCATCAAGGCAACCGGCTTCACGCCCGAGCAGTGAAGCACCGCTCTTAACCCACCCCAAACAGCCACCATGAGCCTCAACGGATCCGCCTGCATCGTGGGCGCCTACGAACACCCCACACGCAAGGCGGACGAGCTGTCCGTGGTGCGCCTGCACGCCGACGTGGCCAAGGGCGCGCTGGACGACGCCGGCCTGTCCAAGAACGACATCGACGGCTATTTCTGCGCCGGCGACGCGCCGGGCCTGGGCACCACCACCGTGGCCGAGTACCTGGGCCTGAAGCTGCGCCATGTGGACTCGACCGAGTGTGGTGGCTCCGCGCCCATCCTGCACGTGGCGCACGCGGCCGAGGCCATCGCCGCCGGCCGCTGCAACGTGGCGCTGATCACCCTGGCGGGCCGCCCGCGCGCCCAGATGGCCGCGGCCCAGGCGGCGGCCAAGGAAGGCAAGGGCGGCAAGGCGCCGCTGGCCCTGCGCCCGCCCGACCCCGACGCGCCGGAACTGGCCTTTGAGCTGCCCTATGGCCCGGCCACGCAGAACCTGTACGCGGCCGTGGCCAAGCGCCACATGTTCGAGTTCGGCACCACGTCCGAGCAGCTGGCCTGGATCAAGGTGGCTGCATCGCACCACGCCCAGCACAACTCCCACGCCATGTTGCGCGACGTGGTCACGGTGGACGACGTGGTGAATTCACCGCTGGTGAGCGACCCCCTGCACCGGCTGGACTGCTGCGTCATGAGCGACGGCGGTGGCGCGCTGATCGTCGCGCGGCCGGAGATTGCCCGCGAACTGGCGCGCAAGAGCGGTCGCCCGCTGGTGAGGGTGCGCGGCACCGGTGAAGCGCCCAAACACGGCATGGGCGGCCGGATGGACCTCACGTATTCGGCCGCGGCCTGGTCGGGCCCCATGGCGTTTGCCGAGGCCGGCGTCACGCCCGCCGACATCCAGTACGCCTCGCTCTACGACAGCTTCACCATCACCGTGCTGATGCAGCTCGAAGACCTGGGCTTCTGCAAGAAGGGCGAGGGCGGCCGCTTCGTGATGGACGGCAACCTGATCTCGGGCGTGGGCAGGCTGCCCTTCAACACCGACGGCGGCGGCCTCTGCAACAACCACCCGGCCAACCGCGGCGGCATCACCAAGGTCATCGAGGCCGTGCGCCAGTTGCGCGGCGAAGCGCACCCCGCCGTGCAGGTGCCCAACTGCGGCCTGGCGCTGGCCAGCGGCATCGGCGGCGCGCTGGCCTCGCGCCACACCGCCGCCACCCTGATTCTCGAAAGGGTCTGAACACCATGAGCACCCACGACACCCTGCAAGACAAACCCGCACGCCCGCCCGCGCCTGCCGCCGGTCCGCGAAAGATTCCGGCGCCCCGCGTGCTGCCCGAAACCCTGCCGTACTGGACGGCGGCCGACGAGGGCCGCCTGCTGATCAAGCGGTGCAAGGCCTGCGGCGAAGTGCACCACTACCCGCGCGACATCTGTCCGCACTGCCTCAGCGCCGACACCGAGTGGCAACAGGCCGTGGGCACCGGCACCGTGTATTCCTTCAGCACCATGGGCAAGGGCGAAGCGGCCTACACGCTGGCCTTTGTCACATTGACCGAAGGCGTCACGCTGATGAGCAACCTGGTGGACTGCGACCCTGCGGCGGTGGTCATCGGCCAAGCCGTGCGCGTGGTCTTCAAGCCCAGTGAAGGCGGTCACGCCGTGCCCATGTTCACTCTCGTTTGAGATCACCGCCCATGACCACACCCGAACCGATCCCGCCGCGCAAAGGCCCGCTGTCGCGCTTCACCATACTGGACGCGTCGCGCGTGCGCGCCGGCCCCACGGCCATCCGCACCTTCGCCGACCTGGGCGCGCGCGTCATCAAACTGGAGATTCCCCCGGGCGCCCCCGGCGGCGACGACATGATCGGCGGGCGCGACCACAACCGCGCCGACTACGAAAACCTGCACCGCAACAAGGAGAGCCTGACCCTCAACATGAAGGAGCCCGAGGGGCTGGCCATTCTTCAAGAACTGGTGAAAACGGCCGACGTGTTCATCGAGAACTACCGGCCCGACGTGAAGTACCGCCTGGGCATCGGCCCCGACGCACTGCGCGCCATCAACCCCCGGCTGGTCTACGCCAGCATCTCGGGCTTCGGTCAGGACGGACCCTACGCCAACTGGCCTGGCTTTGACTCCATCGCCCAGGGCATGGGCGGTCTCATGAGCGTGACCGGCAAGCCTGAAGACGGCCCCATGCGCGTCGGCATCCCGATCGCAGACCTGTGCTCGGGCCACTTCTGCGCCCAGGCCATCATGGCCGCGCTGCTGGAGCGCGAGGTGTCGGGCGAGGGCCAGTGGGTGCAGACCTCGCTGCTCGAATCTCAGATCGCCATGCTCGACTTCCAGGCCGCGCAGTGGCTGATCGACCGCAAGGTGCCCAAGTCCACCGGCAACGAGCACCCGCTGACCGTGCCCACCGGCGTCTTCGCCACCAGCGACGGGTTCATCAACCTGGCCGCCATCGGGCAGACCATGTGGAAGCGCCTGTGTGTGGCGCTCGATGCGCCTCAGCTCATCGATGAGCCCGGCTTCGGCTCCGACCCCGAGCGCGTGCAGAACCGCACCCGCGTGAACGCCGCCGTCGGCGCCGCCTTCAAGACCCGCACCACGGCCGACTGGACCGAGCGCCTGCTGAAGGCCGGTGTGCCGTGTGGCCCCATCTACACCGTGGACCACATGTTCGAGGACCCACAGGTCAGGCACCTGGGCATCGCCCGCCCCATGCACCACCCGGAGCTGGGCGACATCGAGGTCGTGGGCCTGCCCATGCAGTTCTCGCGCTACCCGCGCGACGAGGGGCCGCTGCGGCCCGCGCCTCACCAGGGCGACCAGACCGAGGTCATCCTGAGCGGCCTGGGCTACAGCCCGGAACGCATCGCCGAGCTGCGCGCGCAGTGTGTTGTCTGACGTATTTGCAAAGGCTGTCCCATGGCTCGACTCGTCGCCGCTTTCGGCTCTTCCCACAGCATCATGCTGGTCTCGCAGCGCGAAGACTGGCAACACGGCTTCCGGGTGATCGACACCAAGAACGTGCACTATTACGACAAGAGCGGTCACAAGACCGACTACGAGGCCCTGCTCGCTGCGGCGCCCGCCGGCGCTGAGGCCATGGTCACGCCCGAGAAGATGGGCGAGCGTTACGACGCGGCCGAGGCCGCCATGGACCAGCTGAGCCAGCGCATCCGGGACGCCCGGCTCGACGTGCTGCTGATCGTGGGCGACGACCAGACCGAGCTGTTCCGCACCACCAACAACCCGGCCTTCGCCATCTACTACGGCGAGACCATCCGCAACACCGCGCGCGAGCCGGCCTCGCCCAGCGACAACTGGGTCAAGTCGGCGCGCATGTGGCGCCACGAGCCCGAGGTGGACCGCGACTACCCGGTGCAGAGCGACCTCGCCGAGTGGCTGATCCGCCAGCTGTGCGACCGTGATTTCGACATCGCCGCGATGGACGGTCTGGAGCGCGGGCAGTTCGAAGGCCACGCCTTCCAGTTCATCCACCGCCGACTGCTCAAGGAACAGGTGCTGCCGGTGATCCCGGTGATCCTCAACACCTTCGACCCACCCAACCAGCCCACGCCGCGCCGCTGCGTGGCGCTGGGGGCGGCGCTGCGCGAGCTGATCGCGGCCTGGCCGCAGGACCTGCGCGTGGGCGTCATCGCCTCCGGCGGCCTGAGCCACTTCGTGGTGGACGAGGCGCTGGACCAGCAGGTCATCACCGCGATCCGCCACAAGGACAGCGCCGCGCTCGCCGCGCTGGACCCGAAGCTGCTGCAGGCCGGCAGCTCGGAGATCCGCAACTGGGTGGTGGTGGGCGAGATGGCCCGCGACCTCGACCTGGAATGGATCGAGTACCAGCCCGGCTACCGCAGCCCGGCGCTGACCGGCACCGGGCTGGCCTTCGCCGCCTGGAAAACACTTTTCTGAACCCCTGTACCTGGAACCTCTATGAGCGATCACAACGTACAACGCCTGCGCCGGCTCGACGCCTGCGCCGTCTCCGATGCCCTGGACAAGCTGCAGCTGCCCGGTGTGGTCACGGGCCTCACCCAGCGCAGCGGCGGGGGCCGCATCGCCGGGCGCGCCGTCACCATGAAGGTGGGCCCCGGCCAGCCGCCGCCCGGCCCGGCGAAACACCTGGGCTGCACGGCCATCGAACAGTCTGGTGCCGACAACGTCATCGTGGTCGAGCAGCGCTCAGGCCTGGAAGCCGGCTGCTGGGGCGGCCTGCTGACGCTGGGCGCCAAGGTGCGCGGCGTGGCCGGTGTGGTGGCCGACGGGCCCTTGCGCGACGTGGACGAAGCCATGGCCTACGAGTTCCCGGTGTTCAGCCGCAGCCTGACCTCGCGCACCGCGCGCGGCCGCGTGGTCGAGCTGGGCGTGCAGGTTCCCGTGACCATCGGCGCCGCGTTGGGCGGCGAGGTCACCGTGATGCCTGGCGACTACGTGCTGGCCGACCGCAGCGCGGTGATCTTCATCGCCGCCGCCGACATTCAGCGTGTGCTGGAGGCCGCTGAAATGATCGTGGCCAAGGAGGCCGCCATGGCCAAGGCGATCCTGGCGGGCACGCCGATCGGCGAGGTCATGGGCGGCAACTACGAACACATGTTGAGAGCTTGAGCCCCCCCGCGCCGCCTGCGGCGTCACCCCCCAGGGGGCAACACCTGCGGCCCGGCGGAGCCGGTTCCGCGGTGTTCCCGGTTTGACATCCCTTCGCACACCCGCTGTGCAGCCAACAGGAGCCTTTGAATGAGTGATACCGACAACAACGTGGCGCGTGCCGCCCGGCTGGACACGCCGACCTTGTCCGACGCCCTGGACAAGCTGGGCATCGTGGGCCAGTGCTACAAGATCAAGCCGCGCGATGCGAGCTTTCGCATGGCCGGCCGCGCCTGGACGCTCAAGTACGGACCGGCCGCCCAACCCTGCGGCACGGTGGGCGACTACATCGACGACGTGGCGCCCGGCAGCGTGGTCGTGCTGGACAACAACGGCCGCGAGGACGCGACCGTCTGGGGCGACATCCTGACCGAGATCGCCCACCGCCGTGGCATCGCCGGCACCGTGATCAACGGCATCAACCGCGACACCCACCTGTGCCTGTCGCTGGGCTACCCGGTGTTCTCCATCGACCACTGGATGCGCACCGGCAAGGACCGCGTGCAGGTGGAAGCCACGGGCGTGCCGGTCAACATCGGCGGCGCCCGCGTGGCGCCGGGCGACATCCTCAAGGGCGACACCGACGGCGTGGTGGTGATCCCCAAGGAGCACGAAGACCGGGTGCTTGACGTGGCGGAAGAGATCGAGGCCGCGGAGAACCACATCCGGGAGGCCGCGCGCAGCGGCGTGCGGCTGGACGAAGCGCGCAAGCAGTTCAAGTACCACCAGCTCCAGACCCGCGAGACCCCATGAAACCCCACGACGCCACCCTCACCATCCGCCGGGACTTTCAGCGCCTGAGCCCCGAGCTGCTGGCCGCCGCCGCCCGACTGCCCACCGCCACCCTGCACGAAGCCGGCAAGAAGATCGGCGCCTTGCCCTCGGCGATCAAGCCGGTGGCGCCGCAGTTCCGCTGCGCCGGCTCGGCGCTGACCGTTCATTCCCCCGGCGGCGACAACCTCTGGCTGCACCGCGCGCTGGACATCGCGCAGGCCGGTGACGTGATGGTGGTGTTTGCCAACGGTGCCCACGAGCACGGCTACTGGGGCGAGATCATGACCACCATGGCGAAAGTGCGCGGCATGGCCGGCCTGGTGATCGACGGCTGCGTGCGCGACGGTGTGCTGCTCGGCGAGATCGGCTTCCCCGTGTTTTCACGCGGTCTGTGCATCCAGGGCACGGGCAAGGACTTCGGCGCCATGGGCTGGATCAACCACCCCGTCACCATGGGTCATGTGGTGGTGCATGCCGGTGACTTGATCGTCGGCGATGCGGACGGCGTTGTGGCGATCCCGCACGCGCGCGCGGCCGAGGTGGTGGCTGCTGGCGAACAGCGCGAGGCCGAAGAAGCCGCCATCTTGCGTCGTCTGGAAGCCGGTGAAACGACCCTGTCGGTGTACGGCTGGAACTGACGGAGTCCGACCCGATGACACACGACCAAACTCGGTTTGATTTGGATGCGAACGATGCGTCCCCACCGGTGCTGTCGGTGGAGGGTGTCGTTGCCACCCTCACTCTGAATCGACCCGCGCACCGCAACCGCCTTGAAGCGGGTGACCTGCTCTCTTTGTTGAGCCAGTTCGAACAAGTCAACGCCGACCCAGGCATTCGCGTACTGAAACTCACAGCCAATACCAAGGGGCAACCTCGGCCTGTGTTTTGCGCCGGTTACCACATCGGCAGCTTCAGTGAGCAGGACAGCGACCCCCGGTTGTTCGAACGCGTGGCCAACGCGCTGGCGGCGCTGCGACCCATCACGGTGTGCGCGCTCAACGGGAGCGTGTACGGCGGAGCCACCGACCTGATGCTCGCCTGTGACCTGAGTGTGGGATTGACCGGCATCGAGTTCCGCATGCCCGCCACCGCGCTGGGCCTGCACTACTACCCGGGTGGCCTGCAGCGCTACGTGGCGCGACTGGGTCTGTCAGGCGCCAAGCGTGCATTCTTGTCGGCGCGCCCATTCACCGCTGACATGCTGTGGCACATGGGGTGTTTCGAGGCGCTGGCCGCACCGGAAGACTTTGACATTGCGGTGGACCATCTGGTCAACGAGATCGCCGATCTGGCCCCGCTGGCTGTGCAGGCGACCAAACAGTCCTTGAACGAGATTGCATCCGGTCAGACCGACCTGGATGCCATGCGCACACGGGAGGCCGTGACCTCCAGCAGCGAGGACTTTGCCGAGGGACGGCGGGCCTTTCAGGAGAAACGCAAGGCACGTTTCGCCGGCAGGTAGCTGTGGCTTATCGATGGACGCTCCGTCGTTTCAGCGCTGCTGTCAAGAAGGCGGAGATGGTCAACCCGTTAGCCATTGCAGAGGAGGGTGTCGTCAAAGCAATGTGAATCAACAAGACCCGTTGGAGACGCTCAATCTCCCCCAAATCCGATCTCGTTTAGCAGTAGGAGACATCATATGAAGAAGTATCTGGTTCCCGTTATGGCCGTTTTTGCCTCTTGCGCCGCACTGGCTCAATCCAACGTCACCCTCTCTGGCGGCGTCGTGATCGGGCTGAAGCATGCATCTGCCAAAGCCAACGGCACTGCCTCCAAGAACAGCCTCGAAAATCTGGACGCTGCCGGCAACAACATCACCTTTCGCTCGGTCGAAGACCTTGGTGGTGGTCTCAAAGCCAGCGCGCTCCTGAACTACCGTTTGAACCCGACCGATGGCTCCACGGGAGCTGGTCACGACCACTTTGCCAACACCCGGTTGAGCCTGTCAGGTTCGTTCGGCGGTGTCTCCATGGGCCGCTTCTGGGGACCTGTGGACGGTCTGCTGCGCCCGTCCCTGGATGTCTACAAGCCGCTGGGTTTGGGAACATCCGTGTTTGGTGGCCCGCTGGATGCGTCTACGCGCTACAACGGTATGCTGATGTACGAGACGCCAGAGATGCAGGGGTTCGTAGCAGGCGTCGCCTTTGTACCCAAATCGTCGATGACGAGCAACAAGGTCAATACCACCGAACTGGCATTGCGTTACAAGGTTGGTCCGCTGGCCCTGGGTCTGGGCATCACCAAAAATGCCGGCGTAAGCCCTTCTGCCAAGGACAACATTGAAGGCAAGGATGTGCTGACGGTTGGTGGTTCCTACGATTTCGGTGTGGCCAGGGCAGGTTTGACTTATTCGAATGTGGATGCGTACGGCACCACGGCGGAATCCGACCGCTGGAGCACGGCTGTTCGAGTACCTCTGGGTGGTGGCTTCCTAGTCAAGCTCGGCTACGAGAACCAGAAGTTCAAGGGTGGGGCAAGCACCTCGGCGGTGGCCTTTGGTGGCGAGTACAGCCTGAGCAAACGCACGATGCTGTTTGCCGAAGCGGGCAAGGTCAGCTCTGACACCCCCAGCAGGGACGAGACGGGGCTGACATACATCGCAGGCATCAAACACAGTTTCTGATGCAGTTCCTGAGATAGCAGTTTCCCAAAAATGGGTTGCCGCCCGCACTTGCGGGCGGCGATTTTTTTTCATCCACATCAACGAAATGAATGTATGAAGGTCATCGTCCCCGTCAAACGCGTGGTGGACTACAACGTCAAGGTGCGCGTCAAGGCCGACCAGTCCGGCATGGACCTGGCCAACGTCAAGATGAGCATGAACCCGTTTGACGAGATCGCGGTCGAAGAAGCCGTGCGCCTGAAAGAAAAGGGCGTCGTCACCGAGGTCATCGCTGTTTCCTGTGGCGTCACGCAGTGCCAGGAAACCCTGCGCACCGCCATGGCCATCGGCGCCGACCGCGCGATCCTGGTGGAAACCGCCGAAGAACTGCAACCGCTGGCCGTGGCCAAGCTGCTCAAGGCGCTGATGGACAAGGAACAGCCCGGCCTCGTGATCCTGGGCAAGCAGGCCATCGACGACGACTGCAATCAGACCGGCCAGATGCTCGCCGCCCTGGCCGATCTGCCGCAGGGCACCTTCGCCAGCAAGGTCGAAGTGGTCGACGGCAAGGTCAACGTGACCCGTGAAGTGGATGGCGGCCTGGAAACCCTGAGCCTCAGCCTGCCGGCCATCGTCACCACCGACCTGCGCCTGAACGAGCCGCGCTACGTGACCTTGCCCAACATCATGAAGGCCAAGAAGAAGCAGATGGACATCGTCAAGCCCGAAGACCTCGGCGTGGACGTGAGCCCTCGCCTCAAGACCCTGAAGGTCAGCGAGCCGCCCAAGCGCGGTGCCGGCATCAAGGTGGCCGATGTGGCCGCCCTGGTGGACAAGCTCAAGAACGAAGCCAAAGTGATCTGAGGAAGAAACAACATGACCGCACTCGTCATTGCCGAACACGACAACGCCAGCATCAAGGGCGCCACGCTCAACACCGTCACCGCCGCCGCCCAGTGCGGGGGTGATGTGCACGTGCTCATCGCCGGCCACAACGCCGGCCCCGCAGCAGCCGCCGCTGCCCAGATCGCGGGCGTCGCCAAAGTCATCCACGCCGACGCCGAGTACCTCGCGCACGGCCTGTCCGAAAACATGGCCGCCCAGGTGCTGGCCATTGCATCGGCCTACAGCCATATCCTGTTCCCTGCCACCGCCAGCGGCAAGAACATCGCCCCGCGCGTGGCCGCCAAGCTCGACGTGGGCCAGATCAGCGACATCACCAAGGTGATCGCCGCCGACACCTTCGAGCGTCCGATCTACGCCGGCAACGCCATCGCCACCGTGCAGAGCGCCGACGCCACCAAGGTCATCACCGTGCGCACCACGGGCTTTGATCCCGCCGCCGCCGCCGGTGGATCGGCCGCCGTGGAAACCCAGGCAGCGCAGGCCGACAGCGGCAAGAGCACCTTCATGGGCAGCGAGATCGCCAAGAGCGACCGCCCCGAACTGACCGCCGCCAAGATCATCGTCTCGGGTGGCCGCGCGCTGGGCAGCGCCGAGAAGTTCAACGAGGTCATGACCCCGCTGGCCGACAAGCTCGGCGCCGCGCTGGGCGCGAGCCGCGCCGCGGTGGACGCGGGCTACGCCCCGAACGACTGGCAGGTGGGCCAGACCGGCAAGATCGTCGCGCCGCAGCTCTACGTGGCCTGCGGCATCTCGGGCGCGATCCAGCACCTGGCCGG
>NZ_JBMBRA010000012.1:0-2500 GCF_048590325.1 Hydrogenophaga sp. ZJX-1
AAGCCGAAACCCCCAAGTACGGGAAGTACGAGGGGGTTAGGGGGAGTAAGAGCCTGACGATGACCTACTTTCACACGGGAATCCGCACTATCATCGGCGCAAAGTCGTTTCACTGTCCTGTTCGGGATGGGAAGGAGTGGTACCAACTTGCTATGGTCGTCAGGCATAACGGGTTGTCCTTGCTGTGCTGTTGCACAACAGGGACGAATTCATAGAGTTTCGAATCAGCTGATTTTGATTGCTGCCAACGATGTGGAACAACGTGAGTTGTCCACGGGGCATAACAATAACATTTGCACTTGGACGATTATCGTCAAAGTTATAGGGTCAAGCCTCACGAGCAATTAGTATCAGTTAGCTTAACGCATTACTGCGCTTCCACACCTGACCTATCAACGTCCTGGTCTTGAACGACTCTTTAGGGGGCTCAAGGCCCCGGCAGATCTCATCTTGGAACGAGTTTCCCGCTTAGATGCTTTCAGCGGTTATCTCTTCCGCACTTAGCTACCCGGCAATGCCACTGGCGTGACAACCGGTACACCAGAGGTGCGTCCACTCCGGTCCTCTCGTACTAGGAGCAGGCTTCCTCAAATCTGCAGCGCCCACGGAAGATAGGGACCAAACTGTCTCACGACGTTTTAAACCCAGCTCACGTACCTCTTTAAATGGCGAACAGCCATACCCTTGGGACCGGCTACAGCCCCAGGATGAGATGAGCCGACATCGAGGTGCCAAACACCGCCGTCGATATGAACTCTTGGGCGGTATCAGCCTGTTATCCCCAGAGTACCTTTTATCCGTTGAGCGATGGCCCTTCCATACAGAACCACCGGATCACTATGTCCTGCTTTCGCATCTGCTCGACTTGTCAGTCTCGCAGTTAAGCACGCTTATGCCATTGCACTATTAGCACGATGTCCGACCGTACCTAGCGTACCTTCGAACTCCTCCGTTACACTTTGGGAGGAGACCGCCCCAGTCAAACTGCCTACCATGCACTGTCCCCGATCCCGATAAGGGACCTAGGTTAGAACCTCAAACACACCAGGGTGGTATTTCAACGTTGGCTCCACAAGATCTAGCGACCCTGCTTCAAAGCCTCCCACCTATCCTACACAGATCTGTTCAAAATTCAATACAAAGCTACAGTAAAGGTTCATGGGGTCTTTCCGTCTTTCCGCGGGGAGATTGCATCATCACAAACATTTCAACTTCGCTGAGTCTCTGGAGGAGACAGTGTGGCCATCGTTACGCCATTCGTGCAGGTCGGAACTTACCCGACAAGGAATTTCGCTACCTTAGGACCGTTATAGTTACGGCCGCCGTTTACTGGGACTTCGATCAAGAGCTTGCACCCCATCAATTAATCTTCCAGCACCGGGCAGGCGTCACACCCTATACGTCCACTTTCGTGTTTGCAGAGTGCTGTGTTTTTAATAAACAGTCGCAGCCACCAATTTTTTGCAACCCGTTCGTGCTCAGATGTTCTCATCACACTACAAGGGCACACCTTCTTCCGAAGTTACGGTGTCAATTTGCCGAGTTCCTTCTCCAGAGTTCTCTCAAGCGCCTTAGAATACTCATCTCGCGCACCAGTGTCGGTTTGCGGTACGGTCAATTACAAGCTGAAGCTTAGTGGCTTTTCCTGGGACCTCGTTCAGTTACTTCGCGAGCAAGCTCGCTCGATCAACAGCCTCGGTATATGACACGCGGATTTGCCTACGTGTCGCCTACATCTGTCTAAACCGGCACATCCAACCGCCGGATAACCTATTAAGATCCGTCCCCACATCGCACTTGTAATCGGTACAGGAATATTGACCTGTTTCCCATCAGTTACGCATCTCTGCCTCACCTTAGGGGCCGACTCACCCTACGCCGATGAACGTTGCGTAGGAAACCTTGCGCTTACGGCGAGGGGGCTTTTCACCCCCTTTAACGCTACTCATGTCAGCATTCGCACTTCTGATACCTCCAGCATCCTTTACAAGACACCTTCACAGGCTTACAGAACGCTCTCCTACCACTTGCAATAAATTGCAAATCCGCAGCTTCGGTAACTGGCTTAGCCCCGTTACATCTTCCGCGCAGGACGACTCGATCAGTGAGCTATTACGCTTTCTTTAAATGATGGCTGCTTCTAAGCCAACATCCTGACTGTTTTAGCCTTCCCACTTCGTTTCCCACTTAGCCAATTTTAGGGACCTTAGCTGGCGGTCTGGGTTGTTTCCCTCTTGAGTCCGGACGTTAGCACCCGGTGCTCTGTCTCCCAAGCTGTACTCGTCGGTATTCGGAGTTTGCCTTGGTTTGGTAAGTCGCCATGACCCCCTAGCCAAAACAGTGCTCTACCCCCGACGGTAATACTTGAGGCACTACCTAAATAGTTTTCGGAGAGAACCAGCTATTTCCAAGTTTGTTTAGCCTTTCACCCCTATCCACAGCTCATCCGCTAATTTTGCAACATTAGTCGGTTCGGACCTCCAGTACCTGTTACGGCACC
>NZ_JBMBRA010000012.1:7500-64121 GCF_048590325.1 Hydrogenophaga sp. ZJX-1
GGACATCGACACGCTGGAGCTGTTGGAAGACCTGCTGCAGCAATATGAAGGCACGGTGTTTCTCGTCAGCCACGATCGGCGCTTCCTCGACAACGTGGTCACCAGCACACTGGTGTCTGAGGGCGAAGGCCGCTGGCGCGAATACGTGGGTGATGTGCAGGACTGGCTCACACAGTCGGCGCGTGCCGAAGCGCTGCAGCGCGAGCGAGCACCCGCCGCGGCGCCAGCGGCTCCGGTTGCCCCGTCGGTCGCACCCGTTGCGCCCGCCAACCCGGCATCCCCGAAACGCAAGCTCAGCTACAAGGAACAGCGCGAATTCGAAGCCCTGCAAGGGAAGATCGCCGCACTGGAGGCCGAGCAGGCCGACATCGACCGCGCGCTGGCGGGCGGTCAACTCTTTGCCACCGATCCGGCCCGCGCCACTCAATTGGGCGCCCGACACGCCGAAATAGAGTCTGAATGGATGCAGGCCTTGGAGCGCTGGGAGGTGCTCGGAGGCAGTTGAACGCCCAAACCGGACGGGCTGCACCCCGCACACCAACCGCTCATGCCCATGACACCCCAACGCCTCGCTCAAGATCTCCAGCGAGCGCTGCAAGACCTGCAGAATGAACGGGAACGCACCCGCCAGCTCATGGCTGAGCTGGACCGGCAGAACCACGAACTGGACCGGTTGCGCGGCTCGGTGCACCGCGAATCCAACAGCCGCTTGCTGGCCGAAGAGGCGCTGGACGAAACCAGCGACCGATTGCAACTCGCGGTTGAAGCCGCCGGCCTGGCGCTTTGGGACTGGCAACTGCCGTCAAAACAGGTGTTCCTGACGGCGCGCTGGGGCGAAATGCTGGGCGACATCGCTGTCGATGGCTACTGGGACACGTCCGCCCTCATCGAGCGTGTGCATCCGGACGACCGCGCCCGTGCACAAGCGACTGCGGGCGAACTGCTGGAGGGCCGGCAGCAGCGCGCGGTGGTCCAGTACCGCGTGCGCACCGCCGAAGGATGGCTGTGGATCGAAAGCCATGGCATGGTCGCCGAGCACGACGCCAAGGGCCGCCCGCTGCGGCTGATGGGATCGCACGCTGACATCCGCGAACGCAAGCGCGTGGAAGCCGAAGGTGCACAAGCCCGCGCCCAGGCCGAGCAGGCGAGCCAGGCCAAAAGCGAGTTCCTGGCCAACATCAGTCACGAGGTGCGCACACCGCTCAATGCGCTCATGGGGCTGACCCGCCTGGTGATGGATTCGCCGCTCAACGCCGAGCAGAAGAGCTGGCTGGACCTGATGGACAGCTCGGCCCACGCCCTGCTCGACCTGCTCAACGATGTGCTGGACCTTTCGCGCATCGAGGCCGGCAAGCTCAGCATGGAAAGCGTGCAGTTCCCGCTGCGCGACACGCTGGAGGAAGTCAGTGCGCTCTATGCCGAGCAGGCGCGCGCCAAACCGCTGAGCTGGGAGCTCCAGTTGTCGGCCCGGTTGCCCGACCACATGCAAGGCGATCCGGGGCGCCTGCGGCAGGTGCTGAACAACCTGCTCTCCAACGCGCTGAAGTTCACGCCCCGCGGCGGGCGCATCCGCCTGACCGCGGACATGCTGGCCGGCAACGCTGGCGGTTCGCACCAGTTGCGCCTGCAGGTGCAGGACAGTGGTGTGGGCATCGCGAAAAAGCACCAGTCCACCATCTTCGATGCGTTCACCCAGGCCGATGCGTCCACCGCGCGCAAATTCGGCGGCAGTGGCCTGGGTCTGGCCATCTGTTCGCGCCTGGTCCAGCTCATGGGTGGCCGCATCGACCTGGTGAGCGAACTCGGCCAGGGCAGCACCTTCACCGTCACACTGCCGCTGGGCGAAACCACTGCCACAGACAGCGACCCGCTGAGCGCCCCCATGGAACTCAACGAGGTGGCGCAGGCCGGCCAGCGCTTCGCGGGTCTGTGCGTGCTGGTGGCCGAAGACCACCCGGTCAACGAACTGCTGATGAAACAATTGCTGCAGCGCCTGGGCTGCAGCGTGCGGCTGGCACGGGACGGCGAGCAGGCGGTCGCGCAGTGGGAACTGGGTGGCGTGGACCTCGTGCTGATGGACGTTCAGATGCCTGGCAGCAACGGCCTGGAGGCGACGCGGCACATCCGCGAGCGCGAGATCCAGCTGGGCCGCCCGCACACGCCGATCGTGGCGGTCACGGCCAATGCCATGAACGGCGACCGCGAAGCCTGCCTGCTGGCCGGGATGGACGGCTACACGTCCAAGCCCGTCAGTCCGCAAGCGCTGATCCGCGCCATGGATGAAGCCCTGATGCGCAGCACCCGCTGCGGCGTCCCGCGCGCCGCAACGCCGGAGCCATCCCCCGCGCACCAACCCGGCGTGGTGGCGGCGCTGGACATCGACAAGCTGCGCCGGCGGCTGGATGGTGACGAAACCACCTTGCGCCAGCTCGCCCAGGCCATGCGAACCGATCTGCGCCAGCGCTTGCTGGCGCTGCAACAGGCGCTTCTGGCGCAAGACATCGAGATGGCCGTGGCCCATGCGCACGGGCTCAAGGGTTCGCTGGGCAGCATGACAGCCGAGCGCGGCGCCCGCCTGTCCAAGGGCCTGGAACTGGCCGCGCGTTCACGCGACTGGCCACTCTTCGGCCGCGCCCTGCCGCTGATGCAGGCCGAGGCAAAGCAGATCGACGGTGCGTTGGCCGCGCTGCTCAGCGCGTCGCCAGCCGCCTGAACACCTTCCAGAACGCCGCGTCCTGCGTGGTCGCAAAGTTGATGCGCATCAGCGTGCTCGGTGCGCGCGCGGCGTGGAACAGCGAACCGGGCGCGATCAGGTAGCCCTCGTCCAGCATGCGCTGCGCGAGCGCCTCGGTGTCCACGCCCGTGTCCACCCAGCCAAACAGGCCGGCGGGCTCCGAAACGAAATGGCAGCCCGCCGCCTGCGCGAGCTTCACGCTGCGGCCGCGCGCCTCGTCGAGCCGGCTGCGGATGCGTTCGGCGTGGCGGCGCAACTGGCCCTGCTCGATGCAGTGCGCCAGCGCGCGCTCCAGCAGGCTGGGCGTGGTCAGCGTGGTGAGCAGCTTGGTGTCGAGCAGGCGCTCCACCCAGTCGGGCGGCGCCACCAGGTAGCCCACACGCCAGTTGGGCGCCAGGATCTTGGCAAAACCGCTGACATAGATGGTGCGCTGCAGACCGTCGAGCACGCTCATGCGGGTGGCGTGCTCGGGCGCGATGTGGCCGTAGGTGTCATCCTCCACCACGTAGAAACCGTGCTGCTGCGCGAGTTGCAGCACACGGTGCGCGCTGGCCGGCGAGAGGCTGTAGCCGGTCGGGTTGTGCAGCACGCTCACGCTCACGAACAACTTGGGCGCGTGTTCTTCGCAGTAGCGCGCCATCACCGCCAGATCGGGCCCCGCCGATCCGCGCGGCACCGGCAGGATGCGCATGCCCATGGCCGCCAGCCGCGCGAACTCGACCGCCCAGCCCGGCTCTTCCACCATCACACAATCGCCCGGTTTGAGCAGGGTGCGGCTCACGATGTCGAGCGCGTGCGTAGCGCCCACGGTGGTGATGATCTGCTGCGGCCCGGCGGGCAGGCCCAGCACCTGCAGGCGGTCGGCCAGCACGCGGCGCAGCTGCCCGTCGCCCAGCGGTTCGCCATAACGCAGCGAGTTGTCGGCCAGCGCGGACCCCGTGGTGACGCGGCGCACCGCCGCCTGCATGAAGGTGGAGACCATCCAGTCAGGCGGGAAGGCGCCCATGCCGGGCTGCGGCCGCGAGCCCGCCGGGTGGAACATGCCGCGGATCAGCGCCGCCGCGTTCACCGGCGCGGCCATGCGGTCGGACAACTCGGCGCCCGGTGCCGGGGCCGCACGCCCGGCACCCGTGCCCCGCAGCGGCGTGCGTTCGCGCACGAAAAAGCCGCGGTAGCGCTGCGCCTGCACCAGACCCTGCGCCAGCAACAGGTCGTAGGCCGCCACCACCGTGGACGGGCTCAGGCCCTGCTGGGTCGCGCACTGGCGCACGCTGGGCAGGCGTGCACCGGGTGCGAGCAGGCGGTCGCGGATGCGGGCGGCAAAGCGCTCGGCCAGCTGCTCGGCCAGCGTCTGCGCCGCCGTGCGGCTGAGGGCGGGCGCGCTGGCCAACGCATCGCCGGGACTGGCGTCGGGGGGGTTGAACATGGCAGTGTGTGGGCAGAACGAACCACACAGTTGTTGAACTGAATGCCCAAACTGTATGGCTTGTGTATTGGTGCGAAAGGATAAAGTGTCTGCCATGCGCCCGCAAGCCCTTTTCAGTCACAACCGTCCGTTCAAGGCACCGGACCGGTGTGCACACACGAAGGGCAGCCCATGAACGCCACCGAGTTCAGCGCCCTGCTGGTGCTGGCCACGGCCACCAGCTTCACCCCGGGCCCCAACACCACCTTGTCCACTGCGCTCGCGGCCAACTTCGGCCTGCGGCACTCGCTGCGTTTCGTCTGCGCGGTGCCGGTGGGCTGGGGTGTGCTGCTGGCGCTGTGCGCCGGTGGGCTGGGCACGCTGATCGTGGCGCAGCCGGCCTTGCGCTGGGCCATTCTCATCGGTGGCTGCACCTACCTTTCGTGGATGGCGTGGAAACTCTGGGGCAGCCGCTCGCTCAGCCAGGTCAAGGCCGAGCGGCTGCAGGTCACCTTCATGCAAGGCGTGGGTTTGCAGTTCCTCAACATCAAGGCCTGGATGCTGGCGCTGTCCATCGTGGGGGGCTGGATCGCCGGGCGGCCGGATGCGCTGGAGCGCTTCGTGCAAGTGCTGCCGCTGATGCTGGCCTTTGCGTTCTTCAGCAACCTGCTCTACGCCACCGTCGGTTCCCTGCTGCGCCACTGGCTGGCCGGGCCGGTGGTGGACGGCGTGGCCACTGGCGCGCGCCTTCTGGCCTTCAACCGCATCATGGCCAGCGCGCTGGTGCTCACCTCGGCGTGGATGCTGATAGCAGGGCTGGGCGGCCAACCATGAGCCAGGTCACGGCGCTGCCCGCCTTGCCCAGCCCCCGCGAACAGACCCTGGGCCTGTGGCTCGGTCTCATCGGCGTGGTGGTGTTCGCGCTCACCCTGCCGATGACGCGGCTGGCCACCGGCACGGCCGACGCGCCCCAGCTCTCGCCCTGGTTCGTCACCTGGGCACGCGCCGCGCTGGCCGGCGGCCTCTCACTGATCTACCTGCTGGCAACACGTTCGCCGCTACCGGCGCCCGAGCACCGCCAGCCGATCGCGCTCTCGCTGCTGGGGAATGCCATCGGTTACCCGCTGTTGCTGGGCTGGGCGCTGCGCCACGTCACGGCCAGCCACGCCGCCGTCATCACCGCCTTGCTGCCGCTGGCCACCGCCGCCGCGGCCGCCTGGCTGCTGCACCAGCGCGCGCGCCTGGGTTTCTGGCTGTTCGCCGGGCTCGGCAGCTTGCTGGTGGCGGCCTACAGCGTGCTGCGCGCGCACCAGCTCGGCCACGGCTTTGGCCTGGCCTGGGCCGACCTCCTGCTGGTGGGTGCCGTCATCGCCGCCTCACTCGGCTACGTGGCGGGCGCCAAGGTCACGCCGGTGCTCGGCGCCGAGCGCGTGATCAGCTGGGTATGCGTGATGGCGCTGCCGCTCACGGTGCCCGGCGCGCTGCTGACCTGGCCCGAGCAGCCCATCCACACCTCGGCCTGGTGGGCTCTGATCTATGTGGGCGTGTTTTCCATGTGGGCCGGCTTCTTTGCCTGGTTCCGCGGGCTGGCGCTGGGCGGCGCGCTGCGCGTGAGCCAGCTGCAACTGCTGCAGCCCTTCGTCAGCATCCTGGCCGCCGTGCCGCTGCTGGGAGAATCGCTGGATGCGATGACGCTGGGCTTTGCGCTCGCCGTCGTCGCCACCGTCTTCATGGGGCGCCGCATGGCCGCCCCGCCCATCACACATCCGAAATCCAACAAGGACACTTCATGAGCAGCACCTGGACCCTCGCGAGACGCGCCCACAAGATGAACCCGTCGGTGATCCGCGAGATCCTGAAAGTGACCGAGAAGCCCGGCATCATCAGCTTCGCCGGTGGCCTGCCCTCGCCCAAGACCTTCCCGGTCGAGGCCTTCGCCGCTGCCTGCGAAACGGTGCTGCGCACCGATGGCCGCGCCGCGCTGCAGTACGCCGCCAGCGAAGGCTACCGCCCGCTCTGCGAATGGGTCGCGGCCAGCATGCCCTGGGACGTGTCGGCCGATCAGGTGCTGATCACCACCGGCAGCCAGCAGGGTCTGGACCTGGTGGCCAAGGTGCTGATCGACGAAGGAAGCAAAGTGCTGGTGGAAACGCCCACCTACCTGGGCGCGCTGCAGGCCTTCACGCCGATGGAACCGGCCATCGTCAGCGTGGACAGTGATGCCGAAGGCGTCGATGTGGACGACCTCGCCGCGAAAGCGGAAGGTGCGCGTTTCTTCTACGTGCTGCCCAATTTCCAGAACCCCACCGGTCGCAGCATGAGCGAAGCTCGGCGCCAGGCGCTGGTCGAACGGGCCAGCGCGCTGGGCCTGCCGCTGGTCGAAGACAACCCGTATGGTGACCTGTGGTTTGACCAGCCGCCCCCGAAGCCACTGACCGCGCGCAACCCCGAGGGCTGCATCTACCTGGGTTCGTTCTCCAAGGTGCTCGCGCCCGGCTTGCGGTTGGGGTATGTGATCGCGCCCAAGGCCATCATGCCCAAGCTGCTGCAGGCCAAGCAGGCGGCGGATCTGCACAGCCCCAGCTTCAACCAGCGCATGGTGTCGGAGGTGCTGAAAGACGGCTTCATCGACCGCCACGTGCCCACCATCCGCGCGCTCTACAAGAGCCAGTGCGCCGCGATGCTGGAGGCGCTGAAGACCGAGATGGCCGGGCTGGACGTGGTGTGGAATTCGCCCGACGGTGGCATGTTCCTCTGGGTGCGCCTGCCCGCCGGCATGAGCGCCGTGGAGCTGCTGCCGAAGGCGGTGGACAAGGGCGTGGCCTTCGTGCCCGGTGCCGCGTTCTACGCGGACCATGCGGACCCGCGCACGTTGCGCCTGTCCTTCGTGACGGCGAGCGTGGAGCTGATCCACATCGGCATCGCCGCGCTGGCGCAGGCGATCCGCGAAGCCGCGAAGGGCTGACCACCATGCTGCGCCTCTGGGGCCGCATCAGCTCCATCAATGTGCGCAAGGTGGTGCTCTGCGCGCAGGTGCTCGGACTGGAGGTTGAACGCATCGACGCGGGCCTGGGCTTCGGCATCGTGAACACGCCGGACTACCGCGCCAGGAACCCGAACGGCCTGGTGCCGCTGCTCGAAGACGGTGACTTCACGCTCTGGGAGTCGAACGTGATCGTGCGTTACCTGTGTGCACGCGCGGGTTCACCGCTGTACCCCCAAGACCTCCAGCAACGCTTCAACGCCGAACGCTGGATGGACTGGCAGCAGACCGAGCTGAACCCGGCTGGCAGTCCCGCCTTCAAGCAGTGGGTCCGCACGCCGGCCGAGCGACGCAACCCGCAGGTCATTGCCGCGTCGGTGGCCGCGACCGAGCCGAAGTTCCAGCAGCTGGACGAGCACCTCGCGCACCAGGCCTTCATGGCCGGCGACGCGCTGAGCATGGCCGACATCCCCATCGCCTGCGAGGTGCACCGCTGGTGGGGCCTGCCGCAGCCGCGTCCGGCCTGGCCTAACCTGGAACGCTGGTACGCGCAGTGGCTCTGCTTGCCCGCGAGCCGCGGCGTGCTCGACCTCCCCCTGTCCTGACACCGGAGACCCGCCATGCAACAACGCCCCTTCAAACAGGTCGACGTGTTCACCGCCACGCCCTACCGCGGCAACCCGCTGGCCGTGGTGCTCGACGGCAGCGGCCTTGCCACCGAGGCCATGCAGCACTTCACCAACTGGACCAACCTGTCGGAGTGCACCTTCCTGCTGCCGCCCAGCGAAGAAGGCCGTGCGGCGGGAGCCGACTACCGCGTGCGCATCTTCTGCCCCGGCCGCGAGCTGCCCTTCGCCGGCCACCCCACGCTGGGCAGCTGCCACGCCTGGCTCGAAGCCGGCGGTGTACCGCGCGGTGAACACGTGGTGCAGGAATGTGGTGTGGGCCTGGTGCGGCTGCGGCGCGATGGTCAACGGCTTGCGTTTGCGGCGCCGCCGCTGATCAAGAGCGGTCCACTGCCCGAAGACGACGTGACGCTGATCGCGCGCGGCCTCGGTGTGGCGCGCAGCGACATCACCGCCCACGCCTGGTGCGACAACGGACCCAACTGGCGCGGCGTGATGCTGAAGAGCGCCGAGCAGGTGCTGGCGCTCAGGCCCGACGGCGCAGTGCTGGCCGGTCTGGACATCGGCGTCGTGGGCCCGCGCGGCAAGGTCGGCGTGGTCGGTGCCCGCGAGGAACACGACACCTTGTTCGAGGTGCGCGCCTTTTTCCCCGGCAACAACGGCCTGTGCGAAGACCCCGTCACCGGCAGCCTGAACGCCGCGCTCGCGCAATGGCTGATCGGCGCGGGCCTCGCCCCCGAGCGCTACGTGGCCGCGCAAGGCACGGCGCTGGCGCGCGAGGGCCGCGTGTTCATCGAGCGCGACGCCGACGGCACGATCTGGGTCGGCGGCCAGTCCGTCACCTGCATTCACGGCCACGTGACCCTGTGACTACCCCGCACAGCGCGCAGATCGACCACCTCGTGGTGGCCGCGCGCACGCTGGACGAAGGCGTGACCTGGTGCGAGGCCACGCTGGGCGTGCTGCCCGGACCGGGTGGCGAACATGCCCTGTTCGGCACGCACAACCGGCTGTTGCGGCTGCACTGCGAACACGCCCAGCGCGCCTACCTGGAAATCATCGCCGTGAACCCGCAGGCCACGCCCACGCGCCCCGCACCGCTGAAGCGCTGGTTCGACCTTGATGACCCGGCCCTGCAGGCGCGGCTGGCCCAGCACGGGCCGCAACTGGTCCACTGGGTGGCCAGCGTGCCCGACATCAAAGCGGCCACCGTGGGCCTGCGGGCCCTCGGCATCGAATGCGGCCCGGCCATCGCCGCCTCGCGGCCCACTCCGTCGGGCCTGCTGCAATGGCGCATCACCGTACGGGACGACGGTCAGCGCCTGTTTGGTGGTGCACTGCCCACACTGATCCAGTGGGGTGACGTTCATCCGGCCGACACCATGCCCGCGAGCGGTCTCGCGCTGCAGAGCCTCACGCTCAGCCACCCCGACGCACCCCAGCTGCAACAGGCGCTGGACGCGATCGGCCTGGCTCCCATGGCGGTGATGCCTGGCCCCGCCGCGCTGATCGCGCAGCTCGACACACCCCTGGCCCCGCACACGCTGAGCTCGCCCTTCTGACCCTTCGGTACATTTCATGCCCCTCCAGTTACCCAACCTGCACGACATCGAAGCCGCCGCCCGGGTGGTCTACCAATCCTTCCAGGCCACGCCGCAATACCGCTGGGGCACGCTGTCGCAGCGACTGGGCGCGGACTGCTGGGTCAAGCATGAGAACCACACGCCGGTGGGTGCGTTCAAGATCCGCGGCGGCCTGACGTACTTCGATCAACTCCAGCAGCGCGGCGCGATGCCGCGCGAGGTCATCAGCGCCACGCGCGGCAACCACGGCCAGAGCATCGGCTGGGCGGCACGCGCGAACGGCGTCGCCTGCAGCATCGTCGTGCCGCGGGGCAACTCGCTGGAGAAAAACGCCGCCATGCGCGCGCTCGGCGTGAACCTGATCGAACACGGGGACGACTTCCAGGCGGCGCGCGAACACGCCATGCACCTCGCGGCCGAACGCGGCGCGCACATGGTGCCGAGTTACCACAAGGACCTGCTGCGCGGCGTGAGCACCTACTGGTGGGAGCTCTTCCAGGCTGTGCCGCAGCTCGACGTGGTCTACGTGCCCATCGGCCAGGGTTCGGGCGCGTGTTCGGCCATCGCGGCCAAGCTCGCTCTCGGGCACCAGGCCCGCATCGTCGGCGTGGTCAGTGCCCACGCCACCACCTACGCGGACTCCATCGTCGCGGGCCGGGTGGTCGAAGCACCCGTGAGCACCGAACTCGCCGACGGCATGGCCTGCCGTGTCGCCGACGCCGCCGCACTCGCCGTGTTGATGCCGCACCTAGAGCGCGTGGTGAAGGTCAGTGACGACGAAGTCGCCCAAGCCATGCGCACGCTGTTTGCTGACACGCACAACGTGGCCGAAGGCGCGGGCGCCGCGAGTTTCGCGGCCGCGTGGCAGGAGCGGGAAAGCCTGAAAGGAAAGATCGTCGGCACCACGCTGTGCGGCGGCAACGTCGACAGTGAAGTGTTCTCCAAGGTGTTGGCCAACACCAACTGAAAACGAGGACCCTCCGGCGCGAGGGTTCGTACCCAGGATGCCGCGGAGCCGGCTTTGCCGGGCCGCCAGCATCGCCCCCCGGGGGGGGTGACCCGCCCTTAGGCGGGGCGCGGGGGGGACACCAATCGTGCAACCACCTCGCAAAACGCATCCACCGCGTCCGTCTTGAACACCACTTCGCGCACCCCGCAGGCCAACGCTTCGACCTGCAGTTCGTCGGTGATGTACCCCGAGGCCACGGCCACCGGCAGATCCGGGTTGATCGCCAGCACGGCCCTGGCGACTTCCAGACCCGACATGCCGGGCATGTTGTAGTCGGTCATCAGCAGATCAAACCCGGTGGGCTGGTTGCGGACGGCCTCGATGGCCACACTCTGATCGGTCACGGCGGTGACCTTGTAGCCACGACGCTCCAGCAGGCGGCGCACCAGGAACACCAGGGTGTCGTCGTCGTCGAGGTAGAGGATATGGCGCGGTTCGGTGATCGCATCAGGAGCCATGACGGGGTTCTCCACTGAAGAGGGGCCGGGCAACTCGGTGTTACCACTTGTGTTGGCCGCCATTGTGCCCGCATCCGAGGCAAGTCCGGTTTCGGCTACAGCCGCGGGCAGCGCCCGAACTGCGGGGAAATACAGTGTGAAGGTGGTGCCCACGCCGGGCTCGCTGTCCACCTCGATGGCACCACCGTGCGCCTGCACGATGCCCAGCACCACTGGCAGCCCCAGGCCGGTACCGGAACCCACCACGCGGGTGGTGAAGAACGGTTCGAACATGCGCACGCGCGTGGCCTTGTCCATGCCACAGCCGTTGTCCTGCACCTGCACCCGGACCGCCCCGTTGCCGGCACACGCCTGCACCATCGCAGCGGGCAGGTGCGGATCGTCGGACGCCAATGCGTCGATCCGGTATTCGATGCGCCCGGCCCGGCCTTCCAGCGCGTGCGCAGCGTTGGTGCCCAGGTTGAGCAGCACCTGGCTCAGTTGCGTGGCGTCGGCGAGGATGGGCAGCACGCCATCCGCACAGGTCTGCACCAGCTCAAAGGGCGATGCCGTGGCCGCCCGCAGCAAACGGCCGGATTCGGCCACCACTTCGGCCACCTGCACCGGTCGGCGTTCCATGGGTTGCTGGCGGCTGAAGGCCTGGACCTGTCGCACCAGCTCGCGCCCGCGCCGCGCTGCGGTGCTGATCTCGTGCAGGCTCTCGCGGGCCGGCGCCCCGGGCGGCAGGTCCTGGCGCGCGAGGTCGGCGTTGCCCAGGATGGCGGCCAGGATGTTGTTGAAGTCGTGCGCGACGCCACCCGCCAGCGTGCCGAGCGCTTCCATCTTGTGCGATTGCGCCAGCTGGTGTTCCAGCGCCTGCTGCTGTTGCTGGGCGCGTTTGAGCGAGGTGATGTCGACGAAGGTGAACACCACGTGGCGCAGGCCGCCGAGGGCGTCGTTGTCGGGGTAGGCGTTGCAGAGCACCCAGCTCACCGCGTCGCCCGAGCCGGTCTGCACGCCGATCACGATGTTGCTCAGCGGCTGCCCGGTCGCCAGCACGCGCTCGAACGGTATCTCGTGGCGTGGCAGGGGCCGACCGTCTTCGCGCAGCAAGCGCCAGTCCGGTGCCTGCGGTTCGGGCATGGCGCTGTTGGCGCCGCTGGTGCTCCAGCCCAGCAAGCGGCGCGCCGCGGTGTTGATGGTCGCCAGCGTCTGGTCGGGCCGGAACACCATCACGCCAGCGCTCAGGTTGTCCACCAGCGCGCGCGACGCCGTCTCGCGCGTCAGCACCAGCTGGCGGGCCCGGTCACTCTCCTGCTGCAGCCGCGCCGTCACCAGCGAGAAGCTGACCACCATGCGCAGCAACAGGTCGACCATGAAGAACACCAGCAGCGAGGGCACCAGGGCACCGAAGCGCGCCGGGGAGGTATCGGGAACGAACCAGACCGCCACCCCCACGAACCCGAGCAGCAGCAGTTCGCCCCAGGTCAACCAGCGCAGGAATTGCAGCACGGGCTGGCGGCGCTGCGGGTCGTGCGTCTGTATGTCCCGCAGCGTGCCGATGCGCACCACCACACCGGTCAGGGCAAACAGGGCCTGCCGCGCGGGCGCCGAGTCCCACACCACATAAAACAGCACCTGGCCCAACAGAATGGCCAGCAAGCCCGCCGCCGTCCAGCGCAGCGAACGGGGCAGCCCGAGATAGCTGCGCAAACCCAGCCAGGCGAACAAAGCCGCGCCGCACAACAGGGTGTTGGCGACACTGACCGTGAGCAGGTTCAGGCTGTGGATGCGCAACCCGAAACCGAGCGAACCCAGTGTGGAAAACACGACGGCCGCAGCCCACCAGCCCGGGCCACCCACCGTGGGATGACGACGCGCCTGGACCACGAAGGCGCCGGCCACGACCAGCTCAACGCACAGCCGCAGCACCAGAATCGTCTGCAGATCAAATGGCATGTGATGTTCTAAAAGAGAGACCCCAACCGGTTGATTGAAGCACAGCGGGAGCACCCGCCATCGCCGGATATGCACCGCCAATCCGGCGTTGTCCCTGCCGGTCACACATCCGGTGACTGCCACAGACACGCCTGCGACAGCAGCGCAACGGGCAGTCGCTGTCGGGACAAAGCCACACGGCCCTGCGCCCACAGAATCCGGCCCATGGGAACCCTCTACCTAGTGCGCCATGGCCAGGCCTCGTTTGGCGCCGACGACTACGACCAGCTCAGCGCGCTCGGCCAGAGCCAGAGCGAACGCCTGGGCCGCTACTGGGCCGAGCGCGGCCTGCGCTTCGACGCCGTGCTGACCGGCACGCTCAAACGCCACGCCCAGACCTGGACCGGCATCGCCAGCGGGGCGGGCCTGGACGCCCAGCCCCTGGTCTGGCCGGGCCTGAACGAATACGACAGCGAGGCGGTGATCCGCAGCATCCACCCGCACCCGCTGCAAAAGCCCGACAGCCCGGAGGCCTACCGTGCCCATTTCCGCCTGCTGCGCGACGGCCTGGCCCAATGGATGGCGGGCACCGTGAGCCCGCAGGGCATGCCGGAGTACACCGATTTTGTGCACGGCATCACCAGCGCCCTGGACCATGTGCGCGCGCACCACCACGGCCAGAACGTGCTGCTGGTCTCCAGCGGCGGGCCGATCGCCACCGCGGTGGGCCATGTGCTGGGCCTGAGCCCGGACGCCACCATCGAGCTCAACATGCGCATCCGCAACAGCGCGGTCACCGAGTTCCAGTTCAGCGCCCGGCGCCACACCTTGCTGACCTACAACACACTGCCGCACCTCGACGGCCCGGACTACCAAGAATGGATCACCTACGCCTGATCAGTCGAACGCGGTGCGTTCGGTGAGCGTGTCGGGCGGCAGGCGGTCGATCTCGCCCAGCAACTGCGCCAGCGCGCGGCCCGCGGCGTCGAGCACGGCGTGGCCGTTTGCGGCGGTGGCGGCGCCCGCGTTGCCCACCGCGCCGTTGGCGTTGTAGTCCTGCATCATCCAGCCGAGTTTGGCGCTCCGGCCGTTGCCGAGGATGGGAAAGTGCATCGCGCGGTCCTGCGAAGTGGAGCGGAAGTATTCGGCCTGGTCCATGTGCACCCGCTCAGGACGCAACGCCAGCATCATGGCCGTTTCGATCTCGCCGGCGTGGATGCCGAAGCGGTGTTCTTCGGCGCTGAAGCGCGCGTTCACGTCCTGCCCCTGCGCATCGGTCAGCGGCAGGTTGAACCAGTTCACGCTGTAGACCAGCATGCCCAGCCGCGCGCGCAGGTCGCGCGCCACCAGGTCCATCAGGCCCACCTGCCCGCCGTGGGCGTTGAGCAGCACCAGCTTCTTCACGCCGCTGGCGGCCACGCACTCGCCGATCTCGGTCCACAGGCGCAACACGGTGTCGGCCTTGAGCGTGAGCGTGCCGGCGAAACGGGTGTGCTCCGGGCTGAAGCCCACCGCCTGCGTCGGCAAAAACAGCGCCGGCAGGTCGTGCGGAATGTGCGGCAGCGCGGCGGCGATCGCGCCGTTGACCAGATCGGTGTCCACCGACAGCGGCAGGTGCGGCCCGTGCTGCTCGGTGGCGGCCACCGGCAGCACCGCGATGGCGCGCGCGCGGTCGAGCGCGGCGAAGTCGGCGGTGCCGAGGTCGGACCAGTGGCGGGTGGGCGCGTTCATGGCTGGCAGTTTACGGCTTGTGGCGGCCCCGCACAGCCCCGTAAGATGCCGCCATGACCCAGGACCTCTTCCGCCAGGACGCCTACCTCACCGAGTGCAGCGCCACCGTCACCGCCATCCACGAGCACGGCATCGTGCTCGACCGCAGCGTGTTCTACCCGCTTGGCGGCGGACAGGCGGGCGACGCGGGCGAACTGCTGCTTGGCGGCGCCATGATCACCATCGCCGACACCCGCAAGGGCAAGGACGCCGAAGGCCGGCCCACGGCCGACATCGTGCATGTGCCCGCCCCGGGCCAGGACGCGCTGCTCGCCACCCTGCAGCCGGGCACGGCCCTGACCGCGCGCATCGACTGGGCGCGGCGCCACCGGCTGATGCGCTTTCACACCACCACCCACCTGCTGTGCCACCTGGTGCCTGTGCCCGTCAACGGCTGCTCGATCACGCCCGACTACGCGCGGCTTGATCTGGCCCTCACCGATCCGCTGGACAAGGATGCGCTCAACGCCGGCATCGCCGCCCTGGTCGCCGCGGCGCACCCGGTGACCATCGGCGCCATCACCGACGATGAGCTGGACGCCAACCCCTCGCTGGTCAAAAGCATGAGCGTCTCGCCGCCGCGTGGCAGCGGCACGGTGCGCACCGTGCGCATTGGAGAAACCACGCTGATCGACCTGCAGCCCTGCGGCGGCACGCACGTGGCCAACACCGCCGAGATCGGCCGCATCGTGGTCACCAAAATCGAGAAGAAGAGCGCCACCACGCGCCGCGTGGTGCTCGGATTTCAGGAAGCACCCCCCACGTCACCTTCGGCGCCACCCTGCTGAAGGAGGACAACACCAGAGGCCCGGCCAAGCAGGTTCTTCAGTGTCTCCGGGATGGGCCGCCTCACACGGTGCGTGTCAGCTGTGGCGCATGGGCTAGCTAGCCATACATCCAGTTCCGCGACCACGGCAGCCCCGTCGCCGCCTGCCCGGACGGCCGGCACAGCACCTGGTACAGCGCCACCTCGTCGTTCTCGAACGCCCACGCGCACCCCGCGAGGTAGATGCGCCAGATGCGCCAGCGCTTCTCGTCCACCAGCGGCCGGATACCCGCGCTGTGGGCTTCAAAAGCCTCGCTCCAGAGCTGGGTGGTGCGCTGGTAGTGGCGGCGCAGGTTCTCCACGTCGAAAGCTTCGAGACCCCCTTCCTGCAGGGTGCGCAACACGGTGCTGATGTGCGGCAGCTCGCCGCGCGGGAACACATAGCGGTCGATGAAATGCCCCCCGCCCAGGCTCGTCTCGCCGTCGAAGGCGTCGGTGCTGGTGATGCCGTGGTTCATCACCCAGCCATCGGGCTTGAGCAGGCGGCGGATGTGGCCGAAGTAGCCCACCAGATGCTCCAGCCCCACGTGCTCGAACATGCCCACGCTGGTGATGCGGTCGAACGGCGCGTCATGCACGTCGCGGTAGTCCTGCAGGCGGATCTCAACGCGGTCCTGCATCCCGGCGGCTTTCACGCGCTCGCGCGCGAGGTCAAACTGGTTCTGCGACAGCGTCACGCCCACGCACTGCGCGCCGAACTGCTGCGCCGCGCGCAGCGCCAGTGCACCCCAGCCGCAGCCGATGTCGAGCAGGCGCTGACCCGGCTGCAGGCGGATCTTGCGCAGGATGTGGTCGATCTTTTTCAGCTGAGCCTCGTCCAGCGTCTCATCGCCGTTTTCGAAATAGGCGCACGAATACACCATGCCCTCACCGAGCCACTGGGCGTAGAACGCGTTGGACACGTCGTAGTGGTACTGGATCGCCTCGCTGTCGCTCGCGCGCGTGTGGGCGAAGTGGCGGCGAATGCGCCCCAGCACACCCGCTTCGGGCTGGGCCGTCTCGGCCAGCCGGTGCGCCACGGCGAGGATGTCGGCCACCGAGCCGTCCACGTCCACCAGCCCCTCCACATAGGCCTGGCCCAGCGTGTCCAGCCCCGGATCAATCAGCAGCGGCAGCGCCGACGGATCGCGCACACGGATTTCCACCATCGGCTGCTCGAAATCGCCCAGCGCCAGCGACGAGCCGCCGCCCGCGCCCCAACTCAGGCGCACCGGCAGGTTCACCTGGGTCTTCACCCGCTGCGCCCACGGCAGCAGCGCACGTTCGACAATCGATCCCATGCACGTTCCTCCATGCATATCCGCCCAGGATTCGGTTTTTACATAAAGCTTCTGGTTCTGTGAACCCCTTTGACCACCCCAACCGTTCCATGATTCCGATAGACGGCCTGGGGGCGCCGGCCGGCACCCCAGGACAAGCCAACAGCCCTGACTTATATTCAGCCGATGCCCGGACACACCGGGGTCCCAGGAACTTGGAGCCGGCAGCGCCCTCATACTTCGACCGGCACCACCCGCCGACCGCTGCGACGCCCCCACTCACCCCGCTCCCGATGCTCCAGAAACTGCTTTCCTGCGCCACCCGCTCTGCCCGGCGCCTGCTCCCGGCCTTGTCGCTGAGCCTGCTGCTGCCACTCGCCGTGCAGGCGCAGGGCATCCTCGGTGGCGCCACCAGCCAGAACCCGCCCCAGATGGTGCAGGCCGAGCTGCTGGCCCACGCGCCCGAAGGCGCCGCGCCCGGCGCCAAGCTCTGGGTCGGCCTGCAGCTCACGCACACCCCCGAGTGGCACACCTACTGGAAGAACTCCGGCGACTCCGGCCTGCCCACCGAGCTGCAGTGGACCCTGCCCGAGGGTGTCACCGCCGGTGACATCGCCTGGCCCACGCCACGCAAGTTCCCGCTCGGCACGCTGGCCAACTACGGCTACAACGGCACCGTGCTGCTGCCGGTGCCGCTGACCGTCGCGCCCGACTTCAAGGGCAGCCATGTCGACGTGCAACTCTACGCCGCCTGGCTCGCCTGCCGCAAGGAGTGCATTCCCGAAGAAGGCCGTTTCACGCTGCGCATCCCCGTGCAAGGATCCACCGCGCTGAACGGCCTGGCGTTCGAGGCCGCGCTGGCCGCCGGCCCGAAAGACCAGCCCGCCGCCGACAGCACGCTGACGCCCGAACCCGGTTTCCTGAACGCCTCGCTCGCCGGCCTGCCCCCGGCATGGCAAGGACAAAAGCTGGAGTTTTTCCCCGAAGCCACCGGCCTGATCGAACCCGGCGCCGCCTGGACCCAGGCCTGGGACGGGGCTCGCTGGACCGCGCGCGTGCCGCTCTCGCCGCAGCGCAGCGACAGCCCGGCCCAGCTGGCGCTGGTGGTTGCCCAGGCCGACCCGCCCGGTGAAGGCGCGGGCAGTGCCGGCGCCCGGCTGACCGTACCGGTGCAGGGCAACTGGCCCGCTGCGGCGGCCCTGCCGGTGGCCGTGCCCGACGCGCTGCAGGCCGCGCTCGACGCCAACGCCGCCCGCGCCACGGTCCCGGCGGGTCCGACAGGCGCCCCGATCACGCTCTGGGCCGCGCTGATCGGCGCCCTTTTGGGTGGTGTGATCCTCAACCTCATGCCCTGCGTGTTCCCGGTGCTTGCGATCAAGGTGCTGGCGTTCGCCAAACACGCCGACGACCGCAGCGCCCACCGTGCCAACGGCCTGGCCTACACCGCCGGTGTGGTGCTCTCTTTCCTGGCGCTCGGCGGCCTGCTGCTGGGCCTGCGGGCCGCGGGCGAACAACTCGGCTGGGGCTTCCAGTTGCAGAGCCCCGGCGTGGTGGCCGCGCTGGCCGTGCTCTTCACCCTGATCGGCCTCAACCTCGCCGGCCTGTTCGAGTTCGGCAACGTGCTGCCCAGCCGCCTGGCCAGCCTGCAGGCCAAAAACCCCACAGCCGATGCCTTCCTGACCGGCGTGCTCGCCACGGCCATCGCCTCACCCTGCACCGCGCCGTTCATGGGCGCCTCGCTCGGCCTGGCCATCGGTCTGCCCGCGGTGCAGGCGCTGGCCGTGTTCGGCGTGCTCGGCTTGGGCATGGCCTTGCCTTACCTGACCGCCAGCTGGTGGCCGGCCATCGCGCGCGCGCTGCCGCGCCCCGGTGCCTGGATGGACACCTTCCGCCGGGGCATGGCCTTCCCCATGTTCGCCACCGTGGTCTGGCTGCTCTGGGTGCTGGGTCAACAAAGTGGTATCGACGGCGCCGCTGCGCTGCTGATGCTGCTGGTGGTGCTGGCGCTGCTGGTGTGGGCGCTCGGTCTGCGTGGCAAGAGCCGCACCGTGCTGGCCGGCCTCTCGCTCGCCGGCCTGCTGTGGCTGGGCTGGAACGTGGGCCCGAACGTCACGCGCCTGCAGGACGCGAGCCCCGGCGCCGAAGTCGCCACCGCGGTGCAGGGCGTGAGCTGGCAAGCCTGGAGCCCGGAGCGCCAGGCCGCGCTGCTGGCCGAAGGCCGCCCCGTGTTTGTGGACTTCACCGCCGCCTGGTGCGTGACCTGCCAGTACAACAAGCGCACCACGCTGGCCAACGCCGATGTGCTGGGCGACATCGCCGCCAAAAACGTGGCCCTGCTGCGCGCCGACTGGACCCGCCGCGACCCGGCCGTGACCGCCGAACTCGCCCGCCTGGGCCGAAACGGCGTGCCGGTCTACGCGATCCACCAGAACGGACTGGCCCCGCAGGTGCTGTCTGAAGTGCTGAGCGTGGACGAGATTCGCGCGGTGATCGCTGGGCTGTAGCCCCCTGGCGGCGCCCCCAAGGTGGCGCTCCTGGCTGCCCGGCAAAACCGGTTCCGCGGGTGCCTTGAACCAAAACGTCCCCGCGCTGGTCTCAGGTTTTCTGTCATCCAACGGAGCCAGACCATGATGCAACGCCGCCACTTCAACACCTTGGGCGCCGCCGGCCTTGGCGCGCTCGCCCTGCCCGCCAGCCTGCTGCCCCGCTCCGCCCACGCTGCCGCCAGCGTCGGTCAGCCCGCGCCCGACTTCACGCTCACAGACACGGCCGGCAAGCCGGTCAAGCTCTCGCAATTCAAAGGCAAGCCGGTCGTGCTGGAATGGAACAACCCCGGCTGCCCCTTTGTGCGCAAGCACTACAACGGCAACATGCAGGCGCTGCAGAAAGACTTCACCCACCAGGGCGTGGTCTGGCTCGCCATCAACTCCACCGAAGACGCCAGCGCCGACTACCTCAGCCCGCCCCAGCTCGCGCGCTGGATGCAGGACCAAGGCGCCAGCCCCAGCGCCACGCTGATGGACGAAGACGGCCATGTCGGCACGGCCTACGGCGCGCGCGTCACGCCCCATATGTTCATCGTCAACGCCCAGGGCCTGCTGGCCTACGCCGGCGCCATCGACAGCATCCCATCGGCCCGGGTGGCCGACATCGAAAAAGCCACCAACCACGTGCGCCAGGGCCTGGGCGAACTGCTGGCGGGCAAACCCCTGAGCACCACCACCAGCCAGGCCTACGGCTGCAGCATCAAATACAAAAGCTGAGCCTCGGCGGCAGCGCCTTCCTCATGCCGCGGGGCCACCATCCGTTTCTATGGGATGTGGCGCCACCGGACCGGGGAAGAAAGTGTTGTCCTTCCTTCATGGGCCGCCAAGGGGCTGACCAGAAGGTCGCTCCGGGTTCTCCCGGAGTCAGCCTCAACCGTGTTCATCGCGCCCCAGCGTCTGGGCACCGGAACCCAGGCGCAAGGGTACTTGCGGGCCGCGACATCGAGGACCAGCAGGCGGTCGGGAGCCGGACTGAGGGCGCCGACGGGCGCAATGTGTCCGGCACCGGATTGGCCAAGCCCCCGGCAGTCGTAGTTGGCCACGAGGAAGGTGTGAGGTTCGGAGAGGGTTCGGCGCTTCTGCGGCACCAGGAAGGGTTCGAGTTGTCCATGGTCGGTCCTGCTCGGAGACCCCAACAGCAGCGCCCGACCGTCCCTCGAAAACACGGCGATCAGGTCGGTCGCGAGGTGCAGGTTCTCGACCGGGGGTGCGCAGACGCTTGCAAGTTGCCAATGCAGGTTGTGTGCGTCCATCTGCGACCCAACTTGGCAAGGGGTCGTCCATCGGAGAAAACCCTGCAAAAAAGCGCATTTTGCAGCCATCACTTATGCACAAAATTTGTGCCACGGACCAACAGCGGACGTCAGGAGAAAAAACCACCCGCCCAAGGTGGGGCATCGGGCTCACACCCCCGAAGACCGTTGATTTCATTGGCTTCTGGTGCCTGCTTTTTTTCCGTGCAATTTAAGCAAGCCCTTGATTTAAAAGGCCTGCCGACCTGTGCACAGACACTATCAACAAAGTTATCCACAGAAACCTTGGACAGCGGCAAAAGCCAAAGTAAATCAGAGACTTACATCGCTTTCCCAGCGTTCAACCGAAGGCTGAGGCCGCGCGGGGCCGGCGGGCACCCGGGCCCCGAAGCGCAGACGGGGCCTTGGCGCCCTGAGGCCCGGGTGACACGCCGGAAGAGACCCTGGACAAAGGGCGGGCGCCGGTCTCTGCGCAGCGCTCAATGGTGAACATGAGCCACTGCGTGGCCCCGACCTCGGGCAATGAGCCAACGGTTGACCGGGTACGCGGCCAGGCCTGCGACGGCCAGTGAAACCGCCATGCTGGCCCAGAAGAACAGGGAGTCGATGGAAGCGTCCATGGCGCCGGGGATGGCCAGCATGAGGGCGTTGTCAACGATCTCCATGAGGGTGATGGAGGCCGCGTCGGCTGCGAGCGCGATCTTGAGTGCGGCCTTGAGCGGGTATCCCCGACGCAGGAAAGGGAGCGCGGTGAGCGCAAAGCCGGCAAAAAAAGCCAGCCCGACCGCCAGGGCAATGGTGGCGCTGTTGCTCCACCCCCATGCGGTTCCGATGAGCAGGCCCGCCACTTCGCCGATGGCACAGCCCAGAAGACAGTGCAGCGTGGCCACCAGTGCCGTGCGGTTCAGGGAATCGCCACCCTGGCTGGCTGGGCGCTGCCCGCCATGGCCGGCGGGATGAGGAACGTGGTGCGCGTGATCCATGTTGAAGCTCCTGGGTCATGTCGAGGACCTCAGCCTGGACGTTCTCATCATGGGAAGGTCAAGCAGCCCTTTCAGAGCTGGGGCATCCGATGCGTGCCCGCGCACCGGTCGTGGCGGGCCCACACACGCCGCCCTTCGAAGCCGATCGCGGTCGGTTCCGATCTGTCCGCAGATCGCGGCCCCGACGAGGCCATTGAACAGGCGGTCGACGACGAGCACCACCGCGCTCTGTGTTTCTCCTCATGCGACGTCCAGGGGATGGGAAAGAACCGACCTGTCGGAGACCCAGATTTGCACGCCTGTGTTCAAGATCGCGACCGGCGGCACCACCCGCCGGAGGACGCCTCGCTCGCGGCTGGCTGACCGACCTGCGCTGGCTCAAAGTGCGGTCATAGCCCAGGCGGGATAATCGCGGCTTCCCTTTGACGACCCCGCACCGGACACCCCATGAGCTACGCCCCCCTGCAGAACGACACTTTCCTGCGCGCCTGCCTGCGCCAATCGACCGATCACACGCCGGTGTGGCTGATGCGCCAGGCTGGCCGCTACTTGCCGGAGTACTGCGCCACGCGCGCCCGGGCCGGTTCGTTCATGGGGCTGGCGACGAACGTGGACTACGCGACCGAGGTGACGCTGCAACCGCTGGAGCGGTATGCGCTGGACGCGGCGATCCTGTTCTCGGACATCCTGACCGTGCCGGACGCGATGGGTCTGGGCCTGTCGTTCGCGCAGGGAGAAGGCCCGAAGTTTGCAAAAACGGTGCGCACCGAGGCCGATGTGGCCACGCTGGCCGTACCCGACATGGACAAATTGCGCTACGTGTTCGACGCGGTCACCAGCATCCGCAAGGCGCTCAACGGCCGGGTGCCGCTGATCGGCTTCTCGGGCAGCCCCTGGACGCTGGCCTGCTACATGGTCGAGGGCGGCGGCTCGGACGACTACCGCGCCGTCAAGAGCCTGATGTACAGCCGCCCGGACCTGATGCACCGCATCCTGGCCATCAACGCCGACTCGGTGGCGACCTACCTGAACGCGCAGATCGACGCCGGCGCGCAGGCGGTGATGGTGTTTGACAGCTGGGGCGGCGTGCTGGCCGACGGCAAGTTCCAGGATTTTTCGCTGGCCTACACGAAGCGCGTGCTGGCGCAGCTCAAGCGCACCGACAGCGCCGGAGCGACCATTCCGCGCATCGTGTTCACCAAGGGCGGCGGCCTGTGGCTGGACGACATGAAAGGCCTGGACTGCGAAGCCCTAGGCCTGGACTGGACGGTGAATCTGGCCAAGGCGCGCGCGGCGGTGGGCGACAGCAAGGCGCTGCAGGGCAACATCGACCCGAACGTGCTGTTCGCGCCGCCGGAGGCGATCGACCGCGAAGTGGCAGCCGTGCTGGAGAGTTTTGGCAAACCGCACCAGGGCGCTGGCACCGGCCCCACGCACATCTTCAACCTGGGCCACGGCATCAGCCAGTACACCCCGCCAGAGAGCGTGAAGGTGCTGGTGGACGCGGTGCACACGCACTCGAAACGCCTGCGCACGCAAGGCTGAACGCGGCCCTGACCAGACCGGCCGGTCGGTCGGTCCCGGACCGTCACAGGTGGGGCAAAAACCCGGCCTGCGCAGCCCTTAGCACAAAACTTCAAAAAAAAACCGCTTGACACAACTCACTTATGCACAAATCTTGTGCTGCGGCGCCGCAACAATTTTTCGGCGCTTGTGAATCGGTTCGGCGCAAGCCAACTCTTGCAAGTTGTTGATTTGATTGGCTTTTGATTTCTGCTTTTTTTCCGGGCAGTCTAAGCAAGCCCTTGATTTACAAGGCTTCCCGGCCCGCAAAACGCACCTATCAACAAAGTTATCCACAGAAAGTCTGGATAGCCCCGGAAGCCATGACAAATCAAAGACTTACATCGCTTTCCGACAGTTGAAACGAGGAAATCCCGCTAACCATGGCTTTTTGGCCCAGCATCGTCGTTGCCACCCCGGCCCACAGCGGCGTGGGAGCGGCGCTCACCTACCGAAGTGAGTTGTCGCTCGCGCCGGGTGTGCTGGTGCGCGTGCCGCTGGGTTCGCGCGAAGTACTGGGCGTGGTCTGGGACTGCCCGGACGCACCACCCGAAGGGCTCACCGAAGCCCGGACCAAGGCGATCGCGGGCGTGCTGGAGGGCCTGCCGGCACTGAATGGGTGCTGGCGCCAGCTGGTGAAATTCTGCGCCCAGTATTACCAGCGCAGCCTGGGCGAGGTGGCGCTGGCCGCCCTGCCGCCGCAGCTGCGTGAGCTCGACAGCACCCAGCTGGCGCGCCGGCTCAAGCGCCGCGCCAAGGCGGCGGCCGGGGTGCCACCCACGGCGCCCGAGGCGCTGCAGGGCCACGACCTGAGCGCCGAGCAGGCCGAAGCGCTGCGGGCCCTCGCCGCGGCCAAAGCGCCGGTGCTGCTGTACGGCGCCACCGGCAGCGGCAAGACCGAGGTGTATCTGCGCGCCACACAGGCGGTGCTGGAAACCGCCACGCCCGAAAACGAGGCACCCACCCAGGTGCTGGTGATGGTGCCCGAGATCAACCTCACGCCGCAGCTGGAGGCGCGCTTTCGGGAGCGCTTCGAGCCCGCGTTCGGCGCCGGCTCGGTGGTCTGCCTGCACAGCGGCATGACGCCGGCACAGCGCCTGACCAGCTGGCTGGCCGCACACACCGGCAGCGCGCGCATCGTGCTGGGCACGCGCATGGCGGTGTTTGCCAGCCTGCCGGGGCTGCGGCTGATCGTGGTGGATGAGGAGCACGACCCGAGCTACAAGAGCCAGGAAGGGGCACGCTATTCGGCACGGGATCTGGCGGTGTACCGGGCGAAGGTGGAGAGCGAGGCGCTGGCCAATGCCCCTCACCCCAGCCCTCTCCCGCCCGTGGGAGAGGGAGAAAACCCGCGTTGCCAGGTGCTGCTGGGCTCGGCCACGCCCTCGCTGGAGAGCTGGCACGCGGCGGATCAGGGGCGTTATGTGCGGCTGACCATGCCGGGGCGCATCGGCGGCGGGACGCTGCCGCGCCTGCGCCTGGTGGACATGAACCACCAGCCCAAGGGCGCGGTGCTGGCGCCCCCGCTGGTGGCGGCCATGGGCGAGCGCATCGCGCGTGGTGAGCAGTGCCTGGTGCTGCTGAACCGCCGGGGCTACGCGCCGGTGCTGGCCTGCCACGACTGCGGCTGGAAGAGCGGCTGCCCGCATTGCAGCGCCTACCGCGTGTTCCACAAGCTGGACCGCACCCTGCGCTGCCACCACTGCGGCTTCACCGAGCGCGTGCCGCGCGCCTGCCCGGACTGCGGCAACCTCGACATCGCACCCGTGGGCCGGGGCACCGAACAGATCGAAGAGCAGCTCGCCGGCCTGCTGGCCGACGTGAAACGGCCAGACGGCAGCCCCGCGCGCGTGGCGCGCATGGACGCGGACTCGACCCGCCTCAAGGGCAGCCTGGAACTGCAGCTCGCGGCGCTGCACAGCGGTGAGGTGGATGTCTTGGTGGGCACGCAGATGATCGCCAAGGGCCACGATTTCCGGCGCATCACACTGGTGGCCGGTATCAACGCCGACTCGGCCCTTTTCGCCAGCGACTACCGCGCGCCCGAACGCCTGTTTGCCCTGCTCATGCAGGCGGCGGGCCGCGCCGGGCGCGACGCCACCCAGAGCGGCGCGAGCGAGATGTGGGTTCAGACCTGGTACCCGCAGCACCCGCTGTTTGCCACGCTGAAAAAACACGACTTCCCGGCCTTCGCCGCCGAGCAACTGACCGAGCGCGAACAGGCCGGCATGCCGCCCTACGGCTTTCAGGCCCTGCTGCGCGCCGACGCGCGCACCCAGCAGGCGGCGCAAGCGTTTCTGAACATCGCCGCCGAACAGGCCGCCGGCCTGCCACACCGCGACCAGATCACGCTCTACCCCGCGGTTCCGCTGACGATCCAGCGCGTGGCCAACGTGGAGCGCGCGCAGATGCTGGTGGAGACCGATTCGCGCGGCGCGCTGCAGCGCTTTCTGTCGGCCTGGCAGCCGGTGCTGCACGGCTGCCGCAGCGCGCCGGAGGCCAAGGGCCTGGTGCGCTGGGCGGTGGACGTGGACCCGCTGTCGATTTAGGGCGACGCTGAATAAGTCCCCGTGGATGCGGGCGCCTGCTGTCGGGATGGGCTGCAAGGCGCAAAACGCAGACGGGGTGGGCGGCCCGGCGAGGCTTTGCAACGCCGCAGACCGCCCGAGAGCGGGATGCCCGCGCCACGAGGGACTTTTTCAGCGTTGCCTTAGGGGCGGTTCACGCCGGGAGTGCTGCCAGCGCAGGCCAGAGCTGCTCCAGCGTGTGGATCACGTCGTGCAACCTGAACGGCTGCAGCAGCAACCGGCGCACATCGAGCGCCTTGAGGCGGGCCACCAGCGCCGTGTCGACCACACGTGCCATCGCCACCACCGGGATGTCCGCATCGCAGCGGAACGCGCCGGCCCGCAGCCGGGTCATGAAATCCAGCGCGGCATCGCCTTCGACCAGCGACATCAGCAAGGCCTGCGGCACTCCGGTCTTGAGCCATTGTTCGGCCGACGCGATGCTGATCGCCTGACGCACACGCGCAATCTGCATCTCGCGGCACACCGAGGCCACGGTCCCGCGCACCAGACCGTCGGGTTCGATCAGCAGCACCTTGCGAGCGAGGGCGCCTCCCGGAGTGCTCATACTGCAGCCTCCTCGCGACGGAACAGCTCCTCCACCACCATGTCGCGCAAGCCGCCCAGAATGGCCACATCGAGTCGGTCGAACTCACGCGGTCGACGGTCCATGAGGCACAGTGTGCCGACCACCTGGCCGTAGGGCAGGCGCAAGCCCGCACCGGCATAAAAGCGGACGAAGGGGTGGCCGGTCACCAGCGGGTTGTCGGCAAAGCGGGGGTCCTTCAACGCGTCGGGCACCACCAGCGCTTCCGACTTGGCGATGGCATGGCCGCAGAAGGAAACGTCTCGCGGTGTCTCGCACACCTCCAGACCGAAGTGGGATTTGGACCATTGCCGGTCCCGATCGACCAGAGACACGAGCGCGATCGGCACATCGAACTCTCTCGCGGCGAAGGCCGAGATGCGGTCGAAACGCTCTTCGGGCGCGGTGTCCAGAATCAGCAGCGAGCGAAGTGCCTCCAGGCGCTTGGCCTCGTTTCGGGGCAAGGGAGCAAAGAGCATGGGGTCTCCGGGGGTCTGTACACATCCCTCATCGGCACGCCAAGGCCAAACGTGAGCCTGAGCCCGCACAAAACACAGGCCAGCGGCGATGCCCGTGGAAAACAGCACAATGCCCCCGATGGAAACACCCCCTGCGAGGGAACACCATGGCACGCAAATCCAAAACACAAGCCCTGACACCAGCGCCCGACGACGAAGCCGAAGAGCCGGGCTCGGCCGCGCCGCGCATGAAGATGAACACGCCCTGTGCGTGGGACGGCGACACGCTGGTGGTCAACATCCTGGGCACGCCGGCGGCCAAACGCGACGCGATCGGCAAGACCAAGGGCCACCAGCTCAAGGTGAGCGTGACCGCCACGCCGGTGGCGGGCAAGGCGACCGACCACATGGTGAAGTTCCTGGCGGAGGAATTCGACGTGCCGGCCAAGGCCATCACCGTGGTGTTCGGCCGCTTCAACGTCAACAAGCAGCTGCGCATCCTGGCGCCGAAGAAGATCCCGGCGGTGCTGGCCAGGCTGCTGCAGGACACGGACCCGTAGGGCTCAGGGCAGCTGTCGCGTCAGGAAGGCGCCGTTCGGGATGCGCTCGGCTTCAAAAAAGGCCGCATCGCTCAGCCCGTCGATCAGGTAACGCAGACAGCGCACCACGAAACCGTGCGATACCAGCAACACGGTCTGGCCGTCGTGCATCGCGCGCAGCTGCTGCAGCCCGCGCCCGACCCGGTCCACCACCGCGCGGGTGGCTTCGGCACCGGGGGGTTCTTCGTCCCAGCGATAGGCCACGTTGCGTGCGGCGAGTTCGGGGAACTGCTGCGCGGCTTCGTCGGCGGTGAGGCCTTCGAAGAGGCCGAAATCGCGCTCGCGGAAATCGGCGTCCAGACGCGGCACCAGCCCGCGCGCGCGCGCCACCGGTTCGGCCGTCTGGCGTGCCCGCAACATGGGCGAGACCACCAGGGTGTCGATGCCACCGGGCAGCGACAGCGCGAGCTGCTCGGCCTGGGCCTGGCCGGTGGCGTTGAGCGGCAGGTCGAGCCGACCCTGCCAGCGCTCGTCGGTGTTGAGGTCGGTCTGGCCGTGGCGGGCCAGCAGAAGGGTCAGGGCCATTCGGAGGGGGTCAGGTGGAAAGCCCCGATCTTCGCACCGACACAAAAAAGCCCCCGGGGCCGAAGCTGCGGGGGCCGGGGCAGGACAACCTGCCGGATCAACGCATCACTTCTTCAGGTCAAAGCGGTCGAGGTTCATGACTTTGTTCCAGGCGGCGACGAAGTCTTTGACGAACTTCTGGCCGCCATCGTTCTGCGCATAAACCTCTGCAATCGCCCGCAGTTGCGAGTTGGATCCGAAGGCCAGGTCCACGCGGGTCGCCGTCCACTTCACGGCACCGGTCTGGCGGTCGCGGCCTTCGTAGGCGTTGTCGCCGCTCGGCTTCCAGGCGGTGGACATGTCCACCAGGTTGACGAAGAAATCGTTCGTCAGCTGACCCGGGCGGCTGGTGAACACGCCCGCCGGGCTGCCACCGTGGTTGGCGCCGAGCACACGCAGGCCGCCGACCAGTACCGTCATTTCCGGGGCGCTGAGCGTGAGCAGCTGGGCCTTGTCGAGCAACATTGCTTCGGGCGCGACGCTGTAGGCGGCCTTGGCGTAGTTACGGAAGCCGTCGGCCTGCGGTTCCAAGACGCTGAAGGACTCGACATCGGTCTGTGCCTGCGTGGCGTCGCTGCGGCCCGGGGTGAAGGGCACTTCAAGGGTCTGGCCCGCGGCCTTGGCCGCGGCTTCCACCGCAGCGCTGCCGGCGAGCACGATCAGGTCGGCCATCGACACCCGCTTGCCGCCCGCCTGCGTGCTGTTGAAGGTGGTCTGGATGCCTTCGAACACGGCCAGCACCTTGGCCAGCTGTGCAGGCTGGTTGGCTTCCCAGTCTTTCTGCGGAGCCAGGCGGATGCGGGCACCGTTGGCGCCGCCACGTTTGTCGCTGCCGCGGAAGCTGGACGCGGAGGCCCAAGCGGTGGACACGAGCTCGCTCACCGAGAGGCCCGAGGCCAGCACCTGGGCCTTGAGCGTGGCGATGTCTTTCGCATCGATCAGCGGGTGGTTGACGGCCGACACCGGGTCCTGCCAGATCAGGTCTTCGGCCGGCACTTCGGGGCCGAGGTACAGGCTCTTCGGCCCCATGTCGCGGTGGGTCAGCTTGAACCAGGCGCGGGCGTAGGCGTCGGCGAACTCGTCGGGATTCGCCATGAAGTGGCGCGAGATCTTTTCGTAGACCGGGTCCATGCGCAGCGACATGTCGGCCGTGGTCATCATGGGCGCATATTTCTTGCTCGGGTCGTGCGCGTCGGGGATCATGTCTTCCGGCGCCACGTCCTTGGCGCGCCACTGGTGCGCACCCGAGGGGCTCTTGACCAGCTCCCATTCGTACTTGAACAGCACCTTGAAGTAACCCATGTCCCAGGTGGTGGAGTTGGGTTTCCACGCGCCTTCGATGCCACTGGTGGTGGTGTCGCCGCCCTTGCCGCTGCCGTGCTGGTTGATCCAGCCGAAGCCCATCTGCTCGATGGGCGCGGCCTCGGGCTCAGGCCCCACCAGCTTGGGGTCGCCCGCGCCGTGCGCCTTGCCGAAGGTGTGGCCACCGGCCACCAGGGCCACGGTCTCGTGGTCGTTCATGGCCATGCGGGCGAAGGTTTCACGCACGTCGCGGCCGGAAAGCACCGGGTCGGGGTTGCCGTCCGGGCCTTCGGGGTTCACGTAGATCAGGCCCATCTGCACGGCGGCCAGCGGGTTCTCGAGGTCGCGCTCACCGCTGTAGCGGCTGTTGGCCTTGTCGCTGGTGGCCAGCCACTCTTTTTCGGCACCCCAGTAGATGTCTTCTTCGGGTTGCCAGATGTCGGCGCGGCCGCCACCAAAACCGAAGGTCTTGAAGCCCATGGACTCCATGGCCACGTTGCCGGCCAGGATCATGAGGTCGGCCCAGGAGATGGCGTTGCCGTACTTCTGCTTGATCGGCCAGAGCAGGCGACGCGCCTTGTCGAGGTTGCCGTTGTCGGGCCAGCTGTTGACGGGCGCAAAGCGCTGGTTGCCGGTGCCCGCGCCACCGCGGCCGTCGGCCGTGCGGTAGGTGCCGGCGCTGTGCCAGGCCATGCGGATGAACAGGCCGCCGTAGTGGCCCCAGTCGGCCGGCCACCAGTCCTGGCTGTCGGTCATGAGCGCGGTCAGGTCTTGCTTGAGCGCGGCAAAGTCCAGCTGTTTGAAGGCTTCGGCGTAATCAAAGTCGGGGTCCATCGGATTGGACGCCGGGGTGTGCTGGTGCAGGATGCCCAGGTTCAGCTGGTTCGGCCACCAGTCGGCGTTGGACTGTGCGCCTTGTGTGGCGCGTGCGCCAGCAGCGGCGTGGAAGGGGCACTTGGATTCGGCGGCGGGCTTGCTCATGGGGGTCTCCAGGGGGTTGAACGGGCTCGTTCAGTGTGCTTGGGCCAGTGCTGCGAAACGTTCCACACAGTCGGCCAGGAAGCAGGCGAAGGTGTCGGGTGTCATGGCAGGGCTCCAGCGAGTGATCGAGCCTCCACTGTGCGCTCCGCTCACCCATTTGACAACTTGATTGTCACTAGGCAATCGATAGCAAATTTCTATACCGTCAGGTCATCAGCGCAACGGCGCCCGAGAACGTGAGGAAGGCCGCCGCAGTCGTCACCAGGATGATGCGGGCGATGCGCCCGTTGTCGGCGCCGAAGCGCTCGGCCAGCAGCGACACGTTGCTGGCGCTGGGCAGGGCCGACACCAGCACCATCACCGTCAGCGCGAACGGCTGCAATGGCACGCCGAGCTGGATCGCCGCCGTGCCCACCGCGAGCACCAGCAGCGGGTGCAACAACAGCTTCATGATCGCCACCGGCAAGTAATCGCTGGTGGGCATGGGGTGGCTGGACTGGATCTGCGAACGCGCCAGCACCGCGCCGATGGTGAACAGCGCCACAGGCGAAGCGGCATCGGCCAGCAGCCAGACGGTCTTTTCCACCGGTCCGGGCAGGGTGAACTGCACCGCCGACGCCACGCCACCCAGCAAGATGGCCCAGGGCATGGGGTTCACCACCACCCCGCGCAGAGCCTTGCGCCCCGCCACCAGCATGGCCTGGCCGCCATGGCCCTCGCCCTCGTCGAGCCGGGAGAGCGCGATGCACAGCGAGCTGGTGATGACCATGTCCACCACGATCAGCACGATCACCGGACCCGCGCTCTGCGGCCCCAGCAGCGCCGCCAGCAGCGGCACGCCCATGAAACCGGTGTTGGGAAAGGCCGCCACCAGCGCGCCCATGGCCGCGTCGTTCCAGCGGATGCGGCTGTTCATCGTCATGACGATGGCAAACGCCACCATCACCAGCGCACACAGCAAGTAGACACCGGCCACCGAAGCGTCGAGCAGCTCGGCAATCGGTGTGGTCGAGCCGAAGCGGTACAGCATGCAGGGCAGTGCGAAGAACAGCACAAAACCGTTCAGTCCCGGGATCGCCTCCAGCGGAAGCATGCGCCGGTGGGCGGCCAGAAAACCGGCCAGCACGAGCGCGAAGAAGGGGAAGGTGACGAGCAGGATGTTGAGCACGGTGGGCGATTGTCTCAGGATCACATCGGGGCACCGGGCAAGGCGGCGACATGGCCGCACCCCCACGCCCGGCCGGGGCCGCCGGTATCATCAGACGCTTTGCCGAATGCCAGCGATGAAGTTCCCATGTCCCACGGCCTGAACCTTGCCCAACTCGAAGCCGTGAACCACCTGGGCGGCCCCTGCCTGGTGCTGGCCGGCGCGGGCTCGGGCAAGACGCGCGTGATCACGCACAAGATCGGCCGCCTCATCAACGCAGGCCTTGCGGCCGACCGCATCGCCGCCATCACCTTCACCAACAAGGCCGCCGCCGAAATGCGCGAGCGCGCCAAACAGTTGGTGGGCCGCGACGCGAAGAAGGTGCTGATCTGCACCTTTCACGCGCTGGGTGTGCGCCTGCTGCGCGATGACGGCGCGGCGCTGGGCCTCAAAAAGAACTTCAGCATCCTCGACACCGACGACATCACCAGCATGTTGAAAGACTGCGGCGGCACCACCGACGCCAACACCGCACGCGGCTGGCAATGGGGCATCAGCGCCCTGAAGAGCGCAGGCCTGAATTCGGCCCAGGCGCTGGCGCAGGCGAAGGACGAAAACGAACGCGTCACCGCGACCATCATGGCGCGCTATGAGGAGCGCCTCACGGCCTACCAGAGCGTGGACTTCGACGACCTGATCAGCCTGCCGCTCAAGCTGCTCACCGAGCACCTGGACGTGCGCGAGCGCTGGCAGAAGAAGATGGGCCACGTGCTGGTGGACGAGTACCAGGACACCAACGCCACGCAGTACGAATTGCTGAAGCTGCTGGTGGGCGAACGCGCGCGCTTCACCGCCGTGGGCGACGACGACCAGTCGATCTACGGCTGGCGCGGGGCCACGCTGGACAACCTGAAACGCCTGCCGCAGGACTTTCCCGAGCTCAAAGTCATCAAGCTGGAGCAGAACTACCGCTCCACCAGCGCCATCCTGCGCGCGGCCAACAATGTCATCGGCCCCAACCCCAAACTGTTCCCCAAGACGCTGTGGAGCGACCTCGGCGAAGGCGAACCGGTCCGCGTGGTCGACGCCGACAACGAGGAGCACGAGGCCGAGCGCGCGGTGGCGCGCATCCAGAGCCTGCGCACGATCTCGCCGCACAAGGAGTGGCGCGACTTCGCGATCCTCTACCGCGCCAACCACATGGCGCGCTCGTTCGAGCAGTCGCTGCGCCGCGCCCAGATCCCGTACAAGGTCTCGGGTGGCCAGAGCTTTTTTGACAAAGCCGAGATCCGTGACCTCTGCGCCTGGCTGCGCCTGCTGGTGAACAACGACGACGACCCGGCCTTCCTGCGTTCGGCCACCACGCCCAAGCGCGGCATCGGCCACACCACGCTGCAGCAACTCGGCAACTTCGCCACGCAATACAAACTGAGCCTGTTCGAGGCGCTGTTCTCCAACTCGCTGGGGGCCACCCTGCCCGCGCGCGCCGTGGCCACGCTGCACGAGTTCGGCCGTGCGGTGAACGATCTGGAGTACCGCGCCAAACACACGGTGGGCCACGAGGCCGCGCGCGCCTTCCTCACCGAGTGGCTGAAAGACATCGCCTACGAGAAGCACCTGTACGACAGCGAGGACAACGAGAAGGTCGCGGCCGCCCGCTGGACCAACGTGGTGGAGTTCTGCGACTGGGTGGCCGGGCGCTGCGGCGGCCAGATCGAGGACGAAGCCGGCGTGCAGACCGAAACCGAACGCAAGACCCTGCTCGAAGTGGTGCAGACCATCGCCCTGCTCTCGACGCTGTCCGAGCGCGAGAAAGACCAGAACGTGGTGACGCTCTCCACCCTGCACGCCTCGAAAGGCCTGGAATGGCCGCACGTGATGCTGGTCGGTGTGAACGAGGGCCTGCTGCCATTCAAGATGGACGAAGAGAGCAACCGCGACGCCAGCGCCGAGAGCCTGGCGCAGCGCCTGCAGGAAGAGCGCCGCCTGATGTACGTGGGCATCACGCGCGCGCAGCGCACGCTGGCCGTGAGCTGGCTCAAGCGCCGCAAGAAGGGCCGGGAAAGTGTGCCCGGCATGGCCAGCCGCTTCATCAAAGAGATGGCGCTGGACCAGAACACCGTGAAAGAAGACCCGCGCGAAAAGCTGCGCGCGCTGCGCGCCGAGTTCGCCCAACGCGCCACCGACCAGGCCGCGCAGAAAGCTGCGAATACACCATGAGCCTGCACCGCTCGCCCAAGGATCGCGCCAAGGCCGCGTGGATCGGCACCACGCTGCTGGCCTTGCTGGCGGCAACGCCCTCACCCAATGCCACCGCCCAGAGCCGCCCCACCCCGCCGGCAGCGGCCTGTACCGAACCGGCTGACATGGCGCCCGCCCATCTCTACGGCCTGTGGCAGCTCACGCTCTGGCCGCTGGACGGACGGGAAACCGAACCACAGTCCCGCGGCGCCGTGCTGTTCGAGCGCCACCCCGACTATCCTGGCAGCGTGCGAGGTCACATCAGGCGATCCACCACCGGCAACGATGTGCAGACCCAGGTTTCAGGGGATGTGGTGGACGGAGAGTTCAACCTCGACGAATCCGCCGACGGCGTGACCATGGAGGCGGTCTGGGCGGGGGCGCCTCTGGCGTGCGGGCAGGTCATTCGCGGCATCCGCCGTCCGGCAGAGGGCAGCGCCACGTCCCAGCCCAGCCTGTATTTCCGACTGGACAAGACGCCCGGCTGGCGCTGATCCCACCGCGCTCGCCACGCGGTGGATGCACCCAGCGTGACCGGCAAGGACGCCGACCGCCTGAACTTCAAGGCGCCAGCGCTGCGCAACATCGAACTCACCTGCCCCTGCTTCCACGACGGCGCCGCTGAAACCATGACCCAGGCCGTGGACCTGATGGGCCGCCTGCAACTGCAGGCCGCGAGTTCAACAAAGACGAAAACGCCAAGATCGTGGCTTTCCTCAAAACCCTGACGGGTCAGCAACCGCAGATCACGCTGCCCTCGACCGACAAGACGCCGAAGTCCCGTCCGTTCAACTGAGCCTCGGCTGACGCCCATGACAAAAAAACCGGCCTCGCGCCGGTTTTTTGTGCAACGGTCGGAACCCGCCGGTCAGGATGCGTTCCCGGTCGCCAGAGCGGGCTTGCCGACGAACCAGGCCTGCAACAGGCCGCCCAACTGCTCGGGCACATCGTTGTCAAAACTCATCAGCACATCGGGTGCCAGCTTCTCGGCAGCCGAGGTCAGAACCACCGCTACGCAGTCCCGGTGCTCGTCCGTGGCCGAACGCTGGAGCCTGGCCTCCAGCACCGCCACGGTGGCGTCGCGCATCCGGTCCGAGCCCAGGACATGCCAGGCGTAGTCGATCTCATAGCGGTCGAGCGCGTCTTTCAGGCTTTCCCCATCCTCGCGGGATTCTTCGGCAAAGCGGTTCAGGGTGCGGGTGCTGAGCTGGCTCACCAGCTGGGCGACCAGTTCGGTGTGCGCATGCACAAAAGTATCAATGGCCACAGGGAGTCCTTGAATGATGGAAAGCCGGAGCCCGGCGGGTCGGTCGTGCCGAACGTGAATCCTGAGAGGCCATGGACCGGTTCAAAGCCGAAACGGTCCGGGGCACACCGCCCCGAAAGGACGACCCAGAAAGTCAAAAGCCCATCTCGAAGGATGGGCTTTTGCGAGGTGTTTGGTGGCCTGGGACGAAAACGAGGAACAAGCGAAAGGCCGTTTAAGCCGCCCATTCCGGAGCAGGCATTTTAGCAGTTTCCGCACGAGTGCTGCCTTGTGTGAACCAAGGGAGGTAGGGGCGGGGATTGCCGTGGTCGAAGCCGATTCGGTGCAGGGCTCCGTACAGCAACCAGCCATGGTTCGCATGCAGGCATGCACGATCAAAATAGGCCCGGGCGGCTGGCTCGTAGTGTGCCGCGGCGTCCCAAGCGTCCACCTGATCGCCGAAAAGAGTGATCAGGTCCCGTTCAAACGGGTAGAGACAACAATCGAGCACCTGCTGCCGTGTTCTTGGGTAAAACGCCGATGACTGCGGAAACGCGCTGGCGATGTAAAGGCTGGTGGCCCGTTCCAGCAAGAACGGAAGTGCGCCCGGCCTGTGCCTGGCGTCGCCGTAGTACTGCATCGGGCGGTACAGGAAATCGTGAAGCTCACTGCCCAGTTCATTGCGGCTCAGGTGAATGACCGGCGCGACCAGCTCGGAGAGAAAGCGCTCCCAGAACATGGGCGTACCGAACCAGTAGCTACAAAGCCCGTAGTTGCCGTTGTGCTGCCGTGTCGACGTCAGAAAGTCCAGTCCAACGCCGGCCTTGTCCAGAACCGCCTGGAACCGGTGCAGCACCTCGGAATCCCCATGGATGATCGGCGAACGGTCATTGCTGCTGAAATTGCAGTAACTCATGTGGGCCCACGGGTTGGTGACATACACCTCATACCCGGGATTGGCTTCGATCCACTGGCGCACGTCGTTCCCGTCGAGCAGGCCTTTGGCCTGGAAACGGCTGGAAACAGCCCCCAGAACATCGGCGGTGCGATGCACGCCGTTCGCAACGATGTGCTCAAAGACCTGGAACTCCCGCCATTCGGGGTGGGGGTTGTGGCTGAAGTCGAAAGCATCGAAGCCCGCGATCAGCGGATTCTCATGGCTGGGATCGATACGGTTCTGAAGCAGGCGAATTTTCATGATCTGCCGGTACGCATCTTCGGGCACGCCCATGTGACGATGACTGGGCACTGTGTCCAGATATCGCCGGACCACCGGCCTGAGGCCAGGCGCCCGAATCCATTGGAACGGTTGACCACACAAAGAAAAACGGGCCACGCCGTTGAGCGTAACCCGTTGATCTTTTCCCAAATTTTGGTGGCCTGGGACGGAATCGAACCATCGACACGCGGATTTTCAATCCGCTGCTCTACCAACTGAGCTACCGGGCCAAACAGAAGCGGAATTATAGCAGGGAATCCGGCGCTGTTCTTTCGGGCCAGCGCCATCAGAGCGCGTTGCGCTTGCTGCGGGCGAGGTCGACGCCGAGCTGCTTGAGTTTGCGGTAGAGGTGCGTGCGCTCCAGACCCGTCTTTTCAGCCACCCGCGTCATGGAGCCGGACTCCTTGGCCAGGTGGTATTCGAAATAGGCCTTCTCGAATTCGTCGCGCGCCTCTCGCAGCGGCCCCTCCAGGTTGAAGGCCTGCGAAGATTGAGGACCGATGTCAAACACCACTTCGGGCTGGCTGCCACCGGTCATGGCCACTTCCACGGTCAGCTCCATCACGGGCGCGAGCGCGCCATTTTTCAGGGGCAACGCAGCGCCGACCTTGGCCACCGGTTTGTTCAGCCCCATGTCCACGGCTTTGAGCAGCTTCTGCAGGGTGATGGGTTTTTCGAGGAAAGCGGTGGCACCGATGCGCGTGGCTTCCACGGCGGTGTCGATGGTGGCGTGCCCACTCATCATGATCACGGGCATGTTGAGCAGGCCACCACTGGCCCATTCCTTCAGCAGGGTCACGCCGTCGGTGTCGGGCATCCAGATGTCCAGCAACACCAGATCCGGACGCATCTGCGCACGCAGAACTCGGGCCTGGGCGGCGTTTTCTGCCAGTTCGACCGTGTGGCCTTCATCGTTGAGAATTTCGGAGAGCAGGTCCCGAATGCCCAATTCGTCGTCAACGACCAGAATAGTTGCCATAGCGTGAAATGTTTCCCTCTGTCCGTGTTGTCAATTTGCAACTGCGAATGATAACGACACTTGGGCGCCCACCACTTTGCCGTCGATCAACCGGTTGCTGATATCGACGCGCCCACCGTGCTCTTCCATGATTTTTTTGACCACCGCAAGGCCCAGACCGGTGCCTTTGGTCTTGGTCGTGACATACGGTTCGAACGCCCGCTTCAGGATGTTCTCGGCGAATCCGGGGCCCTGATCGACCACCGACAGACGCACCCACTGGCCCGAGCCCGAGCGCCGCGTGTGGAGCAGCACTTCGGCACCGGCCTGTCCGGCCATGGCGTCCTGCGCGTTCTGCACCAGGTTGTGCAGGATCTGCCGCAGTTGCTGCGGATCGGCCATCACGCTGGGGCAGTCGTTGTCCAGATCGGCTCTCACGGGCACGGCCGAGCTGTCGTACAGGACCAGGATGTCACGCACCAGGGCATTGAGGTCGATGGGGGTGAGCTGTGCCGCCGGCAGCCGCGCGTAGTCGCGGAATTCGTTGACCAGGTGCTTCATGGCGTCGACCTGATCGACGATGGTGCGGACCGATTTGTCCAGCAGGGCCTGCTCGGCCGGCTGGATCTTGCCCTGCAGTTTCATGGCCAGGCGCTCGGCAGACAGCTGGATCGGCGTGAGCGGGTTTTTGATCTCGTGCGCCAGGCGCCGGGCCACCTCCCCCCAGGCCCGGGCGCGCTGGGCGGACACCATTTCCGACACGTCGTCGAACACCAGCAAGCGCTCGTTGTTGGGCAGCAGTGCGCCACGTGCGATCAAGGTGATGCCCTGGTTGTTGCCGGTGTCGCCGTGGGCGCCGAGTTCGAACGATTGTTGCCAGTGGCCGCCTTCGTGGGGGGTGTCGTCGGACAGGAAGCGTTCGAACTGCTGCAGCACCTGCGCCGCAAAATTCTCCAGACCGACCACGGCCGCCAGCGGTTGCCCCAGGTGCAGCCCCAGCGGGGTGCGCAGAATGCGGGCCGCACCGGGATTGACACTGAGCACGCCGCCGCGTTCGTCGAGCACGACCACCCCGGCCGTGAGGTTGTCCAGGATGGTCTGCAGATTTTCCCTGGCAGCGTCCACCTGTTCCATGCTGTGCTGCACCGCCGAGCGCGCATCGGCCAGGTCCTGTGTCATGTGGGCAAAGGTACGGGTCAGACCCGCAAGCTCGTCGCGCGAGGCCAGCTCCACCTTGGGCGCAAGGTTGCCCTGGGCGACCTCGCGCATGCCTTCCGCGAGCACGAGCAGCGGACGCACCAGATGGTTGCCCAGCAGCACGGCCAGCAACACGGCGCCGAAGATGGCCAGAAAGAGGGCCAGTGTTAGCGTACCGATGTACATGCGCTGCAGCCCCTGGCGTCCGAGCGCGCGCTCCTGGTACTCGCGGTTGGCCACCTGAACGGCCAGGGCATCGGCGACCAGCGCGCGCGGCAAGGGCACCACGACCTGAAGGTAGCGCGGGTTTTCATTGAATCCGAATCCGGTGGCCTCCACGAGGGCCAGCACCTTGATGTGCGCCTGCGCCACCGACAAGCCGGTCTGCAGCGGCTCTTCACCCACCTCTTCAAGCCCCTCGACCAGCACCATCACCCGGTTCGCGCGCACGCTGCGCAGCTGGGCAATGGCAGGACGGTTGGGTGAAAAGTCGAAGCGGGAGGCGCCAGCGCTGGCGATGGCCTGGCCGGAGGCATTCCAGAGCACCAGATCGCTCGCCGACAGGTTTTCGCGCAGCCGCTCCAGCGCCAGCACCGCCGAGGCGTCGGGTACCCGCGCCAGCTGTTCGGCGGCCAGTCGGGTCTTCGCGCCGAGATCGGCACTCAGGGTGTCCAGCGTGGTGCGACCCAGGTTCAGCCCCGCCGACAATGCGGATTCGACCCGCACGTCGAACCAGCTTTCGATGGAACGCGAAACAAACTGGTACGACACCGTGTAGATCAGCAACCCGGGCAACACCCCGACCAGCCCGATGATGGCGGCCAGCTTGAGCAGCAACTGGCTGCCGAACTTGCCCCGCCGCAGTCGCTTGACCAGCCGCACCGCCAGCCAGACGATGGCCAGGAACAGCAGCGAGGCCACCGCCACGTTGATACCGACCAGCCAGGTGAAGTTCTCTTCGTAGAGCACGCGGTTGCGCGTTGCCAGCGTGAGCAGGAACAGCAACACCATGCCCAGTCCGGTCATGAAAACCAGTGCAACAACCACCGCCCAGCGCCGCGAAGTGCGCTGCTTTTCCGGGGATCGGAGGTGTGGGTCGCTCATGGTTCAACAGAAGTGGGAGAGGATCCGAAGGCAATCGCGTATCAACGCGCCGACTCGCCGGGCTTGACCTCAACAGCGATTTCCGGGTGCGGTTCGACCGGTGCGCGCATGGGCACGTCAAGGCGGCCGTCCACCTCGATGTTCCAGTCAGACTGGGTCGCCATGCCGATCTGGAACGGGCGGGGCAGCAGGGAAAGATCCAGGCTGAAGCGCCATTCGACCCGGTGCTCGACATCGTTGTCCAGCCGTGCGGCGTCGGCAATCGCCCAGTTGGAAACGCGGCCCACCACCGCCAGTACCTCATCGAGGCCCTCGAAGTTCTGGTGCAGCGCGTATTGCAGTGCCGCAGCACCGGCGCCTGTCACACCATCGTGGGCCTGACTCAGGCGCCAGCGCCGGGTCAGCGGCTGGTAGGCGAGCCGGAAAGTGCGAACCACCGAACTCACGCGCTTGTCGGTCCAGTACCAGCGGTCGCGGTACACGTCGGCCTGCCAGACGAAGTACATCGGCACCCCTTTGAACAGGGCATCTTCAACCGCTGGCGTGGCCACCGAGCCCAGCCGCACGGTGAGGGTCAGTGCGTCCGTGTTCCGCTGCAGGCCGACAAACTGGATCTCGGGCTCGCGCGCCATGGCCGGCGCTGCCAGGCAGGCGAGCGCGAACACCCAGACCAGCGCACGAACACACCGCAGCGACAGGCTCCCTACCACCCGGCGCACCGCCCCATCAAGGACCAGCCTTGTCGATGCGTGCGTAATAAAAACCGTCGTATCCACCGGGCACATTGTCGTAGAACTCCCCATTGGCAACGACAGTTCCAGGGAGCAAATGGCCCGGCGAGGGCAGCAGAACGGCATCGGTGTGGCGCTGCAGAAACGCATTGACCTGTTCTGATCCTTCGGCATGAAACACGGAGCAGGTGCAATACAGCAGGCGACCGCCCGGCTTGAGCAGCGGCCACAGCCGCTCCAGCAACTGCCGCTGCACGGCCACGAGCTGGGCCACGTCGCTGGCACGGCGCAGCCAGCGCACGTCGGGGTGCCGACGCACGATGCCCGAAGCCGTGCAGGGCGCGTCAAGCAGGATGGCGTCAAAGGGGCGCCCGTCCCACCAGCCCGCGGTGTTGGCGGCGTCGGCGCACTGCACCTCGGCGCTCAGGCCCAGGCGGCTCAGGTTGTCGTGGATGCGGGTGCAGCGCCGGGCGTCGACGTCCAGCGCGAGCAGGTCGAGATCGGCGCGTTCGAGCAGGTGCGCGGTTTTGCCGCCGGGCGCGGCACAGGCGTCGAGCACGCGGTCGGCGGTGCTCCAGGCGCGGCCGTCGAGCAGCAGGCTGGCGGCCATCTGGGCCGCTGCGTCCTGCACGGAAACATGCCCTCGGGCAAAGCCGGGCAGGCGCTCCACCGGCTGCGCGGCCGACAGCACCAGACCGTCATCGCCCACCGGGCTGGCCGACAGACCGGCGGCCTCCAGCACGGCGCGGTAGTCGTCCCGCGCGGCGCGGCGCCGGTTGACCCGCAGCGCCATCGGGCCGGGTACGTTGTTGGCCTCGAGGATCGCGGCCCAGTGCTCGGGATGATCGTGCTGCAGCCGCTCCACCCACCACAGCGGGTGGTTCCAGCGCGCGACCGGATCGTCCACCAGCTGCGCGCACAAGGCCTCTCGCTCGCGCAGAAACCGGCGCAGGCAGGCGTTGAGAAAGCCCGCCTGCATGCTGGTGCTGCGCTGCTGCTTGGCCGCCTCCACCGTCTGATCCACGACGGTGTGGGGCTGGTAGTGCTGCCCGTTTTCATCCCCCAGCAGCACGGCCAGCGCACTGTGCAGCAAGGCCAGCACCGGTGCTGCGGGCGCACGCTGGGCCAACAGCCGACCGAGCGCGCGCGCGGCGCCGAGCTGACGCAGGGTCTGGAAGGTGAGCGCCTGCACACCCGGTCGCAGCGCCGAAACGATTTGCGGCAGCACCTCGCTGAGCGAGTGGCCCTGTTCGACCGCGAGCACACAGTGCGCGGTCCAGCGCAACTGAGTGGCCAGCGTGGGCGCGCTGGGCACCGGGCGGTCTGCGGGGCGGGTAGAAGTCAATGAGGGTCCTGCTTGAAGTTCACGGTCAGATGAGTGTCCAGCCCGGAGCCTGAGGGTCTGAAGGCCCGGTCGCCGGGTTCTGGCCCGGGGTGGTGGCATCCAGCGTGCGGTCGCGCTCCAGAGGCAGCGCCCCCATGGGGCGCCCATAGATCCGGCGAATGCGCTGCTCCAGCGTGGGGTGCGAATCGAGCCAGTGTGCCACCTGACCGACCTCGTTCCCCACCAGCAGCATGTGTTGCACTGTGGAGCCGAGCTGGCGGGGTTCAAAGTCCGCCTGGCGCTCGCTCATGGCCTTGCGCAGCACACCGCCGAGGCCATCGCGGCTGCGCGTCCATTGCACGGCGCGCGCGTCGGCCAGGTATTCGCGCTGGCGCGACACCGCCGCCTGCAACGCATGCCCGGCCACCCAGCCCAGCCAGCCGGCGGCCATGATGGCCAGACCCAGCAAGGCAGCGGCCATGCGCCGACCCCGCTCATCGGGCTCAAACAGGTGCTGGCCCATGCGGTAGAGCATCTCCAGACCAAACACCATGCCGATCAACCGCATGTTGAGGCGCGTATCGCCCTCCCGGATGTGGCTGAACTCGTGGGCCACGAGCCCCTGCAATTCTTCGCGCGTCAGGACCTCCAGCGCACCCCGGGTGACAGCGACAACCGCATCGTCCTCGTCCCAGCCGGTGGCAAAGGCATTGATGCCCTGGTCGCGCGCCACCACCATGGCGGTCGGCCGCTTCAGCCCGGATGAGATGGCCATCTCGTCAACGATGTTGCAGAAGCGCCGCTCGTCGAAATCGCCCGATGGCTGCGCGGGCCGTGCGCCCATCTGTTCGGCCAGGCGCTGGCCGCCACCACTGGCCAGACGCGAGGTTTCCACCCACCAGCCACCCAGCACGAACAACAGCACCACAGCGGTGTTGACGGCGAAAAAGTGCCGAGGGAATCCGGCGCCCGGGAACCAGAAGCTCCACGTCAACCCCCAGGCCAGGGCCAGAGCCGCATTGACCGCCAGCACCAGCAGCAACACGGTGAGCGCGAACACCAGCAGCAGTTGACGCGTCTGGCCCCGCGCCTCGCGTTGGGATTCGAAAATCAGCACGTCAGAACGCCACCTTCACGGGCTGGCGCTCGACTTCGCTGCTGGTGGATTCCAGCATCGACTGGGTGGAGAAATTGAACAGGCGCGCCACGATCAGCGTCGGAAACTGGGCCGCCGCATCGTTGAATTCGAGCACATGGTCGTTGTAAGCCTGGCGCGCGAAACCAATGCGGTTTTCGGTGCTGGAGAGCTCTTCACTGAGCTCCCGCATGGTCTGGTCGGCCTTCAGATCGGGGTAGGCCTCGGCCACCGCGAACAGGCGCCCGAGCGCGCCACCGAGCAGTTGCTCGGCTCCCGCGAGTGCACCCAGCGCGCCCGCGTTCAGGGGGCTGGCGGCAGCGCCTTGTTCGGCGCTGCGGGCCTGGTTGCGCGCGGCGATCACGGCTTCCAGGGTCTGCGCCTCGTGAGCCAGATACTTGCGCGCGACCTCAACCAGGTTGGGGATCAGGTCGTAGCGCCGTTTCAGCTGCACATCGATCTGGCCGAACGCGTTGGCGATGGCGTTTTTCAGCCGCACCAGGCGGTTGTAGGCGCCCACGGCCCAGAACACCAACGCCAGCCCAACGGCCAGCAAAACCCACAAAGTAGCCGACATGGTGTGTGAACTCCGGTTGTTGAACAAGCGCCCCGATCCGGTGCCAGGGCGCAGGCAATATACCCCAGCGCCTGTCGGCGCTGTCAGGGGCGTTGGCCATCGGGCAAAAAAAACGCCTCCGGCCAGATGGCCGGAGGCGTTCAGGAACCCGGCGATGATGCCGGGTTCAGGTGAGTTGGCTTATTCAGCCGCTTCGTTGGTGCTCGAAGCGTCGGCCTGATCGGCCGCCAGCGACACGGCGTCGGCTTCGGCAATGGCACGGCGCTCTTCGTCGTCCATCTTCTCCTTGATCTTGCGCGCTTCGTGGTACGCCATGCCGGTACCGGCCGGGATCAGGCGACCCACGATCACGTTTTCCTTCAGGCCACGCAGCTCGTCGCGCTTGCCCATGATGGCCGCTTCGGTGAGCACGCGGGTGGTTTCCTGGAAGGAGGCCGCCGAGATGAAGGAGTCGGTGGACAGCGAGGCCTTGGTGATGCCCAGCAGCACGTTGCTGTAGACCGCGGGCAGCTTGCCCTCGGCGCGCAGCGCGTCGTTGGTGTTGAGGATCTCCGAACGCTCGACCTGCTCGCCAGCGATGTACGACGAATCGCCCACGCTGTCGACGATCACGCGGCGCAGCATCTGGCGAACGATCACTTCGATGTGCTTGTCGTTGATCTTCACGCCCTGCAGACGGTACACGTCCTGCACTTCGTCCACGATGTAGCGCGACAGCTCTTCGATGCCCAGCAGGCGCAGGATGTCCTGCGGATCGGCCGGGCCGTCGACCACGCTCTCGCCCTTGTTGACCACCTGGCCTTCGTGCACCAGGATGTTCTTTTCCTTGGGGATGAGTTCGTCCCAGATCTTGCCTTCCGGATCGGTGATCTGCAGGCGGACCTTGCCCTTGGTTTCCTTGCCGAACGACACGGTACCGGTCATCTCGGCCAGCATGCCCTTGTCTTTCGGGCTGCGGGCTTCGAACAGCTCGGCCACCCGCGGCAGACCGCCGGTGATGTCGCGCGTCTTCTGGCCTTCGACCGGGATGCGGGCGAGCACGTGGCCGGGGCCGACGTCCTGACCGTCGCGCACTTCCAGCAGCGCGCCGATCTGGAAGCCCACCGTCACCGAGTGGTCGGTGCCGGGTATCTTCACTTCGTTGCCCTGGGCGTCGAGCAGCTTGACCAGCGGACGCACCACCTTGGTCGAACCGCGGTGCTTCGGATCGATCACCACCAGCGAGGACAGACCGGTCACGTCGTTGACCTGCTTGGCCACCGTCAGACCTTCTTCCACGTTCTCGAACTTCACCTGACCGGCGAATTCCGTGATGATGGGTCGGGTCAGCGGGTCCCAATTGGCCAGGATCGCGCCGGCCTTGATGGCCTGGTCGGCCTTGACCGCCAGGATGGCGCCGTAAGGCACCTTGTGGCGTTCGCGCTCACGACCGATTTCATCGTGGATGATGATTTCGCCGGAGCGCGCGATCACCACCAGCTCGCCCTTGGTGTTGGTCACATAACGCATGGTGGCGTTGAAACCGATCGAACCGCTGGACTTGGCTTCCACGCTGGAGGCCACGGCCGCACGCGACGCCGCACCACCGATGTGGAAGGTACGCATGGTCAGCTGCGTGCCGGGTTCACCAATGGACTGGGCAGCGATCACACCGACGGCTTCACCGATGTTCACCAGACCACCACGGCCCAGGTCGCGGCCATAGCACTTGGCGCAGATGCCGAAGCGGGTCTCGCAGGTCAGTGCGGTGCGCACCTTCACCTCGTCCACGCCAGCGGCTTCCAGCTCGTCGAGCATGTCTTCGTCCAGCAGGGTGCCGGCCGGCAACAGGACCGCGCGGGTCTCCGGGTGGATCACCTCATCGCAGGTGGTGCGGCCCAGGATGCGGTCGCGCAGCGACTCGATCACTTCACCGCCTTCGACGATGGCGCGCATCACCGTGCCGTTGCTCGTGCCGCAGTCCTGGCTGTTGACCACCAGATCCTGCGTCACGTCCACCAGACGTCGGGTCAGGTAACCCGAGTTCGCGGTCTTCAGCGCCGTGTCGGCCAGACCCTTTCGGGCGCCGTGGGTGGAGATGAAGTACTGCAACACGTTCAGACCTTCACGGAAGTTCGCCGTGATGGGGGTCTCGATGATGGAGCCATCGGGCTTGGCCATCAGGCCACGCATGCCGGCCAGCTGGCGGATCTGGGCCGCGGAACCGCGGGCACCCGAGTCGGCCATCATGTAGATGGAGTTGAAGGACTCCTGGTCCACTTCCTTGCCGTGGCGGTCGGTGGTCTTCTGCTTGGCCAGCTGGGCCATCATCACCTTGGAGATCTCGTCACCGGCCTTGCCCCAGATGTCCACCACCTTGTTGTAGCGCTCGCCCGCGGTCACCAGACCCGAAGCGTATTGCTGGGCGATTTCCTTCACCTCTTTTTCCGAGCGCTCGATGATGGCCGGCTTTTCCTTCGGCACCAGCATGTCGTCCACGGCGATCGAGATGCCGGCACGGGTCGCCAGGCGGAAACCGTTCTGCAGCAGCTTGTCGGCGAAGACCACCGTTTCCTTCAGACCGCACTTGCGGAAGGACACGTTGATCAGCTTGGAGATTTCCTTCTTCTTCAGCGGCTTGTTCAGCACTTCGAAAGGCAGGCCCTTGGGCAGGATCTCGGACAGCAGCGCACGGCCAACCGTCGTGTCCACCAGGGACACGAAGGGCGTGAATTCGCCCGTCGCCTTGTCCAGCGTGTACTGCTGCAGACGCACGCTGATCTTGGCGGTGATTTCGACTGCGCCGTTGTCCAGCGCGCGCTGCAGCTCCAGCAGGTCGGCGAAGATCATGCCTTCGCCCTTGCCGTTGATGCGCTCGCGGGTCGCGTAGTACAGACCCAGCACCACGTCTTGCGACGGCACGATGGAGGGCTCGCCGTTGGCCGGGAACAGGATGTTGTTCGAGGCCAGCATCAGGGTGCGGGCTTCGATCTGCGCTTCCACCGACAGTGGCACGTGAACGGCCATCTGGTCACCGTCGAAGTCGGCGTTGAAGGCCGCGCAAACGAGGGGGTGCAGCTGGATCGCCTTGCCTTCGATCAGGATGGGTTCGAAGGCCTGGATGCCCAGGCGGTGCAGCGTCGGTGCGCGGTTCAGCATCACCGGGTGCTCTTTGATCACCTCTTCCAGGATGTCCCACACCACCGGCGTGCCGGCTTCCACTTCCTTCTTCGCGGCCTTGATGGTGGTCGCGATGCCCATGGCTTCCAGGCGCGAGAAGATGAAGGGCTTGAACAGCTCCAGGGCCATCAGCTTGGGCAGGCCGCACTGGTGCAGCTTGAGCGTCGGTCCGACCACGATGACCGAACGGCCCGAGTAGTCAACGCGCTTGCCCAGCAAGTTCTGACGGAAACGACCGCTCTTGCCTTTGATCATGTCAGCCAGCGACTTCAGGGCGCGCTTGTTGGCGCCCGTCATGGCCTTGCCACGGCGGCCGTTGTCCAGCAGCGAGTCCACGGCTTCCTGCAGCATGCGCTTTTCGTTGCGCGCAATGATCTCAGGGGCCTTGAGTTCCAGCAGACGGCGCAGGCGGCTGTTGCGGTTGATGACGCGGCGGTACAGGTCGTTCAGGTCGGAGGTCGCGAAGCGGCCACCATCCAGGGGCACCAGCGGACGCAGGTCCGGCGGCAGCACGGGCAGCACGTCGAGCACCATCCACTCGGGCTTGATGCCCGATTTCTTGAAGGCTTCCAGCACCTTGAGGCGCTTGGCGTTCTTCTTGATCTTGAGCTCGGAGCCGGTCAGGTCGTTGCGCAGCTTCTCGATCTCGATGTCGAGGTCGATCGCCTGCAGCAGTTCCTTGATGCCTTCGGCGCCCATCTTGGCGATGAATTCGTCGCCGAATTCCTTGCGCTTGGCGTCAAAGTCGTCTTCGCTCATGATCGCGAATTTCTTCAGCGGGGTCATGCCCGGATCGACGATCACATAGGCTTCAAAGTACAGCACGCGTTCGATGTCACGCAGCGTCATGTCCAGGATCAGGCCCAGACGCGAAGGCAGCGACTTCAGGAACCAGATGTGGGCGCAGGGCGCGGCCAGATCGATGTGACCCATGCGCTCGCGGCGCACCTTGGTCTGCGTGACTTCAACGCCGCACTTCTCGCAGATCACGCCGCGGTGCTTGAGGCGCTTGTACTTGCCGCACAGGCATTCGTAGTCCTTGATGGGACCAAAAATCTTGGCGCAGAACAGGCCGTCGCGCTCGGGCTTGAACGTGCGGTAGTTGATGGTTTCGGGCTTTTTGACTTCGCCGAAAGACCACGAGCGGATTTTTTCCGGCGAAGCCAGGCCGATGCGGATGGCATCGAAATGCTCGTCGGGCGTGAACTGCTTGAACAGGTCGAGTAATGATTTCATGGGTTCAATCCTTGTCTTGCCGGCGAATTAGGAGCGTTCCAACTCGATGTCGATACCGAGCGAGCGAATTTCCTTGACCAGCACGTTGAACGACTCGGGCATGCCCGCTTCGATCGAGTGCTCGCCCTTGACGATGCTTTCGTACACCTTGGTGCGGCCCTGCACGTCGTCGGACTTGACGGTGAGCATTTCCTGCAGGATGTAGGAAGCGCCATAGGCTTCCAGCGCCCACACTTCCATCTCGCCGAAACGCTGACCACCGAACTGCGCCTTGCCGCCCAGCGGCTGCTGCGTGACCAGGGAGTACGGGCCGGTGGAACGGGCGTGCATCTTGTCGTCAACCAGGTGGTGCAGCTTCAGGAAGTGCATGTAACCCACGGTGGTCTTGCGCTCGAAAGCGTCACCGGTGCGACCGTCGTACAGCTGCGCCTGGGTGCGGGTTTCGGTCAGGCCCTTCTTGGCGGCGATGTCGTCCGGGTACGCCAGCTTCAGCATGGCGCGGATTTCGTCTTCCGATGCACCATCGAACACCGGAGTCGCAAACGGCACACCGTTCTGCAGGTTCTCGGCCATTTCCATCACGTCAGCGTCGCTGAGGTCGGACAGAGTTTCCTTCTTGCCGGTGTGGTTGTAGACCGTTTCCAGGAACGTGCGCATTTCAGAAGCCTTGGCTTCCTGTTGCAGCATGTCGCCGATGCGCTGACCGATGCCCTTGCCGGCCCAGCCCAGGTGGACTTCCAGCACCTGACCCACGTTCATGCGCGAAGGCACGCCGAGCGGATTCAGCACGATGTCGGCGGGCGTGCCGTCGGCCATGTAAGGCATGTCTTCGACCGGAACGATCTTGGAAACGACACCCTTGTTGCCGTGGCGGCCGGCCATCTTGTCACCCGGCTGCAGGCGGCGCTTGACGGCCAGGTAGACCTTGACCATCTTCAGCACGCCAGCCGGCAGCTCGTCGCCTTGCGTGAGCTTCTTGCGCTTTTCTTCAAACGCGAGGTCGAAGCTGTGGCGCGTCTGCTCCATGGAGTTCTTGATCGACTCCAGCTGGGCGGCGACTTCGTCGTCGGCCGGGCGGATGTCAAACCAGTGGTACTTCTCGACGTCGGCCAGGTAGGCCTTGTCGATGGTCGTGCCCTTGGACAGCTTCTTCGGGCCACCGTTGGCGATCTTGCCGGTCAGCAGCTTCTCGATACGGTCGAAGGCGTCGGCTTCCACGATGCGCAGCTGGTCGTTCAGGTCCAGGCGGAAGCGCTTGAGTTCGTCGTCGATGATCTGCTGGGCGCGCTTGTCGCGCGTGATGCCTTCGCGGGTGAAGACCTGCACGTCGATCACGGTGCCTTGTGAGCCCTGGTCCACGCGCAGCGAGGTGTCCTTCACATCGCTGGCCTTCTCGCCAAAGATGGCGCGCAGCAGTTTTTCTTCAGGCGTCAGCGTGGTCTCGCCCTTGGGCGTGACCTTGCCGACCAGCACGTCGCCGGGCAGCACTTCGGCGCCGACGTAGATGATGCCGGAGTCGTCCAGGCGGTTGAGCTGCTGCTCGGCCAGGTTGGGGATGTCGCGGGTGATTTCTTCCGCACCCAGCTTGGTGTCGCGCGCCATGACCACCAGTTCCTCGATGTGGATCGAGGTGTAGCGGTCTTCGGCGACCACGCGCTCGGAGATCAGGATCGAGTCTTCGAAGTTGTAGCCGTTCCAGGGCATGAAGGCGATCAGCATGTTCTGGCCGATCGAGATTTCACCCAGGTCGGTCGAAGCGCCATCGGCGATCACGTCACCCTTGCCCAGCTGATCGCCCTTCTTGACGATGGGACGCTGGTGGATGTTGGTGTTCTGGTTGGAACGCTGGTACTTGATCAGGTTGTAGATGTCCACACCGACTTCACCGGCCACGGCTTCGGCGTCGTTCACGCGGATCACGATGCGGGTCGCGTCCACGTAGTCGACCACACCGCCGCGCTTGGCGGTGACCACGGTGCCGGAGTCGATCGCGGCGACGCGCTCGATGCCGGTGCCGACCAGCGGCTTTTCGGGGCGCAGCACGGGCACGGCCTGGCGCGACATGTTGGCGCCCATCAGCGCGCGGTTCGCGTCATCGTGCTCCAGGAAGGGCACCAGCGAAGCGGCCACGGACACGATCTGCGCGGGCGACACGTCCATGTACTGGATGGTGTCGGCCGTGGTCAGGATGGATTCACCCTTTTCACGCGCAGAGATCAGGTCACCGGTCAGACGGCCTTCGGCGTCCAGCATGGCATTGGCCTGGGCGATGACGTACTTGCCTTCTTCGATGGCCGACAGGTAGTCGATCTGGTTCGTCACCTGGCCATCGATCACGCGACGGTACGGGGTTTCGATGAAACCGTATTCGTTCAGACGGGCGTACAGGGCCAGCGAGTTGATCAGACCGATGTTCGGACCTTCAGGCGTTTCGATCGGGCAGACGCGACCGTAGTGGGTCACGTGCACGTCGCGCACTTCGAAGCCGGCACGTTCGCGGGTCAGACCACCCGGGCCAAGGGCCGACACGCGGCGCTTGTGGGTGATCTCGGCCAGCGGGTTGGTCTGGTCCATGAACTGCGACAGCTGGGACGCACCGAAAAACTCCTTCAGGGCGGCCGAAATCGGCTTGGAGTTGATCAGGTCGTGCGGCATCAACGGCTCTTGCTCTGCCTGGCCCAGACGCTCTTTCACGGCTTTTTCGATGCGCGCCAGACCGGTGCGGTACTGGTTCTCGGCGAGTTCGCCGACGCAGCGCACGCGGCGGTTGCCCAGGTGGTCGATGTCATCGACTTCACCACGGCCGTTGCGCAGGTCCACGAGGATCTTGACCACGGCCAGGATGTCTTCGTTGGACAGCACCATGGCGCCGGTGGATTCGTCGCGGCCCACGCGGGCGTTGAACTTCATGCGGCCCACGCGCGACAGGTCGTACGTGTCCGGGTTGTAGAACAGGCGGTGGAACAGGGCCTGCACCGCGTCTTCGGTTGGCGGTTCGCCGGGGCGCATCATGCGGTAGATGGCGACACGGGCGGCGAACTCGTCAGCGGTTTCGTCGCTGCGCAGGGTCTGCGAAATGTAGGCGCCCTGGTCGAGTTCGTTGGTGTAGAGGCACTGCAGGTCCTGCACGCCCGAGGTGCGCAGTTTCTTCAGCAGCACTTCGGTCAACTCGTCGTTGGCCTTGGCGATGATCTCGCCGGTGTCGGCGTCAACGATGTTGCGCGCGACCACGCGGCCGATCATGAAGTCTTCGGGCACGCTGATGTGCGTGGTGCCGGACTGTTCCATCTCACGGGTATGGCGCACGGTGATGCGCTTGTCCTTGGCGACCACGACCTTGCCCGACTTGTCGGTGATGTCGAAACGGGCCACCTCGCCACGCAGGCGCTCGGGCACGAAGGCCATCTGGGCGCCGCTGTCCATCAGGCGGAAGTGGTCGTTGACGAAGAAGTTGGCCAGGATGGTTTCCGGCGTCAGACCGATGGCCTTGAGCAGGATGGTGACCGGCATCTTGCGGCGGCGGTCGACGCGGAAGAACAGCACGTCTTTCGGATCGAACTCGAAGTCGAGCCACGAACCGCGATAAGGAATGATGCGGGCCGAGAACAGCAGCTTGCCCGAGCTGTGGGTCTTGCCCTTGTCGTGTTCGAAGAACACACCGGGTGAGCGGTGCAGCTGCGACACGATGACACGCTCGGTGCCGTTGATGATGAAGGAACCCTTGTCGGTCATCAGGGGCACTTCGCCCATGTAAACCTCTTGCTCCTTGACTTCCTTGATCACCTTGGACTGGCTGGTCGAGGACTCGCGGTCATAGATGATGAGCTGCACGCGGGCGCGCACAGCCGAAGCAAACGTCAGACCACGGGTCTGGCATTCGCGCACGTCAAACGCCGGCTTGGCCAGGTTGTATTCGACGAACTTCATCTCGACAAAGCCGTTGTGCGAGACGATGGGGAATGCCGCTTCGAACGCTGCCTGCAGGCCCTCGTTGGTGCGCTTTTTGGGAGCCGAATCGGCTTGCAGGAACGCGGTGTACGCGTCCTTTTGCATCTGCAAGAGGTAAGGGATCGCGATGACGGTTTCGCGGGTGCCAAAACTCTTTCGGATGCGTTTGCGTTCGGTGTATGAATAATTCGATGCTGTGGCCATGAGATCTCCGGGCTTGAGGTCTGCGGCGACTGTCTGCCTACCAGGGATGGACTCCTGGTGACTTGCTTGGTGGCTGGCCTCTACCAACCATTGGCGGACGGCCCGTGCATTGCACACGGGCCCGAACCAAGTCGTTTTCTGCAGTCGGGGTCAGAAAACACTGATAAGCAGACTCTGGCGAGTCTGCTTATCAGTGTCTATTTAAAACACTGCGCCAATGCCATGGGCGTTGACAGTGGGCGAACCCACTGCGCCAGCCCATTGGCACTGGCGGCTCAGAAAGCACCAAAGGCTGGAGGCTCTTTCGAGCACTCCAGCCCTGGCCTGGCGAGCGAATTACTTCAACTCGGCCTTGGCGCCGGCATCCACCAGCTTCTTCACTGCGGCTTCGGCGTCGGCCTTGGCAACAGCTTCTTTCACGTTCTTCGGAGCGCCGTCGACCAGGTCCTTGGCTTCTTTCAGGCCCAGACCGGTGATTTCGCGCACGGCCTTGATGACGGAGACCTTGTTGGCGCCGGCTTCGAGCAGCACAACGTTGAATTCGGTCTTCTCTTCAGCAGCAGCAGCGGCACCGCCACCACCAGCGGCAGGAGCGGCCATGGCGGCAGCGCTCACACCAAACTTCTCTTCGATGGCTTTCACCAGGTCGTTGAGTTCCATGACCGTCATGCTGTCCAGCGCGGTCAAAAATGCGTCTTTATCGAATGCCATTTTGATTTCCTAACAATTGGTTAAACGAATCTGCCGCGCGCTCAGGCGGCGGCAGCGTCTTCTGCCGGTGCGGCGGGTTCAGCTGCGGGTTCTGCAGCTGCTTCTGCCGGAGCGGCAGCGCCTTCGCCTTTTTTCGCCGCCAACGCGCCCAGCACAACGGCCGTACGCGAAATAGGCGACATCAGCAAGCCACACAGCTGAGCCAACAGCACTTCCTTGGAAGGGATGCTGGCGAGCTGCTTGACGCCCTCGATGTCCAGGACTTTGCCACCGTAGACGCCAGCGCGAATCACCAACTTGTCGTTGGTTTTCGCGAATTCGGCCACCACTTTCGCGGCGGCCACGGCGTCTTCGGAGAAGCCATAGATCAGCGGACCGGTCATCTGGTCGGCGACCACTTCAAAACTGCTGCCAGCCACCGCACGGCGGGCCAGGGTGTTTTTCAACACGCTCAGGCTCACACCGCTGTTGCGGGCTGTGACACGCAATTTGTCCATGTTCGCGACCGTGATGCCACGGTATTCCGCCATCACGAGCGTTTGAGCTTTAGCGGCGAGGCTGGTCACTTCGGAAATGACCGCTTCTTTCTCACTGCGATTCAGACTCAAGGTCTACTCCTTAAATGTGCCCTCGGCCCAAAAGCCTCCGGCACGCCTCATTGCAGCGACCAACTGTTTCAGGAACTCATTCCATCTGCAGCGGGATCGCCATCTGCGTTGGCTTATCACAATTAAGTCGGTCGGCGCTCTAACGAACACTCCCCGACACCAACGGTCTTGGATGGCCCCGTGGACTGACGGTACTGTCAAACCCCGGACCCACCACACCCGGGCCACCGGAGTGGCCCGAATTCTTTTCGCGATCAGGCCGCGATGGACTGCATGTCGACGCGAACGCCCACACCCATGGTCGAAGAAACGGCCACTTTGCGCAGGTAAACACCCTTGCTGGTAGCAGGCTTGGCCTTGGTCAGCGCGTCGAGCAGGGCCACCAGGTTGCCCTGGAGCTTGTCGGCTTCGAACGAACGGCGACCGATCGTGCCGTGCACGATGCCGGCCTTGTCAACACGGAACTGCACCTGGCCCGCCTTGGCGTTGCGCACCGCTTGCGCCACGTCAGGCGTCACGGTACCCACCTTGGGGTTGGGCATCAGGCCGCGCGGGCCCAGGATCTGACCCAGGGTACCGACCACACGCATGGCGTCGGGCGAAGCAATGACGACGTCGAAGTCCATCTTGCCGGCCTTGACTTCAGCAGCCAGGTCGTCCATGCCGACGATGTCGGCACCAGCGGCCTTGGCTTCTTCGGCCTTGGCACCCTGGGCGAACACGGCCACGCGCTTGGTCTTGCCGGTGCCGTTGGGCATCACGACGGCGCCACGCACCACCTGGTCGGATTTCTTGGCGTCCACGCCGAGCTGGATCGCCACGTCGATGGATTCGTCAAACTTGGCGTTGGCACATTCTTTGATGATGGCCAGGGCGTCGGTCAGCGCGTAGAGCTTGTTGGCATCCACTTTGCCGGCGAAAGCTTTTTGCTTTTTGGTCAGCTTGGACATTTACACACCCTCCACAATCACGCCCATCGAGCGGGCCGAACCGGCGATCGTGCGCACAGCGGCGTCCACATCGGCGGCGGTCATGTCTTTCATCTTGGTCTTCACGATCTCTTCGAGCTGAGCGCGCGTGATCTTGCCGACCTTTTGCTTGTTGGGCACCGGAGAACCCTTGTCGAGCTTGATGGCCTTCTTGATCATGTAGGTCGCCGGGGGCGTACCCATCTTGAAGGTGAAGCTCTTGTCCGCAAACGCGGTGATGGTCACCGGGATCGGCATGCCGGGCTCAAGACCCTGGGTCTGGGCGTTGAACGCCTTGCAGAACTCCATGATGTTGAGGCCGCGCTGGCCCAGGGCCGGGCCGATCGGTGGGGATGGGTTGGCTTTACCAGCTGGCACTTGCAGCTTGATGAAGCCGACGATTTTTTTCGCCATTTTTTAGCTCCTGCGAGTGCAGACGGCTGCCATCAAGACAACCTCCTCGCGGTGGGGGACCCGGAAAAGACAAATGGCGCTGGCGTCGGGCCGACCCACCAGCGTCACGGAAACCTCAGGTCTTTTCGACCTGGCTGAATTCGAGTTCAACCGGCGTGGCGCGACCGAAAATGGTCACCGACACGCGCATCTTGTTCTTCTCGTAGTTGACTTCTTCGACCGTGCCGTTGAAGTCCGTGAACGGGCCTTCCTTGACGCGCACATATTCGCCCACAACAAATTCCACCTTGTGGCGCGGCTTGTCGGTGCCTTCCTGCATCTGGTTGACGATCTTCTGGACGTCTTCCTCGGAAATCGGGGCCGGGCGGTTTTTGGCACCACCCACGAAACCGGTCACCTTGTTGGTGTGCTTCACCAGGTGCCAGGTTTCGTCGTCCATCACCATTTCCACCAACACGTAGCCGGGGAAAAACTTGCGCTCGGTGGTGCGCTTCTGACCGTTCTTGACCTCCACCACTTCTTCGGTGGGCACCAGGATGCGGCCGAACTTGTCCTGCATGCCCTCGCGGTTGATGCGCTCAATGATGTTGCGCTCGGCCGCCTTTTCCATGCCGGAATAGGCGTGCACCACGTACCAGCGCATGCCCTCAGCGGCCACGCCATCCGTCACAGGACTGTGTTGGTCGGTCATTATTTTCTCCAGCCCAGGATCAGGTCGTAGAACAACCATTCCAGGGTCTTGTCGGTCAGCCACAGAAAGAGCGCCATCACAAACACGAAGGCAAACACATAAGCCGTCATCTGGATCGCTTCCTTGCGCGCCGGCCAGACCACCTTTTTGGCTTCACGCCAGGAATCACGCCCAAAGGCCACAAGCCGCTTGCCGGACTCGGACACACCAAACACCACCACGGCGGCCACCAGGCAAGCGATCAACGCGCCCCATTGCGCGAGCGCACCCCGGCCCGACAGCAGATAAAACGCAACGAACGCCCCCAGCAGCAGCACAACAGCGACCGCCAGCTTGGCCTTGTCGGCGCTGGTGTTGACGGTTTGAACTTCGGAAGAGGCCATGGGGTTCCAGACGATTCGTAACAAAAACGCGCGACATCGAAGCCCGAGGCTTGAGACACGCAAGCCCACCAGAGGTCTTGACGACTTCGGCGGGCTTGTAAACCACGAAAACAGAGCGGATTCAGGTTCCGATGCTTGCCTGTTTTGTGGCAGGGGCAGTAGGAATCGAACCTACAACCTTCGGTTTTGGAGACCGACGCTCTGCCAATTGAGCTATACCCCTACTGGCTGTGCCCTAGCGGGCGTTGAACTTACGCGATGATCTTGGCAACCACACCGGCGCCGACGGTACGGCCACCTTCGCGAATGGCGAAACGCAGACCTTCTTCCATGGCGATCGGGGCAATCAGCTTGACCGTGATCGACACGTTGTCGCCTGGCATGACCATTTCCTTGCCTTCGGGCAGCTCGATCGAGCCGGTCACGTCGGTGGTGCGGAAGTAGAACTGCGGACGGTAGTTGTTGAAGAACGGCGTGTGACGGCCACCTTCATCCTTGGACAGCACGTACACCTCACCCGTGAAGTGGGTGTGGGGCTTGATGGAGCCGGGCTTGCACAGCACCTGGCCGCGCTGCACGTCTTCGCGCTTGGTGCCGCGCAGCAGGATACCGACGTTGTCGCCAGCCTGACCCTGGTCCAGCAGCTTGCGGAACATTTCCACGCCGGTGCAGGTGGTCTTCTGGGTGTCGCTGATACCGACAATTTCGATTTCTTCGCCGACCTTGACGATGCCGCGCTCGATACGACCGGTCACGACGGTGCCGCGGCCGGAGATGGAGAACACATCTTCCACGGGCATCAGGAAGGCACCGTCCACAGCGCGCTCGGGCGTGGGAATGTAGGTGTCCAGGGCGTCGGCCAGCTTCATGATGGCTTCTTCACCCAGGGGGCCCTTGTCGCCTTCGAGGGCGAGCTTGGCCGAGCCGTGGATGATGGGGGTGGCGTCGCCGGGGAAGTCGTACTTATCCAGGAGCTCGCGCACTTCCATTTCGACGAGTTCGAGCAGTTCGGCGTCGTCGACCATGTCGCACTTGTTCAGGAACACGATGATGTAAGGCACGCCCACCTGGCGGGCCAGCAGGATGTGCTCGCGGGTCTGGGGCATCGGGCCGTCAGCGGCGGAGCACACCAGCACGGCGCCATCCATCTGGGCGGCACCGGTGATCATGTTCTTGACGTAGTCGGCGTGGCCGGGGCAGTCAACGTGGGCGTAATGGCGGTTGGCCGTTTCGTATTCCACGTGGGCGGTGTTGATGGTGATGCCGCGGGCCTTTTCTTCAGGCGCTGCGTCGATCTGGTCGTAGGCCTTGGCGGCGCCACCGAACTTGGCCGCCAGCACGGTGGTGATGGCCGCGGTCAGGGTGGTCTTGCCGTGGTCAACGTGACCGATCGTGCCGACGTTGACGTGCGGCTTGGTCCGCTCAAATTTCTCTTTTGCCATTTTTCA
>NZ_JBMBRA010000013.1:0-12706 GCF_048590325.1 Hydrogenophaga sp. ZJX-1
GCGGTGGCCAGCTCGGGGGCGACGTAGTCGTTGTAGAGCGCGGTGGTGTAGAGCAGGCGCATCTGGGCCCCGACCTCACAGATCTTGATGCAGCGCTGCTGCATCTCCACCGTGGTGGCGTGCTCCAGCACGATCTGGTAACCGCGCTCGCCGTGGATCTCGTCGGAGACGATGTGCAGGTCGAAGAACTCGACCTCTTCATCGCTGAAGCCGTACTTGTCGCGCAGCGTGGGGGTCTGCTTGCGGTAGATCGAAGGCACCTGGGACTCCAGGCCCACGACCAGACCGGCGACGGCCACCACCGGGTCTTCGCGCATGGCCACGGCGTAGCACCAGCTCTGCAGGGCGCGCGTGGTGGGCGACATGTTCTCCTGGTCGATCACACGCGCGCGGGTGGTGCCGCAGGCCTCGGCGAAGCGGATCAGCAGGTCGGTGTGGCGGTCCCCGCCGATCTCTTCCTCGTACATGTTGGCCAGCAGGAAGTCCTTGGCGTCGGTCATGTGGTCGGGGGTGCGGGCGTAGATGTAGGCCAGGTAGTCGGCGAAGGGGCCGACGTAGTGGTAGTGGTTCTCGGCCCAGCGTGCGAGGTGTTCGCGGCTGAGGGAGCCTTCGGCCCAGGCCAGGCTGAAGGGGGATTTGTTGGCGCTCTTGCCTTTGATGGCGTTCTCCAGGGCGCTGCGCAGTTCGTCTCGGTTCATGAGGGTCGGCATGGGGGGCTCCTTGATGGGGGTGGCGGAAAAGGGATGTCGGACGCTTCGGGTCGGATGTTTTGACCGTCAACACGGTATACAATATACAGAAAACAATGCAACGTCAACCGAGGATCTGAAAATTCCAGAAAGCCCCGGGGTTTTTCGGCTCTTGGGCTCACTGGAGGGGCCTTGAAGCCCGGTCTGAAGGCCGCTTGACGCATCGTTGTCAACGGTATACAGTATACTTCAATTCATCGAAACGCCGCAGCAGATCCACCACAGCGAGATACCCATGCCTGTCGTCATCCTTCACAAGCACGGTCAGACCTTTCGGGACGAGGTCAAGCCCAACACCAACCTCGTGGTACGCGCCGGCATCAAGCAGTTTCCGTATCCCAACCTCCAGTACGAGTGCGGCATGGGCAAGTGCGCCAGGTGCGCCACGCGGGTGATCGCCGGCGCCGAACACCTGCCGCCGCCGAACTGGAAAGAGAAGAAGCAGCTGGGTGAGCGCCTGAACGAGGGCTACCGGCTGGCCTGCCAGCTCTGGCTGGAGCACGACATCGAGCTGGCGCAGGACTGAGCGTTTTCTGCTGCGCCAACACCGGACACCCACCTTCACCGACCCCATCACCCCACCTGGAGCCGAACCACCATGTATGTGATCCTGACCAGCAAGCCTGGCCAATTCAGAACGGAAGTCGGGCCCGGCCTGAAACCCGTCGAAGCCTATGACTACGTTTTCTACGGGCGTACGCGCGCGCGCTTCCTGATTGCCGAAATCAGCGGTGAGACCCGCGTGCGCATCGTCGACGAAACCGAGCCGGTCACCGTCAACGACGTGCCCTCGAAGTTCCTTGAAAAATTCCACGAGATCGATGGCGCGCGCCGCGAACTCCAGTACCTCTGCGCCTTCGGCGACATGGAGACCACCCTGGTGCCACGCGACGTGGCCGACTTCAACCGCCCGGTGCCGGTGGCCGCATGATCCAGGTCACCTTCATTTCCAACGACAACAAGCTGGTCGAGGCGCCGGACAACAGCAACCTGTTGCGGGTCTCGCTGCGCGAAAAAGGCGGCATCCCGTTCAAATGCGGTGGCGGCCTGTGCGGCACCTGCAAGTGCCGCATCGAACGCGGCCTGGAGCACACCGACGAGGTCAAGGCCAAGGAGCGCAAGCACCTGAACGACGAGCAACTGGCGGACGGCTACCGCATGGCCTGCCAGACCTTCATCCGCGGCGACATCGCGGTGTCCTGGTAAGTCCATGAGCGCCGCCCGGCCGTTCCGAAGGCGCTTAGCCCCGCAGTGCGCAGCGCGGAGGGTAGTCCAATGAGCAGCATCGCAACGGATCTGTTGCCCGCGGGTCTGGCCGGGGTGACCTACCTCGGCATGGGCGGCATGGTGCTGATCGGCGCCTGCCTGCAGGGCGTGAGCGGACTGGGCTTTGCCATGTTCTGCGCGCCCATCGCGGCGCTGCTGTTCCCCGAGCTGGTTCCCGGGCCGCTGCTGGCGCTGAGCTGCCCGCTGGCGCTGATGACGGGCCTGCGCGAGTTCCATGCCATCGAGTGGCGCACCGCGGGGCAGGCGATCACCGGGCGGGTGCTGGGCACCGGCCTTGCCGCGGTCTGCATGGCCCTGCTGCCGGTGCAGACCCTGTCCCTGCTGTTCGCGGCGCTGATCCTGACCGGCGTGGCCCTGAGCCTCAAGGGCTGGCAAGTGGCGCACAGCGGGCGCAACACCACGCTGGCGGGCATGGCCTCCGGCCTCATGGGCACCATCACCTCGGCCGGCGCGCCGCCGTTCGCCATCGCCATGCAGCACCTGCCGGCCAACCGGCTGCGCGGCACGCTGGGCGCGGTGTTCTTCATCGGCGCGGCGCTGTCCCTGGTGGCTCTGGCGATGGTGGGGCGCATGGGCGCACCCGAGCTCTGGCTCAGCGGGCTGCTCATGCCCTGGATGGTGGCGGGGTTCGTGCTCTCCGGCCGCGTCAAGTTCCTGATGCGCCAGCAATCGCTGCGACCGATGCTGCTGGGTCTGGCGGCGTTTGGCGCACTGGGCATCCTGGTGCAGACGCTGACCCGCCATTGACCCCTCCCGATCCTTTCTACCCGACCTACGCACCATGCAACACATCACCGACGACATGATCGACGCGGCCGTGAGCCCGCAGGACGCACAGCAGGTGCTGCTCGACGCCTTCCGCAGCTTTGGCCACGGCCAGGCCGCGATGCAGGAGCGCATCCGGACCGAGGCCCAAGGCGTCAAGCTGTCCACGCTCGGCGCGGTCATTCCAGAGCAGAAGGTGGCGGGCGCCAAGGTCTACACCACGATCCAGGGCCAGTTCACCTTCGTGATCGTGCTGTTCTCCACCGAGGACGGCCGTGCCCTGGCGTCTTTCGACGCCGGCGCCATCACCCGCCTGCGCACCGCCGCCTGCTCCCTGATCGCCGCGCGCCACCTGGCCCGCCCGGGCGCGCGCCAGATGGCACTGTTCGGTGCCGGCGTGCAGGGCCGGGCCCATGCGATCCAGATGGCACAAGTCTTTGACCTCGAAGAAATCCGGGTCTGCGATCCTTATGCCCCGCCGGGCCTGGCGGCGGACCTGCAGCGCCAGTGCGGCACGCCGGTGCGGCTGTGCGACGCAGCGGAAACGGTGGCCGGGGCCAACATCGTGGTGACCGCCTCGCGCTCGACCACGCCGCTGTTTTCGGGCGACCAACTTGAGCCGGGCTGCTTTGTGGCGGCCATCGGTTCCAGCCTGCCCCACACCCGCGAACTGGACGACCGCGCCCTGGAGCGCGCCGCCCGGATCGCGGTGGAATGGTTGCCCCAGACCCTGCGCGAGGCCGGTGACCTGGTGCTGGCCCGGCCCGGTCTGGTGTCGCCCGAGAAGCTGGTCGAGCTGGGGGCGCTGGTCACGGGCGCTGCGCCCGGCCGCCAGAGCGACGACGAGATCACGCTCTACAAATCGGTGGGCGTGGGCCTGGAGGACGTGGCCCTGGCCGGGCTGGCCTGGCAACGTGTCCAGGCGGGCGCATGAAACAGCGCCAACGGTCGCGGGGCCTCTCAGGGCTCCATCTGCGCCGCGTTATAGACGTGGCGCATGGCCAGCAGCGAGGCCAGTTCGGCGTCGCCGTTGATCACGGCGCGCAGGATGGCGGCGTGTTCGTCCCAGTTCTGCGGGCCGCGCGAGCGGTTGATGGGCGCGAACAGCAGGGCGGTGCGGTCGCGCAGCGAACGCATGATGTCCTGCAGGATCGAGTTGGCCGCGATGCTGCCCAGGGCGTCGTGAAAACGCTGGTTCATCATCAGCATGACGGCGTCGTCCGCACCGCTCTGGGACACCCGCGTGCCCTCTTCGAGGATGCGTTCCATCTCGGCGATCTGCTGGTCGTCGTGCCGCTGCGCCGCGAGCTTGGCGTTGAGGCCTTCCAGCGTGGCGCGCACCTCGACCAGTTCGCGCATCTGCTGCGGGCTGAAGCTCGTCACCGACGCACCGCGGCGCGGCTCGATGGTCACCAGACCTTCGGCCGCCAGCTGGCGCAGCGCCTCGCGCACCGGCATGCGCGACACACCGAGCTCCTCCGACAGCTTGCCTTCGACCAGCCGTTCACCGGGCGGCATGCCGCCGGAGAGGATGCGCTCGCGCAACGCGTTCACCACCAAATCGGTCAGCGGCGAGTGGTTGGCGCCCAGGGTTGTTGCCTTGATGTGTGGGTCCATGGGGTGCTGCGCAGGTCTCGGGTTGAGCGGGCCGCCGGGAAGCGGTCTTTTATTGATTTTATTTCTTCACAAGGATACAGAATGCCGTTTGCATCAAACAAACATGCCGAGATGTGCCCCCAGGGACCGGTCCGCGTCACACGAGGCGGTGTCCCATGCTGAGCGCCGACCTGCTGACCTGGCTGCCCGCCTACCTGGCCCTTGGCGTCGCGGGGGGCTTCGCCGCCGGCCTGCTGGGCATCGGCGGCGGCATGTTGTACGTGCCCTTGCTGACCTGGCTGTTCGAGGCACAGGGCTTCGCCTCCAGCACCCTGCTGCACCTCGCACTGGGCACCTCGCTCACCACCATTGTGTTCACCTCCATCTCCAGCGCCCGCATGCACCACGCCAAGGGCAATGTGGACTGGTCCATCGTGCGCGGCATCACGCCGGGCATCCTGGTCGGCGGGGTGGTTGGCGGCCTGCTGGCCAAGCACCTGAGCACCACCACCCTGGCGCTGATCTTCGCGGCCTTCGTCACCTACTCCGCGGTGCAGATGTTCCTCAACGCCAAGCCCAAACCGAGCCGCAGCCTGCCGGGAACGGCTGGCCTGATCGGGGTGGGCGCGACCATCAGCACGCTGTCACAGCTGGTGGGCGCGGGCGGCGGCTTCCTCTCGGTGCCGTTCATGACCTGGTGCAACGTCAACATGCACCGCGCGGTCGGCACCTCGGCTGCCATCGGCCTGCCGATCGCCATCGTGGGCACGGTCGCGTTCTTCGTCAGTGGCCGCACGGTGACCGGCCTGCCGCCGGGCAGCCTGGGCTTCATCTATCTGCCGGCCCTGCTCGGCGTGCTGGTGCCCAGCGTGTTGATGGCGCCGGTCGGTGCGCGCCTGGCCTCGCGCCTGCCGGTGGCCACGCTCAAACGCGTGTTCGCGGGCTTCCTGTTCGTGCTGGCCCTGAAGATGCTGCATTCGGCCGTTGTGGCCTGAACAAGAACACCCCCGCCGCGCTGCGCGCGACCCCCTCAAGGGGGCGATGCGAGTGGCCCGGCGAAGCCGGCTCCACCGCATCCCCGGATCAAGGCATTTCGCACCGGATGAGTGATCTGCGCTCAGAAGGGGAGTGGGCCCAAGGGCACCGCGGAACCGGCTTTGCCGGGCCGCCAGTGCCGCCCCCTGGAGGGGGTCGCGCGCAGCGCGGCGGGGGTGTCAGTCCAGCTCGCTGCGGTTGGCCGCGTTCTGCACGTGGCACAGGGCGAGCACGGCCGCCAGTTCGGGGTCGGCGTTGAGCACGGCGCGCAGGATGGCGGCGTGTTCTTCCCAGTTCTGCCGGCAGCGGTGGCGGTTGAACGGGGTGAACAGCAGCACGGTGCGGTCGCGCAGCGAGCGCATCACGTCCTGCAGCACGGAGTTGCCGGCGGCCTGGCTCAGCACGTCGTGGAACGCGTGGTTCAGCTGCGCCAGGGCTTCGAGCTCGTTGGCATCGGCCAGGCGGTTGCCTTCTTCGAGGATGCGGCGCATTTTCGCGATCTGCTCGGGGTCCTTGTGACGGGCCGCCAGTTTGGCGTTGAGCGCCTCCAGGTTGCCCCGCACCTCCACCAGTTCGAGCACCTGCTCCTCGCTGAAGCGGGTGACACTTGCGCCGCGGCGCGGTTCGATGGTGACCAGCCCCTCGGCGGCGAGGTGGCGCAGGGCCTCGCGCACCGGGATGCGCGAGACGTCGAACTCGGCCGACACGCGGCCTTCGACCAGCCGGTGGCCGGGCGGCAGGCTGCCGTCCAGGATGCGCTCGCGCATTTTTTCCACCACCAGCAGGGTCAGGGGCGAGTGGCTGGCGCCCACGGTGGCGCCGGCACCCGTCGTCGGGTTCGGACGGCGCCCATGCGGTGGCGCGGGGCGGCGGGTGTGATGGTCCACGTCGTGAACGGTGGGGGGTGGCAGCACCGGGGGCCTCACTGAAGCTGGCGCAGGGCCAGGGCGCGCTGCGCCGCAGGGCGGCCCAGGCAACGCTGGTGCCAGGCCGTGGCGTGGGGGAAGTGTTCACCGCCGAGCACGGCCAGGCGCTGCAATACGGCGGCCAGGTTCAGGTCGGCCACGGTGAAACCGTCGGCCAGCAGATAGGGCTGTTCCTTCACCTGCTGGTCCAGCACCCGCAGGCGGGTCTGCAGCTGGGCCCGAGCGGCCTCCGCCAGCTCCGGTCGCCGCTGTTCCGGTGGCAGGAAGCTGGTGTGGTGGAACCACTGGCGGGCCAGCGGTTCGATTTCGGTCGCGGCCCAGAGGGTCCATTGCAGTATCTGCGACTGCTCCGCAACGCCCGCCGCCCACAAGCCCCCTTCGGGCCGGGTGCGCGCGAGGTGCAGGGTGATGGCCAGGGACTCGAACAGCACCAGACCGTCGTCGTCGATCGCGGGCACGGTGCCGTTGGGGTTGAGGGCGCGGAAGGCCGGCGCGTTCAGGGCCGCCGTGTCCTGGTAGTGAACGGGAATGTGTTCGTAGGGAATGCCGAGTTCTTCGGACGCCCACAGGGGGCGGATGGCCCGGGAAGCGGCCACGCCGTAGATTTTGAGTGTCATGGTGAGGTGCGTTGGTCGATGGGGGATTCAGACGGCCAGCGCCGTGCCGTCCTTGCGTTTGTCAGAACCACCGATGAGGCGGCCGGCCGGATCGCGCAGCACCACCTGGGCACCGCCGAAGTCGCTGCGCCCGCCGAGTTCACCCAGGCCTTGTGGCTCGTGGTAACCCGCGGCGCGCAAGGCGGCCGCCACCTCGGGCGGGGTGCCGGCTTCCAGCGCCAGGGCCCGGTCGGCCTCCAGGCGCCAGCGCGGGGCATCGATCGCGGCCTGCAGGGGTTGGCCCCAGGCCGCCAGTCGGGTGATCAACTGCACATGGCCTTGCGGCTGCATCGCGCCGCCGACCACGCCGAGGCCGGCGTGGAAGGCGCCGTCCTTCAGCACCGCCGCCGGCACCACCGTGTGGTACGGGCGTTTGCCCGGGCCGGGGCCGTTGATGTGGCCGGGTTGCGAGAAGCCGAAGCCGCGGTTCTGCAGCACGAAGCCGCAGCCCGGCGCAGCGATGCCCGAGCCGAAGCGCTTGAAGATGCTGCTCATCAGCGTCACGGCCAGCCCGCTGTCGTCGACCACCACGGTGCAGACGGTGTTGCCGGCCGGGTCGGCCACGGTTTCTTTCGCGTGCTGCATGGCGCGGCCCATGTGTTCGACCATGGCGACCGTGGTGGCCGGGTCGGCCGGGTCCAGCGACAGCGCATCCAGGGCCTGCAGCGCGTGCAGGACGGCGATGCCGTGGGTGTTGGGCGGGCATTCCAGCACCGTCAGGCCGCGGAAGCGGGCGCTGGCGGGGGGCGCGAAGTGGCCGCTGTGGCCGGCGAAGTCCGCCCGCGCCAGCGCACCGCCGCGTTGCTGCACGGCGCGTTCGGCGGCCATGGCGGGCGCGCCCAGGTAGAAGGCGTCGGGGCCTTCGTTGGCAATGGCTTCCAGCACCGTGGCCAGTTCCGGGTTGGCGAAGGTCTCGCCGGCGCGGGGCAGGGCGTCGGCCCGGTAGAGGGCGGCGCAGACGGGGTCCGGGCGCAGCACCGGTTCGAACAGCGCCCATTCGCGCGCCGCGACGGGTGCGACGGGAAAGCCCTCGCGTGCGGTCTGGATGGCGGCCTGGAACAGGCGCTGCCAGGGCAGGCGGCCAAAGCGGCTGTGCAGGTCGTGCCAGCCACGCACCACGCCGGGCACCGTGACCGAGAACACGTGCCGCTCGGGAATGCGCCGGCCGGGCAGGTGGTCCAGCGCGTCGAGGGAAAACCGGGCCGGCGCACGGCCGGTGCCGTTGTAGCTCAGCGGGGCCTCGCCGGGCGGCACCACCATCGCCAGCACGTCGCCGCCGATGCCGGTGGCCATGGGTTCGACCACGCCCAGCACGGCGTCTGCCGCGATCGCGGCGTCGATCGCGCTGCCGCCTTCGCGCAGCATGCGGGCCGCCGCCTGGGCGGCCAGCGGGTGGCCGGTGGCCACCATGCGGCTGTTGCCCACCACGCCCCAGGGGTTGTCTTGGGAAATCGGTTTCATCGCGGGTGTTCCTGTCAGTAGGCCGGGCAGGGCGCGAGCCCTGTGCATGGGTGCCGCCGGCACCCATATCTTGATCTAAGTGTATACAGTATTCCAAATGGGTGCAACAGAAGCCCAAAAATGGCGATCCGGGTGGTTCGAGGTCCGGTAGGCCGGGCCCGGGACGTGCTCAGGAGCGGTTGTGACCCCCGGATGGCACTGGTCAATGGCCCATCCGGGTGTTCTGGCTGCAGCGGTCCATGAGAGGCCGGGCGGTTTCACCTGGCAGGGGTTGAGGTCGCTGCTGTACCTCTGAAATGTTGATCCGGTCCGGCGGCGCAGGTGTGGGGTGTTTTCCGTTCGGAAAGTGCGCTGCGCGAGGCCGGGTGGGCCTTGTGCAGCGTCACCGAGCACGGGTATACCGATTGGCACGGTGTATGCATACTGTATACGCAGAGGAAAAATAGAAAGGCAGATTGCACTGAACTGCACTAAATTAGTGCAGTTTCTCCTCAAAAAATGCCCGAAAAAGAGGCCAAGGAATCAGGGTAAGCACCAAGAAGATGGATTTGGTATGTTGTATACCATTTAGCACCACGAATCGAACCGTTGTCCGGTCTTCCGTTGCCACCGCGGTGCAATGGGCGGTCAGACCCCGGAACGGCGCGTCTTGCTCCACAGGGGGAAGTGCCAGCCTGAATTGTTCAACCAGAAGGCACGGTGCTGGCGTGACAGCCGGCCGTGATTTGCGTCAGTCGTCTCTAGCCAACCCAATCCCGACCCCGAGTCGGGTGTTCAACCCCACAAGATATTTGACATGGACTCAACCGTAACCCTCACAGCGGCGCACTGGATGTACCTGATCGGCGTGGTCAGCATCATCGTGACCATGATGTTCCGGGCCAACGTGCTCGTGCCATCGATCGTCGCCACCTTCCTGGTGGTCTTCGCCTGGAGCGGCAACCCCCTGGATGCTGTCGGCAGCGTCTTTGGCGCCAGCTTCGTGGCAGCCAAGGAGCTGTTCAACATCTTCCTGGTCATTGCCCTGATGACCGCACTGCTCAACTCGCTCAAAGCGCTGAAGTCCGACATCCTGATGGTCAGGCCGTTTCGGGTTCTGATGAAAAACGGGGTGGTGTCCTACCTGATCCTCGCCGCCGTCACCTATCTGATCTCGCTGTTCTTCTGGCCCACGCCCGCGGTGCCGCTGGTCTGCGCGGTGCTGCTGCCTGCGGCCATCGCGGCCGGTCTGCCGCCGCTGGTGGGCGCGGCCGCCATCGCCATCGCCGGTCAGGGCATGGCGCTGTCGTCCGACTACGTGATCGGCGTCGCCCCTGGCATCAGTGCCAAGGCCGCCAACGCCGTGGCCGCACTGGTCGCGGACCGTGCGCTGGTGCTGTCGGTGATCACCGGTCTGGTGGCGCTGACCCTGGTGTTCGTCTTCCACCGCAAGACGTTCAAGCTGGCCAGCCCGGTCTTGCTGGAAAACTGGCAGGCGCTGGGGCAGCAGGGCGGTTCGGAATACGAACACGAAGGCTCGTCGCACAAGGCGGAAATCGCCAAGGGCACCAGCCGCGAAGAACAGCCGGTCACCGGCCAGGACCTGCGCCGCGAGATCGCCAGCGTGGACCAGAGTCGCCAGAAGTGGTCCAAGGCGTTCGCCGTGCTCACGCCCCTGGTGTTCCTGGTCATCATCACCATCATGGCGCTGCCCAAGCTCGGCATCCCGCTGCAGGACCTGAAGGGCGGGGCCGGCGCGTCGCTGGTCGGCGGTGCCGCTGCGTTGTTGATGCTGTTCGCGACCCTGGCCTACCACGGGCCGAAGGCCATGCTGGAAGAAAGCGCCAACCACATCACCGAAGGTTTCGTGTTCGCCTTCCGGGCCATGGGCTCGGTGCTGCCGATCGCGGGCTTCTTCTTCCTGGGCAACAGCGAAACGGCCGCGTCGATCCTCGGCATGTCCGCCAACCAGACGCCCAGCCTGCTGTTCGATCTGGTGCGCGGTGCGCAGGACTGGCTGCCGCACAGCAAGCTGTTCGTCTCCTTCGGCCTGCTGATCGTCGGCATGATCACCGGCGTGGACGGCTCGGGCTTCTCCGGCCTGCCACTGACCGGCGCACTGGCCGGCGCCATGGCCCCGGTTTCCGGCATGGAAGGCGCCACGCTCGCGGCCATCGGCCAGATGGGCGCCATCTGGACCGGCGGCGGCACCCTGATCGCCTGGTCTTCGCTGATTGCCGTTGCCGGCTTCGCCCGCGTCTCGGTGCTCGATCTGGTGCGTGTGCTGACGCCTCCGGTGCTCATCGGGCTGGCCATCGCCACCACATCGGCCGTCCTCTTCTTCTGATTTCCCCGTTGATTGCCCAGGGCCCGCAGCCGCGGGTCCGGCCGTGTCTTGTTTGTTCAATCCTCAAATGGAGCTTTTCATGAAAAAAATCGTCGCAGTTTCCCTCGTGCTCGCCTCCGGCGCTGCCTTTGCACAGTCCAGTGTCACCCTCTACGGCATCGCCGACATGAACATCGCCTCGCGCAAGAGCGCCGACACGGGCGAGCGCAGCACCCAGGTCAACAGCAGCGGCATCTACGAAAGCCGCATCGGCTTCAAGGGTTCGGAAGACCTGGGCGGTGGCCTGAAGGCCAACTTCCAGCTGGAGCAGGGCATTGCGATGAACACCGGCGCCACCAACGGTTTCAGCCGCCAGTCGTGGGTTGGCCTGTCGGGAGGCTTTGGTACGTTCAAGGCCGGCAAGGCCTGGAGTGCTTTCGACGAAATCGCCGGCGCCAGCCAGGCCGCCCTGAACTCGATGTTCGCGCCCAACGCCGGCGGCGTGTGGCTGACCGGCTCCTACAAGGACAACCCGAACAACGGCCTCTACTACGAAACTCCCACCTTCGGTGGCGTCAGCGGTGCGGTCAGCTATGGCCTGGGTGACGCCGGCGAAGGCTCGGTGTCCAGCATGTTCGTCAAGTACGCGAGCGGTCCGGTGTATGCCGGCTTCGCGCTGCAGAACGAAAAGGGCACCGACGCGTCCGAGCCGATCAAGTACACCCGTGTCAACGGCTCCTACGACCTGGGCGTGGCCAAGCTGCTGGCCAGCTACGGCCGGGTGGCGTTTGACGACAAGTCCACCAAGGAATGGCAGCTGGGCGTGAACGTGCCACTGGGCTCCGCATGGTTGATTTCCGGTGGCGTGGCCAGCTCCAAGGGCGGCATCACCGGCTACTCGCCTGCAGACAACTACATCGGCAAGGCCGTCAACGTGACCGCCGTCGGCGCGCCCGACGTGGAGCGCACCGGCTACGGCATCGCCGCCTTCTACACGATGTCCAAGCGCACCCGGCTGTACGGCGGCTTCCAGGCCAACACCACCAAGGTGCCGGGTGCTCCCGATGCCGACGGCAACGTCGTCGCCGTGGGTGTGCTGCACACCTTCTGATCCCTGCCCACCTGAGTGCGGGAGGCCTGTTGCACCACAGGCCTTCCGCCAGTCAACCAGGGGAGCGCCCTCCGTGCGCACCCCCGCCCCCATCAAGGAGCCCCCATGAGCACGCCGATGAACCGAGACGAACTGCGCAGCGCCCTGGAGAACGCCATCAAAGGCAAGAGCGCCAACAAATCCCCCTTCAGCCTGGCCTGGGCCGAAGGCTCCCTCAGCCGCGAACACCTCGCACGCTGGGCCGAGAACCACTACCACTACGTCGGCCCCTTCGCCGACTACCTGGCCTACATCTACGCCCGCACCCCCGACCACATGACCGACGCCAAGGACTTCCTGCTGGCCAACATGTACGAGGAAGAGATCGGCGGGGACCGCCACACCGACCTGCTGATCCGCTTCGCCGAGGCCTGCGGCACCACCCGCGCGCGTGTGATCGACCAGGAGAACATGTCGCCCACCACGCGCGCCCTGCAGAGCTGGTGCTACGCCGTGGCCATGCGCGAAGACCCGGTGGTGGCCGTCGCCGGTCTGGTCGTGGGCCTGGAGTCCCAGGTGCCTTCGATCTACCGCAAGCAGACCCCCACGCTGCGCGACAAGTACGGCTTCAGCGATGAAGAGGTCGAGTTCTTCGACCTGCACATCGTCTCCGACGAGATCCACGGCGAGCGCGGTTACCAGATCGTGCTGGAGCACGCCACCACGGTGGAGATGCAGCAGCGCTGCATCAAGATCTGTGAGGTCGGGGCCCAGATGCGCCTGCTCTACACCACCGCGCTCTACAACGACTACGTCGCCCCCGAGCTGGCCACCGC
>NZ_JBMBRA010000014.1:0-5514 GCF_048590325.1 Hydrogenophaga sp. ZJX-1
CCGCTGGCCGCGGTGATCTCGCCGATGATGTCGGCCACGCGCTGCGCGTTGGCCACCACCTCGCCGATCGTGCTGCCAGCCTCGGCCACCAGGCGGCTGCCCGCCTCCACCTTGTCCACGCTGGTGCCGATCAGCACCTTGATTTCTTTCGCCGCTTCGGCGCTGCGCTGCGCCAGGTTGCGCACCTCGGCGGCCACCACGGCAAAACCTCGGCCCTGCTCACCGGCGCGGGCCGCCTCCACCGCGGCGTTGAGCGCCAGGATGTTGGTCTGGAAGGCGATGCCGTCGATCACGCCGATGATGTCGTTGATCTTCTTGCTGCTGTGGTTGATCTCGTCCATGGTGGCGACCACCTGGCCCACCACCTGCCCGCCGCGGATGGCCACCTCGGCGTTGGCCACGGCCATCTGGCTGGCCTGGCGCGCCGCGTCGGCGCTCTGGCGCATGGTGCTGTTGAGCTCTTCCATGCTGGCCGCGGTTTCCTGCAGGTTGCTCGCCGCCTGCTCGGTGCGGACCGAAAGGTCGTTGTTGCCGCTGGCAATCTCCCGGCTGGCGGTCTCGATATGCACGGCAGACGCCTGCACCGAGGCCACCGCGCTCTGCATGCGCTGCAGTGCGTCCTGGAGCGCACGCGCACCCGGCGTGCTGATCGCATGCGCGCTGACATCCAGCGCAATGCCGTCGGTCTGGTTGACCGACCGCACCAGGCGCGTGAGTTCGGCACCCTCGCGGGCGGTGCGGCCCATGCCGACAGCGAGAACCACTTCCAGACCGGTCTGAATCACCACGTACGCCGCGTGCAGCAGCACACGCGCGAAATTGGCTTCGGTGGTGCAGTAAAAGCCCAGACCCGCGGCCTGCAGGCGGTCAAACAGCACGTGGTGCACCGCAAACAGCCCCGCCGCAAACACGATCGGCCGCCAGTCGAGGTAGACCAGCAACAACGCCAGCGTGACGAACACGCCAAAGTGGTATTCCAGCTCGCCGTGCGCCAGCTGGATCTGCAAGGCCACCAGCGACACCAGGGCGAGGGCCAGCGTCAGGCGCGAACCCAGCGTACCGCGCCCGAGCGCGTAGGCCGCGGCGCCCAGGCCCAGGAAGACCAGTGCGCCGACGATGGCCAGCGTCGGCTCGTAATAGAGAAACCCGATCAGCACGGCCGCCGCCGCGCTCAGGGCGATGGCGGCGAGCAATACCTTGTCGCCCAGCAAGGCCTGGGGATGGCTGGTGTCCTTCAACGCGGGATGGGCATGAATGTTCATGGCGGTCTTTTAGAAATGGAGCCGCTTCGGAGAGCGATGTCCGATCACTTCGTCAGAAGCTTTCCCAGTCGCCCTCGTCGCCCGCGCCCACGGCGACCTTGGCGGGCTTGACCGGAACGGACCTGGCGACAGGCGCGGTGGGCGCACCGGCGCTGGGCGTCGGGGCACGCTCTGGCGCCGGGCGCTTGAGCTGGAGCGCTGCCCGGGGTGCTGCGATGGCGGGTGCGTGCAGCGTTTTCGCGGCGGGCCGGGCCCCCGGCGTGGGCGCGGTGCGCGCCGCAGCCTGATGGACCACCGTCGGGGTGAGCGCTGCCGCGCTGCTGCCATCGATGCGGAACACGGACACCACCTGCGCCAGGCGCGTGGCCTGGTCCTTCAGGCTCTCGGCAGCGGCCGCGCTCTCTTCCACCAGCGCGGCGTTCTGCTGCGTCATCTGGTCGAGCTGGTTCACCGCGGTGTTGACCTGGCCGATGCCGTCGCTCTGCTCGCCCGAAGCGGCGGTGATTTCACCAATGATGTCGGAGACGCGCTGCACCGAGCCCACGATCTCGCTCATGGTCTGGCCTGCGTCGGCCACCAGACGGGACCCGGCTTCGACCCGGTCCACGCTGGCGCCGATGAGGCCCTTGATTTCCTTCGCTGCTTCGGCACTTCGCTGCGCCAGGTTGCGCACCTCGCCGGCCACCACGGCAAAACCTCGTCCCTGCTCACCGGCGCGGGCCGCCTCCACCGCGGCGTTGAGCGCCAGGATGTTGGTCTGGAAGGCGATACCGTCGATCACACCGATGATGTCGCTGATCTTCTTGCTGCTGTGGTTGATCTCGTCCATGGTGGTGACCACCTGGCTGACAACCTGGCCACCGCGCACGGCGATCTCGGAGGCGCTGGCGGCGAGCTGGTTGGCCTGGCGCGCAGCGTCGGCGCTCTGGCGCACCGTGGCGGTGAGCTCTTCCATGCTGGCGGCGGTTTCTTCCAGGTTGCTCGCGGCCTGTTCGGTGCGCGCGCTCAGGTCCTGGTTGCCGCTGGCGATCTCGACCGACGCGGTGTTGATGCTGTCGGTGGCGCTGCGCACCTGCTGCACCGTCTTGAGCAGAGAGTCTTTCATGGTGGACAGCGCACCGAGCAGGTCGCCCAGCTCGTCGCGACGGTCCACCTGCACGCTGCGCGTGAGGTCGCCGCCGGCCACTGCACGGGCCAGTTCCACCGCCGTGGACAGTGGCACCGTGACCGACCGGCTGATCAACCAGGCCACCACGGCACCGAGCGTCAGCGCGAAGCCCGCCATCAGGCCGATGATGAGCATCTCGGTTTTCACCGCCTGCCCGGCCGCCTGGTCTGCCACCTCGACCAGTTCGCGCTCGTGTTGCTGGAGCTTTTCCATCGATCCGATGTAGCTCTCCACCGCCGGGATCAGGCCGGTTTGCAGGAGGTCTTCGGCCTGGGGATCGGCCGCGGCCAGCGCCGCGAAGTAGGTCTTGCGCACCGCGATGTACTGCTTGCGGCGCTCACCCACCGCGCCCAGCAGGTTCTTGCCCTGCTCCGAATCCACGCTGTCTTCCAACGCTTTCTGCAGCCCGTTGATGCGGTCGGTGGTCTGCGCGATCAGGGGCTTGAAATGGGCATCCACCTGGGGGTCGTTGCCCGACTTGGCCATGGCCATCACGCGGTTGATGTTGAGCCGCGTGTGGCTCACCCATTCGTCGGCCAGCGCCGAACGCTGACCCATCGCTTTCAGATTCGTATGGGCATCGCGGGCTGCGTTCAGGCCACTGAGGGCCACGCCGGTGAGGGCGCACAGCAGCAGCAGCACCGCACCAAATCCCAAGGCCAGGCGCTGGGTGATTTTGAGGTTATTGAAGCGCATGGCTATTTTTCCTAGGTTGCGGGGAACACGTTCAGAAGCTTTCCCAGTCGCCTTCGGCCGAGGCAGAAGCACTCACCGTGACGGGCTGGGGGCTTGCGGGGAGTGACTGCAGCGCAGGCGCTGCCGGTGGGCGGGGAAGTCCGGTTGGGCGTGCGGCTGCCACGGCAGGGGCTTTGCCCCGCCGGGGCTCGGCCCGCACGGGGGCCGGTGGCCTGCTGGTTGCGGCCACGGGCACCGCCGCACCGGCTCCCTCGATGCGGAAGACCTGCACCACCTGAGCCAGGCGCTGGGCCTGGTCCTTCAGGCTCTCGGCCGCGGCGCTGCTCTCTTCCACCAGCGCTGCGTTCTGCTGCGTCATCTGGTCGAGCTGGTTCACCGCGGTGTTGATCTGCCCGATGCCGCTGCTCTGCTCTCCGCTGGCCGCGGTGATCTCGCCGATGATGTCGGCCACGCGCTGCGCGTTGGCCACCACCTCGCCGATCGTGCTGCCAGCCTCGGCCACCAGGCGGCTGCCCGCCTCCACCTTGTCCACGCTGGTGCCGATCAGCACCTTGATTTCTTTCGCCGCTTCGGCGCTGCGCTGCGCCAGGTTGCGCACCTCGGCGGCCACCACGGCAAAACCTCGGCCCTGCTCACCGGCGCGGGCCGCCTCCACCGCGGCGTTGAGCGCCAGGATGTTGGTCTGGAAGGCGATGCCGTCGATCACGCCGATGATGTCGTTGATCTTCTTGCTGCTGTGGTTGATCTCGTCCATGGTGGCGACCACCTGGCCCACCACCTGCCCGCCGCGGATGGCCACCTCGGCGTTGGCCACGGCCATCTGGCTGGCCTGGCGCGCCGCGTCGGCGCTCTGGCGCATGGTGCTGTTGAGCTCTTCCATGCTGGCCGCGGTTTCCTGCAGGTTGCTCGCCGCCTGTTCGGTGCGGACCGAGAGGTCGTTGTTGCCGCTGGCAATCTCCCGGCTGGCGGTCTCGATGCCGGCACTGGATTGCTGGACCTGGGCCACCAGCCCACGCAGCGACGTCTGCATGCCCGCCAGCGCACCCATCAGGCTGGCCGGTTCGCGCACCGGCGGCATGGTCCCCGTGAGATCGCCGTCGGCAATGCGGCGCAGGGCGGTGCGGGCCACGGCCGGGTCACCCCCGATTTCGCGGCGCAGGGTGCGCTGCACCACGAGGCCCAGCACCACCGCCACCCCGATCGCCAGCGCGGCCAGCGCCATCGCCAGCCAGCGCGCGCGGTCGGCGCTCTGCTTGACGCTCTGGTGGGTCTGCACCGACAGCTGGCCGGACGCATCCCGGAGTTGCAGCAGTTCGGCTCGCAGCTTGCGCCAGGCCGGTGTTTCGTCGCGGTTGAGCACCTCGATGGCCTGGGCGGCGTCGGTCTTGACCAGCGCCAGCACCTTGTCCTGCGCCTGGGCCTGGGCGCCGCGCAGCGCCACCAGAGAAGCCAGCGCCGGCTCCACCGGCGTGCCCCGGGCCGACTGCAGCGTCGCCTGGTGCGCGTCGTCAAAAGCCGAGCGCGCGGCCTGCAGGTTGTCGTAGGCCTTGGGGTTGGCCGGGTCCAGCACGATGTTGCGCAACGCCTGGCCCATCTGCAGCCCCTGGGCGTACATCTCGCGCACGCTGTTGGCCATGGCCTGCTCGGTCTGGATGTATTTGTCGAACTCCTGCTGGGTCTGTACCAAGGCCCAGATGCTGCCGCCCAGGCTGGCGACAAACAGCACCGCCGGCGCCACAAAGGCAAGAATCAATCGGGTGTTGAAGTTCATGAAATCCATTCCGTGGTGTTGCGGTCGTGCGCCATGGAGACAGGACCCCGGCGCAGGGGGGGCAGGCGCAGCTCGGACAAGGCCATGCACACGGCCTCCGTGCGCCGACCGTCCCTGTTCCCGCTCATGGGTCGCATCTGCCGCTTACTGAAGGCGCTGGGCGCTGTCCATGAGGCCCATGTCGGCGCTGGACATCAGCGCCTCGATGTCCATCAGGATCAGCATGCGCTCGCCCACGCTGGCGATGCCGGTGATGAAGCTGGTGTCCACCGTGGTGTTCATCTCGGGCGCGGGCTTGATCAGCTCGCTGCTGAGTTCCAGCACGTCGGACACCGAATCCACCACCGCACCGACCACGCGACCGTGCACGTTGAGCACGATCACCACCGTGAACCCGTTGTATTCCACCTTCTCGCAGCCGAGCTTGGTGCGCAGGTCCACCACCGGCACGATCACGCCGCGCAGGTTGACCACGCCCTTGATGAACGCCGGTGCGTTGGCGATGCGTGTGGGCTCCTCGTACGAGCGGATCTCCTGCACGCGCAGGATGTCGATGCCGTATTCCTCCGCGCCCAGGCGGAAGGTCAGGAATTCGGCTTTCTTCGCCGCTGCGGCAG